>JADJVD010000005.1 GCA_016716745.1 Hyphomicrobiales bacterium
GTGTATTTGAACACCATCAGCGGGAAGACGAGCTGCAACTCCGCCGGCTTGCCTGAAGGGCCGACGGGGAAGAAGGCGTGATTCATGTCTTCGGCGATGGCGAGCTGCTTGGGATCGCCGGAGGCCTTGGCGGCGGCGTAGACGGAGATGCCGTTCGCCGTCAGATAGAGCTCGCCCGACAGGAACGCCTTGTTGTTCGAGGAGTCGTTCCACGACGGCGTGCCGGGGATGAACGTCTCGTAGAGCGCCTTGCAATATTCGAGCGCCTTCGCCGTCTCGGGCGAGTTGATGATGACCTTGTCGTCCTTGTCGACGAGGAAGCCGCCATGCGACCACAAGAGCCAGTGGATCCAGGCGTTTCCGTCGCCCGAGGCGTGGCCGAGCGCGAAGCCGGCCGGCGTGTTGTTCTTCTTGAGCGCGCGGCACAGTTCGAGGAAGGCGTCCGTCTTGTCCGGGAAGGTGGAGAAGCCGGCGTCCTTCATCGCCTTGATGCGATAATTGATGTAGCCGCCGTTCACCGCGACGGGGATCGAGATCCACTTGCCGCCGTTCTTGCCGTAGGCCTCGGCCACCGGCACCCAGCCGCCGTATTTCTTGCCGAGGTAGTCGGCGACGTCGCTCATGTCGAGCAGCTTGTCGGGGAACAGATGCGGCGTCGAATGCAGCGGCCACACGATGTCCGGGCCGACGCCGGTGTTGGCGGCGACGGAGGCCTTCGGCTGAATGTCGTCGAAGCTCTCGTTCGTTACGTTGATCTTGACGCCGGTCGCCTTGGAGAAGGCGTCGACGATCTTGACGAAGGAGTCTTCCTCCGCCTGCACGAAGCGCTTCCAGCGCAGCAGGTTGATGGTGGCGCCGGCCTCCGGCTTCCATTGCGCGGTCTGCGCCCAGGCCTTGGCGAAATCGAGCAGGCTCGCGCCGGCAAGACCGGCGGCGGCGCCCTTCATCAGCGAACGACGATTGATCATGCTTTCCTCCCGTCACACGAGCGGGCGTTGATCGCCCTGTCCCGTTCCGGCCCGTGCGGCCGAAGTCGTCGCGGCGGCGGGCTCCGGCCCTTCCGCCGCGTGTCTTGTCAGACGATGCGTTTGCCGGTTTCGGCGTCGAACAGATGCGTCAGCTCCGGCCGGATGCGGATCGTGTCGCCGGGCCTGGCGCTGATGCGTTCGCGGAACAGACAGATGATCTCGTGCCCGCCATGCTTGACGTTGACCTGCGTCTCCGAGCCGGTGGGCTCGATGACGGCGACCTCGAAGGGCACGCCGTCGGGATGAATCTTGAGATGTTCGGGCCGCACGCCGAGCGTCACCTTGCGGCCGATCGCGGCCGCCGGCGCGTCGATGGCGAAGGTCGCGTCGTGGCCGCCGTTGAAGATCGTGCGCTCGCCCTCGCGCGTGACGGTTCCTGACAGGAAGTTCATCGCCGGCGAGCCGATGAAGCCGGCGACGAAGGTGTTGCCCGGCCTGTCGTAGAGGTCGAGCGGCGCGCCGATCTGCTCGACGATGCCGTCATGCATGACGACGATCTTGTCGGCCATGGTCATCGCCTCGATCTGGTCGTGCGTGACGTAGACGGTCGTCGTCTTCAGGCGCTGGTGAAGCTCCTTGATCTCGGCGCGCATGGCGACGCGCAGCTTGGCGTCGAGGTTGGAGAGCGGCTCGTCGAACAGGAAGACCTGCGGATCGCGCACGATGGCGCGGCCCATGGCGACGCGCTGGCGCTGGCCGCCGGAGAGCTGGCGCGGATAGCGCTCGAGCAGCGGGGCGAGGCCGAGAATCTTGGCCGCCTTGTCCACCCGTTCGGAGATTTCCGATCGCGGCGCGTTCCGCAGCTTTAACGAGAAGGCCATGTTGTCGGCCACCGTCATGTGCGGATAGAGCGCGTAGTTCTGGAACACCATCGCGATGTCGCGCTCCTTCGGCGGCACGTCGTTGACGACGCGCTCGCCGATGCGGATTTCGCCGCCGGTGATGTTCTCCAGCCCCGCGATCATGCGCAGCAGGGTGGACTTGCCGCAGCCCGAGGGCCCGACGAGAATGACGAACTCGCCGTCCTTGATGTCGACATCGACGCCGTGGATCACGGCGGTCGCGCCGTAGGCCTTCTTCACGTCCCGTATTTCGACGGACGCCATGAGCTTTCTCCCCTCGCGGGCCACGGACTTGGCGTCTCGCGTCGGCCCCATCGTCTTTGGCGAAACGTCGGGTCGAGCCGACGCTTGCGGCGGGCGGCGCCGGCGCGGATCATATGCGCCTTGCCGCGGGGGCGAGCCCCTTGCGCAATCATGCTAGATGATCCAATGCGGAGAGGCAAATCGGTTTAGACGCCCTTGCCGCAGAGCGTCGCCCGGGGAGGAAACGCAGATGGTCGACATCCTGATGCCGACGCCGATGATGCCGATGATCGCCGAGCAACTGGCGCGCGTCGGAACGCTGCACAAATTGTGGGAGGCGCCCGATCGCGCCGCCGCGCTCGCCGATCTCGGCCCCCGCGTTACGGCGATGGCGGTCGGCGGCGGCCATCAGCCGATCGACGCGGCGTTCCTCGGCCGGTTCCCCAATCTGAAGATCGTGTCGAGCTTCGGCGTCGGCTACGACCATGTGGACGCCGCCTGGGCCGGCGCGCACGGCATCCTCGTCACCAACACGCCGGACGTGCTCAACGAGGAGGTGGCGGACACCGCCCTCGGCCTGCTGCTCGGCACCGTGCGCCGTCTGCCGCAGGCCGAGCGCTATCTGCGCGCCGGCAAGTGGCTGGAGGGCGCCTTCCCGCTCTCCGATTCGCTGCGCGAGAAGACGATCGGCATTCTCGGGCTCGGGCGCATCGGCAAGGCGATCGCGCGGCGGTGCGAGGCGTTCGGGCTGAAGGTCGTCTATCACGGCCGCAACGCGCAGGAGGACGCGCCCTACCTGTTCTATCCGACGCTGGTCGGCATGGCGCGGGCGGTCGACATTCTGCTCGTCATCACGCCGGGCGGGGCGGGCACGGCCAACATGGTCAATCGCGAGGTGCTGGAGGCGCTCGGCCCCAGGGGCGTGCTCATCAACGTGGCGCGCGGTTCGGTGGTCGACGAGCCGGCGCTGATCGAGGCGTTGAAGGCGGGCGTCATCGCGGCGGCGGGTCTCGACGTCTTCGCCGACGAGCCGCGCGTGCCGCAGGCGCTGATTGACATGGACAATGTGGTGTTGCTGCCGCATGTCGGCTCGGCCTCGCACCACACCCGGCGCGGCATGGCGCAACTCGTCGTCGACAACATCAAATCGTTTGTCGCCGGCAAGGGGCCGCTGACGCCCGTCGCCGAGACGCCGTGGACGCGCTGACACGGCGCGCTCGCGTTGCGAAAGCGCTGCGGCTTTAGCGGCGAATGCTCTAGACTTGGACGCAAATCCGCGCGAATCGTGCGCCACGTTCAAAGCCGAACGCCTCTCAGGAGCGGCCCTCGATGTCAGCCCCCTTTCTCCGATCTTCCGTGTCGGAACGCGGATCGTTCCGCCCGGCGCGGGCGCTGAGCCTCTGCGCCCTCGCGCTCGGCGCGCTGCTGTCGGCGGACGCGGGCGCGGCGACCGATCGCAAGCTGACGATCGATCAGGCGACAGGCGCCTGGGACATGTCGCTCGCCGACACCAATCGCCGTTGCCGCCTCGTGCTGCGCGGCGAGGCCGAGGGCGCCGCGCAAGCGCTCGCCATGCCGGCCGGGTGTCGGCGCGCCCTGCCGATCCTCGCCGAGGCGGGCGGCTGGCGCGCGGGCGAGGACGGGCGACTGCGCGTCGTGGCGCGCGATGGCGGGCCGGTGCTCGAATTTTCCATGCAGCCGGCCGGCGATCTCCTCGCCACCGGGCCGGAAGGGGAGACCTATACGCTCTCGCCCGCCGATCCGGCCAAGCGCGCGCAACTGGCGCAGACGGCGGCGCCCGTCTCGGCGCCGCCTGCCGCGCCCGTCTCTGCGCCGCCCGCCGCGGCGCGACCGACGCCCGGCTTCCAGCTCGCGCAGACGCCCAAGCCCGCTCCGGCTGACGCCGGCAAGTCCGCCGCCTCCGTCGCCGGCCGCTACGCCGTGCTGCGCGAGGAGGGCCGCGACACCGGCTGCATGGTCACCCTCGACGACAAGGGGCGCGGCGTGCAGGGCGCGAGCAAGGCCGTGCTGGCGCCGGCCTGTCGCGACCAGGGCATCGTCATCTTCGACCCGGCGGGCTGGCGCTTCGACAAGGGTCGGCTGGTGCTGATCGCCCGCAAGGGCCATTCCGCGACCTTCGACCTGCAGGCCAACGGCGCCTGGCTCAAGGATCCGAAGGAAGGCGGCAAGGCGCTCGGGCTGAAGAAGCTCTGAGGCTCAGCGCAGCAGCGCGGCGATCGGCGCCGAGGTCACCGAGGTCGGCTGCTGGAACGGATTGCCGTGCACCAGCACGATCGCCGCCGTCGGCCCGGCCGCCACCGCGAATAGCATGATCGCCGCCAGCGCCGCGCGGGGCTGGCCGATATGGACGGCCGCCACCGACAGCATGGTGACGAAGCCGAGAAACGCCATCCCCAGCCATTTCAACGGGTTGACGTGGGTCTTGGAGAGCGCGATGCGGGCCTCGCGGGCGTCGCGCGCCTTGACCGCCTGTTGCAGCATGAGCTGATGCACCTGACCGGGCGCGACCTCGACGACGAGACGGTCCGCCAGCGCGCCGAGCAGGCGCTCGGCGGCGGCCGCCGCCTCGGGGCTCGACGAGCGCCTGGCGAGCAGCGGCCATTCGGCGGCGACGGCGCGGGCGTAGTTCTCCACCGCCGTTCGGGCGGGCGCGGCGGCCTGCGGCGGCAGCCGCTCGACAAGGGTCAGCACGCTGCGCAGCGCGTCCGCCTCGCGGTTGACGGCGTCGATGGCGCGGTCGTGCGCGCCCCAGGTGTCGTTGGCCAGAAAGGCGAGGGTGAGCGCGAACAGCACGCCGATGATGTTGATGAAGGGCGGGACGACGCCGTGATAGGCCGCCACCTTCTCCGCCCAGACCGGGCGCTGCATCGCCCACAACGCGCCGAAGGCGGCCAGAAACGTGCCGACCATCGCGGCCGCGGCGTAAAAATACTGGTCGTAGGCGCCAAGGCCGGTCACGCGAAAGCCCCGTGATGTCGCAGAATGCGCGCCGTGCATGCCCGGTTCGGGCGGCGATCACAAGGCGCGGGGCGCCCGACGCGCCGCGACGTGTGGACACGCCCTTTCGATTCTGCTAACGGAACCCCCCACGGCCGGGCGCGTCCGCGCGCCCTTCCTCCCCTATTTTCCCCAGTCGGGCTACGGCCCGCAGCGACAGGAATGACTGCGTGCAAGTTCTCGTTCGCGACAACAACGTCGATCAGGCCCTCAAGGCGCTCAAGAAGAAGATGCAGCGCGAGGGCATTTTCCGCGAGATGAAGCTCCGCAACTATTTCGAGAAGCCGTCCGAGAAGCGCGTTCGCGAGCAGGCCGAGGCGGTTCGCCGCGCCCGCAAGCTCGCCCGCAAGAAGCTGCAGCGTGAAGGTCTGTTGCCGATGAAGCCGCGGCCGACCCCCGCCGGGCGCTGATCGCCTCGCACAGGTCGTGATTTTCGACGCCCGCGGCCCCGGCCCGGGCGTCTCGCATTGAAGCGGGCGTCTCGCCCGCGCGTTGGATCGGCGGGCGTTTCGCCCGTCTGCGCGACGGGCGCCGCCGGCAGCCGCATTCTCGCCGGATTGCGCGCCCCTCATCGTTTTCGGGCGCCGCGTCGCCCGACCGTTCGTTCGGGGGCTTCGCATGACCGGGCTTCGTTCCTTCGCACTTTCCCCGCGCGCCGCGCGCCTCGCCTTCGCGCTCGCCGCCGCGACGGCGCTGGCCGGCTGCGAGACGGTGGGCGGGCTCGCCCGCCAGCAGGGCGCGGGCGTCGCCGAAGTGGACACGGCCGATCCGGCGGCCGCCTCCGCCAACATCGCCTCGCTCAGCGACGTCATCCGCAACAATCCGAACGACGCGGCCGCCTACAACACGCGCGGGGCGGCCTACGCCAAGGCGGGGCGCTTCCAGGAGGCGGTGACGGATTTTTCGCGCGCCATCCAGCTCGATCCGGCGCCGGCCGCCGCGCTCACCAATCGCGGCCTCGCCTATCGCCAGCTCGGGCGCAACGACGCCGCGCTCGCCGATTTCTCGCGCGCCATCGAGGTCGCGCCCAATCACGCGCCGGCCTACATCGCGCGCGCCAACGTGCTGCGCCAGCAGGGCTCGCTCGATCAGGCGCTCGCCGACCTCGGGCAGGCGATCCGGCTCAATCCGGAATCCGCGCAGGCGTTCCACGCGCGCGGGCTCATCCATCAGCGCATGGGCGACCACACGCGCGCGATCACCGATTTCGACAATGCGATCGACCGCGATCCGTTCGCGGGCGCGCCCTACATGGCGCGCGGCCAGAGCTACATCGCGGTCGGCAAGAACGACGCGGCGATCGAGGATTTCAACGCCGCGCTGAACGTCGACAACCGGCAGGGCGACGCCTGGGCCGGGCTTGGCCTGGCCTACGAGCGGCAGGGCAATCGCTCCAAGGCGTCGGAGAGCTACCAGCGCGCGCTCGTCGTCGAGCCCGGCAACAAGCTCGCCCGCGAAGGCTCCTCGCGCGTTCGCTGAGCCGGCGCGCTCAACGCGGCCGGCGCACGGCCTCGCTCCAGTCGAGAACCCGCTCGAGGGCCGTCTCCATCGCCAGATGGGTTTCGCCGGGCAGCTCCAGAAACGTCTTCGGCTCGCGCGCCAGCGCGAACAGCCGGCGGCCGAAGCCGATCGGCACGACCTCGTCGGCCGATCCATGCACGATCAGCAGCGGCGCTTTCACCTCCGCGATGGCGCGGTCCGAGCGCATCGGGTCGCGCATCAGCAGGCGCACCGGAAACATCCAGTAGGCGGAGGCCGCCACGTCGACCGCAGAGGAGAAGGGCGAGTCGAGCGCCAGCGCCGCGACGGGGCGTCGCGCGGCGAGCGCGACCGCGACGCCCGAGCCCATCGATTCGCCGATCAGGACGATGCGGTCGGCGCCGTAGCCGAGGCCGAGCGCCTTGGCGTAGACCGCGTCGGCGTCGCGCGCAAAGCCCGCCTCCGAGGGGTCGCCCGACGAGCCGGGATAGCCGCGCAGCGCGACGGCGAGCAGCCCGTCGCCGCGCGCCGCGAGACCGCGAAAGCGCGCGGCGCGGTTGGACAGCGATCCGGCGTTGCCGTGGAAATAGACGAACAGGGCGCGGCCCGCGCGGGCGGGGACATGCCAGCCGCGCAGCCGCTCGCCGTCGAGCGTCGCAATCTCGACCGCCTCGCCGTCGAGGCTCGCGTCGGCGGGATGCGACCACTCGCCGGAGGGCTGGAAAAACAGATCGCGCTGCACGGCCCAGAGGGCCGCCAGCGCGATCAGGTAAAGCCCGCCGAGGACGATCGCGCCGGCGATCAGCACCCGGCGCATCGCCGCGTCAGTGCGCCATCGCCTTCAGAATGGTCTCGACCACCTTCTTGGCGTCGCCGAACAGCATCATCGTGTTGTCGCGGAAGAACAGCTCGTTCTCGACGCCGGCGTAGCCCGAGCCCATGCCGCGCTTGATGAAGAGAACGGTCTTGGCCTTCTCGACGTCGAGGATCGGCATGCCGAAGATCGGCGAGGACGGGTCGGTCTTGGCCGCCGGGTTCGTCACGTCGTTGGCGCCGATGACGAAGGCGACGTCGGCCTGGCCGAACTCGGAGTTGATGTCCTCCAGCTCGAACACCTCGTCATAGGGCACGTTGGCCTCGGCCAGCAGCACGTTCATGTGGCCGGGCATGCGGCCGGCGACGGGGTGGATGGCGTACTTCACCTCGACGCCTTCCTTCTTCAGGTTGTCGGCCATCTCGCGCAGCGCGTGCTGGGCCTGCGCCACCGCCATGCCGTAGCCCGGCACGATGATGACCTTCGAGGCGTTCGACATGATGAAGGCCGCATCGTCCGCCGAGCCCTGCTTGACGGGCCGCGTCTCGACCGCGCCGCCCGCGGGCCCCGCCGTCTCGCCGCCGAAGCCGCCCAGGATCACCGAGATGAAGGAGCGGTTCATGCCCTTGCACATGATGTAGGACAGGATCGCGCCCGAGGAGCCGACCAGCGCGCCGGTGATGATCAGCGCCAGATTGCCGAGCGTGAAGCCGATGCCCGCCGCCGCCCAGCCCGAATAGGAGTTGAGCATCGACACGACGACCGGCATGTCCGCGCCGCCGATCGGGATGATCAGCAGCACGCCGAGCGCGAAGGAGATCGCCACGATCACCCAGAAGATGAGGTGGCTTTCCTGCTGCACGAAGGCGAACACCATCAGCACCAGGAAGATGGCGAGCGCGACGTTGATGACGTGGCGCTGCGGCAGCATGATCGGCGCGCCGGACATGCGGCCGTCGAGCTTGAGGAAGGCGATGACCGAGCCGGTGAAGGTGATCGCGCCGATCGCTGCGCCGATCGACATCTCGATGAGGCTCGCGCCGTGGATGTGGCCCGGCGCGCCGATGCCGAAGGCCTGCGGCGCGTAGAGCGCGCCGGCCGCCACGAGCACGGCGGCGAAACCGACGAGCGCGTGGAAGAAGGCGACGAGCTGCGGCATCGCCGTCATCTGCACGGTGCGCGCCCGCCAGGCGCCGATAGCGCCGCCGAGCCCGATGCCGCCGAGAACCAGCAGCCAGACGAGAAGCCGGCCGGCAGTTTGTAGAGCAGCGTCGTGGCGATGGCGATCGCCATGCCGATCATGCCGTAGAGATTGCCCTGCCGCGAGGACGTGGGATGCGACAGGCCGCGCAGCGCCAGAATGAACAGGACGCCGGAGACGAGATAGAGAAGGGCTGCGAAATTCGCGGACATGGCTCAGCCCTTCTTCTTGTACATGGCGAGCATGCGCTCGGTGACGAGGAAGCCGCCGAAGATGTTCACCGAGGCGAGGATCAGCGCCACGAAGCCGAAGCCCTTGGCCCAGAGCGGGCCGTCGCCGGCGTCGCTCGCCGCGTCGACGCCGACCGACAGCAGCGCGCCGACGACGATGACCGAGGAGATCGCGTTGGTCACCGACATCAGCGGCGTGTGCAGCGCCGGCGTCACCGACCAGACGACGTAATAGCCGACGAACACGGCGAGCATGAAGATCGCGAGACGGAACACGAAGGGATCGATCGCGCCGCCCGAGGCGGAATGCGCGGCGACGCCCGCCGCGTCGGCGAGCTGCCCCGCCGAGTCCTGAAGCTGGGTCGCGAGCTGCTTGACGGTCTGGGCCGCGGCCTGCGTCTTCTCGAGCAGCTGCTGGGTGGTGTCGGCCATGTGCTTGCCTTTCCGCTGCGCGCGGCGCGCTGGGCGCGCGGCGCGGGATGTCGGGAGCCTCTAGTTCGCCTCAGCCTTTGGGCTGGAAGTTCGGGTGGACGACGGCGCCGTCGCGCGTCAGCAGCGTCGCCTTGACGAGTTCGTCGTCCCAGTTCACCGCGAGCTTCTTCTCCTTCTTGTCGACGAGCGTCTCGACGAAGGCGAAGAGGTTTTTCGCGTAGAGCGCGGAGGCGGTCGCCGCCAGACGCCCGGCGACGTTGAGATGGCCGACGATCTTGACGCCGTCGATCTCGACGACCTCGCCCGGCTTCGACAGTTCGCAGTTGCCGCCGCGCTCGACCGCGAGGTCGACGATGACGGAGCCGGGGCGCATCGAGCGCACCATCGCCGCCGAGATGAGCTTCGGCGCGGGGCGGCCGGGGATCAGCGCCGTGGTGATGACGATGTCCTGCTTGGCGATGTGCGAGGCGGTGAGCTCGGCCTGCTTGGCCTGATACTCCTTCGACATTTCCTTGGCGTAGCCGCCGGCGGTCTGGGCCTGCTTGAACTCATCGTCCTCGACGGCGAGGAACTTGGCGCCGAGCGACTCGACCTGCTCCTTCGTCGCCGGCCGCACGTCGGTGGCGGTGACGATGGCGCCGAGGCGCCGGGCGGTGGCGATCGCCTGAAGGCCGGCGACGCCGACGCCCATGATGAACACCTTCGCCGCGGGCACGGTGCCGGCCGCCGTCATCATCATCGGGATGGCGCGGCCATATTCGGCCGCCGCGTCGAGCACGGCGCGATAGCCGGCGAGGTTGGCCTGCGAGGACAGGACGTCCATCACCTGCGCGCGGGTGATGCGCGGCATCAGCTCCATCGCGACGGCGCTGGCGCCGGCGTGGGCGAGGCCGGCGAGCGCCGCGTCCTGACCGTAGGGGTCCATGATCGCGGCGACGAGGGCGCCCTTCTTCACCGCCACGCCGTCCGGCCGGCGGACGGCGAGCACGATGTCGGCGTCGTCGGCGGCGGCGGCGTTGCCGTCCGCCAGGCTCGCGCCGGCGGCCTCGAAATCGCCGTCGCGCAGGCCGGACCGCATCCCGGCCCCTCGGGCGACGACGACGCTGGCGCCGAGGCCGATGAATTTCTTGACCGTCTCCGGCGTCGCGGCGACGCGGTCTTCGTTCGCGGCGGTTTCCGCAAGAACGGCGATGCGCATGGAGCTCTCCGGTGGAGCGCCGGCGCGTCGGGTGATCCGCGGGCCGGCTCGTATCGGCTTCTGGCCAGAGGGCGCGCGGACGCGCCCGCCCGGATCAGAGCAGGAAAATGGCCATCAGGGCGAGGACGACAGCGGTGCAGATCGAGCCCCACTTCATCATGCCGAGAAAAAGCGCGTAGGTGCGCCGATGTTCGGCGTAGTCCATGTCGGAATGCGGCGACGTTGCGAGCTGATCGGCCAAAGCTTCCCCCCGGCGTTGGATGCGCGCGCCCTCGATGAGGCTGTTTCGGCTTAGAGCAAAGCCCATCCGCCGGCAATCGCGCAAGGGGGGAATGGATGCGGCCCGGGATGCGGCTTGCCGCCGCTGCGATCCCGCGTTTCGCCCGGTCAGGCCGGGGAAAGGCCGGCCCTGGCGAGCGCCGCCGCCTGGCGGGCGGCCACCGCCTCGACCGAGAAATCCGCCATCGCCTCGTGGAACAGACGGTAGAAATTCGCCTGGGCGCCGAGATGCAGGAACACGCCGCCGAGGCCGATGGCGGCGCGGTCCATGAACACGAATTCGCGGGGCACGGCGACCGGTCCCATCCGCTTCAGCGCGGTGTGGACGCGATAGGCCTCGCGCCGGCCGTATTCGCCGGGGCGCACGCCGTCCGCCACGGTGCGCACGCGGTCGTCGAGGATCGGCCCGTAGATGAAGCGGGCCCACACGTTCATGATCTCGACCAGCTCTTTGGTCAGGCCCTTGAAGCCCCAGATCTCGTAGGCGTGGACGATGCGCGCCTCATCCTCGTTCAGCAGGCCCTGATAGAGCTCGAACACGCCGCCGGCGAAGCGCGGCGGGAAAATGCGCACGCAGCCGAAATCGTAGAGATTGACGCCCGCCGGCGCGCCGGCGCCGTCGCGGAACACGCTGTAATTGCCCAGATGCGGATCGCCGTGGATGACGGCGAAGCGCATGAACGGGATCCACCAGGCCAGAAACAGCGCCCGGCCCAGCCGGTCGCGCACCTCCTGCGGCTCGTCCTTGAAGGTCAGGATCTTCTCGCCCTCGAGCCAGCGCATCGACAGCAGGCGGCGGGTCGACAGGTCTGGCCGCACATGCGGCACGCGCACTTGCGGCGCGTCGGCCAGCATGTCGGCGTAGAGCGCGGCGTGGCGGGCCTCGCGCTCGTAGTCGAGCTCCTCGCGCACACGCTCGGCGATCTCCTTCTTGATCTCGCGCGTGTCGATGGCCGGGTCCATGCGGCGATGGATGGCGAACAGCACGTCGAGCTGGGAGAGGTCGGCCTCCACCGCCGAGGCCATGTCGGGATATTGCAGCTTGCAGGCGAGCGGCTCGCCGTCGAGCGCGGTCGCCCGGTGCACCTGTCCGAGCGAGGCGGCGCCGGCCGGATGGAGGTCGAAGTCGGCGAAGCGGCCGCGCCAGTCGCGCCCAAGCTCGGCCTGCATGCGGCGCTTGACGAAGGCCGCGCCCATCGGCGGCGCGTGGCTTTGCAGCTTCTGCAACTCCTCGGCGTAGTCCGCCGGCAGCAGGTCGGGGATGGTCGCCATCAACTGCGCGACCTTCATCAGCGGGCCTTTCAGGCCACCGAGGGCGGAGGCGAGGGCGGCGGCGTGGGTTGCGTCCTTGCCGTCCTGCCCGAAGAGGCGGGCGCCGGCGATGCGGGCGGCCACTCCGCCGACCTGCGCGCCGACGCGGGCGTAGCGGGCGGCGCGGGCGGAGAGGCGATTGCGTTCGTCGTCCTGTGTCGTCATGGCGGGAGATATAGCCGCGCTGCGGCGCGACGCCAGCGGCGACAGGTCGCGGACGCCCGCGCGGCCGACTTCCCTCGGACGGCCGTCTCGGGCAAATCTCGGGCATGAGACGCCGCCCGCCCGCGGCTCGCCGGTCGCGCCCGCATGTCCGCCCTTTTGCCCCTTGGTCTGGCCTTTCTGATGTTCGTCGTCGGACTGCGGCTGACGGTCGGGGATCTCTGCGCGATCGTCGCGCGGCCGAAGGCGTTGGCGACGGGTCTCGCCGTGCAGGTCGTCGCGCTGCCGGCGCTGGCGCTGGCGCTCGGGGCGGCGTTCGATCTGCCGGCGCCGCTGGCGGCGGGGCTCCTCGTCGTCGCCGCCGCGCCGGGCGGGATCACCTCCAACTACGCCGCGTTGCTGGCGCGGGCCGACGCCGCACTGTCGACGGCGATGACGCTGGCGACGAGTCTGGCCGCCTTCCTGACCGTGCCGCTGGCGCTGCGGCTCGGCGGCGTCGACGGCGGCGCCTCGTTCGGCGCGTCGACGGCGCGCCTGTCGCTCGCCATGTTCGTGGTTTCGGCGGCTCCGCTCGCCGCGGGACTCGCGCTGCGACGCTTCGCGCCCGCCTTCGTCGCGCGCCGGAGCGCGTTTTTCGACCGGATCGGGCGGATCGTCTTCGCGGCGATCGTGCTGGCGACGTTCTGGGAGAACCGGGCCGCGCTCGTCGATCATGCGGGCGCGGCGGGGCCGGCGACGGTCGCGCTCAATCTCGGCGCTATCGGCGCGGGGTGGCTCGCGGCGCGGTCGGCCGGCCTGCCGCGCCCGCAACGGTTCGCGATCGTGATGGAGACCGGATTACAGAACGTTGCGCTGGCGATCTTCGTTGCGACGTCCGTGCTGGGACGGAGCGATCTGACGATCCCGGCGTTGCTCTACGCGGTCGTCATGAACGTGTCGGCGCTGGCGCTGATCGCGGCCGGCCGTCGCGGCCGCCTCACCGGCTAGCCAACGCGGCCAGCGCGCCCGCCAGCCGTTCGCGCGCCTCGACCAGGCCCTTGTAGGCGAGCTGGTCGGGCGTCAGCGCGAGCAACTGGTCGCGCAGGCCGCCAGCCAGCGCCGGCCCGCGCGGATGCGTGGAGAGCGCGGCGAGCGGATCGACGAAGACGCGAATCGTGAACAGGATTGCGCCCGCGCCGTGCAAGCGCGTCAGAGTCTGGCGCTCGACGCGGATCGTGGCGCGCGCCAGCACGGGCGCGGCCGGCGGAAAGCGCTCGTGCGGGTCGGATTTCGATTCGGGATGATGCAGGCGGTCGTCGCCGTAGATCGACCAGTTCAGCCGCTCGACCGGCTGGCCGGGGCGCAGATTGTCGAAGATGCGCGCCACGATCTCGCCCATGCGGCCGGGAAAGCCGGGCACTTCGGCGTGGATCGCGGCCATTTCGCGGCCGAACTTTTCCGCGAGCGACCATGTCGAGGGGAAGCAGAGCGAGGCCGCCGCGAGGCGCCAGCCCGCGGGTCCGCGCGCCATGATCACGAGATCTTCCTGCACGAGGCGGCTGGCGACGACGAGCGGCGCCTCGCCCGCGAGCGGGACCGTGCGGCCGCCGACGCGGACGCCATCTCCCTCGCGCGCGTAGATCTCGGGGAATCGCGCGAGGAGATGGGGAACCAGCAGGGCGAGCGTCTCGGCCTGCGCGGGGCGCGAGTCCGGCTCCTCGGCGAAGACGATCTCGCGCCGCTGCGCGAGCAGCGCGTCCTTTTCGGCGAGGTCGCGCGCTAGATGCGCGTCCGGCGCGATCCAGTCGGCCGGGTCCATCGGCGTCATGCCGATGGCGAAAGGCTGTTTCGAGCCGTCATAGGGCGTGTAAGCGAAGCTCATGACGTGGCCGGCCAGTTGTCGGAAATCCAGCGCGTCAGCCCGTCCTCGTTCACATCGCCCGCCGCGAGAGCGAGGATGATGGCGGCCGCCGGCGCCTGCGCGGGCGCGAACACGACGCCGTTCAGTCGCAGGAACATCATCATCGCAAGGAACGAGGCACGCTTGTTGCCATCGACGAACGGGTGATTGCGCGCAATTCCGAAGGCGTAGCCCGCCGCCAGTCGCGCAAGGTTCGTCTCGCCATAGGCGAACGAATTGCGTGGTCGCGCCAGCGCGGAGTCGAGGGCGCCCGCGTCGCGCAAACCTTCGGGGCCGCCAAAGCGGCGCAACTGCCTCTCATGCGCGACAAGAACTTCCTCGAGCGTGAGCCAGCGCGGTTCGCGCGGCGCTGTCATTTCGCCAGCGTCCGCAGCGTGTCCTTGTATTCGTCCATCACCGTGTCGAGCACGTCCATCGCCTGCGCGAAGTCGGGATCGTAGGGCGTGATGCGCAGGCCGCCGTCGGCGGTTTCGGTCAGGAAGAATGTCTTCCCCTGCTCGATGCCGAGCTTGACCACGACGTCGCGCGGGATGACGAAGCCGGTGGAGTTGCCGATGCGGCGGGCCTCGATCTTCATGGGCGGCTCCGGTATCTCGCGCCGCCTGTGTCGCGGCGGTCGGTGTATTACATAATGTAATACACTCCGAAGCCCTCGGCAACGCGCCTCACAGCGCCGCCAGCGCCTGCGCGAACTCGGTCAGCGCCGCCTCGCCCTTGGGGGTGAGGGCGTAGACGCCGCGTTCGACGCGGGCGAACCAGCCGTAGACGTCGTCGCGCAGGATGCCGGCGGCGCGGGCGACGCCGGTTTCGGCGCGCAGCGTCGCCAGTTTCGTCGGCCCGGCGGACAGGCGTCGGGCGCAGCGCAGCGCGTCCTGCCGGTAGGCCGTCATCATCGGCCTGCGGCGGGCGGCGCCGCCCTGCGTCGGGTCGCCGACGCGATGGGCGAACTCCTTCAGCAGCATGCCGGCGCGGCGCTTGTCGCGGCGCGGCTGGTAGGGCGCGGGATCGACCAGCGCCTCGACGAAGGCGCCGCTCACGATCAGGAGTCCAAGACCGAGGCGACGGCAGAGTTTCACGATGTCGGCGGTCTCGCGGCGCTTCGGCGCGGCGACGGCGAGATAGACAGCGTCGCTCATCGCCTGCCGGTCGACGCCTTGCAGAACGAGCTTCAGGGAGAAGCGCGATTTCAGTTCGACGATGACCGGCGGCTCCTGCCCGCGCAGCGCGACGATGTCGCAGGCGCCGATCTCGCCCTTCGCTTCATAGCCCTGCGCCTCGAGGAAGCGTTTGACCGGGGCGTAGAGGTCCGTCTCGGCCATCGCGGGCGCCTCACGCCGTCGTCGCGTCGTCCCTCTCCAGCTCGTCGATCAGCCCTTCGATCATGCCGAGGCCGATGGCCCAGAAGCCGGGGTCGCGCGCGTCGAGCCCGAAGGGCTTCAGCAATTCGCCATAGGGCTTGGCGCCGCCCGCCGACAGCAGCGCGAAATAGCGCTCGACGAAGCCGTCCGCCGCCTTCTCGTAGACGCCGTAGAGCGAGTTCACGAGGCAATCGCCGAAGGCGTAGGCGTAGACGTAGAAGGGCGAGTGGATGAAGTGGGGGATGTAGGCCCAGAAGGTCTCGTAGCCCGGCCCGAGCCGGATCGAGGGGCCGAGGCTGTCGGCCTGCACGCTCATCCAGAGGTCGCTGATCTGCTCGGCCGTGAGTTCGCCGGCGCGGCGCGCCAGATGCAGCTTGCGCTCGAAGGAATAGAACGCGATCTGGCGCACCACCGTGTTCAGCATGTCCTCGACCTTCGAGGCGAGCATCGCCCGTCGCTCGACGGGGTCGGACGTGGCCGCCAGCAGCTTGCGGAAGGTCAGCATCTCGCCGAACACGGAGGCGGTTTCGGCCAGCGTCAGCGGCGTCGGCGCCATCAGCGCGCCGTTCGGGGCGGCCAGCACCTGATGCACGCCGTGGCCGAGTTCGTGGGCGAGCGTCATCACGTCGCGCGGCTTGCCCTGATAGTTGAGCAGCACATACGGGTGGGCGGACGGCACGGTCGGGTGGGCGAAGGCGCCCGGCGCCTTGCCGGGGCGCGCCGGCGCGTCGATCCAGCGCTCGTCGAAGAAGCGGCGGGCGATGTCCGCCATCTGCGGCGCGAAGCCCGCATAGGCCTCGAGGACGAGGCCGCGCGCTTCGACCCACGGATAGAGCCTCGCCGGCGATTGCGGCAGCGGCGCGTTGCGGTCCCAATGGTCCAGCGCGTCCTTGCCGAACCAGCGCGCCTTCAACTTGTAGTAGCGATGCGAGAGGCGCGGATAGGCCGCAGTCACGGCGGCGACGAGCGCGTCGATCACCTCCGGCTCGACGCGGTTGGCGAGGTGGCGGGAGTCGGCCACGTCCTTGAAGCCGCGCCAGCGGTCGGCGATCTCCTTGTCCTTGGCGAGCGTGTTGGTGATCAGCGCGAAGGTGCGCAGATTGGCGCCAAGCGTGGCGGCGATCGCCATCGAGGCGGCCTTGCGGACGCTCTCCTGCTTGTCCTGCATGCGCGACAGGGTGGGCTCGAGCGTCAGCTCCTCCTCGCCGACCTTGAAGCGCAGGTCGGCGATGGTCTCGTCGAACAGCCGGTTCCAGGCCGAGCGGCCGGTGACGGACTTCTCGTGGAAGAGCTGCTCCAGCCGGTCGTCGAGCTGATAGGGCTTTTCGCGGCGGATGTCCTCCAGCCACGGCCGCCAGCGGGCGAGGGGGCCGGCGGCCATCGCCGATTCGAGCGTCGCGTCGTCGATGCGGTTCAGCTCGAGCTGGAAGAACAGCAGGTCGGAGGTTGCGTCCGTCACCTTTTCCTGCGCGTCGCCGTAGAATTTGGCGCGCGCCGGGTCGGTCGTGTCGCCGGCGTAGAGCAGGCCGGCGTAGGACATCACCCTGCCGAGCAGATCGTCGATCGCCTCGTAGCGTCGAATCGCCTCGGCCAGACCCGCGCCGCCGTCGGGCGCGGCGGCGAGATCGGCGAGGCGGCCGCGGTAATCGGCCGCGAAATCCCTGCAGAGCGCCACGCCGCGGTCGAGATCGGCGCGGAAGGCGGGGCTGTCCATGCCGGGGTAGAGATCGACGAGGCTCCATTCCGGCAGTGCTCCGAGATCGGCGGCGTTTGTCGGCATGAAAATCCGGTCCTCGCATCGGCCCCGCGGCGCGCGTCGTCCTGTATCGGCCGGAACGCCGGGCGGATCAACATTTCGACGATGTGTCCCGTTCCGGCGCCGCCATTAAGGGCGCGTTTACCGTGATCGGCCAGCATGTTCGCCGAATAGACGTGTGGGCGCGCCGAGGGCCGATGACCGCGAGAGTATTGATTGTCGACGACGACCCCGTGCAGCGTCGCTTGCTCGAGGCCATGGTGCGCCGGTTCGGCTACGAGGCCGAGACGCTGGACGGCGGCGAGGCCGCGCTGGCGCGCATCCAGGCGAGCGACCAGCCGGCGGTGCAACTGCTGATCCTCGATCTGGTGATGCCCGATCTCGACGGCATGGGCGTGCTTGGCCGGCTGCGCGAGCGCCAGTCGTCGCTGCCGGTGATCGTGCAGACCGCGCATGGCTCGATCGAGACCGTGGTCGCGGCGATGCGCGCCGGCGCGGTCGATTTCGTGGTCAAGCCCGTCGGCGCCGAGCGTCTCGCCGTGTCGATCAAGAACGCGCTGCGATTCGACGCGCTGGAGGAGGAGGTGCGCCGCCTCTCCAAGAAGGCGACCGGCACGCTCGGCTTCAAGGACATCGTCACGCGCTCGGACGTCATGGAGCGCGTCATCCGCCTCGGCGAGCGAGCCGCCAAGTCCTCGATTCCGGTCCTGATCGAGGGCGAATCGGGCGTCGGCAAGGAGTTGATCGCCCGCGCCATCCAGGGCGCCTCGGACCGGCGCGGCAAGCCCTTCGTCACGGTCAATTGCGGCGCGCTGCCGGAAAATCTCGTCGAATCGATCCTGTTCGGCCACGAGAAGGGCGCCTTCACCGGCGCGAGCGACAAGCACGCCGGCAAGTTCGTCGAGGCGAACGGCGGCACGCTGTTCCTCGACGAGGTCGGCGAGCTGCCGCTCGACATGCAGGTGAAGCTGCTGCGCGCCATTCAGGAAGGCGAGGTCGATCCGGTCGGCGCGCGGCGCCCCGTGAAGGTCGACATCCGGCTGATTTCGGCGACCAACCGCAATCTCATCGAGCTCGTGAAGCAGGGCCGCTTCCGCGAGGATCTGTATTACCGACTCAACGTCTTCCCGATCACGCTGCCGCCGCTGCGCGCGCGCAAGGACGACGTGGTCGAGATCGCCCGCCGCTTCGCCGCGCGCTTCGCCGCCGAGGAGGGCAAGCGCATCCGGGGCCTCACCTCCGAGGCGGCCGCGCTGCTCGCCCGTTACGACTGGCCGGGCAATGTCCGCCAGCTCGAGAACGCGGTCTTCCGCGCCGTGGTGCTGGCCGACGGCGACGAGCTGACGCTCGCCGAGTTTCCGCAGATCGCCCAGCAGGTCGACGGATTCGAGGTGCGGGTGCCGATGGCGCCTCCCGCCGCGGCGGCGCCGGCGCACGTCGAGCGCGAGATCGTGCGCGTCGAGGTGCGCGACCCGAACGTCCTGCGTCTGCTCGACGAGAAGGGCGACGTGCGCAAGATCGACGAGATGGAGGCCGAGACGATCCGCTTCGCCATCGCCCATTATCGCGGGCAGATGTCGGAAGTCGCCCGCAAGCTCGGCATCGGACGCTCGACGCTCTACCGCAAGATGAAGGATCTCGGCCTCGGCGACGCCGAGGATGCGGCGGCCTGATCTGTTGCGGCCGGGCCACGGCCGCGCGTTAACTGCCTGCGTGCGGCCGCGCACAGTCGCGAATCCGTTGATCGGCTAGTTGGAATTGCTTTCATGGCTCTTCGCGCGGCGCTTTGTCGCGCGTGCGTGCGTGGTTCGAGGGCAGGTCGATGAGTTTTGCGGGCGCGCGGTCGGCGGGGCGGCGGAGACGACTTCTCCCGATGCGCCTGCGCGCCGGTCGTCTGGCGCTGGCCGTCGCCCTCGCCGCGCCGTTCGTTCCGGCGGGCCAGGTCGCGGCGCTGGCCGATGAAATCGGCCTTGCCCCGCCCGAGGCCGTCGTCGCCGCCCCCACCGAGCTTCTGCCGGTGGAGCTTGGCGCGCCTGGCGCGCCGGAGGCGCCGGTCGTCTTTCTGCCGTCCGATCTTGCGCCGGCCGCCGCGCCTCTCGCCGCCGCGCCGAGGCGGCTCGCCAATGAGGAGACGCCCGCCCCGGCCGTCGTTCTGGTCGATCCCGGCCCGCCGGTTCCGTTCCGGCCCGATTCGCTCGCCGACGTCGCGGCGCTGTCGCCGCCCGGCGCGCCGCCGCCGTTCCTGCTGGCGCCGCAACCGCAGCCGGCCGAGGCCGCGACGGCCGTGGCCGAGGCGCTCGGCGTCGCGCCGACAGCCGACGAGGTGCGCGCCGCCTTCGCGCTGGCGTGGCCAGACGCGCCGCGCGGGCCGGACGCCGCGCTCCAGCGCAAGACGCGCGAGGCGATCCTCGCCGTCTACGAGGCGCGGGGATTTGCGGCGCTGTGGGTGGCGCAGGGCCAGTGGACGCGCAAGGCGCAGTCCGCGCTCGCCCGGCTCGCCCGCGCCAGCGACGACGGGCTCGATTTGTCGGCCTTCTCGCCGCCCTCGCCGAAAGGCGACAAGCCGGCCGCCGCGCTCGCCGAAATCCGCCTCAGCGAGGCGATCGTCGCCTATGCGCGGCAGGCGAGCGGCGGGCGGGTCGATCCCGGCCGCGTCTCCTCGCTGATCACGGTGAAGCCGGAGACGACGAGCGCCGAGGCGGCGCTGGCCGCCGTTTCAACCGCCGCCGATCCGGGCGAAGCGTTGCGGGCGTTCAATCCGCCGCATGCCGGCTACAAGGCGCTGCGGGCCAAACTGCTGGAGCTGCGTCAGGAGCGCCCGGCGACCGCCGAGGCGCCGCCGCGCATCCCGCTCGGGCCGACGCTGAAGATCGGCATGCGCGATCCGCGCGTGCCGCTGATCCGCTCGCGCTTCGGCCTCGACGCGCCGCCGACCGAGTCGAACGGCGATCTCGTCTACGACACGCGCATCGCTTCGGCGATCGCCGATTTCCAGCGCGCCAACGGCCTGCCGGCCTCCGGTGCGCTGACCCCGCGCACCATCGCGGCGCTGTCCGGCGGCGAGCCCTCGCGGCTCGAGAACGAGATCGTCGCCAATATGGAGCGCTGGCGCTGGCTGCCGCGCAATCTCGGCGCCGAGCGCATCGAGGTGAACATTCCCGACTACACGCTGAAGGTGACGGAGGACGGGGCGGTGACGCATCGCGCCCGCGTCGTCGTCGGCAAGCCCGACACGCCGACGCCGGTGTTCTCCCACGCGATGCAGTTCCTGATCGTCAATCCGTACTGGAACGTGCCGCCCTCGATCATCAAGAAGGAGATGGAGCCGAACCTCGCCGCCGATCCCGACTACTATACCAAGCGCGGCTACGAGGTGATCCGCAAAGGCAATCAGACGATCATCCGCCAGCCGCCGGGCGAGCGGAACGCCCTCGGGCGGATCAAGTTCATGTTTCCGAACCAGCACTCGGTCTATTTGCACGACACGCCCTCGCGCTCGCTGTTCGGCGCCGAGCGGCGCGCCTATTCGCATGGCTGCGTGCGCGTCGACCAGCCGTTCAAGCTGGCCGAGGTCGTGCTCGGCAAGGAGCGCGGCTGGAGCGAGGAGCGCGTGCGCCGGATGATCGGCGGGGCCGAGCGCACCGTGCATCTGGCGCGGCCGTTGCCGGTGCACATCCAGTATTTTACCGCTTTCGTCGACGATCACGGCAAGCTGCAACTGCGCGACGACATCTACGGCTATTCGCGCCGCCTGAAGGGCGCGATGGGGCTGGAGAACTGACGCGCCACGTCAGGCCGCGCGCGGCGCGGCGACGATGACGGCGGCGCCGACGAGACAGATCGCCGCGCCAATCAGATCGAACCGGTCCGGCCGCACGCCCTCGACCGCCCACAGCCAGACGAGCGAGGCGGCGATGTAGACGCCGCCATAGGCCGCGTAGGCGCGGCCGGCCGCCGCGGCGTCGACGCGCGTCAGCAGAAACGCGAACAGCGCGAGCGCCAG
Source organism: Hyphomicrobiales bacterium (assembly GCA_016716745.1). Lineage (GTDB taxonomy): Bacteria > Pseudomonadota > Alphaproteobacteria > Rhizobiales > Beijerinckiaceae. Next base: position 21,255 of record JADJVD010000005.1, read on the forward strand.
CATTCCCGGCGCGATCCAGAGGCCGGATGCGCCGTTGCGGATCGCCGCCCACATCGCGAAGCAGCCGGCGATTTCGGCGAGCGCGGCGGCCAGATACAGGGCGGAGGTCGCCATTCGATCCTTCCTCACGCGCGGCGCGCGCGTTCCGTGTGATGACGCCGGGGCCGGAAGGCGGCAGAATGCGCCATTCCCGCCCAGCAGAGGCTCGCGACATGATCGATCTCTACTACTGGACCACGCCGAACGGTCACAAGATCACGATGTTTCTGGAGGAGGCGGGGCTCGCCTACCGGATCAAGCCGATCAACATCGGCAAGGGCGAGCAGTTCGCGCCCGATTTCCTCAAGATCTCGCCGAACAACCGGATGCCGGCGATCGTGGACCATGCGCCGGCCGACGGCGGCGCGCCGGTCTCGGTGTTCGAATCGGGGGCGATCCTGCTCTATCTCGCCGAAAAGACCGGCCGGTTCATCTCGCCGGACCTGCGCAAGCGCGTGGCGACGCTGGAATGGCTGTTCTGGCAGATGGGCGGGCTCGGGCCGATGGCGGGGCAGAACCACCATTTCTCCGCCTATGCGCCCGAGAAGATCCCGTATGCGATCGACCGTTATGTGAAGGAGACGAGCCGTCTCTACGGCGTGCTCGACCGGCGCCTCGCGGGCCGAGACTTCCTGGCCGACGACTATTCCATCGCCGATATGGCCGCCTATCCGTGGATCGTGCCGCATCAGCGGCAGGGCCAAAGCCTCGACGATTTTCCCAATGTCAAGCGGTGGTTCGCAGCGATCGGGGGCGGGAGGCGACGCGGCGCGCCTATGCGATCGCCGATCAGGTCAATCCCGCCCAGCCGCCGATGTCGGAGGAGGCCAAGAAAGTCCTGTTCGGCCAGACCGCCGCCAACACGCGGCGTTGAGCCGGGGAAAGCCGGCAGATTCGGGCGCGCGCGCCGCGTTCGGGGGTTGATCGGGGGGCTGAAATGCGGCATAGACCGCCGCGACTGGTTTCGCGGCGGGGTTGCCCGCCGCTTTGTTTTCAGGGTCGTCCGATGAAAGTCCGCAACTCTCTCAAGTCGCTGCGCGCGCGCCATCGCGACAACCAGCTCGTGCGCCGCAAGGGCCGCGTCTACATCATCAACAAGACGCAGAAGCGCTTCAAGGCGCGCCAGGGCTGAGGCCGGCCGGGCCGCAGGCCCGGCGCTTCTCACCGACCAGTGTTTTGACGGCCGGCGGCGGGCGACATAGCCTGACGTCATGGCCGTCTTTTCGCGTTTGCATCCGCTCCTCCTCGCCGCGCCGCTGATCGCGAGCCTCGCCGCGCCGGCCGCCGTCGCGCAGGGCGAGCGCGGTCTATCGAAACCGTCCGATCGCGCCGCGCCGCGCGCGCAGGGAAAGGCCGAGGAGAAGGCGCCGCCGAAGGAGCCGGTGACGCGCGCGCAGGTGCTCGACGAACTGTTCAGGAAGCTTGCGGCGGCAAGCGACGCCGATGAGGCAAAGGGGCTGGCGAGCGCCATCGAGCGCGTGTTCCTGCGCTCGGGCTCGGACACCGCCGATCTGCTGATGGGCCGCGCCTTGCAGGCGGTCCACCGCAACAACGCCGAACTCGCCGAGGATCTGATCGACCGCATCGTCGCGCTCGAACCGGATTGGGCGGAGGCCTATTACCGCCGCGCCACGCTGCGGGCGATGCGGGAGGACGGGAGCGGCGCCGTCGAGGATCTCGCGCGCACGCTGAAGCTGGAGCCGCGCCATTTCGCGGCGATGACGGGGCTTGGCTTCACCCTGTTGAAACTCGAGCGCAAGGCGCAGGCGTTGCGCGTGCTCAAACAGTCCCTGACGCTCAATCCGCAGCTGGAGGCGACGAAGAAGGCGGTCGAGCGGCTGGAGCTCGATCTCGACGGCCGCAGCCTGTGACGAAACCGGCCGGGCCCGCCGCGCGTTATCTCCGGACGCATCCGGACTGAGCCATCGTGTCGCCGCTTCTTGTTCTGGCCGGCCTTGCCGGCCTCTACGTCTTCACCCGCGCCAAGGCGCGCCGCATCGCGGCGGCCTATCCGCCGGAAGGGCGCTTCGCGCCCGCCGCAGGCGGCCGGCTGCATTTCACCGAGCGGCCGGCCGAGGGCGAGGCGCGCGCCACGGCGCTGCTCATCCACGGCGCGAGCGGCAATCAGGCCGACATGATGACGGCGCTCGGCGCGCCGCTGGCCGCCGCCGGCTTCCGGGTCGTCGCCGTGGACCGGCCCGGCCATGGCTGGAGCGAGCGGCCGGGCGGGCGGGCGGACGCCGCGCCCTCGCGCCAGTCCGCCCTGATCCGCGCGGCGATGCAGGAGGCGGGCGTGACGCGCGCCATCGTCGTCGGCCATTCCCTCGGCGGCGCCGTCGCCGCCAACATGGCGATCGAGCATCCCGATTTCGTCCAAGGACTGGTGCTGGTCGCGCCCGTGACGCATCCGTGGCCCGGCGGAGTGAGCTGGTATTACACGCCTGCCTCCGCGCCGGTGATCGGCGAGGCGTTCACCAATCTGGTGAGCCTGCCGGCCGGTCTCGCCTTGCTCGATCCCGGCGTCGCCAGCGTGTTCACGCCACAGCGGCCGCCGGCGGACTATCGCGAGGCGACGCGGGTGCGCCTCGTGCTGCGGCCGGCGACCTTCCGCGCCAACGCGCAGGACGTGGCGGGCTTGAAGCCGCATATCGTCGAGCAGGCGCGCCGCCTCGGCGAGATCCGCGCGCCGACGGCCATCGTCACCGGGGACCGGGACGCGATCGTCTACACGCACATCCATTCCTACGGGTCGGCCCGCGACATTCCGGGCGCGACGCTGACGGTTCTGCCGGGCGTCGGCCACGCCCCGCACCATACCCACCCGGCCGAGGTCGTCGCCGCGGTCGAAGCGGTGTTTGCGCGCGCGGCCGCCGATCCGGACTGACGCGGCGGCGCCTTCAGGCCGTCTTAAAGCATCGCGCCTAGCATAGAGGCCCTGTGGAGGGTCTCATGGGTCAGTCTCTCGATCTTTTACTTGACGATGCGACGCGCGACGGCTCGATCGACGAGGCGGACGTGCGCGCCATCCGTCGCGCGCTGTATGGCGAGGGCGGACAGATCGGCGAGGCGATGCGGCTGCTCTGGGCCGCCGACAGCAAGCGCAAGAGCCATTCGCCGGAATGGTCGAAGCTGTTCGTCGAGGCGGCGCTCGACGTGGCGCTGCGCGAGACCAGGCCCGTCGGCTATTTCCCGCCCGACAAGGCGCAGAAGGTGATCGAGGCGCTGGGCGAGCGGGGCGAACTGCGCACCGACACGGTGCTCGAGGCGCTGATCGCCATCGTCGAGAAGGCGCAGCAGGTCCCCACCGAATTCTCCGCCTTCGTGCTGCGGCGGATGAAGCAGGCGGTGATCTATTCGGACGACATCACCGCCTCCGGCGAAAAGCTGACGCCCGGCGTCATCGGCCTGCCGGAGCTGAACCTGATCCAGCGCGTCGTCTGGGGCGCGGGAGACGAGGGCCATCTGGCCGTCAGCCGCGCCGAGGCCGAGGCGTTGTTCGACATCGCCGACGCCACAGCCGGCGCGCCCAACGCGCCGGCGTGGGACGCCTTCTTCGCCGGCGCCGTCGGCAATTATCTGATCGGCGCGACGGGGCGCCAGCCGCCCTCGCGCGAGCGCGCCTTCCAGATGTGGGAGACCGACTACAAGGCCGACGCGCTGCGCCAGTTCGGGCAGGTGTTTACGCGCGCCCGCCAGATGCAGGCGTCGGACATTCGCGGCGATCTCAACCGCCACCGGCTGAGCAGCATGGTCGAGGCGGCCTGGGCCGAGGACAACGCCGCGCGCGCGGCGCAGCGCGCCGCCAACGAGCGGCTGGTCGGCGAGAAGGCGGACTGGCTGGTTGACCGCATCAGCCGCAACCGCGCGCTGAGCGCGCCGGAATCGGCGCTGATCGCCTTCCTTGAGCGCGAGGCGAAGGAGCTGCCTCAGGCGCTGCGCGAGATCGCCGCGCGCGGCTGAGGCGCGGCCTTCAGACCTCCGGTCCGGTGTGGGCGATGCGCAGCATGTTGGTCGCCCCCGGCGAGCCGAACGGCACGCCGGCGATGACGATGATGCGGTCGCCCTCCTTCGAGAACTCCTCGCGGTTCGACCATTTGGCGGCGCGGCGAACCATGTCGTCGACGTCGCTGGCGTCCTTCGTCACGATGGGGTGGACGCCCCAGACGAGCGCGAGGCGCCGCGCCGTCTCGCGATAGGGGGTGAGCGCCAGGATCGGCGCCATCGGCCGCTCGCGGGCGATGACGAAGGCGGTCGAGCCCGACGACGTCCAGGCGCAGATCGACTTGCACTCCATCTGCTCGGCGATGTCGCGCGCCGCCACCGCGATGGCGTCCGCCTCGTTGAAGGTGGAGACGGAGGCGCGGCCGCGCTGGGCGTCGATGATCGAGCGATAGACCGAGTCCTGCTCCACCTCGTCGCCGATGCGGCTCATCATCGCCACCGCCTCGACGGGAAACTGGCCGGCGGCGCTCTCGGCCGACAGCATCACCGCGTCCGCGCCCTCGAAGACGGCGGTCGCCACGTCCGACACCTCGGCGCGCGTCGGCACCGGGGCGACGACCATCGACTCCAGCATCTGCGTCGCCACCACCACCGGCTTGCCGAGCCGGCGGGCCTTGCGGGTGATGCGCTTTTGCAGGCCCGGCACCTGCTCGATCGGCATCTCGACGCCGAGATCGCCGCGCGCCACCATCAGCGCGTCCGCCGCGTCGATGATCTCGTCGAGACATTCGATGGCCTGCGGCTTCTCGATCTTGGCGAGGATGCGCGCGCGCCCGTCGGCGATGCGCTTGACCTCCAGCACGTCCTCCGGCCGCTGCACGAAGGAGAGCGCGATCCAGTCGACGCCCTCGGGCAGCGCTGCCTCGAGATCGGCGCGATCCTTCGGCGTCATCGCCGAGACGGGGATGGTGGTGTCGGGCAGGCTGACGCCCTTGCGGTCCGACAACAAGCCGCCGACCACGACCTCGGCGAGGGCGCGCTGCGGCTTGGCCTCGACGATGCGCAGACGCACGCGGCCGTCGTCGATCAGCACGGTGTGGCCGGGGCGCAGCGCGCCGAGAATCTCGGGATGCGGCAGATGCACGCGCGCGCGGTCGCCGGGCGCGGGATCGGAATCGAGCGCGATGCGGTCGCCGGTTTCGACGATGGCCTTGCCCTCGGCGAACTTGCCGATGCGCAGCTTCGGCCCCTGCAGATCGACGAGAATGCCGATGGGCCGGCCAAGCTCTTCCTCGATCGAGCGGATCATGGCGATGCGCGCGCGCATGCCGTCGTGATCGGCGTGGCTCATGTTGATGCGGAAGACGTCGGCGCCGGCCTGATAAAGGGCGGCGACCACCGCGCGGTCGGTCGAAGCGGGGCCAAGGGTCGCGATGATCTTCACACGGCGGATGCGGCGCATTTCACCTCTTTCACGAATAGGGTCACTGATTGGCGGCGGGGCGGCCGGGATCGGTCAACTGCACCGTCCAGTTCTTGGCGTCCTTGCCGGTGTCGACCTCGAAGAAGCCGGTGCGGTCGAAGCCGCGAGCGTAGCAGTCCTCGCGCCCCTCGATGCGGAATTCGCGGTCGCGGGTGCACATGAAGGCCTTGTCCTTCCACTCGCCGCCGCGCTCGTCCATCGCGTAGACGTAGTAGAACTGGGCGGCCAGCGGGCCGCGCAGCAGCGTCTCGCAGGAGCCGCCGGCCAGATTCCACCAGCCCTCCGAGATCCAGGCCTTCGAGTCGGTGTAGGCGATGGCGACGCTGACGCGCGTCGTCGTGTTGTTGCACAGGCGGAAATCGGCGCGCGCCTGCGTCGGGGCGGCGAGCGCGGCGAGCGCGAAAGCGAGGGCGGCTGGCGTTGAACGAAGCATGTCTGTCGGGTTCGGGCTCAATGCAAACGAATCGCCATCACAGGGGCGCGACGACGCGATGTCAACGCGACGACGGCGGCGGCGGCGCGGCGCGCGGCCGCGCGATCCAGATGCCGGCCAGAATGGCGAGGCCGCCGAGCGCCTGCGGCCAGGTCACCGGCTCGCCGAGCAGCGCCCAGCCGAACAGGGCGCCGGCGACGGCCTCAAGGAAGATCACCAGCGAGGAGAACGTCGCCGGCAACTGGCCGAGCGCGACGGCGAGCAGGCCTTGGCCGCCGGCATGGCTGATCCACGACATGCCGAACATCGCCGCCCAGCCGGCGACCGTGTCGGGGAAAAAGCGGCCCTCGGCCGCGAACGCCACGGCGAACAGCAGCACGGCGGTGATCAGCGAGGCCTCGAAGGTGACGCGCGCCGCCCCGCTGTCGCGCCGGGCCGCGCGCACGGTGAGAAAGTAGAGACCGAAAAAGACGGCGGTCGCCAGCCCGTAGAGATCGCCGGCGACGCGGGTGGCGCTGATCGTCACGCTCTGGCCGATCAGCGCCGCCCCGCCGACGAGGCACAGGGCGAGGCCCGCCAGTGTCGCCCGCGCGGCGCGCTCGCCAAACAGCAGCCAGCCGAAGACGACGACCCACACCGGCGCGGTGGTGGCGAAGAAGGTGGCGTTGGCGACAGTCGTCTTGACGATCGACAGATGCCAGACGAACAGGTCGCCCGTGAAGACGAGGCCGCACAGCCAGATCGCGCGCGAGAAGGAGCGCCCGCGCGGGCGGCCGCGCTCGTCGAGCCGCATCCACAGCCACAGCACCGGCAAGGCGAGCGTGACGCGCCAGAAGGCGCTGGCGAAGGGGCCGACCTCCGCCCAGCGCACGAATACCGGCGAGATCCCCATCGCGAAGGCGCCGACGACGAGCGCGGCGAAGGGGCCGGCGAGGGAGGCGCGGTCGGTCTGCGTCGCGTTGGAGGCGGGCATGGCGCGGACGTTCGACTCGACGGCGGGGCGGGGAGCGGGAGGGCCGCAGCGATAGCGACTTTTGCCGCCTGCGTCACCTCTCGCCGCGCGCGCATCAGGCGGACGGATTTGGCCGTTGACCGGAGCGCGGGGGCCGGCGCAAACACGAACGCCGCCGTCATGGTCGGCGCATTAGGGACCATCGCACGATGCAAGACGCCGGGCGCGCCGACGCGCCGCATTTTCCGCCCGTGGCGACAATCGAGGGGCGGCTCGATTCCGGCGTGCTGTTTCTGTGCGATCACGCCTCGAACGCGCTGCCGCCGGAGTATGGCGATCTCGGCCTGCCGCCCGAGCAGTTCCAGCGCCACATCGCCTACGACATCGGCGCGGCGACGATGACGGCCCGGCTCGCCGCGCTGTTCGAGGCGCCGGCGGTGATGACCACCTTCTCGCGCCTGCTGATCGACCCCAATCGCGGCGACGACGATCCGACGCTCGTCATGCGCATCTCGGACGGCGCGCTGGTGCCGGGCAACGCCCGCATCGACGACGCGGAGATCGCGCGCCGCAAGGCGCGGTTCTGGCAGCCTTATCGCGACGCGGTGGCGGCGCGGCTCGAGGCCATGCTGGCGACGGGCGTGGTTCCCGCCATCGTCTCGCTGCACTCGTTCACGCCGCAGATGAAGGGGATCGCGCGGCCCTGGCATGTCGGCTTCCTGTGGGATCTCGACGGGCGGATGACGCACGCCATGATCGAGCTGATGCAGGGCGAGCCCGGCCTCTCGATCGGCGACAACGAGCCGTACGACGGGGCGCTCGAAGGCGACACCATCGACACGCACGCCACCGGCCGGGGCCTCGCCAATCTGCTCGTCGAGGTGCGGCAGGATCTGGTCGCGACCGAGGCCGACGCGCTCGCATGGGCGGATCGGCTGGCGCGGCCGCTGAAGCAGGTTCTGGCGCGTCCGGAGACGCATCGCGTCGAGATGCATGGCAGCCGCTGCCACATCCGCCACAGGCCGGTCGCCTGATCTGGGGACGGCTGGCCGGGCGCGCTTGACGGAGCGGGGGCCGCGCCGCATGAACGCGCCTCGCGCCGGCGCGTCCGGCTCCCGATATCAGGATCGCGACATGAGCGACGTCGACGCCAAACATCTGCGCGCCTTCATCGAGCGCATCGAGAAACTCGAGGAAGAGAAGAAGACGATCGCCGACGACATCAAGGACGTCTACGCCGAGGCCAAGGGCACGGGCTACGACACCAAGGTGATGCGCAAGATCGTCTCGCTGCGCAAGCAGGACAAGGACAAGCGCCGCGAGGAGGAGGAGATTCTCGATCTCTATCTCGCCGCCCTCGGCATGCTGCCGGGCTGAAGGCCCGCCTTGCACGACGCCCGAAAACGCAAGACGCCGCGCTGAACAGCGCGGCGTTTCGTTTGTGCAGAACGGAGGCTGCGTCAGTCGGCCGGCGCGACGGCCGGCAGCCCGCCGAAGGTGTTGGGCTCGGGGATCGCCTGCACGGCGGGGCCGGAGAAGCGCGAAGGCAACAGGTCGCCCGTCGGGCGGTCGCCGAAGGTGGACACGACGTCGACCGAGGAGCGCATCATCAGGCCGGCGACATCGGCGCGGATCGCCTGACGCACGGGCGCCACGGTCGGCCCCATCGCGGCCTGCGTGGTGGTGCGCGCGGCGGGCGCGCCGGCCGTCAACGTGCGGAAGTTCGAACGGTCGATGCGCGCGGCGACGAGATCGGGCGCGGGCGCCTTGGGCAGGTCGGGCCGCGTCAGCGCGGCTTCCTTCGGGCGCGGGGCCGGGGTCGGCGCAAGGGTCGGCTCGGCGGCGTAAGCGAGCGCGGCCTGCGTCGGCCGGCCGACGCCGCGGGTGATGATCGCGGGCAGGGCGCCACTGCCGGCGGCGGCGAGCTTGGCGGCGATCAGGTCGCGGGAGGGGCGATCGAGGCCGGCGGGACGGCCGATCGGCGTCGGCGCGTCGCTGGCGCCGCGCAGCGCCGCCACCTCGACCGGGCGGGTCGGCGGCAGCGGAACGTTGGCGAAGCCGAGCTCGGCGATCATCGAGGCGCTCGGCCGGCGCGGCGGCGTCGGCACGTTGGCGACCTTCGGCTCGATCTTGCCCGGCTCGGGTTTGGCCGGCTCGAGCTTGACCTTGGCGGGCAGCTCCGGCGGCTCGAGCGAGGCGAGCACGGTCGGCTTCTGCGGCGCGGGCGCGGGGGCGGGTTTGGGCTCGATCTTGGCCTGCGCCGCGATGGTCGTCTCGGTCGGCTGCATCACGGTCTCGCCGCGCGGCAGATCGCGCATCGCGCGCTGGACGACCGGGGTCTGCGCGTCCGAGGTCTGGCGCGCGCCGCCGGAGAAGAACACCTTCGAGCCGCCGTCGTCCGACCCGCTCACGGGGCCGGCGGAGGCGACGTCGAAGCGGCCGTCGCGGCCGCGGCCGGCGACCATCTTGCCGCGCTGGCGGCCGCGTGGGGCGACGGCCTCCTCCTCCTCGTCCTCGCCGCCGCCGAACAGGAAGGCCAGCAGGCCCTTCGATTTCTGGCTGGTGACGTAGGCGGAAGCGAAGGCCGAGCCGCCATTGCGCTCGATCTCGGCGAGCGCCACCTCGTAGCCGGGCAGGGGCTGGCCGTTCGAGGGGATATGCACCGTCTTCCCGTCCGGGAAGATGCGGGCGAGCTGATCGTAGGTCATGCGCGGCCAGTGGCGCACGCTGCCGACGTCGAGATGCACGAAGGGCGAATTGGCGCTCGGATAGTAGCCGACGCCGCCGCGCTGGAGGCGGATACCCATCTCGCGGGCGCGCGCCATGCCGACGTCCTGGAAATGGACGTCCATCGCATTGCCCTGCATGTGCTGGGAGTGCTTGGCGACGGCGCTCGAGCGGCGGCGCAGCATCGCGTTGGTCGCCGGCGAGCGGTAGGCCGACATGATCTTGATCGGCGCGTGGGAGCCGGACATCCGGTAGACCTCCCACACCACGTCGAACAGGCGGGGATTCATGCGCGTCGGCTCGTCGCGGCGCCAGTCGCGCAGCAGCCAGTTCAGCTTCTCGAGCGCGGAACTGTCATACGAGCCGTTGACCTTGAAGGTGATCGTCGCCGACTCGCCGGTGTGCGAATGAACGAGCGTCAGCGAACGGGTGTCGCCGTTGGCGACGGCGTTCTGTGTGGCGCTCGGCGCGAGCGCGACGGTCGTCGCGGCGCACAGGCCGAGCGCGCCGGCGCAACGGCGCAGCAGGGAGCGGGTCGGTTTCACTCGCGGATGTCGCAATCGGCGCTCGTCAGTGTTCGGCGCGGCGGCCGGAGCCGTCCCCGCATGGTCACCAGAGTGTTGCCGAAAATCCTTAACGTCGGGTGGATCGACTCGAACCCGACGATTTTCGAGCAGTGTCTCTTTATCGCCACATGCGGCGGAAGGAAAGCCCCCTCAGCGTCGGCCTAAGGTCGCAGTCGATCAGGCGGGGCGGGCGAGCGCGGCCGCCTCGCGCGCCAGCGCCTCCACGGCGGCGTAGTCGCCGGCCGCCAGCGCCGCCTTCGGCGTCATCCACGAGCCGCCGACGCAGGCGACGTTGGGCAGGGCGAGGTAGGTCGGGGCCTTGGCGAGGTCGATCCCGCCGGTCGGGCAGAAGACGACGTCGCCCAGCGGACCGGCGAGAGCGGCAAGCGCCTTCGCGCCGCCGGAGGTCTCGGCCGGAAAGAACTTCATCTGCCGGAAGCCGACCTCGCGCAGCGCCATCACCTCCGAGGCTGTCGCCGCGCCCGGCAGGAAGGGAACCGGCGAGGCGGCGGCGGCCTCGGCCAGATGCCGCGTCGCGCCGGGGCTGACCAGAAACCGCGCGCCGGCGGCGAGCGCGGCCGCCATGCCGGTCTCGTCGAGAATCGTGCCGGCCCCGACGACGGCGCCGGGAACCTCGTCGGCGATGGCGCGGATCGCCGGCAGCGCGGCGGGGGTGCGCAGCGTCACCTCAATGACGGGCAGCCCGCCGGCGACGAGGGCGCGCGCCTGCGCCAGCCCGTCCGCCCGGCTCGTCACCGTCAGCACCGGGATCACCGGCGCGCGGCGCATCAGCGCGAGGGTCTCCTCGTGGCGGTCGTAGCGAAGCGAGGTCATGACGCTTGTCTCCCCGGCGGCCGGACGGCGCGCCGGGGGCACCCAGCCCGCCCTGCCCGGGGGCGCGCGCCAGGGGAGGGGGGGGCTGCGCGGGCCGCCGTTTCCGCACGCGGCGCCGGGGCGCCCCGGCCGCGTCGGCGGCGGCGGCCGGGGGCCCCCGCGACGGCGGCCCAAGGCCCCCGAAGAGGCGCGCGAGAACGCGCCATGACCGAAGAGCGCGGAACACGGAGGGCACGAAGAGCGGAGAGCAGCAGAAAGGGAGGGGGGGGCGGGCCGCCCGTCCCCCACCGCGACCGCCATCGGCGCGCGGAACTCGCCGCCGTCGCCGAGCGCCATCGCCGCCGGAATCATGCCGGCGCCCATCGCGATGGAGGTCATCACGATCGGGCGCGCGCGCTTGCGGCCGGCGTCGACGATGGCGTCGGCGCGCGACATGCCGGCGGCCATCTGCTCGACCGCGAAATCGACCAGCATGATGGCGTTCTTGGTGACGATGCCCATCAGCATCAGGATGCCGATGACGACCGGCATCGAGATCGCCATGCCGGTCAACAGCAGCGCCGCGATGGCGCCGCCGATCGACAGCGGCAGCGAGAACAGGATGGTGATCGGCTGCAGGAAGCTGGCGAACAGCAGCACCAGCACGGCATAGACCATCATCAGGCCGGTGGTGATCGCGGTGGCGAAGCCGTCGAACACCTCGACCATGATCTCGGCGTCGCCGGTCGGGCGGACCTCGACGCCTGGGCGGAGGCTCTTCACGACCGGCAGGGCGAGCACGGCTCGAGCGGCGTCGCCGAGCGCGGCGTCGCCGACGAGACGAGTTGCACGCGGATCGGCACCAGCCGGTCGCCGGCGTTGAACTTGGCGAGGTTCGGGCCGACGTCGCCGATGGTGGCGACGCGGATCGTCTCGGACAGCGCGTCCGTCGTCACGCCGAGATCGGCCGCGAGCTCCATCCGCGGGCGGATCTGGATTTCCGGCCGGTCGAGCGCCGGCGAAATCAGGTTGGCGATCATCGGAATGCGCGCATCTCCGTCGCCAGCGCGCTGGCGACGCGCACGTCGGCGTCATTGTCGCCGGCGACGACCAGCGAAATGGCCCGCAGGCCGTTTCGTCGCAGGAACCAGAAGCGCATGTCGGGACGTTCGGCGAGCGCGCCTCGCTGACTTCCTTCTCCATCGTCTTCTGCGTTTTCGCGCGCGTCGACTTGTGCGTGAGGTTGATCGTCAGGACGGCCTTGCGCACTTCGTTGCCGCCAAGGCCGATCATGTGGCCGCCATTGACGAAGACGCTGGCGATCTCCGGCTTCTGCTTCAGGCGCCGGGCGAGGTCGTCGGTGACGCGCTGCGTGTCGGCGAGGCGCGAGCCGGGCGGCAGTTCTAGCCCGAATAGCATGCGCCCTTCGTCAATCGGCGGCATCAAGCCTTTGGGCAACAGCGCCATCGCCTGGATCGAGACATAGAAAACGGCGAGACCCGCGACGAGCGTGATCCAGCGATGACGCACGGTCCAGGCGACGAGGCGCGTATAGGCGCGCATGATCGGACCGTCGCCCTTTGCGACATGGCCGTTGTCGCGCATGAAATAGGCCGCCAGCAGCGGCGTGATCAAACGTGCGACGAGCAGCGAGAAGATCACCGCGGCGGCGACCGTGAGGCCGAACTGCTTGAAATACTGTCCGGGGATGCCGCCCATGAAGCTGACCGGCGCGAACACCGCGACGATGGTCAGCGAGATCGCGATGACGGCGAGGCCGATCTCGTCGGCGGCCTCCAGCGCGGCGCGATAGGGCGACTTGCCCATGCGCATGTGGCGCACGATGTTCTCGATCTCGACGATGGCGTCGTCGACCAGGATGCCGGTCGACAGCGTGATGGCGAGCAGGCTGACGAGGTTGAGCGAGAAGCCCATCGCGCTGATCGCCCAGAACGTCGGGAAGATCGACAGCGGCAGCGAGACCGCAACGATGATGGTGGCGCGGATGTCGCGCAGGAACAGCAGCACGACGATGACCGCGAGGATGGCGCCCTCGAACAGGGTCGAAATCGCGGCTTCGTAATTGCCCTTGGTGAAGTCGACCGAGGTGTCGATCAGCGAGAGGTCGACGTCGGGATAGGCGGGCGCGCGTTTTCGACGGCGCTCTCGACGCCGGACCGACCACGTCGCTCGCGCCCTTGGCGCGCAAGATGCCGAAGGCGACCACCGGCTCGCCGTTGAGGCGGGCGAAATTGCGCGGCTCGGCGGCGAGCCGTCGGTCACCGTGCCGAGATCGTCGAGGCGCACCTCGCGCCCGCCGCCAGCGGGATCATGCGTCGCCGGCGAGATCGGCCACGCTGCGCGCGCCGGCGAGCGTGCGGATCGCCTGCTCCTGCCCGGAAATTTCGCTGCGGCCGCCGGCGAGGTCGACATTGGTCGAGCGCAACTGGCGATTGACGTCGGCCGCCGTGATCCCGAGCGCCTGCAGCCGGTCGGGATCGAGATCGACCCGGATCTCGCGCTCGACGCCGCCGATGCGCTCGACCTGGCGACGCCCCTGGTCGATTGCAGGCGGCGGATCACCGTGTCGTCGATGAACCAGGACAGCTCCTCCGGCGTCTTGCCCGGGCGGCGACCGCATAGGTGACGATCGGCCGGCCCTCGATCTCGATGCGCCGCGTGATCGGCTCGTCGATGGTGCGCGGCAGTTCCGAGCGGATGCGCGAGATGGCGTCCTTGACGTCGTTGACCGCGCGGTCGGTGTTGGTCTCGAGGCGGAATTCGATGGTGGTCGTCGAGGTTCCGTCGGTGATCGAGGAGGTGATGTGCTTGACGCCGGTGAGGCCGGAGACGGCGTCCTCGATCTTCTTCGTCACCTGCGTTTCGAGTTCGCCGGGCGCGGCGCCGCCTTGCGTCACCGTCACCGCGACAATCGGCACGTCGATGTTCGGGAACTTGGTGATCGGCAGCGAGCGGAAGGAGACCAGGCCAAGCACCATCAGCACCGCGAACAGAACGATCGCGGGCATCGGGTGGCGGATCGACCAGGCGGAGACGTTGAGGCGCATCAGCGGGTCTCCGCGTTGGCCCGCGCGGCTTCGGCGCGCGTCTCGACGGGGTCGCCGTCGTTGAGGAAGGCGCCGGCGCGCGCCACCAGCGTCTCGCCCTCGGCCAGACCGCTCCTGATCTCGGTGAGGCCGCCGACGGACAGGCCTGTCTCGACCTTGCGCAGCGACACGCGGCCGTCCTTGATCGCCTGCACGTAGCGCCCGTCCGCGGCGACGAGAATGGCGCTCGCCGGCGCCGCCAGCGCGACGCGCCGTTCCGTCTCGATCTCGCCGCGCGCGAAGCCGCCGATGCGCAACCCGGCGTCGGGGCCGACGGCGAGGCGCAGTTTGCCCATGCGGGTGGCGCGGTCGATCTCCGGCGAGACCAGGCGGACGCTGGCCTTCAAGGGCCGCTCGGCGGCGTCGTAGACGGTCGCCGTCTGCCCGACCTTGATGGCGGCGAGGCGGAAATCGGGCGCCTCGGCCTCGAGTTCGACGTCGCCGCCGGCGATGATGCGGAACATGCCCTCGCCGGCCATGGCGGCGATGGCGCCGAGCCGGGCGGTCCGGCGCGAGACGATTCCGGCGGCCGGCGCCTTCACGTCCGTGCGGGCGATGCGAACCTCGAGCTCGCGGCGTTGGGCCTCGAGCGCCTTCTTGTCGGCTTCCGCCGCGACGAGGCCGTCGCGGGCGGCCTGCAGGCGGGCGAGATTGGCGGTGTGGTCAGCGGTGCGCGCCTCCAGCGTCGCGTCGGTGCCGGCGCCGGTCTTCACCAGCGATTTCGCGCGGTCGAGGGCAGGGCCGCTCTGGGCGATGGCGGCCTGCGCCTGCGCGATCGAGGAGCGGGCCTGCGCTATGCCGGCGTCGGCGCGCGCGAGCTGGGCGCCGGACTGGGCGAGCTGGGCGTCGAGCGTGTCGCGCGCCAAGCGCGCGAGCACTTGCCCTTGGCGACGCTGTCGCCCTCCTCGACGAGGATCTCGACGATGCGGCTGCCCTCGATCTCCGGGCCGACGACGATCTCCTCGCGCGGGACCAGCGTGCCGGTGACGCGCACGACGTCGACCAGTTCGGCCCGGCGGGCGACGGCGACGGTGACGATGGGCCGGGCGGCGGCGGTCGGGTCGGCCGGCGGCGCCTTGGCGTCGGCGGCGACGGCCGCCCGCGTCAGCGCTGCGACGAGGAGAAGGACGGCGAGAGCGGGGCGGATCATCAGGGCTGCACCGGGGCGAGAGCGGGGGGCGACGCGGGCGCGGCGGCGGTCGGCGGCGCTGCGGCGGTCGGATGAAGCAGGCCGCGCAGCATGGCGACGACATGCGGGGCGAGCGCGGCGCAATCGAAATCGGGATCGATGGCGCGCCGCCAGAACAAGCCGTCGGCGACGAGCGCCATGATCGCGGCGACGTCGCAAACGGGCGCGGAGGGAGTGATGGCGCCGTCCGCCTGAGCCTGCGCGAGAAGGGATTCGAGCCTGCCGCGAATCGCCCCGTCGCACTCCCGCACGGTGCGGGCGATGGCCGGGTTGTGGCGCGACTCGGCGCCGATCTCGAGCAGCAGGGCGGGCTTGTGCGAAGGCGCCTCGACGACGCAGCTGCGCAGCGCGCCCGACAGGCCGTCGACGACGTCGCTTTGCGCGGCGGCGGCGTCGAATTCGGCCAGCACGTCGCGCCGGTCGCGCTCGACGAGGCCGGCGATCAGCGCCTCCTTCGAGGCGAAGTAGAGGTAGAGCGCGCCGGGGCTGACGGCGGCCTCGCGGCAGATGTCCTGCATCGTCGTGCGGTGGAAGCCGGCGCGCGCGAAGCAGGCCTCCGCCGCGTCGAGAATATGGGAGCGCCGGCTCTGCTGAGCCGTTTCCGAGAGCTTGGGCACCGGCGGTCGATCCCGAATAAAAACGAATGATCGTTCGTTTTATTGGCAGGGCCGCCAGATGGCAAGCGCCGGAGCCTTCGCACCGGCGCCTCGCGCGCTCACAGATGCGTGAAGCCTATTTCACCACCCCCAGCCATTTCGGCAGGACGAGCGAGATTTCGGGGATGTAGGTCACCAGGACAAGGAAGACGAGCATCGTCAGCAGCCAGGGCCAGACCGCGACCGTCAGCTCGGTGATGCCCATGCGGGTGATGCCCGAGGCGACGTAGAGGTTGAGCCCGACCGGCGGGTGGCACATGCCGACCTCCATGTTGACGACGATCAGGATGCCGAAATGCACCGGGTCGATGCCGAGCTTGGCGGCGACCGGGAACAGGATCGGCGCCATGATCAGCACGATGGAGGACGGCTCCATCACGTTGCCGGCGAGCAGCAGCAGGATGTTGACGAGCAGCAGGAAGCCGACCCAGCCGAGCCCCATGCCGATCATCCAGCTCGCCATCTGCTGGGGGATCTGCTCGGACGTCATCAGGAACGAGAACAGCACCGCATTGGTGATGATGTAGAGAAGCATCGCCGACATCGACGCCGAATCGAGCAGGATCTTCGGCACCTCCTTCCAGCCGATGTCCCTGTAGACGAACACGGCGATGACGAAGGCGTAGACAGCCGACATCGCGGCCGCCTCCGTCGGCGTGAACATGCCGGTGTAGATGCCGCCGAGCACCAGAACGATGAGGAAGAGGCCCCAGAAGCTGTCGATCAGCGCGCGGATGCGCTCGCTCCAGGGCGCCTTCGGCATGCGCGGATAGTCGTTCTTCCAGGCGCGATACCAGGTCGTCAGGCCGAGCATCGTCGCCAGCATCAGGCCGGGCACGACGCCGGCGATGAAGAGCTGGCCGACCGAGGCCGAGGAGACGGTCTGGCCGTTCGGCCCCTGAACGACGATGCCGGCGGTCGCCACCGCATACATCACCATGACGATCGAGGGCGGGATGAGAATGCCGAGCGCGCCCGAGGTGGTGACGACGCCGGCGCCGAACCGGGACGGGAAGCCCTGCTTCACCATCGCCGGCAGGATGATCGAGCCGATCGCCACGACGGTCGCCGGCGAGGAGCCGGAGACGGCGGCGAACAGCGCGCAGGCCATCACGCCGGCAAGGCCGAGGCCGCCGTGCCAATGGCCGATCATCGAGGTGGCGAAGTTGATCATGCGGCGGGCGACGCCGCCATGCGTCAGGAAGTTGCCGGCAAGGATGAAGAACGGGATCGCCATGATCTCGAACTTCTCGATGCCGGTGAACAGCTTCAGCGCCACCGTCTGCGGATCGACCTGCGTCAACGTGAACATGAAGACGAGGACGGTGAGGCCGAGCGCGATCGAGATCGGCATGCCGGTCAGCATCAACGTGACCAGCAGGGCGAAGACCAGCGTCGTGCGCATGCCCCCGCTCATGCCGATGACGCCGAACTTCGCCAGGAAGGCGAGCGCGACGAAGAACAGCGGGGCGAGGATCAGGCCCGGCACGAAGCCGCGAATGCGGGTCTGGTGGGAGCGCGAGCCGATCATCGGGCGGACTCCGCGTTCTCCTCGAGGCCCGCGACGTGCCCGTGATCGTGCGCCGGCAACGTGCCGTACATCAGGTAATTGACCATCACCTGCAGGAAGCGGAAGCACATCAGATACGAGCCGAGCGGGATCGCCAGATAGATGATCCACATCGGCCATTCGAGATCGGCGGACACCTGTTCGGTCTGCGCCATGTGCCAGACGAAATAGGCGCCGAGCGAGCCGATGATGAAGGTGAACAGCGCGCCGCAGGCGAGCGCGAACGTGACGAGCGGACGCCGATCCTCCGGCGGGATCGCGTTCACCAGCACGTCGACGCCGACATGGATGCCCTGACGCACGCCGTAGGCGGCGCCGAACTTCGCCATCCACACGAACATGTAGATGCACAGCTCCTGCGCCCAGCCCATGTGGATGTGGCGCAGATACGGGTAGAGCGCCGGGACGGCGGAGCCGTAGCGATGCAGAACGGCGATGAAGATGATGATCGTCGCCGCCGCCATGAGCGTGGCGATGATGATCTCCTCGAGCCTGTCGAGGGCTCTCATGAGCATGTGCGTCTCCCCTGGCCCGTCGCTGTCGCGGCTCGTTGCGGCCATCTTGTCGCGGCGTTCGTCGGCCCGACGCTTGTAGACCGCCGTTCATCGGGCGACAATTGCATGCCTTGTCGCGCGCCCGAGGCATTTTGCGCTACCTTGCGGCCGCGCCTATTGTGAGAGGCTGCGACGGGCGCCGGACGGGAGGAGGCGTGGGGCAGGGGGGAACGCGACAGGGATCGCCGCCGCGGCGGCTCGCCACCGCGTTGCGCTGGAGCGCCGACGCGCTGCCGATCGTCTCGCTCGCGCTGCTCGCCGGGCTTGTCGCGGCGCTGGTCATGATGGCCGAGCGGCAGGACCGCGAGGACCGGCGCCTCGATCTGGTGCGCGACGCGCTGTGGGTGAGCGAGACGCTCGACTTCGCCCTCGGCGCGCAGCGCGCCGCCATCGAGCGGCTGGCGGAGGACACCGCGCGGGCGCGTTTGCACGGCGACGAGTTTCTGGCGCGCGCGCGCCCGCTCGCCACCGCCTACGCCGAGCTGGCGGCGGTGTGGCTCGTCGGCGCCGATGGCGGCGTCGTCGATGGCTGGCCGCGGGCGGGCGGGGCGGCCGCGCCTTCGCCGGCGAGGCTGGCGTCGGCCCGCGCCATCGCGTAGGCGAGCGGGCGCGCGGCGGCGACGGGAGCGATGCGCGCGCCGGGCGGCGGAGAGGTCGTCGGCGTCGTCGCGCTCGCGGGCGAGGGACAAGCCGTGGTCGCGCTGGTTTCGCTCGAAAAGCTGCTCGCCCAGCAGGCGCCCTGGTGGGTCGCCGAGAAGCACGCGGTCGCCATCGTCGATGTCGACGACGCGCCGCTCGCCACGCGCGCGCGCGCCGCCGCCGATCCCGCGATCGCGCCCTACAAGATGGCGATCGGCGATGCGACGCAGGGCCTGTTCGTTTCGCTCGCCGCCTATCCGCGGCCGACCAATCTCGTGCGCAACGCGCTGCTCGGCGCCATCGGCGCGCTGGCGCTGGTCACGGCGGTCGCCTTGTGGACGCGGGCGCGCCATCTCAGGCGCCGACGCGAGGCGGAGCTGCGCCTGCGCGAGGAATATGCCTTCCGCACGGCGATGGAGAATTCGCTCACCGTCGGCATGCGCGCGCGCGACCTTCAGGGGGCCGTCACCTCTGTCAATCCGGCGTTCTGCCGTATGGTGGGCTGGTCGCAGGAGGAACTCGTCGGCACGCGCCCGCCGATGCCGTATTGGCGCGAGGAGGATATCGAGCGCACGCGCGCCTTCCACGATTCGGTGCTGGAGGGGCGCGCGCCGAAGAACGGCATGGAGCTGCGTTTCCGCCGGCGCGACGGGACCGAATTCGACGCGCTCGTCTACGAGGCGCCGCTGATCGACGCGCAGGGCCGGCAGAAGGGCTGGATCGGATCCTTCGTCGACGTCACCGCGCGCAAGCAGGCCGAGGCGCTGGCGCGCGAGCAATCCGAGACGCTCGAGCGCACCGCGCGTCTCGTCACCATCGGCGAGATGGCCTCGCTCGTCGCGCATGAACTCAATCAGCCGCTGGCGGCGATCTCGGGCTACACGGCCGGCATGCTCAACCTCGTCGACGCCGGCGCGGCGGATGAGGCGGCGATGCGCGGCGCCTTGTCGAAATCGGCCGAGGCGGCGCGGCGGGCAGGGCGCATCATCCAGCGCGTGCAGGATTTCGTGCGCCGCAGCGAGCCGCGGCGCGAGCCGTTCGACCTCGCCGCGCTGGCGCGCGAATGCGTCGAGTTCTTCCAGCGCGACGCGGCGGACGTCGTCGTGACGCTCGATCTTGCGGCCGACGCGCCGCCGGCGCTCGGCGACCGCGTGCTGATCGAGCAGGTGATCATCAATCTGTTGCGCAACGCCGGCGAGGCGACCGGCGCGCAGGCCGAGCGGCGCATCGCCGTCTCATTGACGGTCGAGGGCGAGGACCTCGCCTTCAGCGTCGCCGACAACGGACCTGGCCTGTCGCCCGAAATCGAGGCGCGGCTGTTCACGCCGTTTGCGACGACGAAGCGCACCGGCATGGGGTTGGGGCTGACGATCTGCCGCTCGATCCTCGAGGTGCATCGCGGCCGGCTGACCGGTGCGAACGCGGCCGGCGGCGGCGCGGTGTTCGCGTTCAGGCTGCGCGGCGCGGGCCCCGAGCCGGCGCAGGGGAGGGCGGTCGCATGAGCGTCGTGCATGTCGTCGACGACGATCCGGCGCTGTCGGACGCGCTGTGCTTCCTGTTCCGCTCGCGCGGCGTGACGCCGGTCCCGCATCTGTCCGGCGAGGCGTTTCTGGCGCGGGTCGACGAGGCGCGCGAGGGCTGCGTTCTGCTGGACGTCCGGATGAACGGCATGAGCGGGCTCGATCTGTTCGGCCGGTTGCTGGCGCTGAAGTTTCGTCTGCCTGTGATCTTTCTGTCCGGTCACGGCGACGTGCCGATGGCGGTCGACGCGCTCAAGAAGGGCGCGCGCGATTTCGTCGTGAAGCCCTTCAACGACAACGAACTCGTCGACCGTGTGCTCGCCGCCGTCGCCGAGGACGATGCGCGCCGGGCCGGCGAAGAGCGACGCGCGACGGTGGCGCAGCGGCTGGCCGGCCTCTCCGAACGCGAACGGCAGGTGATGGAGCTGATGCTGGCCGGGCGCATGAACAAGGTGATCGCCGACGATCTCGGCATCGCCATGCGCACGGTCGAGGCCCATCGCGCGCGCGTTCTCGACAAGATGGGCGTGCGCTCGGCGATCGAACTCGCCAACCTGCTCGCCGCCACGCGATCGTAGCTACCTTCTCAACGCCGCCTTAAGGGCGCCGACCTATCCTGGCCGCCGCATGCGTCGGAGGCGGGATGGTCGTCTGGTTCTATGCGGCGGCGATGGGCGTTCTCGGTCTGGCGACGTTGGCGTTGGCCGCGCCCGGGCTCGTCACCGGGCTGGTGATGTTGACGCTCGGCTTCGCCCTCCCGCTTCTGCTGATCCCGACGATCTTCGCCTATGGCATCGCGTTGGCGCCTGCGGTGTGGGCGCATCATCGCGGCGCGGCGGCGCCGCTCGCGCTCGGTCTCGCGCTTCTCTGTCTCGCCGCGCTCGGTCTCGGCGTCCCTTCGGCGGCGACGACGATCGCGCAGATGCAGGCGCGGCGCGCGAGCGCCGGCGATGTCGAGAGGCGCCTGCCCGGGTTGCGGCGGATCGAGTTCGTCGACGCCGCGCATGTGTGGAACGGACGCGGGCCGATTCTGGCCGCGCTGCCGTGTCACGCGGCGTGCCAGACCCTGTTGCTCGACGGCGAGGCCGATCTGGTGCGCATCGTCAGCGTCATGGGTCTCGACCGCCCGCAGGCGCGCGAGAACGGCGCCGTCTCCTATCGTTTCGAGCGCCGCGCCGCCTGCCCCGCCGCCTTCGCCCGCGCCGAGGATGCGCTCGCCTCGACCAAACTCGCCATCGCGGACGGGCGCTGCATCGTTCCGGACGAGACCGGCGCCGGCGCCGCCGAGGCGCGCGTCGTCCAGTTCACGCGCTGGCCGGGCAGGCTCGCGGGCAAGGGCGCGACGGAGTCCGCGGCGCCGTCCTCCGCGCCGTTGGTCGAGCCGGGGGCCGAACGGCGTCTGGAGATCCACGACCTGCGCGGCGGCGCCCCCGCGCTTGTCTATCGCCGAACGGAGCTCGACTGGTCGCAGATCCCGACGCCCTATTTCCATGTCGGCTGGAGCATGACGGTGAGTTCGGGCGACGGGCCGCGCCTGCGCAGCCAGCGCGAGGTCTTCCAGAAGATCGATCTGCCGGCGCAGTTGCGCACGGCGCTCGGCTATCGTCTCGACATCGACGCGCGCAAGCAGACGCCGGCGGACGCGGGGCTCGCCGCGCGCATTCTGTCGGAAGCGGGCGAGGCGCCCTTCGGCGCCGAAAAGCAGGCGGTCGTCTCGGCCGCGCTCGACGCCATCGCGCGCAAGAAGGGGCTCGAGGCGGACGAGGCGGCGCTCATCCGCACGGCGCTGACGGACCATCGGCTGACCGAGGCGCATGGGCTTGTCGAGGCGCTGCGGCGCCATCGCGACGTCGCATATGCGGCGATGGGCGACATGATCGGCCGGCTGGAGGTTCCCTCGACCAACGAGCGTGGGCATCTGCACGCGGGGCTCGCCTGGATCGTCGCGCAGGCGCCGCTCGATCTGGTGCGACCCTATCGCACGCGCATCGCGGCGCTGCTGGCGCGCGATGCGGAATGGGGGCCGTCGGCGTTGATGATTCCGCTCGGCCGAATCGGCGGCGATCCGACCGCGCTGTTCGTCGAGCGGCTGGCCGTCGAGCGCGGATCGGTCGCGTGGACGGCGGCCAAGGCGATCTGCGCGGCGGATTCTGCGCTTGCGCCGCAAGTGCTGCCCGTCATCCGCGCCACGCTCGACCGGGCGATGTCGGCCGAGCGCAATCGGCCGAACCGCGACATCGTCGAGATCATGCTGCGCGCGCTGCGTCGCCATGGCTCGGACGAGGAGGCGCGGGCGCGGCTCGCGCAGATCGAGACCGATCCGCAACACGCCAAGCGGCTCGATCCCGCGCGGCTGGCGCGCGACGTCTTTCCGACGAAGGAGCGCGCCGGCGTGAAGCTCTGCGACCCCTCGCTGCCGGAGTAGCTCAGCCCTGCGGCTTGGCGCGCGACAGGAACTCGCCCATGCGCGCGAGCGCCTTGCGGATGTTGTCGGCGGAGTTGGCGTAGGACAGGCGGATATAGCCCTCGCCGTGCACGCCGAAATCGGGCCCGCCGATGGTGGCGACGCCCGCATCCTCCAGCAGCGCGGAGGCGAGTTTCTTCGCCTTCCATCCCGTCTTCGAAATGTTGGGGAAGGCGTAGAACGCGCCCTTGGGCGTCGCGCAGGAGACGTTCGGCAGGGCGTTCAGCCCCTCGACGACGATCTTCCGACGCTTGTCGAACTCCGCCACCATGTCGCGCACCGCGTCCTGCGGGCCGGTGAGGGCGGCGATTCCGGCGAACTGCGTCGCCGCGTTGGTGCAGGAGAAGGAGTTGACCGCGAGCTTGCGCGCCATGTCGTAGAGATGCTTCGGCCACACCGACCAGCCGAGCCGCCAGCCCGTCATCGCGTAGGTCTTCGAGGCGCCGTCGAGCAGGATCAGCCGGTCGCGGATTTCGGGATAGGCGAGAAGCGTGCGATGGACCTGATTGTCGTAGGTCATCTGCGCGTAAATCTCGTCCGACATGATGGCGACATGCGGATGGGCCTCGAGACCCTTCACCAGCTTGTCGATCTCGCTCGCCGGCGTCACGCCGCCGGTCGGGTTCGCCGGCGAATTGAGGATCAGCAGGCGCGTCTGCGGCGTGATCAGCGCCAGCGTCTCCTCGGCGGAGAAGGCGAAGCCGTTCTCCTCGCGGATCGGCACGGGAATCGGCCGCGCGCCGGTGAACTCGATCATCGAGCGATAGATCGGGAAGCCGGGGTCGGGATAGAGAATGTCCGCCCCCGGCTCGCCGAACATCAGGATCGCCATGAACATGGTGACCTTGCCGCCGGGCACGACCATCACATTGTCCGGCGACACCTCGACGCCGAAGCGCCCGTTCATGTCGGCGGCGATGGCCTCGCGCAGCGGCAGGATGCCGGTCGCCGGCGTGTAGCCGTGATGGCCCTCGCGCAGCGCCTTGATGGCCGCCTCGACGATGTGGGGCGGCGTCGCGAAGTCGGGCTGGCCGATGCCGAGGTTGATCACGTCCTTGCCCTGGCGCATCAGCTCGGTGGCGCGCGCGAGCACGGCGAAGGCGTTCTCCTCGCCGATGCGGGCGAAGGCGGGGACGGTGGTCAGCGGCATCGGGCGATTTCCTTGGAGGCTCCGGTCGGCGGGCGCTAACATGCAAGCGCCGGTCGCCGAGTCAATGCGGCAGACTCGATCCGCGCCGGACGAGCGAGCATCGGGCGCGCGCGGACGCGGCGGGGGCTCGGCATTCGGGGGGTATCGGCATGGGCTTCGTGATCGTGGCGGGCCTGCTGGTCGTCGGCTTCGTTCTCTTCGCGGCGACGCGCGGCGTCCGCGAGGCGTATCGACGGCTCCAGCGCGCCGAGTACATTCGCACCGCGCCTTGGCCGCCTGGCCTGTTCGAGCGGGTGCAGAGGCGCTATCCGCAGCTCACCCGCAAGGACATGGCGCTGATCGGCAACGGGCTGCGTCAGTTCTTCCTCGCCTATCTGAACGGCGGCCGGCGCTATGTGGCGATGCCGTCCGAGGCGGCCGACCAGCTCTGGCACGAGTTCATCCTCTACACGCGCGACTACGCGCGGTTCTGCGAGCAGGCGTTCGGCGGGCCGCTGCATCACACGCCGGCGGCCGCGCTCGCGCCGGAGAAGCGGCAAAGCAACGAAGGGCTGCGGCGCGTGTGGACGCAATGCTGCCTGCAGGAGAACATCGACGCGCGCAATCCGACGCGGCTGCCGCTCCTGTTCGCGCTCGACAAGAAGCTGAATTTCCCCGGCGGCTTCGTCTACGAGGCCAATTGCGCCGCGCTGCGCAAGGCGGGCGTCGACGCCTATTGCGGCGGCGATTTCGGCTCGTCCGGCGTCGACGGCTCGACGGACGGATTTTCCGACGGCGGGTCCGGATCAGGCGGCTCGGATTCAGGCTCGGATTCGGGCGGCGGCTGCGGCGGGGGCTGCGGCGGCGGGGGCGGCGACTGAGGCGCGTCGCGCCGCGCCGGCCGCGCTGCGGCCATGCGCCACCCTAAAACGATTGATCCGGCCCCGGCGCAGTGACATGCTACCGCCATCGGGCCG
Organism: Hyphomicrobiales bacterium; assembly: GCA_016716745.1. GTDB lineage: Bacteria > Pseudomonadota > Alphaproteobacteria > Rhizobiales > Beijerinckiaceae. The sequence goes on from JADJVD010000005.1 coordinate 46,015, forward strand.
CCGATGGGCGGCGCGCGCCCGCGCGGCGGGCGGGAAGGTCGCGAAACGGCGGCCGCATCAGGGACGGAGCGCAACGAGATGGCGGGCGGTGAAGGCGGCGGCGCGGGCCGCAAGCGGTGGCTGAGGTCGCAGCTCTGGTTCGACAATCCCGACAATCCGGGCATGACGGCGCTCTATCTCGAGCGGCAGGTGAATTTCGGCATCACCTCGAAGGAGCTGCGCTCGGGCAAGCCGATCATCGGCATCGCCCAGACGGGCTCCGACATCGCGCCGTGCAACCGCCACCATCTCGATCTCGCCAAGCGCGTGCGCGACGGCATCGTGGCGGCGGGCGGCGTCTGCTTCGAGTTCCCGGTCCATCCGATCCAGGAAACGGGCAAGCGCCCGACCGCCAATCTCGACCGCAACCTCGCCTATCTCGGCCTCGTCGAAACGCTCTACGGCTATCCGATCGACGGCGTGGTGCTGACGACGGGCTGCGACAAGACCACGCCCGCCTGCATCATGGCGGCGGCGACCGTGAACATTCCGGCGATCGTGCTCTCCGGCGGGCCGATGCTGAACGGCTGGCACAAGGGCGAGCGCTCGGGCTCCGGCATGGCGATGTGGAAGGGGCGCGAGCTGCACGCGGCCGGCCTGCTCGACGACGAGGGGTTGATCGAATTCGTCGGCGCCTCGGCGCCCTCGGTCGGCCATTGCAACACGATGGGCACCGCCTCGACGATGAACTCCATCGCCGAGGCGCTCGGCATGAGCCTGCCGGGCTGCGCGGCGATCCCCGCGCCCTATCGCGAGCGCGGGCAGATCGCCTACGAGACCGGCCGGCGCATCGTCGAGATGGTGCACGAGAATCTGAAGCCCTCCGACATCCTGACGCGCGAGGCGTTCGAGAACGCCATCGTCGTCAACACGGCGATCGGCGGCTCGACCAACGCGCCGATCCACGTCAACGCCATCGCCCGCCATGTCGGCGTGCCGCTCGACGTGCAGGACTGGGAGCGCGTCGGCCACAAGGTTCCGCTGCTCGTCAACATGCAGCCGGCCGGCAAATATCTCGGCGAGGAGTATCACCGCGCCGGCGGCGTGCCGGCCGTGATCAACGAGTTGATGAAGCGCGGCCTCATTCACGAGGGCGCGCTCACTGTCAACGGCCGGTCGATGGGCGACAATTGCCGCGGCCGCGAGAGCGAGGACAAGGACGTCATCTTCCCCGTCGACAAGCCGATGCGCGAGGACGCCGGCTTCATCGTGCTCTCCGGCAATCTGTTCGACAACGCGATCATGAAGCTCTCCGTCATCGGCGAGGAGTTCCGCAACCGCTACCTGTCGAACCCGAAGGACCCGAACGCCTTCGAGGGGCGGGCCATCGTGTTCGAGGGGCCGGAGGACTATCACCACCGGATCGACGATCCGGCGCTCGCCATCGACGAGCATTGCATCCTGTTCATTCGCGGCACGGGGCCGATCGGCTATCCCGGCGGCGCCGAAGTGGTGAACATGCAGCCGCCCGCCGCGCTGATCAAAAAGGGCGTGCTGGCGTTGCCCTGCATCGGCGACGGGCGGCAATCGGGCACGTCGGCCTCGCCGTCGATCCTCAACGCCTCGCCGGAAGCGGCGGTCGGCGGCGGGCTCGCCATCGTCAAGACGGGCGACCGCGTGCGCATCGATCTCGGCAAACGCTCCGCCAACATTCTGATCGACGACGCCGAGCTCACCGCGCGGCGCGCGGCGCTGGCTGCCGCCGGCGGGTTCCAGTATCCGGCAAGCCAGACGCCTTGGCAGGAAATCCAGCGCGCGCTGGTCGAACAGTTCGATCAGGGCATGGTGTTGCGGCCTGCGGTCAAATATCAACGGGTGGCGCAGACCATGGGCGCGCCGCGGGACAACCATTGAGGCGCGCCGCATCCGGAGGGACGGGCCGATGACGACGCCGCAACCCGCGCGCGGACTTCCGCGTCGCGACGTGTTTCAGGGGCGCACGGCGCGGCTCGAGCCGCTCGACGAGGCGCGCCACGGCGCGGCGCTGTGGCAGGCGGTGCAGGGCGAGGATTCGCTGTGGTCGTTCATGGCCTACGGGCCGTGGCGCGACGAGGCCTCGTTCCGCGCCTGGCTGAAGGAGCGCCAGACGCTGACCGATCCGCTCTACTTCGCCGTCGTCGATCAGGCGACCGACGAGGCGGCGGGCTGCGTCACGCTGATGCGCTTCGACCAGCCGAACGGCGTCATCGAGGTCGGCCACATCTTTTTCGCGCCGCGGCTGCAACGCACGCCGGCGGCGAGCGAGTCGATCTATCTCCTCGCGCGCCATGTGTTCGACGATCTCGGCTATCGCCGTTTCGAGTGGAAATGCGACGAGGGCAACCGGCGCTCCAAACATGCGGCGTTGCGCTTCGGCTTCACCTTCGAGGGCGTGTTCCGCCAGCACATGATCACCAAGGGCCGCAACCGCGACACCGCCTGGTTCTCGATGCTCGACAGCGAGTGGCCGATGCGCAGGCAGGCCTTCGAGCGGTGGCTGGCGGCGGAGAATTTCGACGACGGCGGCTATCAGCGCCAGTCGCTCTCGGCGCTCAACGGCGTCGGCGTGTCGTGAGCGCGCTCGCCGGCGTCACGCTGTGGCGCGCCGGCGCGGCCGACGCCGAGGCGCTGGCGGCGATCCAGCAAAGCGCCTATGCGCGCAACCGCGAGATCCTCGGCGTCGAGCCGATCCCTCTGAAGATCGCGGCGGCCGACATCATCGCGGGCAAGGAGACCTGGCTCGCAGAGGCGGGCGGCGCCGCCCTCGGCGCGCTGGCGCTGGAGCGGGACGGCGAGGCGCTCCTGATCTGGAGCGTGGCGACCGCGCCCGCCGCGCAGGGCCGCGGGCTCGGCCGGGCTATGCTCGATTTCACGCATCGGCGGGCGCGCGAACTGGGGCTTGCGCGCATCAGGCTCTACACGGGCGAAAAGCTGACGGGCAACGTCGCCTGGTATCGGCGCAACGGCTTTGCGGTCGACCGCATCGAGGACATGGGCGACCGGCGCGCCGTCCATATGAGCAAGACGATCTGACGCGGGCGAAGCTCGCGCGAGGGGAGGACGACGTGGCTGGACGTTTGGCGGGAAAGACGGCGGTGCTCACTGCGGCGGGCGCGGGCATCGGGCGGGCGACGGCGGAAGCCTTCGCGCAGGAAGGCGCGCGGGTGATCGCGACCGACCTCGCCGTCGACAGAATGGCCGGGCTCGCCGGCGAATTGCGCGCGCTCGACGTGCGCTCGACCGACGCCGTCAACGCGCTCGCGCGCGAGGTCGGGCCCATCGACATCCTGTTCAACTGCGCCGGCTTCGTGCATCACGGCACGGTTCTGACCACGAGCGAGCAGGACTGGGACTTCTCCTTCGACCTCAACGTGAAGTCGATGCACCGCACGATCCACGCCTTCCTGCCCGGCATGCTGGAGAAGGGCGGCGGCTCGATCGTCAACATCGCCTCCGGCGCGGGCTCGGTGCGCGGCATCCCGAACCGCTATGTCTACGGCGCGACGAAGGCGGCCGTGATCGGCCTCACCAAGGCGGTGGCGGCCGACTTCATCCGCAAGGGCGTCCGCTGCAACGCGATCTGCCCCGGCACCATCGAGAGCCCCTCGCTCGACGACCGCATCGCGACGCTGGCGAAGACCAGCGGCGAGCCGGTGGAGAAGGTGCGTCAGGCATTCATCGACCGGCAGCCCATCGGCCGCCTCGGCAAGGCGCGCGAGATCGCGATGCTCGCCGTGTATCTGGCCTCGGACGAGGCGAGCTACACGACGGGCCAGATTCATCTGGCCGACGGCGGCTTCGCGTTGTGATCAGTTGACGCGGGCGACGTGAACGCGGGCGACGCCGGCCGAGCGGAAGCCGAGCGCGCCCGCCGCGCCCGCCGACACGTCGATGATGCGGCCGCGAATGAAGGGGCCGCGGTCGTTCACCGTGACGACGACGGTCTTGCGGTTGGCGAGATTGGTCACCTTGAGCCGCGTGCCGAAGGGCAGGGTGCGATGCGCCGCGGTGAGGTGGCCGACATGTCCGCCCGAGGCGGTGCGGCCCTTGAGATTGTAATAGGACGCCTTGCCGGTCCAGTTGGCTTCGGCCGGCGCAATGGCGCAGCCCATGGCGGCGAGCGCGGCCGCCCCAAAAATCGTCTTTCGCATGTCGTTCCTTCTTCGCTTCGCGTGGCGACCGTCACCTCCCAGTTCGGGTGCGCGGCGGACATGCACGGCCAAATGCCGCGAAAAAAAGGCGCCGGCGCAGGGCGTGGAATCGGCTTGATTTTCCAGGCTGGCATGTCAGACGTGGGCGCGAGGAAAGCTGAGGAGCGGATGCGATGAAGGCGCTGGTGATCGGCGCGGCCGGCATGGTCGGCCGCAAATTGTGCGAGCGTCTGGCGCGCGAGGGCGCGCTCGGCGGCCGGGCGATCGACGAACTCGCGATGGTCGACGTGATCGCCCCGACCGCGCCGGCCGGCGCGCCGTTCAAGGTGACGACGCAGGCCGTCGACATCGCCGATCCGGCCGCCGCGCCGAAGCTGCTCGCCGCGCGGCCGGACGTGATCTTCCATCTCGCCGCCATCGTCTCGGGCGAGGCCGAGCGCGAATTCGACAAGGGCTATGCGATCAATCTCGACGGCGCGCGCTTTCTCTACGAGGCGACGCGGCGGGAGAACATGGCGTCGGGCGGCGCCTACACGCCGCGCCTCGTCTTCACCTCCTCGATCGCCGTGTTCGGCGCGCCGTTTCCCGATCGCATCGGCGACGAGTTTTTCCATCAGCCGCTGACGAGCTACGGAACGCAGAAAGCCATCGGCGAGCTGCTGCTCTCCGACTACACGCGCAAGGGCTTCATCGACGGCGTCGCGATCCGCCTGCCGACGATCTGCGTGCGGCCGGGCAAGCCGAACGCGGCGGCCTCCGGCTTCTTCTCCAACATCATCCGCGAGCCGCTCGCCGGGCAGGAGGCGGTGCTGCCCGTCGCCGACACGGTGATGCACTGGCACGCGAGCCCGCGCGCGGCGGTCGGCTTCCTGCTGCATGCGGCGACGATGGATACGGGCGCCATCGGCCCGCGCCGCGCGCTGACCATGCCGGGCGTCGGCGTCACGGTCGCCGAACAGATCGAGGCGCTGCGGCGCGTCGCCGGCGACAAGGTGGTGGCGCGCATCCGCCGCGAGCCGGACGAGACGATCATGAAGATCGTCGCGGGCTGGCCGACACGCTTCGACGCGGCGCGCGCAACGGCGCTCGGTTTCAGAGCGGAGGCGAATTTCGAAGAGATCGTCCGCGCGCATATCGAGGATGAGCTCGGGGGAAGAGTCGCGTAGCGCGCGCTCGCACGGGCGATGCGAGCCGGAGGCTCGCGGTCCGTCGCGCTGCTTTGTTTGTCATGGCCGGGCTTGTCCCGGCCATCCACGCAGGCGGCCAGGCGATAGATGCGAGCCGGAGGCTCGCGGTCCGGCGCTGCGCGTCGCTCATGCGTCGGCGGTCTCGCGGCGGGCGCGCTCGTAGTCCGCGCTGCGATACATGTGTTCGGGAATCGTCGCCAGACGCGAGGGCGCGACTTCCGCGCCGAGGGCGAAATAGCGCTGAAAGCTCATCATCAGCGGGCGCCATTTCAGCGGGTCGACGTGATCGTTCGTTCCCTCCGCGAGAATGGCGTCGTCGAGCCAGACACGCGTGACGCGCAGCTCGAACAGATAGGGCGCGCCCGCCATCTCGGGCTCGCCCTCGCCGAAGCGGCGCGCGGCGACGAGGCGCGTCTCGAACTGCACCGGACATTCGGCGACGCGCGGCGCGCCCACGGTTTCGGCGCGGGCCGGGGTCAGGCCCGCGCGGACGAATTTGTCGGCGCAATGGGCGTAGCCCCGCCGCGCCTTCGTCTCGGGCACGGGATCGGAGCCGGTCGTCAGCGCGAGCCGGTCGACCGCGTCCGCCATGTCCGCGGAGGGCATGTTCACCACGCAATCGCGCTCGCGCAGGATGTTCTCCGTCGTCTTCGAGGTCGCCGCGACGCCGATGACGCAGCGCCAGCCGAGCCAGAAGATCGAGGACAGCGGGGCGACGTTGAACGTCCCGTCGGCATTGCGCGTCGAGACGAGGATGACAGGCGTTCCGAAGTAGAGGATCGAGGGATGTCGCGGGCTGATCATGGCGGTCTCTCGCAAGTGCGGCGACCGACGTCTCGCTGGTTCCCGGCGTCGCCGACACCCGATTTCGACGATCCGCGTCCGGCCACTGGCGTGGCGCGCGGCGGCGCCCTACATTGTGCGGGCGGGGCTGTGGGGTTCGTGTTGGACCTTAATACCCCGGGGCCTTATCGATCCTTATGGGAGCTGTCCCTGGCCTCGTCCGTGGACCTGGCCAAACGGCGCCCACCTACGTTGTAGGTACCCGGGATCGATGTCCCACGGCCTTTGCGGCTCCGCACTCTTTTCCCGGACGGCGGCATGAACGTTGCGCCTCTCAAGGCGGATCTGCGCAGGACGGCGCTCGTCGCGCGGGCCGCGGTCGGCGCGCCGGCGCGCGTGGATTTCGCGGCGCGGCTGGCGGCGCTGGGGCCGGACCTCGCCGGGCGCCTCGGCGCGCGCACGGCCTCCGTATTCCTGCCCATTCGCGACGAGCCGGACACGCGGCCGCTGATCGCGGCGCTGGTCGGCGCGGGCGTGCGCGTCGGGCTGCCGGTCGTCGTCGGGCGCGGCGAGCCGTTGATCTTTCGCGCATGGGCGCCGGGCGAGCGCCTCGTCGCCGCGCCGTTCGGGCTGAGCGAGCCGGCGGCCGACGCGCCGACGATCGAGCCCGATCTGCTGTTCGTTCCGCTGGCGGCGTTCGATCGCGCCGGCCAGCGCATCGGCTATGGCGGGGGCTTTTACGACCGCACGCTCGCCGCGCTGCGGGCGCGGGGCCGCGTCACGGCGGTCGGCGTCGCGTTCACCGTTCAGCAAGTGGATTTCGTTCCGGCGCTGGCCACCGACGAAAAGCTGGATATGGTCGCCACCGAGACGGGCGTGGTGGAGTTCGGGACGGCATGATGCGGCTGTTGTTCGTGGGCGATGTCGTAGGGCGCGCGGGGCGCGACGTTCTGCTGCGCGAGCTGCCGCGCCTGCGCGAACGGTGGCGACTGGATTGCGTGATCGTCAACGGCGAGAACGCGGCCGGCGGCTTCGGCATCACCGAGGCGATCTGCGACGAGTTTCTCGCCGCCGGCGCCGACGCGGTGACGCTCGGCAATCATGCATGGGACCAGCGCGAGGCGCTCGTCTTCATCGCCCGCCAGCCGCGCCTGGTGCGGCCAGCGAATTTCAACCGCGGGACGCCCGGCCGCGGCGCGACGCTGATCGACACGGCGAGCGGCCATCGTGTGCTGGTCGTCAACGCCATCGGCCGCGTCTTCATGGGGCTGCATCGCGATCCGTTCGCGGCGATCGACCGCGAGATCGAGGCCTGTCCGCTGGGGACGGCGTGCGACGCGATCGTGGTCGATTTCCACGCCGAGGCGACGAGCGAGAAGCAGGCGCTCGGCGCCTATCTCGACGGGCGCGTCAGCCTCGTCGTCGGCACGCATACGCATGCGCCGACCGCCGACCATCGCGTGCTGCCGGGCGGCACGGCGTTCATGACGGACGCCGGCATGACCGGCGATTACGACAGCGTGATCGGCATGGAGAAGGACGAGCCGATCCGGCGCTTTCTGGAATCGACGCCGGGCTCGCGCTTCGAGCCGGCGGGCGGGCCGGCGACGCTGTGCGGCGTCGCGGTCGAGACGGGCGCGAACGGGCTTGCGACCCGGATCGCGCCGGTGCGCGTCGGCGGGCTGCTCAGCGAGGCCGCGCCGGCCTTCTGGGAGTAGGGCGCCGCGCCCTCAGCCCGCGCGCCACTCCATGAAGACGAGCGGCAGTCCCGAGCGCTCGCTCACGCCCTCGCCGACGATGCGAAAGCCCTCGCGCGCGTAGAAGCGGCGGGCGCGCGGATTGTCGCGGTTGACGGCGAGCGTCACGCGCGGATTGGCGCGCTTCAGCGCGTCGAGCAGGTCGCGCGCAACAGGCGAGCCTTGCGCGCGCAAGGCGACGCAGAGCTGGTCCATGTCGCCGGTCGCGGGATCGAAGATCGAGAACCCGGAAAGGCCGGCCGCGTCCTGCGCCACGGTCACGCGCGCGCCCTTGGCGGTCAACGTGTCGATGTGGTCGCCAAACCATGTCGCGCGCGCGGCGAAGTCGATGTCGGGGAACACCGGCGTCCACGCCTCGATCCAAAGCGCGATCATCGCGTCGCGGTCGTCCGCGCTCGCCGCGCGCAGTTTCGCGCTCATCGCTCGGTGAGCTTCAGCTCGATGCGGCGGTTGCGGCGCAGCGCGTCCTCGCTGTCGCCATTGTCGAGCGGCTGAAACTCGCCGAAGCCGGCCGCGACGAGGCGCTGGGGCGAGATGCCGCGCGTGATCAGATATTGCACCACCGAAATGGCGCGCGAGGCGGAGAGCTCCCAGTTCGTCTTGAACTGTCCCGAGCCTTGCAAGGGTCGCTTGTCGGTGTGGCCGTCGATGCGCAGCACCCACGGAATCTCCGGTGGGATCTCGCGCTCCAGCTCGATCACGGCGGCGGCGAGCTTGTCGAGCTCGGTCTTGCCGGCGGCGTTGACGCCCGCCTGTCCGGTGTCGAACAGCACTTCGGATTCGAACACGAAGCGGTCGCCGACGACGCGGATGCCGGGGCGGGCGCCGAGAATCTGGCGCAACCGGCCGAAGAAGTCGGACCGGTAGCGCGCCAGCTCCTGCACCTTCTGCGCCAGCGCGACGTTGAGGCGCGAGCCGAGATCGGCGATGCGGGCCTGACTTTCGCGATCGCGCGACTCGGAGGCCGACAGCGCCTCCTCGAGCGCGGCGAGCTGGCGGCGCAGCGCGGCGATCTGCTGGTTCAGAATGTCGACCTGCGCGATGGCGCGCTGCGAGACGAGCTTTTCGGCGTCGAGCTGCTTGCCGGCTTCGCTCGCGCGCGCGTTGGCGCTGGTCAGGCCCGCGCCGCCGGAGTCGATCAGGCCTTGCAGGCGGCGCTTGTCGGCCTCGGCGGCGTCGAGCGTGGCGGTCAGCGCGGCGAGGGTCGATTGCGCGTCCGTCTTGCCGGCGCGCTCGAGCGCGAGCAGTTGCGTCAGCTCCTCGATCTGCCGGTTCAGCTTGGTCAGCGCGGTGTCCTTGCCGGAGACCTCGCGCGACAGGAAGAACTGCGCCAGCATGAACACCGACAGCAGGAAGATCATGACCAGAAGCATCGTCGACAGCGCGTCGACGAAGCCCGGCCAGTAATTGACCTCGCCGCCGCGACGGCGGCTGCGGCCCATCGCGCTCACAGCGAACGCTCGCGCGCCAGACGGTCGAGCAAGGCGCGGATCTCGCGCTGCTGGGAGGCCTGCGCCTCCACCCAGTCGCGGATCATCTGCTGCTCGGAGCGCATGTGCTGGACGAGGCCCTGAATGCCCTCGGCGAGGTTGGCCATCGCGGTCGTCGCCTGCGGGCCGCCGCCGGCGTCGCGCGCGGCGAGCTGGGCGAGCGCGGTTTCGATCTGCTCGGGGATCGCCATCGGCGCGCCGACCGGCGCGTCGGCGGTGAAGCGGGCGAGATTGTCCTCGAGCTCGTTGTAGAAGCGGTTCTGCGCCTGCCCCGCCTGCAGGTCGAGGAAGCCGAGAATGAGCGAGCCGGCGAGGCCGAACAGCGAGGAGGTGAAGGAGATGCTCATGCCGTCGATCGGCTTCGACAGGCCGCTCTTTAGCTCGTCGAACATCACCGCGGCGTCGGCGCCGGTCTGCATCGCCTTGATCACGCCGCCGATGGAGCCGACGGTCTCCAGCAGGCCCCAGAAGGTGCCGAGCAGGCCGAGAAACACCAGCAGGCCGGTGAGGTAGCGCGACAGTTCGCGCGCCTCGTCGAGACGCATGCCGACCGAATCGAGGATGGCGCGCAGCGTCAGCGTGGAGATGGCGCGCTGGCCGCCGGAATCGCGCAGGATGGCGGCGACCGGGGCGAGCAGGATCGGCGCGCCGACATTCTCGCCGACGCGCGCGCCGGTCAGCGCATTCACCCACTTCACCTCGCGGAACAGACGCACCACCTGCCGGAAGGCGTAGACGACGCCGAGCAGAAGCAGCCCGCCGATCAGCGCGTTGAGGCCGGGATTGGCGAGGAAGGCCGTCCAGATCTGCCGGTAGAGGATGAGCGCGACGAAGCCGACGAGGATCAGGAACACCAGCATCCGCACCAGAAAGATGCGGGGCGAGGACAAACGGGTCGCCTCGAACTCAGTCGCCATGAGCGCTCCGATCCGCGAGTCACGCTGCGTGAAATCACCGACAATCTAGCGCATCGGGCGGGCGGCACAAATTCGGGCCGCCCGGCGACCTGAGGCCGCAGGGGCGCCCGGCCGGGCTCAGCGGGCGGCGCGCAGGATCGCCAGCAGCTCCCTGTGGATCCACTCGTTGCCGGCGCAGACTGTGCCGGTCTCCATGAAGTCGGGCCCGCCGTCGGCGTCCGAGACGAAGCCGCCCGCCTCGCGCACCAGCAGGGCGCCGGCGGCGAAGTCCCAGGTGTTGAGGCCGCGCTCCCACCAGGCGTCGAAGCGGCCGGCGGCGACATAGGCGAGATCGAGCGCGGCCGCGCCCATGCGGCGCACGTTCTGGGCCTTCGCCATCACGCCGGCGAGCTCCGCCTTGAAGCGGGGATGGGCCGTCGCCTTGCCGAGATGGGGCACGCCGCAGCCGATCAGCGACATCGCCACGTCGCGGCGCTGCGAGACGCGCAGGCGGCGGTTGTTGTTCCAGGCGCCCTGGCCCTTCTCGGCGACATACATGTCGTCGGTGGCCGGGTTGTAGACGAGGCCGGCGACGAGCTGGCCCTCGCGCTCGAGCGCGATCGAGACGGCGAACATCGGGATCGCGTGCAGGAAGTTGGCGGTGCCGTCGAGCGGGTCGATATGCCAGCGGTGGGTGGCGTCGGTCCCCTCGACGACGCCCGACTCCTCCATCACGAAACCGTAGCCCGGACGGGCGCGCGACAGCTCCTCGAAGATCACCTTCTCCGCCTTGCGGTCGGCGGCGGAGACGAAATCGCCCGGCCCCTTCATCGACACCTGAAGATTCTCGACCTCGCCGAAATCGCGCTTGAGGCCCTTGCCGGCCTTCAGCGCGGCGGCGGTCATGACGTTCATCAGGGCGGAGCGGATCATGGGCGGGAACTCTGGACGGGAAGGGCGCGGGCGCGGACCCGGGCTTCTAGCGGGCGCGGCCGGCGCTGTCACGCGCGCCGCCCGCGCGACTCACCGGCCGAGATAGCGGCGCACCGCCTCGTCGACCCTGGTGCGCTGGTCGGGCGTGAGGGCGACGAGCTGGTCCTCGAGCCAGGGGTCGGGCACGCCGGCGGCGCGGGCGAGGATGTGCCACTTCATCGCCTCGACGATGTTCTTCGGCATGCCGCGGCCGGCGGCAAGAATGCGCGCGATGCGGTTCTGCGCGGCCGGATTGTCGCGATTGGCGGCGCGCAGGAACAGCTTGGCGGCTGCCGGTTCGTTCTTCTCCACGCCCTCGCCGTTAAACAGCATGATCGCGTAGTCGATCTCGCCGGCGACGTTGCGCTCGTCGGCGGCGCGGCCGATCCAGCGGGCGGCCTCGGCGAGATCCTTCTCGACGCCGCGCCCCTCGCGGTAGAGCAGGCCGAGCGAATAGGCCGAATCGGCGTCGCCCGCCTCGGCGCCCTTGCGGAAGAACTGCGCCGCTTTGGCGAAATCCGGCGGGCCGCCGTCGGTCGACTCGATCGCCATCACGCCGAGATTGTAGTTCGCCCCGGCGACGTCCTGGTCGGCGGCGCGCTCGAACAGACGCTTTGCCTCCGCTTTGTCCTTCGGCACGCCGCGACCGTCCAGATACATCACCGCGAGGGCGAAGATCGCCGGCGCATAGTCGCGGTCGGCGGCGAGGCGAAACCAGCGCGCGGCCTCCGCCTCGTCCTGCCGGATCGACAGGCCGTCGGCGTGGATCTGGCCGATCAGCGCCATCGCCGGCGCGTCGGTCTTGTCCGCATCGAGGCGCTTCAGGGCCTCCTTGTAGGCGGTGACGTAGTAGCCGCGCTGATAGGCGGCGAAGGCTGCGTCCCGCCCCTCGGCGCTCGGCGCGGGGCCTGCGGACAGGCTCGGCGTCGACAGCGTCGCGCCGAAGCCCTTGGGCGAGGGTTGCGCCTGCGCCGCCGCCAGCGACAGCGTCAGCGCGGCGAGCGCGAGGATTGCGGGGCGGATCGCTCTCACGCCGGCCTCACGCGCGCGCCGGCGCGGCGGCGAGGTCGGCCGCGGCGCGCTTCAGGATCGCGGCCGGGTCCGCCTCGGCGAACAGCCACGGCCCGAGGGCGACGAAATCGGCCCCCGCCTGCGCGAGGGCGGCGACCTCGTCCGCCTGCGCGGCGTAGGCGACGCAGGGCACGTTGAAAATCTCCGACCACCAGCCGGCGCGCTCGACGCGCCAGTCGAGCGGACGGACGAAGCCGTCGGCCGCCGGCTCGCCGAACATCAGATAGTCGGGCTCGGCCTCGCCCGCCTGCATCGCCTCGTCGCGCGAGGCGAGGGCGCCGACGCCGACGATGCGCTTCGGGCGCATCGACTTCAGCGCGGCGGCGAGCGCCTCGCCGGCGCCGGCGACATGCACGCCGTCGGCCTCGGCGCGGCCGGCGAGCCGGGTGTCGTCCTCCACCACGACGGCGATCCCGGCGGGCTGGAGGATGTCGCAGACGGCGCGGGCGACCGCCTTGCTCTGTCCGGGCTCGTTGGTCGCCAGCCGCAGCAGCGCGCAGGCGACCGCGCCGCTCGCGGCGGCGGCGGCGAAGACGGCGGCGCCCTCGCCGGGAGCGGCGAGCGGCGGCGTGACGAGGTAGAGGCGCGGCTCGGTCATGCTCGAATCTGTCCTGCGCGAGGAATGCGGCGAAGCCGCGGCGCGTCGCGCCTGTTAGCCGAGCGGAGCGCGCGCGTCCAATCCGCGCGCCCGCCCGTCAGGGCGGATACATCTTGCCGGGGTTCATGTCGGCGGACGCCCTCGCCCTCGCCGTCATTGCGAGCGAAGCGAAGCAATCCAGAGCGGTGCACGGAGGCTGGATTGCTTCGTCGCTTCGCTTCTCGCAATGACGGGCGGTGGTCAGCCGCGCGACGCGCATGGCCGCCTCGACGAAAAAGGCCGCGCCCTCGCGAACGCGGCCTCTGTCTTGCTTCGCCGGCGCGATCAGCCGAACTTCGGGTCGAGCTCGCCCTTGGCGTAGCGGTTGGCCATGTCGGCGAGGGTGAGCACGCGCTTGATCTTGCTCGCCTGACCGGCCGTGCCGAACTCCTCGAGGCGCTGCTTGCAGAGCTTCGTCATCGCGTCCTGCGCGGGCTTGAGATATTTGCGCGGGTCGAACTCGCCGGGGCTTTCGGCGAAGACTTTTCGGATCTGGCCCGTCATCGCCATGCGGTTGTCGGTGTCGATGTTGATCTTGCGCACGCCGTTCTTGATGCCGCGCTGGATCTCCTCGACCGGCACGCCCCAGGTCTGGGGCATCTTGCCGCCGAACTTGTTGATGATGTCCTGCAGGTCCTGCGGCACCGACGAGGAGCCGTGCATGACGAGATGGATGTTCGGGAGCTTCTTGTGGATCTCCTCGATCACGTTCATCGCCAGCACCTTGCCGTCGGGCTTGCGGGTGAACTTGTAGGCGCCGTGCGAGGTGCCCATGGCGATCGCCAGCGCGTCGACCTTGGTCTCCTTGACGAACTTCACCGCCTCGTCCGGGTTGGTCAGCAACTGGTCGTGGCTGAGCTTGCCCTCGGCGCCGTGGCCGTCCTCCTTCTCGCCCTCGCCGGTCTCGAGGCTGCCGAGCACGCCGAGTTCGCCCTCGACCGAGATGCCGCCGAGATGGGCCATGTCGGTCACCGTCTTGGTGACGCCGACATTGTAGGCCCAGTCGGCCGGGGTCTTGCCGTCGGCCTTCAACGAGCCGTCCATCATCACCGAGGTGAAGCCGGCCTGAATGGCGGTCATGCAGGTCGCCGGGCCGTTGCCGTGGTCGAGATGCACGCAGACGGGAATGTGCGGATAGATCTCGGTCACCGCGTCCATCATGTGCTTGAGCATGATGTCGTTGGCGTATTGGCGGGCGCCGCGCGAGGCCTGGATGATCACCGGCGCGTCCACCGCGTCGGCGGCGGCCATGATCGCGAGCGCCTGCTCCATGTTGTTGATGTTGAACGCCGGCACGCCGTAGCCCTGTTCGGCGGCGTGATCGAGCAACTGTCGAAGCGTGATGCGGGCCATTGCGGTCTCCTGTGAAACGGGACGGATGAAACAGCGCGCGTTACGCGCGCAGCGCCTCGACGCCGGGCAGGGCCTTGCCTTCCATCCATTCGAGGAAGGCGCCGCCGGCGGTCGAAATATAGGTGAAGTCGTCGGCCGCTCCGGCCTGATTGAGCGCCGACACCGTGTCGCCGCCGCCGCCGACGGCGAGCAGTCTGCCCGCCTTGACGCGGCGCGCGGCCGCCTTGGCCACGGCGGCGGTGCCGGCGTCGAAGGGCGCCAGCTCGAACGCGCCGAAGGGGCCGTTCCACACTAGCGTCTTCGCCACATCGAGCAGCGTCTCGATCTCGACGACCGAGCGCGGGCCGATGTCGAGCATCATCTCGTCGGCGCCGATCCGGTCGACCGGGACGACGCGGCTCGGCGCGTGCGCCTTGAATTCCTTGGCGACGACGGCGTCGACCGGAAGCACGATCTCGCACTTCGCCTCTTTCGCGGCCGCCAGAATGGCGCGCGCGGTGTCGGCGAGATCCTTCTCGCAGAGCGACTTGCCGACGTCCTTGCCCTGCGCGAACAGGAAGGTGTTGGCCATGCCGCCGCCGATGATCAGCATGTCGACCTTCTTCACGAGGTTGCCGAGCAGATCGAGCTTGCTCGACACTTTCGCGCCGCCGACGATGGCGACCACCGGCTTCTTCGGATTGCCGAGGGCGGCGTCGAGCGCCTCGAGCTCCTGCTGCATCGCGCGGCCGGCATAGGCGGGCAGCTTCTTCGCCACGCCCTCGGTCGAGGCGTGGGCGCGATGGGCGGCCGAGAAGGCGTCGTTGACATAGACGTCGCCGAGCGCGAGGCCCTCGACGATCGCCGGATCGTTCTTCTCCTCGCCCTTGTGGAAGCGGGTGTTCTCGAGCAGCAGCACGTCGCCGTCCTGCATCTTCGCGATGGCCTGCGCGGCGACCTCGCCGATGCAGTCGCCGGCGAAGCCGACGGGCTGGCCGATGATGCCGGCTACGGCGGCGGCGACGGGCTTCAGCGAATTCGCCTCTCGTCCGGCCCGCCCTTGGGGCGACCGAAATGGGCGAGCAGGATCACCTTCGCGCCCTTGCCGGCGAGTTCGAGAATGGTCGGCGCGACGCGCGCGATGCGGGGTTGCGTCGGATACCTTGCCGTTCTCCATCGGCACGTTGAGATCGACGCGCAACAGCACGCGCTTGCCCTTGGGGGCGAGGTCGTCGAGCGTGCGGAAAGCGGACATGGCGGACTCCAGTGGTCAGGCCGCAGCGGCCTCCTTCTTCGGCATGAAGATGAGAAGAAGGCCGATCGCCGGCAGGAAGGAACAGACGCGGTAGACGAAATCAAGCCCGTAGGAATCGGCAAGTAGGCCAAGAGCCGCAGCGCCGAGGCCGCCGGTGCCGAAGGACAGGCCGAAGAACAGGCCGCCGACCATGCCGACGCGGCCGGGCGCGAGCTCCTGCGCCGTCACCACGATCAGCGAGAAGGACGAGGCGATGACGAAGCCGATGATCGCGGTGAGCGCCACCGTCCAGAAGAAGTTCGCGTAGGGCAGGGCGATCGAGAAGGGCAGCACGCCGAGGATCGACACCCAGATGATCGGCAGCTTGCCGAAACGGTCGCCGAGCGGGCCGCCGATGAGCGTGCCGGCGGCGACCGCCGCCATGAACACGAACAGGTAGAACTGCGATTCCTGAATCGACAGGCCGAAGCGGTCGATCAGGTAGAAGGTGTAGAAGGATTGCAGGCTCGCCGTGTAGAAATTCTTCGAGAAGACGAGCGCGATCAGGATCGCGATGGCGAGCCACGCCTTGCGCGAGAGCGGCGGCGGCGGGGCGGACGCCCTGCGCGCCGCGCCCAGATGCGTCGAATACCAGCGCCCGACCCAGAACAGCAGCGCCATGCCGGCGAAGGCCACGAGCGCGAACCAGGCGATGGCGCCCTGGCCGAAGGGCACGATGATCAGCGCGGCGAGCAGCGGGCCGACCGCCTGGCCCGTGTTGCCGCCAACCTGAAAGAAGCTCTGGGCGAAGCCGTAGCGTCCGCCCGAGGCGGAGCGGGCGACGCGCGAGGCTTCGGGATGGAAGATCGAGGAGCCGACGCCGATGGTCGAGGCGGCCAGCAGCACCCAGCCGAAACTGTGCGCGCGCGACAGCAGCAGCAGGCCGGCGAGCGAGCACATCATGCCGACGACCAGCGAATAGGGCATGGCCTTGCGGTCGGTCGCAACGCCCACCATCGGCTGCAGCACGCTGGCGGTGACCTGGAAGGCGAAGGTGATGAAGCCGATCTGGCCGAAGGTCAGGCCGAGGTCGCGCTGCAGGATCGGGTAGATCGATGGCAGCAGCGACTGGATCGTGTCGTTGAGGAAGTGCGAGGCGGACAGCGCGAGCAGGATCGGGAAGGCGACGGACGTCGCCGACGGAGGCCTTGCGGACGGGCTCGCCTCGGCGGTCATCGTGCGGCTCCCGGGGTCGCGGCAGGCCGATCGCCGCGCGGATCGAACGGAACTGTGTGACGACGCGCGGCGCTTCGGCGCGCCGGCCAGCGCAGGAGCAGACGACGCGACCGGCGCGCGTGTCGATGAACGAGAGCAGCACGAGTTCGTCGGCCTCCGCTGGCCGGTTTCTCGGCTTGAGCAGAAATTCCAGTCCGGCCACGCCGCGATGCGTGAACGAAGTTTCGGATTCGACCTGCCCAAAGGTCGCGACATGCGTGCGCGTCTGCGCGCGGGCGACGCGCCGCGTGAGCCGGTTGATCGTCGCCTGGCTCATGCCGGCATTGTCCGGATCCGCCTTGAAGCCGACGATGCAGAGATAGGGGTCGCCGGCTGCCGGGGACGGGCCTTGGCCGGAGGATGTGACCGCGAATGCGACGTCGTAACGCGGGCTCTCGATGCGATGCGCCTCGTAGGGCGCGGGCAGCGAAAGTGCGAGGCCGGTCGCTTCATCCACGAGCCCTGACGCCGCATCTGCGCGCGGCGCGATGAGCAGCGGGAGCGCGAGCAGGGCGAGGCGCGTCGCGCAAGAGAACCCGTCAATTCGACGACGCGCGGCTTCGGCCGGCGCACTCTGACAGATCGACGCGCGGCGCGACATCGCGCGCCTCATTTCGGCGTCGTGATCGAGGCGCGCAGCGCACGGAAGGGCCGGCAGCGCGTTGACCCAGGCTTCCTTCGTGGTCGAGCACATCATGGTGACGCGGCCCTTCGGCGTCTCGTGGATCGCGCCGAAGATGCGCGCGTCGGCCGCGCCCGGCCCCATCTTCGGCCGCGCCTCGATCTCGAAGCCCTTCACGTCGCCGATGGCGGCGAGGCGCAGCGCGTCGATCTCGAACAGCATGCCGAAGATGTCGCGGATCGACTTGGCGCGCTCGGGCGTCTCGGTCGCCTTGTTGATCTCGGCTTGCGTCTGGCCGGCGTTCTGCGGCGCGGCCTTGAAGCCGGCCTGACAGAGATACTTGCCGGTTCCGGCGATCGGCGGCTGGCCGGTCGTCGGATTGATGCCGTAGCCGATGTCGAAGTTGCGATTGTCGGCCCGCTCGGCGACGAAGGGCGCCGGCGGCTTGACGGCGAATCCCGCGCCTGCGTCCTCAGGTCATCCGTGCAGCCGATGAGCTTGCTCATCGCGACGGCCGTGTCGGCCATGCGGTTCGAGAAGCCCCACTCGTTGTCGTACCAGGACAGCACCGAGACGAGCGTGCCGTCCATGACCTTGGTCTGGTCCATGTGGAAGATCGACGAGTGCGGATCGTGGTTGAAGTCGATCGAGACGTTTGGCGCCGTCGTGTAGCCGAGGATGCCCTTCAGCGCGCCGTCGGCGGCGGCCTTGATGGCGGCGTTGATCTCGTCCTTCGTCGTCTTGCGCCTGGCGATGAACTTGAGGTCGACGACGGAGACGTTCGGCGTCGGCACGCGCATGGCGAAGCCGTCGAGCTTGCCGTTGAGTTCGGGCAGCACGAGGCCGACGGCCTTGGCGGCGCCGGTCGAGGTCGGGATCATCGACAGCGCGGCGGCGCGGCCGCGGTAGAGATCCTTGTGCATCGTGTCGAGCGTCGGCTGGTCGCCCGTATACGAGTGGATCGTCGTCATCATGCCCTTCTCGATGCCGATGGCCTCGTGAAGGACCTTGGCGAAGGGCGACAGGCAGTTGGTCGTGCACGAGGCGTTCGAGACGACGATGTGGTCCTTGGTCAGCTTGTCGTGGTTGACGCCGTAGACGACGGTCAGGTCGGCGCCGTCGGCGGGCGCCGAGACCAGCACGCGCTTGGCGCCGGCCGTCAAGATGGGCGGCGGCCTTGTCCTTGGCGGTGAAGATGCCGGTGCATTCGAGCGCGATGTCGACGCCCATGGCCTTGTGCGGCAGCTGGCCGGGTCGCGGCCGCGGTCACCTTGATCGGGCCGGCCGACGTCGATCGTGTCGCCCTGACCGTCACCTTGTGGGGAAGCGGCCATGCACGCTGTCGAAGCGCAGCAGGTGGGCGTTGGTCTCGACCGGGCCGAGGTCGTTGATGGCGACGACCTCGATGTCCTTGCGGCCGCTCTCGACGATGGCGCGAAGGACGTTGCGGCCGATGCGGCCGAAGCCGTTGATCGCGACCTTCACCGCCATGGATCTGCTCCCAGTTGCGCCAGCGGCCGCGGGGGCGGGGGGCGGGGCGGGGGGCCGGGGGGGGGGCCGGCCCGCAGCGGCCGCCGCCGCTCGGCGGTGACGCCGAAGTGCTGGTAGAGCTGCTTGGCCGGCGCGCTGGCGCCGAAGCCCGTCATGCCGACGAAACCGCCGTCCGAACCGATGATCGCATCCCAGCCCATGCGGATCGCCGCCTCGACGGCGATCCTCACCTGCGCCGTCCCGATCACGGCGTCGCGATAGGCCGCGCCTGCGCGCGGAACAGCTCGAAGGACGGCACGGAGACGACGCGCGCGGCGACGCCCTTGTCCTTCAACAGCGTCTGCGCGGCGACCGCGATGGCGACTTCCGAGCCGGTGGCGAACAGCGAGACTTCGGCCGCGCCGTCGGCGGGCGAAATCTCGTAGGCGCCGCGGGCGCAGAGATTGCCCTCGGCCGGCGCGCGGCGCAGGGCGGGCAGATTCTGCCGGGTGAGCGCCAGAACGCTCGGGCCGCCGGCGTTCTCCAGCGCGACCTGCCAGCATTCGAGAGTCTCGACCGCGTCGCAGGGGCGCAGGACGAGCGTGTTCGGAATGGCGCGCAGCGCGGCCAGATGCTCGACCGGCTGGTGGGTCGGGCCGTCCTCGCCGAGGCCGATGGAGTCGTGCGTCATCACATGGATGACGCGCTGCCCATCAGCGCGGCGAGGCGGATCGCCGGCCGGCAATAGTCGGTGAAGACGAGGAAGGTCGCGCCGGAGGGGATGAAGCCGCCATGCAGCGCCATGCCGTTGAGGGCGGCGGCCATGCCGTGCTCGCGGATGCCCCAATGCACGAAGCGGCCGGCGAAGGCGCCGGGCGAAATGGCGGGCGTCGCGTCCACCTTGGTGTTGTTGGAGCCGGTGAGGTCGGCCGAGCCGGTGACGAGTTCGGGGACGACGGGCGCCAGAACCTTGATCGCCGCCTCGCCCGACTTGCGGGTCGCCATTTCGGGCGCCTCGGCGATCAGCTTCGCCTTGGCGGCCTCGACCGCGGCGGCAAGTCCGGCCGGCAGGTCGCCGGCGACGCGGCGGGAAAATTCGGCGCGCCGGTCGGCGGGCAGGGCGGCGAGGCGCTTCTCCCACGCCGTGCGGGCGCCGGCGCCGCGCGCGCCGGCGGCGCGCCAGGCGGCCAGAATGTCCGCCGGGATCTCGAAGGGAGCGTACGGCCAGTCCAGCGCCTTGCGGGCGCCGGCGATCTCCTCGGCGCCGAGCGGCTCGCCATGCGACTTCGACTTGCCGGCGCGCGTCGGCGCGCCGTAGCCGATCACCGTCTTGCAGGCGATCAGGGTCGGGCGGTCGGAGGCCTTGGCCTTCTCCACCGCCGCGACGATGGCGGCCTGATTGTGGCCGTCGACCCGCGTCGCCGCCCAGCCGGCCGATTCGAAGCGTTTGATCTGATCGACCGAATCGGCGACCGAGATCGGCCCGTCGATCGAGATGCCGTTGTCGTCGAACAGGACGATCAGCTTCGACAGCTTCAGATGGCCTGCGATGGCGATCGCCTCCTGGCTGATGCCTTCCATGAGGTCGCCGTCGGAGGCCAGCACGTAGGTGCGATGGTCGACGACGTCGCCGAACTCGGCCGCCAGCATGCGCTCGGCCAGCGCCATGCCGACGGCGGTGGCGATCCCCTGGCCGAGCGGGCCGGTGGTCGTCTCGACGCCGGCGGCGTGGCCATATTCGGGATGGCCGGCCGTCTTAGCGCCGAGCTGGCGGAAGTTCTTGATCTCGTCGAGCCCGACGCCGGGAACGCCGGTCAGATGCAGCAGCGCGTAGAGCAGCATCGAGCCGTGGCCCGCCGACAGCACGAAACGGTCGCGATCGGGCCAGTCCGGCCGCGCCGCGTCGAACGTCATCACCTTGGTGAACAGCGCGGTCGCGATGTCGGCCGCGCCCATCGGCAGGCCGGGATGGCCCGATTTGGCCTTCTCGACCGCGTCCATCGCGAGGGCGCGAATAGCGTTGGCCATGGCGGCCGGGGCGACCGCGTGCGAAGCGTTTTGCGACATGTGGGATGCGTTCCGGGCCGAAGTCGCGGGCTTGATAGCACCTCGCCCCTTCGAGTCAACGCGAGGACGGCGGGTCGGCGGGGGCGCGGCCGCGTTGACGCGCGTCGCACGCGGCGCCTAAGGTCGGCGCCGGAGCCCCTTCGACGCATGGATTCGCCCGTGTCTCATACGGCCGCCGGCCTGCAGGAGGCGCTGCGCCGGCTCGCCGCCGCGATCGACCAGCTGGAGGCCGCGGCCTCGCGGCGCGCAGCCGTCGACGCTGCGCGCGGCGATCTCGTCGAGGAGCTGGCCGTGATGCAGGACGATCGCGCGCGCCTCGCCGTCGATCTCGACGGCGCGCTCGCGCGCGGGCAGGCGCTCGAGGCCGCCACCCATCAGGTGGCGCAACGGCTGCAGCGCGCGGGCGCGGCGCTCAGGACGGCGCTCGGCGCGCCCGCCGGCGGGTGAGGGAGGCCGGCATGGCGCATGTCTCGGTGACGATCGCGGGCCGCGCCTACCGGATGGCGTGCGGCGACGGCGAGGAGGCGCATCTCGAGGCGCTGGCGCGCGAGGTGGACGCCAAGATCGCGGACTTGCGCGCCTCGTTCGGCGAGATCGGCGACCAGCGCATCACGGTGATGGCCGCGCTCACATATGCGGACGAATTGCAGGCCGCCCGCCGCCGGCTCGCGGCGGTGACGGAGGAGGCGGCCCGCCTCGCCGCGCGCGCCGAGGAGGCGCAGGGCGCGCAGGCCGAGCAGAACGAGGCCGTCGCGGCCGCCGTGGCCGAGTCGGCCGACCGGCTCGAGCGTCTCGCCGCTCAGCTCAACGGCGCGGGCTGACCTTTACGCGCGGGGCCCCCACGGGCCCTTAGGGGCGGTCTGCGGTGGCGGGGCCTGCTCCGCGGCGCCGGCTTTCCTGATCGCGCTCTCCACCACGCCGCCGACGCCCGCCGACAGGATGGCCGAAGGGTCGCAATCGGCCGCCGCGCCGAGATGGCCGGAGAGCGCGAGCATGGCGACGCCGTGGGCGAGCGCCCAGATCTCGTAGGCGAGCGCCTTGTCGTCGGCGTCCTTGGCGCCATAGGCGTCGAGCACGGCGCGGGCGGCCCGGCGCAGGGCGTCGAGCGCCCGGTCGGCCGCCGCGCCCGAGGCCGGCGCGTCGAGCGCCCTGACGCTGCCGAACATCGCCGCATAGAGGCCGGGCTCGCGCCGGGCGAAGCCGAGATAGGCCTCGCCCATGCGGCGGAAAGCGGCGACCGGATCGGCCGCGCCGCCCGCCCACGCCGCCTCCAGTTCGCCGGCGAACTGATCGAAGCCGCGCCGGGCGACCTCGCCCATCAGGGCGTTGCGGTCGGTGAAATGGCGATAGGGGGCGGCGGCGGTGACGCCGACGAGCTTGGCCGCTTCGGCCAGGGTGAAGCCCGCCGGGCCGCGCTGCGCCGACAGCGCGCGGGCCGCCTCCACCAACGCGTCCTTCAGCCGGCCGTGGTGGTAGCCCCGCCGCCCGCCGCAAAACCGATCGCCATCGCTCATGCCGCCTATCTAGGGCGAAATGCGCCGGCGCGCGAGCGGCGATCCCCGGGCGAGAGGCGCGGGCGCCGGGATGTTGCGGCGCACTGCAAGGGGGTTGCCGGCCCGCGGGAGTGGGCTAGACTCGCGGTCGGGCGACGGCGGTCGCCCGACGGACGTTCAGCAAGGGAGAGGCCTCGATGACATCGACCCTGCGAATGGAAGTGCTGACCTTCTTCGCCGTCTTCGCGTTCCTCGGCCTGGTGGTCGTGGGCGCTCTATGATGGTCCGGCGGGGGCCGCACGCGGCCCCCGCTTCAGCATGCCGCCTCGGTTTCCCCGTCCGCCTCGCCCCCGTCCGCCTCAGCCGCGCGGCGTAAAGCCCGCCGTACCGGGCCGTCCCGACGCGACCGGATCGCAGCGCTCCTGCGTCGGCCGCCACGACGTCACGTTGAGGTCCATCGAGCAGACGGCGATCCGCCAGCCCTCGGGCTGGGCGATGCACAGGCGCGCGCCGATCGGCGCCTGTCCGGCGCGTGACCGGCAGTAGCAATTGTCGGGATCGTGCGCCGTCTGCGCCGCCGCCGGTCCGGCCGGATAGGCCGCGCCTGCGGCCGCCAGAGCCGCCGCCAAAGCGCTCGACCGCAACCGATATGCGCGCGCCATTCCCGCCTCCCTCGGACGGTTTCGGTCGGGCAAGGCTAGTCCTGTCGACGTGCGCCGGCAACGGCGCTCGCCTTCCCGGCTCCGGCGTGCGATCATTGAGGCTCCTTTGTTTGCGCATTTCCGGCGGCCCCATTGATCGAACAGGCGATGATGTTCGCGCTCGGAGTCCTGTTCGCAGGGCTCGGCGCGCTGATTGTCCTGCCGGCGTTCTGGCGCCGCGCGATGCGCCTGTCGCGCCAGCGGCTCGAGCTGCAAATCCCGCTGTCGACGTCGGAAATCCTTGCCGAGCGCGATCATGTGCGGGCCGAGGCGGCGCTCGCGCTGCGGCGCGCCGAGCAACGGCTCGAGGCGGCGCAGGAGACGCGGGCGCGCGACCTCGCCGAGATCGGCCGGCGCGGCGTCGCCCTCGACGCGCTGGAGCGCCGGCGCGAGGCGCTGGCGGCCGAAGCGGCGGAGCTGGCCGCGGCGCTGGCCGGGCGCAGGCGCGCGGCGGCCGAGGCCGAGGGCGAGGCGGGCGCGCTGGCGCAGGCGCTCTACGCCGTCGAGGGCCAGCGCGACGCCGGCGACGCCCGGCACGCGGCGCTGGAGCGCCGGCATGCCGAACTGACCCATCTGTCCGAAACGCGGCGCACGACGATCGCCGGGCTGGAGACGCGGGCGCACGGGCTCGATGCGCGGATCGAGGATCTGAACGCGGCCCTCGCGGAGGCGCGGGCGGCCCTCGAGGCGAAGACGCGCGAGGCGGCGCTGCTCGAGGAGGAGCGCGACTTCCTGCGCGGCGAGGTCGACCGCGCCGAGCATCAGCGGGCGCGCCTGCAGGAGCGTTACGCCGCCCTGGCCGAGCGGCTCGGCGCCGTCGAGCGCGAATTGTCGGACGAGCGGGCGCAGTTGCGCCGCGTCGAACTCGACGCCGCCCAGCAGCGCGAGGAGACGGCGCGCGAGGTCTCCCGCCGCGCCGCGCTCGAGACGCGCATCGAAGAGCTGAAGCGTCGTCTCGACGAGCAGGCCGAGGCGATGCGGACGCGCGAGCGCGACGCCGACGCCCGATACGACGCGCTGCGCGCGCAAAAGGCGGCGCTCGACGGGGCGCTCGCGGCCGCGCGCGAGGAGCGCGACGCGATGCGGCGCGATCTGGCGACGACGCGCCAGACCGCGCGGCCGCGCGGCGACGACGCGCAATTGCGGCGGGCGATCGCGCAGTTCGCCGACGAGGTTCTGCGGCAGACGGGCGCCGCCGGCGAGGGCGGCGCGCCGCGCGCCGAGCCGACGGCTCCGCCGCGCCGGCGCCCCGGCGCGCGGCAGGCGGCCCGCGCGGCGCTGGCGCAACGCATCGAGGCGGCCCGCGTCGATCCGGCGCAGGGCAGCTAGGCGCGTTTCCGAGGGGCCGCGGTCTTGGCCAACCCGCGCCGTCGCGGCTATTCTGAAACGGGGGCGACTCGCCGGCCGCCAGGCTGCGGTTTGCAACAGGGATGGCGATGGTTCGCTGCACACGCATGGCCGGGCTCGCGCCGGCGCTGGTTTCTTTCTTTGGCGCCGCGGCGCTCTGGGCCGCGCCTGCGGCGGCGCAGTCCGCCGCGGAGTTGCGCGCCCGGCTGACCGATCTCTATCGAGTCACCATCTCGCAGGACATCTGCGCGTTTCCGCTCAGCGACGCGCAGGCCGACGTCGTCACCCAGCGCATCGACGATCTGGAGACGCGGCTCGACCTCAGCGAGGCGCAGGCGCAGAAGCTCTACGACGAGCTCGAAGCGCAGATGAAAACGCAAAAGGAGAGCGGCGGCCTCTGCGATCCGGAGGGGGCGTGGTCGCGCGCCTACGCCAAGCTCGTCGACGATCTGAAGAAATAGGCGCCGTCCACGGTCGGCCCGCATCGCAGGTCGCGTCTTGCATGTCGCGTCTTGCATGTCGCGTCTTGCAGGCCGCGCCTCGCAGGTCGCGGCCCACAACGAAACAGGCGCGCCCGGCTTACCGAACGCGCCTGTCGAGACCTTCGCGGGTCCATTCGCATCGATCGACGGGAACGATGTCGCGTCAACCGGGCGTCGACCCGCCTGATAAGAGGAAGTGGCGCGACGCGACGGGCGCGTCGCGCGAGACTTGCGCCGCGAGATTTGCGACGCGAGACTTGCTGCGCAGTCAGTGCGTCGTCGCGGTCTCGGTCTCGTGCCGCAGCTTCTCGATCTCGTCCTTGATCAACAGCTTCTTGCGTTTCAATTCGGCGATGTGCAGGTCGTCGCTGCCCGGTTGGGCCGCCTCCGCATCGATCTCTCGTTTCAACGCCTCGCGGCGCCGTTCGAGTTCGGCGAGATGGCTCTGCAGGGACATAGGGGACACCCCTTCGCGTTCGTTGCGGACGTTCCAAGTCTGTCACAAAACGCGCTGCCGGCAAGGGTCGAGCTGTGATTGGCGCGATCAATTCTTTTCATCGGTGGTGAACGCCGCCCGTTTCGGCCGGAGGGGCGGTCTTTTGATCGCGCGCCGTTGCGGGAGCCCCGTCAAGATTGCATAATGCGGCGACGTTGCGCGAGAGCTCCGGCAGCGGGCGCGCGCATGAGAGGGTAGGGCGGATATGGTCGAGCCGACGGGCGGCGGCGACGAGCAGGGCGATATTCTGCTCGAACTGGAGAAGCTGCGTCAGGAGCATCGCGATCTCGATGCGGCGATCGGCGCGCTGGTCAAGGTCGGCGCGGGCGATCAGTTGCAGATCCAGCGGTTGAAGAAGCGCAAGCTCGTGTTGCGCGACCGGCTGTCGTTCCTCGAAGATCAGCTGACGCCCGACATCATCGCCTGACGCAGACCGCCGGTTGCGTCGCTTCTCACCGGAGGTCCGCTTGTCCGCCGCTCCAGCCGTCGCCGTCATCATGGGCAGCCAGTCCGACTGGGCGACGATGCGTCACGCCGCCGAGACGCTCGCCGCGCTCGAGATTGCGCACGAAGCGCTGATCGTCTCGGCCCATCGCACGCCGGGCCGTCTCGTCGAGTTCGCGACGACGGCGCGCGAGCGCGGCTTCAAGGTGGTGATCGCCGGGGCCGGCGGGGCGGCGCATCTGCCCGGCATGACAGCCTCGATGACGCCGCTGCCGGTGTTCGGCGTGCCGGTCGAGTCCAAGGCGCTGTCGGGGCAGGACTCGCTGCTGTCGATCGTGCAGATGCCGGCGGGCATTCCGGTCGGCACGCTGGCGATCGGCCGCGCCGGCGCGGTGAACGCGGCCTTGCTGGCCGCCTCGGTTCTGGCGCTCGGCGATCCGGCGCTGGCCGGCCGTCTCGACGCCTGGCGCGCGCGGCAGACGCAGGCGGTGGCGCTGCGCCCGACGGACGAGGCCTGAGCGCCATGCTGGAGCCCGGCGCGACGATCGGCATTCTCGGCGGCGGCCAGCTCGGACGCATGCTGGCGCTGGCGGCGGCCCGGCTCGGGCTGAAATGCCATATCTACGCCCCGGCGGGCGACAACCCGGCCTTCGACGTGGCGGCGCGCCACACCGTCGGCGCCTATGACGACGAGGCCGCGCTCGCCGCCTTCGCGCGCGAGGTGGAGGTCGTCACCTACGAATTCGAGAATGTGCCGGCGCGGGCGGCGGCGGTGCTCGGCTCGCTGCGGCCGGTCTATCCGGACGCGCGGGCGCTGGAGACGACGCAGGACCGGCTCGTCGAGAAGGATTTCGTGCGCGCGCTCGGCATCGAGACGGCGCCCTATGTCGCGGTCGACGACGCCGGGTCGCTGGCGCGCGCGGTGGCGGCGCTCGGCCGGCCGTCGATCCTGAAGACGCGCCGCTTCGGCTACGACGGCAAGGGGCAGGCGACGATCCGCGGCGGCGCCGATCTCGGCGGCGTGTTCCGGGCGCTCGGTTCGCAACCCTGCATTCTCGAGGGTCTGGTGCCGTTCCGGCGCGAGGTCTCGGTGGTGGCCGCGCGCGGGGCGGACGGCGCTTTCGCGGCGTGGGACGTCTGCGAGAACGAGCACGAACAGCACATCCTCGCCCGCACCGTCGCGCCGGCGCGACTGTCCGAGGCGACGGCGGCGGCCGCCATCGAGATCGCGCATCGGCTCGCCGACGCGCTCGCCTATGTCGGCGTCATCGCGGTCGAGATGTTTCTGGTCGAGGAGCGCGGCGCCGAGCGGCTCGTCGTCAACGAGCTCGCGCCGCGCGTGCACAATTCCGGCCACTGGACGATGGACGGGGCGGCGACCTCCCAGTTCGAGCAGCACATCCGCGCCGTGGCGGGGTGGCCGCTCGGCTCGACGCGCCGCATCGGGCGCTGCGAGATGACCAATCTGATCGGCGAGCAGGCGGCGCAATGGCGCGAGATCGCCGCCGACCCCGGCGCTAGGCTCCACCTCTACGGCAAGGCGGAGATCCGCGCCGGCCGCAAGATGGGGCACGTCAACCGCGTCGAGCTCGAATAGGGCGCGGATCAGCCCGCCTGCGCCGCCGGCGCCGGCTCCGGCAGTCCGCTCAAGTCGTCGAGATGCAGGCCGCCGGCGACGGCGGCGAGAGGCGTCTCCCGATGCGCCTCGTGGATCGTCGGCGCGACGGGATCGGCATGGGCGCTCTCGATTCGCCGCGGGCTGTCGACATGCTCGTCGGGATCGGCCGAGAGGCCGAGGACGATGCGCGCCTTCGGCGTCTCCACGCGCGGGCGGGGCATCGCGAAGCGCATCGCCGATCCGGATGAATCGTCGAGGAACGAGACAACGATCATCCGCACGCTTGCGGCGTCGAGACGGGCCGGGCCGGCGCTTTGCAGGGCTTCGGACGGTCGCGCCCTGACGCAGGCGGCGCGCGGGGCCGATCCGGCATCGAGCGGCCGAGATCGAGCTGGGCGAGGCGCAGTCCGGCGAGGGCGACATCGCCGCAATCGTCCAGCAGTTCGTTCGTCCGATCGGGCCGCCGGCGCCGGCCGCGCCGCGCAGTGTCGAGCGTTTTTCGCGCGGATTGGTCCTGCAGGTCGGCGACGGACCGCGAATTGGGTGACCTGAGTGGCGAACACGGCGCCGAGCGCAAACGGGCCCGTGAGGGGCGCGAGCACGACAACCGGCGCCGCCGCCGCGCGCGGCGTCAGGATGTCGCGCAGCACATGCGGCGCGCCGACGATCAGCCCGATCATCGGCATCGCCGCGACGGTCTGGACGGCGCACATGAACACCGTGCGCTCGACCCGCGAGTCCAGTCCCGGCCGTTCCGACATGCGCGCCCGCACGCGCGCCGTCCGGGCGGACGCGCAGACCTCCAGCCGAACGCGGCCGTCGGCGGCGAGTTCCGCGTTTCCAACAGGTGTTTTCAAGGAAAATTGAGGCGTCGGAGCTGTCGGGCGGTGGACCGCACGCTTATGTCAATGTATGTAACATTTACATTGTGGAGCTAGGAGGTCCCTCATGACAACCACCGCCGACGCCGCCCCGAATCCCGCCGGCGGCCCCTACGCCTCTCGCCGCGCCTGCGGCGGCATGCGTTGGCGCGGGCACGAACTGGCCGCGATGATCCTCGGCTTCATCGTCTTCTGGCCCATAGGGCTGGCCGTGATCGCCTGGAAGATCTGGCAGCGGCGCAGCGGATATCCGGGCGATCTGAAAACCTTCGCACAGGAAAGGGTGGACGACATGCGTCACAAATTCGGATGCGCGCAGCGCGACGCCGGCTGGGGCTCCGCGAAGGCGTGGGGCTTGCGCGAGGCGGGCGCCTGGGCCGGCGGCGGGGCGACGGGCAACCGCGCCTTCGACGACTGGAAGTCCGCCGAGCTGGCGCGCCTCGAAGAAGAGCGCCGCAAGCTGGAGGAGGCGCAGCGCGAATTCGGCGAATACCTCGCCCATTTGCGCGCCGCGCGCGACCGGGAGGAGTTCGACCGCTTCCGCAACGAGCGCGACGCGGCGCGGGCCCGCGGCGAGGCCGGCTGGCGGCCCTTCGACCCGTCGAAGGACAATGGCGGCGTCGCCTGACGCATTCCGCCCGCGATCGACACAGCGCCCCGGCCCGACGGCCGGGGCGTTTTCTTTTTTGCCTCGCGCCGGCGTCGAATCGACTAGGCTTCCGGCATGATCGGCAAGCTCAAGGGCGTCATCGATTCCTACGGCGAGGATTTCGTCGTGCTCGACGTGCATGGCGTCGGCTATGTCGTCTCCTGCTCGGCGCGCACGCTGCAACTGCTGCCGAAAGCCGGCGAGGCGGCGACGCTCGCCATCGAGACGCATGTGCGCGAGGACGCGATCCGCCTGTTCGGATTCCTCGCCGACGCCGAGCGGGACTGGTTTCGTCTCCTGCAAACCGTGCAGGGCGTCGGCGCCAAGGTGGCGCTGGCGATCCTCGGCGTCATGTCCGCGGCAGACCTCGCCTCCGCCATCGCGTTGCAGGACAAGGCGATGGTCGGCCGCGCGCCGGGCGTCGGGCCGAAGCTCGCCGCGCGCATCGTCGCGGAGCTGAAGGACAAGGCGCCGGCCTTCGCCGCCGTCGATCCCGCCGCCGCGCGGCTCGCCGGCGCGGAGGAGTCGAGAGCCGCGCCCAAGCCCGTGCAGGACGCCGTCTCGGCTCTCGTCAATCTCGGCTATGGCCGGCCGCAATCGGCCGCGGCTGTCGCCGCCGCGCTGAAGGCGCTGGGCGAGGCGGCCGAGGCGCCGGCGCTGATCCGGCGCGGGTTGAAAGAGCTGGCGAGCTAGCCTCTCGGCGCCGCGCGAATTTGCTGCGCCGCATGGCGGGCAGCGCCGCCATGGTCGAGCGCGCCGGAGGGCCGCTGACCCTCGCAGGTCTCGGGCCGCATCCCCTCGCGAGGCGTCTACCCGCCGGCGTCCGGCCAGGGCGCGTCTCTGGCGCGTCGTTCCGCCTTCTGCTTGAGGTCGAGCGCGTCGCGGGCCGGGGTTTTCGAGCTTTCTGCGGGTCGTGGTCTCCTCTTCCTGCCGGGGCAACGCGTAAGCGGGCGCGGCGCTCCCGCTCGCGCGGGCGGCCCGAACGGGCGCGGACCGGGCGGCGATCCGGCGCAGAGTCTCGATCTTGATCGGTCGGCGCCAATGCGAATAAAGACTCGTCATTGACCTTTATTCGCGAGTCTTTCCCTCCATGCGCGTCAATCTTGCCGAGATGTCCCTCGCCGAACTTCTTGTCCACCGCGATGCGATCGATCAGGCGATCGTCGCGCGCCGGTCGGCGGATCGCGAGATCGCCCGCCGCGCCGTCGCCGACAGGGCGCGCGAACTCGGCTTCTCGGTCGAGGAGCTGTTCGGCGAGGGCGAGGGGACTGGCGAGGCGCGCGGCGCCGTCGCGCCGAAATACGCCGATCCACGCGATCCCGCCCGCACATGGAGCGGGCGGGGGCGCACGCCGCGCTGGGTGAGCGAGCTCGAGGCCGAGGGCGTCGAGCGCGACGCGCTGCTGATCCAGCGGGATTGACGCGCCGGCGGCCGGCCGCGCGTGCGCCGCCGCACAGCGCCGCCGATGCGCCGCCGATAACCTCGCGCTCCGACGGATGGCCCGGCAGATGGGCCGGACTGGGGGCGAGGACATGGGCCATTCGATTGCGCGCCTGCCCGATGGCGGGCTGGCCGATCTTGGCCGGCTGGCCGCCTTCATCCGCATCTGCGCCGAACTCAAGGCCATGCGCATGCATGCGGGCGTGCGCGCAAGGCCCTATGTCTGGACCGGGGGCCAGCGGCCCCTGCTGTTTCGAGCGCAGGGCCAGTACACGTCCTCTTACGTCTCCGCCCATCCCCAGAGCCCTCGCCCGCGAGACGCTGCGCGCGCAGGACGAGATCGCCTCGAAGATTTCCGAACGCTTGCGCGAGAGCGGGCCGCAGGCCGCCTCCGAAAAGCTGCACGCCTATTTCCGCAAGGCGCGCGCGCATCGCGACGCCATCGACGCGCTCATCGGCGCCGCCGAGGATCGCACGGAGGAAGCGCGCACCGGGCTGCCCTGGCTTGCGCGCGCGACGGTCAGCGTCTCGACCGTGATGCTGGGCGTCGTCGCCTTTCCCGAAACGGCGGGGTTGCGCG
The DNA here is from genome assembly GCA_016716745.1 of Hyphomicrobiales bacterium. GTDB lineage: Bacteria > Pseudomonadota > Alphaproteobacteria > Rhizobiales > Beijerinckiaceae. Next base: position 77,108 of record JADJVD010000005.1, read on the forward strand.
CTCTCGCCTCGGTCGGTTGCGGCGCGACGACGGCGCTCGAAACATGGTCGCGCCGCTCGGGCGTCGCCCGGCCCGGCGAGCCGGTGCTCGTCGAGGCGCTGGTCGCCGGCGCGGCGGACGCCTTCGCCACCGCGTCGATGGGCGTGGCGGGACATGCGGCGGCGGGCTCGGGCGCGCGCGTCGGCTATCTGGCGCTCGGCTTTTTCGCGCGCGCCAATCAGGGCTTCCTGCCCTCGGTCCTGCGCGGCGAGGCGCTCTCCGTCGCGCTCGGCGAGGCCGGCGCCGCCATGCTTGCGGACGCGCCGAACGTGGTCGGCCCGTTGCAGGATCTGAACGGGCGCATCGCGCAACGTCTGGCGCGCGAATCGCTGATCACCCGCATTCCGACGCGGCTGACGCGGCTCATTCCGCCGGCGCAGGAGCAGGTTCAGGCGGCGATCGAGACCGCCTGCGACCTGACGCGCGACACATTGATGGCGGGGCTCGAGGAGGTGACGGGCGCCAATGTCGAGGATGCGGTGAGCGGCGTGGGCTCGGATATCGCCGCCGGCGGCCGGGCGGGGCCGTCGGGCGCTCATCCCGGCGCGTCGTCGGCGGCCGATGCAGGCGACTATCGCTTCATCGAGCGGTTGCTTGCGAATGCGAGCACGACCGAAGCCGAAATGCGCTCGTTCTGGCTGCTCGGCCGCGCGCCGGAGAGCCGCATGTCGATGCGCGGGCCGACGGCGCGGCGTTGAAGCGCGCGTCGGCGTCGCGCCGGCTCGCCCCGACGTGGTAAAAGCGGGCGAATCGGACAGGCTCGCTTGACCACCGCTCCCCGCCGCCTCACCTCGCCGGACCGCCGCGAGGACGACGCCGACGCCTCGCTGCGGCCGCTGTCGCTCGTCGATTTCACGGGGCAGGAGGCGGCCCGCAAGAACCTGAAGGTCTTCATCGAGGCGGCCAGGACGCGCGGCGAAGCGCTCGACCATGTGCTGTTCGTCGGCCCGCCGGGCCTCGGCAAGACCACGCTCGCGCAGATCGTGGCCCGCGAGCTCGGCGTCAATTTCCGCTCCACCTCCGGCCCCGTGATCGCCAAGGCCGGCGACCTTGCGGCGCAGCTCACCAATCTCGAAGAGCGCGACGTGCTCTTCATCGACGAGATCCATCGCCTCAATCCGGCGGTCGAGGAAATCCTCTATCCGGCGATGGAGGATTTTCAGCTCGATCTGATTATCGGGGAGGGGCCGGCGGCGCGCTCGGTGAAGATCGACCTTGCGAAATTCACGCTGGTCGGCGCGACGACGCGCGCGGGGCTGTTGACGACGCCGCTGCGCGACCGCTTCGGCATTCCGATCCGGCTCAATTTCTACACGGTGGAGGAGTTGCAGAGCATCGTGACGCGCGGCGCCCGCGTGCTCGGCCTCGGCATGAGCGACGACGGCGCCAACGAGATCGCGCGGCGCGCGCGCGGCACGCCGCGCATCGCCGGGCGGCTGCTGCGGCGCGTGCGCGACTTCGCCATCGTCGACGGCGATGCGATCGTCACGCGCAAGGTCGCCGACAAGGCGCTGTCGCTACTCGATGTCGACGCGCTTGGCCTCGACCAGATGGACCGGCGCTACCTGACGCTGATCGCGATGAATTATGGCGGCGGGCCGGTCGGCATCGAGACGATCGCTGCCGCCCTGTCCGAGCCGCGCGACGCGATCGAGGACATCATCGAGCCCTATCTGTTGCAGCAGGGCTTTCTGCAGCGCACGCCGCGCGGGCGCATGCTCACCGCCATCGCCTTCCGCCATCTCGGGCTGGAGGCGCCGGCGCAACAGGCCGCGCAGTTCGGCCTGTTCGCCGGCGAGGACGAGTAGCGCCTCAGCGCACGGGCAAGCCGCGCCTCAGCGCACGGGCAAGCCGCGCCTCAGCGCACGGGAATGGCGTATTGCAGGCCGCCTTTGGTCCACAGGCCGTTGAGGCCGCGCGCCATCTTCATCTTCGAGCCCTGACCCAGATGACGCTCGAACACCTCGCCGTAATTGCCGACATGCTTGACGATCCGGTAGGCCCAGTCCTTGGTCAGGCCAAGTTGTTCGCCGAAGGCGCCGTCGACGCCGAGCAGGCGGCGCACGTCCGGGTTGGTCGATTTCAGCATCTCGTCGACATTGGCCTTGGTGATCCCCAGCTCCTCGGCGCCGACGAGCGCCATCAGCGTCCAGCGCACGATCATGAACCATTGCTCGTCGCCGCGCTTGGTCCATGAGGCGAGCGGCTCCTTCGAGATGATGTCGGGCAGCACCTCGTAGGCGTTGGGATCGGCGAATTTGAAGCGTGAGGTGTAGAGCTGCGAGGCGTCGGTCGAATAGGCGTCGCAGCGGCCCGATTGCAGGCCGGCGATGATCGGATCGAGATCGGCGAAGGCGACGATCTCGAACTTGATCCCGTGGGTGCGCGCGAAGTCGGACAGGTTGAGTTCGGACGTCGTGCCCTGCGGCACGCAGACGGTGGCGCCGTTCATTTCCTTGGCGGTCTTGGCCGCGCCCTTCTTCACCAGAAAGCCCTGGCCGTCGTAGAAGTTGGCGCCTGCCGCCATGATGCCGAGCGAGGCGTCTCGGCTCAGCGTCCATGTCGCGGTGCGGACGAGGACGTCGATCTGCCCGGTCTGCAGGATCGTGAAGCGGTCCTTGCTCGCGAGCGGCAGATATTTGGTCTTGTCCGGATTGTCGAAAATCGCGGCGGAAATGGCGCGGCAATAGTCGGTGTCGAAGCCCTCCCAAACGCCCTGCGCGTTCGGCATCGAGAAACCGGGCACGCCCTGGCTGGTGCCGCAGACGAGTTCGCCGCGCTTCTTCACCATCTCCAGCGTGGAGGTTTGCGCGACCGCGGCCGACGCGCCGGCGCACAGCAGAACAGTCGCGGCGAGCGCGTTTTGGACGATCTTCATCATGCTTCCTCCCCTGGGAGCCGCTTCGGGCTCTCGCGAGGCGAGATTGTCACGCCGCCGGCCTCCTGTCGATACCGCCTTCGTTTTGTCGCGACCCTCGCCTATGTGATGGGTATGAGCGCGCGCCCGGGCCCCACCCGCATCGAAACCGATTCCTTTGGTCCCATCGAGGTTCCTTCCGGGCGTTACTGGGGCGCCCAGACCGAGCGCTCGCGGCGCAATTTCCGCATCGGCGGCGAGCGGATGCCGCAGCCGATCGTCGAGGCGCTGCTGATGATCAAGCGCGCCGCCGCCGAGGCGAACGCCGAACTCGGCTTGCTGAAGCCCGATCTCGCAAGAGCCATCGCGGAGGCGGCCGCGACGCTGACCGAGGCGCGCTTCGCCGACGAGTTTCCCCTCGTCGTCTGGCAGACGGGCTCGGGCACGCAGACGAACATGAACGTCAACGAGGTCGTCGCGGGCCTCGCCAACGAGCGGCTCGCGGGGACGCGCGGCGGCAAGACGCCCGTGCATCCGAACGATCACGTCAACATGGGCCAGTCTTCGAACGACGCGTTCCCGACCGCCATGCATGTCGCGGTCGCGCGCGAAACGGCGTCGCGGCTGCTGCCCGCGCTCGACGCGCTGCAGGACGCGCTGGAAGCCAAGGCCGACGCCTTCGCCGACATCGTGAAGATCGGCCGCACGCATTTGCAGGACGCGACGCCGCTGACGCTTGGCCAGGAATTTTCCGGCTACGCGACGCAGGTGGCGCTGGCTGTCGGGCGCATCTCGAGCGCGCTGACGAACGTCTATCCGCTGGCGCAGGGGGGCACGGCGGTCGGCACGGGGCTCAACGCGCATCCCGAATTCGGCGCGCGCGTCGCCGCCAAGCTCGCCGCGATGACGGGGCTGCCGTTCCGCTCCGCGCCGAACAAGTTCGAGGCGCTGGCGAGCCACGACGCGCTGGTGTTCTTTCACGGCGCGCTGACGTCGGCCGCGACAGGCCTGTTCAAGATCGCCAACGACATCCGTCTGCTTGGCTCCGGCCCGCGCGCAGGGCTCGGCGAGCTGGCGCTGCCGGAGAACGAGCCCGGCTCCTCGATCATGCCGGGCAAGGTGAACCCGACGCAGGCGGAGGCGATGACGATGCTGTGCGCGCGCGTCGTCGGCAATCAAACCACGGTGGCCTTCGCCGGTTCGCAGGGGCATCTGGAACTCAACGTGTTCAAGCCCGTGATCGCGGACGCCGTCTTGCAGTCGATCCGCTTGCTCGCCGACGGCGCGGAGAGTTTCCGGGAGCATTGCGTCGCGGGACTCGAACCGAATGTCGATCGGATCGGCGAGCTCGTCGCGCGCTCGCTGATGCTCGTCACCGCGCTCGCGCCGAAGATCGGCTACGACGCGGCCGCGAAGATCGCCAAGAGCGCGCATGCGAACGGGACGACGCTGCGCGAGGCCGCGCTCGCCTCTGGCCTCGTCACCGCGGCGGAGTATGACGATCTCGTGCGGCCGGAGACGATGGTGTGAGGTAAGGACCGCGAGCCTCCGGCTCGCAGGTCGCGTTGCAAGCCGGAGGCTCGCGCTCCATGTCGCGTTGCGAGCCGGAGGCTCGCGGTCCGGCCCGGCCGAGTTCGAAGGGCGCGATCCCGAAGATGCGGGCGCGCGGGCGCGTCGGCGCGGCCGGGTTCCGGCCCTCATTCGCGGCTCGGTCGCAGAGCAGCTCGACCTCGCCCGCGCGCCCGCACTCGACGGTCACGAGCGTCTCTCCGAAACCGTGGAAGCAAGAGCGGCGGCGTCTCACGCCTTGCCGAAGCCGCCGCCCGTGGGCGTGACGATGGTGATCGCCTCGCCCGCCTCGAGCACGGTCTGGTCGCAGCCTTTCAGTTCCTCCGCGCGACCGTCCTTCCGCCGCACGATGTTGCGGCCGAGTTGGCCGGGCTCGCCCCCGGCAAGGCCGAAGGGGCGCACGCGGCGATGGCCGGAGAGGATCGCAAGATCCATCGTCTCGCGGAAGCGGATGGTGCGGCTCGTGCCGTCGCCCGCCTTCCACCTGCCCTTGCCGCCGGAGCCGGCGCGGATGTGGAAATCCTCCAGCACCACGGGGAAGCGATATTCGAGGATCTCGGGATCGGTGAGGCGCGAATTGGTCATGTGCGTGTGCACGCCGCTCGCCCCGTCGAAGCCCTCGCCCGCCGGCGCGCCGGAGCACAGCGTCTCGTAATATTGATAGCGGTCGTTGCCGAAGGTGACGTTGTTCATCGTGCCCTGCGCCGCCGCGAGCGCGCCGAGCGCGCCGAACAGACAGTTCGTCACGGCCTGGCTGACCTCGACATTGCCGGCGACGACGGCGGCCGGATATTCGGGCGAGAGCATCGAGGCCTTCGGGATCACGATGTCGATGTTGCGCAGGCAGCCGGCGTTCATCGGAATGTCGGCCTGCACCATGACGCGGAAGACGTAGAGCACGGCGGCGCGCGTCACCGGCTCGGGGGCGTTGAAATTGTCGGCGCGCTGCGGCGAGGTTCCGGTGAAATCGACCGTGGCGCGTCGCGCCTTTCTGTCGACGGCGATCCTCACCTTGACGACGCAGCCCTGATCCATCTCGTAGTCGAAGCGCGAGTCCGTCAGCTTCTCGATGACGCGGGCGACGCTTTCGGCGGCGTTGTCCTGGACATGGCCCATATAGGCGGAGACGACATTGAGGCCGAAGGTCTCGATCATCTTCGCAAGCTCGGCGACGCCCTTCTCGTTGGCGGCGATCTGCGCCTTCAGGTCGTTGACGTTCTGCACGACGTTGCGCGCCGGATAGGCGGCGTTCGAGAGCAGGGAGATCAGCTCCGCCTCGCGGAAGCGGCCGCGATCGACGAGCTTGAAATTGTCGATGTAGACGCCTTCCTCGACGATGTTGGTCGCCAGCGGGCTCATCGAACCCGGCGTGATGCCGCCGATGTCGGCGTGATGGCCGCGCGAGGCGACGTAGAACAGGAATGCTTGCTCGGACTCATCGAAAACCGGACTGATGACGGTGATGTCGGGCAGATGCGTGCCGCCGTTGTAGGGCGCGTTCAGCGCATAGACGTCGCCGGGCCGGATCGCGCCCGCGTTGAGCCGGATGATCGTCTCGACCGAGCGATCCATCGAGCCCAGATGCACCGGCATGTGCGGCGCGTTGGCGACGAGGTCGCCGTCGCTGGTCGAACACCGCGCAGGAGAAATCCAGCCGCTCCTTGATGTTCACCGAATAGGCGGTGTTCTGCAGGCGCAACCCCATCTGCTCGGCGATGGACATGTAGAGGTTGTTGAAGATTTCCAGCATCACCGGGTCGGCGTGCGTGCCGATCGCCTCGCGCCGCGGCAGCGCGACGTGACGGTCGAGCACGACATGGTTCTTGCGCGTGATCGTGGCGCGCCAGCCCTCCTCGATCATGATCGTCTGATGCGGCTCGATCAGCAGGGCAGGGCCTTTCACGCGATGGCCGATGTCGAGCTGGTCGCGCGTGAAGACGGCGGCGTCGCGCCATTGACCTTGCGAGAAGATGCGGGTGCGGCGCGCGGGCTTCGGCGGCCTCGCGGTCGTCTCGGCGCGCGCGCGTTCGACGAAGCGTGCCCCGCCGCCGACCGACTCGACGGAGACCGCCTCGAGCACCAGCGCCTTCGAGCGGTCGATGAAGCCGAAGCGCGCCTTGTGCGCCTTCTCGAACGCGGTCTGCATCGCCTTGAGCGTTCCAGCGGCGACGACGAGCGCGGTGTCGGTGCCGGCGTAGCGCACATGCGCGCGGACATGGGTGACGATGTCGCCGCGCGCGACGCCCTGGCCGGCGACCTCGCGCACGGTTTGCGCGGCGAGGCGCTTGCCCTCGCGGCCGATGGCGGCGAGGCCGCGCTGGTCGAGCGGCGTTTCGACGCCCTGCTGACGCTGGGCGCGAATGTCGGCGAGGCCCATTCCGTATGCGGAAAGCAGCGAGGAATAGGGGTGGATCAGGACCGTCTTCATGCCGAGCGCATCGGCGACGAGGCAGGCGTGCTGGCCGCCGGCGCCGCCGAAACAGTTGAGCGCATAGCGCGTCACGTCGTAGCCGCGCGCGACGGAAATCTTCTTGATCGCCTCGGCCATGTTGGCGACGGCGATGCGCACGAAGCCGTCGGCGACTTGTTCCGGCGTGCGGCCGTCGCCGACTTCGCTGGCCAACACCGCGAAGGCGGCGCGCACGGCGTCTGCGTCGAGAGGTTGATTGCGGTCGGGGCCGAAGATTGCGGGAAAGAAATCCGGAATCAGCTTGCCGAGCATCACATTCGCGTCGGTGACGGCGAGCGGGCCGCCGCGGCGATAGCATTTCGGGCCGGGATCGGCGCCGGCGGAGTCGGGGCCGACGCGGAAGCGCGCGCCGTCGAAATGCAGGATCGAGCCGCCGCCCGCGGCCACCGTATGAATGAGCATCATCGGGGCGCGCATGCGAACGCCCGCGACCTCGGTCTCGAAGGCGCGCTCGAACTCGCCGTCGAAATGGGCGACGTCGGTCGAGGTGCCGCCCATGTCGAAACCGATGAGGCGCTTCATCCCGGCGCTGCGCCCCGTCTCGGCGAGTGCGACCACGCCGCCGGCCGGGCCCGACAGGATCGCGTCCTTGCCGGCGAAAAGATCGGCGGCGGTGAGGCCGCCGGACGACATCATGAACATCAGCCGCGCGCCCGAGCGCTCAACATCGAGCTCTTTCGCCACGCGGTCGACGTAGCGTTTCAGGATCGGCGAGAGATAGGCGTCGACGACGGTGGTGTCGCCGCGCCCGACCAGCTTGATCAGCGGCGAAACCTCATGGCTGACCGAGACCTGCGCGAAGCCGATGTCGCGGGCGATGTCGGCGGCGAGCTTCTCATGCGCGGGGAAGCGATAGGCGTGCATGAAGACGATGGCGACCGCCTCGAAACCCTTCGCCTTCGCGGCTTCGAGCGCGGCGCGGATATCGGCGGCGCTGGCGGCCTTCTCGACGACGCCGTCGGCGAGGATGCGCTCGTCGATCTCGACGACCTCGCTGTAGAGCTGCTCGGGTTTGACGATGTTCTTGGCGAAGATGTGCGGGCGCGCCTGATAGCCGATGGCGAGCGCGTCGCGAAATCCCTTCGTCGTCATCAGCAGCGTGCGCTCGCCCTTGCGCTCGAGCAGCGCGTTGGTGGCGACGGTGGTGCCCATCTTCACCGCGCCGATGGAGCGCGGCGGCATCGGCGCGCCCGCCGACAGGCCGAGCAGATCGCGGATGCCGGCGACGGCGGCGTCCGCATAGGCCTCGGGATTCTCGGAGAGGAATTTGCGCGTGTGCAGGCGTCCCTGCGGGTCGCGGCCGACGATGTCGGTGAAGGTGCCGCCCCGGTCGATCCAGAAATCCCACGGCGCTGCGGCTTTGGCGCGGGCGGGTTTGGCGGGCGCCGCCTTGGGCCTGGCCGCCGGCTGCGCCTTCGCCGCCTTGGCCGCGGGCCTGGCCGCCTTGGCCGCGGGCTTGGCCGCCTTGGCCGCGGGCTTGGCCGCCTTGGCCGCGGGCTTGGCCGCCTTGGCCTTGTTCGCCGTCCGCTTCGTCGTCGCCATGTCAGCCCCTTTTCGATCCGCCGGCGGACCGTAGCGGCGGGGCGTTGCCAACGTCAACGATTTGTCGATAAATTATCGGCATGACGCGCGCCGCCTCGTCCATCGGCCCAATCGGCCCCATCGTCTCCTCGTCGCATCTGGCGGACGGGGCGAGCCCGGCGCTGTCGGAGTTCGAGTTCGGGCTCATCCTCGTCAGCCACGCCTTCCAGCGCTGGATGGTGCGCGGCATGGCGGCGGCGGGCTATCCGGACCTGTCGCCGCTCGACGTGCTGGCGCTGCACTCGGTGGCCCATCGCGGCAAGGCCAAGCGCCTCGCCGACATCTGCCTCGTCCTCAACGTCGAGGACACCCATCTCGTCGCCTATGCGCTGAAGAAACTGGAGCGGCTCGGCCTCGTCGCCGGCGGCCGGGCCGGCAAGGAGAAGACGGCGGCGCTGACGGCGAAGGGCCGCGTCGCCTGCGAGGCCTATCGCCGCATCCGCGAGGAGGTGTTGGTGGCGGCGGTGAAGTCCGTGGGGCTCGACGAGACGCAGCTCGGCGAGGCGGCGCGGCGGATGCGCGCGCTCTCCGGCCATTACGACCAGGCGGCGCGGGCGGCGGCGAGCCTGTGAGCCCCGCCGCGGACGGGCGGAGGCGGGTTTTCGTTGCCTCGGCGCGGCGGAGCGCTTATATTTCCGCCATTCCCGTCATGGATGTCTGAGTTTGAGGCTTCGCCTCGGCCTGGCCGGAGCCGGACCCGTCGCGTCCGCGCGCCAGCGCCCCCGTCCGAAGCCCCGAAGGAGATTGAGGATGAGCAACGCGCCGCTGATGCCGAAGGCCACCGCCGTGTGGCTGGTCGAGAACACCTCGCTGAGCTTCGACCAGATCGCCGCCTTCTGCAAACTGCACCCGCTCGAGGTGAAGGGCATCGCCGACGGCGAGGTCGCCGCCGGCATCAAGGGCTCCGACCCGATCTCGTCCGGCCAGCTCACGCGCGAGGAGATCGCGCGCGGCGAGAAGGACCCGAACCACGAGTTGAGGCTCGCCGTCTCCAAGGTGCGCGTGCCGGAGGTGAAGAAGACGCGCGGGCCGCGTTACACGCCGCTGTCGCGCCGGCAGGACCGGCCGAACGCCATCCTGTGGCTGGTGCGCAACCATCCCGAGCTGAAGGACGCGCAGATCATCCGCCTCGTCGGCACGACGAAGGCGACGGTGCAGGCGATCCGCAACCGCACGCACTGGAACTCCTCGCAGCTCGCGCCGATGGACCCGGTGACGCTCGGCCTCGCCTCGCAGATCGATCTCGATTTCGAGGTCAACCGCGCCGCCAAGGACCGGCCGGCGGTCGAGGAGTCCGGCCAGACGCTGGTGCCGGCCGAGATCACCACCGCCCGCGAGCCGCGCTCGGAGACGCTGTCGGACGTGTTCGGCGACGCGCCGAAGGCGGCGCGCGAGGAGGAAGAGGAATACGACGCCGATTCCGTCTTCGCCCAGCTCAAGGGCATCCGCCAGAAGGACTGACTCCTCAAAGACGCGGCGGGCGCGGCGGGCCGGAGACGGTCGGCGTCCGCGCCGGCGGCTCGGGCCGGGGCGATGCGGGCGGCGGCGCCTCGGGCCGGCGGGCGCGCCGTCGCGACAGCCAGACCAGCGCGCCGGCGGCCGCCGCCAGCGCCAGCAACGCCGACGGCCGGGCGAGCAGCCATCCGCCGGCGACGACCAGCGGCGCGACGAGCAGCGTGAGGAGCGCCGCCGCGCCCTTCGTTCCGGCCGCCACCAGCGGGCCGACGACCGGCAGAAGATCGGCGACCGCCGCCAGCGGCGCCAGCAGCAGCGCGAAACCCCACATCATCAGGAGCGCGCCGACGAAGCGCAGCGCCCACGTCATGAAGGTCGCGCCGGCGTGCGCGCCGCCGAACAGGTCCTCGGGCGTCGCCAGGCCGCGCGCGGCGATGAGAATCGTCTCGCCTGTCTCGGCCTCGCGGTGGGCGACGAGACGCCCTGCCGACTGGCGCGCCGCCAGACTGATGTCGCCCGCCGGCGCGATCCGGTAGCTGACGCGCACGTCGCCGATCTCGGGCGCGTTCGGCGTGCGGCTGGCGATCAGCCATTCGCCTCGCCGCGCCAGAGGCCGGCCGGCGAGCGCGGCGCCCGGCGCATCTGTCGGATCGAGCACATGCGGCGCGGTCGGCAGCGCGGCGATGGCCTCCTCGCTCAAGGCGAAGCCGCCGAGGCTCGCGCCGGCCGCGGTCATCCGCCGGTCTCCGAAGGGCGGCGGCGGGTTCTCCAGCCCGCGCGCCTGCATGTAGACGGTGGTCGGCTCGGGCCGCTCGGCCCAGACCTTGGCGAGCGTGATCCCGACCGTCTCCATGGTCTGGCCCGAGACGCCGCGGCGGGACGGCGACTGCTCGCGCCACTGATAGGTTTCGACCTTGCGGATCGCGGCGAGCGCGGGCAGGGCGATCCCCGTCTCGGAATCGACGATGGGTTGCGGAGCGACCGCCAGCCCGCGCACGAAGACGAGCCTGTCCTCGTTGGTCGGATCGGGCCGCGCCGCGTCGACGACGCGGACCTCGCGCCCGCCGATGTCGAGCGCGCGATGCGTCGCCGCGGAGCGGCTCTCGTTCCAGGCGAGCAGCGCGAGCGAGGCGGCGAGCAGCGCCAGGCCGAACCAGGCGTTGCGGCCGGACAGCGCGATGCGCGCGGCGAGCGGGGCCTCGTTCATCTCTAGCTCAAGGCAGCATGGCGGCGAGCGCGGCGCGATAGCGCGCGCCGACCGCCTCGAGAGTCTTGCGTTTGCCCGGCGGCGAGTTGAGGCCGATCTCATACCAGCCGCCTCGGCGGCGCGGCACGTAATAGACCTCCTCGTACTTGTTTTGGCAGGAGAAGCCGATTCCGAAGGTGTCGGCGCGCCCGTCGAGACCGGGCAGATCGGCGATCTGCAGCGACCCGTCGGCGCAGGCCTGCCGCAGCAGCGCCTTGCGCGCCTCGCGCCGCGCCTCGGCGCCGTCGTTCTGCTGCGGCGGATTCCAGAAGGTCATGCCCATGATGTTGGCCGGCCCGTCCGGCCCCGGCGCGCCGGGATGGCCCCACAGCGTGATCGGCCGGTCGAAGCCGGGCGGCCGCTTGCCGTTGGCGAAGACGATGTAGGGCGCGCCGACCTTCTCGGCGGCGGCGAGGCCGATCAAGCCCGCCTCCGTCGTGATCGCCTCGTCAACCGGCGAGGGGCCGGCGGCCGGCGGCTTCATCTTCGCGCGCTCGAGGATGACGCATTCGAGCAGCCGCGGCAGCGCCTTGTCGAGGCCGCTCACGTCGAGCGTCGTCGCCAGGCCCGGCACGGCGACGCCGATGCGTTTGGCCCCACGCAGCGCGTCGTAATCGGCGCCGAGCGTCGCGCCGACGATCTGCGCCATCGTGGCGGTCAACGCCAGCGCCGAACCCTTGCGCTCGGGCGCCTCGTCGATCTTCACCGTGGCCTCGAAACGCTGCTGCGGCGTGACGGCGATGCGTGGATCGGAGACGATCAGCGCGACATTAAGGTTGGCCGGAAAGACCAGCGTGATCTCCGTGCCGCCGGCGAATTTCAGGCCGAGGCCGCAATTGCGGAACTCGCCGGTCTTGTCGTCCATCCAGACGCCGCCGTTCCAATTGCCTTGCTGGAGGCGCGAACTGAAGCCTGCCTCGGCGGCGGCGCCGGCAAGCAATAGGGGAAGGGCGAGGAGAAGCGCGGCGCGGGGCGAGACCATGGGCGGCTCCGAAAAGGCGGGCGCCGCAAGGGTTTCCCATTTGTCGCGCGCCTTGCGTGCGCAGGCGCACGTCGCGGCTCCGGGTTGCGACCGTTGACGCCGCCTGGCGGCCGTGTGCGTGTGCTCGGAACAGACGGAACGCGGGGGCGAGACATGATGCGGCGGACGTTGCTGAAGGGCGGTCTGGCGGGACTGTGGGGGCTCGGCGCCGGCGGAGCGGCCGCAGCGCCGTCAATGGCCGGATTTCGCGCCCCGGAGGAGACGCACCGCCACACCCGCACCTTCATGCAGTGGCCGGCGAACCGGACGGTGCATGACGACGCCGACTTCCTCGACGATCTGCAAGGCGCCGTCGCCCGCGTCGCCAACGCGATCTCGGATTTCGAGCCGGTCGTGATGCTGATGGACAAGGCGCAGGAGCGCGGCGCGCGCGCCAAGCTCGCCCGCGCGGTCGAGATCTGGGACATTCCAACGGACGATCTGTGGTGCCGCGATTGCGGCCCGCTGTTCGTCGTCGACGGCAAGGGCGGCCTCGCCGTCTCGCGCATCCGCTTCAACGGCTGGGGCGGCAAGCAGACCCACAAGAACGACGGGCAGATCGCCGCGCGCGTCGCCAAGCGGCTCGGCGTTCCGGTGTTCGAGCAACCGCTCGTCGGCGAATCCGGCGGAGTCGAGAGCGACGGCGAGGGCACGCTGATCGCGCATGAAAGCTGCTGGGTGAATCCGAACCGCAATCGCGAGTCGAAAGCGGTGGTCACCGAGCGCCTGCTCGCCGCGCTCGGCGCGCGCAAGATGATCTGGGCGCCGGGCGTGAAGGGCGAGGACATCACCGACTATCACATCGACGCGCTGGCGCGCTTCGTGAGGCCGGGCGCCGTCGTCATCCAGATGCCGGAGAAGATCGACCCGACCGATCCGTGGTCGAAATCGGCCTTCGAGACCTACGACATCCTCGCTGCGGCGACCGACGCCGATGGGCGCAAGCTGAAGCTTGAAACGTTGCCCGAGCCGACACGGCCGCGCGTCAAGGCGGACGATTTCGTCGCGTCCTACGTCAACTATTACGTGTGCAACGGCGCGGTGATCGCCGCGCAGTTCGGCGACCGCGACGCCGACGCGCAGGCGCGCGCCACGCTGGCGCGCCTCTATCCCGGCCGCGAGGTGCTGACGCTCGACATCGACGCGATCGGCGAGGTCGGCGGCGGCGTCCACTGCGCCACGCAGCAGCAGCCGACCGCCTGAGTGGGCAGCCTCAGCTCAGCCGGACGGCCGCGCCGGTGCGGTGGGCCTGCGTCGCGGCGTCGGCCAGAATCTGCGCGCGCAACCCGTCCTCGCCGGAGGGCGCGGGCGCGACGCCGCGCGTCACGGCGTCGATGAAGGATTCGATCTCGCGGCGATAGGCGGCGGCGTAGCGCTCGAGGAAGAAGTTCTGCACGGGATCGGCCAGAAAACCCTTGTCGGTGGCGATCTCCACTGTCGTTTCGTGCACGTTGTGGGCGCGCGCCATGCCCTTCGATCCGTGCACCTCGATGCGCTGGTCGTAGCCGTAGGCGGCGCGGCGCGAGTTGGAGATCTGCGCGATCTTGCCGGAGGCGGTCTTCAGCAGCACGGCGGCGGTGTCGACGTCGCCGGCCTCGCCGATCGCCTTGTCGACAAGCGCGGCGCCGACCGCGTGCACCTCCATCGGCTCCTCGCCGAGGAGGAAGCGCGCCATGTCGAGATCGTGGATCATCATGTCGCGGAACAGGCCGCCCGAACGCGCGACATAGCTCGCCGGCGGCGGCGCGGGATCGCGCGAGAGGATCGTCACCAGCTCGACGTCGCCGACCGCGCCCTGCGCGACGCGCGCCTGCACGGCGGCGAAGTTCGGATCGAAGCGGCGGTTGAAGCCGATCATCAAAGGCGTCCCCGCCTTCGCGACGACGGCGAGGCAACGCCGGATGCGCCCGGCGTCGAGATCGACCGGCTTCTCGCAGAACACCGCCTTGCCAGCCTCGGCCGCCTTCTCGATCAGGTCGGCGTGCATGTCGGTCGGCGTGCAGATCAGCACCGCGTCGACGCTCTTGTCGGCGACGATCTCGTCGATCGTGGCGACCCTGGCGCCGTGTTCGGCCGCGAGGGCGGAGGCCGCCTTGGCGTCGGCGTCGGCGACGGCGGCGAGCTCGGCCTTCGGGTGGGCGGCGACGTTGCCGCCGTGAATGCGGCCGATGCGGCCTGCGCCGAGCAATCCAAAACGCATGTGAGGCATCCTCCCGAAGCGACTCGCCTGTCTTCCGGCGAAAGCTATAGTCCCGCGCCGGACGGTTCGTCACTGGCCAGCGAGCAAAGGAGAGTTGCAATGGCGCGGCGTTACGAGGGCAGGGCGGCGATCGTCACCGGCGGCACGCAGGGTTTGGGCGAGGCCATCGCCCGACAGCTGGCGGCCGAGGGCGCGGGCCTCGTCATCTGCGGGCGCAACGCGGCCAGGGGCGAGGCGGTGCGCGCCGCGCTCGAACAGGCGGGCGGCAAGGCCGTGTTCGTCCGCGCCGATCTCGCCTCGCTCGACGACGTGGCGAACGTGACGGCGGCGGCGGACGCGGCCTTCGGGCGGGTCGATCTCCTCGTCAACGCCGCCGGCCTCACCGACCGCGGCACGATCCTCGACACGACGCCGGAGCGCTACGACGAGATCTTCGACGTGAACGTGCGCGCCCCGTTCTTTCTGATGCAGGGGGCGGCGCGGATCATGAAGCGCGAGAGGATCGCCGGCGCGCTGATCAACATCCAGTCGATGTCGGCGCATGGCGGGCAGCCCTTCCTGACCGCCTATTCGGCCTCCAAGGGCGCGCTCGCGACGATGACGAAGAACGTCGCCAACGCGCTGCTGGCGCACCGCATCCGCGTGCTTGGCCTGAATGTCGGCTGGATGGACACGCCCGGCGAGGACAGGGTGATGCGCGCCTATCACGACGCGCAGGACGGTTGGCTCGAACAGGCGGTGAAGTCGCGCCCCTTCGGCCGGCTCGTCGATCCGCGCGAGATCGCGCGCTTCGTCGCCTATCTGGGGTCGGACGAGGCCGGTCTGATCACCGGCGCGAACATCGATTTCGATCAGACGGTGGCGGGCGCGAGCGAGCCGCCGATTCCGGTCTGAACCGTCACGCCGCTTCGCTCTCGCGGCGGCCGCGCAGCACGAGTTCGACGACCGAGGGAGCGTCGGCGCGGCTCTGCGAGGTCTCCTCGCGCGGGGCGCGCGGCGCATCGAGCAGCTGGCCGATGCGCGCGCAGGTGAAGTCGAGCGCGAAGCCCCGGCGCGTCGCGCGCCGGTGTCGCCATCGCGTTTGGCTGGCTTGCGGCATCCGGCGTCAGATCCCGTGCTGTTTCAACGCCGCCTCGATCTCCTCGAGGATCAGCGGATCGTCGATCGTGGCCGGCGTGGTCCAGGGGTCGTGATCGGCGATCTTCTTCATGGTTCCGCGGAGGATCTTGCCGGAGCGGGTTTTCGGAAGCCGGCCGACCGTGACGGCGATCTTGAACGCCGCGACGGGACCGATCTTGTCGCGCACCAGCTTGACGATCTCCTTCTCGATTTCCATGGGCGATTTCGTCACACCGGCCTTCAGCACGACGAAGCCGCAGGGCGCCTCGCCCTTCAGCGAATCCTTGATGCCGATGACGGCGCATTCCGCCACGTCGGGATGGGAGGCGAGCACCTCCTCCATGCCGCCGGTCGACAGGCGATGGCCGGCGACGTTGATGATGTCGTCGGTGCGGCCCATGATGTAGAGATAGCCGTCGTCGTCCTTGAAGCCGGCGTCGGCGGTCTTGTAGTAGCCGGGGAAGTCGGCGAGGTAGCTCTCCTTCATCCGGTCGTCCTGGTTCCACAGCGTCGGCAGGCAGCCGGGCGGCAGCGGCAGCTTCACGACGATGGAGCCCATCTGGTTGGCGGCGACGGGCTTGGCCGCCTCGTCGACGATCTGCACGTCGTAGCCGGGCATCGGCACCGTCGGCGAGCCGTGCTTGACCGGCAGCATGCCGAGGCCGATCGGGTTGCCGACGATGCACCAGCCGGTCTCGGTCTGCCACCAGTGGTCGATCACCGGCACGCCGAGAATTTTCTCGGCCCAGGCCACCGTGTCCGGATCGGCGCGCTCGCCGGCGAGGAACAGCGTGCGCAGCGATTTTGTGGCGTACTTCTTCAGGAACTCCGCGTTCGGATCTTCCTTCTTGATCGCGCGGAAGGCGGTCGGCGCGGTGAACAGGGCGGAGATCTTGTACTCCTCGATCATCCGCCAGAAGGCGCCGGCGTCGGGCGTGCCGATCGGCTTGCCCTCGTAGACGATGGTCGTCGCGCCGGCGAGCAGCGGGGCGTAGACGATGTAGGAATGGCCGACGACCCAGCCGACGTCCGAGGCCGCCCAGAAGGTCTCGCCGGGGTCGATCCCGTAGAGCGCCTTCATCGACCAGGCGAGCGCGACCATGTGGCCGCCATTGTCGCGCACCACGCCCTTCGGCACGCCGGTGGTGCCGGAGGTGTAGAGCACGTAGAGCGGATCGGTCGCCGCCATCTCCACGCAATCGGCGCGCTTGCCCTTCGCCTTGGCGTCGGCGACGAGCTTGGCCCAGTCGTGATCGCGTCCCTCGATCATCGTCGCCTCGCCCTGCGGACGCTGCAGCATGATGACGGAGGTGGGCTTGGAGGCCGACAGTTCGATCGCCTGATCGAGCAGCGGCTTGTAGGCGACGACGCGGCCGGGCTCGATGCCGCAGGAGGCGGCGAGCACCGCCTTCGGCTTGGCGTCGTCGATGCGCGTCGCCAGCTCCTTGGCCGCGAAGCCGCCGAACACGACGGAATGGATCGCGCCGATGCGCGCGCAGGCGAGCATGCCGACGACCGCCTCGGGAATCATCGGCATGTAGACGATGACGCGGTCGCCCTTGCCAACGCCCCGATCCTGCAGCACGGCCGCCAGCGAGGCGACCTCGAGTTGGAGCTGTTCGTAGCTGATCTTGCGCTTCGAATTGGTGACGGGGCTGTCGTAGATGATCGCGGTCTGCGCGCCGCGGCCCTTCTTGACGTGGCGGTCGACCGCGTTCCAGCAGGTGTTGCAGGTCGCGTCGGGGAACCAGCGGCCGTAGACGCCGGCGTCCGCGTCGAAAATCTTCTTCGGCGGCTTGACCCAGTCGATCGCTTTGGCCGCCTCAGCCCAGAACGCCTCGGGATTGGCCTGCCACTGTCCGTAGACCTCGCGATACCGGCTCGACATCCCTGCGTCTCCTGCTGCGCTGACCGGCGCTTTTCGCGCGCCTTGCCGCTTTTCCGGGCGCACTTTCTTGCGCCCGCGCGCGATTGCAGGCAACAGCGCGGGCGTTAGCTTTTCGGCGTATGGCGCGGGCGGCGCGCCGGATGGAGGGGCATGGAGGCGGGCGTCTCGGTCTGGCTTATCGCGGCGGCGGCGGTGGCGCTGATGGGGCTGTCGAAGGGCGGATTCTCCGGCCTCAGCGTGCTGTCGATGCCGTTGCTGGCGCTGGTCGTCCCGCCGGTGGCGGCGGCGGCGGTGATGTTGCCGATCCTGTTGATGCAGGACGTGGTCTCGGTCGCGGCGTATCGCCGCGACGCCGACTGGCGGCTGCTGGCGATCCTGCTGCCGGGCGCGGTCGTCGGCATCGGCCTCGGCTATCTGTTCTCGGCGCGGATCGACGAGGCGGCGGTGCGGCTCGCGGTCGGGCTGATCGCGGTCGGCTTCTGTCTGCGGGCGTGGACGGCGCGCGGGGCGCGGGCCGAGGCGGCGCCGCGCCGGGTCGGGCCGGGCGTCGTCTGGGGCGCGGTCGCGGGCTTCACCAGCTTCGTCAGCCACGCCGGCGCGCCGCCCTTTCAGGTCTATGTGCTGCCGCTGCGGCTGGAGCCGCGCGTCTACGCCGGCACGAACACGATGTTCTTCGCCGCCGCCAACCTGATCAAGGTGCTGCCCTATGCGCTGCTCGGGCAGTTCGGGGCGGAGAATCTCGCCTTTTCGGCGAAGCTGTTCCCGGTCGCCATCGTCTCCACGCTCGCCGGGGTGTGGCTGGTCCGCCGCGTGCCGGCGGGGCCGTTCTACCGGATCATCCTCGTCCTCACCTTCCTCGTCGGCTGCAAGCTGGTCTGGGACGGCGGCCGGGCGAGCCTCGGGCTGTGACCGGGGCGTCTGATTTCGCAACGGAATCTTAGGCGCGAACGGCCAAGCTCGGCGGATGCTCGACCGGCTCCGCCTTGGCGACTGGATCACGCGCGACCGCATCGTCGCGCTCTCCCGCGTCATCCTTCTCGCCAATGTCCTCCTGCTCGGGGCGCTGTTCGCCACCTCGAACGGCAAGGTCGACCGCTTCGACCGGCCGATCGGCACGGATTTCTCCGAGATCTGGGTCGCCGGCAAATTCGTCCTCGACGGGCAGCCCGAAAAACCCTTCGACAATGCGGCGCACGCCGCAGCCCAGCGCGAGGCCTTCACGCCGACCTCCGGCTTCTTCGCCTGGGGCTATCCGCCGATGCTGCTGGCGGTCGCCGCCGTCTTCGCGCTGTTTCCCTACTGGCTGGCGCTGCTGCTCTGGCAGGGAACGACGCTGCCGCTGTATCTGGCGGCCGTGCGCGCCGTGCTGCCGGGGCGCGAGGCGCTGCTCGCCGCGCTCGCCTTCCCGGCGGTGTTCGTCAATATCGGCCACGGCCATAACGGATTTCTGACCGCCGGCCTGTTCGGCCTCGGCCTCGTTCTGCTGGCGCGCGGGCGGCCGTGGATCGCGGGCCTGTGCTTCGGCCTGCTCGCCTACAAGCCGCAATTCGGGCTGCTGCTGCCGCTCGCGCTGCTGATGGGCGGCCAATGGCGCGCCATCGCCAGCGCGACGGCGACCGTGCTCGTCACCGCCGGCGCGACCGTCGCGGCCTGGGGGCTTGCGCCCTGGCGCGGCTTTCTCGACAGCCTGACCTTCTCGCGGGTCGAGCTGCTGGAGCAGGGCTCGACCGGCTTCCACAAGATCCAGAGCGCCTTCGCCGCGGCGCGGCTCAACGGCGGCTCGGTCGAAGCGGCCTACGTCGCGCAGGGTCTCGTGGCGGCGCTCTGCGTCATTGGCGTGGCGCTGGTCTGGCGGAGCGCCGCCGACTGGCGGCTGAAGGGCGCGCAGTTGCTCACAGCCTCGTTGCTGATGACGCCCTACTGCATGGACTACGACATGATGCTGCTCGGCCCCGCGCTGGCGATGGCGGTCGCGCACGGGTTCGAGCGCGGCTTCCGGCCGTGGGAGAAGACGATGCTGGCGGGCGTCTTCCTCGCGCCCTTCGTCACCCGCAATTTCGCGATGGCGACCGGCGTGCATCTCGGCCTGATCGCCATGCTGGCGCTGTTCGTCCTGACGACGGCGCGCGCGCTCGACGAGACGGGCGCGCTGGCGCGCTGGCGCGGTCGCGCGGCGAGCGGGGCGGGGCGGCAGATCGGCGGCTTCGCGCTCGCCGGGGCGGTCGGCTTTGCGGTCGACGCCGAACTAACGAGCCTGCTCGTGCATTGAGGGCTGCCAGCGTTTCCCACGCGTCTGCCGGCGATCGCGGCGGCGCTGACGGCGACATGGGCGCTCAACCGCAGCCTCGCCTTCCAACCCGCGCCCGGCGGCCGTCTCGCCGAGTTCGGGCGCTATCTCCTGGTCTCGTTCGGCGGCGCCTGTCTCAACCTCGTCGTCTACGCCGGCGTCGTCGCGGGGTTGCAGGCCTCGGGCGCGCAGGGCGCGGGCGTGGCGGCGCTTGGCGTCGCAGCCGGGTCGGCGGCCGCGATGATCTTCAATTTTCTGGGCTATCGCGGCTTCGCATTCGCCGCGCGCGGCTGAGCCTGCCGCCTCGACCAAGGCGCCGCTTCCGCGCGCCTGAACCCGCGCCTAGGATGCGGCGAAAGCCTGCATGCGAGGGAACGCCGCCAGATGACGAGCAACGCCTACGACGTCGACCTGCCGAAGTCGGCCGCGAACTTCCAACCGCTGTCGCCGCTGCCGTTCCTCGAACGGGCGGCCTATGTGTTTCCCGATCATGTCGCGGTGATCCACGGCAGACTGCGGCGCAACTATCGCGAGCTTTATGCGCGCGCCCGCAGGCTCGCCTCGGCGCTGGTCAAGGCGGGGGTCGGGCGCGGCGACACCGTGTCGGTGATGATGGCGAACACGCCGGCGATGGTGGAGTGCCACTACGGCGTGCCGATGTCGCAGGGCGTGCTCAACACGCTGAACACGCGCCTCGACGCGGCGATCCTCGCCTTCACGCTCGACCACGCGCAAACGAAGGTGCTGATCGTCGACCGCGAATTCTCGCCTGTCATCGAATCGGCGTTGAAGCTCAGCGTGCGGAAGCCGCTCGTCATCGCCTACGACGATCCCGAATATGCCGGCCCCGGCGAGCGGCTCGGCTCGGTCGAGTACGAGGATTTCATCGCCGCCGGCGATCCGGACTACGACTGGAAGATGCCCGGCGACGAGTGGGACGCGATCTCGCTCAACTACACCTCCGGAACGACGGGCGATCCGAAGGGCGTCGTCTATCATCATCGCGGCGCGCATCTGCTGGCGCTCGGCAATCTCGTCGTCGGCGATCTCGGCAAGCACCCGGTGTATCTGTGGACGCTGCCGATGTTCCACTGCAACGGCTGGTGCTTCCCGTGGTCGATCGTGGCGGCCTGCGGCACGCAGGTCTGTCTGCGGCAGGTGCGCGCCGGCCTGATCTACGATCTGATGGCCGAACATGGCGTCACGCATCTGTGCGGCGCGCCGATCGTGATGTCGGCGCTACTGAACGCGCCCGAGGCGGAGAAGAAGGCGTTCGACCGCACGATCCAGTTCTTCACCGCCGCCGCGCCGCCGCCGGAGGCGGTGCTCGCGGCGATGAAGGCGGCCGGCTTCAACGTCACGCATGTCTACGGGTTGACCGAGATCTACGGCCCCGCCGTCATCAATCAGTGGCACGAGGAGTGGGACGCGCTGCCGCCCGACCAGCAGGCGCAGAAGAAGGCGCGCCAGGGCGTGCGCTACACGACGCTCGAGGCGCTCGACGTGATCGACCCCGCCACCATGAAGCCCGTGCCCGCCGACGGCGTGACGATGGGCGAGGTGATGATGCGCGGCAACGTCGTCATGAAGGGCTATCTGAAGAATCCGAAGTCGACGCAGGAGGCCTTTGAGGGCGGATGGTTCCACTCCGGCGATCTCGGCGTGAAGCATCCCGACGGCTACATCCAGCTGAAAGATCGCTCGAAGGACATCATCATCTCCGGCGGCGAGAACATCTCGACGATCGAGGTGGAGGACGTCCTCTACCGCCACCCGAAGGTCGCGGCCGCCGCCGTCGTCGCGCGGCCGGACGAGACGTGGGGCGAGACGCCGTGCGCTTTCGTCGAACTGAAGCCCGGCGTCGATTCGAGCGTCGAGGAGATCGTCGACTGGTGCCGCCAGCATCTCGCCCGCTTCAAGGCGCCGCGCCACGTCGTCTTCATCGAGGTGCCGAAAACCTCGACCGGCAAGATCCAGAAGTTCCGGCTGCGCGAGATGGCCAAGGAGCTCGCCAAGGGTCTTTGAGCGAGATCGGCGAGGCGGGTTCGAGGCAAATTCCTAACGCCGCTTTAACTGCGCGCCGCTAGGCTGCAAACCGTCCGCGCGTGGGGCGCGGGCGTGTTTCGGGTAGGCGCGTCATGGTTCTGCGTTCCATCTTCCTCGCCTCGCTCGCCGCCACGATCGTGCTCGCCGGGGCGGCGAACGCCTTCGCCTTCGTCGCGCTCTGACGGCGCGCTACTGCGCCGCGCGGTCGCCGAGCGCGGCCGCGCCAGTCTCGAATTGCAGGCGCGCGAGCCGCGCGTAGAGGCCGCCGCCGGCGACGAGATCGGCGTGCGTTCCTTCCTCGACGATGCGGCCGTCCTCCATCACCAGAATGCGGTCGCAGGAGAGCACGGTGGCGAGCCGGTGCGCGATGACGAGCGTCGTGCGCCCCTTCATCAGCCCTTCGAGCGCCTTCTGCACGGCCGCCTCGTTCTCGGCGTCGAGCGCGCTCGTCGCCTCGTCGAGCAAGAGGATCGGCGCGTCTTTCAGGATCGCCCGGGCGAGGGCGATGCGCTGACGCTGGCCGCCCGAAAGCGTCACGCCGCGCTCGCCGACGCGCGTGGCGTAGCCGTCCGGCATGGCGGCGACGAACTCGTCCGCAGCCGCGCGCGCGGCTGCCTCGCGCACCTCGGTCTCGGAGGCGCCGGGGCGGCCGTAGCGGATGTTGTCGAGGATCGAGCCGCCGAAGATCACCGGATCTTGCGGCACCAGCGCGATGCGCTCGCGCAGGGCGGCGGGATCGGCCGCATCGACGCGAACGCCGTCGACGCGGATTTCGCCCGAGGTCGGGTCGTAGAAGCGCATCAGCAACTGGAAGATCGTCGATTTGCCGGCGCCGGAGGGGCCGACGATGGCGACGCTCTCGCCCGGCCGCACGACGAAGCTCAGATCGCGCAGCGTCGACTGGTCGGGCCGCGTCGGATAGGCGAAGGCGACGCGCCGGAAGTCGATCTCGCCCTGCGCGGGCGTCGGCATGGCGACGGGCTTGGCGGGGGGCACGACGCGCGGCCTGGCGGCGAGCAGTTCGGCGATGCGCCCGGCCGCGCCGGCCGCGGCGGAGACCTCGCTCCAGACTTCCGACAGCGCGCCGAGGGCGCCGGCGCCGAACACCGCGTAGAGCACGAATTGCGACAGCTCGCCGCCGGTCATGCGCCTGGCCAGCACGTCCTGCGCGCCGAGCCAGAGCACGCCGACGACGCTGGCGAAGGCGAGGAAGATCGCCACCGCGGTCAACAGCGCGCGGGCGCTGGTGGCGGAGCGGGCGGCGTCGTAGGCCTCCTCGGCCGCGCCGGCGAAGCGCGCGCTGGTGGCGCGTTCGGCGCCGAAGGCCTGCATCGTGCGCACCGCGCCGAGATTCTCGGCCGCGAAGGCGGTGGCGTCGGCGAGCTTGTCCTGCGCCAGGCGCGAGCGCGCGCGCACGGAGCGGCCGGAGGCGACGAGCGGCAGCACGATAAAGGGAATGGCGATGAGCACGAGGCCCGAGAGCTTCGGGCTCGTGGCCACCATCATCGCGATCGCGCCGAGAAACATGAATACGTTGCGCAGCGCCACCGAGGCCGAGGCGCCGAAGGTCGATTTGAGCTGCGTCGCGTCGGCGGTCAGGCGCGAGACGAGTTCGCCGGTGCGGGCGGTGTCGTAGAAGGTCGCGTCGAGACGGGCCAGATGCCCGAACACGTCGGCGCGCAGATCGGCGACGACGCGCTCGCCGAGCGTCATGACGAGGTAGTAGCGCGCGGCCGAGGCCAGCGCGAGCACGGCGACGACGGCGATCATCGCGGCGAAATAGGTGTTGATGAGCCCCGCCCCGTCGCCGCTGAAGCCGTAGTCGATCATCCGCCGCACCGCGAGCGGCACGGTGAGCGTGGCGGCCGAGGCGACGGTGAGGGCGGCGAGCGCCAGCAGGATGCGGCCGCGATGGCGCGCGGCGTAGGGGATCAGCGGCTTCAGGGCCGCGAGGGAGGGGCGCGCGGCTCTTGCGGCCGCGGCGTTCTCGCTGCGGCCGGCGTCGGGGGCGTCGGTCATGGGGCGGCTCTATAGCCGGTTTGCGACAAAAGCGCAGCCGCGCCTAAGGGCGGGGCTCCCGGTTGCATCCGCCCGCACGCTGCGCTATGGGAAGCGCCTTCCCGATAAGGGTTCCCGTATTTCCGCGCCCGGCCGCCAGCCGCTCGCGCGCCCGAGAGATCGCCAAGGACGACCGCGATGAAGGCCGACATCCATCCCAACTACCATTTCATCACGGTCGTGATGACCGACGGCACCGAGTATCAGACCCGCTCGACCTACGGGAAGGACGGCGACAAGCTGAACCTGGACATCGATCCGAAGACCCATCCGGCCTGGACCGGCGGCTCGCAGCAGCTGCTCGACCGCGGCGGCCGCCTGTCGCGCTTCAACTCGCGCTTCGGCAATCTGGGCCTCGCCAAGAAGTAAGCTCCGCCTCGGCGGCGACACAAAAAACCCCGGCCGTTCGGCCGGGGTTTTTTCGTTGGCGCTGGCGCCGTGGTCAGGCCGGCGCGAAGGCGCGGCGCAGCAGCTGCAACTGCGTCTCGATGGCGGTCGGCGCGATCGAGGGCACGGAAGGCGGCGGCGCGCCGTAAAGCAGGGCGTCGAAGCGCAGCACCTGATCCTGCAGGCGCAGCGAGCGGCCGACGAGCTCCTTCAGCCGCTCGGGCAACTCGTCGTAGGCCTCCGGCGGGGCGGAGGAGTCCTGCCGGGAGAGCTTCACCTTGTGCTTCTCGGTCGCGGCCTGCGCGCGCGACATCTCGCCCTCGTTCACCGCGCGCTGGAGCAGCAGCCAGGAGGCTAGCTGCATCAACCGGGTCGTCAGGCGCATGCTCTCGGTGGCGTAGGCGAGGGCCGCCATGCGCGGCAGCGTCTTCGATTCCTGCCGGCCGGGGCCGTCGAGATAGGTGGCCGATTCCTCGACCAGCCCCATCCCCTCCTGAAACAGCGCGCCGAAGGCGTTCGAGCGGGCGAGCCGCTCTCCGAAGGAGATGGTGTTCGGATCGGTATTGAAATGACTGCGGCTCGCCATGCTTTTCATCCCGTGTGGGACGTCCCTGCGCCAAAGCGGGACGTCTCGTCGCCTGTGCGGGAACAAGAGCAAGGTTAGCGCCTCGAAACGGGCGCGGGCCGTTTACCTTTGGTTATGGTTAACCTGTGGCAATCAATACAAAAAAGAGCCGCCCGAAGGCGGCTCGAAAGTCTAACAGGGAGGCGTCAAACAGAGTGGACAGGAACCACTCCAATCCAGAAGACTGGATGGGTTAAATTCATAAATCGGAAAAGTTAATGGAGCGTTAAACAGGCGCGGCGGCGACGAACGTGCACGCGATTACGTCTTGAAAAACGAGTCCGCCGCCGTGCGCGAGGCCTGTTTGGCGCCGCGCGCGCCCTCCAGCCGGGCGATCTCCTCTTTCAGGAGCGCGATGCGCTCGTCGAGCTCGTCCACCGACAGCGCGTCGAGCGTCTGGCCGACCTCGTGCGTCGCCTTCTTGCGCGGCGGGGCGCCGAAAATGTTGTCGTCGTCCTCGCGCGCCGCCATTCTCGCCTCTCCCGCCGTGGCCGGCCCCGCCGGCCGCATGCGCCTTGCTATCACGGGCGCGGGCGGCGGTGGAGAGCGCGAGGGGTGAGCCGCATGACCGTTCCGGCGGAGATGACCGCGATCGAGATCGCCGCGCCCGGCGGTCCCGACATGCTGCGCGCGACGCGCCGGCCCGTGCCGGCGCCGGGGCCGGGCGAGATGCTGGTGCGCGTCGCCGTCGCCGGGGTGAACAGGCCCGACGTGTTGCAACGGGCGGGGGGGTATCCGCCGCCGCCCGGCGCGTCCGACATTCCGGGCCTCGAATTTTCCGGCGAAGTGGTCGCGCTCGGCGAGCAGCCGGGGCCGTTCCGAATCGGCGATCAGGTGTGCGCGCTCGTCGCCGGCGGCGGCTATGCGGAGTATGCGACCGTCCACCACGCCAACGCGCTGCCGATTCCGGCCGGCCTGACGATGGCGCAGGCCGGCGCGCTGCCCGAGACCTTCTTCACCGTGTGGACGAACGTGTTCGAGCGCGGCGGCCTGAAGGCGGGCGAGACGTTTCTGGTGCATGGCGGCACGTCCGGCATCGGCACGACGGCGATCATGCTGGCCAAGGCCTTCGGCGCGACCGTGATCGCCACGGCGGGCTCGGCGGAGAAATGCGAGGCGTGCCGCGCGCTCGGCGCCGATCTGGCGATCAACTATCGCGAGGAGGATTTCGTCGCCGCGGTGAAGGCCGCGACGGGGCGCAAGGGGGCCGATCTCATCCTCGACATGGTGGGCGGCGACTATATCGAGCGCAATCAGGAGGCGGCCGCGCCGGGCGGACGGATCGTGCAGATCGCCTTCCTGCAAGGCTCGAAGGTGACGATCGACCTGCGCCGCGTGATGCTGAAGAAGCTCGTCTATACCGGCTCGACGCTGCGCTCGCGCACGGTCGCCGAGAAGGCGCAGATCGCCGCCGCGCTGCAGCAGCATGTCTGGCCGCTGCTGGCGGAGGGGCGCTGCAGGCCCGTCATCGACTCGACGTTCCCGCTCGCCGAGGCGGCCGCCGCGCATGCGCGGATGGAGTCGAACGCGCATGTCGGCAAGATCGTGCTGAGCGCGGACTGAGGACCGCCGCGGCGGCCTCGACATTGACTTTCGCAATATACGTTGATATCAACCTAACATGACGCCCGGCCGAGTTCCGCTCGAAACCGTCCACGCCGTGCGCGATTCCTGCCTGTGCCTGCACACGCAGCGGGCGGCGCGGGCGCTGGCGCGCCGCTTCGATGCTGCGCTCCGGCCGGTCGGCCTCACTCAGGGCCAGTTCTCGCTGATGATGGCGCTCAGCGCGTCGAAGCCGCCGACGCTCGGCGAGGTGGCGGCGCTGCTGGCGATGGACCGCACGACTGTGACGGCGGCGCTGAAGGCGCTCGACCGGCGCGGCCTCGTGTCCATCGGTCGCGACAAGACCGACGGGCGGGCGAGGCGCCTGTCCCTCACCGACGCCGGCCGCGCGCGACTCTTCGATGCGGCGGAGATCTGGCGCTCGGAACATGCGGCGCTCGAAGCCGATCTCGAGAGCGTCGACCCGACGGCGTTGCGCGCGATGCTGCGCGCGCTCGCATGACGGACAGCCCCATGACATCGACAAGCAAGGAGGAGCCGATGACCAAACCCGTGAAACCCGTGCCCGAGGGCATGCACACGCTCAATCCGCATCTGTGCTGCGCCGACGCGGCGAAGGCGATGGACTTTTACGCGAAGGCCTTCGGCGCGGTCGAACTGATGCGCATGCCCGGGCCGGACGGTCGGCTGATGCATGGGGCCATGCAGATCGGCGATTCCGTTCTCATGCTGGTCGACGAGATGCCGGAATGGGGCGCGCTCGGGCCGCTGGCGCTGAAAGGCTCGCCTGTCACCATCGCCATGATGGTGGAGGATGTCGACGCCGTCGCCGCGCGCGCCATCGCGGCGGGTTGCGCCGTGAAGATGCCGGTCGCCGACATGTTCTGGGGCGACCGCTACGGCATCGTGATCGATCCGTTCGGCCATAGCTGGTCGATCGCCACGCATATCCGCGACATGACGCATGAGGAGATGATGGCGGCGGGCAAGGCGGCGATGGCCGAAATGGCCTCGCCCGACTGCATGGGCAAGAGCTGAGCCGGGCGCGGCGGCGCGCCTCGCCTCGCCGCCGCGCCTTCTTGGGCTTGCGCCGCCGGGCCTTCTTGGGCTCGCGCCGCCGGGCCTTCTTGGGCTCGCGCCGCCGGGCTATTTGATCAGCGCGACGACCTCGCGGAAGCGAGGATGCTCGGCGCTTTCCAGCCACTCGAAGACGACCATCTCCGTCGTGACGATCTGCGCGCCGGCGCGCGCCATGCGGGCGAGCCCGGCCTCCTTGTTGGCGCGCCGGCGCGAGCCGACGGCGTCGGCGACGACGGCGACGCTGCGGCCGCGTTCGATCAGGCCGAGCACGGTCTGCAACACGCACACATGCGCCTCGCAGCCGATGACGACGAGCGTGCGTCCCTCGGGCAGGCGGGGCATGAGATCGGGCGCGCGCGTGGCGTCGAAGGTCATCTTGTGGACGACGGCGTCCGCCGGCGGGGCGAGCGCTTCGACCGTGCCGCCGAGCTTGGCTGCGTTCTGCTCGGTCCACAGGGTCGGGACGTCGAGCAGCGCGGCGGCGCGGGCCAGACGGCTCGCGTTCAGCACGACGTCGTCCGCCGCCTCGATGGCCGGCATCAGGCGGCCCTGAAAATCGATGGCGAGCAGCAGCGACGATCCGGCTTGCAGCATGGTCCGATCCTCCCTTGCGTCGCATCGTAGCGCGCCGAGGCGCACAGGCGCCACGGGCGGCGCGCGCGCAGGGCTGTCCTGCGCGCGGCGGCAGGAGACTTCGCGGCCGGCCGCTGCATGTTAGCGCGACGATGCTCCCGCCCGGACCGCGATGCGATTTCCCCACATACTTCTGGCGCTGATGCTGACCGCCCTCTGGGGCGCGAATTTCATCGGCATCAAGCTCGGCGGGCAGGCCGCGCCGCCGCTGTTTCTGGTGACGATGCGCTATGTGTTCACCGCGTTGCCGCTCGTCTTCTTTCTTCCCCGGCCGCGGGCGCCGTGGCGAACGCTGATCCTCTACGGCGTGGCGATGGGTGCGATCCAGTTCGCGCTTCTGTTCATCGCCATCCGCAACGGCATGCCGGCGGGGCTCGCCTCGCTGGTGATGCAGAGCCAGGTCATCTTCACGATGGCGCTGGCGGCGGTCTTCCTCGGCGAGCGACCCTCGCCGGTGCAGATCGCCGGCGCGGCGGTCGCGCTCGCCGGGCTCGGCGTGATCGGCGCCGGGCGGATGGAGGGCGCGGCCGCGCTGATCCCGTTCCTGATGTGCCTCGCCGGCGCTTTCTCCTGGTCGGTCGGCAACATTCTCAACGCCGGGGCCGGCAAGGTCGATCCGCTCGCCTTCACCGCGTGGACCGCGCTGTCGCCGATCCCGATCCTCTTTGTCCTGTCGCTGTTCTTCGAGGGGCCGCAGGCGATGGCGGCGGCGCTGGCGCAGCCCTCGCCGGTCGCGCTCGCCGCGCTCGCCTACATGGTCGTCGGCTCGACGCTGATCGGCAACAGCGCGTGGAGCTATCTGCTGACGATCTATCCGGCCGGCGTCGTCGCGCCTTTCTCGTTGCTCGTGCCGGTGTTCGGCATGGCGGCCGGCGTGTTCGCGCTCGGCGAGCGCATATCGGCGCAGGAGGCGTGGGGCGGCGCGCTGGTGGCGGCGGGCCTCGCGCTCAACGTGCTCGGGCCGCGTCTGGCGGCGCGTCTGGCGCGCCGGTGAGGCCCGCTTTGCAGGCAAGGCGCGCCGTGCTACAGCGCGCGCCCATGAGGTCGATCATCACCCGCTCGCGACGAGAACGACGCTGATCGCAGCGCCCGGACGAGGGCGCACGCGCGCGCTCTTTCTCCCTCCCGATGTCCGGACGTCTTCGCATGACCGATCTTTCGCTCGCCCTGTCGCCTGAAACGCCCGCCGACGCGCCCGTCGTCGAGAAGCTCGCGGAACGCGCCTTCGGGCCGGGCCGCTTCGCCCGCACGGCCTATCGCCTGCGCGAGGGCGTCGCGCCCGATTACGCGCTCTCCTTCGTGGCGCGCGTCGGCACGCTCGTCGTCGGCGCCAATCGCATGACGCCGATCCGCCTCGGCGACACGCCGGCGATGCTGCTCGGGCCGCTGATCGTCGATCCGATGTTCCGCTCGCGCGGCATCGGCCGCGCGCTGATCGGCCGCTCGCTCGAAGCGGCGAAGGCGGGCGGGCGCAAGCTGGTGCTGCTCGTCGGCGACGAGCCGTATTACGGCCCGCTCGGCTTCAAGCGCGTGCCGCATGGCCGGCTCGTCATGCCGGGGCCGGTCGATCCGGCGCGGCTGCTGGTGAGCGAGCTCGTCGAGGGCGCCTTCGAGGGTGTCGCCGGCGCGGTCGCCGGAGCGCGCTGAAGCGTCCTCACGTCTTGCGGCGGCGGCCTTCCCAGAGCCAAGCGGCGACGACGGCGCCGAGCAGCGCCAGCAGGCCGAGAAAGCCCATGCCGAGCGGCAGCACGCCGACGCCGACGACGACGCTCGATTCGGTGCGGCGGATCGCGGCGTAGTCCGACCCGCCATAGATCGGCGCCGAGCGCATCGCCGCAAGGCGCGGCATCGCAACCTCGCCGCCGGCCGCGCCGATGCGGCGCACCGTGCCGCCCGTCGCCTCGGCGAGCGGGGCGAGGCGATCGAGCGTCGAGACGACCTCCTGATATTCGCGCGGATTGTCGGGGCCGACATTGACGAGCACCGTGCGCTCGCCGTCGCTCACCTTGTGCAGGCCGAGCTCGCCCGCCGTGACGCGGCCGCGCGCGACGCCGGGGCCCTCGTCGGCCAGCATCAGTTTGGTCGTCGCGCCGCCGGGGCCGGTCACCGTCACCTCGCGCGCCGCCTCCTTCACGCTCTGGCGCTCGATGGCGATCTCCTTGCCGCGGGCGCGGGCGCGCAGCGCCTCTTCCTCGAGATCGGGCTCCTTCATCAGCCAGTGCGCGAGGCGGCGCAGCAGGTCGAGATGCGGGCCGCCCTCCTGATAGTTGCGCGCCCACAGCCACATCTGGTCCGACAGCAGCAGCGCGACGCGGCCCTTGCGCTCGCGCGAGAGCAGCAGCAGCGGGCGCCCGTCCGCGCCGGCGAGCACCGGCGAGGCGGCGGCCGCCGGTTCGGCGGCGACGAGGCGATACCATTCGGCCCATCGCGGCGGATCGCTCTCCGCGCCTGGCAGGCCGCGCGTCACGGGATGGCGGCGCCCCGCCTCGGTGACGGCGGCGCGGAACGGCTTCTCGACCACGTCGCCGACCGGCTTGGCCGGCGAGATGGCGCCGAGCGGCGAATAGTAGAGCCCTTGCGGCCTCGCGAAGTCGGGCCCGGCCGCGATCATCAGCGCGCCGCCCTCGCGCACATAGCGCACGATGTTCTCGAAATAGATCGAGGGCAGGATGCTCTGGTTGGAATAGCGGTCGAAGATGATGAGATCGAACTCGCCGATCTTGCGGCCGAACAGGTCCGCCGTCGGAAAGGCGATCAGCGACAGTTCGGAGATCGGCGTGCCGTCCTGCTTCTCCGGCGGGCGCAGGATGGTGAAGTGAACGAGATCGACGTTGGCGTCGCTCTTCAGCAGGTTGCGCCACATGCGCTCGCCGGCGTGCGGTTCGCCGGAGACGAGCAACACTTTCAGCTTGTCGCGCACGCCCTCGAGCGTGACGACCGCCTTGTTGTTGAGCGTCGTCAGCTCGTTCGCGAGCGGGGCGACCTCGATCTCGACGACATTCGGCCCGGCGTGCTCCACCTTGATCGGAATGCGCACGCGCTCGCCGGGGCGGGCGCGCATCGTCATCACCGCCTCGCCGTCGCGGCGGATGGCGAGGCTGACCGGCTCGGCGCTGGCGCGGCCGCTTTCGAGCGCGCGCGCGACGATGGTCACCTCCTTGCCGACGATGCCGAAGCGCGGCGCCTCGACGAGTTCGACGCGCCGGTCCGTCTCGTCGGGCCGGCCGGTGATCAGCGCATGGACGGGCGCGCGGAAACCGAGCTGATCGACGCTCGCGGGAATGTCGTGCGCCACGCCGTCGGTGACGAGAAACACGCCGCCGATGCGCTCGGGCGGCACGTCGGCGAGGCCCGCCGCGAGCGGCCCGAACAGGCGCGTGCCGTCGGAGTCCGCGTCGCCGCCCGCCTCGATCACGCGCGTCTCGACGCCGCCGAGGGCGGCGAGCGACTTTTCGAGTTCGAGGCGCGCGCGGTCGGTCTGCGCCTTGCGCTGCTCGATGGTCTGGCTGGCGCTGCGGTCGAGCACGATGGCGACGACGTCGTTGAGCGCGCGGCGATCCTCGCGCACCATCGAGGGATCGGCGAGGAAGCCGAGCGCCAGCGCGAGCCCGACCGCGCGCAACGCCGCGCCGCGCGGGCTGCGCCAGAACGCGACGCCGATCACCGCCAGCGCGACGAGCGCCAGCGCGGCGATGACGGGCCAGGGCAGCAGCGGGTCGAAGGCGAGGCGATAGTCGCTCATCAGTTCGCGAGCCTTTCAAGCAGGTCGCGCACATGCACCTGATCGGCCTTGTAGTTGCCGGTCAGCGTGTACATCACGAGGTTGACGCCGCCGCGCAACGCCAGTTCACGCTGGCGCCGCCCGCCGGGCACGAGCGGATAGAGCGGCTGGCCGTCGCGATCCTCCGCCCATGCGGCGGCCAGATCGTTCGAGGCGATGACGATCGGCGACACGCTGTCGCCGGAGCGCGCGGGGCGCCTGGCGGGGTCGCCCGTCTCGGGCGGCAGCGCCTCGATCCAGGTCTGGCCGATGGTGGTGCGGCCGACGAAGCCGTCGAGCAGGTAGAAGGTCTTGGTGACGACGTGATCGCGCGGGATCGGCTCCAGCTCCGGCACGTCGACGCCGGCGAGCAGATCGCGCAGCCACGCCGCCTCCGGCGTCGGCGGACCGCCGGGGCGCTGGTTCATCGCGTCGCGCGTGTCGAAGAGGACGGTGCCGCCCTGTTTCATGAAATTGGAGATGGCGGCGACGCTCGCCGCCGACGGCTGCGGACGGCCGGCGACGATGGGCCAGTAGATCAGCGGATAGAAGGCGAGTTCGTCGCGCCCCGGATCGACGCCGACAGGCTCTCCCGGATTGAGCGAGGTGCGCTCGCGCAGGACGCGCGAAATCGCGGCGAGGCCCGATTTCGACGCCTCGTCGACGCGCGCCTCGCCGGTGACGACATAGGCGAGGCGGGTCGTCAGCGCCGCCTCGAGATCGCGCTTGGATATGGGTGGGCGCGGCGTCGGCGTCGTTTGCGCCGGCGGCGCAGTCTGCGCCTCAGCGCGTTCGGCGAGGGGATGGGCGAGCAGCGCGGCGGCGAGCAAAGCGGCCGCGGTGGCGCGGCGGGCGGGCAGGCGCAGCGCGCCGGCGATCCACAGAGAGGCGAGCGCGTCTGCGAGCAGCAGCGCCAGCGCGGCGACGAGGACGGCGGCGCGCAGATCGACCGGCTGCGGGCGCGCCAGACTTTCGGTCGCGAAGGGCAGGCCGGCGAGGTCGAGCGCGGCGAGCCTGTCGCCGGGGCCGAGCGTATTGACGGCGACGAGCGCCTCCGCCGGGCCGTAGAAGCCGGGCGGATGATCCGGCGTCGCGTCCGCTGCGTAGTTCGCCGGAATGGGCCTCGCGGTGACGGGCGGCGAGCCGAACACGCCGAAGCCGTCGAGCGTGCGCGTCGGCGCGGCGGTCGGCGCGTCCTGCGTCTCAGCGCGTTCGTTCGAGGCGCCCGCCCCGTCCGTCTCGGCGCCGGTCTGGCCTGACATCGCGACGACGCGGCGCAGCATGTCGACGAACAGGCCGGACAGCGGCAGGTTCGACCATGTCGTGTCGGCGGTGACGTGAACGAGCACGATCAGCCCCTTGCCGCGCCGCTCGGCGGTGACGAGCGGCGTGCCGTCAGCGAGCGCGGCCCATGTCTTGGCCGGCAGGCCGGCCTCGGGCTCGGCCAGCACCTGGCGCGTCGCCGTCACCTCGTTCGGAACGGACAGGCCGAAGAACGGGCTCTCGCGCGTGAAGGGCGCGAGCGACTTCGGCGTCTCCCACGACAGCGAGCCGCCGAGCACGCGGCCGCCGCGGCGCAGGCGCACGGGAATGAGATCGTCCGACGAACCTGCGAGCCGCACGCCGGCGAAGCGCAGCAGCACGCCGCCCTCCTCGACGAAGCGCGCGAGCTTGTCATGCGCCTCGCCGGCGACGACGCCGACATCGGCGAGCGCGACGACCGAGGCGTTGTCGGCGAGCGCCGCGACGATGGCGCGGCCGGCCTCGCCCTTCTGCTCGCGCACGTCGGCGAAGGGGCCGAGCGCGCGGGCGAGATAGTAGGTCGGCGCGAGCAGGGGCTGCGATACGTCGGCGGTCGCGCCGGAGACGATGGCGACGCGCCGGCGCTTCCAGCGGTCGTCGAGCAGCGTCACCGCGCCGGCGGATTTCTCGCCGACGATTTCGAGCCGCGCGATCTCGTTGCGCAGCTCGATGGGCAGATCGAACGTCGCCTGCGTTTCGAGCGCGCTTCCGAAATCGAAGCGCGTCTCGCCAAGGGCGAGACCGCGCAGGTCGACCGCGCGCAAGGCGCCCAGCGTCGGGCCGGCGGCGAGCGGGCGCATCACCCGCACGCTCAGCGCGGCGGGCGCGTTCTCGGCGGCGGCGAGGCCGCGCGGCGGCGTCGGCTCGCTCGCCGCCTCGAGGCCGGCATGCGGCAGCGCCGCGAGCTTCTCGGCGAAGGCGCGCGCCTCGTCGGACGCGGAATGGGCGAGGCCGTCGTGAATCCACAGCGTCGTGGCGTCGGGACGGGCCGCCAGGAACGTCGCCAGCGCGGGCAGCGCCGCCATGCGGTCGAGCCGCCACGGGGCGGGTTTGACGGCGCGCAGGCGCTCGATGGTTTTCTGCGCGTCGGCGGCGACGATCTCGCGGCCGCCCTCCGACAGCGCGGCGAGCGCGGTGGGGCGGCCCTCGCGTCCGGCGGCGGCGAGGCGTCCGGCGGCGAAGGCGAGGCGATTGTCCCAGCTCGGCGCGGCGGCCCAACTGTCGTCGAGCACGACGAGCAGCGGCCCCTTGCCGCCGTCGGAGGCGGCGGGCGGGTTCCACACGGGGCCGGCCATGGCGAGGATGACGAGGGCGGCGGCGGCGGCGCGCAGCAGCAGCAGCCAGAGCGGGGTCTTGGCCGGCTGCTCCTCCTTCGGCTCGACGTCGAGAATGAGCTTCAGCGGTGGGAACGGGATCTGGCGCGGACGCGGCGGCGTCACGCGCAACAGCCACCACAGCGCCGGCAGCAGCGCGAGGGCGGCGAGAACGGCGGGCGCGGCGAAGCCGAGCGTCATCGCCCGCCTCCCGCGTGCTGGAAGGCGCCCGCGCCTTCGAGCCGGATGCGCAGCGCCAGCAGCGCCTCGGAGGCCGGCCGGTCGGTGCGATGCAGCGCGAAGCTCCAGCCGTGCCGGCCGGCAATGGCGGCGAGCGCGTCGCGATGGGCGGCGAGCCGCGTCAGATAGGTCTCGCGCAGGCTCGCCGCCTCGCCGAGGCGCAGGCGCGCCGGCGAATCGACGTCGAGCAGTTCGGTGTGGCCGGCGAAGGGAAAGGTCTCCTCCACCGGGTCGGCGATCATCACGAGATGGCCGTGCGCGCCGCGCCCGGACATGGCCGCGACGGCGACGCCGACATCGTGCGGGGTCGACAGGAGATCGGAGATCACCAGCGCCTGCGCGCGCGCCGGCAGCGGCTCGGCGGGCGGCAGTTCGGCCAGCGCCAGATCGGGCGCGACGCGCTCCTGCGCGATCATCGCCTCGGCGATCTTCTCGACGACGCCGCGCGAGGCGATGGGGCGCATCAGGCCCGGCACGCCGACGCGTTCGCCGCCGCGCACCAGCAGGTCGGCGGCGGCGAGGCCGAGCGTGATCGCGCGGTCGAGCTTCGGCTCGCGGGCGAGATCGGAGACGTAGGCCATGGACGGCGACCGGTCGATCCAGATCATCACCGTGTGCGCCGTCTCCAGCTCGCGCTCGCGCACATACAACCGGTCGTCGCGGGCGGAGCGGCGCCAGTCGATCCGCTGCGTCGATTCCCCGTGCGCGAAGGGGCGGAACTGCCAGAACGTCTCGCCGACGCCGGCGCGCCGGCGCCCGTGCACGCCATGCATTACGGTGGAGGCGACCTGCCGCGCCGCGACGACAAGTTGCGGCAGGCGGCGGGCCAGCGACAGCGCGCCGCGATTGTGGCGCGGGGCGAGGCGCGCCTCGTTCGCCGCGAGGAGGCGGGGCTCAGCCATCCGGCGATCCCGCCGCTCGCTTCGGGCGCACATCGCCGGCAGGCGCGGAGGGACGGTGCGAACCCGGCCATTGCGCGGCGTCGAGAAACCGACGTTTCTCCATCAGCCGATCCGCTTGCCGACGAGCTTGGCGACCAGACCGGCGATGGTCTCGCCCTCGGCGCGGGCGGCGAAGGTCAGCGCCATGCGATGCTTCAGCACCGGCTCGGCCAGCGCCGCCACGTCGTCCTTCGAGGGCGAGAGGCGCCCCTCGGCGAGGGCGCGGGCGCGCGTCGCCAGCATCAACGATTGCGCCGCGCGCGGGCCGGGACCCCAGGCGACATGTTTCACGATCTCCGGGTCGCCGCCGTCGGGACGCGCGGCGCGCACGAGGTCGAGAATCGCCTCCACCACCGTCTCGCCGACAGGCAGGCGGCGCACGAGGCGTTGGGCGGCGACGAGCTCGTCCGCCGTCATCGCCTGCTGCGGCTTCGTCTCGCGCTCGCCGGTGGTCTCGATCAGGATGCGCTTTTCGGCGGCGCGGTCGGGATAGGCGACGTCGATCTGCATCAGGAAGCGGTCGAGCTGCGCCTCGGGCAAGGGGTAGGTGCCTTCCTGTTCGAGCGGGTTCTGGGTCGCCAGCACATGGAAGGGGTGGGGCAGGTCGTGCCGCTCGCCGGCGATGGTGACGTGATACTCCTGCATCGCCTGCAAGAGCGCCGACTGGGTGCGCGGGCTTGCGCGGTTGATCTCGTCGGCCATCAGAAGCTGGGCGAAGATCGGCCCCTTGATGAAGCGGAACGCGCGGCGACGGTCGGCGCCCTCCTCCAGCACCTCCGATCCCAGAATGTCGGCCGGCATCAGGTCCGGTGTGAACTGGACGCGGCGGGAGGCGAGGCCGAGCACGACGCCGAGCGTCTCGACCAGCTTGGTCTTGGCGAGGCCCGGAACGCCGACGAGCAGGCCGTGGCCGCCCGACAGCAGGGTGACGAAAGTCTCCTCGACCACCTTCTCCTGGCCGAAAATCACGGCGCCGATCGCATTGCGGGCGGCGGCGACGCGCTCCAGCGCGGCCTCCGCGTCGCGAATGGCGGCGTCCCCGGCGGCGGGCGCGGTGTCGGCGAGACTCATGGACGTCCTTTCGCGGCGCCGCGGCGCCTTTCGTTCTGGGCTCGTGCGCTTAGATTAGAGGGCGCGGCCGGGTTGTCGATCCCGGCCCGTTCAGGACCGTGTGAAGAAAGGATCGCCTGCGAACAGGCGCGCAATTATGGCGGAACCGGAGACAGGACCGACAGGGCTGGAGGCGCTGACGAAGGCCGCGACGGCCTCGCAGGGCGAGGGCCGGCGGCTGCCGCCCGTGCATTTGTGGAACCCGCCCTTCTGCGGCGACATCGACATGCGAATCGCCCGCGACGGGACGTGGTTCTACATGGGCTCGCCGATCGGCCGGGCGCCGCTGGTGCGGCTGTTCTCGACCATCCTGCGCAAGGATCAGGACCGCTACGTGCTGGTGACGCCGGTCGAGCGGGTCGGAATCCGCGTCGACGACGCGCCGTTCCTGGCGGTGGAGATGAAGGCGGAGGACGGGCCGCAGGGCCGGGAACTGGCGTTCCGCACCAATGTCGAGGACTGGACGGTCGCCGGGCCCGACCATCCGATGCGCTTCGAGGAGGGCGACGCCGAGGGGCTGAAGCCCTATGTGCATGTGCGCGACGGGCTGTGGGCGCTGGTCAAGCGCGCGCTGTTCTACGATCTCGCCGCGCTCGGCGAGGTGCGGGAGATCGAGGGCGTCGCGATGTTCGGCGTCGTCTCGCGCGGGGCGTTCTTCGCGATGCAGCGCGCCGACGAAGTGGGCGTTCAGGGATGAACCAGTCCCGCCCGCCCGCGCCCTATTCGCTCGAGGATTTTCTCGCCCGCGCCCGCGCGCGGCTGGCGCCGATCCCGCCGGACGACTGCTTCAATCCGGCGGTGCTGCCGCATTTCGGCGACTACCGCCTCAATCCGGACGATCTCCACACCGGCCTGCTGGAGCGGGCGCGGCCGGCGGCCGTGCTGATCGGCGTCGTGGCGCGGCCGGAAGGCGCGGCGGTCATCCTGACCGAGCGCACCGCGCATCTGCGCTCGCATTCGGGGCAGGTGGCGTTTCCGGGCGGCAAGATCGACGCGACCGACGCCTCGCCCGCGGCGGCCGCGCTGCGCGAGGCGGAGGAGGAGATCGGGCTGACCGCCGACCGGGCGAGGCCGCTCGGCTATCTCGATCCCTACATCACGACGAGCGGCTATCGCATCGCGCCGGTGGTGGCGGTCGTCGATCCGGGCTTCGAGCCGGCGCCGAACGCGGAGGAGGTGGCGCTTGTGTTCGAGACGCCGCTCGCCTTCCTGATGAATCCGGCCCGGCACGAGCGCCGCTCACGGCCCTGGCAGGGCAAGGAGCGGTTTTTCTACGCCATGCCCTATGGCGATCACTATATCTGGGGCGTGACGGCGGGAATCATCCGGCTGCTTTACGAAAGGCTGTACGGCTGATGTGGCGCGTGATTCTCGAGCCGGCGGCGTTCTTCGTCACGCCCTTCGTCGCCTACTGGCTCTATCTCGTGGCGCGCCGGCGCTATCCGTTCGCGGTGGAGCACTGGACGCATGGCGCGCTCGCCGGCCTCGTCATCGCCGGGCTTGCGGTCGCCGTCGCCGGGACGCTGCTGGTCGGTCTGAAAGCCGAGCGGCACTTCGGCGCCTATGTGCCGGCGCATATGGAGGACGGCAAGCTCGTGCCCGGACGATGGATCGACAAATGAGGCGGGCCGACCGATGAGCGCGCCGACCGTCGTCGACAGCGAGGCCATCGCCCGCGCCATCGCGGCGGAGCCGGCGCTCGCCGCGTTGCTCTCCGCGCTGGATTGCGACGGCGAGGAGGCGCGCATCGTCGGCGGCGCGGTGCGCAACGCGCTGATCGGCGAGGCGGCGAGCGACGTCGACATCGCCACGACCGCGACGCCCGACGTCGCCGCCGAACGGGCGCGCGCGCTCGGGTTCCACGTCGTTCCGACCGGCGTCGAGCACGGCACGATCACCGTCGTCGTGCGCGGCAAGCCGTTCGAGGTGACGACGCTGCGCGAGGACATCGAGACCTTCGGCCGCAAGGCGCGCGTGCGCTTCGGCCGGGATTTTCTGGCCGACGCGATGCGGCGCGACTTCACCATCAACGCGCTGTCGGCGACGCGCGAGGGCCGGGTGTTCGACTACGCCACGGGCCTCGCCGATCTGACGGCGCGACGCGTGCGCTTCATCGGCGACGCGGGAACGCGCATCCGCGAGGATTATCTGCGCATCCTGCGCTTTTTCCGCTTTCACGCGCGCTATGGCGAGGGCGCGCTCGACGCGGACGGCTTCGCCGCCGCCGTCGCCGAACGGGCGGGGCTGGCGACGCTCTCGCGCGAACGGGTGCGGGCCGAGACGATGAAGCTGATCGTCGCGCCGCGCGCGCTCGACGTGCTGGTCGAGGCGGACGGCGCGGGCTTCCTGCTCGCCATCCTCGGCGGGGTGGCGAGCCCGGCGCGGCTCGGCGCGCTGCTGGCGGCCGACCGTCGCGACAACGAGACGAGCGAGGCGGCGCTGCGTCTCGCCGCGCTCGCCGTTCTCGTCGTCGAGGACGCCGACCGTCTGCGCGAGC
The DNA here is from genome assembly GCA_016716745.1 of Hyphomicrobiales bacterium. Taxonomy (GTDB): domain Bacteria; phylum Pseudomonadota; class Alphaproteobacteria; order Rhizobiales; family Beijerinckiaceae. The sequence goes on from JADJVD010000005.1 coordinate 116,395, forward strand.
GGCTGCGCCTGTCGAATGACGAGCACCTGCGGTTGAGCGAGGCCGCGCGCGTCGCCGCCGAATTGCACGGCCGCGAAGCGCCGCAGGGCGACGGCCTGCTGCGTCTGTTGTTCGAGCGCGGCCGGCGCGCGGCGCGCGACGGGCTGCGGCTCGCCGCGATCGACGCGCCGCTGGAGCTGCGACGCGGCTTCGCGGTCGCGCTGCGCGGGCTCGACCGCGCCGAGGAGCCGGCGCTGCCGTTCAAGGGGGCCGACCTGATCGAGCGCGGGCTGACCAGCGGGCGGATCGTGGGCGAGACGCTGAAGCGCCTGCAAGCGGCGTGGATCCGCGCCGGATTCCCGCGCGATCCCGGGCAACTCGGCCGCCTGCTCGACGAGGCGATCGCGCAGGCGCGTGCGGCGCGCTGAGCGATTCGGATTCCGCTCCCGGCTTTGCTAGGATCGCCGGACGTTCGGAGTTCTGCGTTGAGCCGTAGCCCCACAACCCTGGCGAGGGACGCCGCGCGACGCCTCGCGCGAGGCCGCGAGGAGGCGAGCGACGGCTTTCGCCGCGAGACCTTCACGCTGCCGCGCCTGCAGGCGCGCGCCAAGGCGCGGGAGTGGTTCGAGCGCTATCCGAAGGCCGCCTACGCCACGGAGATCGAGTTCTGGCGCGAACTGCCGGACGATCGCATCGAGTTCACCATGCGGCGGTTGCCGACGGCGGATTGAACCCGTTCAGGCGGGGCCGAGGTGCTGGCCGCCGTCGACCGCGATCATCTGCCCGGTGACGCTGCGGGCCGCCGCTAGCCAGACCACCGCATCGGCGATCTCCTCCGGCGAGGGGCCGCGCCCGAGCGGCAGCGCGGCGATCTCGCGGGCGAGGCCCGCCTCCCCCTCATGCGCATTGGGCAGGGTCGGGCCCGGCGCCACGGCGTTGACGCGGACGCGCGGCGCGAAGGCCTGCGCCATCGTGCGCGTCGCCGTCCACAGCGCCGACTTCGACAGCGTGTAGGTGAAGAAGTCCGGCGTCAGGCGCCAGACGCGCTGGTCGACGATGTTGACGACGCAGCCTTCCGTTCCCTGAGCGGCGAGGGCCTGCGCGATCAACAGAGGCGCGCGCAGGTTGGTCGCCATGTGACGGTCGAAGCCCGCGGCCGGGAAATCGGCCGCGGCGTCAGCCTCGAACAGCGAGGCGTTGTTGACGGCCAGCGTCACCGGGCCGAGCGCGGCGGCGGCGCGCGCGACAAGGCCCGAGGCGACGCCGGGGTCGGCGAGATCGCCGTCGAGCAGGACGGCGCGGCCGCCCGCCTCGGCGATCCTGCAGCGAAGCTCGGCGGCCTGCGCGTCGTCGGGGCGGCGTGCGTGCAGGGCGAGGGCGAAGCCCTGGCCGGCGAGGCGCAGCGCGATGGCGCGGCCGATGCGGCGCGGCGCGCCGGTGACGAGCGCGACCGGCGCGGCGGCGGAGGGGGCGGGCGGGGGCGTCATCGCGGCTCCTTGGGGCGCCGCATGTTGGGCCGGCGCGGGCGCGCTCGCAAGATTTCGGCAGGTCGCTGGATTGCCTTCGATGCGGCAATAGATTCGCGGTGTGTGAGTTTATATTGGTTAAATCAGGCTATAACTATCCAATAAAATGCCATCTACATTTGTTTAACGAACGATTAAGGCAACTCATTCAATCCGATTAAACCAAGCCGCTTAATCGCATATTTGCCCTGAACTCGCCCCGATCGAGGAGCGTTTTGCCGATACGTCGCGCTGAGGGCGCGGGGGATCAGAAGTTCAGTCCGGGCGCGGCGGAGCGGCGCGCGGGGAGTGCAAGGAGCCTGAGTATGAAATCGTCGATTCTCGCCATCGTCGCCACCCTCGCCGGCGTCGCCGCGGCCCAGGCCGCCGATCTGCCGCGCCGGTCCGCGCCGTATGCGCCCGCGCCGGCCGCCTACCAGCAGGGCCACAACTGGACCGGCTTCTATGCGGGCGTGAACGCCGGCTACGGCTGGGCCAAGCACAAGGGCCCGCTCTACGGCAACGAGAGCGGCGGCATGATCGGCGGCACGGTCGGCTACAATCAGCAGTTGAGCAACAATATCGTCGTCGGCGTCGAGGGCGATCTCGGCGTGGCGAACGTTCGTTCGACGGGCGCGGCGCCGGGGCCGGTCAAGGGCTCGACCAAGGTGACCTCGCTCGCCACCGTGCGCGGCCGCGTCGGCTATGCGGTCGATCGCGCGCTGGTCTATGGCACGGCGGGCTACGCCGGCGGCAACGTCAAGGCCGCGCTCGCCGACACGCCGAACGGCCTCAACTTCCGCGAGGAGCGCTGGCACCACGGCTACGCGCTGGGCGCGGGCCTCGAATACGCCTTCACCAACAACGTCTCGGCCAAGGCCGAATACATCTACGCCAACCTCGGCAAGAAGACCTATTTCGGCGGCCCGGACACGATGTCGAGCGGCACGAACCTGTCGACCGTGCGCGGCGGCGTGAACTACAAGTTCTGATACGCCCGCAACGGACGAGAAACGGGGCCCGGCGGAGCGATCCGCCGGGCCTTTTGCGTTGGGGCAGGAGAGGCGGGGCGAGCGGGCGGCAATTTTCGGCGCGCCCTTGCGCGGGCCCTTGCGATGACTACCTTGCCGGCATCCGGCGCATTCAGCGCGCGCGGTTCCTTGAGGAGATTGCCAGATGGGTCTTTTGAGCTTCGTCAAATCCGTGGGCCAGAAAATTTTCGGCGCCAGCGAGGCGCAGGCCGCGCCGGCCGACGAGCTGAAGAAGGAGGCCGCCAAATACGGGCTCGACGTTTCGAAGATCGACGTGCATGTCGACGGCGACAAGGTGAAGGTCTCCGGCGCCGCGATGTCGACCGAGGAAGCGGAGAAGATCATTCTGGCGATGGGCAACACGCTCGGCGTGTCGCAGATCGACAACCAGCTTCAGGTGCAGAAGGAGGCGCCGACGGCCCACTTCTACACGGTGAAGAAGGGCGACACGCTCTGGAAGATCGCCGAGGAGCAGTATGGCAAGGGGAAGGGCGCCAAGCACACGGTGATCTTCGAGGCCAACAAGCCGATGCTGACGCATCCCGACAAGATCTATCCCGGCCAGGTGCTGCGCATCCCTCCGCTCGCCTGATAGGCCTGATTGCGGATTCGCAATGCGCGGGCCTAGCCCCGCGCGGCAAGAGGCCCGCGCGCAACGCGCGGGCCTCTTGCGCAGGATGGCGTGAGCGCGCCCCGAGAGAGGCCGGAACAGGATGACCGTGGCGGAAAGCCCCAACGCATCGAGCGAAATCTCGCTCTACGTCATCGACCATCGCGGCCAGAAGCACAGCCTCGTCGCGCTCGACGGATGGCGCGCGATGGAGGTGATTCGCGACTGGGGCGTCGGCATCAAGGCCGAGTGCGGCGGCGCATGCGCCTGCGGGGGCTGCCACGTCTATGTCGATCCGGACTGGATGTATCGCATCCCCGCGCCGAGCGAGGAGGAGATCGAGCGGCTCGACGAGGTGCACCGCGTCGAGCCGAACTCGCGGCTGTGCTGCCAGATCATGATGACGCCGGAACTCGACGGGTTGACGTTGACGCTGGCGCCGGGCTCCGAGCCCGACTGAGCGCGTCTCACGCGCCGCGCGCGATTTCGCAGGCCTCGGCCTCGCCGAGCGTTTCGCCCTCGCTCATCAGCATCGCAATCTCGTCGGCGCGCAGCGCGGCGACGACCAGCGCGCTGGCGCGCGCCAGCGTCACGTCCTCGGTGTGTTCGCGGCTCGCCGCGCCGCGCGCGTAGAACGCGCGGCCATAGCCGAGCAGCCGCGCCGCGCGGCGCGGCTCGCCGGTCAGCGCCGACATCAGCGCGGCGTGTTCGACGAGCCGGGCGATGGAGGCGGAATGGCCGACCGCGCGGGCGGCGCGCAGCCCCTCGATCATCGCCAGGCGCGCCTCGTCGATGCGGTCCTGCGCGAGCAGGTAGCCGGCCAGATTGCCGAGCGCCACCGTCGTCTGGCGCCGGCTCTGGCGGCCCGATTCCAGCAGCTCGCGCACGATGCGGATGGAATCGTCGATGTCCCCCAGCGCGTAGCGGATCTCGGCGAGCGTGATGTGCGCGCTGGCGATGCCGTGCGCGTCGCCGATGCGGCGCATGATCGTCATGCTCTGCTCGATCAGCGGCAGCGCGCCGAACACGTCCTGCGCGAAGGAGCGCGCAAGGCCCATCGAGCGCAGGCACGAGGCGAGCGGCTTGCCCTCCGGGAAGTTGCGCAGGATGCTTTCCGCCTGATGCAGATGCGGCTCGGCCGCCTCGACGCCGATCGGCGTCAGCAGCGCCGCGCCGAGGCGGGCCAGACTCTCGCCCTCGCCCGCGCGGTCGCCGGCGCGGGCGAACAGCTCGGCGGCCTTGCGGGCGGGCGCGACATTCGACTTGTCGCCATGCGCGATCAGCGAGATCGAGCCGAACCACAGGCGCGCGGCGAGCGCGGGATCGGCGTCCTCGCGCAGCTTCGTCACCGCCAGCGAGAACCAGCGGCGGCGCTCCTCGAGCAGCGACAGCTCGTCCCAGACGCGCACGCTCCAGCTCAGGAGATCGAGGCCGACGGCCTCGTCGCCGGCCGCGCCGAAGGCGATGTCGAGCGCGAAGCGCAGATTGTCGATGTCAGGCGCGATGCGCGCGAACCAGTCGCTCGAGGCGGTCTGCGGCCAACGCGCGTGCTCGCGTTCGAGCACGCGCGCGAGGCGTCGCGCGAAGTCGATCGCGACATGCGTCTCGTCGGCCTCGGCGAGCTTGCGCCAGGCGTAGTCGCGCGTCGTCTCGACCATGCGGTAGCGCGGCTCGTCGGCGCCCGCGTCGGCGACGATCAGCGATTTGTCGACCAGCGAGGACACGATATCGAGCGGATCGGCCTTCAGCGCGCCGCAGCATTCGCAGAGCTCGCAGATGCGCTCGAGCGTCGCGCCGCCGGCGAACACCGAGAGGCGGCGGAACATCGCCTGCTCGTGCGGCTCGAGCAGATTGTAGCTCCAGTCGTAGAGGGCGGTCAGCGTCTGCTGGCGCGGCAGGTGCACGCGCGCCCCGCGCGTCAGCAGCGCGAAGCGGTCGCCGATGCGCGCGGCGATCTGGCGGGCGGTCATCATCTTCATGCGCGCCGCCGCCAGTTCGAGCGCCAGCGGAATGCCGTCGAGCCTTTGGCAAATGTGCACGACAGGCGCGACGTCCGCCTGCGACATGCGCCAGCGGCCGCCGGCGGCGAAAGCTCCGCGCGGTCGACGAACAGCTGCACCGCGCCATAGGTCATGGCGGTCGCCAGAGCGGGTCGGCGTCGTCCGATTCGGGCGGAACCTCGAGGCCGCCGACGCGCCAGATTTCCTCGCCCGGCACGCCGAGCGCCTCGCGACTGTTGGCCAGAATCGTCGCGCCGGTCGTCTCGCGCAGGATGCGGTGGGCGAGGTCGGCGGCGGCGGCGACGAGGTGCTCGCAATTGTCGAGCACGATCAGCATCCGCCGGCCGCGCAGATGATCGACGAGGCGGTCGAACGCCGCGCCGTCGCCGATCGCCGGCGCGCCGACCGTGGCGCACACGCTCTCGGCGACGAGCGCCGGATCGGTGACGGGGGCGAGTTCGACGAACCAGGCGCCGTCGCCGAAGCCCGGCGCGCGCGCGGCGACCTCGAGCGACAGGCGCGTCTTGCCGAGGCCGCCGGCGCCGGCGATGGTCAGCAGCCGGGCCCGCTCCAGCCGTGCGACCAGATCGTCGACGTCCGACTCGCGGCCGACGAAGCGCGTGGTCGTCTGCGGCAGGTTGCCGACGCCGGCCTGCGACAGGATCGGCGGGAAATCGTGGCGCAGGCCCGGCGCGACGATCTGCGCGACATGTTCGGGTTCGGGCAGATCGCGCAGGCGGTGGCGGCCCAGATCCATCAGGCGCACGCCCGCGGGCAGGCGCGTCGCCGCCATTTCCGCGGCCGCGCCGGAAATCAGAATCTGGCCGCCATGCGCCGCCGCAAGGAGACGCTGCGTGCGGTTCGGAGCCTGGCCGAAATAGTCGGAATCGCGCGCCTCGACGATGCCGGCGTAGATCGCCATGCGCACGGTCAGGCCGTCGACGGCGCGGAAGTCGGCGGCGGCGAGCCTCTGCTGGGCGGCGACGGCGGCGCCGGCCGCGTCGGCGGGTGAGGAAAACGCCGCCATGAAGGCGTCGCCGAGCGTGCGGAACACGAGGCCGCGATGATCGAGGATCGCGTCGCGCAGGATGGCGTCATGACGGGCGAGCGCCAGCCGCATCGCTTCGGGCGCGTTTTCCCAACGGCGGGTCGAGCCGACGATGTCGGTGAACAGGAACGCGACCATGCCGCTGACCGGTTGCTCGCCGGCGGCGCGGCGCAGAAACGGCAGAACGGTCGTCGTGCGGGCCGGTGGCGTCGGTTCCTGCATTCCAGTCTTCGCGGCGGCGTCCTCAGCATCTGATCACGCCTGGCGAGATTGGCGTGCGCGCGGGCGCACCGCAAGAACGGGCGACGTCGACATTGCCGCCGATTCAATTTAGAACGATTCCAAACTCAGGAGCCGACAACCTTGAAAGCCTTCTCGGAACTCGACGTGCGCGAAATCCTCGCCGTGGCGATCACTTCGGAAGAGGAGGACAGCCGCATCTATCGAACCTTCGCCGAGACTTTGGCCAGGCAGAACTATCCTGCCTCCGCCAAAGTGTTCGAGCAGATGGCCGAGGAGGAGTCCGATCACCGGCGCCAGCTCCTCGACGCGTTTCAGGAGCGGTTCGGGGCGCATCTGCCGGCGATCCGTCGCGAAGATGTGAAGGGCTTTCTCAAACGCCGGCCGGTCTGGCTGACGCAGACTCTGTCGCTCGACGCGATGCGCAAGGAAGCCGAGAACATGGAGTTCCAGGCTCAGCGCTTCTACGCCAAGGCGGCCGAACAGGCGACCGATGTCGGCGTGCGCAAGCTGCTCGGCGATCTGGCCGAGGTCGAGCGCGGCCACGGGACGCTCGCGGGCAAGCTCACCGAACTGCATCTGACGAGCGAAGCGCGCGACGAGGAAGAGGCGACGCGCCACCGCATGTTCGTGCTGCAATATGTGCAGCCGGGGCTGGCGGGCCTGATGGACGGATCGGTGTCGACGCTGGCGCCCTTGTTCGCCGCCGCCTTCGCGACGCATTCCAACTGGCAGACCTTCCTCGTCGGCCTCGCGGCCTCCATAGGCGCCGGCATCAGCATGGGCTTCGCCGAGGCGCTCTCGGACGACGGCTCGATGACCGGCCGAGGCTCCCCCTGGCTGCGCGGCGGCATCTGCGGCCTGATGACGACGATCGGCGGCATCGGCCACACGATCCCCTACCTCATTCCCGATTCATGGCAAAACGCCTTCTGGATCGCGACGGCCATCGCCGGCGCGGTCGTCTTCGTCGAGCTGTGGGCGATCGCCTGGATCCGCGCCCGCTACATGGATACGCCGTTCCTGCAGGCGGTCTTTCAGGTCGTGCTCGGCGGCGTCATCGTTCTGCTCGCCGGCATCCTGATAGGCGGGGCCTGAAGCGCGACGGCGTCGCGCTTGACGGCCGGGCCGACGCGGCGGAGAAGCGGCGCGTGACGTTTCTCCTCGCCCATCTGACCGATCCGCATATCGGTCCGCTGCCGCGCCCGCGGCGGCGCGACCTCATGGGCAAGCGCATCACCGGCTATCTCAACTGGAAGAGCGGGCGCGACCGGGTGCACGACATGGACGTGCTCGGCCGCATCGTCGCCGATCTGAAGGCGCAGTCGCCCGATCACATCGCGATGACCGGCGACATCCTCAACATCGGCCTGCAGGCCGAGTTTCCGCAGGCGCGGGCGTGGCTGGAAACACTCGGCGCGCCGGGCGACGTCAGCTTCACGCCGGGCAATCACGACGCCTACGTCAAGTCGTCGCTCGCCGCGCTGGCGCGCACCTTCGCCCCTTACGCGCGCGACGACGGCGCGCCGGATCATTCCGAGGCGCATTATCCGTATGTGCGCGTGCGCGGGCCGGTGGCGATTGTCGGTCTTTCTTCCGCCGTGCCGACGGCGCCCTTCATCGCATCGGGATCGCTCGGCGAACGGCAGATCGCGGCGCTGGCGCAACGTCTCGCCGAGACGCGCGAGCAGGGGCTGGCGCGGGTCGTGCTGATCCATCATCCGCCGATCCGCGTCGGCGCGCCGGCGGCGCGCGGCCTGATCGACGCGCGCGCCTTCGAGGCGACGCTCGCCGCGCAAGGCGCCGACCTCGTGCTGCACGGGCACAATCACCGCGCCAGCGTGCATTTCATCGCGGGCCCGAACGGCGCGGCGATTCCGGTGGTCGGCGCGGCCTCCGCCTCGCTGACGCGCGGGCGCTCGCGCGCAGCCTACCATCTGTTTTCCATCGAGCAGACGAACGGGGCGGCCCGCATTCTCGGGCATGCGCGCGGCCTCATGCCGGGCACCAACGACATCGGCGATCTCGGCCCGCTCACCGTCACGCCGTAAGAAGCGGCCCCGGCGGGCCGCGTCGCGCGGATCGTTCCTCTGGGCTCGCCGCGCTCGGCGCGCGGGTCGGCCGCGCCGTCCAGAACTACGCCCGCTAGGAAGAGGCGTCGCGCGCGGGCGCCAGAACGGTCGCGGCGGCCGCGGTGATCAGCGTCAGGCCCATGGCGTCGGCGAGCGTCGGCGTTTCGCCGAGCAGCGCCATCGAGCTGAGGAAGCCGACGACGGGAATGATCAGCGTGCCGATGGCGGCGACGCTCGCCGGGCGGCGCGCCACCACCGCGAACCACAGCCAGTAGGCGAGCGCCTGCGCCAGCGCGACGTGATAGGCGAAGGCGAGCCATGTCTGCGGGCGCGTCGGCCAGGCGCGCGGCAAGCCTTCGACGAACGCCATGCCGACGGCGACGACGGCGGCGCCGATCGCCAGCTGCCAGGCCGCCACCGCGAGCGAGGAGGCCGCGACGGGCCAACGCTTGGCGACGACGGTGCCGAGCGCCCAGGCCATGCCGCCGAACAGCGCCAGCACGACGCCGAGCGGCAAGGCGCCGAGCCGCCACAGCGGCGCGCTCAGGGCGGCGAGGCCCGCGACGCCGAGGGCCAGGCCGAAGGCGCGAGGCCGGTCGATCCGTTCGCCGATGATCAGCGCGGCGAGGATTGTCGCCCAGATCGGCATCATGAAGGTGACGATGGTGACGCGGCTCGTCGGCGCGCCGAGCTGCGCATAGGCGACGAGGATGTTGAAGGCGGCGATGGTGCAGAAGGCGGCGGCGAACAGACGCGGCCAATGCGCGCGCGGAATGCGCAGGCTGTCGCCGCGCAGGGCGGCGATGGCGAACAGCGTCGCCGCGCCGCAGGCGAGCCCCGCCGTGCGCGCCGTCCACGGCGGAATCTCGACGAGGATCGTCTTCACCGCGGGCCAGTTGAAGCCCCACAGGACGCCGAGCGCGAGCGCGGGCAGCGCGCCCGCCAGAAAACGTTTCTGCATGGGCGCGTGCTTCAGCCGGCGACGCCCATGATCGCGCGCCAGCCCATATAGAGGCCGATGGCGACGATCAGCGTCAGCGCGGCCGCGCCGAGGAACTGCACGAGGAACAGAAGCGCGCGTTCGGCGAAACCGCCGCGCGTCCGGCGCGCCGGCCTTGCTTCCGCTCTTGCTTCGGCTCTGGTTTCGACGCGCGGTTCGGAGTTCGTCTCGGGGCCGGCCAGCGCCGTTTGCGGCGCCGGCGCGCTTTCGCGCGCGAGCAGGGCGCGCGCGGCGTCCTCCACCGTCATGTCTGAAGCCAGCGCCCTGTCGCGCTCGATCAGGCGGCGGGCGACGTAGTCGGCGATCGCCTGCGTCATCGCGTCGACGCGGTCGCTCTCGCGCACCGTGACGCGGCCGTGCCGCGTCTCCTGCAGGAAGCGATAGGTGCGCCGGTCGCGCGCCATCTCGACGTAAGCGATCACGTCGACGAACAGGCGCGGCCGCGCGCCGGGGACGACGCCGACGTCGAACAGGTCGACATCCTGCGGAACCTGCGCGAGCACGGGGCGGATCGCCTCGGCCAGCATGTCGAGCCGCGCGATCTCGCCGTTGCGCAAGTCCTCGACCACCTGACTCTGCTCGGCGATGTCGACGCGCGCGCGGCGCGTCGCCTCGGCGAGGTTCGGCACGGGGGTCAGATGCGGCGCGTCGGTCATCGGACGAAAATCCTCCCGCGCGGGCGGGCGCGGCGGCCGATCCTAGACTGGCCGGCGGGAACGCGCCATTGCGTTGCGGCGGGCGCCGGCGACACAGTCGGCGCAAGGAGAACGCATGGCTGATACGGACGAGACCGGGGACGATCTGCCGCCGGCGGCGCGGCGGGTCGCGGAGGCGGCGCGCGCGGCGGGCCTGCCCATCGCAATCCGGGTGATGGCGCAGTCCACGCGCACGGCGCAGGAGGCGGCCGCCGCCTGCGGCTGCGACGTGGCGCAGATCGTGAAGTCGCTGCTGTTCCGCGGCGCCGACAGCGGCAGGCCCTATCTGCTGCTCGTCTCGGGGGCCAACCGCGTCGACGAGGCGCGCGCGGCGGCGACGATCGGCGAGGCGCTGACGCGGCCGGACGCGCGCTTCGTGCGCGAGACGACGGGCTACGCCATCGGCGGCGTTCCGCCGCTCGGCCACGCCGCGCCGCTCGCCGTCTACATGGACGAGGCGCTGCTCGGCTTCGACACGGTGTGGGCCGCTGCGGGAACGCCGCTCGCCGTGTTCGCCGCCGCCCCGCGCGCGCTGCTGGCGGCGACGGGCGCCAGGACGATGACGATGTAGGCGCTCAGACGCGCTCGATCACCATCGCGACGCCCTGACCGACGCCGATGCACATCGAGACGAGGCCGTAGCGGCCGCCGCGCCGCTCGAGTTCGCGCAAGCAGGTCAGCAGAATGCGCGCGCCCGACGCGCCGAGCGGATGGCCGACCGCGATGGCGCCGCCGTTCGGATTGACGCGCGGGTCGGCGTCGGCGAGGCCGAGGCCTTGCAGGCAGCCCAGCACCTGCGTGGCGAAGGCCTCGTTGATCTCGATCACGTCGATGTCGGCGAGGCGCAGCCCGGCGCGCTCCAGCGCCTTGTTCGAGGCTGGCACGGGGCCGAGCCCCATGACGCGCGGGGCGACGCCGGCCACCGCCGAGGCGAGGATGCGCCCGCGCGGCTTGACGCCGGCGCGCTCGCCGGCCGCCTCCGAACCGAGCAAGAGCGCGCCCGCGCCGTCGTTGACGCCGGAGGCGTTGCCGGCGGTGACGACGCCGCCCTCGAACAGTGGTTTCAGCTTTTCGAGAGAGGCCGGCGTCGTCTGCGGACGGGGGTGCTCGTCGGCGGCGACGACGAGGGGCGGCTTGCCGCGCCCCTGCGCGATCTCGACCGGCTGGATCTCGCCCTCGAGGAAGCCTGCGGCGCGGGCCGCCTCGTATTTTTCCTGCGAGCGCAGGGCGAAGGCGTCGGACGCCGCGCGCGTCACGCCGAGATCGCGCGCGATGTTGTCGGCGGTCTGCGGCATCGTGTCGACGCCGAATTCCTTGTCGATGCGCGGATTGGAGAAGCGCGCGCCGACGGTGGAATCGTGCACGCGCACCTCGCGGCCCCAGGGGCTCGCCTGCTTGGCCATGACGAAGGGGGCGCGCGACATGGATTCGACGCCGCCGGCGACGAACAGATCGCCCTCGCCGCAGCGGATCGCGCGCGCCGCGTCCGCCGCCGCCGACAGGCCGGAGCCGCACAGCCGGTTGACGGTGAGGCCGGCGACGCTCTCCGGCAGGCCGGCGAGCAGGGCAGCGTGGCGGGCGACGTTGCGCGCGTCCTCGCCCGCCTGATTGGCGCAGCCGGCGATCACGTCCTCGATCGCCTCGGCCGGAAAGCCCGCGCGCTTGACGAGCGCGGCGACGACGCCGGCGAGCAGATCGTCGGGCCGCACCGGGGCGAGCGCGCCGGCGTGGCGGCCGAAGGGGGTGCGAAGTCCGTCGTAGATCAGCGCGCTCGGCATGGTCCGCTCCCTGCTGGCCCGGCCCGGGCCGCCGGCGGCCACCATCCCCCGGCACATTGGATACGGCAATACCTTGTCATGAAAATCGGAGCGATCCAGGGCCGGCCAGATATGTCAATGCATTTACATATCGACAACCGACGGGCGCGGCCCGGCCGGCGCGGGCGGGAAACGTCGGGACGAGGGCGGAGCATCCGGCGTGAGCGTGGCCGCTTCCCCCCAATTCGCCCTGACGGCCGACCAGCTCGCCTTCCGCGAGACGGCCGCGCGTCTTGCGGCGGAGGAGCCGGCGCCGAACTGCAAGGCGCAGGAGAGGGCGACGACCATCCCCGCGGACCTGCGCCGCCGTATGGGCGCGCTCGGGCTGATCGGCGCGGAGTTTCCCGCAGCGTTCGGGGCATGGGCGTCGACCATGTCGCCGCCGGCGCGATCTGCAATCCGCCGACCATCATCTTCGGCGAGCGCAAGCCGACCTTCGTGCCGGGGCTGGCGGAGAGCAAGGCGCTGGTCGGCCCCGCGATGTTCCGCAAACTCGGTCATCGCGCCGTCGCGCGGGCGGCGCAGGCTGCGACGCGGACGCTCGCGCATGTCGTCGTCGACAGGGAGGCCGACGAATCCTTCGACCGACCGATGCGCGACCGACGCGAGCGAGGCGGAACTCGCCGCGCCGCGCGCGACAGGCGAGCCGAAGGGGGTGAGCCACACCCCCAACACGGGGCTCTCCAATCTCGTTCCCTTCGCCGAGCGGCCGCATCCGGGCGAAACCGACGTCATCCACATGTCCTCGCCGATGGCTCATAGGTCTGGCTTCATCTACGGGCTCGCACCGCCGCCAATGTTCGGCGCCACCGCGATCCTGCGGGACATCTTCGCGCCCGCCGTGATGGCGAACCAGATCACGCAGGAAGGCGCGACCTTCACGATGGGGGCGACGCCCTTCCTCAACGATCTGGCCGATCCTTGCATGGCGACCGGCGCGTCGACGCCGACGCTGCGTGTCTTCGTCTCCGCCGGCGCGCCGGTTCCGCGCCCGCTCGTGTCGAAGGCGCGCAAGACGCTCGCCGCGCCGTCCTCTCCGCCTGGGCATGTCGGAGAACGGCGCGGCGACGACGACGCGCGTCGAGGACAAGGACGACAAGGTGACCGGCGCGGACGGGAGTCCGCCGCCGGGCATGGAGGTGCGCGTCATCGGCGCCAACGGGCGCGTCGCGCCGATCGGCGCGGAAGCGCAGTTGCAGGTGCGCGGCTGCTCGAACTTCGTCGGCTACGAGAAGCGGGCGCGCGAGATCTCGCATCTCGACAAGCGCCAAACGGCGGCCGAGGCGCTGGCGACGGGGCTCGTCAACGCGGTTGTCCCGCACGCCGAGCTCGACGCGGAGGCCGACCGCTGGTGCGCCGAATTGCTCGAGCGGTCGCCGACGGCGTTGGCGCTCGCCTTTCGCGAGGAGGCGCTCGCCTCCCTGTGCGATGCGCCGCCGGAGACGATCGCCGCCAGCGTGCGCGAGGGCCGCGCGCAGTTCGGCCAGCCGATTGGCTCGCTCCAGGCGCCGCAGCGCCGCGCGGCGGACATGTATGTCGCGCGCGAGCAGGCGCGCTCGAAGGCGATCTATGCCGCGACGCCGGCCGATCCGGTCTCCCGGCGGGCGGCGATAGCGGCCGCCAAGGCGCCCATCGGCAGGTGTGGCCGCTTGGTCGGCGAGCAGGCGATCCAGTTGCATGGCGGCATCGCGATGACGTGGGAATACAAGTCGGGCATCTGTTCAAACGGCTCGCGATGATCGACAAGGAGTTCGGCGATCGGGATCACCATCTCGACCGGCTGGCCGCGGGCCCGGGGCTGATCGCGGCGGCCTGATTTCGGAGACGCAGCATGAAGAGCATCCTCGTCCATCTCGACCATGAAGACTGCTCGGTGCGCCTCGGCGTAGCCCGGCGGCTGGCCGAGGAGCACGGCGCGCGCATCGTCGGCCTGTTCGCGGAACGGGCGAAGGCGGCCGTGGTCGGCGCGGTCGCGACGTGGCCGAGCGAGGCTTACGTGACGGCTGCGGCCGAAAGCCGCGCCGCGTTCGAGGCTGGCGTGGCCGGCCTTCCGAAGACGGAATGGCGCGACGCCAATCGCGGCGGCGAGGCCGAGGTGGTCAAGGCCGTCGTCAACGCCGCGCATGGCGTCGATCTCGTCATCCTCGGCAAGGACAGCGGCGGCAGCGTGCACAGCGCGGTGCCGGCGGGCCTTGCCGAAAAAGTGCTCGTGGAATCGGGCCGGCCCTGTCTGATCGTGCCGAACGAGACGCCCGTGCCGCATCTCGGGCAATGGCCGCTCGTCGCCTGGAACGGCAGCCGCGAATCGGTGCGCGCGCTCACCTGCGCCTTCCCGCTGATGCGCGGGGCGCGCGAGGCGGTGATGCTGACGGTCGGCGAGATCGACCCTCAGGTGGAGGCCGATTGCGTCACGCGCTTCGCCGACTACGGCGTGCCGGTGCGCACCGAGCACATGACGCCGGGCGACATCGGGCTGATCGATCTGTTGCTGGCGCGCGCGGTCGACAATGGCTGCGACCTGATGGTGATGGGCGCGCACGAGGCGGGGCCGCTCGCCTGGTTCGGGCGCGGCAGCGCGACGCAGCACGTTCTCGCCAACACGACGCTGCCGGTGCTGATGTCGCGTTGAGGCGCGCGGCAGGCCGCCTCGTCCAGCCGAGGCGGCCGGTCAGACGGTCTCCAGACCGCCCTTCAGCTTGTCCATCAGCTCGTTGAGCTGCGTCTGCTCGGCCTCGCCGAGGCCGGCGAGGGCGCCGGCGTAAAAGCTCTCGATCGGCTCGCGCATCGCCGCCCAGACGCGCTCGCCTTCCTCGGAAAGCCGGATCAGACGGCTGCGGCCGTCCTCAGGATCCTTCACCCGCTCGATCCATGACCGGGCCTCGAGCCGGTCGAGCACGGCGGTGAGATTCTGCCGGCTGAGCAACAGAAACTCGATCAGATCCTTGACCGACATGCCCTTGGCGCGCGCCGCCAGCGCGCCCAGAACGGCCCATTGCTGCGTCGTCGCGCCATAGGCGCCGACATGCCGCGCGCCATTCTTGTGCATCAGGTTCGAGCACTGATACAGGCGGAGAAACAAGCGGTTGGCCACATCGAAGCGAACCCGCCCGCGGAGCGGTCCGGCGCCTGCGATCGGCGGGCGTTTGGCGATGGCGCGACTCTGCATGCGCCGACGCTGGGCCTCCCGGCGATATATGTCAATGCATTGATATGACAAAAATGCATCATGCCATTGCTATATCCTGCACAACAGGGCGCCGGTGGCCGAGTTCGAGGGCAGGGCGATCGTCGTCACTGGAGGGGGTGCGGGCATCGGCGGGGCGACCTGCCGTCGCTGCGGCGCAGGCCGGACCCGGGCCCATCGACGTGCTCGTCAACAATGCGGGATGGGACGTGTTCAAGCCGTTCCTGCAAGCGACGCCGGCCGACCGGGACCGGCTGATCGCAATCAATCTCGTCGGCGCGCTCACGATGCATCACGTCGTGTCGCCGGGGATGGTCGCGCGCAAGCGGGGCCGCGTCGTCAACATCGCCTCGAACGCCGCGCGCGTCGGCGCTTCGGGCGACGCTGGGGCGACGCTGGGGCGACGCTGCGGGCGAGGCTGCGGGCGAGGCGCGCCTCGTGCGGCTCGACGTGACGGACCGCGCCTCGGTCGAGGCGCCGGCGCAGCGGATCGAGGCCGAGCTCGGCAGCCTCGACGCGCTCGTCCATGCGGCGGGATGGGACATCATCCAGCCCTTCATGGATCGCGAGCGGCTCGGGCCGCGTCGTCAACGCGTCGCCGGACGCCGGTCGCGTCGGCTCGTTCGGCGAGGCGGTCTACGCCGGCGCCAGGGACGGCGTCATCGCTTTCGCCAAGTCGCGGGCGCGCGAAAGGACGCGCAAGAATATCCGCGTCGACCGCGCGGGCCCCGGCCCGAGCGACGCGTCGCTGTTCGCCTCGCAATCCGACACGATGCGCGAGGCGCTTGCGAACGCCATTGCGATGAAGCGCGTCGCCCTCGAATTGCCGGGCGGCTTCGGTCCGCCACGAAAAGCGCGCGCCCGATTTTGCGCGCGCCTTCGGGCAGGCGGGCTGGCGCGTCGCCGTGAACGATCTCGACGAGGCTGCGGCGCGCATCGTCGACCGCAGGCTCGACGCCGCCTCCGTGCCGCGCCGGCGCATCGAGACGCTGTTTGCGGCCAATCCGTCTCGCGGGACATGGGCATGCGCCTCGTCGAGGCGAACGAGGGGACCGCGCTGTTCGACATCGTGGCATCGACCGCGCGCCACGATCCGCACGGCGTCGCGGCGGGCGGCGTCTTCACGAGGCGCCGGTCTGCGAGCCATGCGGATGCGGGCCGAGCGGACGCCGGCTCACCACAAGGGCGAGATCGCCGCGCCTGCAATCTCCTGGAGCCGCGCGCGCGTCGCGCGCGTCGTCGCCTCGGGCAGCGCGTCGAGCGCGAAGAATCCGGTTTCGGCGAGTTCGCGATCGGGCGCGCGCGGCGCGCTCTGCGTGAAGGCGCGCACGACATAGACGGCGACGTGATCGCGCCGCGAGCCGCTCGTATTGAAGAAAATCCCGTGCAGCGCCGGCGCCGCCGTCAGCTCGATATTGCCTTCCTCGGCGAGTTCGCGCGTCAGCGCCTCGAGCATCGTCTCGCCAACCTCGACGCCGCCGCCCGGCAGATGCCAGCCCGGCACATAGGTGTGCCGCACGAGGAAGACGCGGCCCTGCGCGTCGAGCACGGCGGCGCGCACGCCGAGCGTCATCGGCCGCACGACCAGAAAGATCAGATGGAACAGCCTCGCGCGAGCGCGCACGAACCAGCCGCCGCCAATGTCCGACATACTCAGCTCGCGTGATGGCAGGCGACGCGGCGGCCGGGCGCGATGTCGCGTAGCGCAGGCGCCTGCGTGCGGCAGATGTCGGTCGCCAGCGGGCAGCGCGGATGGAAGTGACAGCCCGGCGGCGGCGCGACAGGGGAGGGCGGCTCGCCCTCGATCGCCACCTTCGCTTTCGCCACCGCGGGATCGGGCACGGGCGAGGCCTCGCGCAGCACCTTGGTGTAGGGGTGCTTCGGCGCGTCGAAAATCTGCCCCGTCGGCCCGCTCTCGATGATTCGGCCGAGATACATCACGACCGTGCGCTCGCAGAAGTGGCGCACGACGCCGAGATCGTGGCTGACGAAGACGAAGGCGAGGCGGCGGCGCTGCTTCAGTTCGTCGAGCAGACGCAGGATCTGCGCCTGCACCGAGACATCGAGCGCGGAGACCGGTTCGTCGGCGAAGATGAGATCGGGTTCGAGCGCGAGCGCCCGGGCGATGCCGATGCGCTGTCGCTGGCCGCCGGAGAATTCGTGCGGAAAGCGATCGAAGGCCGTCTTCGGCAGGCCGACCTCGTCGAGGATCGCCAGCACGCGCTTGCGCGCGACGTCGCCGCGCGCCACGCCATGCACAGCGAGCGGCTCCATCAACGCGGAGCCGACGCGCTGGCGCGGATCGCGCGCGGAGGCCGGATCCTGAAACACGATCTGCATGCGCCGGCGCAGCGCGCGCAATTCGGCTGGTTTGGCCGTCAGCACGTCGCGCCCGTCGAACATCACGCGGCCGCGATCCGGCTCGATCAGCCGCAGCGCGGCGCGCGCGGCGGTCGACTTGCCGCAACCCGATTCGCCGACGACGCCAAGCGCCTCGCTGCGATCGACGGAGAAGGACACGCCATCGAGCGCGCGCACGTCGACGAGGGTGGGAACGGGCCAGCCCTGCCGCAGCGTGAAGGTCTTGGCGAGGTCGACGACGTCGAGCAACATCACGCCGTTCCTTCGCGCGGGAGGTCGCCGGCGAGTTCGCGAGCCAGCACGACGCAGCGCACATGCCGGCGGCCGCCCTCGACGGGCGTGAGCGGCGGGCGCACGGCGCAGGCCTCCTCGCGCAGCGGGCAGCGGCTCTGGAAGCGGCAGCCGTCGGGCAGCTCGGCGAGCGTCGGCACCTGGCCGGGAATTGGCGCGAGATCGGATGTCGGGCGGTCGACGCGCGGCATGGCGGCGAGCAGCGCGCGACTGTAGGGATGCAGCGGTTTGGCGAAGAAATCGCCGACATCGGCGCTCTCCACCACATCGCCGCCATACATCACCATCACGCGCTGCGCATTGGTGGCGACGACGCCGAGATTATGCGTGATCAGCAGCACGCCAAGGCCGCGCTCGCGCTGCAACACGCCGAGCAGATCGAGCACCTGCGCCTGCACGGTGACGTCGAGCGCGGTGGTCGGCTCGTCGGCGATCAGCACCTTCGGCGAACAGGCGATGGCGAGCGCGATCATCACGCGCTGGCGCATGCCGCCGGAGAACTGGTGCGGATAGGATTTCAGGCGCTCGGCGGCGGCGGGAATGCGCACCAGCTCCATGAGTTCGCGGGCGCGCTCCATCGCCTGCCGGCGGGACAGGCCGCGATGCTGCATCAGCGGCTCGGCGATCTGGAAGCCGACCGGCAGGACCGGGTTGAGCGAGGTCATCGGCTCCTGAAAAATCATGCCGATGGAATCGCCGCGCACCTTCCCGAAGTCGCGTTCGGCGAGGGTCGAGGTTTCGACGCCGTCGATGACGATGCGGCCGGCGGAGAGGCGGCCGACGCCTTTGGGAAGAAGGCCCATCACCGTCATTGCGGTGAGACTCTTGCCGCAGCCGGATTCGCCGACGAGCGCCAGAGTCTCGCCCGGCGCGAGCGCGAAGGACACGTCGCGCACCGCGTCCCGCCACACGCCGTCGATCTTCAACGACGTCGTGAGGCCCTCGACGCGCAGCGCGGCGGCCGCGTCGCTCGCCTTGGAGACCGCGCTCATGTGGGCGCTCTCGGATCGGTGGCGTCGCGCAAGCCGTCGCCGATCATGTTGAGGCCGATCATCACGAGAAGAATCGCGAGCGAGGGCCAGACCGCGAGCATCGGCGAATCGAGCAGGTTCTCGAACCCCTCGCGCACGATGCCGCCCCATGTCGCCGTCGGCGGCGGCGCGCCAAGGCCGATGAAGGCGAGCGTCGTCTCGGTGCGGATCGCCGTCGCCAGCCACAACGAGGCCATCACCACCACCTCGTCCATGATGTTGGGCAGGATGTGGCCGAACATGATGCGCATGTCGGAATAGCCGAGCGAGCGGCAGGCGTCGACGAAATCGCGCTCCTTCATCGCCAGCGTCGAGCCGCGCGCGATGCGCACGAAGGCTGGCACGGCGGTGATGGCGATGGCGAGGATCAGATTGAACAGGCTCGGGCCGAGCACGGCGACGAGAATGATGCCCATGATGATCTGCGGGAAGCTCATCAGCACGTCGTTTGCGCCGGAGATCACGCGATCGACCCAGCCGCCGTAATAGCCCGACACGACGCCGATGAGAACGCCGATGACGACGCCGGCGAGGGTCGAGACGAAGCCGACGAAGAGCGAGATCTGCGCGCCCCAGATGATGCGCGAAAGCACGTCGCGCCCAAAGGAGTCGGCGCCGAGCCAATGCTCGCGCGAGGCGCCGGCGAGACGATTGAGAACGTCCTGCTCGTCCGGATCGTAAGGCGACAGCCAGGGCGCGAACAGCGCCATCGCGACGCACAGGCCGACCAGCACGATGCCGATCAGCAGCGCCGGCGAGCGCGTGGCGCGCGACAGAAAGGAGTTTCGCGCCCGCGGCGCGGGCAGGGAGGCGGCGCTCATGTCGATTTCACCCGGGGATCGACGAGGCCGTAGGCGAGGTCCGTCAGGAGGTTCACGACGACGATGAGGAAGGCGTAGACCACCATGAGCCCTTGCAGCATCGTGTAGTCGCGCTTTTCCAGCGCGCCGACGATCAGCTTGCCGAGACCGGGCCGGTTGAACACGATCTCGGTCAGCACCGAATTGCCGATCAGCACGCTGAGATAGAGGCCGATGACGGTGACGATGGGGATGAGCACGTTGCGGAAGCCGTGCCGCCAGATCACCGTCTGCGTCGGCATGCCCTTGGCGCGCGCGGTGCGGACGTAGTCCTCCGACAACGCCTTCAGCATGCCCGAGCGCGTCACGCGCGTCAGATAGGCGACCATGATGAGGCCGAGATTGAGGGCGGGCAGCGCCAGCGAGCGCAGCCGCTCGACCGGATCGTCGAGCGCGACGCCCTTCGAGATCACCGGGAACCATTTCAGCTCGACGGCGAAGACGATCAGCATCAGCACGCCCGACACGAAGGCGGGGAACGACAGGCCCACCAGCGAGACGATGCGGGCGATCCAGTCCGGCGTGCGGTCGCGGCCGCGCGCGGCCCAGACGCCGAGCGGGATGCCGAAGATCGCGCCGATCGCGAGCGAGGCGATCGTCAATTCGAGCGTGTAGGGAAGGACGGCGAGAACGTCCGTCATCACGGGGCGGTTGGAGACCAGCGAGCGGCCGAAGTCGCCGGTCAGCGCCTGCCCCATGAAGACGACATATTGCTTCCAGATCGGCAGATCGAGGCCCATGCGCGCACGCAGTTCGGCGAGCGCCTGCGGCGTCGCCTGATCTCCGAGCACGACGAGCGCCGGATCGCCCGGCACGATCCTCACCAGCACGAAGACGAGGGTGAGGACCGCAAGCAGGGTCGGCGCGGCGAAGAGCAGCCGCTTGGCGATATAGACGATCATGATGTCACGATCATGGAGTCGCCTTCGCAGGTCCGCTCTTCGCGCGCCGCACTCTCACTTCTTGTCCGTGGTTTCGTTGACGATCGGGCCCAGATGCATGGCGGCGTCGAACTTGTAGCCGTAATCGACGTTCGACTTGCGCGCCCAGCTCTGCAGCTGCTCGTGCAGCGGCACGGCGCAAAGATTCTCGACGATCTTCTTCTGCGCGGTCGCCCACAGCGCCTTCTGCTTGGCCGGATCCGGCTCGACGCGCGCGGCGTCGATTTCGGCGTCGGCGACCTTGCAGTGCGAGGTGTTCACCACGGCCGTCGGCGTGTTCACCGTCGCGCGGGAGTGGAAGAACTGCGACAGATACACGTCCGCCACCGGGAAGCGCGCGGCGGAGTAGTAGTTCACCTGGCTCAGATCCTTGCGGATGTTGGCGTGGAAGGTCTGGTGATCGACCACGTCGAGCTGCAGGTCGATTCCGCCCTTCTTCAGCTGCGCCTGCACCACCTGTATCACCGAGAGCATGCTCGGCAGGTTGGTCTGCACCGCCTTGATGGTGACGCCCTGCGGGAAGCCCGCTTCGGCGAGGAGCTGCTTCGACTTGTTGGGGTCGCAGCAGGGGATCTTCGTCGTGTCGTCGAAGCCCAGATAGCCGATCGGCACGACCGAGCGGCCGGGCTCGGCGACCAGCGCGCCCATGAAGGAGGCGACCTGCTTGGGGTCGATCGCGTAGGCGATGGCCTGACGGACTTTGATGTCGTCGAGCGGCTTCTGGCTCTGGTTGATGTGCAGCAGAGCAAGCTCGGCCGGGCGCACGACGTCGACGATGGTGTCCTTCATCTCCTTGGCGCGCTCGACCCATTTCTGGTCCTGACGGCCGTAGATGACGTCGATCTCGCCTGACTGGAAGGCGAGGTCGCGCGCCGCGTCCGCCGGGATGAAGCGATAGACGATCTTCTCGATCTTCGGAGCGCCGCGGAAATACGCCTTGTTGGCGACGAAGGTGACGCTCTCCTTCGGCTTGTATTCGTCGACCATGTAGGGGCCGGTGCCGATGGCCTTGAGGCGGAAATCCTCGCCCAGCGCCTCAACGGCCTTTTTCGAGACGATGTTGCCGCCATGATAATTGGCGACGAGGCCGAGGAGCGAGGGAACCGGCGCCTTCAGCGTGATCTTCACCGTATAGGGATCGACCGCCTCGACATTGGCGAAGGAGGCGTAGTCGCCCGAGAAGGACGAGGTCTTCGAATCGCCGGCGCGCTTCAGCGAGAAGACGACGTCGTCTGCGGTCATCTCGCCATAGTCGCGGTGGAACTTCACGCCCTTGCGCAGCTTGAAGGTCCAGACGAGACCGTCCGCGCTCTTCTCCCAGCTTTCCGCCAGATCGGGCTCGAGGCCGCCGAGATCGGCGGAGCCGGGCTTGAAGCGCACGAGGCCGTTGAAGGCCCAACCCGTCATCGGCTTGTCCTGCGTGGTCGTCGCCTTGTGCGGATCGACCTGCCCGATGTCGGGCGCGGACATGCCGATGCTGAGGGTCTTCTGCGCGAATGCGGGGCTCGCCAGCGCAAGCCCCAGCGCGGTCAATCCCGCCAATGCGATGTGTCTCATGACGCTCTCCCTTTGTTTTTCGATTGGGTTCAATCCGCTCGTGCGCCGAGAATGGCGTAGGCCTCGATCTCGACGCGATGCCAGGGCAGAAGCATCGCGGCGACCTGCACCATCGTGGCGGCCGGGCGGATGTCTGCGAAGTGTTCGGAATGGGCGCGGGCGACGAGGTCGGCGTCGCCCATATCCTTCACATAGATCACTGTGCGCACGACGTCGCGCACGTCGCCGCCCGCCTCGCGCAACGCTTTGGCGATCACCGCCAGCGCGGCGCGCGCCTGCCCGCCTGCGTCCTCGTTCTCGTTGCCCGCCGGCGCGCAGGTGCCGGCGACGTGAATGTGGTCGCCCACGCGCACGGCGCGGCAATAGCCGAACACCTGCTCGTAGGGCGAACCCGACGAGATATTCACGCGCTTGGCGTTCATGGACGCTCCGAACCGCGCGCTGCGCGCGCCTCCCGAACGCCAGTCAACAATCTTGGCGGCCAGGATGCAACCTTCGTCGCAGGCGCCGCTATCCGCAACTTCGCCGGGCGCGACGGCGCCAATCCAGCGGGCTCGCGCCCATCACGCGGCGAAACCGGCGGTTGAAGGTCGAAAGGTCGCCGAATCCGCAGTCGAATGCGATTCTCGTCACGGGTTCGTCGTTGCGGCGCAACCTTTCGGCGGCGCGCCCCAATCGTAAGCGCAGAAGATATTGATGCGGCGTCACGCCGACGGCGGCGCGGAAGCTACGCAGGAAATGAAACCTGTCGACGCCCGCCTCCGCGGCGAGGACGTCCAGCGGGACGGCTTGCTCGCCCCTGCCGACATGGGCCTCGATGCGGCGCACGGCGTCGCAGACCCTGCGTGCCGCGCGCGGGGCGGGCTCGCGCAGCGGGGCGATCTCGCCGGCCCGCAACACCGCATCCGCGAAGTCGATCGCGGCCTGCTCGACGCCGTCGGCTTCGAGATCGCGCGCGGCGATCAGGGCTGCGGCGGCCGGCAGCAGCGATTCGAGCGGCGGCAGGCCGGGCCGATCGAAGGCGGCGCGTCGCGCGCCGGGCAGGGCGGCGACGAGGCGTTCCCAGTAGTCGGGCGCGAATTGCAGCGACAGGCAGCGATCGCCTTGCGCGTGCTCGTGACCGCATTGGAAGCAGGCGCCGCAATTGCCGAGCAGGACGGCGCCCGGCGTCAGCAGAGCGGCGCCGTGACTTGCGCGGTAGGCGAAGACGCCGGAGAGGACCGCGGCGAGCGACACCCAGTCGTGACGCTCCTCGAACGGCCTGTCGCCCGGACCGGCGGCGCACACGACGTCCGACAGGCGCCAGCCCCGTCCGGAGGCGAGTACGGTCGTGGCGATGGTCATCGCGGGCGCGCGGGCGGCGCATTTCCCAAGTCGACGCGCGCCGCATCGTCATCGTGGGGGCATGGCTCTCGACGGAGGCGACCATGTTCGACCATATCTCTATCGGCGTGCGCGATCTAGCGAAGGCGCGCGCCTTCTACGACGCGGCGCTGGCGCCGCTCGGCTACACGCGGCTGTCGCAGGACGACGGCTCGCTCGGTTATGGCGCGGGCGAGGTCTCGCTGTGGGTGCTGCAATGCACCGCGCCCGTGAAAGACGACGACGCCTCGGGCTTGCACATCTGCTTCGTCGCGCCGACGCGCCAGAGCGTCGACGGCTTTCACGCCGCCGCGCTGAAGCAGGGCGGCCGGGACAATGGCGCGCCGGGCCCGCGGCCGGATTACGGGCCGTCCTACTACGCCGCCTTCGTGAAGGATCCCGACGGATACCGGCTCGAGGCCCATTGTGGCGCGGGAAGGCGCGGCGGGCGCCGCGCCTCACGCGATCTCGAACAGGCCCGCCGCGCCCTGGCCGCCGCCGATGCACATGGTTACGACGGCGAGCTTCGCGCCGCGGCGTTTGCCTTCGATCAGCGCATGGCCGACGAGCCGCGCGCCGGAGACGCCATAGGGATGGCCGACGGCGATGGCGCCGCCGTTCACGTTCAGGCGGTCGGCCGGAATCCCGAGTTTGTCGCGGCAATAGATCACCTGCACCGCGAAGGCCTCGTTGAGCTCCCACAGGTCGACGTCGGCGACGCTCTTGCCGGCGCGTTGCAGCAGCTTCGGCACGGCGAAGACGGGGCCGACGCCCATCTCGTCCGGTTCGCAACCGGCGACGGCGAAGCCGCGGAACACGCCGAGCGGCGTCAGGCCGCGGCGCGCGGCCTCCCTGTCGCTCATCACCACGCAAGCCGAGGCGCCATCGGAGAACTGGCTGGCGTTGCCGGCCGAGATCACGCCGCCCTCGACGGCGGGTTTGATCTTGGCGACGGCCTCATAGGTCGTGTCGGCGCGGATGCCCTCGTCGGCCGACACGGTGACCTCGCGCGTCGAGGTGGCGCCAGTCTCCTTGTCGACGAGGACCATCGTCGTCGTCATCGGAACGATCTCGTCGTCGAACTTGCCGGCGGCGGCCGCGCGCCCGGCGCGCTGCTGGCTCTCGGCGCCGTAGCGATCCTGATCCTCGCGGGAGACGCCGTAGCGCTTGGCCACCGTCTCGGCCGTGCGCAGCATCGGCCAGTAGATCTCGGGCTTGTGGGCGTTGAGCCACGGGTCGAACAGATGTTCCTTGTTCATCTGGTTCTGAACGAGCGAGATCTGCTCGACGCCGCCGGCGACGACCACGTCGCACTCCCCGGCGATGACGCGCTGGGCGGCCATCGCGATCGTCTGCAGGCCGGACGAGCAGAAGCGGTTGACCGTCGCGCCCGGCACGCTCACCGGCAGGCCGGCGCGCAACGCGATCTGGCGGGCGATGTTCTGGCCGCAGGCGCCTTCGGGAAAGGCGCAGCCCATCAGCACGTCGTCGATCTCCTCGCCCGCCACGCCGGAGCGTTCGACCGCATGTTTGACCGCATGCGCGCCCAGCGTCGCGCCGTGCGTCATGTTGAAGCCGCCGCGCCACGATTTGGCGAGGCCGGTGCGGGCGGTTGAGACGATGACGGCGTCGACCATGCGAAATTCCTCCGTTTGACGCAGGAAAGCGCGTCGGGGCGGCGCTGTCGAGCCGTCTCGTCAGGCGGCGGCGCGCATTGCCGATTCGCAATGCATGCGGCGCGCGCGCGAGCGAGAGTCGGGACGGTCGAGCGGAGGCAATTCAGGGGTCACGAGATGAAACGTCTTGTCGTCGCCGCGTTCGCAGCCACGCTCTCCTTCGCCGCCTCGGCGCAGATGCGCGAGCCGGGGACCGGCCCGGTCGCCGAACATTGTCAGGGCGACATCGAGCGTCTTTGCGCGAACCTCACGCATGGAAATCCGGCAGGCGGTCAGCGCGGCGCGATCCGTCCGTGCCTCGAGCAGAATATCGCGCAGGTCTCGCCGGCCTGCCGCACGGCGCTCCAGACCACGGGGCCGGGCCGCCGGCGTTAAGCGGTCAGTCCTCCTCGTCGCGCTCGCGCCAGTTGGCGAGGGCCGCGCCGATGGCGGCGGCGAGGCGGCCTTCCGCCGAATCGCCGCGCTCGGCGAAAGTGAGCCCGCCGAGGGCCTTGTTCAGCGCCGCCTCGCGCCGGGCGTAGGCCGTCGCGTCCGCCTCGCTGGCGACGGGCGGCACGCGGGCGTCGCTCCAGCCGACGGAGCGGAACCAGCGCTGATCCTCGACCGACAATTCGGCCTCGAGCGTGGGGGCGAGACGGGGGTGGGCGTCGGACATGGCGTATCTCCTTGCACGGGACGCAACGCGCCGGCGCGGGAAATGGTTCGGGCCGTAGCCCGGCGGCGCACAGTCTGCGCCGGTTCGCGCGCCGCTTCTAGCCGCGCACGCCGTAGCGGAACGGATCGGACGGATCGGCGTGCAGGACGCCCTCTCCGGTGACGAAGGCGCGCCCTGTGATCGTCGGCGTGATCCGCCCGTCCGGCCCCGGCCGGTAGCTCGCCTGAAAACGGCTGCCGATGACGCTCTCCTGCACCCACGACTCGCCGGGCGCGAGCTTGCCGTCGGCGGCCAGGCACGCCAGCTTGGCGCTGGTCCCCGTGCCGCAGGGCGAGCGGTCGTAGGCGCCGCCCGAGCACAGCACGAAGGAGCGGCTGTCGGCCCCCGGCGCGCCCTCGGCGAAGATCTCGATGTGGTCGACCGGCGCGCCGTCGCCGCCGAGGCCGGCCGCGTTCAGCGCGTCCTGAATCGCCTGCGAGGCGACCATCAGTTGCGGGATATGCGCGATGTCGACGGGGCAGGGCGCGTTCTCGGTGAGGAAGAACCAGTTGCCGCCCCAGGCGATGTCGCCGGTGACGCGGCCAAGGCCGGGCACGTCGACGCCGACCGCTTTGGCGTAGCGATAGCTCGGCACGTTGACGATGCGCGCCGTGTTGCGGTCGATCAGTTCGAACGTGACGACGCCGACCGGCGTCTCCAGCCGGTGAACGCCGGGCCCGATGCGGCCCATATGGGCGAGCGTGACGGCGAGGCCGATGGTTCCATGCCCGCACATGCCGAGCATCGTGGCGTTGTTGAAGAAGATGACGCCCGCCGCGCAGCTCGTGTCGACCGGCTCGCAAAGCAGCCCGCCGACCAGCGCGTCGTAGCCGCGCGGCTCGTTCACCGCGAAGCTGCGGATGTGGTCGAAATCGCGCGCGAAGCGGTCGCGCCGTGCGGCGAGGCTGCCGGCGCCGAGATCGGGCCCGCCCTCGACGATCAGGCGCGTCGGCTCGCCTTCGGTGTGGGAATCGATGAAGCGCATCGGATCAGCGGTTCGCCGGCGCCCACTCGCCATACCAGCGTTTGAACAGGTCGAGCTGCGTGCGCGCGAAATGCTTCTGGCTGGCCGACAGTTCGTCCGTCGCGTTGAAGTGCAGCTCGTATTCCGGGTTGCCTTCCAGAACCATCAGATATTTGTAGTACAGCACGAGGTCGGCGCCCTCGTCGAAGGTGGAGAGCACTTTCAGCGCGCCCTCCAGTTCGGCCGCCGCGCGGCGCGCGGACACGTCGCCGGCCTGCGCCCGCTCGCAGAGCGCGACGAGATGCAGCACCTGCCGCGGCAGCACGTTGCCGATGCCGGTGATCGCGCCCTTCGCGCCGCAATAGACATAGCCGTGGAAGACGCCGGTATCGACGCCGACCATCAGGCTCAGCTTGTCGGACCGGCCGACGATGTGCTCGGCCGCGTAGGACATGGCGGCGGTGGAGCCGAACTCCTTGAAGCCGATGAGATGCGGATATTTGTCGTGCAGGGCGAAGAACAGATCGGCCTTCGTCTCGAAGCCGTAATAGGGGCTGTTGTAGATCACGGAGGGAAGCCCGTCGCCGGCCTCCAGGATCGCCGAGAAATGGTGGAGCTGGGCCGCCGGCGAGGTTCCGCGCGAGAGCACGCGCGGGATCACCATCAGCCCCGCCGCGCCGACCTTGCGCGCATGGGCGGCGAGGGCGGCGGCGCGCTTCGGGTTCTGCGCGCCCGTGCCGACGATGACGGGCACGCCCGCCTTCGCCAGCGCCTCGACGCCTTCCATGCGCTGCTCGTCGGTGAGCAGCGGCCAGTCGCCCATCGAGCCGCAATAGACGACCGAGTTCATGCTGAGATCGACCAACTCGCGGCCCTTGCGGGCGAGCGCGGCGAAATCCGGCGCGCGGGCGGCCGTGCAGGGCGTCATCAGCGCGGGGATGACGCCGGAGAAGACGGGTTTCGACATGCGGGCTCTCCAGAAATGGCGGCGCGAGCGGCGCGCGGGCTTGATTTCGCAATTTTGTATATTGTATACAATCTTGGAGTCAAGCCCATTTGGGTGGAGAGGCGGTCATGTGGGCAGAGAGGCGATCATGGCGCAGCCGGGGCTGAAATCGAGAACGGTCGCCGCCGCCATCGCCGAGGCGCTGCGGACCGACATTCTGAGCGGCGCGCTCGCCTCCGGCGCGCAGCTCCGGCAGGACGCGCTCGCCGGCGCCTACGGCGTCAGCCGCATCCCCGTGCGCGAGGCGCTGCTGGCGCTCGAGGGCGAGGGGCTGGTGCAGATCGTCCCGCACAAGGGCGCGGTCGTCAGCGCGCTGTCGGCGGCGGAGGTGGGGGACGTATTCGACCTGCGCATCCTGCTGGAACCGCGCCTCGCCCGCGCCTCGATCCCGCTGTTGACGAGGGAGGATCTGGCCGAACTCGACGCCATTCAGGCGCGCTTCGCCGAGGCCGTCGCGCGACAGGACCGCGCGCTGTGGGGCGCGCTCAACGCGCAACTGCATCTGACGATGTATCGCCGCGCGCCGCTGCCGCGCTCGCTCGTCCTGGTCGCCGGCCTGTTGCAGACCAGCGAGCGCTATACGCGCATGCAGATGGCCCGCGCCGCCGCCGACCGCCGCGCCGCGGCCGAACATGCGCAGCTCGTCGCGCTCTGCCGCACAGGAAAGGCGGAGGCGGCCGCGACGCTGCTCGCCGCCCATATCGAGGCCGTGCGCGCCGACATGCTGGCGCTGATGCAAGCGGCGGGGTGAGGGCTGCCGCTCGTCGCATCTTCGGGAAAGGGCGCGCCTGGCCCGCAGGCGTGGATGGCCGGGACAAGCCCGGCCATGACGGCAAAGGGCGACAGCGGCGCAACTATTCGTGTCTGCGCGCGTCGTGGCCGGTCGGTCTGGAAAGGAACCCCGTCAGGGGAGACGCGGTGGTAGCGGAGGAGGGACTCGAACCCCCGACACAAGGATTATGATTCCTCTGCTCTAGCCAGCTGAGCTACTCCGCCATACCCGCTCGCGCGAGGCCGGTTTGCGCTCTTCGTCGCTTGCCCCGGCAGGCCGCGCGATATAGGCCGCCGGCTTTCGCGCTGTCAAGAAACCTAGCCCCCTAAGCGTGCTGCGACTTTCTGAAGCGCGCCAGCGTGAACAGGCCGAGCGGGGCGAGCGTGCGGCGCTCGACGAGCGTCACGTCGGCGCGCCCTGCAGCCCAGTCGCCGATCACCGACCACGGGAATTCCGGCCGCCAGCCGAGCTTCTGGCCGCGCCGGCCGAGCCAGCCCTCGACGGCGGCGATCGGCCCCTTGTCGGCCCCAACATGATTGACGAGCACGATCTCGCCGCCCGGCCGCGTCACGCGCGCCATCTCGTCGAGCGTGCGGGCGGGGTCGGGCACGGTGGTGATGACATAGGGCGAGACGACGCCGTCGAAGCTCGCGTCGGCGAAATCGAGGTTCATCGCGTCCATCGCGATCAGGGCCTCGACGTTGTTCAGGCCGAGATCGGCGACGCGCTTGCGGGCGATGGCGAGCATCGGCTCGGACAGGTCGACGCCGGTCACGCGCACGCCGGCGCCGAACATCGGCAGTTCGAGCCCGGTGCCGACGCCGACGTCGAGCCAGCGCCCGCCTCTCGCGTTGACGGCGGCGGCGGCCGCCTGCCGACCCGGCCGCATCACCGCGGTGAAGACGCGATCATAGATCGGCGCCCAGCGCGCATAGGCCTCCTCGACATGCGCATGGTCGATGCGCGAGGGCTCGGCGCGGGCGGCGTCGCGGGGGCGTTCACGACGATCCTCGGGGCAGGTCAGGCGGGAACGCGGGCGGCGCTGTCGCGCGGGGGCGCGCGCCAGACCGGCTGGGCGGCGCGGATGACGCCGCCGCCGAGCACGCGGGCGCGCGGATCGGCGGAGTCGTAGAGCACGCAGGCCTGCCCCGGCGAGACGCCCTCCTCGCCCTCGAGGAGATCGACGATCGCCTCGCCGTTCTCGACGACGAGGCGCGCCGGGGTCGGCTCGCGGGTGGAGCGGATGCGGGCGGCGACCTCGAGGCCGCCGGCCGGCAGATCGTCGAGCGCGCCGGCGCCGATCCAGTTGAAATCGCGCAGATGGATGCGCCGCGTCGTCAGCGCCTCGCGCGGGCCGACGACGACGCGCGCGTTCGCCGCGTCGAGCGCGACGACGTAGAGCGGCTCGGTCATCGGCTTGCTCGCGGTCGACAGGCCGAGGCCGCGACGCTGGCCGATCGTGTAGTGAATGATGCCGGCGTGACGACCGAGCACGCGCCCGTCGACATGCACGATGTCGCCGGCGCGCGCCGCCTCCGGCTTCAGCCGCTCGATCACGCCCGTATATTTGCCGGACGGAACGAAGCAGATGTCCTGGCTGTCGGCCTTGTCTGCGACGGGCAGGCCGAACTCGGCCGCCATCTCGCGCACGCGCGCCTTCTCCAGATCGCCGAGCGGGAAGCGCAGCAGCGCGAGCTGGTCGTGCGTGGTGGCGAACAGGAAGTAGCTCTGGTCACGCGAGGCGTCGCGGGCGCGGTAGAGCGCGCGGCCGCCCGCTCCGTCCTCGCGCGAGGCCACATAGTGGCCGGTCGCCAGCGCGTCGGCGCCGAGATCGCGCGCGGTGTCGAACAGGTCGGCGAATTTGATGTGCTGGTTGCAGGCGACGCAGGGGATCGGCGTCTCGCCCGAGGCGTAGCTCTCGGCGAAGGGCTCGATCACCTTCTCGCGGAAGCGGCTCTCGTAATCGAGCACATAGTGCGGCACGCCGATGCGCGCGGCGACGGCGCGGGCGTCGTGAATGTCCTGTCCCGCGCAGCAGGCGCCCTTGCGATGGGTCGCCTCGCCGTGATCGTAGAGTTGCAGCGTGACGCCGACGACGTCGTAACCGAGGCCCTTCAGCCAGGCGGCGACGACGGAGGAGTCGACGCCGCCGGACATGGCGACGACGACGCGCGTGTCGGCGGGGCTCTTGCCTGGAACGAGGGGCGCCAGCGTCGGGCCGGCGATGTGGTCGGTCATGCTCGCGTCCCTGCCGGTTCAAGGCCGGCCCTGAGCGTCGGCCGGCGCTCCGGCTCGCGCCACAGATCGGCCATCCGGGCCGCGAGCGCAAGTGTTCCGGCGCGCGCCCCGGCGGGGTCTTGCGCGGCTGCGACGGCCCCCGCTGGCGCCGGCGCGAGGCGCCCGCACGCAACACTTTCGTAAGATTTTGCCGAGACTTCCGGCCGAAATTCCGCAAATCGGCTTAGCTAATTTTTAAGCGCAACGCGCCTAGAGTCACGGACAGTTCAGTGCGTTCGTGTGAGTGTTGTGATGACCGAACCCCACCGCCCGAGGGTCAAATACGTCATCGGGCCCGACGGCAGCCCGCTTACGATCGCCGATCTTCCGCCGTCCTCGACGAAGCGATGGGTGATCCGGCGCAAGGCCGAGGTCGTCGCCGCCGTGCGCGGCGGGCTCCTCTCCCTCGAGGAGGCGTGCAGCCGCTACACGCTCACGGTGGACGAGTTCCTGAGCTGGCAAACCTCGATCGACCAATATGGCCTCGCCGGCCTGCGCACGACGCGCATCCAGCAATATCGCCAGTAAGATCGCGGCTTTCCGTCTGTTTCGAAACCCTCGCCCCTGCGGGCGGGGGTTTCACGCGTCCGGGCTTCACGGCATCAACTGGCCGCCGTTCACCTCGATCACCTGGCCCGTGACGTAGCCGGACAGGCGCTGCGAGGCGAGGAACAGATAGGCGCCGACGCAATCGTCCGGCGTTCCCACCCGGCCCATCGGAATCGTCTGGCGCATGGCCTCGATCTGCGCCTGCGTCGAGTAGCGCTCGTGGAAGGGCGTGGCGATGACGCCGGGGGCGACGGCGTTGACGCGGATGCCGTCGCCGATCAGCTCGCGCGCTTGCCCGCGCGTGAAGGTCGAGACCCAGCCCTTGGCGGCGGCGTAGAGCGCCGCGCCGCCGCCGCCGCCGAAGCGCGCGGCCACCGAACTGGTGTTGACGATGAAGCCGCCGCCGGCCGCCTTGATGTGCGGCACGGCCGCCCGGCTCATGGCGAAGACGGATCTGGCGTTGAGGTTGATCACCTCGGCGAAGTGCTCGTCCGTCGCCTGCGTCGTCGGCACGCGGCCGAGCATCAGGCCGGCGTTGTTGATGAGCCCGTCGAGATGGCCGAAATCCTCGACCGTCTGGGCGACGACGCGGTCGACGTCGGCCGGTTTGGTCAGGTCTCCCTGCACCAGAAACACCTTTGCGCCCGAGCGGACGATGGCGCCGGCGAGGTCGAGCGCGGTCTTCTCGCTCGAGTTGAAATGGATCGCCACCTTGCAGCGCTGCTCGGCGAAGGCCCAGGCCAGCGCGGCGCCGATGCCGGTGGAGGCGCCGGTGATCAGCACCGCCTTGCCGGCGAGGTCGGGAATGAGGAGGGCGGGCGGCTTCTCCGCCGCCTGAGGCTTGACGGGCGCGTTCGGGTTGACCGCCCCGCCGCGCATCCCGAACCCCGGAAATCCGATCGGCGGCATGCCCGGCGGCGTCTCCATCGCGTCTCTCCCTCGCGGCTGTCGTCCCGGCCCGGCGGGCGCGACGTCACGCAAGGCTAGCCCTGCGCGCGCCGCCGGTCGACGGGCAAGATCGCCGGACTGTGCGCTTCGATACGTCGGCGCGCGTCAATGCGCGGCGGCGAGCACCGCTTCGGCGCGGATTTCCTCGGTCAGCCGCGCCTTCAGCTCCGAGAAGGCGGGCGAGGTCTTCATGCGATAATCGCGCGGATGCGGCAGGTCGATGCGCACGTCGGCCTTGATGCGGCCGGGCCTTGCGCTCATCACGATGCAGCGATTGGCGAGGAAGATCGCCTCCTCGATGTCGTGGGTGACGAACAGCACCGTCTTCCTGTCGCGCTCCCAGATCGACAGAAGAAGCTCCTGCATCAGGCCGCGCGTCTGGTTGTCGAGCGCGCCGAAGGGCTCGTCGAGCAGGAGCATCTCGGGATCGTTGGCGAGCGCGCGGGCGATGGCGGTGCGCTGCTGCATGCCGCCGGAGAGTTGCTTGGGCCAGTGATGCTCGAAGCCCTTCAGGCCCATCTTCTCGATGAAGCTCGCGGCGACCGCGCGCTGCTTGTCCATCGGCGCGCCGCGCTCGGCCAGGCCGAACATGATGTTCTGCTCGACGGTGAGCCAGGGAAACAGCGTGTAGCTCTGGAACACCATGCCGCGGTCCGGGCCGGGGCGGGCGATCTCGCGCCCGTCCATCAGCACGCGGCCGGACGTCGGCCGGTCGAGCCCGGCGACGATGCGCAGCAGCGTCGACTTTCCGCAGCCGGAGGGGCCGAGAATGGTGATGAAGTCGTTCGCCTCGACTTCGAGCGTCGGTCGGCTGCAATGCCCGCACCGGCGCGCCGCCGCGATGGCCGGGGAAGGTGCGCGAGACCTGATCGACGACGAGCTTCTTCATGCGAACCGCCACGGAAAGAGCTTGCGGTTGATCGCCTTGAACAGGAAATCGGAGACGAGGCCGATGATGCCGATGACGATGATGCCGAAGATGATCTGGCCGGTCTCGAGCCGCGCCTGGCTGTCGATGATCATGTGGCCGATGCCGGCGGACGAGCCGATGAGCTCGGCGACGATGACATAGGTCCACGCCCAGCCGAGGACGAGGCGCAGGATCTCGGCGATCTCGGGCGCGTTGGCCGGAATCAGCACGCGCCTGACGACGCCGCCGTCGGTGGAGCCGAGCGTATAGGCGGCCTCGACGAGATCGCGCCTGGTCTGGCCGACGGCGACGGCGACCATCAGCACGATCTGGAAGAACGAGCCGATGAAGATGACGAGCAGCTTCTGCAATTCGCCGAGGCCCGCCCACAGGATCAGCAAGGGAATGAAGGCCGAGGCCGGCAGGTAGCGCGCGAAGGAGACAAAAGGCTCAAGCATCGCCTCGACCGGCTTCCACGCTCCCATCGCGATGCCGATCGGCACGCCGACGAGCGCGGCCAGAATGAAGCCGCCGACGACGCGCCAGATGGTCAGGCCGATGTCGTAGGCGAAGTTGAACTTCGTCATCAGCTCCCAGCCGTTCGCCACCATCGTCAGCGGATCGGCCAGAAATGTGCGCGAGACGTAGCCGCCGAGCGTGGCGAACGCCCAGACGGCGAGGAACAGAACGAAGAAGCCGACGCCGAGCGCGATGCGCGCGGGCGGGCTCACTGGTTCGAGCGGTCGAAACATCGTGGCTCGCGCGTGTGTGACGCAGGGTCGTCGGATGCTCCCCTCCCGCAGGGCGGGAGAGGGGCGCAGGCGATACGCCGATCGTGCGGCGGACGCCGTCGCTTCTCCCGGGATACGGAAGAAGCGACGCTGCGAGCGTCAACTCACTGGATGAAGCGCGTGTCGGCGAGCTGCGACAGATCCGGGATCGCCTTGATGACGCCGGCCCCGAGCATCACGTCGGCCGCCTCCTTCGAGAAGGTCGCGAAATCGCCGGCGAAGAACTTCTGGTTGGCCGCCTTGTCCTGCCAGCGCAGATATTTCGCCGAGCCGCCGAACTGCTCGCCGGTCTGCTTCACGTCGGCGCCCATGATGTCGTAGGCCTTCTTCTGATCCTTCTCGATCATCGCGACGGCCTCGAAATAGGAGTCGGCGAAGGCCTTGGCCGCCTTGTCGTTCGAGGCGAGCCAGGCGTTGGCGCAGCCGAACGTGTCCATCACCATCGGGTAGTCGAGCGTCGTGGCGATGATCTTGCCCGCATCCGGCTTCTCGCGCACCGCCGAGAGATAGGGCTCGTAAGTCATCGCCGCGTCGTTCTGGCCGGCGATGAAGGCCTGCGCGGCCGGGCCGGGCTCGAGATTGACGACGGTCACGTCCTTCGGGGACATGCCGTTCTTCTTCAGCACCCAGGCGAGCATGAAGTAGGGCGAGGTGCCGGGCGCGGAGGAGGCGACGGTCTTGCCCTTCAGGTCCTTGATCGAGGCGATGGCGTTGCGCACGACCATGCCGTCGGCGCCGTAGCTCTTGTCGAGCTGGAAAATCTGCTTGGTGGCGACGCCGGCGGCGTTCCACACCACCCAGGTCTCGACGGTGGTGGCCGCGCACTGGATGTCGCCCGAGGCGATGGCGAGGTGGCGCGAGGCCTGCGGGATCTTCTTGATCGTCACGTCGAGGCCGTTCTTCTTGAAGATGCCGGCCTCCTTGGCGAGGGTGAGGGGGGCGAAGCCCGTCCAGCCCGAAATGCCGATGGCGACCTTGGTCTCCTGCGCGGCGGCCGCGCCCGCGACCAGCATCGCGACGCCGGCGACGCCGGCCTTCAGAATCGTCTTCATGACTCTCCCCTTCCTTGCTCCGCGCCGTTCGGCGGGCGGTCTTCGCCGGGCCGGATCATACAAGAACCGGGCCGGGCGCCGCCTTCGGTCGCCGATTATTCGAGTGGAACATGTCTATACAAAATAGGCAAGCGGGGCCGGCTATCACGATAGGCAAGCGGGGGCGGCGATCACGGCGTCGGGAGCGGCCCGCGCGGGCAGGCGAAGGGCAGAAAGGTGCTCGCCGCGCCGGCGTTCATGGCGAGGACGGTGAGCACGTTCGCGGCGGCGAGGTCGGCCGCCGTGCGTGGGCAGGTCCGGCGAATGTCGCAACCGGAGGTCAGGAAGGCGTCGTGCGCGGCCAGAAAGTCGGCGCTCAGGCCGTCGAGGCCGCGGCGCGCGAAGTAGGCCCTGGCCGCCTGCGTGTAGCGCGCGCACTTCACCTCGCGCCAATCCTGCGGCGGCTCCTGAGCGCGGGCGGCGGACGCTGGCCCGAGCAGAGCGAGCGCCAGCGCGACGACGGGGGCGGCGCGCCTCATTCGGCCTTGCGCTGATAGTCCTTCACGTCGGCGAAGGCGATCTTCGGCCATCTCTCCTCGTCGTAGCGCAGGTTCCAGGCGCTGGTCGCCATGAAGACGGGGGCGCCGTCGAGATCGCGCGCCATCGCGGTCGGATAGGCGGCGAGGAACTTCTCGAGCTCGGCCGGGTCATCGCTCGAAACCCAGCGGCAGACCTCGAAGCGGCTCTGCTCGAAGCTGACGGGCAGCCCGTATTCTGCCTGCAGACGCTCGGCCAGCACGTCGAGCTGCAACGCGCCGACGACGCCGACCATGGCGGGGGCGCCGTCCATCGGCAGGAAGAGCTGCACCACGCCTTCCTCGGCCATCTGCTGCAAGGCCTCGCGCAGCTTCTTGGCCTTCATCGCGTCGCCGAGTTTCACACGGCGCAGGATTTCCGGCGCGAAGCTCGGCACGCCGTGGAAGACGAGATCTTCGCCCTCGGTCAGCGTGTCGCCGATGCGCAGCGTCCCGTGGTTGGGAATGCCGACGACGTCGCCCGGAAAGGCCTCGTCGGCGATGGAGCGGTCCTGCGCGAAGAAGAACTGCGGCGCGTGCAGGCCGACCATCTTGCCGGTGCGCACGAGCTTGGCGCGCATGCCGCGCTGGAGCCTGCCCGAGACGACGCGCAGGAAGGCGATGCGGTCGCGATGGTTCGGGTCCATGTTCGCCTGGATCTTGAACACGAAGCCGGTCAGCTTGTTCTCGGTGGGCTCGACGAGGCGGGCCTCGGCCTGCTGCGGGCGCGGCGGCGGCGCGTGCGCGCCGATGGCGTCGATCAGATCCTTCACGCCGAAATTCTTCAGCGCGGAACCAAAGAACACCGGCGTCAGATGGCCTTCGAGAAACGCCGCCTGATCGAAGGGGCGCGAGGCCTCCGCGCCGAGCGTCAGCTCCTCGACATAAGCCGGCGCCTCGTGCGCCGGCAGCAGCGCGGCGATCCTCGGATCGTCCGGGCCGTTCGCCACGAAGGTTCCGCTCTCGTCCTCGACGTCGATGCGGCGCACCGTCTTCCTCGTCAGGTCGTAGGTGCCGGCGAAGTCGCGGCCGCGGCCGATAGGCCATGTCATCGGCGCGCAATCGAGCGCCAGCGTCTTCTCGATCTCGTCCATCAGGTCGAACGGATCGCGCGACTCGCGGTCGAGCTTGTTGACGAAGGTGACGATGGGGATGTCGCGCAGCCGGCACACCTCGAACAGCTTGCGCGTGCGCGCCTCGATGCCCTTGGCCGCGTCGATCACCATGACGGCGGAGTCGACGGCGGTCAGCGTGCGGTAGGTGTCTTCGGAGAAGTCCTCGTGGCCCGGCGTGTCGAGCAGATTGAAGACGTTGTCGCCATATTCGAACGTCATCACCGAGGTGACGACCGAGATGCCGCGCTCGCGCTCGATGCCCATCCAGTCCGAGCGCGTCTGGCGGCGGTTGGCCTTGGCCTTCACCTCGCCGGCGAGCTGGATCGCGCCGCCGAACAGCAGCAGCTTTTCGGTCAGCGTCGTCTTGCCCGCGTCGGGGTGCGAGATGATGGCGAAGGTCCGTCGGCGCGCGACGGGATCGAGGGCGGCCATGGTGCGTCCGGAGGATGGATCGGGTCGGGCCGGGGCGTAGCGCGTGCGGCGCGAGGGCGCAAGCCGACGCCCTGCCGGTCACTTGGACGGACGGTAGCCCGGCTTGACGTAGAGCGCGTCGAGATTGGGCTCGATCCGGGGCCGCCACACGCGGTCCGCCCAGTCGTCCGCCGCGACGTCCTCGATGGCGATGGAGATCGAGGCCTCGCTCGAGCCGGCGATCTCCATCAGATCGCGGGCGATGGCGTCGGCGAGGCGGCGCTTCACCTCCTCGCTGCGGCCGGGATACATCGTGACGACGACATGCGGCATGTGGCCTCCTCGTGCGACGTGCTCAGAACAGCCGCTGACGCTGACGCGAAATCTCGAAGCCCGCCCCGCGCGCATTGGCGCAGCGCATGCCGGCGGCCGAGGAGGCGCAGGCGAGCCCCTTCCAGCGCCACGTCTCGCCATAGGCGACGACGCGGCCCTCCGGCCCGAGCGCGGTGTCGCCGTAGCACATCGCGACGCCGCGCCTCGACGTCGCGTCGACGAAATACGCCTGCCCGAAATCGAGATCGCAGTCCTTCGGCCGCTTCAGCGATTGCTTCGAGATGGCGTCGAGGTCGCAACGCACGCCGGGCGCGCCGTCGATCTCGGTCGCGATGCAGACGATGGCGCCGCTCGGCGAGCGGATCATCTCGTCGGCCGTCAGCGGCGTCGCGGCGAGGGCGAGCAGGGCGGCGAGAAACGCGCGGCGCATCGAACCTCCGTGAACGCGCGATCAGCCGCGCGGCGCGGCGTCGACGACGGCGATGGTGGCGAGGGCGGTCGCGACAGCGTTTTCGCGCCCGTCCGCGACGCCGACGACATCGGCGTCGACAACGATCAGATTGCGCCCGGCGCGCAGAACCTGCGCACGGCAGATCAGCCGGTCGCCGCGCGCGGGGCTGAGCATGTTCACCTTGTATTCGGCGGTGAGCACGCTCTTGCCCGGATCGCGCAGCGCGGTCGCCGCGGCGATGGTCGTCGCGTTGTCGACGAGGAAACCGATGACGCCGCCGTGGAACAGGCCGTTCTGCTGGAGAAGCTGCGGACGGCGCTCGACCGAGAGCGTCGCCGCGCCGGGCGCGAGCTCGGTCATCTGCGCGCCCAGATGCGCCATGAACCCCTGTTTGGCGACCTCGCCGCGAATGCGCGCGGCGAGCCCCTCGAAGGGGGCGGGCGGCGCCTCCGTCGGCGGCGCCGGCGGTTCGATATGGCCGGCCGCGCGCGCCGCGAAATCGAGGCAGGCGTTGAGGATGTCGCGCAGCGTCGCCGCCATCGGCGCGGCGTAGGTGGGATCCCAGGTCGAGGGCCAGAGTTTCTTGTCGACCGGCCCTTCCTGCTCGCGCATGTAGGCGCGGCAGGCGAGCTCCATCTGCACGGCGTGAACGCCGCCGGCGGGGTCGCCGTAGCTGCGGGTGATGTAGCCGCCCTTGAAGCGCGCATTGGTGACGCGCGAGCGGCGCGTGCCGTCGCAGATCGCCTCGATCGCCTGCGTCAGCTCCGGATCGCAGGCGGCGCCGGAATTGGTGCCGATGTTGAACACCGGCAGCCGCCCCTCGAACAGGCGCGGGATGATCGAGCGGATCGAGTGGCAGTCATACAGCACGACATGCGGATGCGCCTCGCGCAGCCGCGCCAGCTCGCGCGCGAGCGCGGCGTGGTAGGGGTCGAAATAGACCTGTTTGCGGCGCGCGATCTCGGCCTCGTTCGGCGCCTTGCCGTCGCGGTAGAGCGGCTCGCCGTCGAAGGTGGTGGTCGGGCACAGCTCCGTCGTCGCCTGGCCTGGATAGAGCGACTGGCCGGAGGGGTCGCGGTTCACGTCGATGGCGGTGCGCGAGATGGAGGTGCGCACGACGGTCGCGCCGAGCTCGCGCGCGAAGCCGTAGAGCTTCTCGATCCACCAGTCGCAATCCTTGCGGGCGAGCCAGGGGGACACGAGGCCGGGCGCGATCTCCTCGGGCAGGTCGGTGCCGGTGTGGGGCAGGCTGACCAGCAAGGGCGCGTCGCCGCGCTGCACGGTGAGCCAGAGGGGCGTGTCCATAGCATTGGCCTCGTTGCGCGGGGTCGAGGCCCGCCGCGCCGCCATCATAGGCGACAGGGCGGGCCGCCGCGCAAGCGGGCTTGGCGCGGGGCAGGGCCGCTCAGCCGCCGGGGGCGAACACGCGGATGCGATGCCCATCCGGGTCGAGCGCGAGAAAGTTCGGTCCGAAGTCCGCCGCGACGATGGGTTGGGCGATGCGCGCGCCGGCGGCTTCGAGCGCGGCGCGCAGCGGTTCGAGGCGTTCAACCTCGACAGGAACGCCGATTTCGCCGCCGAACGCGCCTGCCGTCGGCGACGGTTGCACGCCCTCGCGCCGCCACAGGCCGAGGCGCCAGCCGCCGCCGAGGGCGAACATCACGAAGGTCGGCGAGGTTTCGAGCGGCGCGCGGCCGAGGGCGCGGGCGTAGAAGCCGGCGCTGACGGCCGGGTCTTCGACAAACAGAAGCAGAAAGGTCGGTTCGATCATCGTCGGGCTCCCGGTTTCGGCGAGGCCCGGTGACTAAGCTGCAGCGTTGTCAGTTTCTGTCAGCAGCAAGCCCGATGCGCCGCTGCCATGCCCGCCGCAGCGCCAGCGCCGGCTGGTCCGGGCGTTCGTCGTTCGGTTTCGCGCGCGCGATGCGGTCGAGCCGGAAATGGCGAAAATCGCCGCGCAGCTCGCACCAGGCGGCCAGCACCTGCGCATCGTCGAAGAAGCCGACGACGATCGGCCAGACGCGCCGTTCCGTGTCGCCGCCGCGCCCGTCGCGATAGGCGATGTCGAGCTTTCGCCCGCGGGCGATCGCCTCCCGGATCGCCGGCAGCGGACCGTCGCCGGGGGCGCGGCCCGGCGCCAGCAGCGGCGAACGGTCGACCGCCTCGCCGCGATCCTTGGGCAGCGCGGCGGTGATTTTCGCCAGCGCCTCGCGCGCTCCGGCCGCGAGGGCGGCGTCGGGCTGGGTGGCGACCCATCGCAACCCGAGCGCAAGAGCGTCGATCTCGTCAGCGTCGAACATCAGAGGCGGCAGCATGAAGCCCGGACGCAGCACGAAGCCAACGCCTGCGCTCGCGTCGATCGACGCGCCCTGCGCGCGCAGGGCGTCGATATCGCGGTAGAGCGTGCGCAGGCTGACGCCGAGTTCGCGCGCCAGCTCCGCGCCCTGTGCGGGCGCGCGCCGCCGGCGCAGCGCCTGCAGCAGCTCCAGCAATCGGCCGGCGCGGCTCATTCGCAGGCCCGCGGAGATCCAGAACCGTCAGTTTCGATCAGCATTTACGTTTATTTTTCCTAATACGCAGAGGGCTGGCGAGGATCGGCCGTCTGGTCGACAGTATCGCGCAGGGGCAGGGCGTCGTCATGCGTTTGGCGTGGGGCTGCGTCTGGTGCGCGGCCGGCGTGCTTGCAGCTGGCGGCGCGCGGGCGGGCGCGTTCAATCCGGAGGAGGGTCGCGGACTGGCGATCGTCACCTCCACCTTTACGGACGCGTCGACCTTTCGGGACGCGGCGGGTCGGCGGATTCGCGGCGCCGGCTGCGACAAGTTCGAGCTGACCGCCTATGTCGAATATGGCCTGACGGACCGGTTCGCGTTGATCGCGCAGCCGCGGTTTTCGACGCTGCGGCCCGACTCGTTCGCCGCGCCGCAGCGCAGCGGCCTCGGAGCGGCCGATCTCGGCGTGCAGGCGCAGCTTTTCAGAACAGGGGGATGGGCGCTCTCGGCGCAAGGCCTGATGAGCGTCCCCGGTCCCGGGCGAGGTCCGCGCGATGATCGCGCCGGCGGGGCGGTCGCGCGCCTCTCGCTCGGGGCCGGCTTCGAACTGGCGGGCCGGCCTGGCTTCGCAGAGGCGACGGCCGGCTATCGCTGGCGGGCGGGCGGGGCGACCGACGAGGCGAGCCTCGAGGCCAAGGTCGGCTGGCGCATCGCCGCGCCGTTGACGTTGGTCTTCGCCGCTCTCGCCAAGGCGGGTCGGGACGGGGCGGGCCTGCGGCCGCGCACGTTGCGTGTCGAGGCAGGGGCGGTGTGGGACGTCGCGCCTGCGTGGTCGCTCGCGCTGACCGTCTTCGCCACGCCGCATGCGCGGCAAGCAGGCGCCGAGCGCGGCGTTTCGGCCGCGGTGTGGCGGCGGTTCTGACCCTCGCCCTCAGCGCGCGTTGGCGTAGGCCTTGGCCGAGAAGACGGTCAGCAGCAGGATGCGGATGTCGAGCAGCAGCGACCAGTTGTCGATGTAGAACAGGTCGTGTTCGACGCGCGCGGCCATCTTCTCGTCGGTGTCGGTCTCGCCGCGCAGGCCGTTGACCTGGGCCCAGCCGGTGATCCCCGGCTTGACGTTGTGGCGGCGCGCATAGAGCGCGATGGTGCGCTCGAACGCCTGATCGTGCGCAAGCGCGTGCGGGCGTGGGCCGACCAGCGACATCTCGCCGCGCAGCACGTTCAGCAGTTGCGGCAGCTCGTCGAGATTGAAGCGCCGCAGCACGCGGCCGACGCGGGTGACGCGCGCGTCGCCCGCCGACACCTGACGCACGACGCGCCCGTCGTCGAGCGAGGTCATCGACCGGAACTTCAGGATGCGGAACGGCACCTGATTGAAGCCGTAGCGGCGCTGGGCGAAGAACACCGGGCCCTTGCTGTCGAGCTTAATCAGCATCGCGATGACGAGGAATGCGGGCGCGAGGACGATCAGCGACAGCGTCGACAGCGTCAGATCCGTCGCGCGCTTGACGACGATCTCAAGTGTGTTCAGCGGGCGGCGCACCAGGAACAGGCTCGAGATCGAGCCGACGCGGGCGATATGCGCGTCGTGGAAGCGGTCGAG
The DNA here is from genome assembly GCA_016716745.1 of Hyphomicrobiales bacterium. GTDB lineage: Bacteria > Pseudomonadota > Alphaproteobacteria > Rhizobiales > Beijerinckiaceae. The sequence continues at coordinate 158,572 of JADJVD010000005.1, forward strand.
CACGCGCTCGGGGCCGAGGTGGATCGCCGCCGGCACGCGCAGGAAGGCGTTGACGGTGGCGTCGATCGTCTCGGTCTCCGACCATGGCGCGAGAATGAACACGTCGTCGGGACTCAGCATGCGGGCCGAGGCCGCCGCGAGCGCCAGATCGTCTGCGAGCGTGCCAGAGCCGTCGCGCAGGATCGCGGCGGCGCAGATGTCGAGCCCGACGCGGCGCGGCGTGTGGCGGGCGATGAACTCGCTCACCTCCCGCTCGCGGCCGACCAGAAAGATCCGACGCGCGAGCACGCTGCCGGCCTCGCTGCCCGAACGCACGAGACGCACGAGCGCCAGCCGCGCCAGGCCGAGCGCGCCATAGCCGCCGAGATAGAAGATCATCACCGTGCCGCGCGAGAAAGTCGCCGAGGTCTTGGTGAGGAAGGCGAGCGACAGGGCGGCGAGGAAGGCCGTGTTCCAGATCAGGAAGACGCGGCGCAGATGGCCGTTGATGCTGAGATAGCGCTCGATCGTATAGTCGTTGGCGAGCAGCGAGGGGATCGACACCAGCAGCGAGATCAGAACGCCGAGCTGCAGGAACGACTCCGTCAGGCCGGGGCCGTCGTAGAACAGCTTGTGGTAGGCGACGCCCGCCGCCGCCGCCGAGAAGATGATCGCCGCGATGTCCGACAGGAAGGCGAGCGCGCCGAAGGAGAGCCGCACCATCGCCGTGTTCTGCCGCGGCAGCGCCGCGCTCCAGTTGGCGCGGGCGCGTCGCCGGGGCGCGGGCCGGGCCTCGAGGCGCGGTTCGGGGAGTGCGACGTGTTTGCGGATCAGCACGGCGTTGTTCCGAAATGAGACAGTCGGCCCGGATCGAAACGCCGCGGAGCGCCCGATCCCGCCTTCGCATCCGAAATCGCAAGCGGCGGGCCAGCCCGGTCGGGATTTCGGACATCGACCGGCGGCACGGCGCGTGCTTGAGACGGCTCCGAAGGACGATGGACCGCCGCGATGACCGCTTTCTCCCGACGTGGATTTCTGGCAGGCGCCGCCGGCGCGCTAACGGCGTCCGTGCGTCGTGCGGCCGCCGCGCCTGCGTCGTCGAGCCTCGCCGAGGCGGGAGACAGGGCGGGCGTTCTGTTCGGCGCGTCGATCGCGCGCGAGGCGCTGGAGGATGCGGCCTATGGCGAACTCTATCGGCGGCACGCGCGCATTCTCACCACCGACTGGGCGCTGAAGTTCGACACGCTGCGGCCGACCGCCGAGGCATGGCGCTTCGAGGCGGCCGACCGCATCGTCGATTTCGGCCAGCGCAACGGCATGGCCGTGCGCGGCCACGCGCTGATCTGGAACGAGAACGCGCCGGCCTGGCTCGCCTCGCTGTCGGCCCGCGAGATCGGCCGCGTGTTCGACGCGCATATCGAGCGCGCGGTCTCGCGCTACGCCGGCCGCCTGCACTCGTGGGACGTCGTCAACGAGCCGTTCTGGCCCGATCACGGCAAGCCCGGCGGCTATCGCGACGGGCCGTGGTTCGCCGCGCTGGGGCAGGGCTATGTGGCGCGCGCGCTGAAACGCGCGGCCCTCGCCGACCCCAAAGCGCGGCTCGCGATCAACGAGGCGCATTGCGAGATTCCGGGAGGATGGGGCGAGACGATCCGCCCGCGCCTTCTCGATCTCGTGACGCGCCTGAAGGACGACGGCGCGCCCCTGCACGCGGTGGGGCTGCAGGGCCACCTCAAGCCGCGATGGGGCGAGGACGACGACCGGTTTCTGCGCTTCGTCGAGCAGCTCGCCGCCCGCGGCGTCGAGATCTACGTCACCGAACTCGATGTCGACGACTCGTCGCTGCCGGCCGACGTCGAGGCGCGCGACGCCATCGTGGCGCGGCGCTATTTCGACTTCCTGTCCGCCGTCCTCAGGGCCGCGTCGGTCAAGGTCGTGCAGTGCTGGCAGCTCGCCGACCGCTACAGCTGGCTGCGCGCCCCGGACGTGCAGCATCTGCGCGGCGCGGCGTTCCCGGCGCGGCCGCTGCCGTTCGACGACGGGCTGAACGAAAAGCCGGCCGCCGAGGCGATCCGCCGCGCCTTCGCGGCGCGCAAACGCAGTTGGTGAATGTTTCGTAACGATTTGTCCTTAATGGTCCGTTGACAGAGCAACAGGACGCGAGACCTCGGGTGGCGGCACGCCTCCAGACCGACGCACAGGCCGAATTCGCCCGCGAACGCGGCGAAGGCGCCCTGCTGCGCCCGGACGGCGGCGCCGATCTCGGCGACATCGTCGGCGCGCTGCGGCGGGGGGCGTGGATCGTCGCGCTGGCGGTGGCGCTCGCGACCGGCATGGCTCTCGCCTATCTCGTCGTCGCCAAGACGCTCTACACCGCCTCGACCTCGATCCTGATCGACGCGCGCAGCCGCGCGCCCATCGGCTCCGACAATCAGCCGACCGCCAACACGCCGGACGCCGCGCTCGTCGAAAGCCAGGTCAAGGTCATCTCCTCCGACACCGTGCTGCGGCGCGTCGTCGAGTCCGAGAAGCTTTACGAGGACGAGGAGTTCGCACCGACGACGCCGGGCCTGCGCACGCGCGTGATGGCGCTGATCGGGCTCGCCAGGATCGACGCCGGGCCGGCGGACATGAAGCTGCGCGCGCTCGAAAGCCTCGGCGCGGCCGTGACGGTCAAGCGCTCCGAGCGCACCTATGTGATCGACGTCGAGGCGGCGACGCGCGATCCGCTGAAATCGGCGCGCATCGCCAACGCCATCGCCCGCGCCTATATCGAGGATCTGCAGGCGGCGAGCTCCGACTACGCCACACGCACGGCGACATGGCTGAAATCGCGGCTCGAGGAGTTGCAGAGCAAGGTCGAGGCGGCCGAGCGCAAGGCGCAGGCGTTCCGCGAGACGAACGGCCTCGTCAACGCCAATGGCAAATCGGTCAGCGAGCAGGAGCTTGCGGACATAGCCGCAGCGCTGACCGAGGCGCGCTCGAAGACGGCCGAGAGCAAGTCGCGTTACGAGCAGACGCGCAAGCTCGCCGCCGCGGGCCGCACGCCGGACGGCGTCGGCGACGCGCTGAAATCCGGCGTGATGGAGAAGCTGCGCGCGCAATACGCCGAGATCGTTCGGCAGGAGGCCAGCTATCGCACGACGCTGGGCCCGCGCCATCCCGCCTTCATCGAGGTGCAGCAGCAGCTCGCCGACACGCGCCGCCTCATTCAGGAGGAGGCGCGCCGGCTCGTCGACGTCGCGGCCAGCGACTATCAGGCCGCGCGCGAGAACGAGGCCGCGCTCGCCGGCAAGGTGGAGACCGCCAAGGGGCAATCGGCCGTCGACGGCAAGGCGCTGGTGCAGCTGCGCGAACTCGAGCGCGAGGTCGAGGCGAGCCGCGTCGTCTACGAGAAATTCCTGCGCGCCCGCGAGACGGTGCGCGAGGACACGATGGAGACCCCGCTCGCGCGCGTCATCGCGCCGGCGGTCGCGCCCGTCGCGCCGTCGAGCCCGAAGAAGGCCGCGATCCTCGTCATGGCGCTGGCCGCCGGCCTCGGTCTCGGCTCGGGCGGCGCGCTGGTGGCCGACTACTTCAAGGGCGGCGCGCGCGTGCGCCGGCGACGCGCGCCGAGCGCGCTCGGCGGCCATCCCGACATGATCGGCGCCTTGCCGCCGGACGGGGCGGCCGGCGGCTGGTGGCGGCGCGCGCTCGGACGCGACGGCAAGCTCGCGATGCAGGATGCGGCCGAGATCAACCGCATTCTCGCCGAGGCGCGCAGCGACGGCGACCGGCTGGCGCGCTCGGTGCTCGTGACCTCCGCGCAGTCGGACGATTGCGTCGCCGCCGCGTGCCTCGCCTTCGCGCGCGCGGCCGCGGGCGCAGGCCAGCGCGTGCTCGTCGTCGACGGCGACCGCGCCGCGCCGACGCTCGCCGAACTCGTCTCGACCGCGAGCGCGCCGGCGCTCGTCGATTTTCTCGGCCAGAGCCGCGTCGTCTATCCGGTCGCGCAGGACGGGGCGACCTTCCATGTCATGCCGATCCTGCGCTCGGAGCGGCGCATCGTGCGGCGCATCGAACAGACGCTGGGGGTGCGGCGCATCGCGGGACTGCGCGAGAGCTTCGATCTCATCCTGTTCGCCGGCCCGCCCGCCTCGGGGGCGGATTTCGACGAATTGTGCGCCGCCGCCGAGCGCTGCGTCGTGCTGGTCGACGGCGATGCGGACGCCGAGGCGCTCGACGGCGCCATCGACGCAATCGAGGAGGCGGGCGGCGTCTTCGCCGGCGCCGTCGCGCTCGGCGGGCGGCGCGGCCCGGGATTGCGGGCGGCGGCGTGAGCGCCGTCGCATCGGGCGGCGGGCATGCGGGCGCGCGCGCCTCCGGCGCCGACGCTGCGCTCGCGCATGTCGCGGCGGTTCTCCTGTTCGCGGGGGCGGCGACGCTGTTCCTCGTCTCGCCGATGCTGCTGACGCATTGGGGGGTGAATTACGAACTGCCGGGCGGCAATGTCGCCGAGAAGGTGCATCCCGGCACTTGGATGATCGCGCTCGCGCTCCTCGTCACGGCGCTGCGCTTTGGCAATCCGCTGCGGTTTGGGGCTGCGGCGTTGTCGTTGTTTCCGGGCCTTCTCGCCTTCGTTCCGGCCTGGGCCTTCGTCATTTACGACGCCATCGTCATCCAGAAGCTGCCGTTCACGCCGATGATCGACAGCTTTCTCCTGCCGATGATGGCGATGCTGGCGCTCGCCGCCGCGACGGGCGCGCAGAAGCGCCGTATCGCGCTCGCGTTGCACGCCGCGCTCGTTGCCAACGCCGCGCTGGGCCTGGCCGAATATCTCATGGGTTTTCGCCTGACGCCCTATGTGGCGGGCGAGTTCGTGCTCGAACAGGACTGGCGCTCGACGGCGCTGCTCGGCCATCCCCTCGCCAACGCCTCGACGATGGGCGTCTACATCATCACGCTCGGGCTCGGCGGCGGGCGCGATCTGCCTGTCGCGCTGCGCGCGCTGGCGCTCGGCCTGTCGATCGCCTCGATGATCGCCTTCGGCGGGCGCGCCTCGCTCGTTCTGTCGCTGACCTTCCTCGGCCTGACCTTCGCGGCGCGGGCGACGGCGGTGGCGCGCGGGGCGCGCGTCAGCCAGCTCACGCTCGGCGTCGGGCTGGCGCTGGCGCCGATTCTCGTCGTGGGGATCGGCGAGCTCTATGCGGCCGGCTTCTTCGATCAGATGCTCGAGCGCTTCGTCAACGATCACGGCAGCGCCAAGGCGCGTCTGATCATGCTCGCCATGTTCAAGTCGCTGAGCTGGCGCGAGATCGTCCTGGGGCCGGACCCGACCAAGATTCAGGCGTTGCAGAATCTGGAGGGCGTCGAATACGGGCTCGAAAGCTTCTTCGTCGCCTATGTTCTGACTTACGGCGCCATCGTCTCGGGCCTGTTCTTCATCGGCGTCGCCTTCCTGTGCCGGGAGATCGTGCGGGCGGCCGGCGCACGGGCGATTCCGCCGCTGTTGTTCTTCTTCATCGTCGCGGCGACCTCGGTCAGCCTCTCGGCCAAGACCTGCGCCTTCGGCATGCTGGTTGCTCTCGTCCTGACGATGCTCAGACCGGACGCGCCCCGCGCCCGCGTCTGATCCATTCCGGATCAGGGAGTCCCGAAATGACCAGCGCCAGCCTCGCCCCCTGGGCCGCGACGGAGCGGCCCGCCGCCCTCGCGGGCGCGGCGCAGCCGGCGGGGGAGGCGATCGTCGACCGCACGCATTGCGGCCGGCACGTCACCGGGCTCGAGCGGATCACGCTGGAGCTGTTCTCGGACGAGGCGCTGGCGCCGCTCGCCGTGACGGGCGTCGCCGCCGCCGATCGCCGCCAGATGATGCTGAAGCAGACCTTCGCGCTGCCCTGGCTCGCCGCCCGGCGGCCGGGCGCGCTGGTGCTGTGCCCCGGCTTTCCGCCGACGCCGGCGCTCACGCTGTTCGGGGCGCGCGTGCTGCCCTACATCCACGACCTTTTTCTCATCACCCGGCCGCAGGATCTTAACGCGCGCGCCCGGCTCTACATGGCGCCGTCCTTCCGCTTCGCGGTGAAGCGGCTGCCGCGCTTCCTCGTCAACTCGGAATATACGCGCGACGAGTTGCGGCGGTTCTGCCGGCCGGACGCGGAGATCCAGCTCTATCGCCCGCAGGTGCGCAATGTCTTCGGCCTGACCGACGCCGCGCGCGCGACGCGCGCCGACGCTCATGAAGGGCCGCGCCTCGTCGCGCTCGGCACGGTCGAGCCGCGGAAAAATCTGCTCGCCGCCGCGCGGATCGTGGCGGCGCTGCGGGCGCAGGGCTGCGCCGGCGCCCGGCTCGATATCGTCGGCCGTGTCGGCTGGGGCGACGACGCCGCGCGCCTTGCGGCGATGGAGGGCGTGACGCTGCACGGCTACCAGCCGGTCGAGACGGTGCGCGCGCTCGTCGACGCGGCGGACGCGCTGATTTCCACCTCGCATGACGAGGGGCTCGGCCTGCCGCTGATCGAGGCGCAATATGCCGGCCTTCAGGTCGTCGCGCCGCGCCAGCGCATCTTTCAGGAGGCGCTGGGGGCGAGCGGCCTGTTCGTCGATCCGGAGGATGCGCCGGGCGCCGCGCGCGCGATCCGCGACCGCCTCTCGGCGCCGGGTTGGCGGGCGAGCGCCGCCGCTGCCGCGCGCGCCAATCTGGAACGCTGGAATGCGCAGGCCGAACGCGACCGCGTCGCCGTGATCGAGCTGATCGCGCGGCTTTGCGCGCGCCGGAGCCCGGCCGCATGCTGATCCGTCAGACGCTTCTTTATGTGCCGGCCCAGCTCGTCGGGCCGCTGTTCCAGTTCGTCGCTGCGATCGTGTGGACGCATTGGTTCGATGCGGCCGGCTACGGCGCGCTGGCGCTCATTCTGGCGGCGCAGGAGCTGATCTTCTTCAGTTGCCTCGGCTGGTGGTCGCACGCGACGCTGCGCTATCTCGGCGAGGCGACGACGGACAAGCAGCGCCGTCGCTATCGCGCCAGCGAGAGCGGCGTGCTCGTCGTCACGAGCCTGTTGCAGGCGGGCGCCGCCGTCGGCGCCTTCGGCATGTTCGATCTGCCGACGTCGCCGGGCCTCGTGGCGGCGACGGTCGCGTTCACGATCTCGCGCTCGCTGCTGACCTATCTCGGCGACCGGGCGCGCACGGAGGGGCGCGTCGGCGCCTACACCGCCACGCAGATCGCCGGTCCCGCGCTCGGCTTCGTCGTCGCCTTCGCCTGCGTCGCGCTGGCGTCGCCGACGCCGGCCGCGGCGATCGCCGGCTTTGCGGCGGCGCAGACGCTTGGCGCGCTGATCGTCGCCCGGTCGCTCGGCGTTGGCGTCACGTTCGGCCGCGTCGATCCGCGCATTCTCTCGCGCGCCTTCGCCTATGGCCTGCCGCTGATCGTCGCCGGCGCGGTCGGCTGGGTGTCGCTCAACGGCATCCGGCTGGTGGTCGAGCGCTTCGGCAGCCTGGAGGCTGTCGGCCTCGTCTCGGTCGGCTGGGGGCTGGGGCAGCGCCTCGCCTCGGTGGCCGCGATGTTCTTCACGGCGGCCGCCTATCCGCTGGCGCTGCGCGCCTTGCAGGCCGGACGCAGGGCGGAGGCGCTGGAGCATCTCTCGCTGAACGGCGCTCTGCTGTTCGGTTTGCTCGCGCCGATGGCGGCCGGGCTCGCCTTCGTCACGCGCCCGCTCGCCGAACTGATGATCGCGGCGCCGTTTCAGGCCGCCACCATCGCCATTCTGCCGGCGGCGGCGCTGACCGGCGCGCTGCGCAACTGGCGCGTCCACTTCTTCGACCAGCCGATGCTGCTGTTCGAGCGCACGCGGCTGCTGATGGCGCTGAGCATCGGCGAGGCGGCGATGACGCTGGCCTTCTGCGTCGTCGGCCTCGTGAAGGGCGGCCTCGTCGGCGCCGTCTGGGGGTGCGTCGCCGCCACGGCGATCACCGCCGCGATCAGCGCGTGTTTCGCCACGCTGATGTTCGGCCTGCGCCTGCCGCTCGGCCATATCGCGCGCTTCTCGGCGGCGACGGCCGCGATGTCGCTGGCGCTGTCGTCCGGCGTATGGAGCGCGGCCTCGCCGGGCCGCGCGCTCGCGGGCGCGGTGGCGATCGGCGTCGCGGTGTATGGCGCCTGCCTCGTCGCGCTCTATCCGGAGGTCGCGCGCGCGCTGCTCGGTCGGCTGCGCAAGCGGCCGGCGCGGGCGGCGTGACCTGTCCCATTCCGGGGCAGGCGAGGCTGGCAACGCTCTTGCTGCGTCGTGGACGATGACAACGACCCGTCCGGAATGCGCACAGATGCCCGAGCCTATCGCCGTGATCGACGATCAGCCGATCAACCTCGCCACGCTCGACGAAACGGTCGCCGCCTGCGCCGACGCTGCGCAGAAGGGCGAGGGCTTCGCCCTGTTCACGCTCAATCTCGACCATCTCGTCAAACGCCGCTCCGACGCCGCGTTCCGCGCCGCCTATGCGCGCGCCCGTTTCGTCACGGCGGACGGCGAGCCGGTGGTGCGCCTCGCCCGCCGGCAGGGCGCGCGGCTCGAGCGCACGACGGGGGCCGATCTCGTCGCCCCGCTCTGCGCCGAGGCGGCGCGGCGCGGCGCGCCGGTGTATTTCTACGGCTCGACCCCCGACACGCTGGCGCGCGCGGCCGAGCGGCTGAGCGCGGCCTGTCCGGGCCTGATCGTGGCGGGTTGCGAGTCGCCGCCGATGGGATTCGACCCTGCGTCCGAGGCGGCCGCCGAGGCGGGCCGGCGCATCGCGGCCTCCGGCGCGCGGCTGTGTTTTCTCGCGCTCGGCGCGCCGAAGCAGGAGATGCTGGCCGACCGGCTCGCCGCGACGCATGGCGAGATCGGTTTCATCTGCATCGGCGCCGCGCTCGATTTCATCGCCGGCGCGCAGACGCGCGCGCCCGTCCTGATGCAGAAGACCGGCCTCGAATGGGCCTGGCGCCTCGCCAGCCAACCGCGTCGCCTCGCTGCGCGCTATGCGCGCTGCGCCGCGTTGCTCGCGGATCTGGCCCTCATCGAACCGCTGCGCCGGCGCCTGCGCGCGGCGCATTCGCATTGAGATTTTCGCAATGACCTATCGTCTCGTCCTGATGCATCCGATGGATCCGCGCGGCGCCAAGCTCGGCGGCATCGAAACGCATGTGCGTCTCATCCTGTCGCGCCACCCGGCCGACTTCTCGGTGCTGTTCGTCGGGGTCGACGAGTTCGGCGATTGCGCGCCCGGCGAGGTTCGCCCGCTCGATGTCGACGGACGACGCGTCGATTTCCTGCCCGTCGCGCATATTCCGCACGACGCCATCAATCTGGCGAGCCGCACGATCCTCGGATCGACGACCTTCCGCTTCGCCGCCGGCGCGATGCGCCATCTGCTTGCGATCCGCAAGGCGATCGGGCCCGGCCCGGCCTCCGCCGATCTGCAACGCTTCGAGTTCGCGATGATCGCCCGACTGCTCGGCCTGCCCGCCGTGCAGATGGTGCATGGCGAGGGCTCGCGCGACGACAAGATGGACAGCCTGATCAAGACCTACTGGTTCGCCCATCGGTTCAACGAGCGCGTCGCGCTGACGCTCGCCAGGCGCATCCTGTGCGTCAATCCGAACATCGTGGCGCGGATGCGGCGCGAGTTTCCCGCGCTTGCGCCGAAGGCCGAGGTGATGACCGTCTCGGTCGACACGCGGCGCTTCGCGCCGCAGCCCTTCGACTGCGCGGACGGGGTGTTCCGCATCGTCTTCGCCGGCCGTCTCGACGAGTTCAAGGACCCGCCGCTGATGTTCCGCGTCATGGCGAAGCTGCATGCGCGCCTGAACGGCGCGTTCGAGTTCCACTATGTCGGCGCGAGCGATCCCGCGCGCTACGCCGAGTTCGAGGCGATCCGCGCGTTCAGCGTCTTGCACGGGTTGCAAAGCGCGGCGGGCGTCGCGGCGATCGTGGCCAAGTGCCATGCCGGCGTGCTGACCTCGTTCTTCGAGGGGATGCCATGCTACCTTCTGGAGACGCTGTCGCTCGGTCGCCCCTTCGCGGCGATCCGTTTGCCGCAATACGATCCTTTGATCGTCGAGGGCGTCAGCGGCGAGATGGTCGAGCGCACCGATCCGGATCTCGCCTGCGAGTCCGATCTGGTCGACGCCTTTGCGCGGCTGCGCGACGACGTGTTCGCGCGCCGGCTCGACCCGCTGCGCATCCATGCGCGGGTGCAGCCCTATTCGGTCGAGACGCAGATGGCGCGGCTGTTCGATCATCACCGCGCGTTGCAGGGGCGGCGCGGCCACCCCGCGCGCGGCGCAACTCGCCGCCGGCTGAGGCCGGCGGCCTCCTGCATGGATTGAGGCCGGCGGCTCAGCCCGCGATGCGCGGCGCGCCCTTGGCGGGCGCGGCGCTGGCGCGCGGGCCGCACACGTCGTCGACGACGTTGGCGTAGCGGGCGACCGCGACCGACACCGAAAAATCGACGGCGCGTTTCTGGCGCGCCGGCACGTCGCCGACATCGGCCAGCGCGCGGGAGATGGCGGCCGCCATGGCGCGCTCGTCGCCCTTGCCGACGAGTTCGCCGAAGCGGCCGTCGGCGAGGATCTGGCGCGGGCCATGACAATCGGTCGAGACGACCGGCAGGCCGTAGGCGAGCGCCTCGACGACCACCAGGCCGAACGCCTCGGACTCCGAGGCCAGCGCGAAAGCGCGCGCCTGCTCGTACCAGGGCCAGGGGTCGGACTGGTAGCCGGCGAGCGCGATGCGCCCGCTCTGGCCTGTGCGCTCGATTTCGCGGGCGATCGTCTCGCGCTCCGGCCCTTCGCCGATGATGACGAGCCGGGCCTCGCGCGGCTCGACATGGGCGAAGGCGCGCACGAGGAAGGGGAAGTTCTTGTAGGAGACGAGGCGGCCGGCCGACAGCACGACCGGCGGCTTGGCGGCGAGCGTCTGCGCGGTCGCCGCGGCCGCGTCGTCGCCGGCGCGCACCGGATTGTAGATGGCGACCGTGCGCTTCGGGTCGGCGTGGAAGCGGTTGAGAACGTAGCGGTGCAGGCCGTCCGAAACGCAGATCGAGCGGGCGAACATCCGCGTCGAAATCGGCGTCATCAGATAGCCGAGGCGGCTGAGAAGCTGCGGCTCGCTCTCGAAATAGCCGTGATAGGACTGGATCGCCCGGCCGAGCCGACCCGCCAGGATGGCGGCGGCGCCGTGCTTCAGGTTCGAGACGCCGATGGCGGAGAAGGATGCGTCGGGCTTGAACGTGCGCAGCAGGCGGGCAAGCCGCAGCGTCTGCGTCAGGTGCCCGCGCCCGAGGATTTCGAGGCGCACGGCGTCATCCAGAAAGGCGCGATTCTCGCCCGCGTCGAAATCGCAGGCGAACACGACCTCGTCCCCCTGACGGGCGAAGCCGGAGGCGAGCAGGGCCCAGACGCGCTCGGCGCCACCCCCCGTCAAGGCATGGGTATAGAAAAGAATTTTTCGCTTGCTGCGCATGCGGACAATGCTTCCTGAGCGAAAACCGCCCTGCGGGAGACCCTAGCGCACCGCCTGTTTCGCCGCATCGTCAGCCGGTTAGCAAGGTGAATACGGCGTGGACGGAACATCCGGTCAAATACGAATCGAACTTTCCCAATGCGGCGCGGGCGTGGCGGCCCGCCGCCTTGCCGCTCCTGCGTCGCTCGCCTAGCGTTTCGCCCGCGCCGGCCGGGGAGGCGGGAAGGCGCGGGAAATCGGGGGACGCGATGGGCGGGCGGCACATTCTGGCGATCGATCAGGGCACGACCTCCTCGCGCGCCATCGTCTTCACGGACGCGCTCGACGTCGTCGCCGTGGCGCAGCAGGAGTTCGCCCAGCATTATCCCGCCTCGGGCTGGGTCGAGCACGACCCGGAGGAGATCTGGGAGAGCGTCGTCGCCGTCTGTCGCGAGGCGCTGGCGAAGGCCGGCCTGTCGGCGGGCGACGTCGCCGCCATCGGCATCACCAACCAGCGCGAGACGACGGTGGTGTGGGAGCGCGCCAGCGGCAAGCCGATCCATCGCGCCATCGTCTGGCAGGACCGGCGCACGGCGGCGCGCTGCGCGGCGCTGCGCAAGGCCGGCCACGAGGCGGCGGTCTCCCGCAAGACCGGCCTGCTGCTCGATCCCTACTTCTCCGGCACCAAGATCGCCTGGATCCTCGACCATGTGAAAGGCGCCCGAAAGCGCGCGCAGGCGGGAGAACTCGCCTTCGGCACGATCGACTCCTTCCTGATCTGGCGGCTGACCGGCGGCGCCGTCCACGCCACCGACGCCACCAACGCCTCGCGCACGCTGCTGTTCGACATCCACAAGGGGCGGTGGGACGAGAAGCTGCTCGATCTGATCGGCGTTCCCGCCGCGCTGCTGCCCGACGTGCGCGACTGCGCCGGCGACTTTGGCGAGACGAGCGCCGATCTGTTCGGCGCGGCGATCCCGATCCGCGGCATCGCCGGCGACCAGCAGGCGGCGACCATCGGTCAAGCCTGCTTCAAGCCGGGCATGATGAAATCGACCTATGGCACGGGCTGCTTTGCGCTCCTCAATACGGGCACCGACGGCGGTGCGCTCGAAGCACCGGCTGCTGACGACCATCGCCTATCAGCTCGACGGCGAGCGCACCTACGCGCTCGAAGGCTCGATCTTCGTCGCCGGCGCGGCCGTGCAATGGCTGCGCGACGGGCTCGGCGTCATCGAACATGCGCGCGAGACGGGCGCGCTGGCGGCCACCGCCGACCCGACGCAGGACGTCTTTCTGGTGCCGGCCTTCGTCGGGCTGGGCGCGCCGCATTGGGACGCGGACGCGCGCGGCGCGCTCTTCGGCCTGACGCGCAACACCGGCCCGGCGGAACTGGCCCGCGCCGCGCTCGAGGCGGTGTGCTTCCAGACGCGCGATCTCGTCGAGGCGATGCGCCGCGACTGGGGCGCGAAGGCCGGCGCGCGCACGGTGCTGCGCGTCGACGGCGGCATGGTCGCCTCGGACTGGACGATGCAGCGCCTCGCCGACATGCTCGGCGCGCCCGTGGACCGGCCGACGGTGCTTGAGACGACGGCGCTCGGCGCGGCCTATCTGGCCGGCCTTTCCGTCGGCCTGTGCCCGAAGCCGGCCGCCTTCGCCAAGGCGTGGAAGCTGGAGCGGCGCTTCAAGCCGGCGATGAAGCCGGCCGAACGCGCCCGGCGTCTGGCGCTTTGGGACGATGCGGTGGCGCGCACGCTGACGGAGCCGGCGCGCGGCAAGCGACGCTGAGAAGCGCCTCGCCCCATGCCCGCGCCGCAGGGGTCCGATACGCCGGGCGTGCTGGCGCGCGGCGCGCGGCCGGCTAAACTCGCGCCCGAACGACAAATCCAGGGGAGGCGGCGGTGACCGTGCACGAGCGCAATCTGGCCAATGACGACCTCAAGCGTTACGCCAATCTGATCGGCGGCAAGAGCCTCGAGGCGCAGGGCGGGGCGTGGATCGAGGCGGTGTGCCCCTCCGACGGGCGGCCCTTCGCGCTGATGCCGCGCTCGCAGAAGGCCGACATCGACGACGCGGTGGCGGCGGCGCGCGCCGCGTTCGAGGGCGCATGGGGGCGCCTCACCGCGACCGAGCGCGGGCGCCTGCTGGTCAAGCTCGGCGAAGCGGTCGCCGCCAACGCCGAGGAGCTGGCCGCGCTGGAATCGCGCGACACCGGCAAGCCGCTGAAGCAGGGCCGCGCCGACATGGCGGCGACCGCCCGCTATTTCGAATTCTACGGAACCTCCGCCGACAAGATCCACGGCGACACGATTCCCTTCCTCAACGGCTACACCGTCGCGATCGTGCGCGATCCGCACGGCGTCACCGGCCACATCGTGCCGTGGAACTATCCGGCGCAGATTTTCGGCCGCTCCGTCGGCGCCTCGCTCGCCTGCGGCAACGCCTGCGTGGTCAAGCCGGCCGAGGACGCCTGCCTTTCGCTGGTGCGCATCTGCGAACTGGCGCGCGAGGTCGGCTTTCCGGACGGGGCGCTCAACATCGTCACCGGCCTCGGCGGCGAGGCGGGCGCGGCGCTGGCCGAGCATCGCGACATCGATTTCCTGTCGTTCACCGGCAGCCCGCAGACGGGCGCGCTGATCCAGGCGGCCGCCGGGCGCAACTCCATCGGCTGCACGCTGGAGCTCGGCGGCAAGTCGCCGCAGATCCTGTTCGCCGACGCCGACATCGCGGCGGCGGTTCCGGTCGTCGTCAACGCCATCATCCAGAATGGCGGGCAGACCTGCTCGGCCGGCTCACGCGTGCTGATCGAGGAGAAGGCGTTCGATAAATTCGCCGCCGCCATCGCGGCGAAATTCGCCAGCGTCGTCGCCGCGCCGCACGAGATGGATCGCGAGCTCGGCGCGATGATCAATCCGCGCCAGCGCCAGCGCGTCGAGGGTTTCCTCCATCGCGCGCAGAACGACGGACTCGCCACGATGGCGCAGGGGACGGTGGTCGCCGAGGCGCCGGCCTCCGGCTTCTATGTGCGGCCGACGATGTTCGGCCCTGTCGATCCGCGCAACACGCTGATGAACGACGAGGTGTTCGGCCCCGTGCTGGCGCTGACGACGTTCCGCGACGAGGAGGACGCGGTGGCGCTCGCCAACGGCACGCCCTACGGGCTCGTCGCCGGCGTGTGGACGGGCGACGCGCGCCGCTCGATGCGCGTGGCGCGCGCGATGCGCTGCGGACAGGTCTACGTCAACGGCTACGGCGCGGGCGGCGGCGTCGAGCTGCCGTTCGGCGGCGTGAAGAAATCCGGCCACGGCCGCGAGAAGGGGTTCGAGGCGCTGTTCGAGTTCTGCGCCGCCAAGACCATCGTCATCAATCACGGCTGAGCGCGCGGCGCGGGCCAGCATCGGAGAGGGCGCAACATGCGGTTGAAGGACAAGGTCGCCGTCGTCACGGGCGCGGCGCAGGGCTTCGGTTACGGCATCGCCGAGACCTATGCGCGCGAGGGCGCGAAGGTCGCCTGCCTCGACATTCAGGGCGAGGCGGCGAAGGCTGCGGCGGCGAAGATCGGCAAGGGCGCCTTCGGCGTCGCCTGCGACGTGTCGCGCGCCGAGGACGTGCGCACGGCTTTCGAGAAGGTGACGGCGGCGCTCGGGCCGGTCGACATTCTCGTTAACAACGCCGGCACCTCGCATCGCAACAAGCCGATCATGGAGGTGAGCGAGGAGGAGTTCGACCGCGTCTTCGACGTCAACGTGAAGTCGATCTTCCTGACGACGCGCGCCGTGGTGCCGCAGATGCGCGCCAAGGGCGGCGGCTGCATCATCAACATCGGCTCGACGGCGGGCATCCGTCCGCGGCCGGGCCTCGTCTGGTACAACGCCTCGAAGGGCGCGGTGAACCTCGGCACCAAGGCGATGGCGATCGAACTCGCGGCGGACAAGATCCGCGTTTGCGGCGTCGCGCCCGTCGCCGGCGAGACGCCGCTGCTCGCCACCTTCATGGGCGAGGACACGCCGGAAAAGCGCGCCGCCTTCAAGGCGTCCGTGCCGCTTGGCCGGCTCTCCACCCCGCAGGACATCGCCGACGCCTGCCTGTTCCTGGCCGAACACGACTTCCTGACCGGCGTCGTGCTGGAGGTCGACGGCGGCCGCTGCATCTGAGGGCGGACAGGTCCGCGCGCCGTCCGGCGCGCGGGCGGCGCTTGATTTGGCGGGCGCCGCGGCGCATCGTCCGCCGGACAATCGCGCTGGAATCGTTCCGATGACGCTGAAACTCTCGTCGCTCGCCGCGACGCTGCTCCTGTGCCTCGCCGGCGCCGCGCTGGCGCGGCCGGTGACGCCGGCCGAAAAGCGGTATTCGCCCTATAGCGGCCAGATCAACGCCTGCGACGATCCGGCGGTGCTCGGGCGCATCCAGTCGCGTTTCTCCGCCAAAGAGAGCGAGTACTGGAGCTCGACGCTCGAGATCCGGGGCTTCGACCGCATCCGCCAGATCGGGTTGCGGAACTGGGGGCTCGACCACATTCCGCGCCGCTACTGCATGGCGCGCGCCACGCTCAACGACGGGCGAAGGCGCGCGGTGAGCTATTGGGTCGGCGAGGATCTCGGGATCATCGGCTGGGGCTTCGGCGTCGAGTGGTGCGTGCACGGGCTCGACCGCAACCTCGCTTTCGCGCCCGACTGCAAGATGGCGCGCCCGTAACTTCGTGAGGCCTTCATGTTCGCCCGTCTATTCGTTTCGGCCGCGCTGCTCGCGGCGTCCCTGACGGCCGCGTCGCCGGCGAGCGCGCAGATGCGGCGCGCGTCCGCCCCCGGCGATTTCGATTTCTATGTGCTGGCGCTGTCCTGGTCCTCCGGCTTCTGCGAACTTGGCGGGGCGGAGAAAGCGCGCAAACAATGCGCGCCGGGGGCGGGCCTCGGTTTCGTCGTGCACGGGCTTTGGCCGCAGTTCGACCGCGGCTTCCCGAGCGATTGCGAGCCCGCCGGCCGCGTTCCCTCGCGCATCGCGCTCGACGGGGCGCGCGGCGTGTTTCCGGACGAAGGGCTCGCCCGCTACGAGTGGCGCAAGCACGGCACCTGCTCGGGATCGAGCCCGACCGACTATTTCGCCGACGTGCGCCGGGCGAGGAACGCGGTGAAGATCCCGAAGGCGTTCGAGGCGCCGCAATCGCCGCAGACCTGGGCGCCGATCGACATCGAGCGCGCCTTCGTCGCCGCCAATCCGGGCCTGCGCGCCGACCAGATGGCGGTGTCCTGCAAGCGCGGCCTGCTGGAGGAAGTGCGCATCTGCTTCTCGAAGGATCTGCGCCAGTTCCAGTCCTGTCCCGAGGTCAATCGCGGCGCCTGCCGCACGCGCGAGGTGATGGTGCCGCCGGTGCTCTGAGCGCGGGCCGGTGAACTATCGCCACGCCTTCCACGCCGGCAATTTCGCCGATGTGTTCAAGCACGCGCTGCTCGCCCGAATCCTCGTCCATCTGACGAAGAAGGATGCGCCGCTGCGCTATCTCGACACCCATGCGGGCGTCGGCGTCTACGATCTTTCCGGCGACGCGGCGGGGCGGACCGGCGAGGCGGCCGGGGGCGTCGGGCGGCTCGACGCCGAGCCGCCGACGGGCGAGGCGGCGGCGCTGCTCGCGCCCTATCTCGACGCCGTCGCGCGGCTGCGCGCCGCGCAGGGGGCGAGCCTCTATCCCGGCTCGCCGGCCCTCGCGCAGGCGCTGACGCGGCCGCAGGACCGGCTCACCCTGTGCGAACTGCATCCGCAGGATCGCGCCGCGCTGGCGGCGGCGACGGAGCGGGACGCGCGCGTCGGCGTCGTCGAGATCGACGGCTATACGGCGCTCGGCGCCTATGTGCCGCCGGGAAGGAGCGGCGCGGGCTCGTCCTCGTCGATCCGCCGTTCGAGCAGGCGGGCGAACTGGAGCGGATGCAGGCGGCGCTCTTGCGGGCGCACCGCAAATGGCCGACCGGCTGCTATGCGCTGTGGCGGCCGGTGAAGGACGTCGCGCAGGGCCGGCGCCTCGCCGAGGGGCTCGCCGGCGCGGGCGTGCGGCGAGTGCTCGATCTCGAACTGATCGTCGGCGCGGCGGGGCCTGCGCCGCGCGGCGGCGGGCCGCCGCTGGTCGGAACCGGCCTGACGGTGGTCAATCCGCCCTTCACGCTGGAGGGGGAGGCGCGAATCCTGCTGCCCTTCCTCGCCGAACGGCTCGCGCGGGGCGGCGCGCCCGGCTGGCGGGCGCATGTCGTCGCCGGCGAGTGAAGCGCGGCCGGCGTCGCGCCGCCGCAGCTGCGTCTTGCAAAATCGGCCGTCTTGACGGACGCTTCGTCAGCGCCCGGCGCGCGCGCGTCCGCCAGAGACGCGGGGCCCTCGATCCTCCACGATCAAGGGCCGCCCGGGATGAACGCAGCCAGGGGACGGCTGCGGCAGTGTGGCCGCCTTCGCCGCCCCTCGACCTTTGGCGCGTCGCCGCACCGGCGCCGCGCGCTGGAAAGGAAGGCGCGTCATGGCGCAGAACGGCACCGTCAAGTTCTTCAATGTCGAAAAAGGATACGGCTTCATCAAGCCGGATGACGGCGGACGCGACATCTTCGTCCACATCTCGGCAGTCGAGCGGATCGGGATGGCGACGTTGAACGAGGGGCAGAGGATCACCTTCGAGATCGAGCCGGACAAGAAGGGCAAAGGGCCCAAGGCCGTCGATCTGAAACTCATCTGACCATCGCCGAGGTTCGCGTTGGCGGACGGGACGCGCTAGTCTGCGCGCCCGATGTTCGCCATTCGCGAGGTCCGTCAATGCAATTGCGGTTCAGCCCCACCTCTCCCTATGTCCGCAAGGTGCGCGTCGCCGCCGCCGTGCTGGGGCTCGCCGACCGCATCGCGCTGTTGGCGACAGACACGCTCAATCCCGACGATCCGATCGCCGGCGTCAATCCGCTCGGCAAGGTGCCGGCCCTGACGCTCGACGACGGGACGACGATCTACGACAGCCGCGTCATCTGCGAATATCTCGACGCCATCGCCGGGGGCCGCCTGATCCCGGCCGAACCGCTGGCGCGGGCGCGCGCGATGACGGGCCAGGCGCTCGCCGACGGCATTCTCGACGCCTCGATCCTGCAACGCTACGAGGCGATGTTCCACGAGCCGCACGCTCGCTCCGCGCGCTGGGTGGACCGCCAGTCGGACAAGGTGGCGCGCGCGCTGGCCGTGTTCGAAGCCGCTCCGCCGGAAGGCGAGGTCGACCTTGCGCAGATCGCGCTCGCCTGCGCGCTCGGCTATCTCGACTTCCGCTTCGAGGGCGCCTGGCGCGCCGGCCATCCCGGGCTCGTCGCCTGGCTCGAGGCCTTCGCGGCGAAAGTTCCCGCCTATGGCGAGACCGCGCCAAACGCGTGAGGCTCGGCGGCCATCGGGCCGTCAAAAAGGTCCAGCAAGACCTTTTGGAATTTGTGTAAAATCAGCCCGCCGCCAGTTTCTATTGCGAATTCAGCCTGATAGCCGCGCGCCGGCAGGAATCGCGGCGCTCGCGCGGCGGCGGCCGGCATTGGCGGGGCGGCGCATGTTCCTATATTCTGCGCGTCGCCAGCGGGCCTTGCGAGCCCCGGCGAGGGAGGTTTTGTCGTGACCCATCGTTCCGTCCGTTCCGTCGTCAAGGCGATGGCCGTCGTCGCCGCGCTCGTGCTGGTCGCGTCCGATGCGCAGGCGCGCGCCGGCGGCGGCCGCAGCTTCGGCAGCCGCGGCTCCAATTCCTATTCCTCCCCGCCCGTGACCAACACGGCGCCGCGTCAGGCGCAGCCCCTGCCGGGCCCCGGCTACTCCATGCCGCCGCGCACCGGCCCGATCGGTCAGGCCTCGCAGCCCGGCCGCTTCGGCGGATTCCTCGGCGGCCTCGGCGCCGGCCTGCTCGGCGCCGGCCTCCTTGGCATGATGTTCGGCGGCGGCTTCTTCGGCGGTCTCGGCTCGCTGACGGGCTTCCTCGGCCTGCTGCTGCAGTTCGGCCTGATCTTCCTGCTGGTGCGCTTCGCCATGAACTGGTTCCGACGCCGGCAGGCGCAGCCGGCGATGGGCGCGGCCGACTATCGGCGCGCGCCGATGCAGCCCGACTGGGCGCCGTCGGCGACCGGCGCCGGCGCGGCCGCCGGCATGGCGGGCGGGATGGCTTCCGCGCGGATGGACGCGCCGGTCGCGACCGAAAAGCTCGAGATCGGCGGCGCCGATTTCGATCGCTTCGAGGCGATGCTCGCCGAGATCCAGCAGGCCTACAGCCGCGCCGACCGGGTCGCGCTCGCCCGTCTCGTGACGCCCGAGATGGGCAACGAGCTGAACCACGAGATGGACGATCTCGCCCGTCGCGGGCTCGTCAACAGACTGTCCGGCGTCAAGCTGTTGCAGGGCGACCTGTCGGAGGCCTGGCGCGAGCCCGGCGCGGACTACGCCACGGTGGCGATGCGCTATGCGATCATCGACGCGATGGTCGAGAAGGCGACCGGCCGCGTGGTCGAGGGCGATCCGGCCAACGCCGTCGAGGCCACCGAGATCTGGACTTTCCGCCGCGAGCCGGGCGAGGGCCCGCAGGGCTGGGCGCTGTCGGCGATCCAGCAGGCCTGAGGCGCGGCGCGAGCGCACTGAACGAGAGGGCCGCCAGCGCGGCCCTCTTTTTTTGCGCGCGGCGGCGGCGCATCCTGCGCGGACGACAGGAGCCGACGACATGTTCGCCGATCGCGCAGAGGCGGGCCGCGCGCTCGCGCAGCGGCTCGCCGATCTCGAGGGGCAAGCGCCGCTCGTCTACGCGCTGCCGCGCGGCGGCGCGCCGGTCGCGGCCGAGATCGCTCGCGCGCTTGGGGCGCCGCTTGATCTGGCGATCGCCCGCAAAATCGGCGCGCCCGGCAATGAGGAGCTGGCGATGGGCGCGGTCGCCGAGGGCGACCCGCCGGTCGTGTCGCGCAACGCGGCCGTCATCCGCCATTTCGGCGTGTCAGACGAGGCGTTCGCCGCCGCGCGGGCGCAGGCGGACGCCGAGATCGCGCGGCGCGGAGCGCTGTGGCGCGGCGGCGCGCCGGCGATCTCGCCGGCCGGCCGTGTCTGCGTGCTGGTCGACGACGGGCTGGCGACGGGCGCGACCGCGCTTGTCGCCGTGCGCGCGTTGAAGGCGCGCGCCGCCGCGCGCGTCGTCCTCGCCGTTCCTGTTGGCCCGCCGGACGCGCTCGCGGCGATGGCGCGAGGCAGACCGCGTGGTCTGCCTCCTGGCGCCGGCGGACTTTTACGCCGTCAGCGCCGCCTACGCCGATTTTCGCCAGCTCGAGGACGCCGAGGTGACGGCGATCCTGCGCGCGGCGCGCGGCGTCACTTGATCGTCGCGACGACGTGACCGCTGGTCACGTCCACCGCCGCGCCGGTCTCCAGATCGACGCGATAGAACTCGCGCACGACATTGCCCATGAAGCCGATCTCGACGATCGACACATTGCGGAAGGTCGTGTCGATCCCGTCGGGCAGCGTCTTGTTCATCTCGGCGGCGAGTTCGTCCATCGGCCCCTGCACCGGAGGCAGGAACGGCGTCATCGAGTAGACGAGCGTGTTGTGCGGATTGTGCGAGGCGGTCGCCTTGCCATCGCGCATGACGTTGACGCCGCTGACGCCGACGGTGCGCACCAGATCCTTGGCCGCATCGCTCATCACCGCATAGACCGGACCTGTCACGCGCGGCAGCGGCCCGTCGCGCAGCGGCGTCAGCGCCGCCGTGGCGGCGACGTTGTAGGCCATCAGATCGTCGTAGCCCTTGCCGGACTTGACGATGCCGAGATCGAACCACCAGGGGCGGCCGGCGCCCTTGGCGGCCTCGGTCGTGTAGAAACTCTTCAGCGTGATCGCCGGCGGGGCCGGCGGCTTCGGCAGCGCCGCCAGCATGCGGCGCGGCGTCGTCGGGTCGGCGGAATGGATGTGCACGACGGTGACGTGCGGCAGGTTGAAGACATTCGCCTCGGCGGCCAGTCCGATCTGCGTCAGCTTCGCGCGCAGCGGGCCGGCGACCTTCGCGTCGATCACCGCATTGACCTCCTTTGGCAGGATGTAGACCAGCCCGTAGGTCGCCTTGTGCTCGCGGAAGGCGCCGGGCGAGAGAACCGAATTGTCGATGTCGGCGCGGGCGGCCCCGGCGAGGGCGATGGGCGCGAGCGCGATGGCGCAGGCGGCGAGGGCGCGGGCGAGGGTCATGTCGGCTCTCCTTGCGTTGGCGCGACGGGGATCGCGCCCGCGCAGGATCGAAGCGGCGCATGACGGTCGCAAGACACGGTTTCGTCAGCGCGCCCGGCTCAGGCCGGCAGGTTCAGGCCAGCAGATCCTGCGTCTCGGGATGACGGCGCATATAGGCGCGCGCGAAGGAGCAGAGCGGCCGCACCTTCTCGCCGCGGGCGCGCACATCCGTCAGCACGGCCGCCATCAGCGCCGAGCCGTGGCCGCGCCCCTCGAGATGGGCCGGCACCTCCGTATGCGTGATCGCGAGCGCGCCGCCGCGCTTGTGAAACACGGCGACGGCGATGTCGCCGCTGCCGAGCGGCAACTCGTAGCGCCCGCGCGCCTCGTCCCGAACGATGCTCATGCGACGAAGGGTAGCGCGCCGAGGGCGCGGGGCAAGGGATGCGTTCGATGGCGCCATCGCGCGACCGATGCCGGATTGCGTCGTCGCTGCGCTCCCCGCAATGACGGCGTGGCGGGCTGCAACCTTGCCGTCATTGCGAGCGAAGCGAAGCAATCCACTGACGACCGCAGCGCGGCGGCTGGATTGCTTCGTCGCTTCGCTCCTCGCAATGACGGCGTGGCGGGCGGGCACATGCCGTCATTGCGAGCGGAGCGAAGCAATCCAGCGCGATGGCGTGAGTCTGGATTGCTTCGTCGCCTCGCTCCTCGCAATGACGGCGTGGCGGGGTGCATCCTTGCCGTCATTGCGAGCGGAGCGAAGCAATCCAGTGCGGCGGCGCGAGTCTGGATTGCTTCGTCGCTTCGCTCCTCGCAATGACGGCGTGGCGGGGTGCATCCTTGCCGTCATTGCGAGCGGAGCGAAGCATTCCAGAGCGGTGCACGGAGGCTGGATTGCTTCGTCGCCTCGCTCCTCGCAATGACGGCGTGGCGGGCTGCATCCTTGCCGTCATTGCGAGCGAAGCGAAGCAATCCAGTTCGGCGACGCGAGGCTGGATTGCTTCGTCGCCTCGCTCCTCGCAATGACGGCGTGGCGGGCTGCATCCTTGCCGTCATTGCGAGCGGAGCGAAGCAATCCAGCGCGATGGCGTGAGTCTGGATTGCCTCGTCGCTTCGCTCCTCGCAATGACGACGTGGCGGGCTCCTCGCAATGACTTGTGAGCCTACAGCGCGAGCGTCTCGTAGAGATCCTGCCACTGCGGGTTCATCGCCTCGATCAGCGCCATTTTGCGCGCGCGGGATCCGGCCTTGATCTGCTTCTCGCGGGCGATGGCGTCGGTCATGGCCTCGTAGCGTTCATACCAGACGAGGGATTTGCAACCGTATCGGGCGGTGAAGCCAGGAACCAGGCCTTCGCGGTGCTCGTGGGCGCGCCGCGACAGATCGGACGTGACGCCGGTGTAAAGCGCGCCATTGCGACGGTTCGCCATGATGTAAACAGCCGGCTCCCTAACGGCGCCTCCTTCGACGATTGACGCATACTACGTCATTGCGAGCGAAGCGAAGCAATCCAGTTCGGCGACGCGAGGCTGGATTGCTTCGTCGCTGCGCTCCTCGCAATGACGGCGTGGCGGCGTGGCGCTGCTACCTGCTCCGCCGTCCCCCCTTCCGCCAGTTCTTGACGCCGGGATCGGGGCGGTCTTCGCGGCGGGGGCCGTCGCCGAGGGGCACGGGCATGTCCGTTCCCGGGCCCATTTCGTCGAGCGTGGGCTTGCGGGCGCGTGAGAGCGGGGTCGCTTCGCCGCCGCCCCAATTGTGCGGGCCCATGTCGGCGTCGGTCGGTTTGCGGGCGCGGGTTTTCGGGGCGTCGGGCGGCAGGTTCGCCGCCGCGCCGTATTTGCGCGCGCCCGCATAGGCGCCGGCGCGATCCTCCACCTCGGCCTGCCGCGCCATCGGATCGTCGGCGACGGCGAGCTCGGTCGCCTGCAGGCGCTTGATCTCGTCGCGCAGGCGCGCGGCGGTTTCGAATTCGAGATTGGCGGCGGCCTCGCGCATCTCGCGCTCGAGATCGGCGATGGTCTTCTTCAGATTGTGGCCGATCAGCGAGCCGTCCCTGGCCGCGCCCGCGTCAACCGTCACATGGTCGCGCTCGTAGACCGAGCCCAGAATGTCGGCGATGCCGCGCTTGATCGTGGCGGGCGTGATCTTGTGCTCGGCGTTGTAGGCGAGCTGCTTCTCGCGGCGGCGATTGGTCTCGGCGATGGCGCGCTCCATCGAGCCGGTGATCGAGTCCGCATAGAGCACGACGCGGCCCTCGACGTTGCGGGCGGCGCGGCCGATGGTCTGCACCAGGGAGGTCTCGCTGCGCAGAAAGCCTTCCTTGTCGGCGTCGAGCACGCCGACGAAGGCGCATTCGGGAATGTCGAGCCCCTCGCGCAGCAGGTTGATGCCGACCAGCACGTCGAAGGCGCCGAGACGCAGATCGCGGATGATCTCGATGCGCTCGATCGTGTCGATGTCGGAATGCATGTAGCGCACGCGCACGCCGTTCTCGTGCAGATATTCGGTCAGATCCTCGGCCATGCGCTTGGTGAGCGTGGTGACGAGGCTGCGAAAGCCGCGCGCGGCGGTCTCGCGCACCTCGTGGACGAGATCGTCGACCTGGCTGCGGGCGGGGCGCACCTCGACCTCGGGGTCGATCAGCCCTGTCGGGCGAATGACCTGCTCGACGAAGACGCCGCCGGTGCGCTCCATCTCCCAGCTGCCGGGCGTGGCCGAGACATGCACCGTCTGCGGGCGCATCGCGTCCCATTCCTCGAAGCGCAGCGGCCGGTTGTCCATGCAGGAGGGCAGGCGGAAGCCGTATTCGGCGAGCGTCGCCTTGCGGCGGAAGTCGCCGCGATACATCGCGCCGATCTGCGGCACGGTGACGTGGCTCTCGTCGGTGAAGACGAGCGCGTTGTCGGGCAGATATTCGAACAGGGTCGGCGGCGGCTCGCCGGGGCGCCGCCCCGTGAGATAGCGCGAATAATTCTCGATGCCGGCGCAGGAGCCGGTCGCCTCCAGCATTTCCAGATCGAACAGCGTGCGCTGCTCCAGACGCTGGGCTTCGAGCAGGCGCCCCTGCGCGTTGAGTTCGTCGAGGCGCTTCTTCAACTCGAACTTGATGCCCTGGATCGACTGGATGAGCGTCGGGCGCGGGGTGACGTAGTGCGAGTTGGCGTAGACCTTCACGAAGGACAGGTCCTGGCTCTTCTTGCCGGTCAGCGGATCGAATTCGGAGATCGATTCAACCTCGTCGCCAAAGAAGGAGATGCGCCAGGCGCGGTCCTCGTAATGGGCGGGGAAGAGGTCGATCGTGTCGCCGCGGACGCGGAAGGTTCCACGCGAAAAGTCGCCCTGCGTGCGCTTGTATTGCAGGGCGACGAGATCGGCCAGGAGCTGGCGCTGCTCGAGCCGCTCGCCGACCTTCACGCCGAAGGTCATCGCCGTGTAGGTCTCGACCGAGCCGATGCCGTAGATGCAGGAGACGGAGGCGACGATCACGACGTCGTCGCGCTCCAGCAGGGCGCGCGTGGCGGAATGGCGCATCCGGTCGATCTGCTCGTTGATCGAAGATTCCTTCTCATATATGTGTCCGTCCGCGGAACATAAGCTTCCGGCTGGTAGTAGTCGTAATAAGAAACGAAATATTCGACGGCGTTATTCGGGAAAAAGCTCTTGAATTCGCCGTATAGCTGCGCGGCGAGGGTCTTGTTCGGCGCGAGAATCAGGGCTGGGCGCTGGGTGCGAGCGATCACCTGGGCCATGGTGAAGGTCTTGCCGGAGCCGGTGACGCCGAGCAGCACCTGATCGCGCTCGGCCGACTGGACGCCGGCGACGAGCTCGCCGATCGCCTGCGGCTGGTCGCCTTTGGGCTGGTATTCGGACACCAGATCGAATCGCACCCCGCCTTCGGACTTTTCCGGCCGCGCCGGGCGGTGGGGAACCCAGGGGCGCGCTCCGCGCAGGTTCGGGTCGCCCTGTTCGAGCAGTTCGCGCAGCGATTCGGTGGTCGCCCCGACGCCGCTGATCGCCCGGTCGGGGCGGGCCGTGCGCACGCGGCGAACCTCGTCGTTCGGGGTGGCGACGTCGGGCTCGCGGCTGCGCGGGACGTAGCTCGCCTGCCCGGGCTCGGCGAGGCCGGGATTCAGCAGGGCGGCGAGATGCTCGTCGAGCGGCGAGACGTCGGGGCGCGCGGCTTTGGCGCGCGCGGGTTGGGCGCGAGCGGGGCGGACGCGCGTCGGATTCGCCGGTTTTGACGTCTTGGCCATGGCCCGCCCGGATCGAGAGTGGAGGGTGCGAATATGGGCGTAGGCTGCGCAAAGAAAAAGGGCCGGCGAAGCCGGCCCAAGTCGGGGGTCTCAACGAAGAAAGCGCTAGCTGCGGGCCGCAGCGACCGAGGCATGGGCGGTCGGGGCGGCGGTATTCGAGGCCGTCTGCGACTTCGAGCCCGCGAGGGCGGCGAAAGCCGTCGCCACCGCGAGGAAGCCGACCAGAGCGACCGACATCCGCAATTGGCGGCGCGCCAGGCCGGACATGTCCACGCGCCCGAATCCGGCGGCTCCCGAAATCGTCGTCCTGGTCATGTCCTTCGCTCCTGTCGCGCCGACCCGGCGTCGGCGTGGTTTCATTCTAGGTCTGCGGCGCCCGCGATGCGGTGCGTTCGCGCACAACCTCATCTGGAGGGACAACGCGACCCGGCGATGTCGGTTCCGCGGCGGAATTTCGATCTTCCGCGCAAGAGTGTGGCGATCACGCAGGGTTGAACCCGTAGCCGGCCGCGCCTAATGTCCGGCCGCCCGGAGCGGCGCTTCCCCATCGGAGACCTTTGCAATGGCCTTTCTTGCCGACGCCCTTTCCCGCGTGAAGCCGTCCGCGACGATCGCGGTCACGCAGAAGGCGCGCGATCTGAAGGCGCAGGGTCGCGACATCATCTCGCTGTCGGTGGGCGAGCCGGACTTCGACACGCCCGACAACATCAAGAAGGCGGCGATCGAGGCGATCCAGCGCGGCGAGACCAAGTATCCGCCGGTCTCCGGCATCATGCCGCTGCGCGAGGCGATCGCGAAGAAGTTCAAGCGCGAGAACGGCCTCGACTACAAGCCGACGCAGACCATCGTCGGCACCGGCGGCAAGCACGTCCTGTTCAACGCCTTCATGGCGAGCGTGAACAAGGGCGACGAGGTGATCATCCCGGCGCCCTACTGGGTCAGCTATCCCGATATGGTGCTGCTGTGCGGCGGCCAGCCGGTGTTCGTCGAGACGAAGCTCGAGGACAATTTCAAGCTGCTGCCGGAAGCGCTGGAGCGCGCCATCACGCCGCGCACCAAGTGGGTGCTGTTCAACTCGCCGTCGAACCCGTCGGGCGCGGCCTACACGCGCGACGAGCTGAAGGCGCTCACCGACGTGTTGCTGAAGCATCCGCATGTCTGGGTGATGACCGACGACATGTACGAGCATCTGACCTATGGCGACTTCGTGTTCACGACGCCGGCGCAGGTCGAGCCGAATCTGATGGACCGCACGCTGACCATCAACGGCGTCTCGAAGGCCTATGCGATGACCGGTTGGCGCATCGGCTACGCCGCCGGGCCGGACAGGCTGATGAAGGCGATGGACATGTTGCAGGGTCAGCAGACCTCCGGCGCCTGCGCCATCGCCCAGTGGGCGGCCGTCGAGGCGCTGAACGGACCGCAGGACTGCATTCCGAAGTTCCGCAAGGCGTTCGAGTCGCGGCGCGATCTCGTCATGTCGATGCTCAATCAGGCGCGCGGCTTGAAATGCCCGAAGCCGGAGGGCGCGTTCTACGTCTATCCCTCCATTGCCGAGCTGATCGGCAAGATCGCGCCGTCGGGCAAGGTGATCGCGACCGACGAGGACTTCGTCTCCGAGCTGCTGGAGGCCGAGGGCGTTGCGGCGGTGCATGGCTCGGCGTTCGGGCTCGGGCCGAACTTCCGCATCTCGTATGCGACCTCGAACGAGGCGCTTGAGGACGCCTGCAAGAAGATCCAGCGCTTCTGCGCCAGCCTGCGCTGAGGCGCTACGCCCGGGCGTCGGCGCGCCGGCGCTCGAGCGTCTGCGAGCCGACGACGATCACGGCGGCGGCGAGGCCTAGGGCGTCCGACAGGGCGCCTGGCCAGACCAGCGCGACGCCGCCTACGCCCATGGCGAGGCGTTGCCACAGGCTCGCCGGGCCGACGAGATAGGCCGACAGGGCGGCCGCGATCAGCAGGATGCCGCCGGTCGCGGTCACGAATGTCAGCGCGATCGTCGGCCAGTCGCCCATCATGAGCAGGGCTGGCTGATACACGAACATGAACGGCGTGATGAAGCCGGCCGCGCCGATGCGCATCGCCGAAAGCCCTGTCTTCCACAGGTCCGAGCGCGCCAGACTCGCGGAAGCGTAGACCGCCAGCGCCACCGGCGGCGTGATCGCCGACAGGATGGCGAAATAGAAGGCGAACATGTGCGCGGCCGGCTTGTCGACGCCGAGCTTGACCAGCGCGGGCACCAGCAGCGACGTCATGATGATGTAGGCGGGCGTCGTCGGCATGCCCATGCCGAGCACGATCCCGGCCATCATCGTCACGATCAGCGCGAGCAGCAGCGCATTCTGGGCGAGGCCGAGCACGACCTGCGTGAAGGTGATGCCAAGGCCCGTGAGCGTCACGACGCCGATGATGACGCCCGCCGTCGCGCAGGCGAGCGCCACCGCGATGGTGTTCTTCGCGCCGTCGACCAGCGCGCCGCCGAGGTTGCGCCACGTCACATAATGGCGCGTCGAACGGCGCAGCGCCGCGACGGGGAAGCAGAGCGCCGTTCCCGTCAACGCGGCGAGCGGGGCGGAATAGCCCAGATACATCACGGCCAGAATGCCGACGACCGGGATGAAGAGATGGCCGCGCTCGCGCAGCGTCGTCGACAGGCGCGGCAACTCGGCGCGCGGCACGCCGTGCAGCCCGAGGCGCTTGGCCTCGAAATGCACGGCGGCGAAGCACGACACATAATAAAGGATCGCCGGAATGATCGCCCAGATGACGACCTGGCCGTAACCGACGCCGAGAAACTCCGCCATCACGAAGGCGGCGGCGCCCATGATCGGCGGCATGATCTGCCCGCCGGTCGAGGCCACCGCCTCGACGGCGGCCGCGAATTCCGGGCGGAAGCCGGTCTTCTTCATCAATGGAATGGTGATCGGCCCGTCGACCATCACGTTGGCTACGGCCGAGCCGGAGATGGTGCCGAACAGACTCGAGGACACGACCGACACCTTGCCGGGCCCGCCGGCGGTGTGGCCGGTCAGGCTCAGCGCGAAATCCATGAAAAGCTGGCCCGTGCCTGTGCGCTCCATGAACGAGCCGAACAGCACGAAGATCATCACATAGGTGGCGGAGACGGCCAGCGTCTGCCCGAAGATGCCTTCGGTCGACATGTAGAGCTGATCGAGCAGGCGCATCGGCTCGACGCGCGAGACGAACAGCGCATAGGCCAGAAAGACCATCGCGGTGACCGGCAGCGCCCAGCCGAGCACGCGCCGCGTCGCCTCGAACAGCACGACGACGAGCAGGCTCGCCATCGCCATGTCGGCCGTCGACAGATCGTCGATATAGATGATGCGGTTGACGAAGTAGTCGTAGTTCCACAGCACGTAGACAAGCGGAGCCGCCGCCAGCGCCAGCGCCGCGAGGTCGAACGCGCCGACGCCCGAGGCGCTTGCGCTTTCGCCGCGCATCGCCAGTTCGTCCTCCGTCAGAGAGGCGCGCCGATAGAACAGGAAGGTGATCGTCAGCGCGAAGAGCAGGTGGATCGAACGGAAGATGTAGTCGGCCGGAGGGCCGGGGAAAACCTTGCGCAGCGCCGGGGATATGAAATCCATCGGCGGAACGATCACCCAGATATGATAGAGCGACATGCAGAGGGCGGCGACGGTCGCCGCGCGGAACATCCATGTCGCCGCAGCGCGCCGGTCGGTCATGTCGGCTCCGCAGCGATTACTTGACGCCCTGCTCGGCGTAGAACTTCGCGGCCCCCGGATGCATGGGCACGCCGATGTCCTGCGCCATGATCTGCGGCGTTAGCGCCGCCAGATCCTTGTAGAGCGCCGACAGCCCGTCCTTGTTGGCGAGGATCGTCTTGACCATCGCGTAGGCCTTGTCCGCCGGGTAATCGCAGGCGATCGCGACGTGGGTGTAATAGCCGATCGTGCGCACGTCGGCGGTCTGCTTGGCGTAGGTGTTGGCGGGGATCGTCACCAGCTTGTAGGCCGGATTGAGCTTCAGCATTTCCGGATAGTCGGCCGCCAGATCCAGCACCTTGATGTCGCGCGAGGCTGCGAGGTCCATCACCGTGCCGGCGGGCAGGCCGGTGCCGAGCGTGAAAATCTGGGCGCGGTTGTCCTTCACCTGCTCGATCGAGTCCGTGTAGGAGCCGAAGCTCACCTTCACGTCGGAATAGGCGAGCCCGTTCACCTTCAGGATGTGCTGGGTGATCTGTTCGCCCGTATTGCCGCGCTGTTGCGTCGTGACGCCCTTGCCCTTGGCGTCCCTGACCGAGGCGATGCCGCTGTCGGCCGGCACAATCACTTGAAAATATTGAGGATACAGGGTCGCGAGGTTGCACACCTTGGCGTGCTTCTTGTCGAAGGGCGGGTTGCCGAGAATGGCGTCGGCCGTCGAGATGGTGTTGCCGAAGCCGACCTCGGTCTTGGCTTCCTCGATGCCGCGGACATTGGCGATGCCGGCGCCTGGCAGCGTCTTCACCGAGAGGCCGGGCACGGCCTTCTCCCACATGTCCTTCAATTGTCCGCCGAGCGGAACCCACACGCCGCCCTGCGGGCCGGTCATCAGGCGAATCTCTTCGGCCGAGGCGGCGCCGGCGATCAACGCGGCGGCCATCGACAGAACCAGGCGAGCGGTCTGCATCGGCATTTTCCTCCCAGTGACGCTGCGGGTCGTTCGACCTCTGGAGCGATTGGACCACGGCAGGGCGCGCTCGCACAAGGCCGGGCGCCGTCCGGCCTCGCCGGTTTCCAGAAAGGTGCGGCGCAGCAATCGCGCGCGGCGCGCAGCCGATGCGCGAGCGCGGCGACGTGCGGCATGTCGGCCCGAAAGATTGACCGAGGTCAAAACGGCGGCGCCTTCGCTTGCGCTTCCGCGGAAGTGCTGGAACGATTGCCTCGACCGGTCGGGCTCGCGGCCCGACTTCTTCGACCGAAAGGACTGATAAAATGCCAGGCAGCGGCGGCAACGGCGAGAGACGTATTTCGGGCCCGCGTCTCATTGCGCTCGTCGGCCCGTTCCAGAGCGGCAAGACGACGCTGCTCGAAAGCATTCTGGTCCGCTCCGGCGGCATCGCGCGCGAGGGTCGCGTCAGCGAGGGCACGAGCGTGGGGGACGGCAGCGCGGAAGCCCGCGCGCATGTGATGAGCGTCGAGGCGAACATCGCCTCCGTCGACTATCTGGGCGACCGCTACACCTTCGTGGACTGCCCCGGCTCCGTCGAGTTTCTGCATGACATGAAGGCGGCGTTGCCGGTGTGCGACGCGGCGGTCGTCGTGTGCGAGGCCGACGAGCGCAAGATTCCCGCGCTGCAGGTCATCCTTCGCGAACTCGAGGATCTGCGCATTCCGCGTTTTCTGTTCCTCAACAAGATCGATCAGGCGACGATGCGGGTGCGCGAGACGCTGCAGATGTTGCAGCCGGCCTCGCGCGCGCCGCTGCTGCTGCGCCAGATCCCGATCTGGCAGCAGGGCATCGCGACCGGCTTCATCGATCTCGCGCTGGAGCGCGCGTTCGTCTATCGCGAGCACGCGCCGTCCGCGGTGATCGACGTGCCGGCCGGCGACGTGCCGCGCGAGAAGGATGCGCGCTACTCGATGCTCGAGAAGCTCGCCGATTACGACGACGAGCTGATGGAGGAGTTGCTCGCCGACATCGAGCCGCCGCGCGACCGCGTGTTCGACGATCTCGCCAAGGAGCTGCGCGGGGGATATGTCGTTCCGCTGCTGATCGGCTCGGCCGATCGCGGCAACGGCGTGACGCGGCTGTTGAAGGCGCTGCGGCACGAAGCGCCGGGCGTGGCGATGACGCGCGAGCGCCTTGGCGTCGCGGAGACGGGGCCGGCGCTGGCGCAGGTGTTCCGCACCATCCATACCGCGCATGGCGGCAAGCTCTCGGTGTCGCGCGTTCTGCGCGGCGCCTTCGCGGACGGGGCGACCGTCATCAGCTCGCGCGGCGCGGAGGAGCGCATCGCCGGCCTGTCGCGTCTGATGGGCGCCACGGCGACGAAGCATACGCAGGCTGTCGAAGGCGATACGCTGGCCTTCGGCCGCATGGACGCGGTCGCCACGGGCGACGCCATCACGGAAGGCAAGGCCGCTCCCAAGCCCCTGACGCAGACCTCCGTCGCGCAGCCCGTGCATGTGTTCGCCCTCGGCGTGAAGGACCGCAAGGACGAGGTCCGGCTCAACGCCGCGCTCGCCAAGCTGGTCGACGAGGATCCCTCGCTCGTCTTCCTGCAGGATCAGGAGACGGGCGAGTTGAAGGTGATGGGGCAGGGCGAGATGCATCTGCGCGTGTCGCTCGAGCGGCTCGCGGCGCGTTTCGGCGTGCATGTGGAGGCGCACAAGCCGCATATCGGCTATCGCGAGACGATCCGCGACTCGGTGTCGGTGCGGGGACGTCACAAGAAGCAGACGGGCGGACACGGCCAGTTCGGCGACGTCGCGATCACCATCGCCCCCCGCGCGCGGGGCGAGGGCTTCGCCTTCGACGAGGACGTGCATGGCGGCGCGGTGCCGCGCCAGTATTTCAGCTCCGTCGAGGCGGGCGCGATCGACGCGCTGTCGCGCGGGCCGCTCGGCTTCCCCGTCGTCGACGTGGCGGTGACGCTCAACGACGGCTCGTATCACACCGTCGATTCCTCCGACATGGCGTTCCGCTCGGCGACCAAGATCGCCATGGCCGAGGCGCTGCCCAAGGCGCGGCCGGTGCTGCTCGAACCGATCCTGTCGGTCGAGATCGCCGTTCCGTCCGAGCATCTGTCGCGCGCCACCGGCCTCGTTTCGGCGCGGCGCGGGCAAATCCTCGGCTACGACGCGCGTCCGGGCTGGGACGGCTGGGAACTGCTCAACACGCAAATTCCCGCCGCCGAGATCGGCGACCTCATCGTCGAGCTTCGCTCGGCGACGGCGGGCGTCGGCAGCTACACGGCGAAGTTCGATCATCTCGCCGAACTGTCGGGCAAGGCGGCCGATCATGTGGTGGCGCAGCGCCATCACGAGCTGCATAACGGCGATTGATCGCGTAGCGCGCGACGCCGCAGGGTCAGGGTGGAAGCCTCGTCCCTGCGGCGATTTCGTCGGCGGCCGCGCGGCTCTCGAAAAACGGAGAAAAGCCGCCGCAGCCCGGCGCGGCGACGCGGATTTCGTATGTCGTGCGCCCGGCGCGGGCGCAGTAGGCGACGGCCGGGGGGACGGCGCTGCGACAGCCCGAGCGCGCCTCGATCTTCTCGGCGGGCCGGCCGTCCAGGGCCGCGGCCGCAATCCGCGGCTTCCCATAGTGAAAGGGCAGGCGCATCGCCGCGCCACAGCTCGGCTCTGCATCGCCGGCTCGCGTCGCGACGACGACGAAGGCGTCGTCGTGGATGAGGCTGCGCAGGCGCAGCTCCGTGTCCGACCGCGGCTCCGCGATCCAGCGCGCCGCGTCGTAGGCGACGACGGCGCCGCCGATCCGCGCCTCGTCGGCGGCCGCAGGCGCCGCCAGCAGGACGAGGGCGATCGCGAGCCGCGCGCGCAGGCTCAATGTCCGTCGAATGCAATGAGCGTGCGCACCGGAACGTCGAGCGCGCGCAGGCGGTCCGCGCCGCCGAGTTCGGGGAGGTCGATCACGAAACAGGCCGCCACGATGTCGGCGCCGAGCCGGCGCAGCAGCTTCACCGCGCCCTCGGCCGTGCCGCCGGTCGCGATGAGATCGTCGACGAGGATCACGCGCTCGCCCTTGGCCACCGCGTCCTCGTGCATCTCCATCTCGTCGAGGCCGTATTCGAGCGAATAGGCGATCGAGACCTTGGCGTGCGGCAGCTTGCCTTTCTTGCGGATCGGCACGAAGCCGGCCGAAAGCTGGTGGGCGACGGCGCCGCCGAGAATGAAGCCGCGCGCCTCCATGCCGGCCACCTTGTCGATCTTCGTGCCGGCCCAGGGCTGGACGAGCTCGTCGACGGCGCGGCGAAACGCGCGCGCGTCGCCGAGCAGGGTGGTGATGTCGCGAAACATCACGCCGCGCTTGGGGTAGTCGGGGATTGTGCGGACCGCGTCCTTCAGGTTCATTTCGCTCACCAATAGTCGCGCATGATGGCGCGCGCCCACTCGGGCTCGCGCAGTTCTCCGCGTGGCCGGACGCCGGACATTTCGGGTTTCACGTCGAGGACGGGCGCGCTGTCGATGGCGTCGAGCCCGCGCACGCGCGGGCGTCGGCCGTCGAGGCGGAGGATCCGCGCGGAGGTCGCGCCGAGCCGATTGGGCCTCGGGCCGCCGCGTTGCTCGAAGGCGGGCGCAAGCTCGATGTCGCATTTGACGTCGCCCCGGGCTTCGTCGACCGGCCCGGATCTGCCGCCGCCCATATGGCCGATCGGCTCCGGAACGATCATGTGCGCCTCGTCAGCACGCGGCCGGCGACGGCGTCGAGCTTGCGCATGAGTTCGGGATCGCGCTGAGCCGGGGCCGTCATGATGGCCGTATCCAGCGCCCGGTCGGCGCCGGCCGCGCAGGGCTCCCGCCTGGTCGGCAGATCGCGCAGGAAGCGTGCGATCAGGCGGGCGGCGCGATCGGCGTTGGCGTGCGCGACGGCCAGAACCTGCGCCACGCCGACATGGTCGTGATCGGGGCGCCAGCAGTCGAAATCGGTGACCATGGCGACGAGCGCATAGCCCATCTCGGCCTCGCGCACGAGCTTGGCCTCCGGCATCGCCGTCATGCCGATCACGTCGTAGCCCTGCGCCTTGTAGGAGAGAGACTCGGCGAGCGTGGAGAATTGCGGCCCCTCCATGCAGACATAGACGCCGCCCGTCACCGCCTCGATCGCCTCGGCGCGGGCGGCCTCTGCGAGACGGCGTTGCAGGTTCGACGAGACCGGGTGGGCGAAGGGGACATGGGCGACGCAGCCCGCGCCGAAGAACGAGTGCGCGCGCCGCGTCGTCCGGTCGACGAACTGATCGACCAGAACGAAAGTCCCCGGCGCCAGCTCCTCGCGGTAGGAACCGCAGGCCGAGACTGCGATCACATCCGTGCAGCCGGCCCGCTTCAGCGCGTCGACATTGGCCCGGTAGTCGATGTCGGAGGGCGAGAGCCGGTGGCCGCGGCCATGGCGCGGCAGGAACACGGCCTCGGTCTCGCCGACGCGACCGAATCTCAGCGCGTCGGAGGGCTCGCCCCAGGGCGTGTCGATCCTCTCCTCGCGCAGGTCCTGCAAGCCCGGCAGATCGTAGATGCCCGACCCGCCGATGACGCCGATCCGAGGTCGTTCCATTCCCAGCCAGCCCCTCGCCTTTCAAGATTTCGTTTACCACAGTTCAACCTGTTTCCGTCACGTTCGACGTCGGACCCGTGTCCGGGAGACTGCGCTTGGGGATTGTCCGTCTGTTTCAGCGCCCCGCCTCCGCGCCCGCGGCCCCCGCGGAAGCGCCGGCGCCGGATATCGGCGCGCTGGTGGCGGCGCGCCTCGAGCCGATGATGCGGCAGCTCGAGGACGACGTGATGCTGACGATGCGCGTGATCGGCTACAAGGCCGAGTGCGCCAAGGACCGGATCGCCGATTCCATCGGCCTCGTCGAGGAGATCGGCCGGGCGAGCGACGATCTCGCCGAGATCGCGGCCGCCGCCAAGCAGGCGACCGCCGCGCTGGCGCTGACCACGCAGAGGCTCGACGCGGCCACCCAGTCGATCGAGCGCCACACCGCCGGCGCCGATCTGTTCGTCGCCGAGGCGCGCCAGCTCACCGAGGACGTCACCGCCTCCACCGAGCGGATGAACGAGGCGGTCGAGAAAATCACCGGGGTCGTCCAGCTCATCACGACGATCGCGCGCCGCACGAATCTTCTGGCGCTGAACGCCGGCATCGAGGCCGCGCGCGCGGGGCCGGCGGGGCGCGGCTTCTCGGTCATCGCCGGCGAGATGAAGACGCTCGCCCAGCAGGTCAATCAGGCGACCGGCGACGTGACCTCGCAGACCGCCAATCTGCAGATCGCCGCGCGTCAGAACTCCGACTCCGCCAAGCGCATCGGCAACCTTCTCGGCCGCATCGAGCCGGTCTTCGGAGCCATTCGCGGCGCCGTCGACGGGCAGGCGGAACAAACGCGCGAAGTCTCCGGCCATGCCGCCTCCAGCGAGAATTTCGTCGGTTACGTCGCCGGCAAGGCGACGGCGGTGAAGGGCATCGCGGGCTCGGCGGTGAGGGCCTGCTACGAGGCGGGGGCGGCGAGCGACGACACCAACCTGTCGCTGCATCGCATGACGCAGCGCGCAATGGTGTTCCTGCGCCATTCCGCCAGCGGCAATCGGCGTCGCCACGAGCGCGTGCCGGTGCGCATTCCCGCCTTTCTCACTGTCGACGGAAAGACGCGCCCGACCACGGTGCTCGATCTGTCGGCGGGCGGCGTGCTGCTGATGCCCGACGGCGGCGGGCTGTCGCAGGGTATGTCGGGGCGGCTGCGAATTCCTGCGATCGGCGCCATGCCGGTGCGGGTGGTCGCCGAATCGGAGCTTGGATTCCATGTCCGCTTCCAGGAGGTCGAGACGGATGCGATCGCCCGCATCGAGCGCACATGCTTGGAGGCGAAGGCGCGCTACGAGCCGCTGATCGCGCGGGTCAAGGCGGCCGCGCACGACGTCGCCGAGGCGTTCGAGGATGGCCTCGCCACCGCCGAGGTCACGATGGACGAGCTGATCACGGCCGAGTATCGGCCGATCGACGGCACCAACCCGGTTCAGTACGACACGACGGCGCTGCCCTTCTACGAGCGCGTGCTGCCGCCGATCCTGGAGGAGCATCGCTCCGGCGATCCGGCGCCCTTGTTTGTGCTGCCGCAGGATCGCAACGCCTTTTGCCCGGTTCATCACCCCGAGCTGTCGAAGCCGCAACGCGCCGGGATGGTCGACTGGAACGATCTCAACAGCCGTAACCGTCGTCTGCTCGACCGATGGCAGACGCTGATCGGGGCGCGCAACGCCAATCCGCACAACATCCGCGTCTACATCCGCCATCAGCCCGACGGCGCGTCCATCCCTATTCTGATGATTTCGTGCCCTGTGTTCCTGAAAGGCGCGCTGTGGGGCAACGTGCAGATGGGATTTCACTTCTGAAAACGAAATCGCCGCCCGTCAGGGCGGCGACCTCGTCATTCACGGAACCGAGCGCTCAGCAGCAGGCCACGAGGCTGTAGGTCTTGTAGCCGACGCGGAACTCGAGGCGATCCCAGGTCGGACGCGTCTCGGCGCCGAAGATGCCGTCGTCCTCGGCCGGGACCAGGTTGTTGTTCGCATCGGCGACGTGCAGATGGAAACCGGCCGGCGGTTCGAAGCCGTTGACCGACTTCGCGAAGCCGAGCGGGTCGCGCTCGAAATCGGAAATCTTCGCGGGATCGTCGTAAACGACCTTGGCGATTTCGCGCATCTTGGCGATCGTCGCGTCGTCAACCTGGAAAGATCCGGTCTTCGCAATATCGCCAGCGGTCTGAACTTCAGCCATTTCTAAAACTCCCCACAACTTAACCACAAATTAAGTGTGAGGCGCGGCTGACAGACTCGCAAGGTTTGTGGACGCCGCAATCGTTAACATTTTATTAATATGACCGAAGGTCAGAGGGTGGGCCATTCGTCGCGCTCGACAGAAAAAGGCCCCTCGCGGGGCCTTTTTCGTCGTTTCGTTCGGGCCCCGGCGCCGGGTCAGACCTCGCGGTAGACGCGATCCCAGAGGTGACGCTTGGTCAAATAGAGAAGGAAGGTCAGAACCAGCAGGAACAGCATGACCTTGGCGCCGGTGCGCTTGCGGTCCTCCAGCTTCGGCTCGGCCGCCCACATCATGAAGGCCGCCACGTCCTTCGAATATTGTTCGACCGTCTGCGGCGCGCCGTCCTCATATTCCACGACGTCGGCCGAGAGCGGCGGCGCCATCGAGATGATGTGGCCGGGCATATACTCATTGTAATACTGGCCGGGCAGGACAGTGACGCCATGCGGCGCCTCGTCCTTGTAGCCGTTCAGCAGGGCGACGATGTAGTCGACGCCGTGCTCCTGATACTGGATCGCCGCGTCGATCAGGAACCACGGGAAGCCGCGCGAATAGGTGCGCGCCTTGGCCAGCACCGAGAAGTCGGGCGGCAAGGCGCCGTTATTGGCCGAGCGCGCCTCGTTGTCGTTGGCGAAAGGCGCGGGGAAACGGTCCGCCGGGCGGCCGGGCCGCTCGAACATGTCGCCGGCGTCGTTCGGGCCGTCCTTGATCTGATACTCGGCCGCCAGCGCCTTGACCTGCGCCTCGCTGAACTCCGGCCCGCCCGGATCGGACAGGTTGCGGAAGGCGACGAGCTTCATCGAATGGCAGGCCGCGCAGACGTTTCGGTAGACCTTGAAGCCGCGTTGGAGCTGGGCGCGATCATACGTGCCGAACGGACCGCCGAACGACCAGGACTGGCGCGGCGGCTGCGGCATGGCGTGGGCGTCGGCGGCGTCGGCCGTCGAAGCCATCGGCGCGGCGAGAAGGCCGGCCGCGAGCAGCGCGGCGAAACCGACGGATTTGGCGGTGCGACCGAACATGTGGTTGAGCCCCTGACGGATGCTGTTCATGGTTCCCTCCCCGTCAGTGCGCGCCGTGCTTGGCGAGCACGTCGTCGGCGATGGAGGCGGGAAGCGGCCGCGGGGTCTCGAACAGGCCGAGCAGCGGCAGGATGACGAGGAAGAAGACGAAGTAGAAGGCGGTCAGGATCTGCGCCGCCGTGATGTAGCCGCCCTCGGCCGGCATCGCGCCGAGATAGCCGAGGCCGACGCAGCACAGCGTGAAGGCCCAGAAGAACACCTTGAACACCGGGCGATACGTCGCCGACCGCACGCGCGAGGTGTCGAGCCAGGGCAGGAAGGCGAGCACGGCGATCGAGCCGAACATCGCAATGACGCCGCCGAGCTTGGAGGGAATGGCGCGCAGGATCGCGTAGAAGGGCAGGAAGTACCACTCCGGAACGATGTGCGCCGGCGTCGTCGACGGGTTGGCGAGAATGTAGTTGTCGGCGTGGCCGAGATAGTTCGGCACGTAGAAGATGAACCAGCAGAAGAACAGCAGGAACGCCGACATGGCGAAGGCGTCCTTCATCGTCGCGTAGGGCGTGAACGCCACCGTGTCGCGGGCGAGGTTCTTCACCTCGACGCCGGCCGGATTGTTCTGGCCCACCACATGCAGCGCCCACACATGCAGCACGACGACGGCCGCGATCATGAAGGGCAGCAGGTAGTGCAGCGAGAAGAAGCGGTTCAGCGTCGGGTTGTCGACCGAGTAGCCGCCCCACAGCCACGTCGTGATGGCGTCGCCGACGTAGGGGATGGCCGAGAACAGGTTGGTGATGACGGTCGCGCCCCAGAAGCTCATCTGGCCCCACGGCAGCACGTAGCCCATGAAGGCGGTCGCCATCATCAGCAGGAAGATCACCACGCCGAGGATCCAGAGGATTTCGCGCGGCGCCTTGTAGGAGCCGTAGTAGAGGCCGCGCAGCATGTGGATGTAGACGGCGACGAAGAACATCGAGGCGCCATTGGCGTGCATGTAGCGCAGCAGCCAGCCCCAGTTCACGTCGCGCATGATGTGCTCGACGGAGTTGAAGGCGAGATCGACATGCGGCGTGTAGTGCATCGCCAGCACGATGCCGGTGATGAGCTGGACGACCAGCATCAGCGACAGGATGGCGCCGAACGTCCACCAGTAGTTGAGGTTGCGCGGCGTCGGG
Source organism: Hyphomicrobiales bacterium (assembly GCA_016716745.1). GTDB lineage: Bacteria > Pseudomonadota > Alphaproteobacteria > Rhizobiales > Beijerinckiaceae. The sequence continues at coordinate 198,150 of JADJVD010000005.1, forward strand.
TACGCCACGAAGGAATCGTACATGAAGCCGACCAGGGGGAGACGGCTCTCGAACCAGCGGGCGAGGGCGCTCTTCGGCACGTAGGTGGAATGTCCGCTCATCAGTCCGGCACTTTCTCGGGCTTGGGCGTGGGGCAGGGGTCGCAGGCGGCGGGGCGGCGGATCAGCCGATCAGCAGCCTGGTGTCGCTCACGAAGGAATAGGGCGGCAGGTCGAGGTTGCGCGGAGCGGGACCTTTGCGGATGCGGCCGGCGGTGTCGTAGTGCGAGCCGTGGCAGGGGCAGAACCACCCGCCGTAATCGCCCTGATGGTCGAGCGGGATGCAGCCCAGATGCGTGCACACGCCGATGACGACGAGCCACTCCGGCTTCTTGGCGCGCGACTCGTCCGTCGCCGGGTCGGGAAGCTGGTTCAACGGAACGGCGCGCGCCTCCTCGATCTCCTTGGGCGTGCGGTGGTTCACGAAGATGATCTTGCCGCGCCACTTCACCTTGACGCTCTGGCCCGCGGCGATGGCGCCGAGATCGAGCTCGACAGGAGCGCCGGCCGCGATGGTGGCCGCGTCGGGGTTCATCTGCGAGACGAACGGCCAGACCGCCGATGCTGCGCCGACGGCGGCGACGGCGCCGGTGGCGATGAACAGGAAATCTCTGCGGGACGGCTCGACCAGTTCAGTCGCCACGACAAACTCCATCTCAGTGTCGCGCCCGAGGCCGCCGGTCTTGCGCCGGTCCGTCGGGCTTTGCGCCGACGGTCGTCGCCGGCTCTGCCCGGGTGCGCGAGCCCGTCCACATTCGCAAATGTGGAGCAATTGGGGCGCCTCCGAGCGTGCGCTTATTCGCATCGTTCGTTGGGCTTGTCCATAGCGCGGGGGATTGGACTTTTTCGGCATACGGCCCTTTTGTCGCAGGCTGCGACGGGGTAGGCACGGGCGATGGCGCGCCTTCCAGAACCCCTGCCTCTGACGCTGGCGCTGTATCAGCCGGACATCCCACAGAACGCCGGAACGATGCTGCGCAGCGCCGCCTGCCTCGGGGCGTCGGCGGCCATCGTCGAGCCGGCGGCGTTCCCCACGAGCGACCGCCACTTCCGTCGCGCCGGCATGGACTATCTCGACGCGCTGGCGATCGAGCGGCACGCATCCTGGCGCGCCTTCGAAGAGTGGCGTGCGCAGGCAGGGCGCCGGCTGGTGCTGCTCACCACGACCGGCGAGACGATCCTGTGGGATTTCGCGTTCCGGGCCGGCGACATACTGATGGTGGGGCGCGAATCCGCCGGCGCGCCGAACGAGGTTCATGCTGCGGCGGCGGCGCGTCTCGTCATTCCGATTGCGCCGGCGCTGCGGTCGCTGAACGTGGCGGCCGCGGCGGCGATGGCGCTGGGCGAGGCGGCGCGGCAATTGCGCGGAACGGGAGAGGCGATGTGAGCGAAGCGATGTTTGTGAGCGAAGCGATGTTGGAGACGCGCAAGGCGCAGGCGAAAGCGTGGTTCGAGGCGCTGCAGCGGCGCATTGTCGCCGCCTTCGAGGCGCTGGAGGACGAGGCGACCGGCCCGTTCGGCGAGGTCGACCGCGCCGGCCGCTTCACTTTGACGCCCTGGTCGCGGACCGATCACACCGGCGCCCCCGGCGGCGGCGGCACGATGGCGATGATCGCCGGCCGGGTGTTCGAGAAGGCGGGCGTCCACACCTCCACCGTGTTCGGAACCTTCGCTCCCGAGTTCGCCAAACAGATCCCGGGAGCGGACGTCGATCCGCGCTTCTGGGCGTCGGGGATCTCGCTGATCGCCCACCCGTGGAACCCGCATCTGCCGACCGTGCACATGAACACGCGCTTCGTCGTCACCTCGAAGGCCTGGTTCGGCGGCGGGGCTGACCTGACGCCCGTGCTCGACCGGCGCCGCACGCAGGAGCACGCCGACTCGCGCGCCTTCCATGCCGCGATGCAGGGCGCCTGCGAGCGCCACCGCGGCGTCGCCGATCACGCCCGCTACAAGGCGTGGTGCGACGAGTACTTCTTTCTCAAGCACCGGAACGAGCCGCGCGGGATCGGCGGCATTTTCTACGACTATCTGAACAGCGCCGGAGACCCCGGCAATTCCGGCTGGGACGCGGATTTCGCCTTCACGCGGGACGTCGGCGAGAGTTTCCTCGGGGTCTACCCGCAGATCGTGCGGGCCAACCGGGCGAGCCCGTGGACGCCGGCCGACGTCGAGGAGCAACTCGTCCGGCGCGGACGCTATGTCGAGTTCAACCTGCTGTATGACCGGGGCACGATCTTCGGGCTGAAGACCGGCGGCAACGTCGCCTCGATCCTGTCCAGCCTGCCGCCGCGGGTGCGGTGGCCGTAAGCGGGTTCGCGCCAGCGTCCCTCGCGCCGGCGCCCTCCTACCTGCCCGTCCCGAAGGTCCAGAGCTTGTTGGCGAGGAAGCTCCAGCCCATCACGATGAGCGTGGTGACGATCTGCGCCGGCAGGTAGGGCGCGCCGAGCGCGTCGACGAACAGGCGCATGACGCCCCAGGTGAGGAGGAAGCCGACCCCGGCGACGGCCCCGAATCGCCAACCCGCCTCCTGATGCGGGCGGTCGCTCGAAAAGGTGTGGCGGCGGTTGAGCAGGTAGGAGACGAGGCCGCCGGCGACATAGCCGACCAGCGTCGCCGGAACTGGACGCCAGCCGGCGAGCTCCACCAGCCCGATCAGCGCCCCGTAATGGGCGATCGCTGCGAACGCGCCGACGACGGCGAAGGCGGAGATCTGGCGGGCGAGGCGCATCGGCCGGCAATAGCGCGGGCGTCGCCGCGCGTCACCCGGCAAAGCGCCGCCGCGACGCGCCCGATCGCCGGTGGACGCATGTTCGCTCTTGCCCGCTCTTGCCCGCTCCGGGGTTCCCTTCGCCGCCGTTCTCCGCTATCCACCCGGCCAGACAAGGACCGGGCGAGCCCCGACCTCCACCAGGTCACGACCTGCAACGACGACCTGCGGATTTCGCGAGGACGCGCCACGGCCCGAACGAGGCCCGAACGCGGCCTCTTTTTTTGCGCGCGCCCGCCCCGGCGCGTGGAGCAAGGACACGCGGACCCCATGCCGAAGCGCACAGACATCTCGACGATCATGATCATCGGCGCCGGGCCGATCATCATCGGCCAGGCCTGCGAGTTCGACTATTCCGGCACGCAGGCCTGCAAGGCCCTGCGCGAGGAGGGCTACCGGATCGTTCTGGTCAACTCCAACCCGGCGACGATCATGACCGATCCGGAGCTGGCCGACCGCACCTATGTCGAGCCGATCACGCCGGAGATCGTCGCCAAGATCATCGAGAAGGAGCGCCACGCCGCGCCCGGCGGCTTCGCGCTGCTGCCGACGATGGGCGGCCAGACCGCGCTCAACTGCGCGCTGTCGCTGGAGCGCATGGGCGTGCTCGAGACCTTCGACGTCGAGCTGATCGGCGCGACCGCCCACGCCATCGACAAGGCCGAGGATCGCGAGCTGTTCCGCGAGGCGATGACGAAGATCGGCCTCGACACGCCGCGCTCGCGCCTCGCCAACGCATCCGACGTGAAGCAGGCCGACAAGGACGAGAAGAAGCGCCAGATCGCCCGCATCGAGGCCGAGCACGCCGACCCGGCGGCGCGCGACAAGGCGCTCGCCGCGTTCCGGCGCGAGTGGGACGGCAAGGAGCCCGAGCGCAAGCGCCGCTACGTCTCCAAGGGCCTCGTCGAGGCGCTGGAGGCGCTCGAGGACATCGGCCTGCCGGCGATCATCCGCCCCTCCTTCACGCTCGGCGGCACGGGCGGCGGCATCGCCTACAACAAGGCGGAGTTCATCGACATCATCGAGCGCGGCCTCGACGCCTCGCCGACCACCGAAGTGCTGATCGAGGAATCGGTGCTCGGCTGGAAAGAGTACGAGATGGAGGTCGTGCGCGATCGCGTCGACAATTGCATCATCATCTGCTCGATCGAGAACGTCGACCCGATGGGCGTGCATACGGGCGACTCGATCACCGTCGCGCCGGCGCTGACGCTGACGGACAAAGAATACCAGATCATGCGCGACGCCTCGATCGCGGTGCTGCGCGAGATCGGCGTCGAGACCGGCGGCTCGAACGTGCAGTTCGCGATCTGCCCCGAGGACGGCCGCATGGTCGTGATCGAGATGAATCCGCGCGTCTCGCGCTCCTCCGCGCTCGCCTCGAAGGCGACGGGCTTCCCCATCGCCAAGGTCGCGGCCAAGCTCGCCATCGGCTACACGCTGGACGAGATCGCCAACGACATCACGGGCGGGGCGACTCCGGCCTCGTTCGAGCCGACCATCGACTATGTCGTGACGAAGATCCCGCGCTTCGCCTTCGAGAAGTTCCCCGGCTCCGATCCGATCCTCACCACGGCGATGAAGTCGGTCGGCGAGGCGATGGCGATCGGCCGCACCTTCCCCGAGTCCCTGCAGAAGGCCCTGCGCTCGCTGGAGACGGGGCTCACGGGGCTCGACGAGATCGAGATCGAGGGGCTCGGCAAGGGCGACGACCGCAACGCGCTGCGCGCCGCGCTCGCCCGGCCGACGCCGGACCGTCTGCTCGCCGTCGGTCAGGCGCTGCGCCTCGGCATGTCGGTCGAGGAGATTCACGGCGCCTGCAAGATCGACCCGTGGTTCATCGCGCGCCTCGCCGAGATCGTCGCGCTCGAAGCGCGCGTGCGCGCGCACGGCCTGCCGCAGGACGTCGCCAATTTCCGCATGCTGAAGGCGGCCGGTTTCTCCGACATGCGGCTCGCCTCTCTGACGGGCAGGAGCGAGCAGGACGTGCGCAAGGCGCGCCTCGCGCTCGATCTGCGCCCTGTCTACAAGCGCATCGACACCTGCGCGGCCGAGTTCGCCTCGCCGACCGCTTACATGTATTCGACCTACGAGTTTCCGTTCGCAGGCGCGCCCGCCTGCGAGGCGCAGCCCTTCCGACAAGCGCAAGATCGTCATCCTCGGCGGCGGGCCCAACCGCATCGGGCAGGGCATCGAGTTCGATTATTGCTGCTGTCACGCCTGCTTCGCGCTGCGCGACGCGGGCTTCGAAACGATCATGATCAACTGCAATCCGGAGACGGTGTCGACGGACTACGACACCTCGGATCGCCTCTATTTCGAGCCGCTGACGGCCGAGGACGTGCTGGAGATCCTCCAGAAGGAGAAGGCCTCGGGCGAGCTCGTCGGCGTCATCGTGCAGTTCGGCGGCCAGACCCCGCTGAAGCTCGCCCATGCGCTGCAACAGGCGGGGATCCCGATCCTCGGCACCTCCGTCGACTCGATCGATCTGGCGGAGGATCGCGACCGCTTCAAGCGCCTGCTCGACAAGCTCGGCCTCAAGCAGCCGAAGAACGGCATCGCCTATTCGGTGGAGCAGTCGCGGCTGGTGGCGAGCGAGCTCGGCCTGCCGCTCGTCGTGCGCCCCTCCTATGTGCTCGGCGGGCGCGCGATGGCGATCATCCGAGACGAAGCCGAGTTCCAGGACTATCTGCTCGGCACGCTGCCATCGCTGATCCCGTCCGACGTGAAGGCGCGCTACCCGAACGACAAGACCGGCCAGATCAATACGGTGCTCGGCAAGAATCCGCTGCTGTTCGACCGTTACCTGTCGGACGCGATCGAGGTGGATGTCGACGCGCTCAGCGATGGCGAGACTGTCTTCATCGCCGGCATCATGGAGCATATCGAGGAGGCCGGCATCCATTCGGGCGACTCGGCCTGCTCGCTGCCGGCGCGCTCGCTGTCGCCAGAGACCATCGCCGCGCTCGAGGAGGAGACGAGGAAGCTCGCGCTCGCGCTCGAGGTCGGCGGGCTGATGAACGTGCAATACGCGCTGAAGGACGGCGAGATCTACGTGCTCGAGGTCAATCCGCGCGCCTCGCGCACCGTGCCCTTCGTCGCCAAGGTGATCGGCGAGCCGATCGCCAAGATCGCCTCGCGCGTGATGGCGGGCGAGAAGCTGGCGGGCTTCGGCCTGAAGCAGGTGACGCTGAACCATGTCGGCGTGAAGGAGGCCGTGTTCCCCTTCGCCCGCTTCCCCGGCGTCGACACGGTGCTCGGCCCGGAGATGCGCTCGACGGGCGAGGTGATCGGCCTCGACCGCTCCTTCGGCGTCGCCTTCGCCAAGAGCCAGCTCGGCGCGGGCTCGAGCGTGCCGGCCGGCGGCACGGTGTTCGTGTCGGTGCGCGACGAGGACAAGGAGCGCGTGCTGGAGTCGATCCGCACGCTGGTGAACCTCGGCTTCCGGGTGCAGGCGACGGGCGGCACGTTGCGCTTCCTCGAGGCGAACGGCGTGCCGGCGCAGAAGATCAACAAGGTTTCGGAAGGCCGGCCGAACATCGTCGACGCGATCAAGAATGGCGGCGTCCAGCTCGTGTTCAACACGACCGAGGGGGCGCAGGCGCTGGCCGACTCCAAGCCGTTGCGCCGGGCCGCCCTCTTGCATAAGGCGCCCTACTACACCACTCTAGCAGGCGCGATCGCGGCGACGCAGGGCATCGAGGCCTATGTCGGCGGCGGTCTGGAGGTGCGCGCCCTTCAGGACTACTTCGCCTGACGGAGGCCGCCTCGCGGTTTCGCGCGTCGGAGAGACGCAACTTTCGCGGCGCGGCGGCGTTTTGCGCCACGCTTTGGGCTCACCCCGCGTCCGGCCGGAGACGGCCGGCGGCGGACTCGTTTTGAAAGAGACGACGATGGAGAAGTTCCCGATGACGGCGGCCGGATACGCCGCCCTCGAGGTCGAACTGAAGAAGCGCCAGCAGGAGGAGCGCCCGCGCATCATCGCGGCGATCTCCGAGGCGCGCTCGCATGGCGACCTCTCGGAGAACGCCGAATATCACGCCGCCAAGGAGCAGCAGTCGCTCAACGAGGGCCGCATCGCCGAGCTCGAGGACAAGCTGTCGCGCGCCGAGGTGATCGACGTGTCGAAGCTGACCGGCAAGACGATCAAGTTCGGCGCGACGGTGACGCTGGTCGACGAGGACACCGAGGAGAAGCGCGTCTACCAGATCGTCGGCGAGAGCGAGGCGGACGTGAAGAAGGGCCGCGTCTCGATCACCTCGCCGACGGCGCGCGCGCTGATCGGCAAGACCGAGGGCGACACGGTGGAGGTCAACACGCCGGGCGGCGGCAAGAGCTACGAGGTTCTGAAGGTCGCCTTCGTCTGACGTCGTCAGGCGCGGCGGCTCAGGCCGGCGCGCGGCGGCGCTCTCTGGGAGCCAGGGCGATCAGGATGGCGAGGCCGATGGCGGCCGGCGCGAAGGCCATCGCCGAGCCCTTCACCGCCAGGAAGGTCGCGCCGCCGAAGGCGACGGTCAGCGCCGTCTCGATGAAGGTCAGAGCCGAGAGATCGTGCTGGCGGCGGCGCAGGTCCGTGCGGGCCGGCGGCTCCTCGTGCCAGAGCGCCATCATGCCGGCGGCGGCCGCCGCAAGCGCGCTCATCGCCATCGTCCAGAGCGCCGCGCGCGGGGAGACCGCGGCGACCGCCAGGCTCGCCAGCGCGACGACGCCGAGCACGGGCGTCAGCGCGGCGGCGAGCTTCACCAGTTTCAGACGGGCCGGGGAGATCGGCGCGGCGGCGACGAGATCGGGCGCGTCTTCGCCGCTCATCGTGTTGGAGGCGAGCGCCGAGGCGAGCTGGAGCGCGATCGCCACGATAAGGCCGGCGACGGCGGCCGCGCCGAGCAGCGGGTCGTCGGCGCGCAGCGCCACCACCACCATCGGCGCGAGATAGAGGCTCTTCATCAGCGTGTGGAAGATGGTGAGCGGGTTGCGCAGCAGCAGCCGCCACTCCTTCACGAACAGCGCGCGCAGGACGCCGGCGCGGAAGCGCAGACGCTCGCCGGCGGCGGACGCGCGCGGCTTGGCGATCTCGGCCGGCGCGCCGAAGGAGGCGCGCGCCCACCACGCGACCGCGGGCGCGACGAGGCGGATGGAGGCGGCGAAGAACAGGATGGAGCCGACGACGATGACGAGGAGCTGTTTGGGCTCGCTGGTCGCCGCCGCGCCCGGCCACATCCACAAAGGATCGCCGCCCTGATCGACGGAGGCGGCGCGCTCGAACAGGGCGAGCCAGAGGCGTTCGCGCAGCGCGTCCGGCAGCAGCACGCGCGCCTGCGACAGCAGGAAGGCGAGCGCGCCGAACACCGCGCCGACGATCTGCGCGGCGATCTCGGTGCGGCGCGCGCCGAACGACTTGAGCAGCACCAGCGCGAGCAGAAGGCCGAGCACGCTGGTGACGAGCGCGATGGCGACGATCACCGCATAGACGCCGAGGAAGCGGAAATTGCCGGCCGCCACGAAGACGTTCACGAACGGCATGACGAGGAACAGGAAGGGCAGGGCGGTGCCGAAGGCCGCCGCGCCCATGCGCACGGCGACGATGCGATGGATCGGCACGGGCGCGCTGAACAGCATGTCGAGGTCGCGCCGGCCGTGGATCACGTGCACGCAGGCCGTCAGCGCCTTGGCGAGCATCAGCGCGAAGATGAAGCCCATCGCGATGGCGAGCACCATCACGATCTGCGTTTCCGTCGGCCCCTGCCGGCGCAGTTCGCGCAGCAGCGACAGGCCGACGAGATGCATGATCGCCAACACGGCGAGCAGGATCCACGCGACCTTCGGGCGGATGCGCGAGAAATCGCGCCGCATCAGCAGGGCTTCGTGGCGCGCGAGCCAGAGCGTCGAGGGGCCTGCGGGCGCGCTCATGCCGCCGGCGCCTCGACCGGCGCGCGCACGAGTTCGAGGAACAATTCCTCGAGCGTGGAGTGATGCTGGCCGGCCTGCCCGCGCAATTCGGCCAGCGTGCCCTCGGCGACGAGGCGGCCGGCGCGGATGATGCCGATGCGGTCGGCGAGACGCTCGGCGACGTCGAGGATGTGCGTCGTCAGGATGACGGTCGCGCCGTCGGCGACGCGGGCGTGCAGGAGGTCTTTCACGAGGCGCGCGGCGGCGGCGTCCAGCCCGGTCAGCGGTTCGTCGAGGATCATCAGCAGCGGGTCGCGCAGCAGCGCGCCGGCGAGCACCGTCTTCTGTCGCATGCCGCGCGAGAACCCTTCGCAGCGCTGGTCGCGATGGTCCCACAGGCCGAGCACGCCGAGCAGGTCGCGCGCGCGCTGGGTCGCGACGTCCGGCGGAACGGACCACAGGCCGGCGATGAATTGCAGATATTCGACCGGCGTCAGGCGGTCGTAGAGAAGCGGCTCGTCCGGCAGCCAGGCGACGATGCGCTTGGCGGCGATGGGATCGCGCGCGACGTCGACGCCGTCGACAGCGATGGTCCCCCCGTCCGGGTCGAGCAGGCCGGCGACCATGCGCAGCGTCGTCGTCTTGCCGGCGCCGTTGGGGCCGAGCAGCGTGTAGAGCTCGCCCTTGCGAACGGTCAGGTCCAACCCGTCCACCGCCGGGCGGTCGAACCGTTTGACGAGGCCGCGAATGGCGAGGGCGGGTTCGATCATGCCGTCAGGCTCTCCGGAGGGACGCCCATTGCGCGCAGATCGACGCAAGCGAAGCGTTAATCCTGCGCTCCATCCTGCGGGGCTGGGTTAACGCGGCGTTGCCGGGATTCGAGCGATTCGCGGCTCCGGCGAGCCGCTTCGCCGCGCCGCGGCGGCTCGCGGCCGCGATCCACAGCTGAAATGTCAGCAAAACACATCCGTCCGCGCGCGACGGCTTGCCGCGCCGGCTGACCCGACTATACATAAGAAGGTCTGCGCTCCGCGCATGGCTCGTCCAAGGATGGCTCGTCCTGGGGACGGGGAGAGCCACGAGTTCGATCATGACCGCCGCACCGCATCTTCACGCCCGTCTCATCGTGCTGGGCTCCGGCCCGGCCGGCTATACGGCCGCCATCTACGCCGCCCGCGCCATGCTCGAGCCGGTGTTGATCTCCGGCTTCGACGCCGGCGGGCAATTGATGATCACGACCGACGTCGAGAACTATCCCGGCTTCGCCACGGGCGTGCAGGGTCCGCAGCTGATGGAGGCGATGCGCGCGCAGGCCGAGCATGTCGGCGCGAAGCTCGTCGCCGACCATGTGGTCGCCGCCGACCTGTCGCGCCGACCGTTCCGGCTCACGGGCGACGGGGGGACCGTCTACACCTGCGACGCGCTGATCATCGCCACCGGCGCCAAGGCGCGCTGGCTCGGCATTCCCAGCGAGGAGAAGTTCAAGGGCTATGGCGTTTCGGCCTGCGCCACCTGCGACGGTTTCTTCTATCGCGGCAAGGACGTGGTGGTCGTCGGCGGCGGCAATTCGGCGGTGGAGGAGGCGCTCTACCTGTCGCATATCGCCGCCAACGTCACCGTCGTGCATCGGCGGGACGCGTTCCGCGCCGAGCGCATCCTGCAGGAGCGCCTGTTCGCGCGGCCCAACGTCAAGGTGATCTGGAACGCGGCGGTCGACGAGGTGCTGGGTCAGAGCGAGCCGCTCGGCGTCACGCATGTTCGTCTGCGCGACGTGCTGACGGGCCAGCCCTCGGATGTTCCGGCGCACGGCCTGTTCGTCGCCATCGGCCACGAGCCGGCGTCCGAACTGTTCGCCGGGCAGATCGACATGAAGCCCAATCGCTATCTGCGCGTCGAGCCGGGCACGACGAACACCAACATTCCGGGCGTGTTCGCGGCGGGGGACGTCGCGGACGACATCTATCGTCAGGCGGTCACGGCGGCCGGGCTCGGCTGCATGGCCGCGCTCGACGCCGAGCGCTGGCTGGCCGCGGCGGCGCACGCCAGGGCGGCGGAATGATCGGCCGCGCCGGATTGGCGCGCAGGGAGGGTTGATCGTGGATTGGGACAAGCTGCGGATCTTTCAGGCCGCTGCGGACGCCGGCTCCTTCACCCATGCCGGCGAGGCGCTGGGGCTGAGCCAGTCCGCCGTCAGCCGGCAGGTGAGCGCGCTCGAGCAGGATCTCGAAGTGCCGCTGTTCCACCGGCATGCGCGCGGGCTCATCCTCACCGAGCAGGGCGAGATGCTGTTGCGCACGGTGCGCGACGTGATGCTGAAACTGTCCGCCGTCAAGACGCGGCTGACCGACAGCCGCGACAAGCCGCATGGCGAATTGCGCGTCACGACGACGCTCGGCATCGGCACCAACTGGCTGACGCCGAAGCTCGGCGAGTTTCTCGAGCTCTATCCGGAGATCCATCTCAAGACGATCCTCACCGACGAGGAGCTCGACCTCGGCATGCGCGAGGCCGACGTGGCGCTGCGCATGCGCGAGCCGGTGCAGCCGGACCTCATCCGGCGGCGGCTGTTCACGATGCACTTCCACGCCTACGCCTCGGCGGACTATCTCAAGCGTCACGGCCAGCCGCGCACGCTCGAGGATCTCGATCGCCACCGCATCCTCGGCTACACCGGCGACGGGTCGAGCTTCCTCAACAACATCAATTCCCTGCCGACCGCCGGCCGCGATCCGAAGAAGCCGCGCGAGGCGGCGATGACGGTCAACAACATCACCGCGCTGTTGCGGGCGGTGGAGAACGGCGTCGGCATCGCCGTGCTGCCGGATTATCTGATCCGCGAGGATTCGGGCGTCGTGCGGCTGCTGCCGCAGGCCGACATGCCGGAGCTCGACTGTTATCTCGTCTATCCGGAGGAGATGAAAACGGTCGCGCGCGTGCAGGTGTTCCGCGACTTCCTGGTGTCGAAGGCGCAACGCTGGCAGTTCTGAGACCCGCGCCGCTCCGGCCGCGCTTCGGCGCGGCCGCATGACTGTTATGCTAACATGTAAGTTGCGGTCGGCCGCCGTCGCCGCGATCCTTGCCTTGCGATCCGTCGCGGCGGGGCCGTTCCCCAAGGGCCATGCGGCGCGGATCGTTCCCCTCTGGAAAGCGCCGGCTCGTCCGGCGGCACTGCCGGGCCGAACGAAAGTTCGGCCCGCTTTTTTCAGGTGTAGAGCTTTTCGTTCTCGAGGCCCTTGTAGAGATGGGCCACCTGTTCGGCATAGCCGTTGAACAGTTTCGTCGGCACGCGCGTCAGGCCGCCGAGCGGCTCCTCCCGCGCCTGGCTCCAGCGCACATGCGCCACCGCCGGATTCACATTCGCCCAGAAGCCGTACTCGTCCGGCTGCAGCTGCTCCCACAGGCTCTTCGGCCGGTCGGCGACGAAGCTCACTTTGGTGATGCTCTTGATCGACTTGAAGCCGTATTTCCAAGGCAGAGCGAGGCGCAGCGGCGCGCCCATCTGGCCCGGCAGCGGCTTGCCGTAGGCGCCGGTGACGAGGAAGGCGAGGTCGTTCGTCGCCTCGGCCATCGTGATCCCTTCGAGGTAGGGCCACGGATAAAGGCGCGAGCGCAGCCCCGCGCCGAGCTTCACGTCGGAGAAGCCCTCGAAGCGCACATACTTGGCCGAGGACAGCGGCCGCGCGCGGTCGACCAGCGCCTTCAGCGGAAACCCTGTCCATGGAATGACGGCCGACCATGTCTCGACGCAGCGCAGACGGTAGACCCGCTCCTCGAGCGCGGCGGACTTCAGCAGGTCGTCGATCGCGATCTCCTGCGGCGCTTCGACGAGGCCGTCGATCTTGATCGTCCACGGCCGCACCTTCAGCGAGGCGGCGTAGCGGTGGGTCGATTTGCCCGGTCCGAGCTCGATGAAATTGTTGTAGCGCGTCGCCTCCGACTCGGCCGTCGGGGCGGGGAGGTCGAAGGCCGGATTGCGCTTGAACGGATAGAGCGCCATCGACGGGTCTCCGTCGACGCGCTGGGCGCGCGCGCTCTGCGGGCCGAGTCCGAGCCCGAGGCCGGCGAATCCGGCGGCGGCGAGCAGCGCGCGCCGGTTGAGCCAGACGGTTTCAGGCGTGGCGTCGCGTTCGGGAATCTCCCAGCCCTTGCGGCGGCGGATCAACATGGAAATGCGTCCTCACAGGGCGCCGCGCCGAGGGCGGCGTGCGCGCATAGCTAGGGCGCGCGCCGATCACGGGCAAATCACGAGGCGACGAGCGACCTCAGGCGATCGGCGTGAACACGGTGGAGGTGAACTCGAACACGCGCTCGCCATGCTGGTTGACGCCGGTGTTGTGGTGGGTGGCGACGCCCCAGCCGGGCTTGGAGGTGGCGCGCGCCTCGAGCGTGCGGCTGGCGTAATGCACCGTATCGCCGACATAGACCGGCCGCGCCCATTTCAGGTCGCGATAGCCGGGGGAGGGGCCGGCGCCGGGGATCGTCTCGCCACGTTCGCGGGCGGCCGCCTCGGCGCGGCGGCGGGCGTCGATCATCAGGCGCATCCAGACGCAGGCGGACTGCCAGCCCGACGCCGCGAGCCGGCCGAACGGGCTTTTCGCCGCCGCCTCCTCGGACAGGTGAAAGGGCTGCGGATCGAACTGGCGGGCGAAGTCGACGATCTCGTCGCGGCCGAAGGTGAAGGCGCCGAGGCGGTGCTCGACGCCCGGCTTCATCTCCGAGAATCGAAGCGGATAGATCTCGTCGGAGGCGACGGGCGGGGCGTCCCCTGCGCCGCGCGGCAGATCGTAGGCGCCGGGCTCGGGCGCGGGTCCCTCGCGGCGGCCGACCATGATGGCGTTCTTCTGCGTCAACACCACGTCGCCGCGCTGGTTCGCCACCTCGAACAGGAAGCCGACGATGCCGAGCGCCGGACGCGAGGCCGAGGCGCGCGCCTCCAGAACCGTGCGACGCACGCTCAGCCGGTCGCCCGGATAGACGGGTTTCAGCCAGCGCATCTCCTCGACGCCGGGGCCGCCGAGCGAGGCGGTCTCGTTCAGCCAGTGGTCGCAGTTGAGCCGCATCAGCAGGCAGGCGCTGTGCCAGCCGGACGCCGCCAGCCCGCCCAGAATCGAGCGCCGGCCCGCTTCCTCGTCGAGATGGAAGGGCTGGGGATCGTAGGCGCTGGCGAAGGCGACGATCTCCTCCCGCGTCACCTCGCGGTCGCCGAAGGAAAAGACCTCGCCGGGTCGAAAATCCTCGAAGAAAATGCTCGACATCGCGCCTCGCCCGGATCGCCGCTTGATTTGCGGCCGCCTCGGGCCTTGATAGCGGGGGCCGGGCGGCTTGTCGCCGTTGCGGCGCGCATGACGGGGTCACAGCGCGCGATGGACGTGGAGGCGAACTGGATCGACCGTTATCGGGCGCTGGCGGGTCTCGAGCCCGAGACGCGCGAGGAACTCCTGACTCTGAAGCCGCGCCGCGCGCCGGCGGGCGCCCGCATGTTCTCCCCGGGCTCGGCCTGCCAGGGCTTCGTTCTGATTCTCAGCGGCCATGTGCGGGTGGACATGACGGGGCGGGGCGGACGCTCCATCCTGCTCTATCGCGTCGGCCCGTCCGAAACCTGCGTGCAGACGACCTTGTGCATGCTCGGCGCGGAAGCCTATTCGGCCGAGGGCGTCGCCGAGACGGAGGTCGAGTTCCTCGTCATTCCGCCCGCCGCCTTCGAGCGGGCGATGGCGCGGTCGGAGACGTTCCGGCGGTTCGTCTTCGCGCGCTTCGCGGCGCGGCTCGCCGAGATGATGCGGCTGCTCGAGACGATCGCCTTCGTGCGCGTCGACGCGCGTCTGGCCCGCGCCCTGAAGGGGCGCGCCGAACGCGCCGGCGGGCCGGAGATCGCTGTCACGCATCAGGCGCTGGCCGAGGAGGTCGGCACCGCGCGCGAGGTGGTCAGCCGTCAGCTCGAAGGCTTTCGCCGCGACGGGCTTGTCGCGGTGTCGCGCGGGCGCATCCGCCTCGTCGATCGGGCGCGGCTCGACGAGCTTGCATCCGTGATATGATCACCGACCGCGTCGGGGGCTGGCGCTAGGCAAGGTCATGCGCCATTCCGGCGCGCACGGAGGGTATGCCATGTCCGCCAATGTCGGAGGCATCGACCGCATCCTGCGGATCGTCGTCGGTCTCGTTCTGATTTCGCTGGTCTGGCTCGTGCCGACCAATTGGGGCTGGGTCGGCATCGTGCCGCTGGTCACGGGGCTGTTCAGCTTCTGCCCGGCCTATCCGCTGCTCGGGCTCAACACCTGCCCGATGAAGAAGGCCTGACGGGTCTTCAAACCGCCGCGCGGCGCGCCACGGACCACGAGCCTCCGGCTCGCTTCTCGTGAGCGCGTCGAGGCGGGGCGCCTTGCGGGGGCCCATGCGAGCCGGAGGCTCGCGGTTTGTCGCCGATGCGAGCCGGAGGCTCGCGGTCCAGACCTGATGCGAGCCGGAGGCTCGCGGTCTCACGGCCCGGTTCGCGTCAGTTCGCGAATCTGAAGTGCAGCACGTCGCCGTCGGCGACGACGTAGTCCTTGCCCTCGAGGCGGAACTTGCCGGCGTCGCGCGCGCCGGCCTCGCCCTTGTTCGACACGTAGTCGTCGAAGGCGATCGTCTCGGCGCGGATGAAGCCCTTCTCGAAATCGGTATGGATGACGCCGGCCGCCGCGGGGGCGCGCGTGCCCTTCTCGATCGTCCAGGCGCGCGCCTCCTTCGG
Source organism: Hyphomicrobiales bacterium (assembly GCA_016716745.1). Lineage (GTDB taxonomy): Bacteria > Pseudomonadota > Alphaproteobacteria > Rhizobiales > Beijerinckiaceae. The sequence continues at coordinate 213,571 of JADJVD010000005.1, forward strand.
GCCGACGGTGAAGTAGGTCACGAGGTGCAAGAGGTCGTAACCGGCGCGGATGACGCGGTTGAGGCCCGGCTCGGTGAGGCCGACCGCGTCGAGATAATCCTTCTGCTCCTCGGCCGGCATCACCGCGATCTCGGACTCGATCTTGGCGGAGACGACGACGGCGACGGCGCCCTTCCTGGCCGCGCGCGCCTTGACGATCTCGGAGAATTCGTTGCCCTTGTCAGCGGAGCCTTCCTCGACGTTGCAGACATAGAGCACGGGCTTCGACGACAGCAGTTGCAACGCGGCGAAGGCCTTGCGCTCCTCGAGCGAGTTCTGCGCGACGCGGGCGGGCCGCCCCTCGCGCAGCGGGCCGAGGCAGCGGTTGACCAGGTCGAGCGTCTCCTTGGCCTCCTTGTCGCCGCCCTTGGCGCGCTTCTCCAGAGAGACGACGCGCTTCTCGAGGCTTTCGAGATCGGCGAGCATCAGCTCGGTCTCGATGGTCTCGATGTCGCGGATCGGATCGACCTCGCCGTCGACATGCGTCACGTCGCCGTCGACGAAGCAGCGCACGACATGGGCGATCGCGTCGCATTCGCGGATGTTGGCGAGGAACTGGTTGCCGAGGCCCTCGCCCTTGGAGGCGCCGCGCACGAGGCCCGCAATGTCGACGAAGGTGAGCCGCGTCGGGATGATCTCCTTCGAGCCGGCGATGGCGGCGAGCGTCTCCAGCCGCGGATCGGGCACGGCGACGTCGCCGACATTCGGCTCGATGGTGCAGAAGGGATAATTCGCCGCCTGCGCGGCGGCGGTCTGCGTCAGCGCATTGAAGAGCGTCGACTTGCCGACGTTCGGCAGGCCGACGATGCCGCATTTGAAGCCCATCGGGGAAACTCGTCGGGGAGGGCCGGCGCAGCCGGCGGGGAAGGCCGGCGGAGCCGGCAGGGTCGGCCGCTTCTTGGGGGAGGGGCGGGGAAAATGCAAGCAAGGCGTGCGCTGGGCGCGGCGCCGGGGCGAGCGCGGCGGGTTTTCGCCGCAAGCCTTGATGCGCGGCGCGGCGCGTGCTCTTAGGCTCGGCCCATGATCATCGATTCATGCCCCTGCCGCCGGCTCGACGCGGCTCCGCTCGCCTACGCCGCCTGCTGCGGCCCGCTGCACGCCGGCGCGCCCGCGGCGACCGCCGAGGCGCTGATGCGCTCGCGCTACTCCGCCTTCGCGCGCGGGGACATCGACTATCTGTTCGACTCGCTGGCGCCCGAGGCGCGCAAGGATTTCGACCGCAAGTCGACGACGCATTGGGCCGCCTCGTCCGAGTGGCACGGGCTGGAGATCGTCGCGGCAGAGCAGGGCGGAGCGGGCGACGAGACGGGCGTCGTCGAGTTCGTCGCGCATTTCACGATGGAGGGGGAGCGCCGCGCCCATCGCGAGCGCTCTTCCTTCCGCCGCAATCCGGAGACGGGCGGCTGGTGGTTCGTCGACGAGGCGAAGACGAAGAAGGCGCCGCTCGTGCTCGGCAAGCAGCCGGGCCGCAACGATCCGTGCCCCTGCGGCTCGGGCAAGAAATACAAGAAGTGCTGCGGGGCCTGAGCGCGACCTAGCCAAGCATCGGAGCGAGCGCCCGCCACGTTTCGGTCATCGGCAGCGCGACGGCGAAGGCGGCGAGCGTCGGCGGCAGCATCGGAACGCCAAGCGGTTCGCGTCCCGCCGCCCGCCTCCACATTTCCGCGCCGACGGCCAAGGCCAGACCGCCGACCAGCGCGCCGACGAGGAAGATCGCCAGCGGCGTTCCGGGCCCGATCCAGAGGCTCAGCGCCGCGGCCAGTTTGACCGCGCCCGCGCCGAGAGCGCCGCCCAGGAGCATATACAGGGCCACGCCGCCGACGAACACGCCTGCCGCCGTGGCCAGCCGCCAGCCGATGTCGCTCAACGACAGCCCCATGAAGGCGGCGGCCGTCGCGAAGGCGAGCGCGACGATCACGGCGAACCAGTTGGGAATGCGCGTCAGCCGATCCCATGTCGAGGGGGCGTCGGAGTCGCAGCGCGGCGGCGGGGTGCGGGCGGGAGTCATGGCCAAGTTTGTATGACGAGCCGCGTAAACGCCGCGTTTCCGTTCGTTCAGCGCGCGGAAACGGAGAAGGTTCCGAACAGATCGACGCCGAACGCCTGTTTGAAGACTGGCTGCAGGTCGGGTCCGAAATAGGACATCAGCGCCTGAACGGCGATGGCGAACACGATCACGCCCGGCAGGCCGAAGATGCGCCGGTCCATGTCGACGCCGTGCGTCTGCATCTGCGGGAGCTGGCGCGCCAGCACGAAGCTGACGACCGAGACGGTGAGCTGAAGGTGCGTCGGCAGCCACAGCGTCGCCGCGCCGCGCAGGCGCCACGCCTTCCAGTCGCCGAACAGAACGGTGAGGCGCTGCGAGGCGAAGTAGGCGATGGCCGCCCCCGCGATGCGCCCGGCCGCCTCGCTCCAGCCCATGCCCGTGCGCCATGCGTAGACGAGAAAGCCGATGGCCAGCGCCGCCGTCGCCAGATTGACGACGAACGCCTCCGCGCCCTCGTCGAGCACGCTGTGATCGCGCTCGACGGTGGGTCGGCGGTTCGGGTCGCTGGGCGGTTTCGGCGGGCGCGATCGCATGAGGGCCCTCTGGAGGCGGCCGCCAGACTAGCGCCCGCCCGTTAAGCCTTCACTCCGGCTTTTCGCCCACGCGCTTCACGTCGAGGAAACCGGCCGCCTTCATGCCGAGGTCGATCCTGTTCTGGAAGCTCGCGTCCTCGGCCTTGGCGAGCAGCGCGGCGTTGCGCGCGCACAGATCGCACAGGGTCTCGACCCAGCCGCGCTCGGCCTTGGCGAAGTCGTTCAGCACATACGAATGCACCAGCTCCTTCGCGCCGGGATGGCCGATGCCCATGCGCACGCGCTTGAAGTCGGCGCCCATATGCTGGGCGATGGAGCGCAGGCCGTTGTGCCCGGCCGCGCCGCCGCCGGTCTTGACGCGCAGGCGCCCCGGCGCGAGGTCGAGTTCGTCGTGGAAGACCACGATGTCGCCGAGCGCGATCTTGAGGAAGCGCGCCGCCTCGCCGACGGCGCGGCCGGACTCGTTCATGTAGGTCGTCGGCTTCAGCAGGATGACGCGCTCGCCGCCGATCTCGGCCTCCGTCGCCTCGCCCTGGAAGCGGCGGCGGAACGGGCTCGCGCGGCAGTCGCGGGCGATGGCGTCGAGCGCCATGAAGCCGATGTTGTGGCGGTTGCCTTGATATTCGCGGCCGGGATTGCCGAGGCCCACGAAGAGCAGCATCGCGTTCGCTCCAGATACGAAAAGGGCGCCGCTTGCGGCGGCGCCCCAAGGCTCGTCAGGAAGGCTCGTCAGGCGACGAACCTTACTTCTTCTTGGCGTCCGCGGCAGGCGCGGCCTTGGCGGCCGGAGCGGCGGCGGGCGCGGCCGCAGCGGCGGCGGCCGGGGTCTCCTCGCGCATCGTCGTCGGCGGGGCGATGGTCGCCACCGTGAAGTCGCGGTCGGTGATGGTCGGCTTGCAGCCTTCCGGCAGCGCGATCGCGGAGATGTGCAGCGAGTCGTTGATGTTCAGGCCAGCCAGATCCGCCGTGATGAATTCGGGGATCTTGTCGGCGGGAACGCGCATCTCGATCGTGTGGCGCACGACGTTGAGCGTGCCGCCGCGCTTGATGCCGGGGGCGGTTTCCTGATTGATGAAATGCACCGGAACGCCGACGCGGATGGTCGAGCCGGCGCGCAGGCGCATGAAGTCGACATGCATCGGCGTGTCGCGCACGACGTCGAGCTGGTAGTCGCGCGGAATGACGCGCTCCTTGCGGCCGGCGATGTCGATCTCGAAGATCGTCGTCAGGAAGTGACCGGCGTAGATGAGCTGGTTGACTTCCTTGTAGTCGAGGGAGATGCCCTCGGGCGCGGCGCCGCCGCCATAGATCACTGCTGGTACGCGACCCTCACGGCGCACGCTGCGGGCGGCCCCCTTGCCTGTCCCGCTGCGGACCGTGGCCGCGAGCTTCTTCGTCTCGGCCATATCCGTATCCTTCAAAAAGAAAAGCGCCCGTCGCCTCCAGGGGTGTCGGAGCGGAGCGCGGGCGGTTCATAAGGGAACGGCGCGCAAAGGGCAAGCTGCCGGCGGACTTCCGCGACAAGGCGACCCGCGCGGCTGGATTGCTTCGCTCCGCTCGCAATGACGGGCGAGGGAGAAGAGGCTTCGCGTTCCGTCATTGCGAGGAGCGCAGCGACGAAGCAATCCAGCCCGGGCGCGGCGCGATCGTCGGGCCGACGAGCAGGGCCTCAGTCGAACAGGCTGGAGACGCTCTCCTCCTTCGCCGTGCGGGCGATGGCCTCGCCGATCAGCGGGGCGATGGAGATGACGCGGATGTTCTTGGCGACGCGCACCGCCTCGGTCGGCTGGATGGTGTCGGTCAGGACGAGATTCTTCAGCTTGGAGGCGGAGATGCGGGCGACCGCCCCGCCCGAGAGCACGCCGTGGGTGATGTAGGCGTGCACTTCCTTGGCGCCCTGCTTCAGCAGGGCGTCGGCCGCGTTGCAGAGCGTGCCGCCGGAATCGACGATGTCGTCGACGAGGATGCAGCACTTGCCCTCGACCTCGCCGATGATGTTCATCACCTCGGATTCGCCGGCGCGCTCGCGGCGCTTGTCGACGATGGCGAGCGGGGCGTCGATGCGCTTGGCGAGCGCGCGGGCGCGCACCACGCCGCCGACATCCGGCGAGACGACCATCGTCTCGGACGTGTCGAGGCGCTCCTTGATGTCGCGCACCATGACGGGCGCGCCGAACAGGTTGTCGACCGGAATGTCGAAGAAGCCCTGAATCTGGCCGGCGTGGAGATCGACGGTCAGCACCCGGTCGGCGCCGGCGCGGGTGATCAGATTGGCGACGAGCTTGGCGGAAATCGGCGTGCGGGGGCCGGGTTTGCGGTCCTGCCGGGCATAGCCGAAATAGGGCACGACGGCGGTGATGCGGCGCGCCGAGGCGCGGCGCAACGCATCCGTCATGATCAGCAATTCCATCAGATGATCGTTCGTCGGGAACGAGGTGGACTGGACGATGAAGGCGTCCTTGCCGCGCACGTTCTCCTGAATTTCGACGAAGATCTCCATGTCGGCGAAGCGGCGCACCTGGCAGCGCGTCAACGGCTCGCCGAGATAGGCGGCGATCGCCTCGGCGAGAGGGCCGTTGGAGTTGCCCGCGAGGATCTTCATCGCGCCCGCCATGATCATGCCCCCGGTCCGGCGGGTCGCCCCGTCGCAACGTGTGTGAGATGGGCGGCATTTAGCAGCGTCGCGCAGGCGTCACAACACGCCGCGGCGCAAAAGACGGGTCTGTCCACCAGCGGCTGGGCGGTCGCCTATTCGTCCGGCGCGTAGGAGAGCGCAGCGGCCGGCTTCGGCCCGGGCGACAGCGCGGCGGCCGCGGAGGGGGCGGCGCCGGGCGCCGCGCCGGACCGGGCCGCGGCGATCGCCTCCGGCGTGTTGGAGAGGAACGCCGCCAGATCGTCGGCGCTCTTGCCGGCGAGACTTGCATAGGCCGTCTCGTCGAGCCCCGCCCAGGGATCGGCGGAACGCCCGGCCTTGACGGTCAGCTCGTCGCTCATGCGCTGGGCGCGGCGCTTGCCGGCGTCGAACACGTCCCAAACGTAGGAAATGGTCACCCCATCGGCGCCGGGATAGGCGGCGAGGTAGCCGCGCACGTGGTAACGGGCTTTGCCCGCATCGGCGAAGGCGATCTCGCGGGCGGCCGATTCCGCTTTCAGGGCGGTCACGAAACGCTGAGTCGCCTCCTCCGGCGCGCCGTCGACGCTGACGAGGGCGACGGCGGCGCCGCGGGGACTGACGCCCTCGCGCGCGGCGATGGTCTGGCGGGCGGGCGGGGCGGACTTCGATTCGGCGAGGGTGTCGACGCAGCCGGCAAGGGCCAGCGCGAGGGCGCACAGCGCGAGCGCGCGCGCAGGCGCGAAAGCGGGCCGGCGGCCCGCGGCGGAACTCATCATCGACGCACTCCCCGTCTCGTCCTGCCTTACGGCCGGCGGCGGTTTGGTCGAAGAGCTACCCCGCTTTGATCACGAGGTCCAGATCGGGCGCGTTGAGCGCTTCGGCGACGGTTGGCCCCACAAGGTAGGTGCGGCCGAGGCAGAGCGCCGTCTCGCTGGACGAATCCATCAGGATCATATGGGCGAAATAGACCTGATTCTGCGCGATCACCCAGTCGTTGTTCTCGTAGAACATCGGCGGGTCCATCCACGAGGGGGTGAATTTCGCGCCGAGCGAATAGCCGCAGGCGTTGAGGCGGTGGCGCGACAGGCCATGCGCGTCGAACACCCGCGCATGCGCCGCGTAGACGTCTCCGGCGGTGCGGCCGGGGCGGAACTCGGCCTCGCAGGCGAGCAGCGCCTCCTTCGCCGCCGCGTGATAGGCGCGGTGCAGGGGCCTTGGCGCGCCGATGACGTGGGTGCGCATGATCGCCGCATGGTAGTGGCGCCAGACGCCGGCGAATTCGAGGGTGATCTGGTCGTTCGCGTCGAGTTTGCGGCGGCCCGACTTGTAGCGGCAGAGCAGCGCGTCGCCGCCCGAGCCGATGATGAATTCGTTGCCGGGATAGTCGCCGCCGGCCGAGAAGATCGCATTGTGCTGGGCGGCGAGGATGTCCCCCTCGTCCGCCCCCGCGCGCGTCGCGGCGACGGCGGCCGCGTCGGCGAGATCGGACAGGCGCGCCGCCTCGCGCACGCAGGCGATTTCCTCGGTCGATTTGGTCACGCGCAAACGCGGGACGAGGCGCGAGGCGTCGGCGAGCTCGAACCGGCCGGCGAGCGCGGCGTCGAGCCGGCGGCCGTGAAAGGCGGTCAGGCCGTAGCTGTCGTACTCGACGCCGAGGCGGCCTTTCGCGCCGAGATCGACGAGCAGGGCGGCGCAATCGCGCGTCGGCTCGGCGTCGCCGGCGTCCTTCCAGATGCGAATGTCGGCGATGTTGGAGGTGCGCTGGGCCTGCCGCAGATCGGCTGAGCGGGTCAGCAGCGCGACCCGCCCGTCCGCGCCGACATAGAGGCACTGGAAGAAGCAGAAGCCGAACGTGTCGTAGCCGGTGAGCCAGTACATGCTCTCCTGCGCGAACAGCAGCAGGCCGTCGAGCCGCGCCTCGGCCATGGCGGCGAGCAGGCGGGCCTTGCGGGCGGACATTTCGGCCGGACTGAAGTGGACGGGCATGGGGGACGCTCCTGAGGCTGGCGGCAAGGTCGCCGATTCCGCCGCGCCCTGCCACCCCCCGGCGGCGGTGGTGGATTCCCTTCCCCTCGCTTCGCTCGGCCGGGATGGCAGGGGCGCCGGGGCTTTCCCCTTGCGCGCCTTTCCCATCGCGCGGCTTGCCCCTACATCTGCCGCCATGACGCCGAAGCGCCCTGCCGACGATCTGCCGCCCGATCAGGCCGAGATCGACGCCGCCGACGAGCTCGAGCCGGAGACGCCGGACATCGTCGAGACGCCGACGCTCGATCTTGCGCCGGCCGAGCCGGGCTCGCTGGCGCGCGGGGCGGCGGCGATCCGCGCGCATTGGCGGCACGCGCCGAAGGGGCCGGGCGTCTATCGCATGATCGGCGCCGACGGCGAGGTGCTCTACGTCGGCAAGGCCAGGAGCGTGCGGAAGCGGATCGCGTCCTACATGCGCGAGGCCGGGCACACGACGCGCATCGCGCGGATGATCGCGGCCACCGTCTCGATGGTGTTCGTCTCGACCGAGACCGAGACCGAGGCGCTGCTGCTCGAGACCAATCTGATCAAGCAGCTTCGCCCGCGCTTCAACGTGCTGATGCGCGACGACAAGAGCTTTCCCTACATCCTGATCACGCGCGACCACGCCGCCCCGCAGATCGCCAAGCACCGCGGCGCGCGCAACCGCAAGGGCGACTATTACGGGCCGTTCGCGAGCGCGCAGGCGGTGCATCGCACGCTTGCGGCCCTGCAACGCGCCTTCCTCGTGCGCACCTGCTCCGACAGCTATTTCGAGAACCGCGCGCGGCCTTGCCTGCTGCACCAGATCAAGCGCTGCGCGGGGCCGTGCACGAACGAGATCGCGCCGCAAGCCTATCTCGCGCTGGTCGAGGAGGCGCGCGACTTTCTGTCCGGCAAGAGCCGCGCGGTGCGCGAGCGTCTTGCGGCCGACATGCGCGCGGCGGCCGACGCGATGGAGTTCGAGACGGCGGCGCGGTTGCGCGACCGCATCGCCGCGTTGTCGCAGATTCAGGGCGAGCAGGGCGTCAACCCGCAAAGCGTCGAGGAGGCGGACGTGTTCGCCGTCGTCGAACAGGCGGGTCAGTTCTGCGTCGAGGTGTTTTTCTTCCGCACCTATCAGAACTGGGGCAACCGCGCCTATTTCCCGCGCGCCGACCGCTCGCTCAGCGAGGCGGAGGTGCTCGACGCGTTCCTCGCGCAGTTCTACGACGAGCGCCCGGCGCCGCGCCTCGTATTGCTGTCTCACGAGATCGAGGACGCCGCCGTTCTCGCCGAGGCGCTGACTCAGCGCGCCGGCCGCAAGGTCGAGGTCGCCGCTCCGCAGCGCGGCGAGAAGCGCGATCTCGTCGCGCACGCCGCCGACAATGCGCGCGAGACGCTCGGTCGCCGGCTGGCGGAGTCGGCGGCCCAGCAGAAGCTGCTCGCCGCGCTCGGCGCGGCCTTCGGAGTCGAGGGGCCGGTGCGGCGCGTCGAGGTCTACGACAACTCGCACATTTCCGGGACCAACGCGGTCGGCGGCATGGTCGTCGCCGGTCCGCAGGGCTTCATGAAGACGCATTACCGCACCTTCAACATCAAGGGAGAGGAACTGACGCCCGGCGACGATTTCGGTATGATGCGCGAGGTGCTGCGCCGGCGCTTCTCACGGCTCGTGAAGGAGGCGCCGCGCGAAGGCGTCGCGAGCGACGAGACGGCGAACGACGCGGCCGCCGCCGCGACCGCCGACCCGGCCGCTTTTCCGGCCTGGCCCGATCTCGTGCTGATCGACGGCGGCAAGGGGCAGCTCGAGGCGGCGCGCGCGACGCTCGCGGAGGTCGGCGCCGGCGACGTGCCGCTCGCCGCCATCGCCAAGGGGCCGGATCGCGACGCCGGCCGCGAGACGTTTCACGTTCCCGGCCGCGAGGCCTTCAAGCTGCCGCCGCGCGATCCGGCGCTGTATTTCGTGCAGCGCCTGCGCGACGAGGCGCATCGCTTCGCCATCGGCACGCATCGGGCGCGGCGCAAGAAGGAGTTCACGAAAAGCGCGCTCGACGAGATCGCCGGCGTCGGCCCGGCGCGCAAGCGCGCGCTGCTCGACGCCTTCGGCACCGCCAAGGCGATCGGCCGGGCGAGTCTCGCCGACCTCGAAAAGACGCCGGGCGTCAACAAGGCGACGGCCAGGCTCGTCTACGATCATTTCAATGAGGGCGGGGGCCGCTGACGGCGCGCCTCGCGTCCGGAGAAAAATTTCGCCGGACTGTCGAAATCGGCCCCGTTCGTTCGTCGTGCGGGCATGGCGGCCGCAACGGCCCCATTTCCGCCAGAGAGAAGACCATGCGCGTGATGGTGATGGTGAAAGCCACCGAGGACAGCGAGGCCGGCCTGTTGCCGACGAACGAACTCGCCGAGGCGATGGGGAAGTACAACGAGCAATTGGCGGCGGCCGGGTCAGATCGTCGCGCTCGCGCCGCAGGGGGCCGAGCCGCACCGCCTGCTGGCGCTGATCGAGCTGCAGGCCTCGCGCCGGTCGGCCCGCGCGGCGTCGGACGAGTCCTTCATCCCGATCGCACGGCCGAACCGCGCGCAGTGGGCTCGTCTCCTCATTCGCCGCGGTCTCGACGCTCTCGCCCGGGCCGAGGCGCCCGGCGGCCGGGGGCCCTATGCGTTGCAGGCCGCGCTCGCCGCCCGTCACGCCGTCGCCGGCCGGTCCGAGGACGCCGACTGGCGCGCCATCGCCGCGCTCTACGACGCCCTGCGCGAGGCGGCGCCTTGCCCGGTTACGCGCCGTTGCCGGCTGCGCGCGGCGACTTCCTGTTCCGCGCCGGGCGCAAGCGCAAGGCGGGCTGCGACTTCCGGCGCGCCGCCGCGCTGACGCGCAATTCACGCGAGAAGACGTTTTTTCTCGGCTGCGCGGCAGATTGCGCGGAATGAGCCGGCCCGTCCCCCGCGTCGCATGGCGGATTTGTTCGGCGCGCCCGGTTCTGGCATGGTCGCGGCGATGGCCATCTTGACAACGCGCGCGCCCGGGCGGGCCTGGAGCCTGCCGAACGTCCTGACCTATGGACGGGTCGCGGCGGTGCCGGTCGTCGTCGCGCTGCTGTTCTGGCCGGACGAGGACTGGATGCGCTGGGCCGCGCTCGGCGTCTTCGCGGCGGCCGGAATCACCGACTTTTTCGACGGTTACCTCGCCCGCGCGTGGGCGCAGCAATCCTCGCTCGGACGGATGCTGGACCCGATCGCCGACAAGCTGCTGGTCGGGGCCGTTCTCGTCATTCTCGCCGCCAACCGGACGCTGACGGGCTGGCACATCTGGGCGGGGATCGTGATTCTCTGCCGCGAGATTCTGGTCTCGGGCCTGCGCGAATATCTGGCCGAGTTGCGCGTGCCGGTGCCGGTCTCCACCGTCGCGAAATACAAGACCACGGTGCAGATTCTCGCGCTTGGCTTCCTCATCGCCGGGCCCGCCGGCGAGAAGGTGCTGCCGGGCACGATCACGATCGGCCTCGTGCTGCTGTGGAGCGCGGCGATCCTGACGCTCTACACGGGCTGGGACTATATGACGGCGGGGCTGAAGCACGCCGTGGACGACGAGTGAGCGTCATGAAAGCCGTCTATTTCGCCTGGGTGCGCGAGCGCATCGGCAAGCCGGAGGAGGAAATCGCGCCGCCGGCGTCGGTCGCCACCGCCGGCGACCTCATCGCCTGGCTGGCCGGGCGGGGGGAGGAATACGCCTACGCCTTCGAGCAACCCAAGACGATCCGCGTCGCCATCGACCGGACGCATGTGAAGCATGGCGCGGCGATCGCGGGCGCGCGCGAGATCGCCTTCTTTCCGCCGATGACGGGCGGCTGAGGCCGTGGCGACGATCCGCGTCCAGAGCGAGGATTTCGACGCCGCCGCCGAAGTCGACGCGCTGATCGCCGGACGGCGCGACGTCGGCGCCGTCGTCACCTTCGTCGGTCTGTGCCGGGACGAGGGCGGACGCCTGGCCGCGCTCGAACTCGAGCATTATCCGGGCATGGCGGAGGAGGAGATCGGCCGCGTCGTCGCCGAGGCCGAGGCGCGCTGGCCGCTGATGGGCGCCGCCGTCATCCACCGCAGCGGCCGCATCGCGCCGGGCGAGCGGATCGTCTTCGTCGCGACCGCGAGCGCGCATCGCGCGGCGGCCTTCGCGGCGGCCGACTTCCTGATGGACTACCTCAAGACCCGCGCTCCCTTCTGGAAGAAGGAGCATCCGGCCGACAGCGGCGCGGGCGGCTGGGTCGCCGCCAAGGACGACGACGACCGCGCCGCCGAGCGTTGGGCAAGATGAAAAAGGCCGCCCCGAAGGGCGGCCCTTTCGTTTCGTCGCGGGCGCGAACTCAGAACGCCGGCGCCTTCGGCGTCACTTCGGCCGCGTAATCCTCGATCAGCGTGCGCGAGATGTTGCCCGGCGTGAACTTGTAGGGGCCGATCTCGGAGACCGGCGTCACTTCCGCGCCCGTGCCGCAGACGAAGGCTTCGTTGAAGGTCGCAAGCTCCTCCGGCATGATCCGCCGCTCGGCGACGCCGATGCCGCGGCGCCTGGCGAGGTCGATCACCGTCTGGCGCGTGATGCCGTTGAGGAAGCAATCGGCGATCGGCGTATGCAGCTCGCCGTCGCGCGTGAAGAAGATGTTGGCGCCGGTGCATTCGGCGACGCGGCCCTGCCAGTCGAGCATCATCGCGTCGGCGTAGCCCTTGCGCTCGGCCTTGTGCTTGGAGATCGTGCAGATCATGTAGAGGCCGGCGGCCTTGGAGGCGGACGGAGCGGTCTGCGGATCGGGCCGGCGATATTCGGCGATGTCGAGCCGGATGCCCTTCATCTTGGTCGCCATGTCGAACATGGACGGCCACTCCCAGGTCGCGATGGCGACGTGAATCTTCGCGTTCTGCGCCGAGATCGCCATCATTTCCGAACCGCGCCAGGCGACCGGGCGGACATAGACGTCGCGCACGCCGTTGGCGCGGATCACCGCGTCCTTGGCCGCCATCAGCTCGTCGACGGAATAGGGCAGCTCGAAGCCGAGCAACTCGGCCGAGGTGCGGAAGCGCTCGGAATGCTCGCGCGACTTGAAGATGACGCCATTATAGGCGCGCTCGCCCTCGAAAACGGAGCCGCCATAATGCAGGCCGTGCGACAGCACATGCATCTTGGCGTCGCGCCAGGGAACGATCTGCCCATTCATCCAGATCACGCCGTCACGCTGGTCGAAGGGCAGAATGGACATGGAGGGCTCCCTGGTCGGCCGCCGTCCGACGGCCTGCGACGCCGTAATTTTCGGCGCCGCGAGGTTGAAGGGGTTAGCAAGCGCCCTGTTTTATGTCAATATGACTGCCATAATTTGCCTCTCGTTCAACGCAGGGCGCCCATGCATTCAGCTCTCGAGGCCTCGCCCGCCGCCGGCGACCGGGGCGATCCGCATTTCGATCTGATCGAACTGTTCTTCTTCGCCTATCGCGATTTCGTCGGCGGCGCCGACCAGCTTCTCGAGCGCTATCGCTTCGGCAGGGCGCATCATCGCGTGCTGCATTTCGTGACGCGGCGGCCGGGCATGACGATCGCCGAACTGCTCGACATTCTGAAGATCACCAAGCAGAGCCTCGCGCGGGTGCTGCGCGAACTTGTCGACGAAGGCTTCGTCGAGGCGCGCCCCGGCGTCGTCGACCGGCGTCAGAGACTGCTGTTCCCGAGCGAAAAGGGGCGCGCGCTGGCGCTCGATCTGGCGCAGCTTCAATCCGCGCGTTTCGAGCGCGCGCTGGCCGAGGTCGGCGGCGAGGCGCATCGCCGCGCCGCCGATTTCCTGATGGCGATGATCGAGCCGGACGAGCGCGAGCGCGTCGCCCACATCGTGCGGCCCGCCGCCTCGCCGCGCTGGAGGGAAGCCTCGTGACCGCGTCCTCCGCCGCCGCCCGCGCCGCCGCCCGCGTCGCCGACGACGCCGCGCATCTGCTGATCGTCGACGACGACCGGCGCATCCGCGCGCTGCTGCAACGCTTTCTGTCCGAGCACGGCTACCGCATCTCGGCGGCCGAGAATGCGGCCGACGCGCGCGCGCAATTGCGCAACCTCGCCTTCGATCTGATCGTGCTCGACGTGATGATGCCGGGCGAGAGCGGGCTGGATTTCGCCCGCTCCCTGCGTAGCGAGTCCGACGTTCCGATCCTCATGCTGACCGCGCGCGCCGAAGCGGTGGATCGCGTCGCGGGGCTCGAAGCCGGCGTCGACGACTATCTGGTCAAACCGTTCGAGACGCGCGAACTGTTGCTGCGGATCGCCTCGATCCTGCGGCGCGCGCAGCCGAAGGCGGCCAAGGCCGACGCGGCGCAGGCGATCGTGCGGTTCGGCCCGTTCAGCTTTCACGTCGAGCGCGGTGAACTCAGGCAAGGCGAGGAACCCGTGCGCCTCACCGACCGCGAACGCGACATGCTGCAACTGCTGGCGCGGGCGGAAGGCGAGAGCGTTTCGCGCGAGGCGCTGGCGGGGCAGGGCGGAGCGGCGAACGAGCGCACCGTCGACGTGCAGGTCAATCGCCTGCGCCGCAAGATCGAGCGCGATCCGGCCAATCCGCAACATCTGCAAACCGCGCGCGGGGCCGGCTACCGGCTCGTCGTGGAGCACTAGCCGCCGATGCAGCCCGTCCCGTTTCCAGCCTATCTCGAACGCATCGCCAATGTCTGGCGGGCTTTCGCGCGGCGGGTCGCGTCGGTGCTGCCGAAGGGGCTTTATGCGCGCTCGCTGCTGATCGTCATCCTGCCGATGCTGCTGATGCAATCGGCGGTCGCCTACATCTTCATGGAGCGGCACTGGCAGCTTGTCACCGCGCAGCTCTCGGCGGCGGTGACGCCCGACATCGCCGGGCTGATCGAGTTCCACAATGCGATGCCGGGGCCGGCGGGCGAGGCGGAGTTGCAGCGCATCGCCAACGATGTGTTCGATCTCGACGTCGCCTTCCTCAAGCCCGAGCCTTTGCCCCCCGTTCTGCCGAAGCCGTTCTTCTCGCTGATCGATCCGCTGAACAACAGCCTGTCGACGCAGATCGCCAGGCAGATCGGCCGGCCCTACTGGATCGACACGGTCGGCCGCTCCAAGATCATCGAGATCCGCATCCAGCTCGACGACGCGATGATGCGCGTCTTCGCGCGGCGCAGCGCCGCCTACGCCTCCAACTCGCAGATCTTCTTCTTCTGGATGCTCGGCACGTCGCTGTTCCTGATCCTCGTCGCCATCGCCTTCCTGCGCAATCAGATCCGCCCGATCCTGAAGCTCGCCGAGGCGGCGGAGAATTTCGGCAAGGGACGCGAGGTCGAGTATCGCCCCACCGGCGCGCGGGAGGTGCGGCAGGCCGGGCACGCCTTCATCGAGATGAAGCGGCGCGTGGCGCGCGCAATCGACCAGCGCACGACGATGCTGAACGGCGTCAGTCACGATCTGCGCACGATCCTGACGCGCTTCAAGCTGTCGCTGGCGCTGATGCCGGAGGACGGCGAGACCGAAGCGCTCGCCAAGGACGTTCTCGAGATGCAGAACATGCTCGAGGCGTATCTTGCCTTCGCGCGCGGCGATTCAGGCGAGAGCTCGGCGATGATCGACATGCGCGCGCTGCTGGAGGACATGCAGGCCGAAGCCGAGCGGCATGGCCGCCAGATGGGCATCCACGTCGAGGGCGAGACGCTCGTCACCGTGCGGCCGAACGCGCTGAAGCGGTGCCTCACCAATCTCGTCGCCAATGCGCAGCGCCACGCCGCGCGCGTCGACGTGCGGGCGGCGCGCGACGAACGCTACCTCATCGTGACGGTCGACGACGACGGGCCGGGCATTCCCGCCGACAAGCGCGAGCTCGTGTTCCGGCCGTTCTACCGGCTCGACGAGGCGCGTAATCAGGACGAGGCGGGCTCGGGCCTCGGCCTCGCCATCGCGCGCGACATCGCGCGGTCGCATGGCGGCGACATCACGCTCGCCGACAGTCCGCTCGGCGGTTTGCGCGCGGCGGTGCGTCTGCCAGTGTGAGTCAGAACAGTCGCCCGCCATCCGGTGCGGGGAGGGTGGGCGCGAGCAGCACCACCTCGCCCTCCGCGTCCGGGACGCCGAGCGTCAGCACTTCCGACATGAACGGGCCGATCTGACGCGGCGGAAAGTTCACCACCGCCATCACCTGTTTCCCGACCAGAGCCTCGGGCGCATAGAGCTTGGCGATCTGCGCGGAGGATTTCTTGCGGCCGATCGCCGGTCCGAAATCGATCACAAGTTTCAATGAAGGCTTGCGCGCCTGCGGAAAGGGCTGCGCCTCGACGATGGTGCCGACGCGGATGTCGACTTTCAGAAAGTCGTCGAAGGCGATCTGCGGGGCGAGCGTGTCGGTCGTGTTATTGTGCATGGATCATCCAGGCGGCAGCGGCGCGACGCCGAACAGCCACAGATGCAGGCCGAACACAAGCGCCGCCCAGATCGCCGCGCCGAGCAGAAACACGATCAGAGTGCGCGCCGCAGAGGCGGGCGCGACGGCGCCGCCCCGCCGCAGGGCCGAGACAAGATCGGCGAGCGACCAGACCAGAAAGGCGCCGAACAGAACGACGTCGGCCGCCCCGCCATTCGCCATCAGATGAGCCGCCGACCACAGGGCGACGCCCCACAGCATCGGGTGGCGGAGCGCGGCCGCGACGTGACTGCCGCGCACCATGAAGGCGGCGATGGCGACGGCGCTCGCCAGCATCAGCGTCGCGGCGAGATGGCGCGTCCAGACCGGCGGCGTCCACAGTTGCGCGTCGTTCGCGCGGGCGAGGCCGAAGCCCCAGACGATGAGCGCGAAGCCGAGGAGCGAAACGAGCGAGTAGGCGCCCTTCCACGGACCCTCACCGAGGCGCGCGCGGGTCGCCATGCGCCAATCCTCGGCGACGATGCGCACGGAATGCGAGCCGAGAAACACGATGAGGCCGAGGACGAGGATCGTCATGCCGGCGGCGCCCGCCTCAGGCCGGCTTGATCACAGGGCCTTCGTCGTCGCGCGGCCAGCCGCCGCGCATGCGAGGGGCAGGCTCGGCCTCGAGGTCGGGTTCGCGCGCGGCTTCGTCGGCGCGGCGCCCGGCCATGCGGCGGCGCGTGTCGCACAGCGCGGCGGCGAAGGTGCGCAGCGGCGCGGCGAGGCGGTGCAGATCGTCGAGCCGGCGGGCGAAGCCGCCGCCGCGCTCCAGTTCGCGATCGAGCGCGGCCATCGTGCCGGCGAGGCCGGGATCGTCGTCGGCGAACCAGACGTCGAGCACGCGCGTCCACACCAGCACGAGGCCTTGCAGCTTCATCGAGCCGGCGAGGCCCTCATGGTCGAGGCCGGCCGTCTCCATCATGAAGCGCATGGAATTGACCAGCACGCCGTTGAGCGCGAAGGCGGCGGAGGGGTCGCGACGGGCCCATTCCGTTACGCCTTGCAGCCCGGCCTTGTAGGGCGCCATCGCGTCGAGCCGGCGCATCAGCGCGTCGAACAGCCTGTCCTTGCCGGTTTCTCCCGCGAGGTCGTCGCTGTTTCCTTCGAGCACCGCGCGGTCGATCATCCGCGAAAAGCCGGCGAGAACGGCGCCTTTCGACGGAAAGGCGTCGCGGAAATCGGCCAGACCGACGCCGGCCTCCTTCGCCACGTCGGAGATGCGGATGTCCTCGAAAGGCTGAACGGCGGCGAGCCGCAGCAGCGCCTCGACGATGGCCTTGCGCGGGTCGGGCCGCGCGGCGGGGGCCGCGTCGCTCTTGTGGGGCGTATCCTTGCGGGCCATGTCGACCTCCATGCGTCTCGCGCCCAATCTAGGCGCTCAATCGCGGCGGTCCAATGGCGAGGCGGCTCAGCCCGACAGTTCCTCGGAGCGACGCTTGGCGGCGGCCACCGCCTTCGTCATCAGCGGCTGCAATCCGTCCGGCCCCATCAGCACCGCAAGGGCGGCGGCAGTGGTGCCGCCCGGCGAGGTGACGTTCTCGCGCAGCGTGGCGGGCGGCGTCGCCTCCGCCCGATACAGCAGTTCGCCCGCGCCCTCGACCGTGGAGCGGGCGAGCCGCAGCGCCAGATCGGGCGGCAGGCCGGCGGCCTCGCCCGCCTTCGCCAGCGTCTCGGCGAGCAGGAAGACATAGGCCGGGCCCGAGCCGGAGACGGCGGTCACGGCGTCGATCAGCGCCTCGTCGCTCACCCATTCGATGCGGCCGATGGCGCGCAGCAGCGAATCGGCGGCGGCGCGCTGGGCGGCGGTCACGCTGGGGTCGGCGGCCACCGCTGTGACGCCGCGGCCGACGGAGGCCGGCGTGTTGGGCATCGCCCGCACCACGGCCTTGACGGGCAACTGCGCCTTGATGTTGGCGATCGTCTTGCCGGCCATGATCGAGACGACGAGCGTGTTCGCGCCGATCAGCGGGGCGATCTCCGGGGCGGCGGCCTTCAGCGTCTGCGGCTTGATGGCGAGCGCCAGCGCCGCCGGCTTGCCGACGGTCTCGCGCGGCGGGTTGAGGCGGACGCCCGCCTTTTCGCACAGAGCCTTCATCTCGGCGGACGGATAGGGGTCGATCACCGTCGTCGTCGCCGGGTCGAGGCCGAGTTTCAGCCAACCCTCGAGCAAGGCGCCGCCCATCTTGCCGGCGCCGATCAGAACCAGGGAGGACGGCAGGCCCATCACGCTTCTCCAACAGTCTCGAACATTGCGGCGTCGAGCGCCTCGCGCGCCGATTTTCCCGCCCAGGCGACGAATTGGAAAGCCTGATAATGGCGCTCGCACGCCTCCACGGCCGCCGCCAGCATCCCCTCGCACTGGTGGGCGCTGGGCTCGACCCCGCCGGCCAGCAGCAGAGCGTGGCGGAACATCACGACGTTCTCGCTCGGCCAGAAATCGAAATGGCCGACCCACATCTGTTCGTTGACCAGCGAAATCAGGCCCGCGGTCTCGGCGCGGCGGGCCTCGGACACCTTCAGATCGAAGGCGCAGGCCACATGCAGCGCCTCGAGCTCGGGCAGCCAGGTGAAGGAGACATTGTAGCTGGTCCAGCCGCCGGCCACCGAGATCGAGATCTCGTCGTCCTCGTCGCGCTCGAAGCTCCAGTCGTGATGGGAGGCAATGCGCTCGACGACGTCGACCGGATGCTCGGCGCGATCCGCGCCGGATTCATAGAAGGACATTCAGCCGCAGCTCCCGACCAGCTTCTTCGTGCGACGCAACGCTCGCGCTTGACGCACAGGACGCGATCGACGCCCGGACCGGGGCGCGTTCGCCGAAGAGTCGGCGAATCACCTGCTTGCAGCGACTATAGACACGGACCCGACTGCAACGAAACGCGAACATCCGCGCTTCGTCGTCTGAGTCCCACCGTCTCGGATTCGCGCGGTCGGGTCCAGACGCGTCTGAAGAGCGTCCACAGAATCAGTGGGATATCGAATCAGTTGCGCGACGGCGCGTCAGGCGCGCGAACCGCGGTCCTCGACGAGCCTGGCCTCGAGCGCGGCGATGCGGGCGGCGAGCTTCTCGTTCTCGTCGCGGGCGGCGATCGCCATGTCGCGCACCGCCTCGAACTCCTCGCGCGTCACCACGTCCATGGTCGAGAGCAGGCGTTCGGCCTGCGTGCGCAGAACCGTCTCCGCCTCGCGTTTGACGCCCTGCGCCATGCCGACCGCGTCGGTGGCGAGACGGCCCAGGCCGTCGAAAATGCGGCCGCGGGGATCGGTCATCGTGGTCTCCTGAAGGCCCGTCCGGCGGGCCGCTCGTCGCAACAAGTGGGCGCGTCCGCCGGGCCGCGCAAGGGCGGCGGGCGCGAACTCCGTCAGCCGCCGAGCGCGGCCTTCACGGCCGGGCTCACCTTGCCGAAATCCATCCGGCCGGTGAACTTCGCCTTCAGCGCGCCGATCACCTTGCCCATGTCCTTCGGGCTCGCCGCGCCCGTCTCGGCGATGGCGGCCTGAATGGCGGCGGCGACCTCGGCCTCGTCCATCGCCTTGGGCAGGAACTCGGAAATGACGGCGATCTCGGCGCGCTCCTGATCGGCGAGGTCCTTGCGGCCGCCCTGCTCGTAGAGCGCGATCGAATCCTGACGCTGCTTCACCATCTTCTGGAGCATGGCGAGGATGTCGTCGTCGGAAACCGTCTTTCCGGCGCCGCGCGCCTCGATGTCGCGATCCTTCAGGGCGGCCTGGATGAGACGCAGCGCGCCGACGCGCTGCTTGTCGCCGGCCTTCATGGCGATTTTCATCAGTTCGGGAAATTTCTCGCGCATCGGGCGGCCTTTTCCTTCGTTGTCGCGGGCCGTGGCCAGCCGGGCGACGTGACTGTTGGCGACGCCGGATTGACGCCGGCGAGCGGTTGACGCTGCGCGGGCCCTCCCATAGGGTCCGCGCCTGTCCGAAAACCCGTGGAACGACTGCGCGCCGGCGAGGACGCCCGCGCGCGCCGCGTTCCCCCGCTCTAGAGCCGACATGACCGAAACTCAAGACAAAGCGGGCGCAGCCACGCCCGTCGGCTGGACCACGCCGATCGCCACCGGCCTGCTGACGCT
The DNA here is from genome assembly GCA_016716745.1 of Hyphomicrobiales bacterium. Taxonomy (GTDB): domain Bacteria; phylum Pseudomonadota; class Alphaproteobacteria; order Rhizobiales; family Beijerinckiaceae. The sequence continues at coordinate 233,319 of JADJVD010000005.1, forward strand.
CGCCGACGGCACGACGATCGAGGGCGTCGGGCTCGGCGCCGTCGGCCACGCGGCGGGCGAGGTCTGCTTCAACACCGCGATCACGGGATATGAGGAAATCCTCACCGACCCGTCCTACGCCGGGCAGATCGTCACCTTCACCTTCCCGCACATCGGCAATGTCGGCACGAACGAGGAAGACATCGAGACGGTGAACCTCGCCGCCTCGGCGGGCGCGCGCGGCGTCATTCTGCGCGCGCCGATCACCGAGCCGTCGAACTTCCGCGCGACCAGGAATCTCGATCACTGGCTGAAGGCGCGCGGCGTCGTCGGCATCTGCGCCGTCGACACGCGGGCGCTGACCGCGCTGATCCGCGAGAAGGGAATGCCGAACGCCGTCATCGCGCATGCGCCGGACGGAAAGTTCGACCGCGCGGCGCTCGCCGCGGAAGCCGCCGCGTGGCCGGGGCTCGAGGGCATGGATCTCGTGCCCGGCGTCACCGCGTCGCAGCGCTACGGTTGGGACGAGACGACGTGGCGGCTCGGCGAGGGCTATGGCAAGCGCGAAGGCGCGACGCGCAAGGTCGTCGCGCTCGATTTCGGCGTGAAGCGCAATATCCTTCGCCTGTTGGCGGAGGCGGGCTGCGAGGTCGTCGTGTTGCCGGCGACCGCGAGCGCGGACGAGGTGCTGTCGCACAAGCCGGACGGCGTGTTCCTGTCGAACGGCCCCGGCGATCCGGCGGCGACGGGCGAATACGCCGTGCCGACGATCAAGGCGCTGCTCGACAACAGGGTGCCGACCTTCGGCATTTGCCTCGGCCACCAGATGATGGCGCTCGCCGTCGGCGCGACGACGATGAAGATGCATCAGGGCCATCACGGCGCGAACCATCCGGTGAAGGATTTCACCACCGGCAAGGTCGAGATCGTGTCGATGAACCACGGCTTCGCGGTGGATCGCGACTCGCTGCCGGCGAACGCCACGGAGACGCATATCTCGCTGTTCGACGGCTCGAACTGCGGCATCGCGCTGACCGACAGGCCCGCCTTCTCGGTGCAGCACCATCCGGAAGCGAGCCCCGGCCCGCAGGATTCGCACTATCTGTTCCGGCGCTTCGTCGAGATGATGGACGCCAACCGCAAGGCGTGACGCGCTGGCCGCGAGGATGCGATGAACTGGCGCGAGTTCTGGAACGGCGACCACGCCATCTACGTGAATGCGCGCCACAAGGCCCTGCATTACGACCGCATCGCGCGCGACATCGTCGCGCTGCTGCCGGGCGGGGCCGTCGTCGCGCTCGACCATGGCGCCGGCGAGGCGCTGGCGGCGGACGCCGTGGCGCGCCATTGCGCCAGCCTGGCGCTGTATGACGCCGCGCCGACCGTGCAGGCGAAGCTGGCGCAGCGTTTTGCGGGCGACGCGCGCATCCGCGTGCTCGACGACGCCGCGCTCGCCGGGCTCGACGACGCGAGCCTCGACGTCGTCGTCGTCAACTCGCTGCTGCAATATCTGACGCGCGAGGAGTTCGCCGCGCTGCTCGATTTCTGGCGCGCCAAGCTGAAGACCGGCGGGCGTCTCGTCGTCGGCGACGTCATTCCGCCGGACGTCGGTCCGGTGGACGACGTGAAGGCGCTGATGCGCTTCGCGCTCGAGGGCGGCTTCGTCGTCGCCGCCGCGACCGGGCTCGTGAAGACCTTCTTCTCGCCCTATCGCAAGCTGCGCCAGTCGCTGCCGCTGACGACCTATGCGGAGGCCGACATGCTGGCGCTGATCGCCGCGCATGGTTTCTCGCCGCAGCGCGCGGACAAGAACATCGGCCACAATCAGGCGCGGATGACCTTCGTCGCGACGCGCGGGTAAGGCGCGGCTCGCCGTCATTCCCGGCCGAGCGTAGCGAGGGGAAGGGAATCCATCCTCGCTCGTGACGCCTCGAACATGGATCCCCTTTCCGCCGACCTTCGGTCGTCGCCGGGGATGACAGGCCTCACACCAGCGCGATCGCCGCGACGAGCCGGCCGTAGTCGGGCTCCTTGCGGTGCGTCGTGCGGCGGTAGCTGAAGAAGCGCGCCTCGTCGGAATAGGTGTCGAGGTCGAGATTCGCGAAGCGCCCGACGCCGGCGCGCGTCACGCGCATGCCGATGAAGCCCGGCAGGTCGAACATGAAATGGCCGGGCTTCGCCGAGTCGATGAAAAAGCGCGCATGCGCCGCGTCCTGCGCGAGGAATTGCGCGCGGAAATCGCCCGAAACCTCGTAGCTCTTCTGCGCGATGGTCGGCCCGAGAACGCAGGCGATGCGCGCGCGCCGCGCGCCGAGCGACTCCATTGCCGCGACGGTGCTTTCGAGCGCGCCGCCGAGCGCGCCCTTCCAGCCGGAATGGCAGGCGCCGATCACCTGCGCCTGCGCGTCGACATACAGCGTCACGCCGCAATCGGCGCCGGTGACGCCGAGCGCGAGGCCGCGCGTCCGCGTCACGATCCCGTCGCAGCGCGGGCGATGATCGACGTCCCACGGCGCGTCGACGACGATGGCGTCCGGCGAATGGATCTGGAACGGCACGAGCAGATGGCTCGCCGGCACGCCGAGACGGGCGGCCATGCGGGCGCGGTTCTCGAGCACGCTGGCGCGATCGTCCTGCGAGCCGACGCCGCCGTTGAGCGAGGCGTAGACGCCGGTCGACACGCCGCCCTCGCGCGTGAAAAAGGCGTGCGCGACGCCGGGGGCGGCGAGCAGGTCGGATTCGATGGCGGGCAGTTTCAAGCAGTCTCTCCGGCAGGCTCGAAGGCGGGCGGCGGGCCGAGCGCGGGATGGGCGACGGCGATCGCCTTGAACAACGCGCCCATCTCGCCAGCGCCCGTTCCGGCGAGGCGGTTCATGGCGGCGACGAGGCTGGCGCGCCCGGCCTCGTCGGCGTCGCGGCCCAGACGCTCGGCGCGTGGAACGAGGCCGAGGCGCAACAGCAACTCGCCCTGGCCGATGGGGCCGTAGACGGCGGCGCCGGCCTCGCGCGCGGCGCGGGTGAGCGCGCCGAAATCGACATGCGCGGTGACGTCCGCCTCGCCGACCGATTTCAGCGGGTCGACATAGGCGTGCGCGCGCAGCGCTTGCAACGTTTCGCCGAAGGCGCCGTGGGCATAGCCGTAATCGACGATCAGCGCGGCGCCGCCCTGCTCGGCGAGGCGGCGGCCGAGCGTCGCCGCGACGCCCTGGGCGACGAGCGAGACCTCCATTATTGCGCCTTCGGGCGCCGCGAGGCCGATCTTCGGCTCGACATAGGGCGCAAGCCCGAAGGCGAGAGCGTCGTCGCCGCCGAGCCCGACCATGCGCTCGCGCCAGCCGTCGGCGGCGCGCACGTAGTGGCGCACGGGCAGGGCGTCGAAGAACTCGTTGGCGATCACGATGGCCGGGCCCGCCGCCACGTCCTCGAGGCGGTCGCGCCAGACAGGTTCGACGCCGCTCGCCGCCAGTCTTTCGCGCTGTCGGGCGCGCAGCGCCGGGCTGGTCTCGACCAGTTCGACGCCGATCGCCTCGCGGAAGCCCGGCATCGCGCGGGCGGCGCGCAGCGCGTCCGCCATCAAGGCGCCGCGGCCGGGGCCAAGCTCGACGAGGCGCACGGGATCGGGCCGGCCCATGCGCGTCCACATCTCGGCGGCCCACAGGCCGACCAGCTCGCCGAACATCTGGCTGATTTCGGGCGCGGTGACGAAATCGCCCGCCGCGCCGAAGGGCTCGCGCGCCATGTAATAGCCGTGGCGGGGATGTCCGAGCGCCAGCGCCATGAACGTCTCGAGCGAGATCGGCCCGTTCTGCGCGATCATCGCGACCAGTTCGCGCTCGAGCGGGGTCATGCGGCGCGCCGCGCGCGCAGGATCAGCGCGAGCCCGATGGCGGCGAGGGGCAGCGACAGCAACATGCCCATCGTCGCTCCGCCGAACAGGAAACCGAGCTGCGGATCGGGTTCGCGGAAGAATTCCGACACGATGCGGCCGACGGCGTAGCCGACCGCGAACAGGCCGGTGACGAGGCCGGGACGGCGGAAGGCGCCGAGGCGCACGGCGATCATCAGCGCGGCGAACAGAACCGCGCCTTCGAGCGCGGCCTCGTAGAGCTGGCTCGGATGGCGCGGCAGCGGGCCGGCGCCGGGGAAGAACACGGCCCAGGGAACGTCGCTCGGGCGGCCCCACAGTTCCGGCTTGATGAAATTGGCGATGCGGCCGAGCAACAGGCCGACGGGCGCCACCGCCGAGCACAGATCGGCGACGGACAGGACGGGAAGGCCGCTCTTGCGGGCGAACAGCCAGACGCCGAGCGCCGCGCCGGCCAAGCCGCCGTGGAACGACATGCCGCCCTTCCAGACGGCGACGATCTCGCCCGGATTCTGCAGGAAGAAGGGCAGGTTGTAGAACAGGACATAGCCGAGGCGCCCGCCGAGCACGACGCCAAGCGCGGCGTAGACCAGGAGATCGTCGAGACTGTCGGCGGCCGGGCGCGGGCGCCCGCCCCACAGATCCTCGCGCGCGACGAGGCGGCGCGCCGCCCACCAGCCGAGGATGAGGCCCGCGATGTAGGCGAGCGCATACCAGCGGATCGCCAGCGGGCCGATTTCGACCAGAACCGGATCGATCGCGGGGAAGGGGAGCGCGAAGAACATGCCGCGTGATGCGGCGCCCCCGGCGCAGCGTCAAGCAAACAGAAAAGGGCGGGAGACTCGCGTCTCCCGCCCGGCGATTTCGATGCGCGCCCGTTACTGGAGCAGGCGGAGCTTGCCGATGGAGGCGGCGATCTGGCCGAACACCACGTTGATCGAGGCGGCGTCCGTCGCTTCGTAGTAGCGGGCGGGGTCGCCGGCGCAGTCCTTCAGCAATTGCTTGCCGGCCGCGTCGATCGGATCGCCCGAGGTGGTGAAACCGATCGTGGAGATCACGACGCCGGTGTTGCGGGCGTTCTGGCAGGCGCGGCGCGTCAGGTCGTCCATCGCGGCGCGGCCGGAGGAGTTGCCCGTGGGGTTGGGCAGCGCGCCGCCGTCGATCTTGTTCGGCGGCAGGCGCGGGTTGCGGCCCGTTCCGTCCGTCGAGGTGAAGAAGCCGTAGGACGAGTAGTAGGAGCGGTTGAGGTCGTTGTTGATCGCGCCCCAGGTGTTCATGCCGTCGGTCATGACGACCAGCACCTTGCGGTTGTCGAGCGCCTCGTACTCCTTGCCTTCGGCGAAGACGCTCTTGGGCGAAATCGTGCGCCAGCCCCACATCACGCCTTCGTGGATGTTGGTGTTGCCGTCGGCGTCGAGATTGCCGATGTAGGTCTTCAGGTCGCTCTTGTTGTTCGACATGCGCATCAGCGGCTGCGACGAACAGGCGAGGTTCGGCCCGTAGGAGCTCAGCGTCGTCGGGGTCTTGTACTTGCAGACGCGCGACTGGCGCTGCGAGTCGTTGGACGCGTTGCTCGTGCACACGCCCTTGTTGTCCGACAGATAGCTGTTCACATACTCGTAGTCGTCCGGCTCGTCGGGCCAGAGCGAGGGGACCATGTAGCTATCCGGATTGCCGGAGACCGGTCCGTCTTCCTGCACATTGAGCGGGAAGGGCAGCGACTCGAAGCAGCCCGCCCAGTCCCAGCTCGACTTCTTGGCCTTCAGCCAGTTGAACAGGTCGAAGCGGCTGGTGGCCAGACCGGTCTGACCGGTGTAACCGGCCCAGTGCAGCGAGGAAGCGCCGTTGGTGTCGACCCAGCTCGCTCCGCGATACTGGCCGGGATCGACCGCGACGCCCCAGGAGAAGGGCACGACGGAGATCTTCACCGCCGCGCCGTTCAGCTTCGGGCCGTACATGTAGTCGATGAAATTCTGGCCGGCGGTGCGCAGCGCGGCGATCTTCGAGGAGCCGCCGGCGCCGTTGTTCATCGAGCCGGAGGTGTCGAGCACCATCGCGATCTCGAAATTCGCCGAGCCCGAGGTGACGCAGGAACTGGACTGCACCGTCACATATTCATAGCCGGCGAGCTTCATGAACGCGGTCTCGGTGCGCGTCTGCGCGGTGACGCAGATCTTGCTCGAGGCGCCGCCCATATTGAGCTTCTCGGCGCTGATGATGGAGGCCGCCGAGTCGTCCGCCACCGCGCCGAGGAAGGCCTTCGCCGTGGCGAAGAGCTGCGACTCGCTCTGGTCCATGCCCTTCTGGCCGAGCGCCAGGGCGGTCGAGTCCGTCGCGACCTGAAGGTTGGCGCGGGCTCGCACCGCATTCGAATAGTCGACCGCCGAGCCGACCATGAAGATGATCGGGATGATCGTCAGGCCAAAATTGATGGCGACGCTGCCCGATTCAGCGCGGGTGAACGAGGAAATCCTCTTTCTGGTGACGACGCGCATGGAAACCTCGCAATAGATTGGCTCGGGCCGAAGTCCGGTCTTCTGCCTCGCTTATCGCCGCTCAAGTTTGAATCGGTCCTTAAGCGCTGCGCCGAAACAACGGTTCGTCAAAGGCGACCCAAGGTCATGGTTTTGAATTGCTGATCGAGCTAGGTAAATTTTTGCAGGAACTTGTTTCATATGCGCCGAATGGGGTCGCGCTTGCTTTTCGTTCAATATGTCGGGATCGTCGGCGCCTTCCTTCAACACTCGTCAATCAGTGTGCCGGAGGCTTCACGCCGATTGAAGGAGCTCTCCAGTGTCGCGTTCGTTCGCGCCCGCCGTCGCCGCGCTCGCCCGTTGCGCCGGCGCCCTCGGTAGCCCGGCCCTGACCGCCGGCCTCATCCTGATGCCGATCGTCATCGCCGCCGGCGTGGCGCGGGAAGGCTGGTCGGAGCGGACGACGCAAGCTCCCGCGCAGTCCGTCCAGTCGTCCGAACGGTTGGCGCTCGCGCGCTGACAGGCGACGATTGCGCCGCGCCCGGCGCGCCGCTATCCATCGCAACCGTCCATGCCCGCCGCCCGCCGGCGGCCCGCGGGCCACGGTGGGGCCGGTAGCTCAATGGTTAGAGCCGGCCGCTCATAACGGTCTGGTTGCAGGTTCGAGTCCTGCCCGGCCCACCGGGCCGGCGCGCCGCGCCGGCGACTTGCGCCGGCTGGCGGCGATCCCCACATTGCGCCTGCCGGGCGGCGGGGTGCGCCGCCGGAAGGAGCGTGACCGACATGACCGACGTCAACGGAACCCGCCAGACGGTTGCGGCGCAGGGCATGTTCCCGCGCGTCGCGCTGCCGCAGGGCGCGCTCGACGGCGTGCGGACGCGGCGCATTTTCGCGGTGATGGTCGATTTTCTCGTCGTGGCGATGATCGTCTCGGCGCTGTGGGTCGTGCTCACGGTCGCCACGCTGGGGCTGGCGCTGCTGTTGCTGCCGCCGCTGTTCCCGATCGTCGCCTTCTTCTACAATGGCCTCTCCGTGTCGGGCGCGAACATGGGAACGCCGGGCATGCGCCTGTTCGACCTCAGCGTGCGCACCGCCGATACGGGCGGGCGTGTTCCGTTCATCAACGCGGCCGTGCACGGCGTGCTCTTCTATGTGAGCTGGATGTTCCCCTTCGTCCTGCTGATCTCGCTGTTCACGTCCGACAAGCGCTGCCTGCACGACATGTTCTCCGGCGTGATCGTCACGCGCCGTTGACGCTTGCGGCGGGGGCGGCCCGGTTTCGCCGGGCCGCCGCGTTTGCTAGGCTCGCCGCGCACGAGGAGTGAGCCGGGTGACGCGAGAGCCGCGCGACGCGCCACAATTCTACCTGACCGCTTCCGCGGCGTGCCCGTATCTGCCGGGACGCGAGGAGCGCAAGGTGTTCACCCATGTCGTGGGGCGGCGGGCGCGCGAGCTGAACGATCTGCTGACGCTGTCCGGCTTCCGACGCTCGCAGACCATCGCCTACCGGCCGGCCTGCGAGCACTGCCGCGCCTGCGTCTCCGTGCGCATCAAGGTGGACGAGTTCCGCCCCACCCGCTCGATGCGGCGGGCGCAACTGGGCAGCGACGATCTGATCGGCGAGATCCGCGCCAACGAGGCGACGGCCGAGCAATATTCGTTGTTCCGCGCCTATCTCGACTCGCGCCATTACGACGGCGGCATGGCCGATATGACCATGCTCGACTACGCAATGATGATCGAGGACAGCCACATCGAGACGGCTGTCGTCGAGTACCGTCGGCGCGGGCCGGACGCGCGCATTCTCGGACGCGGCGAGGGCGATCTCTACGCCGTCTGTCTGACCGACTTTCTCGCCGACGGCCTGTCGATGGTCTATTCCTTCTACGATCCCGACGCCGAGGACCGCTCGCTCGGGACGTTCATGATCCTCGATCACATCGAGCGCGCGCGGATGCTCGGGCTCGAGCACGTCTATCTCGGCTATTGGGTCGAAGGGTCGCGCAAGATGGCCTACAAGGCGCGCTTCCGACCGCAGGAGCGGCTCGGTCCGGACGGCTGGAGCCGGGTCGACTGACCGATCAGCCGCACAGATCTTCGATTGGCGACCGAACAGCCGAGCCGCGCTTGCCGGTCTGAAAGCCACGCGTCAGGCGCGTATCGCGGCGCCGCCACGGCGCCTCCACCCAGGGGCCGCGCGCACCCTGTCGCGCAAGAACTTCGTCGCCGACGCGCATCCGCGCCAGCCGCCGCGCCTTCGTCGGGGGCGCGGCGCGCGGCGCGACGAAGCCGTCGCCGGTCGGACGTAATCCGCAGAATTCGGTCGTCGAGGCCGGAGCAACGGCGAGCATAGGCAGGGCGGCGGCGAGCCTGGCGGGGTGCATGGTCAACTCCCTTCCAGTCGATCCAGCATCGTCCAAGCCATCTGAAGGGCGACAAAACGCACATGACTTCAGAGCTTTGAGCGCGGAGGGAGTCGCCGCCACAATGTTGCCTTGCAGCATTGTCATGCTGCATCGCAGCAACGCTTTTGGCGTCGCTGTTCATGCGGGACCTCGCCAGGCGGCGACGGATCGCCCCCGCCTCGCTCCTCCCAGACGGACGTTTCGATGACGGAAGTTTCAGTGCGTGGCCGCATGTCCGCGGCCCTGTTCGCGTGTCTTGCGTTTCCAACCCTTGCGTCCGGCGCGCGCGCCGAGGATCACGGCGGCATGCGCGACCCGACTCTCCGGCTCGCTTCGCTCGAACCGGCGAGCGCGGGCGCTTCGGCCGGCGGGCGCCGTTCCGCGGGCGCGGTCGGCGCGGCCATCCAGAGGCAGACCGGCGCCGTCTCGACTTCCTGCTTCCCGGCCAGCCTTGTCAACGTGCTCGACCGGATGCGCGTGCATTTCGGCGCGCCGGTGATCGTCACCTCCGGCTATCGCTCGCCCTCGGCCAATCGCCGGGCGGGCGGGGCGCGCGACTCCTACCACATGCGCTGCCAGGCGGCGGACGTGCAGATCACGGGCGTCGCGCCATCGGCGATCATGCGCTTTGCGCGCGCGCAGGCGGAGGTCGGCGGCGTCGGCGCCTATCGCCACACGCGCTCGGTGCATATCGACGTCGGAGGCCGCAAGTTCTCGTGGTTCGGTCGCGGCGGCCATAGCCACAGCCGCGTTCGTCTTGCAATGCGCTGACGGCGACGAGGCGACGAGGCGACCTGCGCCGAGGCGCGGGTCGCCCCCCGGTTGCCTCTTGGCCGGGGATGGTGTCAAAAGGCCGGCCGGCGCAGGGGTCCGGGCTGTTTCGCGGGGTTTCATGACGACGCTTCGACCGCTGCGCGCCGTGCTCGCCGTGACCCTGCTTTTCTGGGCGTCGGGCGCCCGGGCCGAGGCCGACAGCGATCTGCGCGCGCCGATCGAACCGGCCGTCCTCGCCGAGCCGGCAGAACTGTCTCCGGCCGAGGCGCCGGCCGCCGTCGTCGAGCCTGCCGCGCCCGCGGCGCGCGCTCGTCTGGCCAAGGCGCCGCTGCCGCCGCGCCGCCCCGCCGAATTCCGTCTCGCCTCGCTGGAGACGTCCGCCGCGCCGGCGGTCGCCGAGGCGAAGCCCGAGTCCGTCGCTACGCCCGAGCCAACCTCGGCCGTAGCGCCGGCCACAGCCGAGCCGGAGCCCGAAGCGCAGGCCGAAGCGTCCGCGCCGGCCGACGACGCGCCGACCTCCGCGGAAGAAGCGGCGGCTCTCGTGAAACAGACTGACCGGGTCGTCACCTCCTGTTTCCCGGCCGAGCTGACGGCCGTGCTCAACCGCATGTCGAAGCATTTCGGCGCGCCGGTGATCGTCACGTCCGGCTTCCGCGCCAACGGCCGTCGCCATTCCCTGCACCGCTCCTGCAAGGCGGCGGACGTGCAGATCGCCGGCGTGCGCCCCAGCCAGATCGTCGCCTTCGCCAAGGCGCAGCCGGAGATCGGCGGCGTCGGCGCCTATCGTCACACGCGCTCGGTGCATGTCGACGTGCGCGAGGAGAAGATGAGTTGGTTCGGCCGCCGCGGCCGCGGCCATTTCCGCGTCGCGCGCAACGAGGCGCATAGCGACTAAGCGTCGCGCACGGGCCACTTATTCCGGTTTACGTGCGGCCGCGCACGGCGCGCGCCGAAGGTTTGCGGCAGCCTCTCCGCCAAGAGAGGGGACGCGTCATGCCGCTCACTTCCAAGCTCTTCAAGGGCGATGTCCGGCTCGAGGATTGCCTCGTGCGCGATCCGGCGCATGTGCAATTCGGCGATCATGGCGACTATGTCGGCAAGATCCAGGAAGCCTTGATGCTGATCGGCTACATGATCGCGGCCGACGAACTGGCCGCCGACCGCTTCGGCCCGTCGACGCGCGAGGCCGTGCTGCGCTACAAGACCGACCGCAACATCGTCAATCCGGCCTACCAGACCAGACCCGACGCGATCGTCGGCAAGATGACGATCGCGCGGCTCGATCAGGAGATGGCCGAGTTCGAGAAGCGCAAGAGCCCGCCGGGGCCGGCCGATCCGAAGCTCAGCTTCAAGACCATCGCCGCGCTGTCGCAATGTCGCGCGCGCCTCGAGGAGATGGAGCCGGCGCATATCCAGATCGAGAAGGACGCGCTGCGCAACACCTTCCAGGTCGACGGCTCGGTCAAGGCGGAGGACGGCTTCGCCTATTATTGCGGCTTCGTGCAAACGATGACGACGCATGACGTCGTCGGCAAATATGCGCGCAAGGAGGGGGGCAAGACGGATTGGGAGTTTTACGCGGAGCTGCCGCCGCTGCCGATCCGCGATCACGGCAAGACGCCGCCGGCCAAGGACAACTGGCAGTCGGGCGATGTGCAGCTGGTCGGCTCGGACATGTACGACACGCCGACGACCTCGGCGCGCAATCCGATCACGCTCCGGCACGGCGACAGCCCGCGCTTTCGCTTCCCGATGCATTTCCGCGACGCGGAGGGGTATCAGGACGATCCGCAGATCAAGCTGCGCAGCTTCGTCTTCCACCTCGAATTTGCGACATGGCTCGCCGTCAAGGACGGCGTCTCGCCCGTGGTCGTGTTCCCGGAGGACCTCACCTTCCTGCATCACTGGCGCTGGAAGGTGCGGCTCGTCGGCGCCGTTCAGTACATCCAGGGCAAGGCGATCGTGCGCCTCGAGGAGAACGTCGCCACGATGCTGGCCGACGCGGACGGGCCCGGCATGCTACGGCCGCTGCTGACGCCGCCCGACGCCAACGGCTCGGCGCAGCGCATGTGGCGTCAGCCATAGGGCGCCATGTGATCTCTACTGTGAAGATGACAATCAATATGAATACGTTGGATCTTGCCAATGCTCTTTTTCGCGCAAATTCCTCGACTCGATGTCATTCTGTAGTTTAACCAGAGCATCATTAAGCGATTTATTTCTGCCTATGGCGACGCGACAAACTTGGAGAAGATGTCAATGCCATTGAGCGTGTTCGTCGAGCCGGGCACGCGGCAGAATAGCGATAATATCGGGAGGAATAGCTATTGACGCGAGTTGCGCAGCCATTTATGCCGCCCAGACGCCCATTTCAGAAAATAATGCATCCTCGTCAATGAATGGCTCCAAAAATACGGTATTCCCTCAAATCCAATGTCGGAAAATTCTTTAATATTCTTCGGTATATTTGATATAAAATCTATATTTTGCTCCAATCTAATTTTCTCAAGCGCATCGCGAACTAAGCTGGGGCAGCAATTGAATAATTCCTTCTTTCCGCGAATAGAATGTGATGCCAGCGCAACTGTTATCGCCCTTTCCGTCTTAGATGCTGCCGATTTCGTTTCGAATGCAAAAATATTGTATAAATGAAATCTGAGCGGATTTGACGAGTTTCCGCTGTGATTATTTAGTCGCTTGCGCCAGTTTTTGGCTATACCTATTTTAGTATAGTTATTTTCTAGGTCGGCAGCAATATATAGATAGTGCATTAGTCGCTCCTACCCGAACCGGTTCGACTTCGGGAAGCCCTTCGGCGGGAGGCGGCCCGCCTCGGCGCGATTGCCGATCCAGTCGCGCAGCTCGGCCTTGGAGACGCTGAAGTTGCGGCCCGCGCCGTCGACCCAGCCGAGCCCGTCCTTCAACGCGAAGGTTCTGGCGTCGGCGACGCCGCCGTCCTTGTATTTCTGCAGTCGCACGCCCTTGCCGCGCGCCATTTCGGGAACCTGCGCGAGCGGGAAGGCGATGAGCTTGCGGTTCTCGCCGATGATGGCGACGTGATCGCCCTCGACGGGAACGATCAGACGCGCCTCGTGCGGCAGGTCGACCGAGATCAGCGCCTTGCCCTTGCGCGTGCCGGCGATCATCTCGTCCTCGGGCGCGACGAAGCCGCGTCCCTCGGTCGAGACGACGAGGCGCTTGCCGCCGGGCGTGTGGACGAAGACGGCGGCGACGTCGGCGCCCTCGTCGATGTCCGCCATCATGCGCACCGGCTCGCCGAAGCCGCGCCCGCCGGGCAGCTTCGCCGCGTCGAGCGTGAAGATCTTGCCGTTGGTGGCGAGCACCAGAATCTTCGCCGTCGTCTCGGCGAAGAAGGCGGTCTTCAGCCGGTCGTCGCCCTTGAAGGCGAGCGAGGACAGATCCGCGACATGGCCCTTCAGCGCGCGCACCCAGCCCTTGTCGGAGACGACGACGGTGACCGGCTCGCGTTCGACGAGCGATTCCTCGAGCTCCATCGCGGCGGCGACGGGCGCGGCCTCGAAGCTGGTGCGGCGCGCGCCGAGCTTCGTCTTCGGCCCGTACTTCTTCTTCAGCTCGGCGATCTGCCAGGCGATCGTCTTCCACTGCTGCGCGGGCGAGGCGACCAGCTTTTCGATCTGCGCCTTCTCTTTGGTCAGCTCCTCGTGCTCGCGGCGAAGCTCCATCTCTTCGAGGCGGCGCAGGGCGCGCAGGCGCGTGTCGAGCACATAGTTGACCTGCGTCTCGGTCAGCTTGAAGCGGACCTTCAACCGCTCCTTCGGATCGTCGTCCTCGCGGATGATGCGGATCACCTCGTCGAGATTGAGGAAGACGACGATCATGCCGGCGAGCACTTCGAGCCGATGCTCGATCTCTCCGAGGCGATGGCGCGAGCGGCGCAGCAGCACCTCGCGGCGATGGTCGAGCCATTGCTGCAGGGCCTCGGGCAGGCTGACGACGCGCGGAACGACGCCGTCGACCAGCACGTTCATGTTCATCGGGATGCGGCTTTCGAGTTCCGAGGCGCGGAACAGCGATTCCATCAGCATCGCGGGATCGACATTGCGCGTGCGCGGCTCGAACACGATGCGCACGTCTTCCGCCGACTCGTCGCGGATGTCGGCGAGCAGCGGCAGCTTCTTCTCGTTGAACAGTTCGGCGAGCTTCTCCATCAGGCGCGACTTCTGCACGCCGTAGGGGATCTCGGTGACGACGGCGATCCAGGCGCCGCGCGCCCCTTCCTCCGTCTTCCAGCGCGCGCGCACGCGGAAGCCGCCGCGGCCGGTGCGGTAGGCGTCGGCGATCGACTCGCGCGAATCGACGATGACGCCGCCAGTCGGAAAGTCCGGGCCGGGGACGAACTTCATGAGTTCGTCCGACGTCGCCTTCGGCTTGTCGATGAGATGCAGCGCGGCGTCGCAGAGTTCGGCCAGATTGTGCGGCGGCACGGACGTCGCCATGCCGACCGCGATGCCCTGGCTGCCATTGGCGAGCAGGTTCGGGATCGCCGCCGGCAACACGATCGGCTCTTTCGAATCGCCGGAATAATTATCGCGGAAGTCGATCGCGTCTTCGTCGATGCCTTCGAGCAGGAGACGCGCGATCTCGGTCATGCGCGCTTCGGTGTAGCGGTAGGCGGCGGCCGCGTCGCCGTCGATATTGCCGAAATTGCCCTGGCCCTCGACCAGCGGATAACGCGAGGAGAAATCCTGGGCGAGGCGCACCAGCGCGTCGTAGATCGCCTGATCGCCGTGGGGATGGAAGGAGCCCATCACGTCGCCGACGATCTTGGCGCTCTTCTTGAAGGCGGAGGCGGGGTCGAGCTTGAGGATCTGCATGCCGTAGAGAATGCGGCGATGCACCGGCTTCAGGCCGTCGCGGGCGTCCGGCAGGGCGCGGCCCATGATGGTGGAGAGCGCATAGGCGAGATAACGCTCCTCGAGCGCTGCGCGCAGCGCCACGTCCTGCTCGGGCGGGGGCGAATCGGGGGGCGGGGCGGTGGTCTTGGCCATGTCAGGCGGGTAGACCACAGGGGCGGGGGCGGCAAGCCGCGGCAAATGTTGGCCACAATCGAACGCGATGCGGCATCGCCGCCGGGTGTTGCCGCAATGCACTAGCAAAGCCGGTCGCGCGTCCCTAGAAGGGCCGGCCGCCGTTGGGCGGTCACCCTCTTGTTCGGGGCGGCGCGTGCTTTCTTTTATTCGTTCTCATCCGTTGACGGGATTTCTTCTCGGACTCGCCCTGATTCTGGCGGCGTTGATCCGGGTGCCCTCGCTCGTCGGCGCGCAGGCGGAGACGCCGGCCGCCGCCCCGCATTGCCCGGTCGCCGAAGTCTTGCTCGATCAGGGATACGGCGTGACGCGGCGCGCCCTGCAGCCGGTGTGCGATCCGTAACGTCGCGTCAACGGCCGCGGGGCTAAAAGGGTCTCGCGACGGCCGGACGGCGGCCGATCCTGACGCGAGATCTCATCGGATGACCCAGCCGGCTCCCGCCGCCCTCGCCGCCAACCTGCCGCTCGCCGGCCTGACGAGCGGCGTCGCTTTCGTGCTCGCCGCGCTGGTGACGGTGGCGCTGACGCTCGGCGCGCCGCAAGCGCGCGCGGATTCGGCGGCCGGTTGCGCGATGTCGGTCGCGCAGGCGCATGGCGGCTATGGCGAAACGCCCGGCGCGGGCGGCGAAGGCTGCCGCTGAGGCGACGATCCCCTCAACCGCCGGCGAAGCGCGCGCGCGCGTCGATCAACGACAGGCCGCGCGGCAGCAACACGTCGCGTTCCAGAAAGTGGCCTGTCAGGCGAAAACCGGCGGCGACGTCCGCCTCGCAGACGGCTGCGCCGGGGTCCAGAAGAAACGCCGGCAGCGGCAGAAGCCGCTCCGCCCAGGGCGCTCCGGCCTCGGCCGTGACCGCGCGGCCGGTGCGCGGCGAGACCCAGGCGAGGCCCGATCGCGCTCCGGTCATCGCGCAGCGCGACAGGTCGAGGCCGAAGCCGAGCGCGCCGAGCAGCGCCATTTCGAAACGCACCATCGGCGCGCGCGCCACCGCCGGCGCGCTCAGGCAGTCGGCGATCACGGTGGCCGCCTCGTAGAAGTCGGCGTGTGGCTCGCGCTCGGCGATCAGGCGCATCAGCGCGCACAGCCAGTTCAGGCCGTCGAGCGCGCGCGCGTCGGCCAGAACGTCGGCGGCGCGCGAGCGGATGGGCTCGACCTGATAGGCGCCCAGATGCTCGTCGAGACGCGCGCGCCATGCCAGCGAGACGGTATTTCCGGGCTGCAAGGTTGGCGCGAGGGCGCGCGAGCGACCATTGCGGACGAGGCCGAAATGGCGGCCGTGCTCGCGCGTCATCGCCTCGAGGATGACCGCCGACTCGCCGTGCCGGCGAGCGCCGATGACCAGCCCTTCGTCGCGCCACTCCATGAGGCTGGCTAACAGGCGGCGCGGCCAAACGCCACTCTGTCTCGTCCAAAAGACGTGAAGCCAATTGACGCCACGCGCCTTGACGGCGGGTCGCGCCTGCGCGCAACTTCATCGAAACGGCGCAAAATCCGCCGCGCGTCGCCCCAGGAACGGGCTGAAATGCTGAGGGCGAAGGCGCCCCGGGAGGAAATGTGAGGTCCGACAGGGTCGATCCGGCCGACTACTTCCATAAAGTCGTCGATTGCCAATGGGCCTGTCCGGCCCACACGCCTGTTCCCGATTACATTCGGATGATCGCCGCGGGGCGTTATTCCGACGCCTACATGGTGAATTGGGAATCGAACGTCTTCCCCGGCGTTTTGGGTCGCACCTGCGACCGTCCGTGCGAGCCGGCCTGCCGGCGCGGGCGCGTCGAGGCCGAGCCTGTCGCCATCTGCCGGCTGAAGCGCGTCGCCGCCGACTACAAGGACGACGTGACGGCGCGCATGCCGGCCAAGGCCGAGCGCAAGAACGGCAAGCGGGTCGCCTGCGTCGGCGCTGGGCCGGCCTCGCTGACGGTGGCGCGCGATCTCGCGCCGCTCGGCTACGAGGTCGTCGTCTTCGACTCCGAGCCGAAGGCGGGCGGCATGGTGCGCACGCAGATCCCGAAGTTTCGCCTGCCGGAAAGCGTGATCGACGAGGAGGTCGGCTACGTGCTCGATCTCGGCGTCGAGTTCCGCCGCGGCCATCGCGTCGAGAGCCTGCAGGCGCTGCTCGACGGGGGCTGGGACGCCGTGTTCGTCGGCGCCGGCGCGCCGCGCGGGCGCGACCTCGAGATTTCCGGCCGCAAGGAGGCGGCCGCGCATATCCATCTCGGCATCGACTGGCTCGCCAACGTCGCCTTCGGCCATGTGACCAAGATCGCCAAGCGCGTGATCGTGCTCGGCGGCGGCAACACCGCGATGGACTGCTGTCGCTCGGCGCGCCGCCTGGGCGCCGAGGACGTGAAGGTGATCGTCCGCTCCGGCTTCGAGGAGATGAAGGCCTCGCCCTGGGAGAAGGAGGACGCGATGCACGAAGGCATCCCGATCCTCAACTACATGGCGCCGCTGCAGTTCACGCATGAGAACGGCAAGCTCACCGGCATGCTGTTCGAGAAGGTGCGCGCCGTTTACGACGAGAAGGGCCGGCGCACGCTGGTTCCGACCGGCGAGCCGGACGTGCATGTGCCGTGCGACGAGGTTCTCATCGCCGTCGGCCAGGAGAACGCCTATCCGTGGATCGAGCGGGACATCGGCATCGGCTTCGACAAATGGGACATGCCCGTCGTCGACAAGGTGACGATGGCCGCATCGCTTTCCGAACGTGTTCTTCGGCGGCGACGCGGCCTTCGGTCCGAAGAACATCATCTGGGCGGTGGCGCACGGGCACGCGGCGGCCGTCTCGATCGACCGGCTGTGCCACGGGCTCGACCCGACGCATCGCCCCCCGCCCGGACACACGCTCATCAGCCAGAAGATGGGCATCCACGAGTGGAGCTACGACAACGCGATCTCGGCCGACAAGCGCTTCAAGGTGCCGCTCGTCGACAACAAGGTGGCGTTGAAGAACATCAAGGTCGAGGTCGAGCTCGGTTTCGATGCGCAGCGCGCCTTCGACGAGGCGCAACGCTGCCTGAATTGCGACGTCGAAACCATCTTCGCGCGGCCGCTATGCATCGAGTGCGACGCCTGCGTCGACATATGCCCGATGGATTGCATCACCTTCACCGCCGACGGCGAGGAGGCCGCGCTGCGCGCGCGGCTGAAGGCGCCGTCGACCAATCTCTCCCAAGACCTCTACGTGTCCGATCCCCTCAAGACCGGGCGCATCATGGTCAAGGACGAGGATGTCTGCCTGCATTGCGGCCTGTGCGCCGAACGCTGCCCGACGGGCGCGTGGGACATGCAGAAATTCTCCGTCCGGTTACCGCGAGCAGGCGCTTCATGTCGATCCATAGCGTGAACGATTTCGTCGTCCGGTTCGCCAACGTCAACGGCTCCGGATCGGCCTCCGCCAACCAGATGTTCGCCCGCGCCGTCATGCGCATGGGCGTCAGCGTGGCGACGCGCAACATCTTTCCATCCAACATTCAGGGCCTGCCGACCTGGTACGAGGTGCGCGTGTGCGACGCTGGCTGGCTCGGCGCGCGCGGCGGCGCCGACCTCGTCGTCGCGATGAACCCGCAGACATGGGACAAGGACGTCGCCTCGATCGATCCGGGCGGCTACCTCTTCTACGACAATTCGCGCACGATCCAGGCCTCGAAGTTCCGCGACGACGTGACGACGATCGGCGTGCCGCTGACCGAGATCTGCAATCGCGAATACACGGATTCGCGGCAGCGGCAGCTGTTCAAGAACATCGTCTGCATCGGCGCGCTGTCGGCGCTGCTGGAGATCGAGCCGGGCGTAGTGGAGACGCTGCTGTCCGAGCAGTTCGCCTCCAAGGAGAAGCTGATCGCCGCCAATCACAAGGCGTTCCATATCGGCCGCAATTGGGCGCTCGCCAATCTGAAGTGCCCGATCGGCCTGACGGTGAAGCGCTCGACCTCGATCGGCGACCGCATCTTCGTCGAAGGCAATTCGGCCGCCGCGCTCGGCGCCGTCTATGGCGGGGCGACGGTGTGCGCCTGGTATCCGTTGACGCCCTCGACCTCGCTCGCCGAGGCCTTCACGAGCTGGTGCAAGAAACTGCGCATCGAGCCCCAGACCGGCGCCAAGCGCTACGCCATCGTGCAGGCCGAGGACGAGCTCGCCTCGATCGGCATGGTGGTCGGGGCGGGATGGAACGGCGCGCGCGCCTTCACCGCGACCTCCGGCCCCGGCATCTCGCTGATGCAGGAGTTTCTGGGGCTCGCCTATTTCGCCGAGATTCCCTCCGTCATCTTCAACGTGCAGCGCGGCGGCCCCTCCACGGGCATGCCGACGCGCACGCAGCAGTCGGACGTGATGTCCTGCGCCTACGCCTCGCACGGCGACACCAAGCACGTGCTGATCTTCCCGCGCGACGCGGGCGAGGCGTTCGAGTTCGGCGCGCTGTCCTTCGATCTGGCGGACCGGTTGCAGACGCCGGTGTTCGTCATGCTCGATCTCGACATCGGCATGAATCACGGGCTCACCGCGCCGTTCAAGCTGGACGCGACGCACAAGCTCGATCGCGGCAAGGTGATGGGCCACGACGATCTCGACAGCGGGCTCGATTTCGGCCGTTATCTCGACGTCGACGGCGACGGCGTGCCCTATCGCACCTATCCGGGCACGCACCCCTCCCGCGGCTCGTATTTCACGCGCGGGACGACGCGCGACGCCTATGCGCGCTATACGGAAGAGGGTGCGCCCTATGTCGCCAACATGGAGCGGCTGATCAAGAAGTTCGAGACGGCCAAGCGCTACGTCCCAGCCCCGTTCACGCAGCGCGCGGCGCGGGGGACCAAGCTCGGCGTCATCCACTACGGCTCGACCGCCGCGGCGATGGACGAGGCGGCGACATTGCTGGCGCAGGAGGGCGTCGATCTCGACGTGATGCGCGTGCGCGGCTTCCCGTTCTGCGACGAGGTGATCGATTTCATCGATGCGCATGACCGCGTCTTCGTCGTCGAGCAGAACCGCGACGCGCAGCTGCGCAGCCTGCTGCTCATCGAACACGGAGTCGACCCGGCCAAGCTCGTCCCCGTGCTGCATTACGACGGATCGCCGATCACCGCGCGCTTCATCGTGCGCGCCATCTCGGACCTCGCCCAGCCGCGCATCAAAGCCGACGCGACCCGCGAAGGGGCTCTTTCATGACCTATCTCGCCAAGCCGAAATTCCACCATCCGGCGATCGAGGCGAACGAACTCGGCCTCACCCATCGCGACTACGAAGGCGCGATCTCGACGCTGTGCGCCGGGTGCGGCCACGATTCGATTTCGTCGGCGATCATGCAGGCGTGCTTCGAGCTGTCGCTGCCGCCCCACCGCATCGCCAAGCTGTCGGGCATCGGCTGTTCGTCGAAGACGCCGACCTATTTTCTCGGCAACGCGCACGGCTTCAACAGCGTGCACGGCCGCATGCCGTCCGTGCTGACGGGCGCCAACCTCGCCAATCGCGAGCTGATCTATCTCGGCGTTTCGGGCGATGGCGATTCGGCCTCGATCGGTTTCGGGCAGTTCGCCCATTCGATCCGGCGCGGCGTCAACATGGTCTACATCGTCGCCAACAACGGCGTGTACGGGCTGACGAAGGGCCAGTTCTCGGCCACCGCCGACAAGGGCGCGAAGCTGAAGAAGGGCGCGGTCAATTCCGACTCGCCGATCGATCTCGTCTCGATGGCGCTGCAGCTCGGCGCGACCTATGTCGGACGTTCGTTTTCGGGCGACAAGGGGCAGCTCGTGCCGCTGATCCGCGGCGCGATCGAGCATCGCGGCCCTGCGTTCATCGACTGCATCTCGCCCTGCGTCGCCTTCAACAATCACGATGGGTCGACCAAGAGCTTCGACTATGTGCGTGCGCATAACGAGGCGATCAACGCGCTCGACTTCATGCCGGATCGCGCGCCGATCACGACCCATTACGAGCCGGGAACGACGCAGGCCGTGCGGCTGCACGACGGTTCGACGATCCTGTTGCGCAAGATCGGCGGCGACTACGACGTGCACGACCGGCGCGCGGCGATGCGCTTCGTCAGCGACCGCGAGGCCTCGGGAGAGATCGTCACCGGTCTTGTCTATGTCGAGTCCGAGCCCGGCGATCTGCATGGCCATCTGGGCACGGTGGCGACGCCGCTGAACCAGCTCGGCGACGCCGAGCTCGTGCCGGGTCAGGCCGCGCTCGACAAGATCAATCTGTCGCTGCGCTGAGCAGCGTGGCGGGGCCGGGCGTCGCGCGCAAGATCGCTGCTGGCTCGCGCGCCGCGGCGGCGGCCGGCGCATCGAGAAACGCGATCAGCGTCTGCAACAGACGGGCCTGCATGTCCGGGCTCGTCAGATTGTGGTCGGCGTCGGGCAGGAGTTCGACGCGCATGCCGGGCAGGCGCGCGAGCCGCGCGCCGTTCGGGCCGAGATGGGCGGCGAGCTCGTCGAGGCCGCCGTCATTGTCGCTGTAAATCAACAGGACCTGCTGGTTGCGTTCGGCGAGCGCCTGAAAGCGCGTGAGGATCGTGGCGCCGTCGGCGTCGCGTCCGGCGAGCGCCTTGAGCCGCTCGGCGCCGCGCCTGCGCAATCGCGCGGCGACGCCCGAGGCGATGGTGCGCAAGTCGAGGTCGCCCGAAACGAGGCGGCGCCATGTGTCCAACTCGAACAGGCGGCGACGGTAGTGTTGGGCCGAACGAGTGGACTGGCGCATCGCGATGGCGAGCGACCGGCCCGGCGTCCAGACGAAGACTTGCAGATTGATCATCGCGAGTTGCGCGATGCGGGGGTCGCGCACCGCCGTGTGGAAGCCGAGATGCGCCCCGCTGCATGGGCCGATCACCGCAACATCGGCGAAGCCGCGCGCGGCGAGAAGGTCGATGGCGGCGATCACATCGTCCTGCGGCGCGTCGGAGTAGGGAACTTGCGCCGGGCGGTCGGGCCGACGCGCGCTGTCGCCCAGGCCCGAGACGTCGATGCGAAGGGAGGTCCAGCCCTGGCGCGCCAGAGCACGCGCGTAGCGCACGGTCTGGCGGGCCCAGCCCATGCGCGGGTTCGCGCCGGCGTTGAGAAAGAGGATCGCGCGTCCGCGTGAGACTCCCTCCGGCGCGCACAAGACGCCGGCGAGACGTCCCTCGTCGAATGTCAGGGGTGTGTCGACGAAGCCCGGCCCGCGCAGCGAAGCCGGCGCCGACGCCGAGACCGCGGCTCGCGTTTCGCCCGGCGCGCGCGCGGCGAGCCAGTCCGCGACATCCGCGAAGAGAGCGTCGGGCGCCCGCGCGAAAGTCGGATCGGCTAGGAGATCGCCATAGCCCTCGAAAGGCGCGCGCGTCACCTCCACGCCAAGTGCGGTGAGGCGGGCTTCGAGCTTGTCGGCCCCGATCTGTTCGGGCGCCGCGGCGAGGAAGATGGCGCGCGGCGCCTTCGCGATCTTCGTCGCGTCGAAACGATCAAGCGCGGCGAGGGTGTCGGCGGTCGCGCGAAATCCGGCGACGGAGATCGCGCCTTGCGCATCGGCTTCGCCGCCCGTCATCGCCGCGAAGGCGGCGATCTCTCGACGATAGGCGCGTCCGGACACCACAGGCGCAAGCATGGCGAGCGCCGTCACGTCTTCGAGGGTCGAAGCCGCCTCAAGCGCGAGCGCGCCGCCGAGCCGCAAGCCGACGAGGGCGACCGACCTGGCGCCTGTCGCCGCGCGCAGGGCGGCGACCGCCGATGCGACGCTCGCGCGCCATGTCTCGAGCCGCGCCGGCTCATCGTCGTCGCCGAGCGAGTCGCCGCAGCCGGGATAGTCGAATCGCAGCGTCGGCAGGCCGCGCGCGGCGAGGCGTTCGGCGAGCTCGCGCAGCGCGGCTTGCGCGCACAACTGCTCATAGCCTTGCGGGCCGCAGACGACGACGCCGAGGGCGCCGTCGGCCTCATGCAGCCATCCCGCGCAGTCGTCGAAGACGAGAGGGCGCATCATGGCTGCAACTCCAGCGCGTCGAGTCCGTTCAAGGCCGTGATCGCGACGCGCGTCGGCATTGGGGCGTCACCTACTGCTTGCAACACGATGCGGCGAGGCGCGCGTGGCGCCAGATGGAGCCAATTGTCGGAGGCGCGCCAGCCGGGGGCGAGAATGCGCACGTTCTGCGCAAGGCGCAGCGTGCTCAGCGTCAACAGAACCGCGTCGCCGAGGCGTTCCGCCGTCGCGTCGAGACCGAGGGGCGCGCGCGCCGCGCCGCGGCCGACGGGGAAGAAGAATGCGTCCGCGACGATCTCCTGCGTCGCCGGATCGACGAGGCGCGCGATAGCGACGTCGTGCTGTGGCGGGCCGAAGCGATAGGCGTAGCTTGCGTCGAAGAAGCCGCCGGCCAGATCGCTCGACGAAAGTTCGGCGACGCCATGCGGCTCGAGCGTCACGCCGCGACGCGCAGACAGCACGGGAATTTCACCGTCGCGCAAACATTCGAAGACGAGGTCGAGCGTGCGCCGATGCGGCCCGTCGTTGAACGCGACGATGGCGAGACCGTTCAGCCCCTCGTCGACGATCGAGACCGAGAGCGGACGGAAAGCGCGGCGCAGCGCATGCCAGACGGGCTTGGGCTCGCAGCGATGATCGACGACGCCCCAGCCCGCGCCGGGCCCGGCGACATCCTGAAAAAAAAGCGTCATGGCGCCTTGCGCCAGCGAGCGCGGCGAGCGCAGCTCCGCGAAGAGCCCGGTCGCGACCTCGCATGTCGTGGCGCGCGACAAATCGAGCCAGCGCGCGGGGTCTTCGCGCCGCAGGGTCTGAGGATCGACCCCGTAAAGGCGTTGCAGATAGGCGTTGCGCACATCTTCGAAATACCACACCGCGCCGGTGTCGCCTTCGATGCGCTCGCCATAGATCGGCTGCGCGATGGCGGCGCGACCCGGCTCCAGCGGAACGTCGCGTTCCGGCGCATGCGAGAAGCCGAGACATTCGGGCGCGAAGCGAACGCGCGAGCGACGAACGTCGTCGAAATCGCGGCCGTAGGCGGACACGCCGTAGTAGTGGCAGAGCCCTTCTTCGGGCGTGAAAGGAAGATCGCCGAAGCACGGCGTGTTCGGGACGTAGACGGCCCCTGGACGGTTGGCTTGAAGCACGCCGGGCAGATCTTCATCGAAGATGGCGTTGCTCCACGTCTCGCGCGGCAGGCCGAGCATGGCGGCCTGTTGCGCGACCTCGGCGCCGCCGCAGAACACGGCGAGGCTCGGCGAGGCTTGCGTGCGGCGCACGAACGCCTCCGCCTCGCGCCACACGGCGGCGCGGAAGTCGGCATCATTCGCCGGATAGTCGAGATTGGCGAACATGAAGTCCTGCCAGACCATCAGGCCGAGTTCGTCGCATAGCGCGTAGAAGTCCGACGCCTCGTAAAGCGTCGAGCCCGGAACGCGGATCATGTTCATGTGCGCGTCGCGCGCCAGCGTCAGCCAGGGCGCGTAGTCCGCGCGCGCGCCTGGCAGCGCGACGATGTCGGCGGAGATCCAGTTCGCGCCGCGGCAGAACACGGGAACGCCGTTGACGCGCAGTCCGAAGCCCTTTCCGTCCGGTCCACGGTCAAGCTGGATGGTGCGGAAGCCGAGACGCGCCAGCGCGATCTCGCGCCCTTCGACGGTCGCCGCCAGATCATGCAGAACGGGTGCGCCATGCGTGTGCGGCCACCACAGCGCGATGTCGGGAATGCGCAACGTCGCGCTGGCCCAGCCGTCGCGCACGGCGACGCGATGGCGCGCGCCGGCACATGACAGTTCGATTGCGACCGCATCGCGATTGACGCGCAACGCGACGTCGACAACGCCGTCGCGGCCCTCGACGCGCGTCAATGCGCGCACGACGTCGATCTGCAACGCGCCGTCGTCGATCAATTCGACCGCGCGATAGGGGCCGACGGCGCGGATCGGCGGACACCAGCCGGGCATGCGTCCGATCAGGGTCGCGCGCAGGAATCGAAGGGACGGAGGCTGCACGGCGCGCGGCCGCCAACGCGCGCGAGCGGTCTTCACGGCAAGGCGCGGACCCATCCCGCGGAACGCGATGTCGAGGCGGACGCGGCCGTTCTCGCGCAAATCGAGCGTCATCGGCGCGAACATGCTCTCGCCCGTCGCGCGCCGTTCGCCGTTGACAAAGATCTCGGCGAGAGTCGCGAGGCCGTGAAAGACGAGGCGTTGCGGCGCTGCGGCGTCGAACTCGCAGCGCCACCAGTGATCGAACTCGTCGAGATCGACAGGCGCATCGCGGTCGAAGCGACCTGCGCGCTCGAGCGCGGCGGCGGCTGTGTCGGGCGCCTTGGCGGCGATCCAGTCGGCGTCTTCTGGAATCGCGGCTGGATCGGCGTAGCGGCCCGGGGCGCTCTGGAGCATGCGCCAGCCGTGATCGAGCCGGGAGCGGTTGGCGGGCGCAGGCGCCATCGCATCTATCCGAGCGATGCGTCGAGATGCGTCATGACGCGGCTCCAGGCGTCGGCGAGGGGCGCGGCCATCGTCTCGAGGCCCTGCGGCTTGCGGCGGCTGACGGCGCGGGCGAGCTGGAACTGCAACGTCTTGGCGCCGACGGCGATCTCATGCGCGCCGGCGCGCGCGGGCGCGAGCGAGGCGTCGTCGAGCCAGTCGAGATGGGACGCGAGCAGTTCGAAGTTCGCGCCGAGCTGGCGCAGCGTGTTGAAGGCGTATTTGTGGAACGCGGCGGGATCGCGACCGATCAACGCCTCGGTCTGCGCGGGCAGCGCGGCGGCGAACGCGGCGACGGGATTGGCGCGCGGACGGCGCGCGAGATGGCCGCGCAACAGGGCGCGCGCGCTGGCGCGCGGATCCTCGTCGTTTGCGGGCTCGAGCTTCACCATCTCGCAATAGGGGAACAGCGGCAGGCCGTTCGACATTGCAGGGAACAGCGCGTCGTAGTCGTCGCCGGCGAGATCGAAATAGCCGGCGTTGTGGAAATAGGAGAGGGAGCGGCCAGTCCGGTCGATCCGATTGATTCCGATCGTCGTCTTGGAGTGCTCGACGCCATAGGAGACGCCGCGGGTGTCGGGCAGGTGGAAGGCGTCCATCTCGACAAGAACGATGCGTCCCTGCGCGATCTGTCGCTCGATATGAGCGGCGAGGTCGTCGTAGACGGCGAGTTCGAGCACATGCGCGCCGTAGAGCGCGCGCAGATCCTCGAAGGGGAATTTGAAGAAGGTGAACTGATCTCCCTCGAAATCCTGCGTCACCGTGAAGCCGAGCGCCGCGCGCGGCTCGCGGCCGAGCGCGTGCAGGAGCTCGATCCAGAGGTCGACGTAGCAGTTTGTCTCCGCCCATTCGCGATCCGCGCCGTGCAGCGCATGGGGCGCATAGCTTTCCGCGCGAAGCCCGGGAATGGCCTGCATGGTCACCCCCACAGCGCCTCGCGCACGGTGGCGGGCCAGGCTTCGACGTCGAGACCGTGATGTTTGAACAGGGCGAGCGCGACGCGCTCCATGCCGAAGCCGACGCACGCGGTGTGGGCGGTCTCGTCCGCGGCCGTGCGGATGCCCCACAGCGTTCCGAAATGGTCCTGATGGTAGTTGAAGGAGAGGCAGGCGGTCGGCTTCTCCTCGCTTTCGATCGGCACGAGCAACTCGAATTTCAGGCGCTGGTCGCGCTGGTTGTTTGCGAGCAGGCGTCCGGCGCGTCCGAAGAAGGGATCGTTGGCGACGTCGAGATGATAGGGCAGGGCGAGCTTGCCGATGAGCTGTTCGGCGCGCTCGAGCCAGAGCGCGCGGAATTCGGTGACCTGCTCGGGTGTTCCGATGCGCACATATTCGCGCATGCGGAACATCTGCATGCGCGCCGGATCCTTCGAGGGCTCGTGACGGAAGCAGTAGGAGTTGAGGTCGACGAGACGGCCGCCCTCCGGCAGCGGCCCGCGTTTGGCGATGACGGGATAGAGGGGATAGCACGCCGCTGGAGCAAGAACGACGTCGGTCAGCCTCTGGTCCTCGGTCCAATCGTCGCCGGCGGCGAGCCGCTCGACGAGGCGCGCATGCGCCGCGTCATTGCCGGAGAAAGCGTGGATCGTGCCTGCAAGATTCGGAAAGCTCTTGAGATATCCGCTCTTCTCGAAAAGCGCGCGGTTCATGCCGGGCGGAAAGCGGATGATCTCGGCGCCGTCGCCGCCGCCGAAGCGCGTGATCAGCGCGTCGAAGCGGGCGATGACGTCCTCGAAGGCTCCGCTGCGTCCGTAGAGGCCGTCGACCCCGGTCTCGATGAGGAGGCCGCGATCGATGAGCTTGTCGAGAAAAGTGTTGCAGGCGTTGCACATGTTTCAGATCACCGTGGGTCGGATCGCCAAAGGTCAGATCACAAGGCGCGTGTCGATGCGGTTCATCAGCAGCAGCGACGACGAGTTGCCGAGAATGCGATCGTTGTTGATCTGGATCGGCGCCGAATAGGCGTCGCGCAGTTCGCGGCAGAGCGAATAGGGCGAGTCGTTCTTGTAGCCCCAGATTCCGCAGACGTTCATGGCGATGTTGATCACCTCGAGCATCGTCTGCGAGGCGCCGATCTTGACGTTGTTCATCGCCACGACGAAGGGCACGGAGCCGAGATCGTCGCCGCCCTCGCGCGCATCCTCGTAGCGGCGGACGCCGTCGAGGATCACCGATCGCATAAGCTGAAGCTTCGAGTTCATCTCGGCGACGCGCATCGCGCCGGGCGGAACCTTGCCCGGCGTCTTGCGCGCCTCGGCGCGGACGAAATTCTGCGCCTTAATCGCGGCGCTTGCGGCGATGCCGTACCACAGGCTCGACCAGAGCAGATGCGCCATCGCCAGCATCGACTGCGCGGCGATCTCGGCGAAGGGCTGCGGAAGGACCTGTTCGACGCCGGCGGCGCCTTTCAGCACATAGCCGTCCGAGCAGGTGCCGCGCATGCCGAGCGTGTTCCAGCCCACCGTCTTCTGCAGCGTGTAATCCTGCTTGCGCAGGACGACCATCACCTGATCGGAGGAGGCGGCGTCCGGCGCCCGGCGGGCGGTGACGAGAATCGCGTCGCTGTCGTCGCCGTAGGAGATGACGGTGGCGTTCTTCTCGAGCGTGAAGCGGTCGCCATCGGTCACGACGGCGCAGATCGAGTTGCGCAGGTCGCCGCCGATGCCGCCTTCGGTGGTCGCCGAGCCGAGGAGAAGCTGCTCGCGCACGACGCGACGCATGAACTCCTCGTGCCAGGGCGCGCCGACGCCATGGGCGACCAGGCTCGAGACCTTGATCTGGTGCATCGCGTAGATCATCGCCGTCGAGGCGCAGCCGTGGGCGAGCTGGCAGCAGACTTCGGCGATCTCGGCCAGGGAGGCGCCGTCGCCGCCGAACTGTTTCGGGATCATGGCGCCGAACAGGCGCGCTTCGGCGATGGCGCGCCGCGCCTCGTGCGGGAAGCGCCCTTCGCGGTCGACCGCTTCGGCGTGCTTGGCTGCGACCGCCGCGGCTTGCAGGGCGCGGTCCATCAGGGAGTTGGGCTGGAAGGTCATCACGCGGCCTCGCGATTGCGAACGAGCTCGGCGACGCAGGCCTGCAGCGCCTCGATGCTCGCGAAGGTGCGGCGGTTCAACATGCGGTCCGGGATTTCGATGTCGAAACCGTCTTCGATCGCCAGCATGAGCTGGACCGTAGCGAAGGACGTCAGCCCGGCGGCGTAAAGGTCGTCCCCGTCGGCGATCTTGGCGACATCCACGGCGAGCTTGCCATGCGCGGCCAGTATCTGGCGCAATTTCTCGTTCATCTTGACGCGCTCCTGTCGTCGAGCCCGCTTATGGCGCGAGTTCGTTTGATTTCGACTGAAAGATAGGACGGTCGCCTTAACGAGCGATTTGCGAATTCGTCGGACGGACCAACGGAATGGGGCGCGTTCAATCTATGGTTGACATGGCGTGTCGGGATTGCGCGGACTTGTGCGGCGGCTTGGGCGCACGGCGTTTACCATGCCCGCACTACCCGGCGGGCGCGGCGCCTTCCAGCGCCAGAGTGCGGTACCGGCTCGCCTCGTTCGCCAGCCAGGCGACGACGCGCTGGAGCGCCGAGCGGTCGGCCTCCGCCAACGGGGTGATCCAGACGGAGCCGCAGCCCAGGCGCGCCGGCGACAGGAGGACGAGCCTGCCGCGCTCCAGCAACGACTCGACGCTCGAGTGGCGGGCGAGCGCAGCGCCGATGCCAATGCGCGCCGCCTCGATCGCCAGATCGTCGCGCGGCACGACGACGCGCTGGAACATGTTCGGAACCGGGGCGCCGGTCAGCGCGAACCATTCCGCCCAGGACGCAGGCTGGTTCGCCGCGTCGAGCAGGACGCCGGCGACGTCGTTCTCCCTACGCGCCTCTGCGGGCTGGCCGGGCGCGGCCACGGGCGCCACCCAGTCCTGAAACAACAAGCGCGCATTGGCGGCCGGCGGAGCTTCGGCATAGGTCAGGTCGATGTCGGGCGGCGCGTTCGACTCCAGTTCCGGCGACTGGATTGCGATCAGCAGGTGGGCGGACTCGCGGTTGAACCGCTCGACGCGGGGAGCGAGCCAGTAGCGCGCGAACGCCGCGGGCGCGCGGATTGTGACCGTCCTTGCGAGGCGCCGGCCGGAGAGAGGGTCGAGCGCGTCCTGAACGATCTCGAACGCCTCGCGCAGCCTGTCGGCGAGATCGCGACCCTCGCGGCTCAGGCGCACGCGATTGCCCTCGCGCGTCATCAGCGAAACGCCCAGACGATCCTCGAGCCGCTTGATGTGCTGGCTGACGGCCGACGGCGTGACGTTCAGTTCGCGCGCCCCTCCCGTTACGCTCGAGGAACGCGCTGCGGCCTCGAATGCGCGCAGCCAGCTCAGCGGAGGGATACGGCTCATGACCAAAGGAAAAGCTATTTCCGTCGTTTGCGCAATTCATCGTCCGATTTGGGGCTGCGACGCAGCGTCACCGCGCGGTTGACCGGGAGGCTGCGTCCGACGTTAGATTGCGCAAAGGCGCTCTGCGTTGCGCGCAGCGGGACGCCGAACCGAGGGGGCAGGAATGCAGCCGCACAACATCCGCACGGCCGACGACGCGCGCGAGTTCTTCGATGCGCGCGGACTGACCCATGTGAAACTCGGCGTCGTCGACATGGATGGCGTGATGCGCGGCAAGTACATGGCGCGCGACAAGTTTTTCGCAGCGCTCGACGACGGCTTCGGCTTCTGCGACGTCGTTCTTGGCTGGGATTCGAACGACCAGCTCTACGACAACGTCGCCTACACCGGCTGGCACACGGCCTACCCCGATGTGCGCTGCCGCATTCTTCCCGAAACCTGTCGGCCGATCCCGTTCGAGGGGGACACGCCGTTCTTCCTCGCCGAGTTCGCGGACGCCGCCGAGCAGATTTGCCCGCGCGGGACGCTGCGCCGCGTGCTCGGGCGCGCCGAGGACATGGGATATTCGGTGACTTCCTCGGCGGAGTTCGAGTTCTTCGTGTTCAACGAGACGCCGCAATCGGCGCGGGCGAAGAACTACCGCGATCTGGCCACGCTCACGCCGGGCTTCTTCGGCTATTCGGTGCTGCGCGCCGGCGTCCATGCGGAGTATTACACCGAGCTGCTCGACATGTGCGAGCGGATGCGGATCCCGATCGAGGGCCTGCATACGGAGACGGGGCCGGGCGTGCTGGAGGCGGCGATCCGCTATTCGGACGCGCTCGAGGCCGCCGATCGCGCGGCGCTGTTCAAGACCTTCACCAAGATCATGTCGCAGCGGCGCGGGCTGATGGCGACCTTCATGGCGAAATGGTCGCGCGACTGGCCGGGACAGTCGGGCCATCTGCACGTCTCGCTGAAGGGCCGCGACGGCCGGCCGGCGTTCCACGACAAGACGAAGCAGCACGGGATCTCCGACGAGATGCGCTGGTTCATCGGCGGCCAGCAGGCGCTGATGCCTGACGTGCTGGCGATGGTCGCCTCGACGGTGAATTCCTATACGCGGCTCATCCCCGGCTATTGGGCGCCGACGGTGGCGGCATGGGGCGTCGAGAACCGCACCTGCGCGTTGCGCGCCATTCCCGGTTCGCCCGCCGCCCAGCGCGTCGAGTATCGGGTGGCGGCGGCCGACATCAATCCGTATCTGGCGCTGGCGGCCGCCATCGGCTCGGGCCTGTGGGGCATCGCCAACAAGATCGAGCCGGGCGACCCGATCGTCGGCAACGCCTACGATCGGGAGTATCCGCTCGAGCGGCAGTTGCCGCGCTCGCTGGGCGAGGCGGCGCGGCGGCTCGCCGCGTCCAAGGCTGCGCGGGACTTGTTCGGCGACGCCTTCGTCGAGCATTTTTCGGCCACGCGCGACTGGGAGGAGCGCGAGTCGCGCAAGGCGATCACCGACTGGCAGCTCGCCCGCTATTTCGAGATCATCTGAGGACGTATGACCGACATCGTTTGCGTTTCCCCCATCGACGGACGTCTCGTCGCCCGCCGCGTTCCGGCCTCCGCGACGCATATCGCGAGCACGGTCGAGCGCGCCAAGGCGGCCCAGCGCGTCTGGCGCGAGACGAGCCTCGCCGAACGCGCCGCGCTCTGCCGCGAGGCGGTCGACGCGATGCTGGCGATGGAGGGGGAGATCGTTCCCGAGCTGGCGCTGCAGATGGGCCGGCCCGTGCGCTACGGGGCGGGCGAGCTGCGCGGCTTCGCCGAGCGCGCGCGGGCGATGATCGACATCGCGGACGAGGCGCTGGCCGATGTCGATCCGGGCCCGAAGGAGGGATTCCGACGCTTCATCCGGCGCGAGCCGCTTGGCGTCGTGTTCACGGTCGCGCCGTGGAACTATCCGTATCTGACCGCCGTCAACTCCATCGCGCCCGCGCTGATGGCGGGCAACGCCGTCATTCTGAAACATGCGGCGCAGACGATTCTCGTCGGCGAGCGTTTCCAGCGCGCCTTCGACGCGGCGGGCTTTCCGGAAGGCCTGTTCCAGACGCTGGTGCTGACGCATGACGACACGCTGCGGCTGATCGGCTCGGGCGAGCTCGATCAGGTGTGCTTCACCGGCTCGGTCGAGGCCGGGCGCGCGATCGAGCGGGCGGCGGCCGGCACGTTCACCGGCGTCGGCCTTGAGCTTGGCGGCAAGGACCCTGCCTATGTGCGGGCCGACTGCAATTTCGACCATACGGTCGAGAATGTCGTCGACGGCGCCTTCTTCAATTCCGGGCAGAGCTGTTGCGGGATCGAGCGCGTCTATGTCGCCGCGTCGATCCACGACCGTTTCGTAGAGGCGGCGACGGCGTTGGCGAAGCAATATGTGCTCGCCTCGCCGCTCGATCCGGCGACGACGCTCGGGCCGATGGCGCGCGCCTCGCTCGCCGGCGTCGTGCGCGAGCAGACCGCGCAGGCGCTGGCGCAGGGCGCGCGCGGCACGCTCGACGCGAAGCTGTTCGCCGCCGACAGGCCGGGCACGCCGTGGCTCGCGCCGCAGATCCTCGTCGACGTCGACCATTCGATGGAGGTGATGACGGAGGAGAGTTTCGGGCCCGTGGTCGGGATCATGAAGGTGGAGAGCGACGAGCAGGCGATCGAGCTGATGAACGATTCCCGCTACGGTCTGACCGCGTCGATCTGGACAGGCGACGCGGAGGCCGCCGAGCGCATCGGCGAGCGGATCGACACCGGCACGGTCTTCCTCAACCGCGCCGACTACCTCGATCCCGCGCTCGCCTGGACGGGCGTGAAGGACACCGGGCGCGGGGCCACGCTGTCGCGGGTCGGCTACGAGGCGCTGACCCGGCCGAAAAGCTTTCACCTGCGCGTGAAGGTCTGAAGACGGAAAATTGCGGGCGGGGCCTTGTTGCGACCATGATTGGCTGATACCAAGGCCATTCGACGACGGCCGACGACTTGGCCTTGCAACGGCGTGCGCCGAAGCCTGCTGACGACCCTTCTGTCATCGCTGACCAACCGGTCGCGCGCTCTTGGCGCGCGGCTTCGATTCACGGCAATTTCTACGAGGTATTCCGATGACCACCGGCACGGTGAAGTGGTTCAACAGCACCAAGGGCTACGGCTTCATTCAGCCCGACGACGGCGGCAAGGACGTGTTCGTGCACGTTTCGGCGGTCGAGCGTTCGGGCATGCGCGATCTGGTCGAAGGCCAGAAGGTCGAGTTCGAAGTGATCGCCGACAAGCGGACGGGCAAGTCCTCCGCCGGCAATCTTCGCGCCGCCTGATCGGCTTATGCCGGTTTCGAAGCCCCGGTCTCGCGACCGGGGCTTTTCTTTTGCGCGCATGTCTGTTCCTCGCGCGGCTGGGGCGCGGGCCCCTAAATCGGTTTGCGTCGGCGCCGCCGCCGCGTCCACAATGGCGCGGGAGGATGTGTCGGCATGAACAGAATCGATCTCGAGGGTCGCCGCGCGATCGTCACGGGCGGGGCGCGCGGCATCGGCTACGCGGCGGCGGAGCGGATGCTGAAATCCGGCGCGTCCGTGGCGCTCTGGGACATGGACGGCGCGCGCCTCGCGCAGGCGGGCGCCGCGCTCGGCGCGCTCGGCAAGGTGACGACGCATGTCGTCGAGCTCACCGACGAGGCCGCCGTCGACGCGGCCGCCGCGGCGGTCGCCGCCGCGCATGGCGGGATCGACATTCTCGTCAACAACGCCGGGATCACCGGCGGCAACGGCAGGCTGTGGGAGCTTGCGCCCGAGGTCTGGCGCAAGGTCGTCGAGGTCAATCTCGTCGCCCCCTATCTGACCTGCCGGGCCGTCGTGCCGCACATGCTGAAGGGCGGCTGGGGGCGCATCGTCAATGTCGCCTCGATCGCCGGCAAGGAGGGCAACCCCAACGCCTCGCATTATTCGGCGTCGAAGGCGGGGCTGATCGGCCTCACCAAGTCGCTCGGCAAGGAGCTGGCGACGACGAGCGTGCTGGTCAACTGCATCACGCCGGCGGCGGCGCGCACCGAGATCTTCGACCAGATGAAGCAGGAGCACATCGACTTCATGCTGTCGAAGATTCCGATGAACCGCTTTCTTCAGGTCGAGGAGGTCGCCGGCCTCATCGCCTGGCTGTCGTCGCCGGACTGCGCCTTCTCGACCGGCGCCGTGTTCGACATCTCGGGCGGGCGCGCGACCTACTGAGGCCTCACAGAACCGCGCCGACGGCGAGCGGATCGGCGTCGCCGGTCGGCGCAAGGCGCCGCGAGGCCAGACCCGCCGTCGCGAGGCCGTGCAGGATTTCCTGCGTGTGCATGCGCCCGCGCGTCTCCATCGAGATGTCGACGGAGACGCCCTTGGCCGGCACGTCGAGCATCAGGCGACGGTGCGAGACTTCCAGAATGTTGCCGCCGATCTCGCCGATCTTCGAGGTGATGAGGCCGAGCAGGCCGGGACGGTCCGGCGCCGTGACGCGGATGTGCACGATGCGGCCGTCGCGCTCCAGCTCGCGCACCATGATGGCGGCGAGCAGGCGCGCGTCGATATTGCCGCCCGAGAGAATGATTCCGACCTTCTTGCCGCGAAACAGCTCCGGCTCGGCGAGCAGCGCGGCGAGGCCCGCGGCGCCGGCGCCTTCCGCCATCGTGCGTTGCAGCGTGGCGAGCGCGTTGACGGCCCGCTCGAGGTCGCTCTCGTCGACCAGGATCATGCGGTCGACGAGCGCGCGCACGATCTCGAGCGTCAGCCTGCCGACATTCTTGACCGCTATGCCCTCGGCCAGAGTCGGCCCGCCGATCGGCAGATTGCCGCGCCCCAGCGCGTTCCAGAACGAAGGGTAAAGCTCGGCCTCGACGCCGACGACCTGCATCGTCGGCCTCAGCGCGCGCGCGGCGACGGCGGCGCCGGAGACAAGGCCGCCGCCGCCCACCGGAACGATCAGCGCGTCGAGATCGGGCGCGTCGGCGATCAGCTCGAGCGTCGCCGTGCCCTGTCCGGCGATGACGTGCGGATCGTCGTAAGGATGGACGAGGGTGAGGCCGTCGCTGGCGATCAGTTCGCGCACGCGCGCCTCGCTGTCGGCCAACGTGTCGCCATGCAGGATGACCCGCGCGCCGAAACCGCGCGTCTTCTCGACCTTCACGATCGGCGTCGAGGCCGGCATGACGATGGTGGCGGGCACGCCGAGGCGCGTGGCGAACAGCGACACCGCCTGTGCGTGATTGCCGGCCGACATCGCGACGACGCCGCGCGCCCGCTCGGCCTCGCCGAGCGAGGCGAGCTTGACGATGGCGCCGCGATCCTTGAACGCGCCGGTCGCCTGCATGTTCTCGTATTTCAGCCAGACCTCGGCCCCGGTGAGCGCGGAGAGGGCGGGCGGCGGAAAGGTCGGCGAGCGAACGATCTGGCCTGCGACGATGCGCGCGGCGCGTTCGACATCGGCGAAGGACACCACCGTCATCTCACCCTCTCAATCCCGCTCTCAAACCTGTCGCGGGCCGCCCTCGCGCCAGCCCAGCAGCCCGCCCGGCCGGAACACGAGAACGGCGACGAGCACCGTATAGACCGCCACGTCCCGGTACACGATGGGGAAAACCGCAGACCACAGCGCCTCGAAGGCGCCGACCGCCGCGCCGCCGATCAGCGCGCCCGGCACGGAGCCGACGCCGCCGAGGATCGCCGCGATGAGCGCCTTCAGCCCGAGCGTCGTCGACGTGCCGTAGCCGACCCCGCCGTGATAGGCGGTCAGCACGAAGCCGGCGAGACCGGCGAGGCCGCCGGCCAGCGTGAAGGCGTTGATCAGCACGCCGCGCGGGGAGACGCCCATCAGCGCCGCCATCTGCGGGTCGTCGGCGCTCGCCCGCCAGTCGCGGCCGAAGGGCGTCCACGCCATCACGGCGAGCAGCCAGAGGCCGGCCGCCGTCGCGACGGCGGCGACCATCAGCGCGACGGGCGTGACGGTGACGACGAAGTCGCCGCTGCGCGCGAGCGCGATCGGCTCGGCGTAGATCGGCCCCAGCCAGCGCAGCGAGGCGCCCTGCGTCAGGCGCAGATATTCCTGCAGGAAGAGCGACAGGCCGACCGTGGCGACGAGCGCCTGCTGGCCGCTCGCCCGCCGCAGCGGCCAGAACACCCATGCGGCGACTGCGCCGGAGTGCAGCGTCGCCGTCCACAGCGCGAGCGCGGCGGCGACGCCCATCGCCAGCGAGACGCGCCCGTCGGCCAGCGCCAGAAAGCCGATCAGCGCGGCGTAGCCGCCGGCGGCCGCCATCTCTCCGAAAGCGAGGTTGATGCGCCCGACGAGGCCGTAGACGAGCGCGTAGGACGCGGCGAGCAGCGCATAGACCGCCATCAGCGGCAGCGCGTTCATCATCTGCTGCAACCCGTAGGCGAGCGCGAAGGGCAGGCCGCGCGCCGCCTCGAGGCCGAGCGCGGGGGCAGGATCGGCGCCGGCGGCGTCCGGCGTCGCCAGCCAGAAGCGCTTCAGGAAGATCAGTTGCGGCTCGGGGAAGACGCCGTCCTGCGTTCGCACCCAGTTGAGGTCGGGTTCGCCGGCGGAGCCGGGGCGCTCGGCGAAGCGGCACTCGACGAAGCGGGCGCGGTCCGGCCCGCGTCCGACGCGGTAGTCGATCCGCGCCCAGCGCCGTCCGCCCTCGCGCGCGAAGGCGAAGACGCCGCCGGTCTGCGACAGGATCGTGATCGGCGCGCCGGGCGGCGCGAGCGTCGGCGCGATCAGACGGCACAGCCGCGTCTCCTGCGGATCGGCAGGCTCCGCGCAGCCGACGAGCGCGAAGGTCAGCAGAAGAAAGATCGCGAATGCGCGCCACGCCGTCATCGGCCCATCCTAGACAGGGGCCGTGCGACAGGGGAACGTCGGGCGTCGTCGACGGGGGACGAAACATGTGGAGGCGGGCGCTGGCGCTGTGCGTCGCATCGTTTGCGGGCGGAGCCGCCAGGGCCGAGCCGCCGCCGGGTCTCGCGCGTCTCGCCGACGTCGCGCCCGCCATCAGGCAGGAGATGCGCTACGCCGGCGCCGACAATTTCACGGGTCGGCCGGTTCCCGGCTACACGATCCCTGCGTGCTGGCTGACGCCGGAGGCGGCGCAGGCGCTCGCCCGCGCGCAGGCGACGGCGGCGCGCGAGGGGTTCGCGCTGATCGTGTGGGACTGCTACCGGCCGCCGAAGGCGACGGCGGCGTTTCTGGCCTGGGCGCGCGATCCCGGCGATCAGGCGCGCAAGGCCGACTACTATCCCGGACTCGACAAGTCGGAGTTGTTCGCGCGCGGCTATATCGGCGCGCATTCGACGCATGGGCTCGGCGCGGCGGTCGACCTTGGCCTGACGAAGGACGGCCGCACGCTCGATTTCGGGTCGGGCTACGACCTGTTCGATCCGCGCTCGGCGACGGCGAGCCGCGCAGTGTCGCGCATCGCGCAGGCGAACCGGGGGCGGCTGAAGCGCATCATGGAGAGCGCGGGCTTCGCCAACTATGCGCGCGAGTGGTGGCACTACGGGCTCAAGGGCGCGCGCGGGGCGCGGGCGTTCGAGGCGGACATCGAGTGACGGGGCGAGCCGGAGGCTCGCGGTCCCAAGGGGCGGCGCCGCGTGCGAGCCGGAGGCTCGCGGTCCGAGGGGCGCGCGGTCCGGTCGAGACGCCTCAGGCCGGCGTCGCCATCTCCAGTTCGGCGCCGCGCCCGAGATCGGTCATCCAGATCTTGAATTCGGGGCGCGCGACCATCTGCCGGCCGTAGTGGCGGCGCAGCGCCTCGACCAGCGCGCCGCCTCGGCCGAGTTGCGCGTCGGCGAAGCCGATCATGCGGGAATTCGGCCAGGCCTGCGGGCGAATGGCGACGAGGCGGCGGAACAGGCTGTCCGCGTCCTCATGGGCGTTGGCCTGCGCCATCAGCGTCAGCATCGCAGCCGTCGAGCGCGAGACGCCCATATGGCAATGCACGAGCAGATGGCCTTCGCCGCCGTTCCGAGGGGCGAGCCCCTCGCCGAAGCGCAGGATCCCGGCGACATGCTCGGGCTGCGGCGTCACACGGCCGGGCAGGGGCGCGATATCGTCGTGAAAGCGCAGCGTCACGCGATGATGCGAGGTGAAGGTCTCGAATGCGTCGAGCTCGGCGCGTTCGGGGTCGAGGATCGAGAGCACATGCGTCACCGCGCGCGCGCCGTGACGAGGCAGCTCCTCGATCCCGCAGATGGTCAGCAGGGGAATGTCGACGGATTTCATATCGGTTCCGGTTGGCGCGACGCTCAGCCCTTTCGGAGCTTTTCGGCGACACGCGGGGCGAAGTAGGTGAGCACGCCGTCGGCGCCGGCGCGCTTGAAGGCGAGCAGCGATTCGATCATCGCCTTGTCGCCGTCGAGCCAGCCATTGCCGGCCGCCGCCATGATCATCGCGTACTCGCCCGACACCTGATACGCAAAAGTGGGCATGGCGAAGGCGTCCTTCACCCGGCGCACGATGTCGAGATAGGGCATGCCGGGCTTGACCATCACCATGTCGGCGCCTTCCTCGATGTCGGCCGACACTTCGCGGATCGCCTCGTCGCCATTGGCGGGGTCCATCTGGTAGGTGCGCTTGTCGCCCCGCAGCACGCCGCCGGAGCCGACCGCTTCCCGGAACGGGCCGTAGAAGGCCGAGGCGTATTTGGCCGCATAGGCCATGATCTGCACGTCGAAGAAGCCCTCGCCGTCGAGGCCGGCGCGGATCGCGCCGATGCGCCCGTCCATCATGTCGGAGGGGGCGATCACGTCCGCCCCGGCGCGCGCCTGATTGAGCGCCTGTTCGACCAGCACGGCCACCGTCTCGTCGTTCAGGATGCGCTCGCCCGCCATCAACCCGTCATGGCCGTGGCTCGTATAGGGGTCGAGCGCGACGTCGGTCATCAGGCCGATCTCGGGCACGGCTTTCTTGATCGCGCGGCAGGCGCGGCAGACGAGGTTCTGCTCGTTCAGCGCCTCGCTGCCGTGCTCGTCCTTCAGGCTCGCCTCCGTGTAGGGGAAAAAGGCGATCGCCGGGATCTCCAGCCTGGCCGCGCGCTCGGCCTCGCGCACCGCCTCGTCGACCGACAGGCGCTCGACGCCGGGCATCGAGCCGACGGGAATGCGCGTCTTCTCACCTTCGACGAGGAAGATCGGCCAGATCAGGTCGTTCGTCGTCAGCACGTTCTCGCGCACCAGCCGGCGCGCCCACTCCGCCTTGCGGTTGCGGCGATGGCGGTGGGTGAGCGGCAACGGCTCGGCTTCGGCGGTCGCGGTGGCGGGGCGGGAACGCAGCGGCGTGACCATGAAAGGCTCCGGAAGACGACCCGCCTCCCATATCACGACCGCGCGTCCCGCCGCCATGCGGCCGCGCGCGGGCCTCATTTGACGCTGGCGCGGCCAGCCACTATCCGGGTCGGGCCATTGCGCAGGGAGGAGTGACCATGTCCGAGCCGGAAGTCTTCGTCGAGCGTCGCGGTCGCGCGGGCGTACTGACGCTGAACCGGCCGAAGGCGCTCAACGCGCTGACGCTCGGCATGGTGCGCGTCATCGACGCGGCGCTGGACGATTGGGAGGCCGATCCGGCCGTCGCCTGCATCGTCGTGCGCGGCGCGGGCGACAAGGCGTTCTGCGCGGGCGGCGACATTCGCCAGCTCTACGACTTCGGCAAGGCGGGCGATCTGGCTCCGGCGCTCGCCTTCTGGGCCGAGGAATACCGCCTCAACGTCCGCATCAAATCGTTCCCGAAGCCCTATGTCGCGCTGATCGACGGCATCGTGATGGGCGGCGGCGTCGGCGTCTCCGAGCACGGGTCGCATCGCGTGGCGGGCGACAGGTTCCTGTTCGCCATGCCGGAGGTGGGCATCGGGTTCTTTCCGGACGTCGGGGCGACGTATTTCCTGCCGCGTCTGCCGGGCCGGGTCGGGACGTGGCTGGCGCTGACGGGCGAGCGCGTGCGCGGAGCGGACGCGGTGTCGCTCGGGCTCGCCGACGCGCATGTGGCCAGCGAGCGGACGGGCGAACTCGCCGCTGCGCTGGAGGCGGGGGAAGCGCCGGATGCGGCGATCGGGCGGCTGGCCTCGCAAGCCACGCCGACGATTTCGGTCGCCGACCGGGCGACGATCGACGCCTGCTTCGCCGGCGCCAATGTCGCGGAGATTCTTCTCGCGCTCGACCGGGCGGCGGCGGGCGGCTCGGCCTTCGCGGCGAAGGCGGCGGCGCAGATGCGCACGAAATCGCCGACCAGCCTCGCCATCGCTTTGCGGCAGATGCAGATCGGCGGCGGCCTCGATTTCGCCGAGGCGATGCGCGTCGAATACCGCATCGTCTCGCGCGTCGCGCGCGGCGTCGATTTCTACGAGGGCGTGCGGGCCCTCATCGTCGACAAGGACAATGCGCCGGCCTGGTCTCCCGCCGACAGCGCCGCGGTGTCTCCGGCGAGCGTCGAGGCCTATTTCGCGCCGCTCGGGCCCGACGAGCTGAAGGTCGGCGGATGAACGCCCAGACCCAGCGCGCCCGCCAGCGCATCGCCGAGCCGCAGCCGACGCCGCCGATCAGCCTGGCCGGCGCGCCGCAGGGCGAGGCGACGGCCAATGGCGGACGCTGGGGCCTGCGCCTGATCTGGTTCATGCGCATCGTCGCCCTGCTGTGGCTGGCGCTCGGCCTGTTCTACTGGATCTGGATTCTGGAGCCGGGGCAGGGCTCGCCCGCCGCCTCAGCCTTCCTCGCCCTGCCGCTGTCGCGGCAGGCCGCGGTGCTGTTCTTCGGGGTGATGGATTTCGTCGCCGCCATCGGCCTGTGGCTGGCCGCCCCGTGGGGCGGGGTCGTGTGGCTGTTCACCGCGCTGACCGAGATCGTCATCGCCGTGGCGTTGCCGGGCCTCGGCGCGACGCATGCGGCGGCGCTGATGGTCAACGGCGCGCTGATCGCCGTCTACTTCGCGCTCAACCTGCTCGCCGCGCGCGAGCAGGATCCCGCGTAGTTAAGACAAATTTTCACGACGCGGATTCACTTGCGATTCACGCCAATGCGTAAATGCCGCATTCATTCTGATATTTAAACTCGTTTTCATCCGCCGCGGCTAGGTTGAGCCCCAAGGATGAGCCGACCGCCAAGCGTTGGCCATGCAGGGCAACAACAGACAGGGCGTCGTCATGAACACGGTGAGCAAAGCAGAAGCCGGATCGTCGCGAACCGAACGACTGGCCGAGGTGCGTCCGATCTACCTCGAGGCGTTGACGATGGTCGAGCGGCTGCATCGCCGGCTGCTCGACGTCATCAAGGACGAGTTCGATCGTCGCGGCCGGTCCGACGTCAACGCCGTGCAGGCGTTGCTGCTCTACAATATCGGCGACAAGGAGTTGACGGCGGGCGAGCTGCGCACGCGCGGCTACTATCTCGGCTCGAACGTCTCCTACAACGTCAAGAAGCTGGTCGAGATCGGCTTTCTCCACCACGCCCGCTCGCGGGTGGATCGCCGCTCGGTGCGCATCAGCCTGACCGACAAGGGCCGCGACGTGCACCAGATCGTCGCCAGCCTCTACGAGAAGCACATCGCCACGGTCGAGCAGATCGGCGGCATCTCCAGCGATGAATTCCGCCGGGTCAATCAGGCCCTGTCGCGGCTGGAGCGGTTCTGGACCGACCAGATCAAGTATCGCCTCTGAGGCGCGCGCTTTAGCGCCGAAACGACGGGCCCCTTGCGGGGCCCGTCGTCGTTTCGGGGCCGGGCCGCAGAGGTCGGCCGGACGGCGATCTGTCACAAATTCGCCCCCATGTTCGTGCTTTTTCAACCATGTGCGTGGTAAACGGCCACGCCGGGACGGGCGGCGCGCGTTCTGCGTGCGGCGAGGCTGCGGCGGTTATTTCCAATCACGCGCCGTCGCCGGTCGATCACAACCGGTTGATCGCTGTCTTTGGACGCGGCGGCGCCGCGATGTCGAGGAATTGTCGCTGGCCGAAACGGCTTCAGCAGCGGAGTTGAACGTGACCGATATTGTTCGTGCTTCCTTTGGCCCCAGCCGTCGCGCCTTCTTGATGGGCGCGGCCGCCGGCGCTCTGTCGACCAGCGGCGCCTTCGCGGCCTCGGCCGACATGTTCGGCGGGCAGGCGGAATGGAAGCAGGGCTACGAGGCGTCCGGCCGCATGAGCGTTCAGCGTTCGACGACGCCGATCCTGTCGCCGCAGACGGTGGCGGCCACCGAACAGGCGATCGCCCAGCACCAGGCGATGGCCCAGCAGGGCGGCTGGCCGACGGTGCCGACGGGGCAGACGCTCAAGGTCGGCTCGAAATCGCAGGCCGTCTCGGCGCTGCGCCGCCGGCTGATCGCCAGCGGCGACCTCGATGCGGCGGCCGGCTCCTCGCCCGTGTTCGACTCCTACGTCGAGGCAGGCGTGAAGAAGTTCCAGGCGCGCCACGGCCTGGCGCCGACCGGCGTCGTCGCGCAGCAATCGCTGACGGCGCTGAACGTGCCGATCGGCGTGCGGCTGAAGCAGCTCGAGACGAATCTCATCCGCCTGCGCTCCTATTCCGGCAATCTGGGCGCGCGCTACGTCACCGCCAACATTCCCGCCGCCACCGTCGAGACGGTGGAGAACGGCACGGTGGCCACGCACCACATCGCCGGCGTCGGCAAGATCGACCGCCAGTCGCCGGTGATGCAGGCCAAGGTGCTCGACATCAATTTCAACCCGTTCTGGACGGTGCCCGCCTCGATCATCCGCAAGGATCTGATCCCCAAGATGCAGGCGGATTCGAACTACCTCACCGACAACAAGATCCGCATCTACAACAAGGCGGGCCAGGAAGTTCAACCGAGCGCCATCAACTGGAACTCGATGGAGGCGACGAACTACATGTTCCGCCAGGACCCGGGCGGCGACGTGAACTCGCTCGGCTTCGTGCGCATCAACATCGCCAATCCGCATGGCGTCTACATGCACGATACGCCCTCGAAGGGCATCTTCGGCGACGATTTCCGCTTCGTCTCCTCCGGCTGCATGCGCGTGCAGAACGTGCGCGACTATGTCGCCTGGCTGCTGAAGGACAATCCGGGCTGGGACCGCGACAAGATCGACGCGGCGATCAATTCGGGCCAGCGCGTCGATGTGAAGCTCGCCCAGCCGATCCCGGTCTACTGGGTCTACATCACGGCCTGGGCGACGCCCGGCGGGCTGACGCAGTTCCGCGACGACATCTATCAGCGCGACGGCATCTCGGGCGCCTCTGCCGGCTCGGACGCGCAGCCATTCTCGGCCGGTTACAAGCCGACGGCGCAGTCGCAGCCGGGCCTGCCCGGCCCCGACGACGAATAAGCGTCTCGGCGCTGCCCAAAGAGAAGCCCGCCCGGAGCGATCCGGGCGGGCTTTCTTGTCATTGGCCGGCGATCAGGCGCGGGCGCGCTCGATCAGCGCGAACACGACGAGCGCCACGACGCCAAGGGCGACGAAGATGACCGGCGCGCCGACGCCGAGCAATTGCGGAAGCTGGACCTTGCCCATCTGCCCGACGGGGATGATCGCCTTCGACACCCAATCGAAACTCAGCGCATAAGCGACGCCGCCGACGAGCATGCCCACCGCGCCGACCAGCGCGTGCAGGCTGCCTCCGCCGATCGCCGCCAGCGCGGTGCCGGGGCAATAGCCGTAGATCACCATGCCGACGCCGAACAGCGCGGCGCCGAGGCCGACCGCCAGCATGTCGGCCGGCTTGATGTGAAACTGCGCGTAGCCCATCTGCACCAGCGCGAACACGCCGACGCCGCCCACCACGATCGCCGTCAGCATGATCTTGATGACGGTGAAATCGCGGAACAGGAACTGGCCGACGATGGTGTTGTAGTCGGAGACGCGGCCGCGATGCAGCAGCCAGCCGAACATCGCGCCGAAGACGAGGGCGAGGGCGAGAGAGGCGGTTCCGGTGACGGGAAACATGTCGGCTCTCCTTACTTCGCGCCGCGGAACATGATCGCCGCGGTGAGCGCGCCGACCGGGAACATAACGGCCAGGAACGTCCAGCCGCCGAGGGCGAGCTGCAATCCGCCGGAAATGCCGTTGCCGCTGGTGCAGCCATTGGCGAGCCGCGCGCCATACATCGCGATCGCGCCGCCGATGAAGGCCCAGACGAACCGCTTGGTCTGGGACGGGCCGAAGCGCTTGGCCCAGATCGAGGGCACGGCCTCGATGCGCCAGACGCCGGCCATGACGGCGGACAACAAGCCGCCAATCATCGTGCCGACGAGGAAGAGCGTGCCGTAGTCGAGCTTGAGCGGGTTCTTCGCCCAATAGGAGTTGGCCGCCACGGCGTCCGCGCCGAGGATCGGCGAGGCGACGCCGCCGGAGACCTGGGCGAGCGAGGTGGTGATGCCGAGCGGGGCGTTGACGACGACGAAGACGATCCAACTCAGGACGCCGATGCCGACGCCGATGAGGTATGGCGTCCAGTCGACGCCGGCGGCGGCGCGCGCAGGGGCGCGATCGAAGGTCTCAGCAGACACGGGGCTCTCCATTAGATATATCTAATGTTGAATGTGATCCCTCGGAAATGTCAAGCGCCGAAGCATGGAGCGGGGCGGGTCAACCGGTCTCGGTCGGTGGCCGCCGACGCTCCGGCAACCGCTCCGTCAGGAGCGTCTCGACCGGCGTCGCGATGCGTCGACGCCAGTTCGGGCGCTCGC
The DNA here is from genome assembly GCA_016716745.1 of Hyphomicrobiales bacterium. Classification (GTDB taxonomy): domain Bacteria; phylum Pseudomonadota; class Alphaproteobacteria; order Rhizobiales; family Beijerinckiaceae. The sequence continues at coordinate 277,411 of JADJVD010000005.1, forward strand.
GGTCGGTGCCGGGCAGGTTCACGCTGTCGCGCTCGCCGGCGAGATCGTCGAGTTGCAGCATGGCGAGCGCGGCGGGCGTGATCGAGACGAAGGCGTGGATCGCCTCGCGCAACGTCGCGTCGAAGGGCGCGGCGAGGCCCTCCTCGATCTCCCGCCCGAAGAGGCCTTCGCGCGCCAGCGCCTCGAGCAGACGGCGCTTCTCGTCCCCGCGCGTCGCGCGCGCCAAGTCAGCCTGCGCCGCGTCGAACTGGCCGAGGCGGGCGCGCTCGTCGATGTCGCGCCCCTCCCACCAGCCGGCCAGCGTCGGCAGGTCGTGCGTCGCGGCGCAGGCGACGGCGCGTTCGGGATAGTCGCGCGGCGCGCGAAATCCGGCCTCGTCCTGCTCAAACATCAGCACGCGATAACTCAACACATTTGCCTGCGCGAGCGCGTCGCGGAAGCCCTCCGGCACGGTGCCGAGGTCCTCGGCGACGACGACGCAGCGGGCGCGCGCGCTTTCGAGCGCGAGTTCGGCGAGGAGATCGTCGCGCGGATAGGCGAGGTAGGCGCCGTCCGCGCCGGCGCCGCCGTCGGGCACGAGAAACAGGCGCTGGAGTCCCATCGCATGGTCGATGCGGAGCGCGCCCGCGAACCGCATGTTGGCCGCGAGCAGCGCGCGGAAGGATGCGTAACCCTCGCGTCGCGCGATCAACGGATCGGACGCGGGCAGCGCCCAGATCTGCCCCGCCGCGGAAAAGGGATCGGGCGGCGCGCCGATGGAGGCGCCCCCGATCAGGCGATCCTGTTCGCGCCACGCCTCCGCCCCGTCCGGCGCGGCGCCGACGGCAAGATCGCGATAGAGCCCGAGCCACAACCCAGCCGCGCAGCCGCGCGCGGCGGCGCGCTCGAACTGACGCGCGGCGATCCACTGCTCGAACAGCGCGAAGTCGACGCCCGCGCGATGCGCGTGCGCCGCGTCCGCGAGCGCGGCCGCGTCCGCCGCCCGCAACGCCTGCGGCCAGTCGCGCCAGCCACGACCGAGCGCCTCGCGCAACGCTTCATGCAAGGCGAAGCGCGTCAGGGCCTCGCCGCCCTCTCCGATGAAGGTCGCGAAGTCGCGATGCGCCGCGTCGTCGCGCCGCGCGCCGAACGCCACATGCGCGGCGCGCAACGCGGCTCGTTTGGTCTCGCGCACGCGCGGATAGTCGACGAGCGCGGACGCGCCGGCGTCGACCGCGCGAACCGGAACGCCGGCGATGGCCTCCACCCGATCGAGCGCGATCGTCAGCGGATCGAGAAAGCGCCGGTCCGACGGGTGATATGGACTGGCGCGGTCCGGCTCCGTTGCGAACAGCGCGTGCAGCGGATTGAGACCGAGCGTGGCCGCGCCCGCACGCGCCGCGCGCTCGGCCAGCACGGCGAGCGTCTCGAAATCGCCGACGCCGGAATCGGCGTCGCGACGCACGGAATAGAGTTGCGCGGAAACGCCGAGCGCGCCCTCGTCGAGCAAACGCTGCGGCAGGAACGCCGGCGGCGTCACCGTGAGGCGGCAGGGCGCGTCCGGCGCGTCGAGCCGCGTCGCGACATGCCGGCCCGCGGGCTGCGCCGGCAGCGCGAAGGCGACGGCGTCGATCATGCGGCCGTCGACGGCGCGCCGACGCAGCGGCGCCATTTCGCTTGGCGCGACGACGACGCGATGGCGCGCGCCGTCCTCGCGCGCAATCTCGAGGGCGAGGCGGCGCGGCTCGCCGGGGACGCGCAGCGCCACGGGCGCGCCTTCGCGCGCCTGGGCCGTGATCGGGAGGGCGCGCAGATCCTGCTCGGCGGCGAGCGCGGCGAGCGCGTCGCGCACGGCGGCGGCGCTATCGACAGGCTGGCGCATGCCCTTCAGCAGAGCGCGCTTCGTGGCGTCCGACACGCTGTGACGCGCGCCGGAAATCTCGCTCCATTCTGGCGCGAGCCCCGCGGCTTGCGCGAGACGGTCGAGCAGGGCGGAATCGGGCGCGGCGCGGCTGCGTCGCGGCTCGCGGGCCTCGACAAGAAGGAGCGCGGCGCGGGCGGGCGCGGCGATGCGATCGTCGACATCGCGCTCGACGGACTCAGGCGCGCTCGAATCGAGGGCGAGGCGCCACACGAAGCCCTCGCGCGGCGCGGGAGGCGACACATCGAGCGCCTCGCGCGAAGGATTGAGAATGACGAGCGCGCGGTCGGCCTCGCGGCCATCCTCCTGCGGCGCGTAGAGCGCGGCGATCAGCGCGCGCGCGCGCGGCCAATCCTCCTCGCGCATCGCGGCGCCGTCCGGCTTCAGCCAGGCGACGTCGGGAACGAGAGTCGCGTCGAGCGCGTCGCCGGCGAGAAAGGCGTCGCGCGTCAATGCAGGATGGGCGGCGCGCAAGCCGACGACACGGCGCGCGAAGGCGAGCAGCGAGGCGTCCGCCGCAGCCCAATCGAGCCACGAAATCTCGTTGTCCTGCGCGTAGGCGTTGTTGTTGCCGTGCTGCGTGTGGCCCAGCTCCGCGCCCATCGCCAGCATGGGCGTTCCGCGCGAGAGAAGCAGCGTCGCCAGCAGCGCGCGCTGATCGTTCAGCCGGGCAGCGCGAATGGCGGCGTCGTCGTTCGCCCCTTCCGCGCCGTTGTTCCACGACAGATTGTCGTCGGTCCCGTCGCGATTGCGCTCGCCATTGGCCTCGTTGCGTTTGCGCTCGCAGGAAACGAGATCGGCGAGCGTGAAGCCGTCATGGGCGACGACGAAGTTGACGCTACGCGAGGGCGCCTTTCGCGCGAACGCATCCTGCGAGCCGGCGAGGCGCGTCGCCATCGCGCCGACCATGCCTGCATCGCCGCGCCAGAAGCGGCGCGCGTCGTCGCGATATTTGTCGTTCCATTCGCCCCATGCCGCGGGGAAGCGCCCGAGCTGGTAGCCGCCGGGTCCGATGTCCCATGGTTCCGCGATGAGCCGCAGCTCGCGCAACAACGGATCTTGGCGGATCGCGGCGAGAAAGGGCGCGGTCTCGTCGAAGCCATCGTCGCGGCGCGCGAGCGTTGTCGCCAGATCGAATCGAAAGCCGTCGACGCCGCCGTCGCGCGCCCATGTGCGCAGCGCGTCGAGCGCGAGGCGCAGCGGTTCGGGACGGTCAAGCGCCAGAACGTTGCCGCAGCCGGCGTCGTTGACGTAACCGCCATCCTGCGCGCGTCTGTAATACAGCGCGTCGTCGAGGCCGCGCAGGCCGAGCGTCGGCCCCAGCGCGTCGCTCTCGCCGGTGTGGTTGAGCACGACGTCGAGAATGACTTCGAGTTCGGCCGCATGCAGCGCGCGCGTCGCGGCTTGCACCTCGCGCCAGCCGCCGGGCGCAAGGCGCGGATCGGGCGCCATCGGCGCCACCGGATTGTAGCCCCAGGCGTTGGTCAGCCCGAGCGGCGGCAGATGTCGCTCGTCGACCCACGCCGCGCAGGGCATGAGTTCGACTGTCGTGACGCCGAGCGAAACGAGATGCGCGACAGCCGCAGGATGGGCGAGGCCCGCAAAGGTTCCGCGCTGCGCTTCCGGCACGGCGTCGAGCCGCTTGGTGAAGCCGCGCACGTTGAGTTCGTAGACAACGAGATCGCGCCACGGCCGCAGCGCGCGCGGCGGAGCCGACACCGGCGCGATGTGTCGCGCGACCGCCTTCGGCATGTCTGGCGCGCTGTCGGCGCCGCTCGCAGGGAACATCGAAGGCGCGAGCGCGAAGGCGCGATCCAGCTCGCGCGCGTAAGGATCGACGAGGAGCTTGCGCGGGTCGAACTGCGGCGCCTCGCCATGCGCGCGAAACCCGTAGCGCTGGCCTTCGCACAGACCTTCGACGAAGCCGAACCATACCTCGCCGAGACGCGAAGGCAGCGGCAGCCGCGCGGCTTCGAGGCCTGTTTCGTCGAACAGACACAGCTCGACGCGCGTGGCGCGGCGCGAGACGACGGCGACGTTGGCGCCGTCGTCGACAAGCGTCAGGCCGAGCGGCTCGGGCGCGCCGGGCCGCATCCGCAAACTCATGTGATGACGCTCGGCTCGGCGCGGCCGGTGTGCTGTTCGATTCCCACGATGGAGCGCGACAGCGCAACGAGATCGGCGAGCGCGGTCTGCGTCTCGATCTCCTGCTTGCTCGCGTCGGGCTCGTAGCGTTCGATGTAGACGCGCAGGGTCGCGCCGGCCGTACCGGTGCCGGAGAGGCGATAGACGATGCGCGCGCCGTCGGCGAAGATCAGACGCACGCCCTGTCTGGCCGAATCCGATCCGTCGACAGGATCGTGATAGGCGAAGTCGTCGGCCTCGGCGACGGTCAGCGCGCCGAAGCGCCGGCCTTTCAACGTCGGCAGGCGCTCGCGCAGGCTTCCCATCAGCGCGTTGGCGCCGGCTGCGTCCACTTCCTCATAGTCGTGGCGCGAATAGTAGTTGCGGCCGTAGCTCGCCCAGTGCGCGCGCACGATGTCGGCGACGCTCTGCTTGCGCGCGGCGACGATGTTGAGCCACATTAGAACGGCCCACAGACCATCCTTCTCGCGCACATGGTTCGAGCCCGTGCCCGCAGATTCCTCGCCGCAGATGGTGACGAGATCGGCGTCGAGCAGATTGCCGAAGAACTTCCAGCCCGTCGGCGTCTCGTAAGCGCTGACGCCCATCTTGGCGGCGACGCGGTCGGCCGCCGCGCTCGTCGGCATCGAGCGTGCGACGCCGGAGATTCCCTTGGCGTAGCCGGGGGCCAGATGCGCGTTGGCGGCGATCATCGCGAGCGAGTCCGACGGCGTCACGAACATGCCGCGTCCGATGACAAGATTGCGGTCGCCGTCGCCGTCCGACGCCGCGCAGATGTCGGGCGCGTCCGCCGACATGGCGAGATCGTAGAGGTGTTTGGCGTGCACCAGGTTGGGGTCGGGGTGATGGCCGCCGAAATCGGGCAGCGGCTCGCCGTTGATCACAGTGCCGGGCGCGGCGCCGAGCGCGCCTTCTAGGATCGCCTTGGCGTAAGGTCCGGTGACGGCCGACATGGCGTCGAAGCGCATCGTGAAGCCGTTCGCGAACATCGCGCGGATCGCGGCGAAGTCGAACAGGCGCTCCATGAGCTTGCGATAGTCGGCGACGGGATCGACGATCTCGACCGTCATCGCGCCGAGCCGCGTCTGGCCGAGTTTGTCGAGATCGACGTCGGGCGCCTCGACGATGCGATAGGCGTCGATCGTCCTGGTGCGCGCGAAGATCGCGTTGGTGATCTTCTCCGGCGCGGGGCCGCCATTGCCGATGTTGTACTTGATGCCGAAATCGCCGTCCGGTCCGCCGGGATTGTGGCTCGCCGACAGAATGAGTCCGCCGAAGGCGCCAAGCGAACGGATCAGCGCGGAGGCGGCCGGCGTCGACAGGATGCCGCCCTTGCCGACGACGAGGCGGCCGAAGCCGTTCGCCGCCGCCATCTTGACGACGGTCTGGATCGTTTCGCGATTGAAGTACCGTCCGTCGCCGCCGACGACGAGCGTCTTGCCGGCGAAGCCCTCGAGCGAGTCGAAGATCGACTGCACGAAGTTCTCGACATAATTCGGCTGCTGGAAGTGCGGAACCTTCTTGCGCAGGCCGGAGGTGCCGGGCGCCTGATCGAGATAGGGCTTCGTTGCGACGGTCTTCACGCTCATCATGCGACTCGGCGGTTGGAGGCGTTCGCTCGTATCAGCGCGCGGTAAAGATCCGCGTAATGGCGGGCCGGCGCGTCCCACGAAACGTCGGTCGCCATGCCGTTGGCCTGCAAGGCCTTCCATGTCGGCGCGTCGCGATGCAGCGCAGCCGCGCGGCGCAGCGCGTGAGCGAGGCGGGCGGCCGATCCGGCGGCGAATTGCAGGCCGGTTGCGACGCCGGCGGCGAGCGCCATCTCGTTGGCGTCGACGATGGTGTCGGCGAGCCCGCCGACGCGCGCGACGACCGGCACGGCGCCGTAGCGCAGCGCGCAGAGCTGCGTCAGGCCGCAGGGCTCGAAGCGGGAGGGCACGAGCAGCGCGTCGCAGCCGGCCTGCACGAGGTGGGCGAGCTGCTCGTCATAACCGAGGAACAGGCCGATGCGGCCGGGATGCGAGGAGGCGGCGGCGCGGAAGGCGGCTTCGAGATCGGCGTCGCCGGCGCCGAGCAAGGCGAGCTGGATGTTCTCCTCGAACAGCGTCGGCAGGCATTCGAGCAGGAGGTCGAGCCCCTTCTGCCAGGAGAGCCGCGAGACGACGCCGAGCACGAGCGCCTGCGGATCGTCGTCGAGGCGCAGGCGCGCGCGCAATGCGGCGCGGTTCTTTTGCTTTGCGCGCGCGTTGGGCGCGGCGTAGGCGGCGGCGATGTGAGGGTCGGCCTTCGGATTCCACACGTCCGTGTCGACGCCGTTCAGAATGCCGTGCAGGGCGGCCGCGCGCGCGCGCAACAGGCCGTCGAGCCCCATGCCGGCCTCGGGGCTCTGGATCTCGAGCGCGTAGCTCGGCGAAACCGTGGTGATGGCGTCGGCGAGTTGCAGGCCCGCCTTCAGGAAGCCGATCGCGCCGTAATATTCGACGCCGTCGATGGCGAAACTCTCCGGCGGCAGGCCGAGCGCGCCCAGCATGTCGCGCGGGAACTGGCCCTGAAAGGCGAGGTTGTGGACGGTGACGACCGTGGCGGGGCGCGCGGCGTCCTGATAGCGCAGGAAGGCGGGCAGCAGAGCGGCCTGCCAGTCGTGCGCATGCACCAGATCGGGCCGCCAGCCTTTCAACACGCCGAGCGCGACGTCGGCGCCGGCGCGGGCGAGGGCTGCGAAGCGGATTGCGTTGTCGGGCCAGTCCGCGCCGTCCGGCCCGATATAGGGGTTGCCGGGGCGCGAATAGAGGTGCGGCGCGTCGAGCGCAATCAGATCGAGCGCGCCGACGCGGCCGGCGACGAGGCGAGCGGGGCCGCCATAGAGTGCGCGATAGGCGTGGACAGGTTCGGCGTCCTCCAGCTTGTCCATCACGGCCGGATAGCCGGGGACGAGCGTGCGCGTTTCGACGCCCTCCCGCGCCAGAGCGCCGGGCAGGGCGCCGACGACGTCGGCGAGGCCGCCTGTCTTGACGAGGGGGTAGATTTCCGAGGCGACGGCGAGCGCCTTCGCGCGGGCGCGGCGCGGCTGGCTCATGCGGAGAGCCTGTCGATCATCGACTGCGTGATCAGTGAGACGCCGCCCGGGCTGCGGCGGAAGCGTCTGGCGTCGAGTTCGGGGTCCTCGCCCACGACGAGCCCCTCCGGGATGCGCACGCCGCGGTCGATCACGACGTTGCGCAGGCGCGCTGAGCGACCGACGTCGACATAAGGCAGGATCACCGCGTTCTCGACGAGGCCGTAGGAATTCACGCGCACGCCGGTGAACAGGAGCGAGCGTCGCAGGCTTGAGCCGGAGACGATGCAGCCTCCCGAAATCAGCGAGGAGATCGCCTGTCCGCGCCGCGCCTCGTCGTCATGCACGAACTTCGCGGGCGGGGTGATCTCGCCATAGGTCCAGATCGGCCAGTCGCGGTCGTAGAGATCCAGCTCGGGCGTCACGTCGGTGAGGTCGATGTTGGCGGACCAGTAGGCGTCGACCGTGCCGACGTCGCGCCAGTAGGCCTCGCGCTCCATGCTGGAGCGCACGCAGGAGCGCGTGAAGGGATGCGCGACGGCTTTGCCGTTGTTCACCAGATACGGAATGATGTCGTTGCCGAAATCGCGCTTCGATGTCGGATCGGAGGCGTCGCGCTTCAACTGGTCGTAGAGGAACTTCGCCTCGAAAACATAGATGCCCATGGAGGCCAGCGCCTTGTCGGGCTTGCCCGGCATCGGCGGCGGCTCCTTCGGCTTTTCGAGGAAGGAGATGATGCGGTCGTCGGCGTCGACATGCATGACGCCGAAGCCCTTCGCCTCTTCGAGCGGCACTTCGAGGCAGCCGATGGTCACGTCGGCCTTCTGGTCGACGTGCTGCTGCAGCATCTTCTCGTAGTCCATCTTGTAGATATGGTCGCCGGCCAGGATGATGATCCAGGTCGGGCCGTAGCTCTCGATGATGTCGACGTTCTGATACACGGCGTCGGCCGTGCCGAGATACCACATGTCCTCCGAGACGCGCTGGCTGGCCGGCAGGATGTCGAAACTCTCGTTGCGCTCGGGACGGAAGAAGCTCCAGCCGCGCTGCAGATGGCGGATGAGGCTGTGGGCCTTGTATTGCGTCGCCACCGCGATGCGGCGGATGCCGGAGTTCAGCGCGTTGGACAGCGCGAAATCGATGATGCGCGACTTGCCGCCGAAATAGACGGCCGGCTTGGCGCGGAAATCGGTGAGCTCCATCAGGCGGCTGCCGCGGCCGCCGGCCAGCACATAGGCCATGGCGTTACGGGCGAGGGGGGCTTCGGTCATCGTGTCACCGTGGGCTCGTCCGACGTCATCGACCGCGCCGGCGCCCATCCCCTAGGCAATCGGCGGACCGGCTCCGGCGCCCGAAGGCGTCGCGCTTTCGTATATAGCGAGCTGAAACGCCGCCCGCGTCAATCTGGATCAAACAGGAGATAGACGGCGGCGAGCGGGGGCGCCGTCACCTCGGCGGCGGCGGGGAAGCCGCGATGGCCCGGCTCGGCGGCCGTGACCGCGCCGAGATTGCCGACGCCGGAGCCGCCATAGGCGGGCGCGTCAGTGTTCAGGATCTCGCGCCAACGGCCGGCGCGGGGCAGGCCGATCCGGTACTTCTCGCGCGCCACGGGCGTGAAGTTGAAGATGGCGGCGACCGTCGGGCCGCCGGCGCCGTCGTGACGCAGGAAGGCGACCACGGATTGCTCGGCGTCGTCCACCACCAGCCACTCGAACCCCTCGGACTCGCAATCGCGGGCGTGCAAGGCGGGAATGTCGCGGTAGAGGCGGTTGAGGTCGCGCACCAGCGCGGCGACGCCGGCGTGGGGGGCGAGTCTGGCCTGCTCCCAGTCGAGCCCCGTGTTCTCGTTCCACTCCGGCCCCTGCGCGAACTCCTGCCCCATGAACAGAAGCTTCTTGCCGGGATGGGCCCACATGAAGGCGTAATAAAGCCGGACGTTGGCGAACTTGCGCCAGGCGTCGCCCGGCATCTTGCCGAGGATCGAGCCTTTGCCGTGCACCACCTCGTCATGCGAGAGCGGCAGGATGAAATTCTCGCTGAAGGCGTACATCAGCGCGAAGGTAAGCTTGTCGTGGTGGTGTCTGCGGTGAACGGGATCCTCCGCCATGTAGCGGAGCGTGTCGTTCATCCAGCCCATGTTCCATTTGAAGCCGAAGCCGAGGCCGCCGGCGTGGGTGGGCGCGGAGACGCCCGGCCAGGCGGTCGATTCCTCGGCCACCATCTGCGCGCCGGGGAAGGCTGCGTAGACGAGTTCGTTGGCGCGGCGCAGGAAGGCCACCGCGTCCCAGTTCTCCTTGCCGCCTTGCGGGTTGGGAAGCCACTCGCCGTGCTTGCGCGAGTAGTCGAGATAGAGCATCGAGGCGACCGCATCGACGCGCAGACCGTCGACGTGAAAGCGGTCGAACCAGTAGAGCGCGTTGGCGGCGAGGATGTTGGCGACCTCGCGGCGGCCGAAATCGTAGATCGCGGTGTTCCAGTCCGGGTGGAAGCCGCGCCGCGGGTCGGGATGCTCGTAGAGGGCGGCGCCGTCGAAGCGGGCGAGTCCGTGCGGATCGACCGGGAAATGCGCAGGCACCCAGTCGAGCAGGATCGACAGGCCGGACGCATGCGCACGGTCGACGAAACGCTGCATGCCCTCCGGCTCGCCGAAGCGGCGCGTCGGCGCGAACAGGCCGATCGGCTGGTAGCCCCAGGAGGCGTCGAGCGGATGCTCGGAGACGGGCATCAGCTCGAGATGGGTGAAGCCCATATCGACGGCGTAGGGGATGAGCTGGTCGGCCAGCTCGTCCCAGGTCAGAAAGCGGTTGTCGGGGCCGCGGCGCCAGGAGCCCAGATGCGCCTCGAGGATCGACATCGGAGCGCGGCGCGGATCGCGCGCGGCGCGCGCCTCGAGATGGCCCGCATCGGCCCAGACGTGACGGTCGTTGCGGGCGACGACGGAGGCGGTGGAAGGCCGCAGCTCGCCGGCGAAGCCGAACGGATCGGCCTTCAGCGGCTGTAGATCGCCCTTCGGGCCGACGATCTCGAACTTGTAGATCGCGCCTTCGCCGAGGCCGGGGATGAAAATCTCCCACACCCCCGAATCGACGCGCTTGCGCATCTGGCTGCGGCGGCCGTCCCACTGGTTGAAGTCGCCGACGACGGAAACGCGCCGCGCCTGCGGCGCCCAGACGGCGAAATGCACGCCCTCGGCGCCTTCATGCGCGATCGGATGGGCGCCGAGCTTCTCGTAGAGACGCAGATGCGAGCCCTCGACGAGCAGATAATCGTCGAGAGGCCCGAGCACCGGGCCGAAGGCGTACGGATCGACAAAGGACCATTCGTCGCCGCCGCGGCGCGCGACGAGCCGATAGCGCGGCGCATCCTTCGCGCCGGGGATCAGGCCCTCGAAGAATCCCTCGCCGCGCGGCTCGAGGGTCAGCAGGCTGGCGCCGTCGTCGGCGACGGCGCGCGCTTCCTCCGCGCCCGGCAAGAGGGCGCGGATGGCGAGGCCGCCAGGTCGCCGATGCGGCCCGAGCACGGCGAACGGATCGCCGTGCCTTGCGTTCAGAATTGCGGCGACGTCGCGCTGCGAGGCCCGCCAGTTTCTCGCCGCTTGGCCTTTCGCCACCTGGCCTCCTCAGCCGCGTTTCGTCGGCGCTTTCCAGATGTCCTCCGCATAATCCGCGATCGTGCGGTCGGAGGAGAACCAGCCCATCTTCGCGGTGTTGACGATCGCCGAGCGCCACCACGACTTGCGGTCGCGCCAGCGCGTGTCCACAGCGCGCTGCGCCTTATAGTAGGCGTCAAAATCGGCCGTGACCATGAAGTGGTCATGATGCCGCAGGACGTCGACGAGCTGGGCGTAGCGGTGGCGGTCGTCGGGCGAGAACACGCCCGAGCCGACCGCGCCGAGAACGTCGCTCAGGATCGGCGACGCCGCGATGGCGGCCTCGCCGGAAATGCCCTGCGCGCGGCGCTCCTGCACCTCCTGCGCGGTCATGCCGAAGATGAAGATGTTTTCGGGCCCGACATGCTCGCGGATCTCGACATTGGCGCCGTCGAGCGTGCCGATGGTCAGCGCGCCGTTGAGCGCGAGCTTCATGTTGCCGGTGCCGGAGGCCTCCATGCCCGCGGTCGAGATCTGCTCCGACAGGTCGGCGGCGGGGATGATCGATTCGGCGAGCGAGACGTTGTAGTTCGGCAGGAACACGACCTTCAGAAGGCCGCGCACGGTCGGGTCGTCGTTGACGACGCGGGCGACGTCGTTGATCAGCTTGATGATCAGCTTGGCGAGGTGATAGCTCGCCGCCGCCTTGCCCGAGAAGATCTTCACGCGCGGCACGAAATCGCGCGTCGGTTGCGCGCGGATGTCGTTGTAGAGCGCGATCGTCTCGAGAATGTTGAGGAGCTGGCGCTTGTACTCGTGGATGCGCTTGATCTGCACGTCGAACAGCGCGTGCGGGTCGACCTTCACCATCATCCGATCGGCGATGATCTTGGCGAGCGCCTCCTTGTTGGACAGGCGCTGCGCCATGTAACGCGACTGCAGGTCGAGATTGGAGGCGTGCTCGGCGAGCTCGGCCAGCGCGTCCGCGTCGTCGAGCGCGCGCGGGCCGATGGTCTCGACGATGGTGCGCGTCAGCGCCGGGTTGGCCTCGAACAGCCAGCGGCGGAAGGTGATGCCGTTGGTCTTGTTGACGATGCGCTCGGGGTAGAGCGCATGCAGGTCGCGGAACACCGTCTCCTTGATGAGATCGGTATGCAGGGCGGAGACGCCATTGACCTTGTGCGAGCCGAGGAAGGCGAGATTGCCCATGCGCACGGCGCGGCCGTTGTGCTCGTCGATCAGCGAGACGGAGGACAGCAGGCGCGCGTCGTCATGCCCGGCGGCGCGCAGACTGTCGAGATGCAGGGCGTTGATCATGTAGATGATCTGCATGTGGCGCGGCAGCAGCCGCTCCATCAGCTGCACCGGCCAGGTCTCGAGCGCCTCGGGCAGCAGCGTGTGGTTGGTGTAGCCGAACGTGGCCTGGGTGATCTCCCAGGCTTTCGCCCATTCGACGCCGTGCACGTCGACCATCAGGCGCATCAGCTCCGCGACGCCGATGGCGGGATGGGTGTCGTTGAGCTGGATGGCGACGTGATCGGCCAGGCTCTCGATCGAGCCATGCTGCTTGAGGTGGCGGCGTATGAGGTCCTGCAAAGAAGCGGAGGCGAAGAAATACTCTTGCCTCAATCGCAGCTCCTGACCGGCCGGCGTCGAATCCGAAGGGTAGAGCACTTTCGAGATCGACTCGGCGCGCACCTGCTCGGCCAGCGCGCCGACATAGTCGCCCTGATTGAAGACGTCGAGGCGCAGCGGATCGGGCGCGCGGGCCGACCAGAGGCGCAGCGTATTCACATGCTCGCCGCGCCAGCCGACGATGGGGGTGTCGTAGGCGATCGCCTCGACGCTCTCGGAGGGCTTCCAGACCTGCGCCGGCTCGCGGCCCGGCCGGGGCGCGGCCTCGACGACGCCGCCGAAGCCGATGGTGTAGTTCACCTCCGGCCGCTCGAACTCCCACGGATTGCCGAAGGACAGCCAGTCCTCCGGATATTCGTGCTGCCAGCCGTCCTTGATCGCCTGCCGGAACAGGCCGTGGTCGTAGCGGATGCCGTAGCCATGCGCGGCGATGGCGAGGGTCGACATGCTCTCCATGAAGCAGGCGGCGAGGCGGCCGAGGCCGCCATTGCCGAGCGCCGCGTCCGGCTCGATGTTGCGCAGGCGGTTGAGATCGACGCCAAGGCCGGCGAGGGCGGCGCGCATCGGCTCGACGACGCCCAGATTGGTCAGCGAATCGACCAGCAGCCGGCCAATCAGGAATTCGAGCGACATGTAATAGACGCGGCGGCGATCCTCGGCGTAGTTGGCGCGGGTCGTCTCCATCCATTTCTGGACGATGCGGTCGCGCGCGGCGAAGGCGGTCGCGAGGAACCAGTCGCGGTCGCTCGCCGCGTTCTTGTCCTTGCCGACGACGTAGAGCAGCTTGTCGAGAACGAGCCGGCGCAACTCCAGCGTTTCGGCCTCGTCGCGGCGTTCGGCGGCGGCGTCGAGGGACTTGGCGTGCGCGTTCATCAATCCTGTCTCCAGTCGCCGCGGCGGCGGCCTCATTCCGGCGGCGTCAACAGACCGCCGGGTCCTTGGCCAAGGCTTAGGCGGTCGGGCGGCGCGCCGCGCGCTCGAATGTTGGGCATCCACGTCCGAAATTGCAGCCGCATGACGGGTAGCCTGCGGCCATCCTGTGGGAAACACATTAATCGAAGCTGAGCGGACCCCGCACGCGCCGGGAGGCGCGCGGGCAGGGCGAAAGGGCCATTTGTGCGGGGCCTTCACGCCAGGGTCGGGCCGGCCAGAATGTCCGTCGCCCCGCGGGTTTCGTCCGCCGCGCCGATCGGGAACATCGCGCCCTCGCTCGCGCCGAGGCGCAGCGGCAGGATCGCCCGACGGTCGGGCGAGGCGCGCCGGCCCTCGGCCGCGCGCCTGCCGGGGAAGCCGATCACCACCGGATCGCCCTCGCTCGAGATCACGCTGGCCGAGATCGCGGTCGAGTCGTTCTTCCCGGCCGACGCGGCGTCGGCGCGGGCCCTCGCCCGGCGGGACACGCCGCCGGGCGCATGAGTGTGGAGCGTCGGCTCAGCCGAAGATGTCGGTCGTGATGCCGGCGTACCAGCCGTAATTCTCCTCTGTCTGCTGGTGGCGCAGCTGGGAGGTCTCGTCGGAGCTGGGAGACGAAGGTCGTCACGGCGGCGATCTTGCCGTCCTTCGGCGCGTAGGTTCCGCCGACTTTCACCGTGTCGTCGGCGGTGATCAGCGACCAGCAGGTGTTGAGATAACGCGGCGGGAAGGCGCGGGCGGCGGTCAGCTCCGCCCGCAGCGTCTGGGCGACGACCTTCGCCTGCGAATTGGCGGCGAAGGCCGATTTCGGCATGTCGCCGGCGACGGACGAGTCGCCCAGCACGAAAATCGCCGGGTCGACGGCCGAGCGCATGGTCGCCGGATCGATCGGGCAGAAGCGGTTGGCGGTGGCGAGCCCCGCATCGCGGGCGATCGCGCCGGCCATCTGCGCCGGGATGACGTTGACGAGATCGGCCTTGTAGGTCTCGAAGCCGGTGACGACCGTGTTTGTCTTCGGGTCGACGCTCTTGACGCCGTCATGGATCTTCGGGCCGAGCCATTCGACCATGCCGGGGTAATGGCGTTCCCAGCCCTGCTGGAACAGCGCCTGCTTCGAGAAGCTCTCCTTGGGATCGAGAACAATGATCTTCGCTTTGCCGCGGCCGGTGGCCTTGAGGCGCGCCGCCATCATCGAGACGCGCTCGTAGGGGCCGGGCGGGCAGCGATAGGGGTTCGGCGGGGCGATCATCACGATCAGGCCGCCGTCCGGCACGGCGTCGAGGCGCTGGAGCAGGATGTCGGTCTGCGGGCCCGCCTTCCAGGCGTGCGGCATCGCCGTCTCGGCCTCCTTCGACCAGCCGGGCACCGAGGCGTAATCGAGGTCGATTCCCGGCGCCACGACGAGCTGGTCGTAGGGCACGCGCGCCCCGTCGGCGAGGGCGACGACCTTCGCATTGCGGTCGATCCCGGTCGCGAACTGGCGGACATACTTCACGCCGTACTGCGCGATGGGGACGCGGTTGAAGACGATCTGTCCGCGCTGCTTCAGGCCGCCGAGATAGAGGTTCGAGTGGAAGCACGTCATGTAGTAGTCGGCGGGATCGATCATCACCACGTCGATCGCGCCCTGCGAGTCGCGGGCGACGTATTTGGCCACGGTCGAGCCGCCGGGGCCGCCGCCGACGACCACGACGCGCGCGCGCGCCTGACCGATGACGGCGGGCGCCGCGAGTGTCGCGCCGGTCGCGAGGGAGCCGGCGATGAGGCCGCGTCGAGTGAAATGCATGGTTCCCTCCCGATTGTCGGCGTCAGCCGATCTTGATGTAGGCGAAGCCCTTGGCCTGAAGGTCGGCGACCGTGGCCACGCCGGACGGCGTGATCTCGATGCGCTCGGCCGGGCGCGCCAGCGCGCGGTCGATCTTCTGGCGCTCGAAGGTGACGTTGCAGAGATAGACGCGCAGGCCGCTGCGCATCAGAGCCTCGACGCGCGGGAATATCTGCGGAACCGCGACCTCGTCGCGCCATTGCGTCTCCTCCAGCGAGGAGAGGAAGAACTTCAGGCCCGGCCCGTGCGCGACGATGGCGAGCTGAACGGCGAAGGGGTCGGCGCCGTAGGCGTCGAAATGATTGCCGATGTTGGTCAGCATCTGCGAGAAGCGGGCGGGATCGCCGAAATCGCAATGATAGAGGCAGGCGACGTCGGCCTCCTTGCGCAGATCCTTCAGCGGCGTAACCGCCTTGGCCGAGCGCGCGGCTGCGGCCGGCGCGGGCGGGGCAGGCGCGGTCTGCGCGAGGGCGGGGCCGGCGGCTGCCATCGCCGCGAGCGCCGCCAGTGCGTTGCGCCGGTCGACATCGCTCATGCCTTCCCTCCGCCGGTTCAGGGTTGCGGCTTTACGCTGCCGAAATAGGCCGCCAGCGCCTTGATCTCCTCGTCCGAGAGCACCTCGGCGACGGTGCGCATCGTTTCGTTGGTGCGCAGTTTCGTCTTGTATTGCAGCATCGCCTCGACGAAGGCGGGCGGTGCGTAGCCGACGATCGGCGGCACGGCGCCGAGCCACTTGCCGCTGATCTGGTGACACGCCACGCATTCGGACGACAGATGTCGCCCGAGTTCGAGATCGCCTTCGGACGGGCCGACCGGCTCGGCATGCTGTTGCTGGGCATGGCCGGTCGCTTCCTCGGCCCTCGCAGGGGAGGCGGCAACCAGCAGCGCGAAGGCGAGGGCGCGGATCATTCGACCTTGGGTCCGTCCTTGGAGTCCGGCGTCACGTCGAGCGAGCGCGCGCGGCTCGTCACCTTGGCGGGCTCCTTCGCGCAATCCTTCATGCAGGGCTCGCGCCAGAAGTGTTTTTCCGCCGTCTCGCGATCGTCCTCGTAGAAGCCGTCGCGATTGGGCAATTGCACGGAGGCGAAGCTCTCCTTCGACAGCACGAAGTCGTCGCCGACCAGATTGTTCTGGTTG
The DNA here is from genome assembly GCA_016716745.1 of Hyphomicrobiales bacterium. Lineage (GTDB taxonomy): Bacteria > Pseudomonadota > Alphaproteobacteria > Rhizobiales > Beijerinckiaceae. The sequence goes on from JADJVD010000005.1 coordinate 293,609, forward strand.
AGCAGGAAGGCGACGATCGCGTAGGTCTCGTCGGGCGTCAGGGACTGCGCGTTGCCGAAGGGCATGGCGCGGCGGATGTAGTCGAAGCTCGTCGAGGCGTAGGGCCAGTAGGAGCCGATGGACTTCGTCGGCGCAGGCCCCGTCAGCGACCCCTCGCCGCCGACCAGCACGGGGAAGTTGCCGGCGCCCTCGCCGAATTCGCCGTGGCAGATGGCGCATTGCTCGCCGTAGAGCTTCTCGCCCTGTTTCACCGAGCCCTTGCCGGGCGGCAGATTCTTGCCGTCGGGCCGGATCGCGATGTCCCAGGCGGCGATCTCCTCGGGCAACGCCACGCGGCCGAGCGGAGCCGGTCTGGCGGGCGCGGCCTGCTGCGCGAGCGCGGCGCCGGCGGCGAACGCGAGCAGCGCGCCGCCGAGCGCGAGCTTACGAAACTTCGACATTTTCGGTCTCCCCGTCGCCCCGGACGAGCCAGGTCTGGATGCCGTTGTTGTGATAGATCGAGTTGACGCCGCGCACGGCGCGCAGCTCGTCCTTGGTCGGCTGCACGTAGCCGGTGTCGTCCATCGCGCGGGACTGGATCAGCAACTCGCGGCCGTCCCAGTCGAAGTCGACGTAGAAGCGAACGAAGGACAGCGGCATGACGGGCCCGTCGATGCGGGCCGCCACCCAGTTGCGGCCGCCGTCGAACGACACATCCACGCGCTTGACGGAGCCGCGGCCGGACCAGGCGAGGCCGGACAGAACCTGCGGGCCCTTCTGGCGCAGCGGCGCCTGCGGCGAGGGGTTCGTGACGATCGACTTGGCGTCCATCACCCAGGTGAAATGGCGCGCCTTGCCGTTCGCCATGAGGTCCGTGTATTTCGACGTTTCCTCGCGCTGCTCCCAGGGCTTGTCGCCGATCTCGAGGCGACGCAGCCACTTGATCCACATGTTGCCTTCCCAGCCGGGCACGACGAGGCGCAGCGGATAGCCATTCTCCGGCCGCAACGCCTCGCCGTTCATGTTCCAGGCGATCATGCAGTCGTTGAGCGCCTTCTCCATCGGGATGGAGCGCGTCATGCCAGCGGCGTCGGCGCCCTCGGCGAGCACCCATTTGCCGGCAGGCTTGACGCCGGCGCGGTCGAACAGCGCCTTCAACGGAAGGCCTACATACCAGACGTTGTGCACCATGCCGTGGGTGAACTGGCAGCCGTTGAGCTGGGCGCCCTTCCACTCCATGCCCGAATTGGCGGCGCATTCCAGAAAGTAGGCGCGGTTGACGCGGCCCGGCATGCGCTTCAGCTCGTCCATCGTGAAGACGAGCGGCGTGTCGACGAGGCCGTGGATCATCAAGCGATGCTTCGACGGCTCGATCTCGGCGACGCCGCCGTGATGGCGCTCGAAGCACAGGCCGTTCGGCGTGATGACGCCGTCGAGCTCGTGCAGCGGCGTGAAGGAGACGGACGACTCCTTGCGCACCGTCAGCCATTCGACGTCGCGGCGCACGACGTTCTTCTCGAACTTCGAGGGAACGCCGTAGGGCGCGGTCACGACGCCGTCGCCGAGCTGCTGGTTCCAGGGCTGAACCAGCGTGATCAGCGGATCGGGCTTGGCGGCGGGCGTCGTCTGCGCGCGCGCCGGCGTCACGAGCCCGGCGCCGGCGCCGGCGGCTGCGGCCAGGAACGCGCGACGATGGACGGAATGTTCGGTCATCTGAACCTCTCTCAGGCGCCGGTGACTTTGACGGAGGTGTTGGGCTCGAGCCGCACGGTCTTCACGTCGGCGAGGTGCTTCTCGACGACATCCCAGATCGGCGGGCCTTCCGTGCCCTTGTTGACGCTGGCCCAACCGGCGACGACGTATTTACGGTCGGCGTCGAGCGGCTTGCCGGTCTTCAGTTCGGTGAGGCCGGAGATGCGCTGGTTGACGGGCTTCGACACGTCGATCGAATAGCCGACGCCGCCGACGCGCACCATGTCGCCGCCGCCCTGGAAGTAGGGATCGGGATGGAAGATGTTGTCGGCGACATCCTCGAGCACGGCCTTCATCTGCGCGCCGGTCATCTCCATGCGGTAGCAGGCGGGATAGGTCATCGCGGTCGCGTTGGCGAGCGCGTCGAAGGTGATCGCGTCGCCCGGCGTCAGCGTGCCGCCCCAGCGGAAGCCGGGGGACAGAGAGATCTCCGCGTCGCGCTGCTTCAGCATCGCCTGACAGATGAGATCGTCGAAGGTGCCGTTGAAGTTGCCGCGACGGTAGAGCAGCGTCTCGGTTCGCCCAAGCTCGCGCGCCAGATCCTTCTCGAAGGGCGCGCGGATCTTGCCGACGAGCGCCGCCATCTCGGCGTCGGGCGCGATCGCGTCGGAGAAGACAGGGATCAGGCGGAAGCGATAGCCCGAAACCTTCTTGTCCTTCACGTCGAGATCGAGCCGGGCGAGGAACTTGCCGTGCGAGCCGGCGGCGATGATCAGCGTCGAGCCGACCTGCTGGGCCTCGGGAATCGCGTCATGCGTATGGGCGGCGAGGATGACGTCGAGCCCCTTCACGCGGCCGGCCATCTTGTAGTCGACGTCGTAGCCGTTGTGCGAGAGGAGGACGACGACGTCCGCGCCCTCGGCGCGCGCTTCGTCGACCTGCTTCTGCACGTCGTCCTCGCGCAGGCCGAACTCCCATTTCGGGATCATCCAGGCGGGGTTGGAGATCGGCGTGCGCGGAAACGCCTGACCGATGACGGCGATTTTCGCGCCGCCCTTCTCGAAGGTCTTGCGCGGTTCGAAGACGGCGTCGCCGAACTCGTTCTCGCGCACGTTCTGGGCGAGGAAGGCGAAGGGCGCCTTGTCGACGATCTCCTTCACGCGGTCGGCGCCGTAGGTGAACTCCCAATGGCCCGTCATGGCCTCGACGCCGAGCGCGGCCTGCACGTCGACCATGTCCTGCGCGTTGGTCTTCAGCGATGTCCACGAGCCCTGCCAGGTGTCGCCGCCGTCGAGCAGCAGCACCTTGTCGGCGCCGCGCTCGGCGCGGATCGCCTTGATCAGCGTCGCCAGCCGGTCGACGCCGCCCATGCGGCCGTAGGACTTGGCGAGCGCAATGAAGTCGTCGCTGGTCAGGGCGTAGGCGTCGGCCGAGCCCGCCGCCACCTTGAACCGGGTGCGAAAGGCCTCGTCCGTCAGATGCGGCGGCCGGCCGCGCGCCTCGCCGACGCCGAGATTGATCGAGGGCTCGCGGAAATACAGCGGCGGCAACTGCGCGTGCAGGTCCGTCATGTACAGCAGCGTGAAGGTTCCGGCCGCGCCGAAGCGCAGCAGGTCGGCCTGCGTCAGCCGCTGTTGCGCCGCGACGCGGCCGAGGGGCCCGAGGCCCGCCGCCCCGACGAGAAGCGAGGCAGCCGCCGTCGCTTGCAGGAATTGCCTGCGATCAATCATGTCCCGGTCCATCGTTAAGGCGCGCGCCGCCTCGCAGCGCGCGGAGGCGTCAGGCGACGGTCAGCTTCGAGGTCGAGGTGTATTCGGAGCCGTTGTCGTCCTTCCAGGCGAATTTGAACTCGCCGGAGTCCTGCGCCTTGAAGAAGAAGGACTGATAGGGATTCGCCGAGATGGCCGAGTGCCAGGTCGCCGCGAACACCTGCTTGCCGTTGAAGGCGGCTGTGAAGGCGTTGATGATCTGGCGCGGGATCGTCTTGCCGGCGGAATCCTTGCGCTGGCCGCTCTCCATCTCGTGGGAGATGAGGGTCTTGATCTCGATGATCTCGCCCTTCTTGGCTTGAGCGGGAACGCGGACGCGGGGCGTCGGGTTGGCCATGTGTTCGTTTCCTCGAATGTCGTTGTCGTTGTCGGCGCGGTGCGCGGCTCAGCCGCCGCAGCCGCCGATCGTCACCTTGACTTCGGCCTTGGCCGTATAGAGCGCGCCGTTCGACATCTCGGCGATGCAGACGACGTTCTGCGTCTGCGCCAGACGCATGCGCGTGGAGGCGGAGGCCTTGCCGCAATCGGGCGTGAAGGTGTAGCTGACGACGCCGGGCTGCGGATTGCCGTCGGCGAAGACATGCACGGCCTTGACGAAATCGGCGTCCGTCATCGGGCTTTCGACGTCGACGGTGATCGGCACGACGAGGCCGTTCTCGGCGATCTGCGGCACGTCGAGCTTGATCTTGCCCGCGTCGATCTTCTTGTCGCCGTAGAGCTTCTTGATCTCGTCCGCGACCATCTTCTCGTCGGCGAACGCCAAGCGCGGGGCAAGCGCCGCCGCGAATGCGGCGATCGCGCCGGCGGACAGGACCGTCCGCCGCGAAGGCGTGAAAGTCGATGACATCCAGTGTCTCCTCGAAACCTGAGCGATCTTGTCGCTCCTCCCATTGACGATGCGGCTTTTTGTCGGCACGCTTCGCACACATCATGATATGCGATTTGATGAATGTAAAGCGGCCGAAGGTCGAATGAACGACCGGAAGAGCCGGAAAACGACGCCCCGAAGCGGGCGATGAGGGAGGAGAGATGCGGATCAAATCTGGATGGATCGCGGGCGCGCTGGCGCTCGCCGTCGGCCTCGCGGGCGCGAGCGCGCGGGCGCAGCAGGACGAGGGCGAAAAGGAGATCGAGCGCTATCGCGCGATGATCAACGATCCGATGGCGAACCCCGGCTATCTCGCGGTCGACCGCGGCGAGCAACTCTGGGCGACGAAGCGCGGCGAGAAGAACGTCTCGCTGGAGACCTGCGATCTGGGCCAAGGCGCGGGCAAGCTCGAAGGCGCCTACGCCAAACTGCCGCGCTATTTCGCCGACGCCGACAAGGTGATGGATCTCGAACAGCGCCTGCTCTGGTGCATGCAGAAGATTCAAGGCCTCGACACGGCCGACGTGATCAAGCGCCGCTTCTCCGGACCGGGCCGGGCCTCCGACATGGAGGATCTCGTCGCCTACATCGCCAACAAGTCGATGAACATGAAGATCGACCCGCAGCTCTCGCATCCGAAGGAAAAGGAGATGGCGGCGCTTGGCGAGGCGGTGTTCCACATGCGCGGCGGGCAATACGACTATTCCTGCTCGTCCTGCCACGGCGAGGCGGGCAAGCGCATCCGGCTTCAGGGCCTTCCGGACCTTGCGGTTGCGGGCAAGGACGCGCAGGCCGCGCTCGGAAGCTGGCCGACCTATCGCGTCTCGCAGAGCGCGCTGCGCACCATGCAGCACCGCATGTGGGACTGCTTCCGCCAGCAGCGACTCGCCGAGCCGGCCTACGGTTCGGACCTCGTGACGGCGCTGCTCGCCTATCTCAACAAGCAGGCGGCGGGCGGCGAGCTCGTCGTCCCCTCGATCAAGCGCTGAGGAGACAGCCATGACGATCAAGACCCTGATCGCGGGTGCGGCGCTTGCGCTCGCCACGACCTGCGCCCTCGCGCAGGACAAGCCTGTCGCGGTCGACCGCGCGGCGTTCGACAAGCTGCTCGCCGACGGCTACGCCAAGGCGCCTGAGGACTGGCGGGCCAAGATGGTTCTCGACGAGACGCAGCGCGTCTGCACCGAGACGCGCAATCGCCCCGCCAACGCGCAGGCGGCGGCCATCGCCGAGCGCGAGGGCAAGGACGTGAAGTTCCCGGCCGACGGGCAGTTCTTTGGCGACATCAAGGCGGGGCTGAAGGTCGCCAATACGGGCACCGGCAGCCAGTTTTCCGATGCGCCGGGCACCTATGTCGGCGGCAATTGCTACGCCTGCCACCAGATGGATGTGAAGGAGGTGAGCTACGGAACGCTCGGGCCCTCGCTCACCGGCTACGGCAAGACGCGCAAGGACGAGGCCTCGATCCGCGATACGTGGAAGAAGATCTACAATTCGCAGGCTGTCGTGCCGTGCTCCAACATGCCGCGCTTCGGCGCCAAGGCCATCCTCACCGAGCAGCAGATGAAGGACGTGATGGCCTATCTCCTGTCGCCGGACTCGCCCGTCAACAAGTGACGGCGCGCGCCTGACGGGCGACAAGCCCGCGACGAACGAGAAGCCCGGCTCCCGCCGGGCTTTTTTCGTGCGCGCGAAAAGGCGTCGTCACGCCTGCTTCTTCACCCAGTCGGAGAAGGATCCCTTCTCGTAGCCCTTCTCGCCGACATAGCTGAACATGGCGAGAAACTCCTTGGCCGGCAGCAGGCCCGGCATGCGGCCGATCTCGCGTTCGAGTTCGGGCTTGTGCGCCAGCCCCTTGCTGCTTTCAGGGAAGAACAGGATCGTCGGCGTCGTGCGGATTGCGTATTTCAGCGCGATGCTCTTCTCGCCGAATTTCGCGCCGTCGAAGTCGACGCATTCGCGCGCGCCGTTCATGTCGAGATGCAGAACCTCGAACTTCGCCTTCACATAGTCGACGATCTTCGGGTCGACGAAATACTCCGTCGCCATCTTCTTGCAGTAGATGCAGCCCTTCTGGCTCCAGATCATGGCGAACCGCTTGCCCCTGGCGTGGGCCGCGTCGAGGTCTTCGGCGAAATCGAGGAAGCTCTCCAGATACCAGTCGAAATGGTAGAGCCCGTCGTCGCCGAGCTTGGGCGCGTCGGCGGCGCGGGCGGCCGCGACGAAGGGCAGCGCCGCTGCGGCGGCGATGAGACGGCGGCGCGTGATCATGCCTTCCTCCTGTTCAGCCGATGCGCCCGAGCGCGGGAAAGGTCTCGAGCATCCAGTTGGCGACGAGCGACATCGAGCCCGTCATGATGAGAACCCCGGTCGCGACGAGCAGCGCGCCCATCGCTTTCTCGACGACGCCAAGAAACCGCTTGAAGCGGGCGAAGAAGCGACGAAACGGCGCGACGAAGAAGGCGGCGGCCAAGAACGGCAGGCCTATGCCGGCGGAGTAGGCGGCGAGCAGCAGCATGCCGCGCGCGGCCTGATCCTGCGCGCCCGCGATCATCAGGATCGTCGCCAGCACCGGGCCGGCGCAGGGCGTCCAGCCGAAGGCGAAGGCGAGCCCGACGACGAAAGCGCCAAGCGGGCCGGCGGGCTTGCCGGAGGTCTGGAACCGCGCCTCGCGATAGAGCAGGGGGATGCGCAGGAGGCCGAGAAAATGCAGGCCCATCGCCACGACCAGGAGGCCGGCGGCGATGGACAGCCAGTCGAACCATTGGCCGACGATGCGCCCTAGCGTGGTCGCCGTCGCGCCCAGAGCCACGAAGACGACCGAGAAGCCGAGCACGAAGAACGACGCCCGCACGACGGCGCGGCGAATCGCCGCCGATGAGGGGGCGTCATCCGCGCCGCCCGTCAGATCCAGCCCGGTCAGAAAGGCGATATAGGCCGGCACGAGCGGCAGGATGCAGGGCGACAGGAACGACAGGAGGCCTGCCACGAAGGCGCCGGCCAGGCTCGCGTCGAGCGTCACACCGCCTCCCGTCCGTCGTGACTTTCGTATTCAAATATGATTATATATCGCGATGCGCACAAGCGTTTTCGGGCGATTTCTCGCCGTTGCATGGCTGCTCTTCCTCGCCGCCGGCGTCGGCGCGCCAGCGCGCGCGGGCGACGTCGAGCTCGTGATGGTCGAGCGGGCGGGCTGCGCTTATTGCGCGCGCTGGAACCGCGAGGTCGCGCCCGTCTACGACAAGACGCCCGAGGCGCAGCGCGCGCCGCTGAGGCGGGTCAATCTTGACGACGGCCAGCCCAAGGGCATTGTGCAGCCGGTGCGTTACACGCCGACCTTCCTGCTGATGAAGGACGGCGGCGAGGTGGGCCGGATCACGGGTTATTTCGACGACGGGCAGTTCTGGGGACTGCTCGGCGACTTGATGCGGCGGCTCGACGCGGCGGCGGCCGACGCGAAGCGAGGGTGAATGGGCGCGATCGTTTCCAAGGAGATCGTCGAGGATCTGGGCTCGGGCCCGGAATACTCGCCGCGTCTCGAGAGCCTGATGCGCAACGCGCGCGAGGCGAGCGATCTGCTCAAGGCGCTGTCGCACGAAAGCCGCCTGCTGGTGCTCTGCCTCTTGGCCGAGAAGGAGCGTTCGGTCGGCGAGCTGGAGGAAATCCTGTCGCTGCGCCAGCCGACGGTGTCGCAACAGCTTGCGCGGCTGCGCTTCGACGATCTCGTGACGACGCGGCGGGACGGCAAGACCATCTATTATTCGATCGCGAACGAAGACGTGCGCCGCCTCATCGAGGTGATCTACGACATCTTCTGCGAGAGCCGGCGCACGGAAAAGCCAGGCGGGTGAACGGTCGTCGGCCGCAACGGGGCGGGCGAGGCGTCAGGGAGGGCGCATGAGCGGCTTGTCCCAGGCGGCGATTGCGGCCTGCGGCCTTTGCGTCGGCGTCGTCTGCGGCTTCGCGGTGCGGCGGGCCAGATTGTGCTCCTACGCGGCCATCGAATCGGCGCTGATCGGCGGCGACTGGCGGCGCATGCGCGTCTTCGGGCTGGCGCTCGCCGTGGCCGTGGCGGGGTCGCAGGCGCTCGCCCTGTCCGGCCTCCTCGATCCGGCGGCGACGACCTATCTGTGGGATCGCGTGCCGATCCTGTCGATCCTCGTCGGGTCGACGATGTTCGGCCTCGGCATGTCGCTGGTCGGCACCTGCGCGTTCGGCTCGCTGGTTCGGCTCGGCGGCGGCGATCTGCGCAGCCTCGTGACGATGATGGTGTTCGGCGCCGTCGCCTATGCGACGCTGCGCGGCGCGCTCTCCGGCGTTCGAGCCGTGCTCGAACATGTCGCCGCGCCGACGCCGGGCGGCGTCCCCTCCTCGCTCCCGGCGATTGGCGGCGTCTGGCTCGGCGCCGATCTGCGGCTTCTCGTTTCCGCCGCGCTCGTCGTCGCCCTCGTCGTCGCCGCCGCGCGTGACCGGCGGCTCCTGCGCATGCCGCGCATGTTGTCGGCCGGCGTCGCGCTCGGGCTCGGCGTCGTCGCGGGCTGGGCAGCCACGGGGATCGCGGTCGATTCCTTCGACGCGGCGCAGCGGCCCCAGAGCCTGACCTTCGTTGCGCCGGTGGCGCGGACGCTGTACGCCGGGCTGCTCGGCGCTTCGGCCTGGCTCGATTTCGGCGTCGCCAGCGTCGTCGGCGTCGTCGTCGGCGCCTTCGCCGCGGCGCGGTTCGGCGACGATTTCCGCTGGGAGGCGTTCGACGACCACTACGAGATGCGTCGCCATCTCGCCGGCGCCGCGCTGATGGGTTTCGGCGGCGTGCTGGCCGGCGGCTGCACCATCGGGCAGGGGCTGACGGCGGGCTCGCTGCTCGCCGTGTCGGCGCCGCTCGCGCTCGTCGGCATGGCGGCCGGCGCGCGGCTCGGCATGGCGGTTCTGGTCGAGGGCAGCCTGATCGACGTCGTGCGGCAGCGGGCGCGGATGTGGTTTGGCCCGGCCGATCCGGCGCCGTGAGCCTGCGCCAATATATTCACTTTTCATAATTCGTTTGCTCTGGCTCAATGCCCTCGCGCCGTCCGTCCGCCAATGAGGGGCATGGAGGGAACAATGCTGGACGATCTCGTCGCCCGGTTCGGGGATGCGCATGTTTCGCTGGTCGCCGGCCTGATCGTCGGCGCGGCGTTCGGCGTCGTGGCGCAGCGCAGCCGCTTCTGCCTGCGCGCGGCGACGATCGATTTCTGGCGCGGCTCGCTCACCGGGCGCGTCGCCGTCTGGGTGCTCGCCTTCTCGGCGGCGGTGGCGGCGACGCAGGCGCTGATCGCCTCCGGCGCGCTCGATCTCAGCGGCGTGCGCACGCTGAACCAGCGCGGCAGCCTCTCGGGCGCGATCATTGGCGGCGCGATGTTCGGCGTCGGCATGGTGCTGACGCGCGGCTGCGCCAGCCGCCTTCTGGTTCTGTCGGCCAATGGCAATCTGCGCGCCTTGCTGTCGGGCCTCGTTTTCGCGGTCGCGGCGCAGGCGACCTGGCGCGGCGCCCTCGCGCCGCTGCGCGACCGGCTGGCCGATCTGTGGACGCTCGACGGCAATCTGTCGCTCGACGCGCTGTCGCTGATCGGTCTGCCGCACGGGCTGGCGGCGCCGCTCGGTCTGCTCTTCATCGGCGTCGGCCTTGTCATCGCCTGGCGCGTGAAACTGCCGGCGGGGCAGGCGGCCGCGGCGCTCGGCGTCGGCCTCGTGGTGGCGGCGACCTGGGCGCTGACCTCGCTGCTGGCGGCGGCGAGCTTCGATCCGCAGCCGGTGAAGAGCCTGTCCTTCACGGGCCCGTCCGCCAACATGCTGATGCTGGTGCTGCAGCCGGGCGGCCGCTTCGATTTCGATATCGGGCTCGTGCCGGGCGTGTTTCTCGGCTCCTTCCTGGCCGCGGCTGTTGGCGGCGACCTGAAGCTCGAAGGCTTTCACGACGCCGGCGGCATGCGCCGCTACATCGTCGGCGCCGTGCTGATGGGGTTCGGCGGCATGCTGGCGGCGGGTTGCGCCATCGGCGCGGGCGTCTCGGGGGCGGCGGTGTTCTCCACCGTCTCGTGGGCGACGCTGTTTGCGATGTGGGCGGCGGCCGGGATCACGGATGCGTTGATCGACCGTCCGGCGGAGGCCGCGGCGGCGCCGGCGGGAGCGGCCGCTCCGGCGCAATAAGGCTCAGCCGGCGACGAGCCGACGCAGCTTTCTGACGGCGCTTTCCGGCGTCGTCAGCACGGGCAGGCCCGTCGCCTGCGCGACGGCGGGCGCGGCGCGGGCGAGGCTGAACTGCGCCAGAGCGATTGCGTCGCAACCGCGAAGCGCGGCGGCCGTTTCGGCGGCAAGGCGATCGTGGGCGGCGAAGTCGCCGCGGTCGAGCGCGGCGAGCCCGCCCTCGATCAGCGCCGTCTCGACCTGGGTCTGCGGCGGAAACTCCTCCGGCATCGAACGCAGCGTCGCCGGAAAGGTGGCGAGCAGCCCGATGCGTCCGCCGATGGCGGAGGCCTCCTCGATCATCGCCTCGTTCGGCTTGAGGACGGGAATGTCGGCGTTGGCGCGCGCCGTCGCCTCGATGCAGGGCCCGAAGGCCGAGCAGGTGAACAGGATCGCCTCAGCGCCGGCGCGGCGGGCGTAGGCGGCGAGATCAAGGAAGCGGGCCGTCATCGCTTCGGTGAGCGCGCCGTCGCGGGCGAGATCGGCCGAGAGCGAGTCGTCGAGCAGGTTCATCAATTGCGCCTCCGGCCAGAGGCGCGCGAAGGCGGCCTCGACAGGCGGCGGCGAATGGCGCAGGGCGTGGATGAGGGCGATGCGGGGAGCGTGCGCCGTGTTGCGGGCTTCAGCCATGCGGGTTCCTTCGCCTCGGCTTGCGCACAGCGATACGGTATGTCACGGATCGCGGCAACAATCGCCGGCTCGCCGCCGGAATCGGCGGGACGCCAGGAGCGCGGCGGATCGCCACCGGGGGGCTGGCTCACATGGCTGGGATCGCGCATTTCCTGCACGCCAGAGCGAAGGACGTCATGGTCGCGCTGATGGCGGTCATGTTCTTCGCCTTCATCGTGCAGATCGGATCGCGCTACGTTTTCAACGCGCCGGTTGACTGGACGTTCGAGCTGATCCTGATCACCTGGCTCTGGTCGGTGTTCTGGGGCGCGGCCTTCCTGCTGAAGGATCGCGACCAGGTGAAGTTCGACGTGCTCTACAACCATGTTCCCGAGCGCGCGCAGCGTGTTTTCGCGCTCGTCGCCGCGCTGCTCATCGCGGGCGGGTTCCTGCTCTCCGCGCCGGCGACGTGGAGCTTCATCGAGTTCAAGTCGATCCGCTCCACCGACATGCTGCATCTGCGGTTCGATTTTCTGTTCGGCGTCTATCTCCTGTTCCTCGCGATGACTGTGATGCACTACCTCTGGCGGGCCGTGCGCATCGTGCGCGGGGACGCGCTGGAGACGCTCGACGGCGAACGCGAAGGCGAGGACGCCCGATGACCCCCGCCTTCTTCTGGTGCATCGTCACGCTGTTCGCGATCGCCGCGCTCGGCGCGCCGGTCGCGCTCGCCATGATCGTGTCGTCGATCGTCTACCTGTTCCTCAAGGGGCAGGACATGGCGCTCGCCTCCGAGCAGATGCTGCAAGGTCTTTACGACGGCTTCCTGTTGCTCGCCATTCCGCTGTTCATCACGGCGGCCAACATCATGAACGCGGGCACGATCAGCGAGCGTCTGCTGCGCTTCTGTCTGGCGCTGGTCGGTCGCTTTCGCGGCGGCCTCGGCCACGTCAACATCGTCGCCAACATGATCTTCGCCGGCATGTCCGGCTCGGCGGTCGCCGACGCGGTGGGCCTCGGCAAGATCATCATCGGCATGATGCGCAAGGAGAACCGCTACTCGGCCGGCTATGCGGCGGCGATCACGGCGGCGGCCTCGACCATCGGGCCGATCATTCCGCCGTCGATCCCGATGGTGATGTACGCGCTCGTCTCCGACACCTCGATCGGCTACCTCTTCCTCGGCGGCTTCGTCCCCGGCGTGATGATGGGCATCGCGCTGATGCTGCTCAACGCGCGCATGGCGCGCATCGAGAATGTGCCGCTGGAAGAGCCCGTGCCGCGCAGCGAGCTGCCGCGCCTGACGGTGCGCGCCTTCCCGGCGCTGATGATGCCGGTGATCCTGCTCTACGGCATCTATGGCGGCGCGACGACGCCGACCGAGGCGGCCGCCATCGCCGCGCTCTACGCGCTGCTGCTCGCCGGCTTCTTCTATCGCGCGCTGAGCTTCGGGACGCTCTACAACGTCTTTCTCGAAAGCGGCCGCGCGACGGCCTCGGTCGGCCTCGTCATCGGCGCGGCGCTGATCTTCAACTACATCGTGGCCAGCGAGAACATTCCCGCGCAGGTCGCAAAGCTCATGCAGGGGCTCGATGTTTCGCCCTTCGCCTTCCTGATGGCGATCAATGCGCTGCTGCTGGTGCTGGGCTGCCTGCTCGACGCGACGACGATCATCCTCGTCATCATACCGCTGTTCATTCCCACATGCCGGGCGCTCGGGATCGATCTCGTGCATTTCGGCGTCACGGCGGTGGTGAATTGCATGATCGGTCTGATCACGCCGCCCTATGGCGTGCTGCTGTTCGTCATCAACGCGATCACCGGCATCCCGCTGAAGACGATCATCGCCGCGATCTGGCCGTATATCGGCGTGCTCGTGACAGCGCTGCTGCTGATGCTGATCTTCCCCGACACGGTTTTGTTCCTGCCGAAGATGCTCGGCTACGTGCCGGGCCGCTGAGGCGCGGCGGGCGCCGACCCGTCGCCAGCGCGTCTCACCGCTCGGGCGTCGCCGCCGCGTCCGCGAGCGCGCCCGGCGTGAGGCCGAGGCAGCCGGGATTCATCAGGCCGCGCGGATCGACGGCGAGTTTCAGCGCGCGCAGCATGGCGCGGGTCTCGGGCTGCAAGAGGCTTGCATAGGGATAATCGCGCGCGACCTGCCAGCTCGCGCCGCCGAGGCTCGCATAGAGATCCTGGCAACCCCTGCGCAGCTCCGCGACGGCGGCGCGCGAGCGGGGATTGGCGGGCCTGTCGCGCCAGGGCTTCACCGTGTCCTCGCCGACGCTGGCTGCGTGCAGAGGCGTGATCTCGTCGCTCCAGTAGAAGGCCGGTTCGAGGAAGAACTCGGTTCCGACGGTCATGCTCATGACGGAGTAGACGATGCCGTGCTCCTGCATGAAGGGGCGTCGCTCGGCGAAATAGGCCTCGTTGGCGGCGACGACCTTCTGGGCTTGCGAGAGCGGAAACACCGCGTGGATCGGCACCCAGCGTTCGCCGTTGAGGCCGAGCATGCCGCGCACCGGCCCGAACGGCTTGGCGCGCATCACGCGCGGCACTGCGTTGTCGATCTCCACGCCGTGGCGCGCGCCGATGGCGCGCAAGCGGGCGAGCGCGGCCTCGAGCGCGGCGGGCGACTCGGCCTCCGTCACGATGTGCAGCGTGTAATTGTGCGCCTTCAGAAAGGCTGTGCCGCCGACGGCGACGCCGGCTGCATCCTTCAGGCCCTGCAACAACGTCTTGCCAGCCATCGCGACATTGCCGAGGGTCTTCAATCCGTCCGAGATGCGGTTCACCGAGGCCGAGTGTTCCGCCTTCGTGCGGTCGATGCCGAACCCCTCGGCCACGAGGCGCGTGCGCGCCATCTCGACCTGCGCGGCCGCCATCGCGGCGAGCGACACGAAGCCGAAGGACAGGTAGCCGGTTTCCGCGGGGTGCGGCCACAGGCGCAGCGTGGCGGCGACCTTGACGCCGAAGGCGCCGTTGTCGCCCAGAAACATGCCGGTGAGATCGGGGCCGCCGAAGCGGGTGAAGGGCCTGGCGCCGCGCCGCGCGCCGGAGCCCGTGGTGACGATATCGCCGTTGGCGAGCACGACCGTCACGCCCAGCACGCTCTCGGCGACCGTGCCGTTCAACGCCGAGCCGAAGAAAGCGCTGTTCTGAGACAACGCGCCGCCGACTGTCGCGCGCAGGCCGGAGAGTGGGCCCCAATAGGCGGTGCGCAGGCCCGTGCCGTCGAGCGCGGCGTTCACCGCCTCCCATGTGCAGCCGGCCTCGACCGTCACATAGCAATCCTCGGCGTTGACCTCGAGCACGCGGTCCAGCCCGCGCGCGTCGACGACGATCGAATCGGCGCGGTCCGGCAGGTAGCCCTTGGTGTAGGACATGCCGCCGCCGCGCGGGGTGACCGACAGGCCATGCTCGGTCGCCACGCGCACGGCGGTCGCCACCTGTTCCGCGTTCTTCGGCAGGACGACGGCGAGCGGCGGCACGCCCGGCTGCCAGAAAATGTCGCTGGCGTAATAGTCGCGCGTGCCGGCGTCGGCGCGCACCACGTCGTCGCCGAGGGCGCGGCGCAGGGCGTCGAGCGCCAGCAGATCGTCGGCCCGGATGTGGGTCGTCAGCGTCATCGTCGCCTCCCGTCGCGGGCGTCGCCAGCGCGCGCCATCGCCCTCGGGCCATCAAACAAAGTCTCGACAAGTAATGTCAACCAGCGATACAAAATGTCACTATGCGAAATGCCTCCGATCTCAAGAAGCCCTCGCCGCCGCGCCCGCCGACCGAGGGGCGCGCGCAGAACGTGCGCGCCGTCACCCGCGCGCTCTCGGTGCTCACCTCCTTCGGCCGGAAGCGGCAGCAATCGCTCGCCGAGGTCACCGGCGCGACCGGTCTCGACAAGGGAACGACCCGGCGCCTGCTGCTGACTTTGATGAAGGGCGGCTTCGTCGTGCAGGATCCGGCGACGCAGACCTACCGGCTCGGCCGCGCTGTGCGCGATCTGGCCGCGGCCGTCGCCGACGATCTCGATTTCCGCGGCGTCGCCGGGCCGATCGCGACCGCGCTCGCGGCCGATCTGCACATGACGTCCTTCATCTCCGTGTATCAGGACGGCGACGTCGTCTGCCTCGACCGCATTCACGACATGAAGGGCGTCGAAGTGCACTGGTGGGCGGTCGGCGGCGCGCTGCCCTATAATTGCGGCGGCGCGCCAAAGCTGCTGCTCGCCTATCAGCCGGCGGACGAAATCGAGCGCGTGTTGCGCCGCGACCTCGTGGCGCTGACGCCGCGCAGCATCGTCGACCGCGCCGGGCTGCGAAAGCGTCTGGCGCTGATCCGCCGGCGCGGCTGGGAGTTCGCCGTCGACGACGTGGCGCTCGGCCTGTCCGCGCTCGCCGTTCCGGTGCGCGCGTCGGACGGGTCGATCGCGGGCGCGCTCAGCGTCGCCGGGCTGACGCCGCAGATGCAGGATCGCGGCAAGCCGGTGCATCTCGAGCAGTTGCGGGCCGCGGCGGCGCGCATAGAGGCGGGTCTCGGCGGCGACCGAGGCGCCGCCATGCGCAGCGCTCATCGTTTCGCAGAGTGACATGGGGATTTACGCCTTGACAGAAATGGACGGCGATCCATAGTCGTCGCGCATCGTTGCCGCGCCTCGACGCGCGTCGGCGGAACAATTTCACCGGGAGGAACAGCACGTGACGACCTTCGCGACAGGCGTTCGCGCCACAGTCTTCGCCGCCGCCGCTGCGGGCGTCTTCGTCGCCGGCGGGGCCGCCGCCGCGCCCGCGGCGGGCGAATATTCGATCGGCTTCGTCACGGAGAACACCGGCCCGCTGGCGGCGGCCGGCATTTCGTTCCATCGTGGCGCGCAGCTCGCCGTCGAGGAAATCAACGCTGGCGCGCTCGCCGGCGCCGGCGTGAAGCTGAAGCTTTCCGAAAAGGAGAGCGGATCGGACGCCGCGCGCGCCGTGCAGGCGATCAACCAGTTCATCGCGGATCGATCCGTCCTGGCGATCTCGTGCTGCATCCTGTCGCCGGTGGCCGGCGCGGTGAAACCGGTCGTCATCTCGAACCAGACGCCGCTGGTGATCTACGGCGCGACGCTGCCGGGCTTGCCGGCGCCGCCTTACGTCTATTCGGTCGTCGGTCTTCCCGGTCCCCAGGAAGTGAAGATGACGAAGAAGCTCGCCGAGGCGCTGAAGCCGAAGACGGTGACCTACTTCGTCAACGCCGACAACGAGGGCTTCCAGAACCGCTTCAAGGCGGCGCAGAAAGTTGGAGGAGGCCGGCGTGAAGACCGCCGGCGTCGTCTCGATCCTGTCGAGCGACACCGACTTCACGGCGCCTGCGACGCAGGCGATCGGCCAGAATCCCGATCTCATCATGGTGTGGACGACGCAGACGCCGGCCGCCGGCATCATCGCGGCGCTGCGCCAGCGCGGATTTGCGGGCAACATCTCCGCCTCCGACGTGATCTCGCCGGCGCCGATCTTCAAGAAGATCGGCGAGCCGCTCGCCGGCATCCCGTTCCCGATCAACTACTCCGCCGAGATCTCGAAGAGCGCGGAGGCGCAGGCTTTCTCGAAGGGCTACGAGGCGAAGTTCAAGGAAGCGCCGGACACCTATTCCTCGCAGGGCTACACCGCGATGTATCTCATCGCGCAGGCGCTGAAGGCGACGAACGGCGCGCCGACGCGCGAGGCGCTCGCCGCCGCCCTGTCGCAGGTGAAGTCGGTGACGCCGAACATCTTCGGCGGCCTGCCGATGGTCAACGGTCAGGCCGAAGTCGAGACCTCGCTGATCGCCAACTGGACGAAGGACGGCAAGATCGTCAGTTGGGAAAAAAAGTGATCGCGGCCGACGCCGTTTGAGGCGCGCGCCATGCAGCTCTTTCTCGAGCAGACCATCAATGGCGTCGCGCTCGGCTCGCTTTACGCGCTGTTCGGCGTTGGCTTCGGTCTCGTCTTCGCCACGCTCGGCATCCTCAACGCCGCGCATGGATGCTACGCGAGCTGGGCGGCTATCGTCGGCTACTATGCGGTGGAGAGCGTCGGCCTGCCGTTTCCGGTCGCCATCCTCGCCGGCGTGATCGCCGGCGGGGCCATCGCCATAATCGTCGACCAGATCGCCTTCCAGCCCTTGCGCGACCGCGGGACGGGCCTGCTCGGGGCGCTGATCACCTCGATCGGCTTCTGGATCATTCTCGACAGTCTGGCCGGTTTCGCGACCGGCCAGCAGAGTCTCGCCTTCCCGGCGGCCAGCTATCCAAGCGGCATGACGTCGATCGCCGGCCTGCGCGTTCCGACGATGCAGATCGTCGTCATCGTCGCGCTGGCGGTCTGCACGGTTGGAATCTATCTGCTGATCCAGAAGACGCGCGTCGGCGCGGCGATGCGGGCGGTCGGGTGGAACCCTGTTTCGGCCTCTCTCGGCGGCGTGAATTCGCGCATGGTCATCCTGCTCACAGCGTTTCTGGCGGGCGCGACGTCGGGCCTCGCCGGCGTGCTCGGCGGCATCGCCACGTCGAACGTCTCCTTCACGCTTGGCGAAGGGCTGATGCTAAAAGGCTTCGCCGCGGTCGTCGTCGGCGGGTTCGACGATGTGCGCGGCACGGCGATCGCCGGCATTTGCCTCGGCGTCATCGAAGTGTTCGTCGCGCAATATCTGTCGACCTCGCTGCGCGACGGCATCACCTACAGTCTGCTTCTCATCTTCCTCGTCGTGCGGCCGCGAGGCTTGTTCGGCAGCGCCAGCTTCCAGCGGGCCTGAGGCGATGCAGACGCTGCTCGACTTCTGGGCCGGCTACGGGTCGACCGTCGTGTTCGCGATGGTGAACTCCTTCTTCGCCCTGTCGGCCTACGCCGTTCTGTCGACGGGTGTGTTGAGCTTCGCGACCGTGGCGTTCGCGGCGGTAGGCGGCTTTCTGGCCGCGCAGATGGTCGGCAAGTTCGGCATGCCGTTGCCGGCGGCCGTGGCGTTGGCAGGGCTCGGCGGCGGACTGGCGTCGGCGCTGGTGGCGGCGGCGTTCCTGAAGCTGGAATCGCACTGGATGGCGCTCGCCAGTCTGGCGCTGGTTCTGATCACCCGCGTCGTCGCTCTCAACGCGCCCGCGCTCACCGGCGGCGTCAACGGGCTTGTCGTGCCGCAGCGCATCTCCTTCCTGCAATTGCTCGTCCTGCTCGCCGTTGTGGCGCTCGTGTTTCATCGCCTGTCGCGCTCCTGGTACGGGCTCGCCGCGCGGGCGGTGCGCGAGGATCCGGCGGTCGCCTCGACAATGGGCGTCAGCCCCTATCGCATCCAGTTCACGGCGTTTCTGATCAGCGGAGTCGTGGGCGGCATCGGCGGCGCCGCGCTCGCCTTCACACTGCAGTTCATCTCGCCGGAGACCTATTTCATCGGCCTCGCCTTCACCATGATCGCCTCAACCGTTCTCGGCGGCTCGTTCCACTGGGTCGGGTCGCTGATCGGCGCGGCGGTGTTCACCGCGCTGCCCGTGACGATGCAGGCGATCGTTCCGCAGATCGAGGATGTCGCCAAGGGCGTGGCGCTGCTGTTGATCATGATCTTCCTGCCGCGCGGACTGATCGATCCGCGCGCCTGGGGCCTGCGTCGCGCCGCGCGCGCGCGGCAGGTCGCCGGAGGCGCCACGCAGGCGGAGCCGCATGGTTGACCGGACCCTCGAAAAGGGCGCTCCGCTTCTCGAGACGCGCGGCGTCGCCAAGCGCTTCGGCGGCGTCGCGGCGGTGGACGGTCTCGACATGAGCGTGACGCAAGGGTCGGTGCATGGGCTGATCGGACCGAACGGCGCCGGCAAGACGACGATGATCAATCTGATCACCGGCCTGTTTCATCCGAGCGAGGGCGCGATCCGGTTCGCCGGGGCGGAGCTTTCCGCCCGGCCGCCGCACGAGATCGCGGCGCTCGGCATTTCGCGCACCTACCAGAACGTTCGCCTTTTTTCTGGCATGACGGCGCTCGAACAAGTGATGACCGGGTGCTGGCTGAAACGCGGCGTCAGCCTCTGGTCGTCGTTTCTCGGCCCCGCCGCCCGCGCGCGATGGCGCGAGACGCGCGCGCAGGCGATGGCGCTGCTCGAGCGCGTCGGCATGGCTGATCGCGCCGACGAACTCGCCGAAACGCTGTCCTATGGCGAGCAGCGCCGCATCGAGATCGCGCGCGCTCTGGGCTCCGCGCCGCGCCTGCTGCTGCTCGACGAGCCGACGGCGGGCATGAACCACGCCGAGGCGCATGCCGTCGGCCGCCTCGTGCACGAGTTGCGCGACGGAGGCCTCACCGTGCTGATGGTCGAACACAATATGGGGCTGGTCACGGAGTTCTGCGACAGTTGCACGGTGATGAATTTCGGCAGGCTGCTGGCGCGCGGGGAGCCGCGCGCCTGCATCGCGGATCCGGCGGTGCAGGAGGCCTATTTCGGGCGCAAGAACGATGCTGACCGTATCAAATCTCTGCGCTAGCTACGGCGCCATTCAGGCGGTCCGCGGCGTCAGCCTGACGGTGCGCGCCGGCGCGCTGTGCGTGCTGCTTGGCGCGAACGGCGCCGGGAAATCGACGACATTGCGCAGCATCGCAGGCCTGCACCGCCCCGTGCAGGGATCGATCAGGCTCGGCGAAGCGGAGATCTCGCGCCTGCCGACGCACCGGGTGGTCCGGTCGGGCCTCGCTCTGGTGCCGGAGGGGCGCATGGTCGTCGCGCCTTTGTCGGTGGAGGAGAATCTCGTCCTGTCCGGCTTTGCCGGACGCGGCGGCGAGGCGAGCGAGATCGAGCGCGTCTACGCGCTGTTTCCGCGTCTGAAGGAGCGGCGCGCCCAGAAGGCGGGCCTGCTCAGCGGCGGGGAACAGCAGATGCTGGCGATCGGCCGCGCGCTGATGACGAAGCCGCAGATGATGGTGCTCGACGAACCGTCGATGGGGCTCGCCCCCTCCATCGTCGATCTCGTCTTCGAGGCGATCGTCGCGCTGCACGGGCAGGGGCAATCGATCCTGCTCGTCGAGCAGAACGCGGCCATCGCGTTGTCGGTGGCCGACTACGGCTATGTGATGAAGCGCGGCGAAGTCGTCATGGAAGGCCCGCCCGAGGCGCTGCGCGACAATCCCGAAGTCTTGGAGGCCTATCTCTCGTGACGCGCCTCAGGCGTCGAGGAAGCGGCGATAGACGGCGAGCGTCCCGGCGGCGGCGGCGGGTTCCGGATCGGGCCACCACATCGTCGTCGGCGTCTCGCGGACCTCGACATTCGGCAGCGCCAGCGCGCGCGTCTCGGCGAGCGCGTTGACGAGCATGTCGTTCGGGCCCGCGGTGACGAGCGCGGGCTGCGTCAGCAGCGGCAGCCGGGACCGCGTGTCGTAGGAAAAGGCGGCGCGATAGGCGCCGTCATAGGTCGCGCCGCTTTCGAGAATGCCGATGGCGTAGTCGTGCAGATGCTGCGGCGTCGGCAGGCCGAGCCGGCGCGCGGCGTCGCGCGCGACGCGATACCACGGCCAGAACAGGAACATGTCGCGGCGCCAGTTCCAGATCGTCTGGAGATGGCGGCCCCATGTGTCGGGCTCGAAGCGCGGAAAGTAGTTCGCGAGAAGATCGGCTTGAAAGTCGGGCGCGACGTAGACCGGCCCCTCCATGACGAGACGACGCACAAGGCGGGGGTGGCGCAGCGCGAGTTCGAGCGCGACGACTGCGCCCGTGTGCGAGCCCCAGACGTCGACGGACTCGAGCCGCATCGTCTCGAGCAAGGCCGCCATGTCGTCGGCGAGATCGGCGATGGTCACGCGCTCGCGCGGCGGCTTGGCCGACAGGCCATTGCCGAGAAAGTCGACCGAGAAGGCCTGCCTGCCTTCAGCCAAACCGTGCACGACTGGCGCGAACTGCGAGGACGAACCGCCACCGGTCGGGATGACGAGAACCGGCGGGCCTGCGCCGCCCGCGCGGCGCAGATGCATGCGGCCGCGCGGCGTCTCGATCTCGTCGGCCCACATGCGCCCGTCCATTGGCGGCGTGGTTGGCGCAAGCGCGCGCGCGGCCGGGGCGCCGGGCGACAGACGCGCGGCCGCCGCGTCGAACGACGCGGCCTCGCGCGCGAGATGGCCCGCTGGCTGAGCGGCCGCGAGCGTCCGCCAGAGTTCGGCGTATCGCAGCGGGCGAACCGCGAAGGCGGCGAGCGCGGCGTCGAGCTCGTGCGGCGACGGGAGCGGGTCGCCGTCGCGCGCGGCTTGCGTCGGGTCGTCGGGCGCCAGCACATGGCGGTCGCGCAGGAAGGACCAGAGCGCGACGAGGTGCGTTCCGTCGCTGCGCGGCGTCAGATCGGGCGGCGCAATGGCGTTACGCGCCCACGCGCGCGCCGTCACCGCGCCGACCGAGAGCGTCGCCTCCGGCTTCGCGCCGAGCGCGGCGGCGACATGCGGCGCGAGGGCGGCGGCCAAATCGCAACAGATCAGCGCGCAGGCGTCGACGCCGGCGAGGCGCGCCGCCGCGGCGAGCGCTGCCGCCATCTCGGCGAGCGATCGCGCGTCGTGCTCGGACGAGCCGCCGATCCCCGGCGGCTCCAGCACGGTGATGCGCCAGCCGTGAAATGCTCGCGCCAGACGAAGGGCGATGGTCTCGGCCGCCAGCGTGAGGCCGCAGATCGCAACGAGGTCCGCGCCCGCTCCAACGCGCCAGCCGCGAATCTGGCCTTCTGCGGTGGTGACGTAGAAGGGGCGGGCGGTCTCGCTCACGCGGCGTCGCGCGGCAGGTATTTCATCTGCAACTTCTCGATCTCGTCGAAGCCGATGAACTTCACGAAGGGATCGTGCGCCATGCGCGGGCGCGGCAGATCGTGCGAGGATCTGTCCTGTCTGAGCTTTGCGAGATTCTCGTGCAGGGCGGAGGCGATCGTCATCAGCGGTACGAGCGCGAAGGTCGCCATGCCGGCGACGCTTTCGATTTCGGCGGGGCTGAGATCCTTCTCGAGCCAGCCGAGAATCTGCAACGACAGCGGCGCTCCGCAGGCCTGGCGGAGCGCGCGCAGCCCGTCGATAGACTTGAAGCACTTCGAGATCGGCTGGATGACGTCGGCGCCGGCCTTCACATAGGCTTTGGCGCGCTCGATCGCCTCGGCCTCGGTCGCCGCGTCGGTGCGCGCGACAATGATCACGTCGGGATTGCGGCGCGCCTCGACGGCGGCGGCGATCTTGCCGACAGCCTCTTCGATGGAGACGATCTCGACGCCGCCGACGCAGATCGGGCAGCGCTTGGGCGAGACCTGATCCTCCATGATCATCGCGGCGACGCCCGCGTTCTCGAATTCGCGCACCGTGCGCATTGCGTTGATGGCGTTTCCGTAGGCGGTGTCGATATCGGCGACGACCGGAATGCCGACGACGCTCGCCACGTTGCGCGCCACCGTCAGGTTCTCGCTCATCGTGTAGAGCTCGGCGTCGGGCTGGCCGAGAAAGGAGGCCGAGACGCCGAAGCCGGAGGTCATCACCGCGTCGAAGCCCGCCGCCTCGATGAAGCGGGCGGACAGCGCGTCATAGGCGCCGGCAGACCAGATCGTGCGGCCGGCGCGAATGCGACCGGCGAAATCGGCGTGATTGCGGAACGACATGCGCCAAGCTCCTCACTGCGCCGCGACGGGGCGCTTCAGATATCCAAGCAGGCCGCCGGCCTCGAGCATCGAGCGGTCCGCGAACGAAAGCGGCTCGATCGGCAATGCGCGCCCCTTGGTCAGATTGCGCAGTTCGTTCGCGGCCCAGTCGAGTTCGATCTCGTCCCATCGCTCGACGAGGCCGAGCACTCCGGGGCAACTCGCCTGCGGAAAGCCCATGGAGATTTCGCCGCGCCAGTAGCCAGGCGAAAAACTCTCGGCGACGACGCCGGCGACGCCGAGATGGCGCATGGCGCGCATCGGCGGATAGTGCGGATGGCCGTAGCCGAAATTGTCGGCGCCGACGAGGATGTCGCCGGGACGCACCTTCGAGCGGAAGTCCGGATCGTAGCCCTGCATCGCGGCGGCTGCGAGCTCGTCGATATCCTGAATCTTGATGTTCTTGACGCCGACGATCTGGTCGACGTCGAAATTGACCTCGTCGAAGATGAAGGCGACGCGGCCGCGCAGATTGTTCAGCGCCATGGGTCCGGCCCTCACAGATAGCGGCGCGGATCGGCGATCGCGCCTTCGATGGCGGAGGCTGCGACCGTCGCCGCGTTGCACAGGTAGATTTCGGAGTCGGGGCTGCCCATGCGGCCGCGCACGTTGAGCGTTCCAGTCGAGACGGCGCGCTGGTTCGCCGTCATCGTGGCGATGCGCCCGAAGCAATAGTCGCAGGAGGGCGATGAGACGAAGGCGCCCGCCTCCGCCAGAATCGAGATCAGCCCCTCGCGTCCGGCGGCGGCCATGATCTCCTGACTGGTCGGAATGACGTTGAGCTGGAAGCCGGGCTTGACCTGTCGGCCTTGCAGGATCTGCGCGGCGACGCGCAGATCCTCGAGTCGCCCGGATGCGCAGGAGCCGAGATAGCCCGCATGCACTTCGAGGCCGACGAACTCGGACAGATTGCGCGAGTTGGCGGGCGTCGGCGGAATGACGACGAGCGGTTCGAGGTTCGTCAGATCGATGTCGTGCACCGCGGCGTAGGTCGCGTCGGGATCGCTGAAGACGGGGTCGAGCTGCTTGCGCGCGCGGGGCAGGGCGTAGGCGAGGCGCGCTTCGTCCGGATTGACGATGGCGGTGACAGCGCCGGTGAACATCGCAAGGCCGGTGATCGTCTGCAGTCCTTCCGTCGAGATCTGCGACAGGGCGGGGCCGCCGATCTCGAGCACCTGAAAGCGGCAGGAGGCGGGGCCCATGACGCGCACGAGGTGATGGAACACGTCGCGCGCCATCACGCCCTTCGCCAGCGTTCCGCGCAGATTGACGCGCACCGTCTGCGGCACCTTGATCGAGATGCGCTCGCGCACGAAGGCTTCCAGAAGATTGCGGCGGATGCCCATCGCCAGACAGCCGAACGTGCCGAGCTGACTGACATGGCCGTCGAAATGCACGACGAACGCGCCCGGCGTCGCATAACCGATCTCGGCCGCCACCTGATGGCCGATGCCCTTGCGCTCGTAGAGCGGCACGTTGTTTTCCGCGCACCATGTGCGCGTGCCGATGTGCAGCTCCTCCTCCTTCGGGGTGGCGGCCGGCACCATGTGGTCGATGAAGATGGCGAAGCGTTCGGGCTCGGCGACGCGCGCGATGCCGAAATCCTCCTTCATCTGCTTGAAATAGACGTCCGTGTAGCCCGGAAAATCGTAGGCGATGACGAAATCGGGCTTGGCCATGATCTCGTCGCCGGCGCGCACGCTCGCGCGGCCGGAGACGCGGGCGAGAATCTTCTCGGTGATCGTGAAACCCATATTGCGGTCTCCTCGCCTCAGGCGGCGGCGCTCGCGAGTGGGATTGCGGGTTCGAAGCGATATCCCTCCGCCTCGCGACGGACGAAACCGGCATGCGGCGGGCCGAAATGGATCGGCATCAGCAGGCTGCCGGTGTCGGCGAGATAGCGCAGCAGCCGCGCGCGCGTGGCGCGTGCGGCGTCCTGATCCTCGCAGAAGCGGCTGTTGATCTGCGGCGCGTAGATCTGGATCGGCTGGTGGAACACGTCGGCGGAACAGACGAAGCCGCCGCTTGTCGACTCGTAGACGAGATTGAGCTGATTCAGCGTGTGGCCAGGGGCGGCGACGACGGTCAGCCCCGGCGCTAACTCGTCGCCCGGCTCGACGAAGGAAGCGAGCCCGGCCGAGACGATGGGCATGACGCTGTCCTCGATCACGGCGACATTTTCGGGGAACAGCTTTGGTCCCTCGCCCGTCGTCCAGTGCTCGAATTCGGCGAGACCGAAAACATAGCGCGCATTCGGAAAGGTCGGGATCCAGCGCGATCCGTCCCAGCGCGTGTTCCAGCCCACATGATCGACATGAAGATGGGTGATGAAGACGATGTCGACATCCTCCGGCGCGACGCCGGCGCGGGCGAGATTGTCGAGATAGGGCAGATCCAGCATGTGGAACCGCTGGAAGAGCGGCAGGGCGCGCGCCTTGCCATTGCCCGAGCATGTGTCGACAAGAATGGTCTTGCCGCCGATGCGGATCAGCCACGACTGGATGCTCGACATCAAGGAGCCGCTCGCCGCGTCGTAGAAATTCGCGCCGGCGAGGATGGGATGGCGCGCGAAAAGGTCCGGGTCGAATCCCGGAAACAGGAAGTCGGGCCTGAAGCCGCGCTCGAGCACTTCCTCGATGCGCGTCACGCGCGCTTGACCGACCGTGAACGACGTCACCGGGCGCTCCTTCCTCCCCTTTGCGGAAGCATTACGCCAAATGCGCCGACGCGCCAAGCCACAAAACGCATTTCGCACAGTGACACGGCGGCCTGTCGCTTCGCGGCGCGCGGGAAAGCGGTATCATCGCCGCATGGTCATTGAACCGCGGGACAAGGCATGACGACACGCAAGACGCCCGATCAGTTGCGTTCGGCGCGCTGGTTCGCGCCCGACGATCTTCGCTCCTTCGGCCATCGCAGCCGCATGAACCAGATCGGTTACGATGTCGCCGAATTCGCCGGCAAGCCGATCATCGGCATCGTCAACACCTGGAGCGATTTCGCCCAGTGTCATGCCCATTTCCGCCAGCGCGTCGAGGACGTGAAGCGCGGCGTTCTGCAGGCCGGCGGCTTTCCGGTCGAATTGCCGGCGATCTCGCTGTCGGAATCGACCGTCAAGCCGACGACGATGCTGTATCGCAACTTCCTGGCGATGGAGACCGAAGAGCTGATCCGCTCGCAGCCGGTCGACGGCGTCGTGCTGATGGGCGGCTGCGACAAGACCACGCCGGGGCTCATCCTCGGCGCGATCTCGGCGGGCGTGCCGGCGATCTTCATGCCGGCGGGGCCGATGCTGCGCGGGGCCTGGCACGGCAAGACGCTCGGCTCGGGCTCGGACGCCTGGAAATACTGGGACGAGCGGCGCGCCGGCGCCATCTCGGCGCAGGACTGGAACGAGATGCAGGAGGGCATCGCTCGCAGCTACGGCGTGTGCATGACGATGGGCACGGCGGCGACGATGACGGCGCTCGCCGACGTGCTGGGCATGACGCTGCCCGGCGCCTCGTCGATCCCCGCCGCCGATTCGAGCCATATCCGCATGGCCTCGGCGACGGGGCGGCGCGCCGTCGAAATGGTTTGGGAAGATTTGACGCCGCAGGCGATCATGACCGGGCAGGCGTTCCGCAACGCCATCGTCGTCGCGATGGCGATGGGGTGCTCGACAAACGCCGTCATCCATCTGCTCGCGATGGCGCGGCGCGCCGGCCGCGACATCACGCTCGAGGATTTCGACGCGGCGAGCCGGCGCGTTCCGGTGATCGCCAACATCAGGCCCTCGGGCGACACCTATCTGATGGAGGATTTCTACTATGCCGGCGGTCTGCGCGGCCTGCTCACGCGGCTGACGGCGTTCCTCGATCTCACCCAGATCAACGCGAGCGGGCGCAGCTGGGCGGAGAGCCTCGAGGGCGCCGCGATCTACAACGACGACGTGATCCGCCCGCTCGACAAGGCCATCTACAACGAAGGCGCATTGGCCTTGCTGAAGGGAAATCTGGCGCCGCGCGGCTGCGTCATGAAGCCATCGGCCGCCGCGCCGCATCTGCTGAAACATTCCGGCCCGGCGCTCGTCTTCGACGATTATGCGGCGCTGAAGGCGAATATCGACCGCGACGATCTCGACGTGACGGCCGACACGGTGCTGGTGCTGCGCAACGCCGGCCCGCAAGGCGGGCCCGGCATGCCGGAATGGGGCATGCTGCCGATCCCGACCAAGCTCGTGAAGCAGGGCGTGCGCGACATGATGCGCATCTCCGACGCGCGCATGAGCGGCACGAGTTACGGCGCGTGCATCCTGCACGTGTCGCCCGAATCCTATGTCGGCGGTCCGCTCGCGCTGGTGCGTACGGGCGACGTGATCTCGGTCGACGTCGACGCGCGGACGATTTCGCTCGACGTTCCGGAGGCCGAACTCGCCGTGCGCCGCGCCGCGCTTGCGCCGCCGCCGCCGCGTTACGAGCGCGGCTATGGCTGGATGTTCTCGCAACACATCAAGCAGGCCAACGAAGGCTGCGACTTCGACTTCCTGGAGACGCAATTCGGAGCGCCTGTCGCCGAACCATCGATCTATTGAGGCCGCCATGACGCTGACTGCCCAAACGCGCGCGAAACTGATGGCGGTGTCGACCGCCACGCTGTGCACCGCGCTGTTCAAACGCGGCCTGCGCAACCAGTTCATTCAGGACGTGCGGCCGCTCAACCCCAGCCTGCCCAATATGGTCGGCGAGGCGTTCACGCTGCGCTATATTCCAGCGCGCGAGGATCTCAATCCGATAACGGTGTTTCAGGATCGCGGGCATCCGCAGCGCAAGGCGGTGGAGGAGTGCCCGGAAGGCTGCGTGTTCGTGATCGACAGCCGCAAGGACGCGCGCGCGGCCTCCGCCGGCTCCATTCTCGTCACGCGGCTGATGCAGCGGGGCGTGGCGGGCGTCGTCACCGACGGCGGCTTTCGCGATTCTCCCGAAATCGCCGAGCTGTCGTTTCCGGCCTATCATCATCGCCCCTCCGCGCCGACCAACCTGACGCTGCATCAGGCGCTCGACATCAATGTCCCGATCGGCTGCGGCGACGTTCCGGTCTGGCCGGGCGATGTGGTGGTCGGCGATCGCGAGGGCGTCGTCGTCATCCCCGCCGGCATCGCCGAGGCGGTGGCGGACGAGGCGGTTGAAATGACCGCGTTCGAGGATTTCGTCATCGAGAAAGTGCGCGAGGGGCGTTCGATCCTTGGCCTCTACCCGGCCACGGAGGAGGGGACGCGGACGGAGTTCGCGGCGTGGCGGAGAACGACGGGCCGTTAAGCCGGCTCGCTCCCGGGGCGGGCCGCGCCGCTTCGCCGCGGCGTCTCGACTTGCCGCCGGACGCGGTGCGTTCCACCTTCGTGGTCGGAGCGTGACGATGTCGCGATTTTTGGCCTTGTTCGCCGCATTGGCTGTCACCTGCGCGCCTGTCCGCGCGCAGGACGTCGAGGTCGCACCCGGCGTCTATGTCGTTCCCGGCGCGCGCGAGCGCAGCGTGTCGTTTCGCATGATCGTCAAAGCGGGATGCGCCGACGAGGAGCCGACCTGTCTCGGAACAGCGCATTTTCTCGAGCATCTCGTGTTGACCGGTCGCAACGCGCAGCACGCGGATCAGGCGCTGCGGTTCTTCGCGGACGGCGCCTCGAACGGCTGGACGCTGCATGCGGCGACCGGGTTTTCGCACAGCTTTCCGGCGGGCGCGGACGCCCATGAGCGGCTCGATCGGCTGTTCGCTTTCTACGCCGCGCGGCTCGGCGATTTTTCGGCGACGCCGGCCGAGGCCGAGCGCGAGCGCGCCGTCGTGCGTCAGGAGCACGACTGGCGCGTCGCCGCCAACCCCTATGCGCCGGTCTGGCGGCAGGCGGCCCGGTTCTTCTTCGGCGATCATCCGCTCGGGCGGTGGCCAATCGGCGATCCGGAGGCGATCGCCGGCTATTCGCTGGAGGGCGCGCGCGATTTCCATGCGCGCTGGTATCGCCGGCCGAGCGTCGCCTTCGTCGTCGCCGGGCCGGTCGAGGTCGAGCGCATTCGCATGATCGCCGAGCGTCGGCTCGAGGCGGCGGGGGGCGGCGAGGGGCGGCCGGCGCGCGGCTGGCTGGCGCCGCCGCCGCTGCCCGAGGAGACCTGGACGGTCTCCCATGCCGACGCGCGCATCCCGGAGCGGGCGACGACATGGTGGAAGGCCGTGCGGCTCGATGGAACCTTGGGCGATCCCGTCCGGCAGGCGGCGCTGCGCTGGGTCGCCGCCGAGTTTCTGACGAGCCGGCTCGCGGGATCGCCGCATGCCGAACTCGTCGACGGGCAGGGGCTAGCGCGGCTTGTGCGGGACGTGGCGGTCGAGATCCCGATGCAAGGCGTCGCGCTCGTCAGCCTCACCGCCGCGCCCGCCGCCGACGTCGCGCCTGACCATCTCGCGCACGCCATCGTGGCCTATGTCGAGGACCTCGCGACGCGCGGCGTCGACGCATCGACGCTGGCGCGGCTCAAACAGCGGCACGCGCTCGCGCATGAGCGCGATTCGGCCTGGGCGCAGAGCCGCGCGGCGCGCATCGCCGACCGCCTGGCGCTGCCCGGCCCCGACGTCGATCCGATCGCCCGCGTCGCAGCGGAGGCGGAGGCGGTGGCGAGCCTGACCGTCGACGACGTCGGCCGTTTCCTCGCGGCGGTCGCAGGGCCCGGCCGCACGGCTATGCTCCACTTCCTCCCGGCGGTGTCGCAATGAGCGCGCGCGGCGGCTGGCGAGGGTGGGCGAGGGCCGTCGCGGCGCTGGCTGCGGCTGTCGCGCTCGCGTCCGCTGCGTCGGCGCAAGCGCCTCCCGGGCCGAGGCCGGAGGCGATCACCGACGGGCCGACGCCGCTCGGTCTGCGTCTCGCCCATGTCCGACTCGCGCACGAGACCGATCAGGCTTTCGCCTTCTACTGGCGCGATCCCAGCGCGCTGGCCGATCCGACGCGGGCGGGGCTGATCGAACTCGCCCCAAATCTCCTCGTCGCCGGCGGCGGCCTCGCCTTCGACGGGGCGACGATGGACGAGGCGCTGAAGGACGCCGGCGCCCGTCTGGCGCTGCGGCGCACGGCCGCCACGACGATGGGGGAGGTCGTCGGCGCGGCGCGGCATTTCGAAATCGCGCTCGACGTTCTGCACGACGTTCTGGCGCGGCCGCGGCTGCCGTCCTTCGTGCTGGAGCGGGAGAAGGCCTCGACGCTGGCGGGCGCGCGCGCTTTGCGGGAGCGGCCGGATCGGCTGGCGGGGCTGGCGCTGACGCGCGCGCTCGTCGCCGGCGCGCCGGGCGCCGCGCTGCTGCTGGAGCCGCCCGATCAGGTCGCCCAGCTCGAGGTGGCGGACGTCGATACGTGGCGGCGCGCGACGCTGGTGCGCGACACGCTCGTCGTCGTGGCGGCGGGGCCGATGGAGCGGGAGGAGGTCGAGCAACTGGCGGACGCCGCCTTCGGCGATCTGCCCGAGCGCGCCGAGCCGGCCGCCTCACCCGCGCCGGAGTTGGTCGAGGCCGGCCGGACCATCGTCTTGGTCAGGCCGGTTCCGCAGACGGTGATCGCGATGGGCGCGGCCATCGTCTGGCCGGCCGAGGAGTGGCCGGCGCGGCTGGCGGCGGCGCAGGCGCTGGGCGGTGGACCGGGCGCGCGGCTGTGGCGGGCCGTTCGCGACGGCCTCGGCGCGGGCTATGGCGCCTATGCCTGGACGCAGCCGCTGACGGAGGGGGTGTGGCGGTTCACGCTTCAGGCGTCGGTCGCGCCGGACTCGGGCGTCGCGACGCTGGCGGCGATGCGTCGCGAATACGCCCTGCTGCGCATGCGGGGCGTGGAGGAGGCCGAGCTTGGACCGATCCGGGCGCGGCTGGCCGCGCGCGAGGCGGAAGCGATGGATCGGGCGGGGACCGCCGCCACGGCGATCCGCGCCGCGTTGGCGCAGGGGCGCAGCGCCGATGCGCCGGCCCGCGCAGTCGAGGCGCTCGCCGCGCTGACCGCCGACCGGCTCAACGCGATTCTGGCGACGCGGATGCCGGAGACGCCGACCACCATCGTCGTCGCGCCCTCCGCCGAGGGGTTTCAGGCCGATTGCGTCGTCGTTTCGCTGGCCGAAATTCCCGGCTGCGGCCTTCGCTGAGCCGATTGCCGTCGCCGGAGCGCCCTGCCAGACTTGCCCTTGCGGACGGCCGAAGACCGCCGGCGGGGAGAGGCCATGCGGGTGCAGGTCGCCATCATCGGCGCGGGTCCGGCGGGGCTGATGCTCGGGCAGCTCCTGCATCGGGCCGGGATCGACACCCTGATCCTCGAGCGACGCTCGCAGGCGCATGTCCTTTCGCGCATCCGCGCCGGCATCCTGGAGGAGGGGACGGCGGACGTGTTGCGCCGGGCCGGGGCGGCGGAGCGGTTCGCGCGCGAGGCGCTTCGGCACGAGGGGTTCGAGATCGCCCATCCCGGAGGGCGGCTGCGGATCGACCTTGGCGGCCCGACCGGCGGCAAGGCGGTGCATGTCTACGGCCAGACCGAAGTCACCGCCGACCTGATGGCCGCTCGCAGGGCGGCCGGCGCGCCGACTGTCTACGAGGCCGAGGACGTCGAGATCTGCGATTTCGCCGGCGCGCGGCCGCGCGTCGCCTGGCGGGAGGGGGCGTTGCGGCGCGAGGCGCGCTGCGACCTGATCGCGGGCTGCGACGGGTTCCGCGGCGTCAGCCGCGCGAGCGCCCCGCCGGCGGCGTTGACGACCTTTGAGCGGGCCTATCCCTTCGGCTGGCTGGGGCTGCTCGCCGACGTGCCGCCCTGCGCGCCGGAATTGATCTACGCCAGCCACGCGCGCGGCTTCGCGCTGTGCTCGATGCGCTCGCCGAGTCGCAGCCGCTATTACATTCAGGTTCCGGCCGGGGAGCGGGTCGAGAGCTGGAGCGACCAGCGGTTCTGGGACGAATTGCGGGCGCGCCTTCCAAAAACGGCCGGCGAGGCTGTCGTCACCGGCCCGGCTCTTGAAAAATCCATCGCGCCGCTGCGCAGTTTCGTCGCCGAGCCGCTGGTCTTCGGCAGGCTGGCGCTGGCGGGCGACGCCGCCCATATCGTGCCGCCGACCGGCGCGAAGGGCCTCAATCTGGCGGCGAGCGACGTTCACTACCTTGCCGAGGCGGCCGAAGCGACGCTGGCGGGCGAGGCGGCGGCGCTCGCCGACTATTCCCGGCGCGCTCTCGCAAGGATCTGGAAAGCCGAGCGTTTTTCGTGGTGGATGACGACGTTGCTGCACACATTCGAGGGTGAGGACGGATTTTCCGTCCGCCTGCGCGAGGCGGAACTGGCGGGGCTTTGCGGGTCCGCCGCCCGGCGCGCCGAGGTGGCCGAGAATTATGTCGGTCTGCCGTTCTGAGACGGTCCGAACGCCCGTTTCAACAGGCCTCGACGATACGCCGACCACGCGCCGGCCGGCGGAACGATTGCCTTGGCGAGGCGTCGGGCGATCGGCCGGAACTCAGGCGTCGGACGGCGTCGCTCTCAAGGCGCAGACCCATGTTTCATTCCGCCCAGCTTCGATCCCATGTCATGGGCGGCGTGCGCGTGCTTCCGGCCGAGGACGACCCTTTGCTTGCGATGGAGCTGGAGGACGCTCTGCTCGACGCCCGCGCGAGGGTCGTCGGGCCGTTCGCCGCGCTTGCCGCGCTTCTCGCTGCGGTCGAGACCGGCGAGTTTGACGCGGCCATTCTCGACGTCAGGCTCGGTCGTTCCGAGTCCTTTCCGGCGGCCGAAAAGCTCGCCGCCAAGGGCGCGCCCGTGATCTTCCACCCGGGGCGTCTGCAAGACGCGCAAATCGCGACCCGCTTTCCCAACGCGCGCCTGTGCTCCCAGCCATGCTGCTGCGAACGGATGATCGAGACGCTCGCGCGCACGATGGTCGAGGTCAAGCGCGGCTGCGCCGCGCGCGCCTGATCCCGGGAAAGGCAGGAATGCGCGCCTGCGTCTTGCGAGGCGGGGGCGCGCCCTTTACGAGATTGGCTTCCGCATTTTCCCTCGCGCGAGGCCCCATGCCGCAATATCGCTCCCGCACGTCCACCCACGGCCGCAACATGGCCGGCGCGCGCGCCCTGTGGCGCGCCACCGGCATGAAGGACGGCGATTTCGGCAAGCCGATCATCGCCATCGCCAACTCCTTCACCCAGTTCGTGCCCGGCCATGTGCACCTGAAAGATCTCGGGCAGATGGTCGCCCGGCAGATCGAGGAGGCGGGCGGCGTCGCCAAGGAGTTCGACACCATCGCCGTCGACGACGGCATCGCGATGGGTCACGACGGCATGCTCTACAGCCTGCCCTCGCGCGAGGTGATCGCGGACTCCGTCGAGTACATGGTCAACGCGCATTGCGCGGACGCCATCGTCTGCATCTCCAATTGCGACAAGATCACGCCCGGCATGTTGATGGCGTCGCTGCGCCTCAACATCCCGACGGTGTTCGTCTCGGGCGGACCGATGGAAGCCGGCAAGGTCGTGCTCGACTCCGGCGTCACCAAGGCGGTCGATCTCATCGACGCGATGATCGCGGCGGCGGACGACAAGGTGTCGGACGCCGAAGTCGCGCGCTACGAGCAGAACGCCTGCCCGACCTGCGGCTCCTGTTCGGGGATGTTCACCGCCAATTCGATGAACTGCCTCGTCGAGGCGCTGGGTCTCGGCCTGCCGGGCAACGGCACGCAGCTGGCGACGCACGCCGACCGCAAGGAGCTGTTCCTGCGATCGGGCCGCATCATCGTCGACATGGCGCGCCGCTATTACGAGAAGAACGACGAGAGCGTGCTGCCGCGCTCCATCGCCACGATGGCGGCGTTCGAGAACGCGATGACGCTCGACATCGCGATGGGCGGCTCCACCAACACCGTGCTGCACCTGCTCGCCGCCGCGCACGAGGCGGGCGTGGACTTCACCATGGCCGACATCGACCGGCTGTCGCGCCGCGTGCCGGTGCTGTGCAAGGTCGCGCCTGCCGTCTCGAACGTGCATATCGAGGACGTGCATCGCGCCGGGGGCATCTTCGGCATTCTGGGTGAGCTCGACCGCGCCGGGCTGATCGACCGCTCGGTGAAGACGATCCATGCCGCGACGCTTGGCGACGCGCTCGACCAGTGGGACGTCACGCGCACCAATTCGCAGGACGTGCATCACTTCTTCAAGGCCGCGCCCGGCGGCGTGCCCTCGCTCACCGCCTTCAGCCAGAACCGGCGCTGGGACGATCTCGATCTCGACCGCGAGCGAGGCGTCATCCGCAAGGCGAGCCACGCCTTCTCGAAGGACGGCGGACTCGCCGTGCTCTACGGCAATCTCGCGCTCGACGGCTGCATCGTGAAGACGGCGGGCGTCGACGAGTCGATCCTGAAATTCTCCGGCCCGGCGCGCGTGTTCGAGAGCCAGGACGCGGCGGTCTCGGCGATCCTCACCAACAAGATCAAGGCGGGCGACGTCGTCGTCATCATCTACGAGGGTCCGCGCGGCGGGCCCGGCATGCAGGAAATGCTCTATCCCACGAGCTATCTGAAGTCGAAAGGGCTCGGGAAAGCCTGTGCGCTCATCACCGACGGGCGCTTCTCCGGCGGCACGTCGGGCCTGTCCATCGGCCATTGCTCGCCGGAAGCGGCGGAGGGCGGCGCGATCGGCCTCGTCGAGGAAGGCGATCTCATCGAGATCGACATTCCGAACCGCATTCTCAACCTGGCGGTGGACGAGGCGACGTTGGCGGCGCGGCGCGCGGCGAAGGACAAGGCCGGCTGGAAGCCCGGCCCGCGCCCGCGCAAGATCACGACTGCGCTGCGCGCCTATGCCGCGTTCGCGACAAGCGCCGCCAAGGGCGCCGTGCGCGTCGTTCCGTAATTTTCTTCATTGCGAGGAGCGCAGCGACGAAGCAATCCATGCGTCGGGTTGGTCTGGATTGCTTCGCTTCGCTCGCAATGACGTGAGCATTGGTCGTGAAGCGGCTTGCGGCGACGACGCGGCGTGATGCTCCGTCATTGCGAGGAGCGCAGCGACGAAGCAATCCATGCGTCGGGTCGGTCTGGATTGCTTCGCTTCGCTCGCAATGACGTGAGCATTGGTCGTGAAGCGGCTTGCGGCGACGACGCGGCATGATGCTCCGTCATTGCGAGGAGCGCAGCGACGAAGCAATCCATGCGTCGGGTTGGACTGGATTGCTTCGCTTCGCTCGCAATGACGGCTGGGCATTGGTCGTGAAGCGGCTTGCCGCGACGACGCGGCGTGATGCTCCGTCATTGCGAGGAGCGCAGCGACGAAGCAATCCATGCGCCGGGTTGGACCGGATTGCTTCGCTTCGCTCGCAGTGACGGAGAGGGACTGCGGCTTCGCCGCTCACGGCGTCTCCCGAAGCGCCTTCACGTCGATTGAAAAGATCAGAGGGAAGAAGGTCGCCCAGGTCGACCAGCGGCGCGTACCGGCCTCGCTCGAGGCCCACATCTTTCCGTCCGGCGAAAAGGCGATGTCCTCGACGCCGGCCGGCGCCTCGTAGCGCGCGGCGACGCGGCCGAATTCGTCGAGCCGGAGAATGTCGCCGCGCGTTCCGCCCGAGGCCGTCGCCCACATGCGGCCCTGCGCGTCGAAGGCGAGGCCCTGCATGAGGGGCGGCCCGTCGAGCGCGGCGATGGCGTCCGTCTCGCTCAGCGTCGGCTGGAGGAAGGACGAGGGCGAAAAGCGCCAGAGCTTGCCGCGCGCCTTGTTGTAGCGGCCGAGCCAGACGTGGCGACCGTCGAAATCGGCGAAGGAGCCTGCGAGCGCTCCCTCGAGACGCGTCGTCTGCTCGACGCCGAGGTTGCCGACGATGAAGACGACATGCGTGTCGGCGACGAGCAGCTTGCCGTTCTCGAGCCGCGCGAGGCCGCCGGCGTGGCCGCAGGCGGGCGGAAGATCGAGCCGGCGCGTCACCTGTGCTGTGGCGGGGTCGATCCAGAGGAGGCGGCAGGGGCCCTTGTCCTGCGTGCGCTCCGTCGCGACGTAGCCGGCGAGCGCGATCTTTCCGTCCGCCCAGGCGAGGCCTTGCGGGACGAAACCCTCGTCGAGGCCCGGGACCCAGATCCGGGCGCCGATCGCGGCCGCGTTGGGCGGGTCGGAGAGGGCGCGGCGCACGACGAGCGGCGGCTTGCCCAGCGGCTCGGCGGGTTCGGCGACGGCGGGCGCCGCGGCGATCAGCGCGGCGAGGACCATGACGGTGCGCATGGCGCAGTGTGCCACAAACGGGCCGCTCTTGCGTCGCCGCGCGCCGGCCCCCATATCGAGCGCAATCGAGACGCCGTTCCGGGTCTCGTCGGGAGCGCCGAAGGGGCTTCGATGTCGCGCATGACCACGCTGAATTCGCCGTTTCTGCTCGGCTTCGACGAGGTGGAGCGGGCGCTCGAACGGGTGACGAAGGCCGCCTCCGACGGCTATCCGCCCTACAATATCGAGCGGCTGGCGAAGACGGCGGACGCCCCCGAACGCATCCGCATCTCGCTCGCGGTGGCCGGGTTCACGTCCGACCAGCTCGAGATCACGCTGGAGGAGAACCAGCTGACGATCCGCGGACGGCAGGTCGACGACCGGGAGCGGCATTTCATTCATCGCGGCATCGCCGCGCGGCAGTTCACCCGCACCTTCCTGCTCGCCGACGGCATGCAGGTTCTGGGTGCGGACCTCGAACACGGTCTTCTGTCGATCGATCTCGTGCGGCCGCAGGCCGAGCGGGTGGTGCGGCAGATCAGGATCGGCGCGCGCGACTGAGCTTCAGGAGGCCATCATGACCCACGACATCCCCCGCGACGTCCCGCCGTTCACGCCGGAGCAGTTCGCCGGCCTTGGCGGCGGCTCGGTCGCCTATGTGCGCGCCTTCGAGCGCGACGAGGTGCGCCGCCTGTTCCCGCAGGCGCCGGAGACGCCGCCGGGCGTCACCATCTTCGCGCTGATCGCGGCCGACGGCTCGCCGATCATGCTGACGGACTCCAAGGACGCGGCGATCGCCAATGCCTGGGAGCACGAACTCGAGACGGTGAGCGTGCACTAACTCCGCGCTCCACTCGCCAATCGAGAAAGGCGCGACCTTCCGGGTCGCGCCTTTTTTCATGCCCTTTTAGCCGGCGGTTCAGCCCCCGCCGAACAGGCGCTCGACGAGGCCGCGTTCGCGCGGCGGCGTCCAGGCGTTGTCGCCGCGGCTGGTCGGGATCGGGGCGGGCGGGATCGGCGCGCCGTCGCCGCGCTCGCGCCGGCCGCCAAGCAGATCGTCGATCGAACGGCCGGCCGAGGCGACGGGCGCGGGCGGCCTCGGCGCCTGCGCGGCCGGCGCGCCGGAGTCGCGGGCGGCAAGGTCCGGCACGATCGGGATGGTGGAGGGCGGCGGCGCCTCCTTCGGCGCGCGCCAGACGCCGCCGGGCAGCCCGGCGACGGGCACGCCCTGCATCGCCTGCTTCATGAAGCGGCTCCAGATCTCGACCGGCAGATTGCCGCCCGAGGCCTTCTTCGTCGGCGAGGAATCGTCGTTGCCGAGCCACACGCCGGCGACCAGGGCGCTCGTGTAGCCGACGAACCAGGCGTCGCGGAAATCCTGGCTGGTGCCGGTCTTGCCGGCGGCCTGCCAGCCGGGAAGCTCGGCCTTGCGGGCGGTGCCGGTGAGCAGCGTCTCCTGCATCATCTGGTTCATCATCGCCACATATTGCGGCTCGATCTGGCGGCCGTTACTCGAGCCCTTGCGGGCGTAAAGCTGCTTGCCGTCGGCGGTGCGCACGCGAGTGATGACGTGCGGTTGCACGCCGATGCCGCCATTGGCGAAGGGCGCATAGGCGGAGACGAGTTCGAGCGGCGTCACTTCGGACGTGCCGAGCGCGATGGTGGCGTTCGCCTTCAGCTCCGAGCCGACGCCGAGACGGTGCGCGGTCTTGACCACGGCGCGCGGGCCGACCTCCTGACCGAGGCGGACGGCGACGGTGTTGAGCGAGAGCGCCAGCGCCTGCGTCAGCGTCACGTTGCCGAAATAGTCGCGCGAATAGTTCTCCGGCTTCCAGCCGCGGATGTTGACCGGCGCGTCCTGCCGGATCGTGTCGGGCGTCAGACCGCTTTCGAGCGCGGTGAGAAACACGAAGGGCTTGAAGGCCGAGCCGGGCTGGCGCTTGGCGGAGACGGCGCGGTTGAACTGGCTGTCAGAATAGTTGCGTCCGCCGACGAGCGCACGCACGGCGCCGCCCGGGTCCATCGCGACGAGCGCGCCCTGCGTGACGCCGAACTTGCCGCCCTTGGCGTCGAGTTCGCCGGTCAGCGCGGTCTCGGCGGCGGCCTGAAGGCGCGGCTGGATCGTCGTGGTGACGACGATGTCCTCGTCGATGGCGCCGACGGTCTCGTCCAGCATATCCATCACATAGTCGGCGGCGTAGTTGATCGAGCCGGCCCCGGCCTCCTTCGTCACCTCCGCGGGCCGCGACAGGGCGAGCTTGGCCATCGCCTCGGTGATGTGGCCTTCCTGCGACATGGCGGTGACGACCTGCGTCGCCCGCTCGGCCGCCCCTTCCGGGTTGCGGTTGGGGGCGAGCTTGGTCGGCGCCTTCATCAGGCCGGCGAGCACGGCGGCCTCGGCGAGGGTGAGCTGGCGGGCGCTCTTGCCGTAGTATTTGCGCGCCGCCGCCTCGACGCCGTAGGCGCCTGAGCCGAAATAGACGCGGTTGAGATAGAGCTCGAGAATCTGGTCCTTGGAGTATTTGTGCTCGAGCCAGAGCGCGAGGATTGCTTCCTGAATCTTGCGGGAGACGGTGCGCTCCTGCGTCAGGAACAGG
The DNA here is from genome assembly GCA_016716745.1 of Hyphomicrobiales bacterium. GTDB lineage: Bacteria > Pseudomonadota > Alphaproteobacteria > Rhizobiales > Beijerinckiaceae. The sequence continues at coordinate 332,175 of JADJVD010000005.1, forward strand.
TTTTTCGCCAGCTGCTGGGTCAGGGTCGAGCCGCCCTGCATGCCGCCGCCGCGATGGGCGACGTTGTTCAGCACGGCGCGGCCGATGCCGACCGGATCGACGCCGAAATGGGAATAGAAGCGCCGGTCCTCGATGGCGATGAAGGCCTTCGGCACATAGGGCGGCAATTCGGCCAGATGCACGGCGGCGCCGCCGGTGTCGCCGCGATTGGCGAGCATCGAGCCGTCGGCCGCCAGAATCGCGATGTTGGGCGGGCGCTTGGGCACGGCGAGCTGGTCGATCGGCGGCAACTGGGCGGCGTGATACGCCACCAGCCCGCCGACGCCGACGGCGCCCCAGATCGAGGCGACGAAACCCCAATAGGCGAGGGCGCCGAGCAGGGAGCGGCTGCGCCGCCGATGCCCTTTTTTCTTCGCTTTTCCGCGGCTTGGCCGGTCCTCGCGCGGGGCGCGCAGGTCGTCGGCCTCGTCGTCGCGGGCAAATCTCGGCTCGCGCCGTTCCCGCTTTCTGCCGCCTGAGCCGAACATGGAACCCACCCGTGACGCAACGCTCGTGGGATCGACTCTAATCCCGGCGGATTGAGGGCCGGTTAAGGTTGCCGAAGCCTGAGCGGCGGGCGCGGGCAGTTGTGAACCATCCTCACGCGTCGCAAGATCGCCGGGACGCATGGGGGAACGAACAATGGTTGCGGGCAAGGTCAGGACGGCGCTTTGCGGCGTCTCGGGCGTGCATGTGACGCCCTACGGAGCGGACGGCGCGCCCGACTGGTCCGCGATGGCCGAGGTGGTGCGCGCCATCGCGGAGGCCGGCGTCCACAACGTCGTGTCGGCGGGCAATACGGGCGAGTTCTATCCCATGACGCCGGCCGAGATCGGCCGCTCGCACGCGGTCGCGGCGGAAGCTGCGGCGGGCAAGGCGCTGGTCAGCGCCGGCGTCGGCCGATCCATGCGCGAGGCGGTGGCGATGGGGCGGGCGGCGGCGGCGTCCGGCTGCGACGCGGCGATGATCCACCATCCGCTCGACCCCTTCGCCGCGCCCGCCGCGCAGGCGGACTACATCGTCGCCATCGCCGAGGCGCTGACGATCCCGGTCATCGCCTATATCCGCTCAGACGCCATCGGCGTCGCGGACCTCGTGCGCGTGGCGACGCATCCCAATGTCGCCGGCGTGAAATTCGCATCGACCAATCTGATGCTGCTCGCCGAATGCGTCCGCGCCAGCCGCGGGACGAGCGCGGTCTGGATCTGCGGGTTGGCGGAGGGATGGGCCGCGCCTTTCTACGCGCTCGGCGCGCGGGGCTTCACCTCGGGGCTCGTCAATGTCGCGCCGGCGCGCTCGCTCGCGATCTGGCGGGCGCTCGAGGCCGGCGACTTCGCGGCGGCGCGCGCCGGCGTCGACGCCATCGCCGGATTCGAGGCGATGCGCGCGAAATACGGCAACGGCGCCAACGTCACGGTGGTGAAGGAGGCGATGGGCCTGATGGGGCGGCCGGTCGGGCCGGTGCGCCTTCCCGGATTGCCGGAACTGAACGTCGCCGAGCGCGCGGAGCTCGCGCGCATCGTCGCGGGCTGGAGCGCCTGAGGATGACGTGGTCGATCATCGCGCGCGATGCGGCGACAGGAGAAATCGGCGTCGCGGTCTCCACCTGCGCCTTCGCGGTTGGGGCGCGCGTGCCCTATGTGGAGACGGGCGTCGGCGCTATCGCCACGCAATCCTACGTCAATCCGTTCTACGGCCTGCGCGGGCTCGAGTTGCTGCGCGCCGGCGCGAGCGCGGCGGACATGCTTCGCGCCGTCACCGACGCGGACGAAGGGCGCGACCGGCGTCAGGTTCACGCGATGGATTCGGCATTCCGCTTCGCGGCCTATACGGGGGGGCGCTGCATCGACTGGTGTGGGCATCTGACGCGCGAGACCTTCTCCGTCGCCGGCAACATGTTGACCGGGCCGGAGGTGATCGCCGAGACGGCGCGCGTTTTCGAGGCGACGGAGGGGCCGCTCTCGGCGCGTTTCGTCGCGGCGATGCGCGCCGGGCAGGCGGCGGGCGGCGACAGGCGCGGCAAACAGTCAGCCGCGATGCTGATCCACGACGGCGAGGAGTATCCGCTTTACGATCTGCGCGTCGACGATCACGCCGAGCCGATCGAGGAGCTGGCGCGCCTGCTCGAGGTGGCGAACCGGCGCGCGATCCCCTTCCGCTCGCTGATGCCGCGGCGCGCCGATCCGGTCGGGATCAACGATCCGGAGGAGATCGAGCGCCGGCTCGCGGCGATGGCGGCCGCGCGCCGCGCCTAGATGGCCGACAGCCGCCAGGCGTGCGGAAAGGCGCCGTAGTCGGAGGTCGTGACGCCGTTGCGCGTCGCGCCGGGATAGGCGTCCTGCGCGGGCATGACGGTGAGGCGCAGCACGTCGGTCTGGCCGGGCTTCAGCAGGCCCGCGTGAACGGCGGCCGCGCCCATGCTGGAATCGCGCGTATAGGTGTCGGTTCCCCAGACCTGACCTTCGGTCGCGCCGGTCACGCGGAAGTAGAAGACGGCGCCGGCTGTGTCGCACAGGCCCATCATGCTGGCGGGCGGATCGGTGGCGATCATCGCCTGATCGAGCAGATTGCGCAGCCGCCGGCGGCCGAGCTTTCCGCGCTTGTCGAAATGGGCGACGAGTTCCTGCACGACTTTCATGACGCGGCTCCGCTCTTCATCACGACGACGCCGCCATAGGGCGGCTGGAAGGAGGCGCTCGGCGCAGGCAGCGCCCACAGCACCGCATAGGGCAACGGGTCTTTCGGGTAGGCGATGTCGCCGTCGGTGATGACGACCACGGCGCTGATGCGCGGATCGTCGGCGAGCATCGCCAGCGCCGCGGTCAGATCGCTGCCGCCGTAGCCCTTCACCTCGAATTCGGCGAGCTCCGACGACGACAGGCGATCGTCGGCGGTCACCGAGGTGTCGCATTGGACGACGCGGATCTCGTCGACGCCCGTCGCCTCGCAGAAGTCGGCGATGGCGCCGAGCGCGAAGGGAATCTCGTCGGCCATCGAGCCCGAGGTGTCGATGACGACGTTGAGCGTCTGCGAATAGCGCTGGCGGCCCGGCATCACGACGTCTTCGCGCTCGGCGCCGCGCCGCGAGGGGCGCGTGAAGGTGCGCTCGCCGGGCGAGACGCCCTCGAGCCAGCGCTGCAACGCGACCTGCCAGGGCGCGCGGTAGAGCCCGCGCAGCGCGCGCACGTTCTGCTTGCCGGAGCCCGGCTGCAGGCCGCGCCCGCGCATCAGGCCCAGCGCCTTGGCCATCGCCATGCCCTTGGCCGCGAGGTCGCGCATGGCGCGGGCGCGCTCGGCCTGATCCTCGCTTTCGGCGGGGAACATCTCGCGTTCGCGCTGCGCGTCGAGCACGTCGCCGGCCTGTTCGGCGGAGCTTTGCCGGCCTTTGCCGATTGCCTCCGAGATGGAGACGACCTCGCCGCCCCACACCTGCGTGCGCGCGCTCGTATTCGCGTTGCGCCGCATGTCGAGCACGATCTCCTCGGCCGACCTGTCGCGCGCGCCCGCCATGTCGAGGCCGCCGGCCGGGATTTTCTCGCAACCGAGCGCGTGGCGCAGCATGTCGTTGATGATGTAGTCGTGCGCGTAATTGAACTCGAGACGACCGGAGCCGACCGCCCGGTCGTGCGTGCGCAGCGCCAGATGCAGAAGTTCGTGCGCGAGCACGAAGACCAGATCGGGGTTCGAGAGCTTCGCCGTGAAACCCCTGTTGGCGACGAGGCGCCCCGAGGCGAAGACGCCCATCGTCGGCACGCCGTCGTCGACGGCGAGGCGCACGGCAGCGGCGAGGCCCGACAGATGCGGCATCGAGGCGGCGACCATGCGCAGGCCGCGCGTCAGGCGCGCCAGCGTCGCGCGCTCGTCGGGCAAGGGCGCGGCCGCGCTCACGCCGCCGCCACCTTTCGCAGCAGCTCGAACATGGCCGGCTCGGCGCCGAGCGCGGCCCATGTGTCGATCATGTCGGTCAACAGGATCAATTGATGCTCCGGCTTCAGACTGCGCAGGAAGCGGTTGATCAGGCGCGGCGGCATGCCGCTCGCCTTGCCGTCGCGCACGAACTGGCGCACGCAATCGAGGATGAACCAGCGCGCGGAGTCGCCCTTGGGCAAGAGCTCCGGCTCGCGGATGTAGCGCTCGATCGGCTGCACCGGGCCGATGCTCTCCTCGGCGAGCGCGCAGAACACGGCGGCGTCCTCCGGCGACAGACGGCCGAAGGCGAGGGCGCGGCGCGTCTCGTTCGTCAGGAGCCCGCCCTTCTGCGCCATGTCGAACGCGCGCGACAGCAGCGTCCAGGCGCGGGGCGTCGAGAAGGGCACGGGATCGACCGGCACGGGGCGCATCAGCGCGTCGGGCACCGTGGCGATGAAGCTGCGGATCTCCGCGCGCACGCCGGAGCGCTGCGCCCAGGCGAGCCATTCCTCGACGTCGCAACGGATCTGCAGGATGGTGACGCGATTGATCAGCGCCGAGCTCATGGCGCGCACCAGCGCGCGATCCTGGAGGCGGTTGCCGGCGGCCACCACCCATGTGCCGGCGGGCAGCGCATGTTCGCCGAGACGGCGCTCCAGCAGCAGCGAATAGAACGCCTTCTGCACGTCCGGCGCGCAGGCGGGCAGTTCGTCGAGAAACAGGCAGAAGGGTTCGGGCCGCTCCGGCAACAGGATGCGCGGCGGGCAGAAGACGGAGCGCTCGCCGACGATACGCGGCACGCCGCTCACATCCTCGGGCGCGATCTGCGTGCCGAGCAGCGAGCGACAGGGCAGGCCGGCCTCGCGCGCGGCCTCGTAGATCATGTCGGACTTGCCGACGCCGGGCGGGGCGAGCAGCAGGAAGCTCTGCTCGTGCGCCATGCATTGAATGAGCTTCTTGGCCTGCCGAAGCGTGACGACTTCGTTGAACCCCGCCTGAGCGCCAGTCATGAGCGCCTCCCCTCGAGCAGCCGGGCCCGGCCGCAACGCGCCGCATGTGGGAAGGCGCGCCGGCGCGCAACAAGAGGACGGCGCAAGAATATATTTCCGGTCCGAAACCGCTCCGTTCGGCCGCCGTTCAGAATCGGGAGCCAGGCGCCGTCACGAGGTTCGCGTCCACGCCGCCGTTCCTACGCTCGCCAGCGCGTCGTCGTCGGCGTGGCGCTCCGGCAGAGGCGCCGCAAGCGCGCCGCGCACCGTCGCCGCCCACTGCGCCAGCATGGCGCGCCGCGCCTCCTCGCTCACGCGCGGGGCGGCGTAGCTGACGAAGGGCGGGGCGACCTCGTAGCCCATGTATTCGAGCATCAGCCGACGGACAGGATAGAGCACGGCGTCGATGTCGCCGTAGACGCCTGCGGGCGAGAAGCGCTCCTGCGTGCCGCCGGTCGTCACCGACAGCAGGGCGCGGCGGCCTCTGAACAGTCCGCTTTCGAAGCGACGGGCGTCGACATAGGCGAAGCCATAAGCCATCACGCGCTCGAACCATCCCTTCAGGATCGCGGGAGGGCCGCCCCACCACAGCGGGAACTGAAGGATCAGCAGGTCGGCTGCCGCCACGCTCGCCTGCTCGCGCGCGATGTCGGGCGCGAAGGCGCGACGGCGCGCGGCGTGCTCCTGTTCGCGCTGGTAATGGAAACGCTCGGGGTCCGCCGTCGAGAGAAAGTCATGCCGGCCGGCGCGCGCCTCGAAATCCTGCGCGTAGAGATCCGACACCTCGATCTCATGTCCCGCCGCCGCGATGGCGCCCACCGCCGTATCGCGCAGCGCGGCGTTGAACGACGTCGGCTCGGGATGGGCGTGGACGATCAGCGCGCGCATGGTCTGGCGGCGCGTCGGCTGTGCGCGAGATAGAACGAAATGGACGGGGCGCCAGTGACGCGGCTTGCCGCGCAGACGAGAATGACTTTCCGGGTATTCGGCATGGGCGCTCGCATCGGGTCAGGCATCAGGCGGGAGGCAGATCGGCTTCGAGTCCGAGCGTGCGCGCGATGTTCGTCGACACCATCTTGCGGATGTCCGCGTCGGAATAGCCGAGATCCATGCACAGCTTGATTCCGCGCCGGAACCCTTCAATCGGGCTGATGTTGCCGACCTGGCCGAGATCGGAGCAGATGATCGTTGCGTCGACGCCGGCCGCGTCGACCTGGTTCTTCAAATCCTCGGCGGTGCGGGTCTGGAATTTATTGCCGTCGAGGAACATGCAGATCGAGTGCTCGACGGCCGCGCCCAGCGAGGCGAGGCCCTTAACGTCGTTCAATGAGGCGTCGACGATGTCTTCCGGATGCGTCAGGATCAGCCGGCGAACGCCGCGCCGTTTGGCTTCCTCGAACACGATCCACGTTTCGCTGATGTGCAGATGGCCGCTCGCCAACGTCATGTCCGTGCGCGCGACGATGTCGAGGATCTCCTTGCAATCGTCGCGCACCGTCCTGTTGTCGTTGAGCACGGGCACGATGCTCGCCGGCCTGATCTTCTGCGTCGTCGCCGGGTGAACCCAGCCGGAGGTCTTCTCCCAGCGGAAATGGTTGGCGGCGGTCAGCGTCGGCAACCAGACGATCTTGCCGCCCATCGCCGCGGTGTGCTCCACCGCGTAAGGGTTGAGGCCGCCGACGACATTGTTGAGGACGATGGAGGAATAGATCTTCGTCGTCAGCTCCGGGTGATGGCGCCGGATCAACTCGGTGGCCATCACGCCGGAATAATCGTGATCCTTGGTGACGATGGCGGCGAAGCCGGCCGCCGAGGCCTCGCGGGCATAGTCCAGATGGTCGAGCGCGCGATTGGCGATGGAGGGCCCGGTGTGCACATGCGGGTCGATGGCGCCGACGAGCAGAGCGGCGATACGGCGCTCGGTGTCCGCGTCGTAGTCGCGTCGGGTCGGATCGTAGAGCGGATTCGGGCTCATGGTCTCAGGTCCTGATTGCTTGCGCTTACGCTTTCAGCGCGGCGAAGTCGGCGGCGGTTTTCGAGGCGGCGATGCGCAGGAAGCCCTGATCGGACGAAACGATGAAGGCGGAGGCGCCGAGCGCACGCCAATCCGCCGCCTCCGTCGCATTCGCGACCATGATGCAGACGGGCTTTCCGACCTTGCGCGCCGCGCCGAGAATCTTTTCGGCCGCCGCCCTCGACGATCGCGTCGATGTCGTCGAGCGCTTCGGGATCCTCGATCATTGCGATGATTGTGGTCGCCGCGTCGCCGGCGTCGACGTGATCCCAGATTCCGAGGGTTCCGAATCCGCCGGCGCGGGTGGTGTTCGAGAAGCCGCGCTTGCCGCCGCGATAACGACAGGCGGCGACGATCTCGCGCGCTTTCGCCGGGCTCGAGACGTGCGGAACGAGCACGCCGGTCGCCCCGTCGTCGAGCACGGCGAGCAGTTTGGCCGCCGTGGGCTCGGCCACGCGCACGAGGCCGGCCGTCCCCGAGGCGCGCGCGGCGAGCAGCGCGACGTCGATCGCGCAGCGGTCGAACGGAGCGTGCTCCTCGTCGATGACGACGAAATCGAAGCCAAGGCCGCCGAGGATCTCGATGGCGTGGCTCGTGGGCGTCTTCACGAAAGTTCCGAGCAGGGTGTCGCCCGCCAGAAAACGCTGACGGAACGACGCGCCGACTGGCGCTGCGGCCGTTGACATCGTGAGCTGGCCTCCCTAGGTTGTTCTGTAGAACAGAACAAGGGTGTTATTTTCAGAACGATACGGGCAGGGGCGGCGCCCTTGTCAAGCCTTTTCACCGCGCCCGCGTCGCGGCGAACGGAGTGGTTGATGCCCAAGGTTGGCGGCGGCGGATCGGCGGACGGCGTTCAGGCCGTCATGCTCGTTCTCAATCTCCTCGAGACGATCGGGCGTTCGGACAGGCCGCTCGGCGTGACGGCGCTGGCGGACGCGCTGGGCGCGACGAAGAGCCGTGTGCATCGCCATCTGCGCACGCTCGTTCAGGCAGGCTATGTGACGCAATCGGCGGAGACGGAGCGCTACGGCGTCGGCCCGCGTCTGACGGCGCTGGGCCGCGCCGTGTCGGACAATCTCGATCTCGTCAGTGTCGCCGAAGGGCCGATCGCCGAGCTTCGCGATCATCTCGGCCATTCCACCGTCGTGTCCGAGCCGGACCGGGACGGCGTGCGCGTCTTGCGCACCCTGATGGGCACATCCGCGATCGAGATCGGCGTGCGCCCGGGCTCGGTTCTGTCCTATCACGCGTCCGCGCAAGGCAAGGCGTGCCTCGCCTTCGGGCCGGACGAGTTGCGCTCTCGGGTGTTGCGCGCACGGCTCGACATGCTGACGCCTCACACGATTGTGAGCGCGGCGGCGCTCGAGCGGGAGCTGGCGCGCATCAGGAAGCGCGGCTGGGCGGTGGCGCCGAACGAGTCGATGATCGGCATCAATACGCTGGCCGCGCCGGTCTTCGACGCAAACGGCCTCGCCGGCGTCATCGGCATCGTCGATTCGATCCAGTACATCGGGGCCGAGCCCTCCGCCGAGCAGATCGCCGGGCTGGTGGCGACGGCAAGGCGCGTCTCGCAGTTTCTCGGGGCGTCGGCGCAGCGCGCAGGCGCCGGGCGGGGTTGACAATCGTCGGGGTCGTCCGCAATCTCCATTATCGAAACGTTGTTCTGACTAACGAAACAACGCTCGGGAGGGACCCCATGCGCATTCGTCACGGCCTTGCGGCCGCAGTCTGCTTCGTCGCGCTCTCCGGCGCCGCGACGGCCCAGCAGCAGACCTACAAGATCGGCTCTTCGGTCGGGCTCACGGGTTACGCGGCCACCAACGACCGCGCGTGGCGCGACGGCATGGAGCTCGCCGCCGAGGCGCTGAACGCCAAAGGCGGAATTCTCGGCCGGAAGATCGAGCTGTTCGTCGAGGACAATCGCTCCGAGCCGCAGGAGGCGGTCGTCGGCTATCGCAAGATGATGTCGAACGACAATGTGCAGATCTTCGACTCGGGCTGCGTCTCCGCCGGCAATTTCGCCGCCGCCGGCGCCGTCGTGCGCGCGCAGATCCCGATGGTTCTGTGTTCGATCCTGCCGGCGCGTCCAGAAGAGCAGAAGTGGGCGTTCTCGACGTTGCCGCCGCCGCGCTTCGAGATCGAGTCGCGCTATCGCCACCTCAAGGAGCGCACCGACATTCGCAAGATCGGGCTGCTGCACGATCCGACGCCCTACGCCAACATGATGAAGGATCTGGCGGCCAAGATCGCGCCGGAATTCGGGCTCGAGGTCGTGGCGGTGGAGACCTACAAGCCGGACGACGCCGACGTGAACGTGCAGGTCGGCCGCGTCAACGCGGCCGGCGGCGGAGCGATCGTCAAGATGGGGCAGGGCGGCTCCACCGTCACCACGGCCAAGAACATCAAGCAACTCGGTCTCGACAAGATGCTGCTGCTCGCCAGCCTCGACGACGGATCGGTGTTCAAGGCCGCGGCCGAGGCGCTGGGAGATCGCTTCATGTTCGTCGCGACGAGCGTGCAGATTCCGGAATCCGTGCCTGCCGGCCCGGCGCGCGATCTGGCGGAGGATTTCGTGAAGAGGTGGGCCGCGAAGTTTCCGGGCCGCGATCCGAATTCCGGCGCGCGCGGCTGGGATTCCGTCAACATCATCGCAAAGGCGGCCGAGATCGGCAAGGCGGCCGAAGGGCCGGCGATGCGCGACGCGCTGGAAAAGGTCAGCGGCTTTCAGGGCGTCATCACGACCTACAATTTCTCGGCTGATCAGCATGCCGGCGTCACGGCCAATCCGTACGTGATCGGCGTCGTGCGCGACGGCAAGATGGTCGCGAAGTAAGCCCGACCCATGTCGCAGCCGGCGAACCTCCTCGAGGTGGTGGATCTGTCCGCCCATTACGGGCGGGTCCACGCCCTCAAGCCCACGAGCATCACGGTCGCGGAAGGCGAGCTCGTCACCATTCTCGGCCCGAACGGGGCGGGAAAGACGACGCTGCTACGCGCCATGCTGCAGGCTGACGCCGGCGACGGGGCGAGTCGTGTTCCGGGGGCGCGATGTCTCGGCCCTGTCGACGCACGAACGCGCCGCCGCCGGGATGATCATGGTGCAGGAGGGGCGCGGCCTGTTCGGCCAGATGAGCGTGCGCGAGAATCTGACGCTCGGCGCCTACACGCTCGGCGCGGACGCCGGGAGCGAGATCGACGCGGTGTTCGAGCTCTTTCCGCGATTGAAGGAGCGGGTCGATCAGATCGCCGCGTCTCTCTCGGGCGGCGAGCAGCAGATGCTGGCTGTCGGCCGCGCGCTGATGGCGCGGCCGAAACTGCTCGTGCTCGACGAGCCGTCGCTGGGCCTCGCGCCGCGCGTCGCGATGGAGATCATCGAAACGCTCGGTTCGCTCAACCGCAAGGGGCTCGGCATTCTTCTCGTTGAACAGAAGGCGCCGCTGGCTCTGAAGCTCGCACGCCGTGTCTATGTGTTGTCGCTGGGCCGCATCGCGGCCGAGCTTCCCGCCAGCGAAATCAAGTCGCATCATGACCTCGCCCGCTACTACCTCCATTAGCGCTCGGCTCGGCACGCTCGCGCCTGTCGTCGCGGTGGCGGCGTTGCTGGCGCTTGCGCTCAATTCGAGCGGCTATGTCGTTACGGTAATCGGTCTGGCGGCGATCTACGGTGTGTTCTGCACCGGCCTCAACTTCTTCATGGGCTACACGGGCCAAGCCTCCTTCGGTCAGAACGCCTTCGCCTGCCTCGGCGGATACGGATCGGCGATCCTGTGCGGCAATCACTATTGGGACCCGCTCGTCGCATTCGTCGTTTCAATGGCCTTCGCAGGCCTCGTCGCGGCCGTCGTCGGATACCCGACATTGAAGTTGCGCGGTCACTACCTTGCGATGGCGACGTTTGCGCTCGGCCTCATCACCTACGAAATCTCCGTCGAGTGGACGTCGTTGACGCAAGGTTACATGGGCCTGTCCGGCATTCCGCCGCTCGGCGTCGGCAAGTTCGAGCTCGCGACCGAGAAGCAGCAGCTCGTGGCGCTTGCGGCGATCCTGCTTCTTGGCGTGTGGATCTCGACGCGGCTGCGCCACTCGCGCTTCGGCCGCGCGCTGAGCGCGATCGCGGGAAGCGAACCGGCGGCGCAGGCGCTCGGAGTCGACGTCGCGCGGTACAAGCTGATCGCCTTCGTGATCGCTGCGCTCTATGCGTCCGCCGCCGGCTCGCTGTTCGCGCATTTCGTCGGCTTCATCAGCCCGGAGGTCTACGGCGGAGCGATGGTGGTGCAGAGCTTCACCATGCTCTATCTGGGTGGTGTCGGCACCGTATGGGGCCCCGCCATCGGCGCGCTGATCGTCGTGCTGTTGCCGGAGGCGCTGCGGCATCTGTCGACGGCCTTCTTCGCCTCGAACACGAGCCTGCGCGAGATGCAGGACGTGATCTACACTTTCATCCTGATCGCGATCCTGATCTTTGCGCCGAAGGGCGTATTCGCGCTGGTCGCGGGGTGGGTGCGACGCGACCGGGCGCCGGGGGCCTCGTCATGAGTCTCCTGCGCGTGCGCGACGTGACGATGCGGTTCGGCGGATTGACGGCGAACGACCATGTCAGCTTCGATGTCGAGGCGGGCGCGATCCACGCGGTGATCGGCCCGAACGGCGCCGGCAAGACGACGCTGTTCAACATCATCTCGGGATTTCTCGCGCCAACAGAGGGCGACGTCCTGTTCGACGGGCGCTCGGTCGTCGGGCTGGCGCAGCACGCGGTGGCCTCGCTGGGACTTGTGCGAACCTACCAGCTCGTTCAGTTGTTCAAGGATCTCACGGTCGCCGAGAATGTGCGCGTTGGCTTTCATCGCGTCACGCGCGGCGGTATCGGCGCGGCCCTGCTGCGACCGGCCTGGGCGCGCGCGCAGGAGCGCGAGGTGACGGACAAGACGGCTGAGCTGCTGGAATTCGTCGGACTTTCCGCGCAGGCCGACTCGAAGGCCGACGCGCTGCCCTATGGCCAGCAACGCCTTCTGGAAGTGGCGCGGGCGCTCGCGGCCTCGCCCAAACTGCTGCTGCTCGACGAGCCGGCGGCTGGCCTCAATGTGCAGGAGACGGCCAACCTCGCCGATACGATCGAGCGCGTGAACGCTCGCGGCGTCACGGTCCTGCTGGTCGAGCACGACATGAGTCTCGTCATGCGCGTCGCGCGCCGCATTTCGGTGCTCGATTTCGGACGCAAGATCGCCGAGGGGACGCCGGAGGAGATCAAGACCAATCCCGAGGTGCTCGCTGCCTACCTCGGCGGAACGGAGGCTGCGGCATGATGGATGCGACCCAGCTTCTCCAGAGCGTCGTGACGGGCCTCGGCGTCGGCCTGATCTACGGCCTCGTCGGCATCGGCTACTGCGTGATCTACAACGCCAGCGGCATCGTCAACTTCGCGCAAGGCGTCTTCGTCATGCTGGGCGGCATGTTTTGCCACACGATTCTGGCCAAACTGGGCGCGCCGTTGATCGTCGCCGCGTTGCTCACGGTCCCGCTTGTCGCGCTCGTCGGCGTGCTGATCGAGGTCTTCGTGGTCCGGCCGATGTGGAACCGCGGCGCGGCGCTCTTTGCGATCATTCTGGCGACACTCGCCACGCAGATCATGATCGAACGCATCACGATCATGACGCTCGGGGATCAATCGCGCAGCTATGGCGAATTCACTGAGGGCGGGCCGCTAAAGATCGGCGGCATCGCGATCTCGTATCAGTATTTCTGGATTCTCGGCTGCGGCGTCGCGCTGGTGGGGCTTCTATGGCTGTTCTTCACGCGCACGCGCTCGGGCCGGGCGCTCCGCGCGTGCTCGCAGAATCGTGAGGCGGCGGCGCTGCTCGGCATTCCGGTTCATCGCATGTTGATGCTGTCCTTCGCGCTGTCGGCCGCGCTTGGGGCGGTGGCGGGCATTCTGGTGACGCCGACGCAGTTCACCGCTTTCAATGTTGGCACGCCGTTCGGCGTCAACGGTTTCATCGCGGCGATCATCGGCGGCTTCGGCAATGCGGCGGGGGCGCTCGCTGGCGGCATTCTGCTCGGCGTGCTGCAGGCGCTCGCGATCGTCTTGTTCGGCGCGGGGTTCAAGAATGTCGCGGCGCTTACGGTTCTGTTGCTCGTTCTGTTCCTGTTTCCCTCCGGCATCTTCGCTGGCTTCAAGGGCTTCGGACGCAAGGGCTAGTCGCGAGCCGCGCCGCGCGGCCCGTCTGATGGAGTGATCGCGATGTATGACAAGTCGGACCCGCGCGCGAGCCTCGCCCCGACCGCGAAGGCGGCGCCGGTCTTCACGGCGTATTCGCCCGCCGATTACGTGCGCTTCTACGAAGGCCCGCCGAGCGAAAGCGACGCCAGCGGCCACACCTGGCTGATGCGCGGCCAGAATGGCGTCATCGCCTACTCCGAAATGAAGGACGGCGCCCGGTTCGAGCGACGCGGGCAGATCGACGAGTGGGTGCTGCTGCTACCCGATGCGGACGTGACGGTGACGGTGACGGCCGGAGGCGAGACCAGGTCGATCGCCGGATACACCGTCACCTTCATCCCGCCGGGCGACAGCGTCGTCACGGTCGTGAAGGGCGGCCGCATGGTGCGCATGTTCACGACGCGCGCGCAGGATCTTGCGGCGCGATGCTCCAATGCCGACGCCTATGCGGAGCCGCATCACAACATTCCGCCCTATGCGGCGTGGCCGGCGCCGCCGGACGGGTTTCGCATCCGCTCCTATTCGCTCGACGTGCCTGACGAGCCAGGCCGCTTCGGCCGGATCTGGCGATGCACCACGTTCATGGTGAACTATCTCGCGCCGCAGATCGGGCCGCGCGACGTGACGAAGCTGTCGCCGCATCACCACGACGATTTCGAGCAGTATTCGCTCGCCGTGCAGGGCGCCTTCATCCACCACCTGCGCTGGGCGTGGACGCCGAACATGAAGATGTGGCGCAACGACGAGCATGAATATGCCGGCACCCCGTCGGTGACGGTCATTCCGCCACCGGCGATCCACACGACTCGGGGGATGGATCCGGGCGTCAATCAGCTCGTCGATATCTTTTGCCCGCCGCGGGTGGATTTCTCGCTAAAACCGGGATGGGTGCTGAACGCGGCAGACTATCCGATGCCGTGACGGTTGTCGCGTCGCGTCGCAAGCCTGCATAGTGGAGGCATGGCGCGTGCTCGGCCCCATCATGTCATTCTCGTCGGCGGCGGACATACGCATGCGCTGACGCTCGCCGCGCTGGCGCGGCGGCCGGAGCCGGATTTGCGCGTGACGCTCATCAGCGAGAGCCGCTTCACGCCCTATTCCGGCATGCTGCCGGGCCATGTCGCCGGTTTCTACGAGTATCGCGACATGCATATCGACTTGCAGGCGCTGGCGGCGCGCGCGGGCGCCTCCTTCCTCTGCGGCCGCGTGCGCGGCGTCGATGCGACGCGCAACGAAGTGTCCGTCGAAGGGGCGGGACCAACCGGCTACGACACTCTGTCGATCAATGTCGGCGCGACGCCGGATGTCTCCGGGATTGAAGGCGCGGCCCAGCGCGCGCTGCTCGTCAAGCCGATCGCCGGTTTTCTCGAACGACTGGAGCCGACGCTCGCGGCCGCGGAGAGGGCAGGGGGGCCGCGCCGCTTCGCCGTCGTCGGCGCAGGTCCGGCGGGGATCGAGCTGGCGTGCGCGCTTCGCACGCGGCTCGACGCGGTCGCCGCGCGGTGCGGGGCGGAGCCTTCGCGCTTTGCGGTCACGCTCGCCGGCGACGGTCTTGCGCCGTCGTTGAACGAACGCGCGCGTCGGCTCGCCGCCGCCGCGTTGCGTCGGCGCGGCGTCGCCGTCGAGACATCGTTCCGCGCCGTCGCGATCTCGCCGGACGGCGTGCGGGCGGCGGACGGGCGCTTCATCCCGGCGCAGGCGATGCTCGTCGCCTCGGCCGCGCGCGCGCCGGCCTGGCTTGCGGCGTCCGGACTGCCATGCGGGGAGGACGGGTCGCTGCGAACGAGCCGGACGTTGCAGGTCGTTGGGTTTGACGGCGTGTTCGCGGTCGGCGATTGCGCTCGCATCGAGGGCCATGCGCGCGAGAAAGCCGGCGTCTTCGCGGTGCGCCAGGCGCCGACGCTGACCGCCAATCTCGTCGCGCGCGCTACCGGCGCGCCGATGCGCAGTCACCGGCCGCAATCGGCCTTTCTCACTCTCCTGTCGACCGGCGACGGTCGGGCCATCGCCGCGCGCGGCGGGTGGTTCGCTGCCGAGGGCGCGCTGGCGTGGCGGTGGAAGGACAGGATCGACCGCCGGTTCATGGCGCAATTCGCCTGAAGCTTGCGCGCGTCGGCCCGCCCGCGCGGCGCATGTCAGCGTTCGCGCATCGCCTCCGAACCGATCTTGGCGATCGGCGAAAGCAGATAGTCGATGACGCGGCGCCGGTCGGTCTTGATCTCCGCGGTAACGGTCATGCCCGGCGTCAAAGGCGCCTTGCGGCCGTAGACGTCGATGATGTTGCGATCGAGCGCGAGGCGGACGGGAAACACGAAAGGCTGCGGCTGGCCGGGCTGCGAGGTCGGGGCCGCCTGCTGCGCGCCGATGACGTTCGCTTGCCGGCGTTTGGCCTCCTGCTCGTCGATGGCGTCGGCGGCGATCTGCGTCACCTTCGCCGGCACGGTGCCGAAGCGCGTGAAGGGGAAGGCGTCCACCTTCACCTCGGCCGCCTGACCGACATGCACGAAGGCGATGTCGACGTTGGAGACGAAGACCTCGACGTTCAGCTCGCTGTCGAGCGGGGCGATGCTCATCATCTGCTGGCCGGTCGTCACCACCTGCCCGATGGTGGTGGCGGAGAGTTGTTGAACGACGCCGTCGATGGGCGCGACAAGGCGGGTGCGGGCGAGTTTGGCCTCGGCCTTGGCCTTCTGCTGGGCGAGATCGGCCGCCTTCCGCTCGGCCTCCGCCAGTCTGGTTCTCATTGTCGGCGACGAAGCCGGACGAGGTTTTGACCTTCTGGCTCTTCAATTCCTCGATCGCGGGCGCGCCTCGATGAGCTGACCATTGTCCGAGGCGAGCTGCGCCTGCGATTTCTGCAGCGATTCCTGCGCGTCGAACAGGTTGATCTTGGTGCCGACGTTGAGGCGCACCGAGGCCTCGCGCACGCCGACGCGCTCCTCCAGCGTCTTGCTGATGGCCTGCTCCTGCTGCGCGATGCTCATGTCGAGCCGCTGATGGTCGCCTCGCCTGCTGGGCCATCTGCTTGTCGATATTGGTCAATGTGTCCGCGAGCTGGCTGAGGTCGGCGCCGAGCACGGCCTGTTCGCGCAGGCGCAGCGGCGCCGGCGTCCGTCGTCGAACGCGGATGGCGACACGGCGCCTGGCCGCGCGTCGCCGCGCGCGCCGCCTGCGATCGTGGCGCGGCGAGCGCCGCCCGCTCGCGCGCCACTTCGGCTGCGCCGCCGCGAGCGCGTCGCCATGGCCGATGCATCGGCCCGCGCCTCGCCGTCGTCGAGCCGCGCCAGCAACTCGCCGGCCTGCGACGCGCTGTCGCCGTTCGCGGCGATCGTCGCGATTTTCCCGGATTCGAGCGGCTGGACGACCTTCGAGCGGCCAGATTCGTCTCGATCTTGCCCCAGGTCGACGGCGTGAACGTCGAGGCTGGCCGATGAACGACCAGCCCAGCGCCAAGGCGGCGAAGGCGCAGATGGTCAGCATGAAGGCGACGGGCAGCGGCGCCGGCGGCGTCTCGAGGATTTCGAGCGCCGCGCCGGAGACCCGTTTCAGCGCCCGCGGGCAGGGACTCCTGCTCAGCTTGCTCGGTCGCGCCGGCTTTGGCGCCGGCAGCGCCTCGCCTGCCCGCTGCGTCTCGGCGCTGGCGGCCGTGGCCGATCCAGGCCGCTTCCCGTTGCGGTTCGCTCATGGCGCTCATGCGTCAGTTCCTCGCCTGTTCGCCCTGCAGGGCCCAAAGCCGCGCGTAAAGGCCGTTGGGACGTTGCAGCAGCTCGTCATGGGTCCCCTGCTCGACGATGCGTCCCTCGTGCATGCCGACGATGCGGTTGCACGGTCGCACGGCGGCGAGGCGGTGGGCGATGATCAGCACCGTCCGCCCTTTCACGATGGAGCGCATGTTTTCCTGAATGATCCGTTCGCTCTCGTAGTCGAGCGCCGAAGTCGCCTCGTCGAGAATGAGGATGCGCGGGTTCATCGCCAGCGCCCGGGCGATGGCGATGCGTTGCCGCTGCCCGCCGGAGAGATTGGCGCCGCGCTCCTCCAGCACCGTGTCGTAACCCTGTGGCAATTTGGCGATGAACTCGTCGGCGCCGGCGAGCCGCGCCACATGGACCACGCGGGCGCGCGCCATCGCCGGCTCGGCCAGCGCGATGTTCTCGTGGATCGAGCGATTGAACAGGATGTTCTCCTGCAACACCACGCCGATCTGCCGGCGCAGCCAGCCCGGATCGAGTTGGGCGATGTCGATGCCGTCGAGCATCACCTGTCCCTGCTGGGGGCTGTAGAGGCGCTGCACGAGCTTGGTCAGCGTCGACTTGCCGGAGCCGGACGCGCCGACGATGCCGATCACCTCGCCCGGCGCGACGCCGAGAGAGGTTCTTCAAGACCTCGTCGCCCTCCAGGTTGGGCCGATAGCGGAAGGTCGCGTTCCTGATCTCGATCGCGCCCTTGGGCGGCGGCAACGACAGGAAGCTCGACGGCACGGGTTCGGGCGGCGCGTTGAGAATGTCGCCGAGCCGCTCCACCGACACCTGCACCTGCTGGAAATCCTGCCAGAGCTGCGACAGCCGCAGGATCGGCTGCACCACCTGGCCGGCGATCATGTTGAAGGCGATCAGCTCGCCGACGGTGAGCTCGCCCTTGATGACGAGGTTGGCGCCGACGAACAGGATGAGGGCGGTCGTCGCCTTGCTGACATATTGGATGAGATTCTGGCCGAGCGAGCCGAGCATCGTGGCGTCGAAGGAGGTGCGCACATAGGCGGCGAGCCGCTCCTCCCATTGCGCCTGCGTCATCGGCTCGACGCCCGAGGCTTTCAGCGTCTGCGCGCCGACGATCGATTCCACCAGGAATTGCTGCGAGCGCGCGCCGCGGTCGAATTTTTCGTTGATCTGGTCGCGAAGCAACGGCCGGATCAGCGTGGCGATGATCACATAGACCGGCACCGCGCCGAGCACGACAAGCGTCAGCTTGGGCGAGTAGATGAACAGCACGCCGATGAAGATCAGCGTGAAGACCAGGTCGAGCAGCGAGGTCAGCCCCTGCCCGGTCAGAAAGCCGCGGATCGTCTCGAGCTCGCGCACCCGCGCCACGGTCTGGCCCGCCGCGCGCGTCTCGAAATAGGCGAGCGGCAGGCGGAAAAGATGGTGAAACAGCCGCCGCCCCAATTCGACGTCGATGCGGTTTGTCGTGTGAGTGAGCGTATAGGTGCGCAGATATTGCAGGATGGTCTCGAACACGCCGATCGCGACGAGGCCGATCACAAGCACGATCAGCGTCGACAATCCCTTGTGGACGAGCACCTTGTCGACGACGAGCTGGAAGAAGATCGGCGTCGCCAGCGCGAAAAGCTGGATGAACAGCGAGGCGACGAGCACCTGCGCGAGCGGCCTGCGATAGCGCGCGAGGGAGGGCAGGAACCAGGAGAAGCCGAAGGTCTTGGGGTCCGTTCCCGCGCCGCCGATGCGGCGGGCGACGAGGATGGCCTGACCATTGGTCAGCGGCAGGGATGTCCTCGGCTGTCCTCCTTGACGCGCCGCGCGTTGACGATGTCGACGAAACGCAGCCCCCCCTTCTGGCCCAGGTCGAGACGACCGCGAAGCTGCCTCCGGCAAGGCCGACGACCGCCGGAAAGGGCAGGCCGGCGAGGCGCTCCGCGGTGACGCCCTTGATGACGCGGGCCTTCAAACCGAGCCGGTTGGCGGCGCGGACGATGTCCTCGGCCTCCGCCCGCGCGCCGATCGCCAGATCGTGCTTCATCTGCGCCGGATCGGCCGCGATGCGATAATAACCGGCGATCAACGCCAGTCCGAGCAGGCCCGGATCGGGCGCGGCGGCAGGTTCTGGCTGCTGAATGGTCAAGCGGCGGATCCGGATTGGGCGAGGCGGGAAAGGTTGGCGCAGGCGCGCGCATGCGGCAGATCGGAGAGGGCCTCCTTGGGCGGACCGGGCATTCTCGTTCGGCTCCCCTGTCGCGCGGCGCAGGCGCACCCCGCCAAATCGCCGATCGCAAGAAGCCTTGCGCCCGCGCCGGGCGGGCCGGCGTGCGCGGGGACACATGACCAGACGTTGCGCCGGCGGCCGGCTTCCGCGTCGGCGTCGATCTTCGACGATAATGGTCAACAAATTGCGATTTCGCGGCCCCTGTCAAATCCGGGCAAGACATCGCCTTTGCTTGGGAAGGCTCCGGATTTGCTTGACGGACGTCCGCGCCGCGCGGGGCGCGCGGCCGGGCGAGGAGAAAAAAATTCTCCTCGCGGTCGAAACTTCGAAATGCGGCGATCGTCCGGGCGCGTAGCGACGCGTTCGTCAAAACTGTATTATCGTTCGATGAAACGAACGAATGCGGAGCCGACATGGCGGTGCTCAACGTCATCGATCGCAGCGGCGAGCGCCACGCCCTGGAAACCGTCGAGGGGTGGCGGGTGATGGAGCTCGTGCGCGATCAGCGCCTCGGGCTGGAGGGCGTGTGCGGCGGCGCCTGCGCCTGCGCCTCCTGCCACGTCGTCGTCGCCGACGAGTGGGCGTCGCGGCTGCCCCCGCCGCGGGACGAAGAGCTGACGAAGCTCGACGAGTTGCCCGTGCTGGAGATCCATTCGCGCCTCTCATGCCAGATCATCTGGCGCGACGAATTCGACGGGCTGACGGTGACGCTGGCGGAGGAAACCTGATGTCCGGCCCGACGAAAACGCCGTTGCCGGCGATCCTGCTCGCCAACAACCTGCTCGACGGAGAGGTGGTGTTCTTCTCCGGCGTCGCCTGGTCCCGTGATCCGCGGCGGGCGATGGTGGCCGAGGACGAGGCGACGCGCGACCTGCTGGCGCGCGAGGCGAAGGCGGCCTTCGCGCGCAACGAGGTGGTCGACGCCGAGATCGTCGACGTGACGCGGGATGCGACGGGGCAGCCCGTGCCCAATCATTTCCGCGAGCGATTCAAGATCAGGGGACCCTCGGTCCGGCCCGATCTCGGCAAGCAGGCCGAGTTCGGCGTGGGGAATTGAGATGTATCGTTACGACGAATTCGACGAGGCCTTCGTGCGCGATCGCGTCGCGCAGTTCCGCACGCAGGTGGCGCGCCGCCTCGACGGGTCGCTGACGGACGACGAGTTCAAGCCGCTGCGGCTGAAGAACGGCGTCTATCTGCAATTGCACGCCTACATGCTGCGCATCGCTATTCCCTATGGCGTGCTGTCCTCGCGTCAGTTGCGCCAGCTCGCGCTGATCGGCGAGCGCTACGACCGTGGCTACGGCCACTTCACGACGCGCCAGAACCTGCAGTTCAACTGGCCGAAGCTGCGCGACATTCCGGAGATCCTCGACCTTCTGGCCGACGTCGGGATGCATGCGATCCAGACGTCCGGCAATTGCATCCGCAATGTTACGGCGGACCAGTTCGCGGGCGTCGCGGCCGACGAAATCGAGGATCCGCGACCCGTTGCGGAGCTCATCCGGCAATGGTCGAGCCTGCATCCGGAGTTCGACTACCTGCCGCGCAAGTTCAAGATCGCGGTGAACGGCGCGCCGCAGGATCGCGCGGTGATCGCCGCGCACGACATCGGCCTGCAGATCGTCCGCAACGGTCAGGGCGAGGTCGGCTACAAGATCATGGTCGGCGGCGGGCTCGGCCGCACGCCGATGATCGGCAAGGTGGTGCGCGCGTTTCTGCCGAAGGCCGATCTGCTCGCCTATCTCGAGGCGATCCTGCGCGTCTACAATCTCGAGGGGCGACGCGACAACAAATACAAGGCGCGCGTGAAGATCCTTGTGCACGAGCTTGGGGAAGACGAGTTCCGCCGGCGCGTCGAGGCCGAGTTCGCCTCGCTCGACGGACCGAGCGTCAACGCCGACCCGGAAGAAGTCGCGCGCATCGCCGCCTACTTCGCGCCGCCGGTCTACGAGAGCCTGCCGGCGGACAGCCGCGCCTTTGCGGCGGCCAGAAGCGCCAACCCCGCCTTCGCCGATTGGGCCGATGCGAATCTGTTCCCCCATCGCCAGCCTGGCTATGCGGCCGTCACGGTCTCGCTGAAGAGCATCGGCGCGGCGCCGGGCGACGCGACCTGCGCGCAAATGCGCGCCGTCGCGGACCTCGCCGACCGCTACTCGTTCGGCGAGGCGCGCGTGACGCACGCGCAGAATCTCGTCCTTCCGCATGTGAAGAAGGACGATCTCTTCGCGCTCTGGCGTGCGCTGGGAGCGGCGGGCCTCGCCGAAGCGAATGTCGGGCTGATCACCGACATCATCGCTTGCCCGGGCCTCGACTATTGCGCGCTCGCGACGGCGCGCTCGATCCCGATCGCGCAGGCGCTGGCGCGGCTCTTCGCCGATCAGCGGCTGCAACGCGAGATCGGTCCGCTCAACGTCAAGATCTCCGGCTGCATCAACGCCTGCGGCCATCATCATGTCGGCCATATCGGCATTTTGGGGCTCGAGAAGCGCGGAGCCGAGAGCTATCAGATCACGCTCGGCGGCGACGCCAGCGAGAACGCGGCGATCGGCGAGATCATCGGCCCCGGCATCGGCGCCAATCAGGTTCCGGCGGCGATCGAGCGTCTCGTCGCGGTCTATCTCGCGCGCCGGCTGAAGGGCGAAACCTTCATCGAGGCCGTGCGGCGGCTCGGGCTCGCGCCGTTCAAGGCGGCGTTCGCGACGGAGGCCGGCGATGTCGCTGCGTGACCGCACAGGCGAAAAGGCCGATCTCTACCGACGCGCCGGGCAATCAGATGCGGCGGCGGGCCATCTGCTGGTTCCCTTGGCCGAACTCGAATCGGCGCTCGCCGCGCGCGGCGGCAATGGCGAGATCGGCGTCGAGATCGACAATACGGCGAGGGCTGAGGCGCTCGCGCCCTATCTCGATCGTCTCGGCCTGATCGCCATCGCTTTTCCGGCGTTCGGCGACGGACGCGGCTTCTCAATCGCGAAGTCGCTGCGCAATCGCGGCTATCGGGGCGTGTTGCGCGCCGTCGGCCCGCTGATCGCGGACCAGTTCGCCTACGCGCTGGCCTGCGGGTTCGACGAGGTGGAGCTTCCGGCCGCCGTCGCCGCACGCCAGCCGGTCGCGCAGTGGATCGCCGCGCTCGGCGCGATGCGCGGCGCCTATCAGCGCAGCCATCCGACGCAAGGGATCGGCATTCTGGAGCAGCGCCGCGCGGCGCGGCGGGCGAGGCCGGAATGACCGACGAACTCGACGCGACGCTTCGCGCGCGCTCGCCCGTCGAGCGGCTGCGCGCCATCCGGGCGGCTGTCTCGGGACGAATCGTCTTCACGACCAGCCTCGGCCTCGAGGATCAGGCGCTGACGCATCTCATCGTCGAAAGCGGCGTCGATATGGAGATCGCCACGCTCGACACGGGCCGCCTGTTTCCGGAAAGCTATGTGGTGTGGCGCGAGACGGAGGCGCGTTACGGCCTGCGCATCCGCGCGCTCTATCCGCGTCACGATGCGCTCGAGGCGCTTGTCGCCGCGCAGGGCGTCGACGGCTTTTACGAGTCCGTCGCGGCGCGCAAGGCCTGTTGCGGGGCGCGAAAGGTCGAGCCGCTCGGCCGCGCGCTCGCGGGCGCGGCGGGCTGGGTCACGGGGCTGCGCGCCGATCAGTCCGCGGCGCGCGGCGAGGCGCGGCTCGCCGAGGCCAACGCGCAATATGGGCTCGTCAAGTTCAATCCTCTGATCGACTGGAGTCGCGAGGCGGTTGCGGCGTTCGTCGCCGCGCATCGCGTGCCGGTCAATCCGCTGCATGACGCCGGGTTCCTGTCAATCGGCTGCGCGCCCTGCACGCGGGCGGTTGCGCCCGGCGAGCCGGAGCGGGCGGGGCGCTGGTGGTGGGAGGACGAGACGAAGAAGGAATGCGGCCTCCATGTCGACGCCGAGGGCCGGCTGCGCCGCGCCGAGCCGCTCGCCGAGGGGGCGGCGCCATGAGCGCATTGACGCATCTCCAGCGGCTCGAGGCGGAGGCGATCTTCATCTTCCGCGAAGTCGTCGCGACGGCGCAGAAGCCCGTGCTGCTCTACTCGATCGGCAAGGACTCGGCCGTTCTCCTGCATCTGGCGCGCAAGGCCTTCTATCCCGGCAAGCCGCCATTTCCGTTGCTGCATGTCGATACGGGCTGGAAGTTTCGCGAGATGATCTCGTTCCGCGACGAGATCGTCGCGCGCTACGGTCTCGATCTCATCGTGCATGTGAACGAGGAGGGCGCGCGCGCCGGGATCAATCCCATCGACTCCGGCTCCCAATTGCACACGGACGTGATGAAGACGGCCGCGCTGAAGCAGGCGCTCGACGCGCACGGCTTCGACGCGGCGTTCGGCGGGGCGCGGCGCGACGAGGAGAAGAGCCGCGCGAAGGAGCGGGTGTTCTCGCTGCGCTCGGCCGATCATCGCTGGGATCCGAAGAATCAACGGCCCGAGCCTTGGGCGCTCTACAACACGCGCAAGCGGCCGGGCGAGAGCTTTCGCGTGTTCCCGTTGTCGAACTGGACCGAGGCGGACGTCTGGGCCTACATCGCGCAGGAGGACATACCTGTCGTTCCGCTCTATTTCGCCAAGCCGCGACCGATCGTACGTCGGCATGGCGCGATGATCATGTGCGACGACGCGCGGCTGCAGCTGCTGCCAGGCGAAGTCCCGGAGACGCGCATGGTGCGCTTCCGGACGCTGGGCTGCTATCCGCTCACTGGCGCAATCGACAGCGAGGCGGCGACGCTCGACGAGATCATCGCCGAAATGAACGCCTCGCGCGCCTCCGAGCGACAGGGGCGCCTCATCGACCATGACGGCGCGGGCTCGATGGAAGCCAAGAAGCAGGAAGGCTATTTCTGATGGCGAGCGTCGCGCTTCAACGGGTCGAAGCCGCGCCCGCGCCGGGTCTTGCGCAAGCGGCGGGCCAGCGTTCGCTGCTGCGCTTCATCACCTGCGGGTCGGTCGACGACGGCAAGTCGACGCTGATCGGCCGCATCCTGTTCGAATGCGGGGCGGTGTTCGACGACCATCTCGATACGCTCGATCGCGAGTCGGGAAAATTCGGCACGACTGGCGGCGGCCGCGATTTCGCGCTGCTGGTTGACGGATTGTCGGCCGAGCGCGAACAGGGCATCACCATCGACGTCGCCTATCGCTACTTCTCGACGCCGAGGCGCTCTTTCATCGTTGCGGACACGCCGGGCCACGAGCAGTACACGCGCAACATGGCGACGGGCGCCTCGACGGCCGATGTCGCGATCATCCTGGTCGACGCGCGCAAGGGTTTGCTGGCGCAGACGCGCCGGCACTCCTTCATCGTGTCGATGGTGGGGGTGAAGCACGTCATTGTCGCCGTCAACAAGATGGACCTCGTCGGCTTCGACGAGGCCACGTTCCGGCGCATCGAGGCCGCCTATCGCGCCGCAGTGTCAGGCCTCGGCTTTGCCAGCGTCACTTGCGTGCCCGTCTCGGCGCGCGAGGGCGACAATCTCACGACGCAGTCCTTGCGGATGCGGTGGCATCGCGGCGCGCCGCTGCTGTCGCTTCTCGAGACGATCGACGTGGAGCCGCAGGACGCCGGCGAGGCGGCATTCGCCATGCCCGTGCAGTGGGTGAACCGTCCGACCGCCGACTTCCGCGGTTTTTCCGGCGCCATCGCGATGGGCGCGATTGCCGTCGGCGACGCGGTTTCGGCGCTGCCCTCGCGGCGCGAGAGCCGCGTCGCGCGCATCGTCACGGCGGATGGCGATCTTCAGCGCGCCTCGGCCGGGCAGGCGGTGACGATCGTCCTGACGGACGAGGTGGACCTGTCGCGCGGCGATGTGCTCGCCGGCGCCCGTCCCGGTCGTTCGCGCGTCGGCGTCCGCACGCGCGTCGAGATCACGGCGCGCCTGCTCGTCACAGGCGAGCGCCGCATCCGTCCGGGCGCGGATTTCATCATCCGTCTCGGCGCGGCGCAGGCGACCGCGACCGTCGTCGCCCTCGACCACGCCGTCGACGTGGAGAGCTACGCCGAGATCGCGACGACCGAGCTCGGGCTCAACGCCATCGGCGCGGTGACGCTGCGGTTCGACAGGCCGCTGGTGTTGACCGACTATGCGGGCGGACCGGCTCTCGGCGGCTTCATCCTGATCGACCGGCGCACGAACGAGACCGCCGCATTCGGCTTCGTCGGCGGCGATCCGGCGCCGAAGCCTGCCGCAGAGACGCGCGATGCGCGGCGCGCGGTGATCGAGACGTTGCTCGGCCCCGGAACCGCGGACTCGCCGCGCGCGGCCTGGATGTCGGCGAGCAAGAGGCTGTTTTCCGGCGCGCTCGTCGGCGCCGGCGTGTTCGCCTTGTCCGGCGCGGGCGCGCTCGCCTTCGCGGCCGCGCTCGGCGATGTCGCGTTGCGTCCGCTCGCGCGCGCGGCGCATGACGCGATCTGGGAGAAGGCGGCGGCGCGGCGTCTCGAGGAGCCGTCGCTCGACGGGGGCGGCATTTGAGCGAGCCCGGCGCGGCGGGGGAAGAACCGGCCGCGCAGGATGGCGGCGAAGATCGACGCAGGCCCGAGCCGAGCGCGCCCCCGCGCATCGGCCCGCTGGCGACATTGCCTGTTTTTCTGCGGCTCGACGGCCAACGCGCCGTGCTGGCCGGCGCGTCCGACGCGGCGCTCTGGAAGGCGGAACTGATCGCCGCCGCCGGCGCCGATCTGCACGTCTTCGCGGAGGATTTTGGCCCGGCCTTCGTCGAGCTTCGCAACGCTCCGCCGGCCGGGCGCGTCACGCTGCATCGGCGGGGCTGGACGCCGGGCGATCTGAGCGGCGCGGCGATCGCCGTCGCGGACATCGAGCATGCGGACGAGGCGGCGCGCTTCGTCGAGGCCGCGCGCGAAGCGGGCGCGACGTGGAACGTGATCGACCGGCCCGCCTTCTGCGCGTTCCAGTTCGGCGCGATCGTCAATCGTTCGCCGCTCGTCGTGGCGATCTCGACGGATGGGGCTGCGCCCGTGTTCGGCCAGGCGGTGCGCGCGCGCATCGAGGCGATCCTGCCGGCGGCGCTGGCGCGCTGGGCGCAGGCGGCGCGCGACTGGCGCCCGGCCGTGCAGGCGCGTCGGCTTGCCCTGACCGCGCGGCGGCGATTCTGGGAGAGCTTCGCGCGGCGGGCGCTCGCCGAACCAGCGCGCGCGCCCGTCGACGCCGATCGCGACGCGCTTCTCGCTGATCTCGATCGCGTCGCGAACGCTCCGGCGCGCGGACGCGTTTTGCTGGTCGGGGCAGGGCCGGGGGATCCCGAGTTGCTGACCCTGAGGGCGGTGCGCGCTTTGCAGGCGGCGGACGTCATCCTGTTCGACGATCTGGTCTGCGAGGCCGTGCTCGATCTCGGCCGGCGCGAGGCGCGGCGCATCCGCGTCGGCAAGCGAGGGCATGGACCGTCCTGCCGGCAGAGCGAGATCTGCGATCTCGTCGTGGCGCTCGCGCGCGAGGGCAAGACGGTGGTTCGGCTGAAGAGCGGCGACCCGGGCGTCTTCGGCCGCGCCAGCGAAGAGCTGGCGGCGTGTCGCGCGGCGGGCGTCGAGGCCTCCATCGTTCCCGGCGTCAGCGCCGCGCAGGGCGCGGCGGCCTCGCTCGGCCTGTCGCTGACCGAGCGGGCGACGGCGCGGCGGGTGCAATTCGTCACCGGCCACGGACAGGACGGCGCATTGCCGCGCGATCTCGACTGGAGCGCCATCGCCGATCCCAAGGCGACGACCGCGATCTACATGCCCCGTCGCTCGCTGGCCGAATTTCGCGACGGCGCGCTGGCCGCCGGGCTGCCCGCGCAAACCCCGGCCGTCGCCATCGTCAACGCGACGCGGCCCGACGAAATCAGCGTCGCGGCGCCGATCGGCGATCTGCCCGAGCGCCTCGCGCGCGCGCGCATCGAAGGCCCAATGCTGGTGATCGTCGGGGCGGTGGCGGGCGCTGTTCGCGCGGCGGACGACGGCGCCGGCGGCCCATCCCGTCCGTTCTGACCCACCGCCTGCGTCGCTCTCCGGCGCGCCGGACGCACGCTCGCTCCGCTCGGCGGGCGGACGCGACCGCGGCGCTGTGAACCTTTCGCACAGTTAGCGGCTAACTATTCTACGTGATTGATTCTAGATGGAAAAATATACGTCATAAATGACGGCGCATAAATGTTTATATTCTATATTGAAGAGCTCTTGACGAGGCGAACCAAGATATCATTCACTAATAAATGATTATCGAGCGCAAATTGCGGTCGTCACGCTTGGGAGAATACCATGAACGCACCGGTTGTCGGCGCTGGCGCTTTTTCTGCCGGAATTGTTGAAGATTCCACAACGTATTCAGCGACTAGCAGTTTCTTTTTCTCGGACGAGAATGCGGGCCAATCGCACGACGTGGCGATCGAATTCGCGTTGGCCACCCACTCCGGCCTGACCGGCGGCCCGATCTTGACCGCTCCGCTGGGCACATTGACCGCCTTCGTCACCGACGGGGCGACCGGCGTCGGCGACACGGGCACGGTGCAGTGGACCTACACGGTCGACAATACCGCGCTGCAATATCTCGGCGAGGGCGACACCAGGGTCGAGACCTTCAACCTGATCCTGTTCGACAGCGGCGGCCAGCAGGTCACGCAGACGATCACGATCACCCTGACGGGCGCGAACGACGCGCCGAGCATCACCGGCGCAGTGGCGACAGGCGCGGCGACGGAGGTTGCGGGCGACTCCTCGGCGCAGAACCTTGACCCCATCACGGGCAGCCTCACCGTCTCCGACGCCGACGTCGGCGATGTGTTGACGGGTGAGATCGTCGGCGATCCGGTCGTAAAGATCGGAACGACGACCATCACGCTGCCCGCAGGCGCGGAACCGCTGACCGCCGCTGGCGCGCTCAGCTTCGGCGCCGCGACCACCAATGGAAGCTCGACGACGCTCGGCTGGACCTACGATCCCGGCGCGGCCGATCTCGATTTCCTCGCCGCGGGCGAGCAGCTGACGATCACCTACACGGTGCGGGTCTCCGACGGGACGACGACGACCGGCACGCAGAACATCGTCATCACCATCACCGGAACGAATGACGGGCCGGTCAGCACGGGCGGCGTCGTCGACGGCGCGCTCGCGGAGACCGCGGCGTCCACCGGCGCGCAGACGCTCGCCGCGACGGGATCTTTCACCGCGACCGATCTCGACGCCTCGGACACGTTGACGGCCGCCGCCGGCTCGCCGACGGCGACATGGAGCAACATGACCTCGACGGAGAGCATGGCGGGCGTGATCGCCGCTCTGTCGCAGTCTCTCACGCTGACGCCGACCTTCGACGCGGAGACCAACACGCTGACGGTCGGCTGGTCCTATGACGCCGCCGTCAACATCGACGCGCTGGCCGCCGGCGAGACGATCACGCTCGTCTACCCCGTGACGATCACGGATTCGACGGACGCAACAACCTCGCGCGACGTCACCATCGTCATCACCGGCACGAACGACGCCCCGACGATTTCCGCGGCGACCGACGTGGCGGAAACCTTCGCGGAAGCTGCGAGCGGGACGCAGACTCTGTCCACGACGGGCTCCTTCGTCGCGACCGATCTCGACCGCACCGACACGCTGACGGCTATAGCCGGAACCGCCATGGCTGCCTGGAGCGGGGGCGCAATCCCGACCTCCGCGCAGGATCAGGTGAATGCGCTCATCGCGTCCGGCGCGTTCGGCCTTACGCCGAGCTACGACGCCGCAACCAATGAACTGTCGATCGGCTGGACCTATGACATTACGGCCGCCGATCTCAACTGGCTCGGCGATGGCGAGACGTTGACGCTCACCTTCCCGGTCACCGTCTCCGACGGCCAAGGCGGCTCCGTCACGCAGACTGTCGTCATCACTCTGACCGGCGCCAACGATGCGCCGACGATTTCCAGCTTCGCCGCGACTGCGACGAACGAGGACGCGAGCGCAGTCTCGATCGACCTGACGCAAGGCGCCGCTGACGTGGACGGCGACCTCGTGTTCTTCGCCATCGAAAGCGAAAGCGTCACATCGTCGAACGAGTCGCGCGAGGTCGAATACACGATTGAAGGCAATTCGATCACCATCGACCCTGCGCAGTTCAACGATCTCGACGCCGATCAGAGCGAGACGATCACCATCACATATGCGGTGACGGACGGAACCGCCACGACGCCGAACACCGTGACGCTGCTCGTCCAGGGACAGAACGACCTCGCCACCATTACGGTCGCGCCCGTCGCCGACGTCACAGAGACGGACACGAGTGCGCCGGTCACCATCGACATCGCCTCACTGGTGACGATCACGGACGACGACGCGCAGGACGAGGCGGCGCCGACCAAATATGTGGCCGACAGCGGCGTCGTCACCACCGCCTCCACCCTGTCGCCGCCCTCCGGCACGCTGCTGGAGCGCGTCACGCTGGCGAACGGCGTGGTCTCCTACGACCGCGCCGACTTCAACTGGCTCGACGACGGCGAGAGCGTCACCTACACGGTGACGTTCGACGCGCAATCCGGCGACGACGCTGTGCAGCCGCAGAGCTTCACCTTCACCGTCACCGGCCAGAACGACGCGCCGACCATCTCTGCCATTTCCGCCGGTCCGATTACCGAGGACGCCGCCAACCCCTTCTCGATCAATCTCCTCGCCGGCGCCGCCGACGTTGACGGCGACACCGTGAGTTTCGGCTCGCTGACCAGCGTGGTCTCCAGCAATGGCGCGCGAACCGTCGCGGCGTCCGCCGACGCCAACGGCGTGCTGACGCTCGATCCCGCCCAGTTCAACGATCTCGCCATCGGCGAGAGCGAGACGGTGACGGTCACCTACACGATCACCGACGGCACGACGCCGGTGACGAACACGGCGACATTCACCGTGCAGGGCCAGAACGACGGGCCGACGCTTGTCGGAACCATCGCGGCACCGACCGCCTATGCGGACCCGACGACGCCGTTGACGACCGCGGGCGCCAACAGCACGACCGACATTCTGTTCGCGGCGACGGGAAGCGGCTCGCAGGGCACGCGCGGCGGCACGATCACGTTCACCGACGCGGACGCGACGGATTCGCTCGGCCTCGGGGCCGCAGCGCATAACGGCGCCGCCGTCGTCGCGGCGGACATCCACGCCATTCGTGCGGCGGCGACGTTCACGTATACGAATGCAAGCGGGACGTTCACGTCCACCGGGCTGAACGCCAATCTGACGCCGGCGAACGGGACGATTCCGACCACCGGCGCGCTGACGGTCGGCGATCGCGCCGACATCCTCAACGCCTTCGACATCAACAGCGCGACCTACGACGCCGCCACCAACCAGCTCAGCGTCGTCTGGAGCTTCGACAATACGAGCACCGGCTCCACGGGCATCGCCAGGATCACCGTCGACAACGATACGACTGCGGGTCTCCCGCCGACGGTCGGCTCCGTCGACGCCGACTGGCTCGCCGCCGGCGAGACGCTGGTCGTCACTTTCCCCATCACGGTGTCGGACGGGCATGGCGGCGAGGTGACTGCGAATGTGCCGATCACCTTCACCGGCACGAACGACAATCCGACGGGAACGCAGGCGCGAACGCTGTTCCTCAACGAGGGCGGCGGCGGCGCGCGTTTCACTAACCCTTCGACTGGCACGCTCGTCGACAATAATCCGGCCAGCGCCGGCGCCGACAACGGATTCGCGAGCGGCACGCATACGGTGCGCGTCGATGACGGGACGACGTCGGACAATCAGGCTCAGCGCATCAGCTTCAACGATACGGATCGCACCGACGTCTCGCATTCGCTCGCCGCGACGGCGGTGGCGACGACGAGTGGCGCGTTCGGCGCCGGGGGGCTGCCTTCGTTGGAGACCGCGCTCGGTTGGCTCACGCCCAGCCTGACCCAGCGCGCCGCCGGCGGGAATGGCCAGATCAACTGGAGCTTCGTCGCGCCCGACTCGGCGTTCGACTATCTCGGCGCGGGCGACACGCTCGTCCTCACCTATCAGTTGAACGTGACCGACGGCAGCCTGTCGACGACCGGAGCGGGGCGCACGGTGACCGTCACCGTCACAGGCCAGAACGACGGACCGGCGCTGGCAGCAATTACGCCGCCCGACGCCGTGGCGGAAAGCGCCGGCGATTCGTCGACGCAGGACATCGCCGCCATCAGCGGAACACTGAGCGTGGACGACAAGGACGTCGGCGACGTTCTCACCGCCTCGATCGTCGGCTCCCCCGTCGTCAAGCTCGACGGCGGGAGCTACACGCTTCCAAGTGGCGCGTCCGCCCTGGCGAACGCCCTCACCTTCGCGGCGGGCGCCAGCAATGGCGGCGCCGCTCTGGTCAACTGGACCTATGATCCGTCGGCCGTCGATCTTGATTTCCTGGCGGCGGGCGAGACGCTCACGCTCACCTACACGATCACGGTGAACGACGGGACGACCGACACCGGCACGCAAGAGCTGACGATCTCGATCACTGGCACGAACGACGCGCCCGTGATCACAGCCAACGAGGGCGGCGACTCGGCTGCGCTGGGCGAGACTGACGAAGGTCTTGGCGCCACTGGCGAACTGATTCTCGCCGATGCAGACCCCTCCGACACGCTGTCGGCCTCTGTCGCGAGCGTCGTGCTTGCGGGCGCGAACCTTGGCGGTTTGATCTCGGCCGACGTGCTCGGCTTCCTGACGCTCGATCCGACGACCGGAATCGCGGGCGACGGAGCGGGAACACCGGTCGGCTGGACCTTCAACTCCGACTTGCAGGCGTTCAACTTCCTCGCCGTCGGCCAGACGCTGACGCTGACCTATCAGGTGCAGGCGACCGACGACAGCGGAGCGACCAACAACAGCGGGACGCACGACGTCGTCATCACCATCACCGGCACGAATGACGGGCCGGTCGCGACGAACGACACGGCGGGCGGAACCGGCGCCGAGGTCTACGAGACGGCGACGCTGACGGTCGCGTCCGGGGAGGGCGTGCTCGCCAACGACAGTGATGTCGACGATGCGATCTCGGTGACGAAGATCGCCTTCGGCGAAACGGAGCAGACCGTCGCAACCGGCGCCCCCGGCGTCATCGCCGGCGCCTATGGCACGCTGACGCTCAACGCCGACGGCTCCTACAGCTACGCCGCCAACGCCAACCCGCTCGCGCTGGGCGAGACGGCGATGGACACCTTCACCTACACGGTGACGGACCTCGCAGGCGAATCGACGACCGCCACGCTCGCCATCACCGTGACGGGCCAGAACGACACGCCGACGCTGTCGGCCACTACGTCGAGCGGCAGCGTCGACGAGATTGTTGGCGCGACCGGCTCGGCCGTGGTCCACACCGCCACCGGCTCCTTCACGGTCGGCGACGTCGACAACGGCGCCTCGCTGACCGCGACGTCCGCGCTGAGCAGTCACGTCATCGCCGGGGCCGTCGCCTCGCAGGCGCAACTCGACGCGCTCGCCGCCCTGGAGAGCAAGTTCAGCCTGTCGAGCGCAACGCCGGCTGTTGACTCGACTCTGACCTGGACCTTCGCGCCGACTGACGCCGATCTCGACTTCCTGCGCAACGGCCAGACGGCGACGCTCGTCTTCACGATCACGGTCGCCGACAGTTTCGGCGGCGCTGCCGAACACACCGTAACGCTAACCTTGACGGGGCAGAACGACGCCGTGTCGATCCTCGCTGACGGCGATGGCGCGGGCGAGGTGACCGAAGACGCCACGACTCCGACTCTCAGCGACAGCGGGACCTTCCAGTTCCGCGACGCCGACCTGTCGAGCAATTTCGTGACCGTAATTCCGGGCGCGGGCAACACGCTCGGCGGCGAGCTGACCACGATCTCCGCGCTGGTGGAAGGCGCACCCGCCGACCGCGATGTCACCTGGACCTACAACCTCGCCAACTCGGCGACGCAGTATCTTGGCGCCGGCGAGACGGCGAACGAGACGTTCACCGTGCGCGTGCTGGATTCGGTCTCTGGCGGCTACGGCGATCAGGCGGTGACCATCACCGTCCATGGCGCCAATGACGGGCCGGAGGTGACGATCGGCGAAGGCTCCGCCGCAGCGAATGTGTCGGAGTCGAACGCCGGCCTCACGGCGGACGGGGCCTTCACCGTCACGGATGTGGATCTCAACGACGCCGTCACCGCGTCGGTCGCCGGCGTGAGCACAAGCGGCACTTACGCCGGCGCGCTTCCGTCCGACCTTGAGTCCATGCTCAGCGTCAACGCCTCGGT
The DNA here is from genome assembly GCA_016716745.1 of Hyphomicrobiales bacterium. Lineage (GTDB taxonomy): Bacteria > Pseudomonadota > Alphaproteobacteria > Rhizobiales > Beijerinckiaceae. Next base: position 365,513 of record JADJVD010000005.1, read on the forward strand.
CCTCGCGGCTGGCGCGGCGACGCGTAGCGGCGCTGTGAACTGGAACTTCAGTTCGGGGGCGCAGGCGTTCGATTTCCTCGCTGCGGGCGAGACGCTGATCCTCACCTACGACGTTGTCGTCGCCGACGACAGCGGGACGGAAACGTCGACCGTGCATCAACCGGTCGTCGTCACCATCACCGGCACGAATGACGGGCCGGTCGCCAACACCCTGGATTGGAACGCGGCGCCGTTCGGCCAGCCGCATGCGACCGAGGACGCCGCCGTCAACGGCTCCTTCACCGCCATCCTGCCGCAGCTCGCCACCGATGTGGACAGCACGCTCACCGCGGCGAGCTTCAGCATCGGAAACGTGACGGTCGACGGCGTCGCGATGGCGGCCGCAGCGGCGGGCGTCAGCTACGACACGGAATCCGGCGCCTTCACTTTCGATCCGACCGGCCTTGCGCTCTACCAGTCGCTCGACAACGGCGACACGGCCGTGGTCGTGGTGAATTTCACCGTCACGGACGATCATTCCGCGACAGCGACAGGCGCGATCACCTTCCGCGTCGATGGAGCCAATGACGGTCCCGTCGCCAACAACGTGGATTGGAACACGGGCGGCGCGCCGCATGCGACGGAAGACGCGGCCGTCAACGGCAATTTCAACGCGATCCTGCCGAGCCTCGCCACCGACGTGGACGACACGCTCACGGCGGCGAGCTTCGCGATCGGAACCGTGACGGTGGACGACGTCGCGATGACGGCGGCCGAGGCCGGCGTGAGCTACGACACTGCCACCGGCGCCTTCACCTTTGATCCGACCGGACTTGCGCTCTACCAGTCGCTCAATGCAGGCGATGTCGCGACGGTCGTCGTCGCTTTCACCGCGACGGACGACAATGGCGCGTCGTCCAACGGGTCGATCACCTTCCGCGTCGACGGCGTCAACGACCCTGCCGTCGTCGGCGGGACCGACGCAGGCGCGGTCACCGAGGATGCGGGCGTCGACGGCTCCGGCGATCTGGTCGCCTCCGGCGCTTTGACGATTGCGGATGCGGACGCCGGCGAGGCGAGTTTCATCGCCGAAACGCTCACGGGGACGGCCTACGGATCGCTCTCCATCGCCGCCAATGGCGCGTGGACCTTCACGGTCGGCAACGCGGGACTGAATGGGCTCGACGGCGACGATGTGCGCACCGAGACCTTCACGGTGCATGCACTCGATGGAACGGCCCATAGTGTCGTCGTGACGATCAACGGCGCGAACGACGCGCCCGTCGCAAACGATGACCCCGGCGCGGCGACGGAGCTTCAGACGATTGTCGGCGATGTGCTGACGAATGACGTCGATCCGGACCATGACCCGGTCGTGACGCGCGCCTCCTTCGGCGAAGGGTTGCCGGTGATCCTCGGAGAGGACGGCGTCGCCACGATCGAAGGGGCCTACGGAACTCTCACCATCCATGCCGATGGCGGCTATTCCTATGTCGCCAACGCAGATGCGCTGCAGGTGGGCGAAGAGGTCCAGGATGTCTTCGCCTACACGATAGAGGACGGGGAGGAGGCGTTCGATCAGGCGACGCTGACGATCAACGTCACCGGCCAGGACGACGCGCCGGTCATCACGGGCCAGACAACAAGCGCCGTGACGGAGGATGCAGGGGTCACCGGCGGCAATCTCGGGGCGTCTGGCGCGGTCACCGCGACCGATCCCGACCATGACGAGAGCGGCTTCGTGGCGGGAACGGTCGAAGGGACTTACGGCGGCCTGACCATCGACGGCGCAGGCGCCTGGACCTATACGGCGGACAATGCGCAGCTCGCGATCCAGCAGCTCGGCGCAGGCGAGCATCTGACCGACACGATCATCGTCACGACGAATGGCGGCGTCGAACAGCAGATCGTCATCACCATAAATGGCGCGAACGACGCGCCAGAGGCCGGCGAAGAGATTCCGGATCAGACCGCGACGGAGGACGCGGCCTTTTCCTACACCGTGCCTGCGGCGGCCTTCACCGATGTCGATGCCACGGACTCGCTGACTCTGTCGGCGACGGGTCTGCCGCTCTGGTTGAGCTTCAACGCCGCGACCGGCGTCTTCTCCGGCACGCCGGCCAACGGCGATGTCGGCGCCGTGACGGTGACAATCACCGCGACGGACGGATCCGGCGCGCAGGCGTCGCAAACTGTCGTGTTCACAGTGAACAACGTCAACGACGCGCCTGTGGCGACTGCCGACGCGGTGACGCTGGCGGAGAATGTCGGAACGACGCTCGCCGTCTCCGGCAACGACACGGATGCAGATGGCGACGCGCTCACCGTCGCCGAGCTTGCGACGCTGACCGTGGCCGATGTGGACGGGCTCGGCGCGCTCTCGGGCGCTGACCTCGCGAAGCTGCAAGGCTACTTCACTCCGTCGGGAGGAAACATCGTCTTCGCGCCCGGCGCGGGCCTACCGAGCGTCGAAAGCGTGTTCGACCGTCTCGAGCCCGGCCAGACCGCGGTGGTGCGCCTCGGCTACACCGCTTCCGACGGACATGGCGGAACGAGCTCCGCGGTCGCGACCTTCACGATCAACGGCGCGCTCGAAACGGTCGGCGCGACGCCGAACGACGATCCCGCGCTCACCGGCACGATCTATGGCGACGCCATAGACGGCCTCGCCGGCGATGACGTGATCAACGGCCTCGACGGCGCCGACACTCTGGTCGGCGGCGCGGGCGACGACACGATCTCCGGCGGTTCGGGCGACGACATCATCACCGGCGGCGCCGGCGACGACGCCATCACCGGCGGCTCGGGCGTCGACACGGCGGTCTATGACGGCGCGTGGACCGACTACACGATCACCTTTACGCCCGCGACGGGCGCCTACACGATTACTCACAACGCCAGCGGCGATGTGGATGTCGTCACTGGCGTCGAAAAGTTCGCCTTCGGCGCGGTCACGGTGGACGTGCGCGCGACGGGTAGCGGCGCGCAGTCCATCGTCACTGGCAATGGCCCGTCGATCGTCTCGATCCTCGATCCGCAGACCAGCGCGACGGTGTCGGTCGACGAGAACGCGGCGGCCGAGACCCTCGCGGCGACGGTCACGGCGAGCGACGTCAACCTGCCGGCCGGCGACGATCTCGTCTTCGCGCTGGTCGACGGCGCGGGGGCGCCCTACACGGGGCCGTTCGCCATCGTCGAGACGGCGCCCGGCGTGGCGGGGATCCGCGTCGTCGGCGCGCTCGACCGCGAGGCCGCCGCCAGCCACACGCTGAATGTGCGCGTGACGGATTCGGCCGGGCAGTCGGTCACGCAGGCGGTCACCGTCACGATCGGCGACCTGAACGACACTGCGCCCGTCATTACGGCGCCGGCCTCAGCCTCCGTGGCGGAAGGCGCGACCGACGTGCTGACGTTTTCGGCGACCGACGCGGATTCGGTCGGCGGCCCGGCGACGTGGTCGCTCGGCGGCGCGGACGCCGCGCTGTTCCAGATCGTCGGCAATCAGCTCCGGTTCGTCGGCGCTCCGAACTTCGAGGCCCCCGCCGATGCCGGCGCCAACAATGTCTACGATGTGACGCTCATCGCCGACGACGGCGCGAATGCATCGCAGCAAGCCGTCGCGGTCACGGTCACGGATGTGAACGAAGCGCCGGTCGCCAATGACGGGACGGCGACGGTTGACGAGGACGGTGTGGTGACGATCGACGTCGCCTCGCTCATCTCGGACGTCGACGGCGACGCGCTGACGATCACGGCTTCGGCGACGAACGGGACGGTGACGGTCGCCGGCACGGTGCTGACCTTCACGCCGGCGGCGAACTATCACGGCCCGGCGACGATCAGCTACACGGCCTCGGACGGAACGCTGACGGACGGCGGCTCGATCGACGTGACGGTGAACCCCGTCAACGACGCGCCGGAGGCGGGCGTCGCGCTGGCGGACCAGTCCTCGCCCGAGGACGCGGCGGTCAGCTTCGCGCTGCCGGAAGGCGCCTTCACGGATGTCGACGGCGAGACGCTGACGCTGACGGCGACGCTGGCGGGCGGCGATCCGCTGCCGGCATGGCTGAGCTTCGACGGCGCCGCCTTCACCGGAACGCCGCCGGCGAACTTCAACGGCGCGCTGACGATCACGGTGACGGCGACGGATGCGGGCGAGCAGTTCGCCTCGCAGACCTTCACGCTCGACATCGCGCCGGTCAACGACGCGCCTGTGGGCGCGGGCGTGTCCGTGTCGGGCGACGAGGATACGGCGATCGCGGGCGCGGTGACGGCGAGCGACGTGGACGGCGACGAGTTGAGCTTCGCGCTCGGAACCGGCCCGGCGAACGGGACGGCGACGGTGAACGCCGACGGCACGTTCTCCTATCAGGGGAACGAGAACTTCCACGGCGCCGACAGCTTCACGGTGTCGGTGTCGGACGGCGCCGGCGGCTTCGACGAGGTGACGGTCGACGTGACGGTGAACCCCGTCAACGACGCGCCGGCGGCGGGCGCCGCGCTGGCGGACCAGTCCTCGCCCGAGGACGCGGCGGTCAGCTTCGCGCTGCCGGAGGGCGCCTTCACGGACGTCGACGGCGAGCCGCTGACGCTGACGGCGACGCTGGCGGGCGGCGATCCGCTGCCGGCATGGCTGAGCTTCGACGGCGCCAACTTCACCGGAACGCCGCCGGCGAACTTCAACGGCGCGCTGACGATCACGGTGACGGCGACGGATGCGGGCGAGCAGTTCGCCTCGCAGACCTTCACGCTCGACGTCACGCCGGTCAACGACGCGCCGGTCGCGACGGACGATGTGGGCGCGGCGGGCGAGAACGGGGCGGTCGCCTTCGACGTTCTGGGCAACGATGCGGATGTCGACGAGGATGCGCTCGCGGTGTCCGGGCTTGCGCTCGACGTCGAGGCGACGAGCGGGCTCGGCGCGCTGTCGGCGGGCGACATCGCGGCGATCGAGGCGTGCTTCTCGGTCGACGAGCTGGGCCAGATTGCGTTCGATCCCGGCGTCGGCCTTCCGGGCGCGGAGAGCGTCTTCGACCGACTGTCGCCGGGCGCGGTCGCGCATGTCGTCCTCACCTACACGGTGAGCGACGGAGCCGGCGGCGCCACGACGGCGAGCCTCGCCATCGACGTGACCGGCGAGGCCGAGAGCTATCTCGGCACGACGGGCGACGATCGATACCTGATCGGCTCGGCCTATGCCGATGTGATCGACGGGCTGGCGGGCGCCGACGTGCTGAGCGGTCAGGTCGGCAACGACTGGCTGTATGGCCGCGAAGGCGCCGACGTGCTGCGCGGCGGCGCCGGGGCCGACCATCTCGATGGCGGCGACGGCTTCGACTATGCGACCTACGACGGCTCTTCGGTCGGCGTCGCCGCCGATCTCGCCGACCCGGGCGCGAATACGGGCGAGGCGGCTGGCGACCAGTATGTCTCGATCGAGGGCCTGGTCGGATCGGCGCAAGCCGACGTCCTGTCCGGCGACGGCGGCGCGAATACGTTCATCGGCGGCCTCGGCGCCGACACGATGACGGGACGCGGCGGCAACGACGCCTATTACGTCGACAACGCCGGCGACAAGGTGATCGAAGCCGTCGGCGGCGGAACGGACATTGTGCGCGCAAGCGTATCCTACGTCCTGCTTGGCGGCGTCGAGGTCGAGACGCTCACCGCCGCGAACGTCGCCGATCTCGCGGCCCTCAACCTGACCGGCAACGAGTTCGCGCAGCGCATCTACGGCAACGCCGGCGCCAACAACATCAACGGCCGCGGCGGCGCGGACCTGATGTATGGCTATGGCGGCGACGACATCTTCCATGTCGACAACGCCGGGGACCGGGTGTTCGAGACGACGGGCGGCGGGCGCGACACGATCAAGGCGACGGTCGACTACACGCTGGCCGCCGGCGTCGAGATCGAGACGCTGGCGACATCGAGCAACACGGGCGTCACCACGCTGGCGTTGACCGGCAACGAGCTCGCCCAGACGGTGGTGGGCGACGCCGGCGGCAACAGGGTGAACGGCCGCGGCGGGTCGGATACGCTGTACGGCCTTGCCGGTGAGGACACTTTCGTGTTCGACACCGCGCTCGGCGCCGGCAATGTCGACCGGATCATGGACTACGCTCTGGCCGACGATACGATCGAGCTGCGTCAGGCGATCTTCTCGTCGCTGACGGCTGGCGTCGTCGACGTGTCGAAGATCGCGGTGGGCGCGGCGGCGACGACCGTCGACCAGCGGCTCGTCTACAACGCCGCAACCGGCGCCCTGTTCTACGACGCCGACGGCGCCGGCGGCGCGGCGCAGGTGCAGTTCGCGACGTTGTCGCGCAATCTTGCGACGACGGCGGGCGATCTGGCGGCGGAGTTCAAGGTGGTGGTGTGATCGGGACGCGCGCGGCCCCGGCTTTCGTCGGGGCCGCGCCGCGTCGGCCACGCGGCGCGTCTTGCGCAATCTTGCGGCGTCTGCGGCGCCGGCGGCGTCACGTTCAACTCACGCGCGTCGCATCAGCGCGCGGTCGACCGAGAAGCGCCCCGGGCCGTAGGTCATCAATGTGAGCAGCGCCGCAGCCCAGACGCCATGGGTCGCGTAGGCGCCCGGGTAGACGAATATCTGGATGACGAGCGTCATTGCGAGCAGCGCCGTCGCCGAGAGCCGCGTCGCCAGCCCGATCAGCAGCAGGACGGGAAAGACGTGCTCGGCGAGCGTCGCCGCCAGCGCGGCGAATTCGGGCGGCAGCAGCGGAAGGCGATACTCGTCGCGAAACAGATCGATCGTCTGATCGGCCAGACGCGGCAGCCCGATCTCGAAGCGACCCTCGACGAGATCGATCGCCAGGCCCTGAATCTTGGTCTGGCCCGACTTCCAGAAGGTGGCGGCGAGGGAGACGCGCGCGACGAGCGCCACCACCGAGGGCGGAACGCCGGCCGCCAAGGCGTTGGCGCGTCGCAGCGCCTCGCGAAGCGCCGATCGCGTTTCCTGCGGGGAATCGAGAGCCGTCACGAGGCGTCTCCTTCGACATGAAGCGAGCGGTAGGCGCCGCTGGCGACAATGGCTGTCATCGCGATATCGAGATCGAAATCCGGCGAGGCCGCATAGCCGTCGGCGGCGGCGTCGGCGAGCGCGCCGCCCGCATTGAGTCGCGAGAGCGTCGCGGCGGCGCCGGGGGGCAGTCGGCGCACCTCCACGTCGAGCGAGGGGCGCGTGATCAGGGCGTCTTCCGGGGCGAATGGATCGATGCCCGAAAGGTCGGGCGCGCTTTCGCCGGCGCGTTGATGTGCCGCCCAGATCGACACGATGGCGAACGGCGATGCGACGATGCGCTGCGCGGGGTGAGGGGCGAGGCGCAGCGAGGGCAGGCGCTCGGGCGTCAGCTCCGCGAATTGCGACGGCGCCAGAGCGACGCAATCGCGCGCGTGGAAGGCGTCGATCCGCGCCCGCTCGAGGCTCGCAAGGTCGGACAGATAGGGCAGGCAGGATGCCGGGGGAAAGTCGCGGAGGAACGCGGGGAAGGCGACGCCGTATCGCGACATGACTGGCGAGCGCGGCGGATGGGCGCGCACGAACTCGCGCGCCGTCGCGGCGAAGAACGCTTCGCCCACGACGTCGCGGGTGACGGGGAACGCGGCGCCGAGCGCGTCAATCAGCGAGACGGTCACGTTGTTGCGATAGACGCCGAAGCGTTGCGCGGGGTCGGAGCCGTTCCATGTCGTGACGCTGTCCGGCGCGGACGCGGACGGCTCCAGCAGCGCGGCGGCGAACTGCGCCTGCGCGCTCATGACGCTCTCCGGTCGGCGTCGAGCGCGCCGGCGAGCTGGCGGTCCGCCTTGCGCGCCTCCTCGAGCAGAACGTCGAGCGCGGGCACGTCGTTGTCCCATTCGATCAGCGTCGCGACGGGGCCCGTGCGCCGAAGGGCCTGGCGATAAAGCTCCCACACGTCCGCGCCGACCGGCCGGTCGTGCGCGTCGATGAGCAGCCGCGCGCCGAGCGAATCGGCGTCCTCGGCATAGCCGGCGAGGTGGATTTCGCGCACCTGCGACACGGGGAAAGCCGCCAGATAGGCGAGCGGGTCGCGGCCGTGGTTGACGCAGCTCACCTGCACGTTGTTGACGTCGAGCAACAGTCCGCAGCCGGTGTGCCGGGCCACTTCCGACACGAAATCGATCTCGTCCATCGAACTGGACCGGAAGGCGACATAGGTGGAGGGGTTCTCCAGCAGCATGCGAACGCCGAGGCGCTCATGAACGCGATCGATGTGATCGCAGACCCGCTGCAACGTCGCCTTGTCGTAAGCGACCGGTAGAAGATCGTTGAAATACGCCGTGTCGTGCGTCGACCAGGCGAGGTGCTCGGAGAAGGATGCGGGTTGGTAGCGCGCAAGGAGCTCGGCCAGCCGGTCGAGATGCGCCTCGTCGAGCGGCTGCTCGCCGCCGATCGACAGGCCGACGCCATGCAGCGAAACGGGGTAGATCTCGCGCAGGGCTGTCAGCCATGCATGCGGCGGTCCACCCTCGTCCATATAGTTCTCGGCATGGATCTCGAGAAAGCCGAGATCGGGGCGCGCCGCGATCAGTTCGGCGGCGTGCTCGTGTTTCAGGCCGACGCCCGCCCGCGAGGGCAGGCGCGACTCGGCGAGCGGGCGCGCCGCGACGGATTTCAAATGCGTCATGATGGTGTCTCCGCCGCGGCGTTTCGGGATCGCTCGTGTCAGGCCTTCTTTTCCTTGAAGGCCATCAGCATGCCGTGGCCGCTCGGCGAGGTCTTGGAGGCCATCGTCTCGCAGGAGCCCTTGGGAACGAGCTTCCAGGCGTTGCCCTGGTGGTCGATCTTCGAGGTGCCGGCGCAGGTCGTGCCCGGCCCGGCCGCGCAGTCGTTCTGGCCCTTCATCGCGACGCCGAAGCACTTGTCCTTGCCGGCGTCCTGCGCGGAGGCGGGCGCGACGGACAGGGCGAGCGCCGTGGCGAAGGAGGCGGCGAGCGCGGCGGAGGCGGCGCGGCGGTTGAATTCATGCGACATGTGCGGTCTCTCCTGATCAGGGCCGACCGATCGACCCATGCCCGATGGTTCGCGCGGACCGGCGCAGATGTTACGCTCCGCACGATTTCGTGATCGCGGCGGGGCGCGCGGTCCTGAGGCGTGCGGGCGAAATATCTTCGTCCGCGCGCGTAACGTTTGGCGCCGCCGCCGCGAAGGCGAGATTGGACGTCCATGAGAGCAGTCGAACAAAGATTGGCGGAGCTGATGCGGGCGGCGCGCGCCGGCGACGCGGCGGCCTATCGCCAGTTTCTGGCGGACGCCGGCGCGATGCTGCGGACGAACGCGCGCGCGGCGTTGGCGCGAGCCGGGCGCGGCAATGCGGAGGTCGAGGACATCGTGCAGGAGACGTTGCTGGCCATCCATCTGAAGCGCGAAAGCTGGAGCGAGGACCGCCCGATTTCGCCGTGGCTCAACGCTATCGCGCGCTACAAGCTGGTCGACGTTCTGCGCCGTCTCGGCGTGCGCCGGGCGATTCCGATCGACGATGTTGTGGACGAATTGCCCGCGCCCGCGGAGGTCCCGGCCGTCGATGCGGACGTTCGTCGGCTGGTGGACGCCCTGCCGGAGCGCAGCCGGCGCATCGTCGTGGCGATGTCCATCGAGGGGAGGTCGGCGGCCGAGGTCGGGCGTGACGTCGGCATGAACGAGGGCGCGGTGCGCGTCGCCCTGCATCGCGCGCTGAAGGAGCTGGCGCGCCGCTACAGGGAGGGTTTTGATGCGCACCGATGATCTGATCGCCGCGCTCGCGGCCGACGCCAGGCCGGCGTCGTCGTCGCTGTCGCGTCGGGCGCTGTCCGCATTGGCGGCAGGCGCGGCGGTCGCAGCGCTCGCCTTTCTCGCGATGCTGGGGCCGCGCGCGGATTTCCTGGCGCCCGCAACGCTCGCCGCCACTGCCGGAAAGATTGCTGTCACGGGCGCGGTCGCGGCCGCGGGGGCGCTGGCCGCCCTGCGCCTCGTGCGACCTGGGGCGCCAATGGGCGCGGCGTTGTGGCCGCTCGCGGCGGCGCTCCTCTGTCTGGCTGCGTGGAGCGTGTGGGAGACGGCGACGCTGGGGGCAGGCGGCTGGCGCGGCCGGCTGATCGGCTCCAACGCCCTGCATTGCCTGATGCTGGCGCCTCTGTTCGCGCTCGCGCCGCTCGCAGCCTTCCTCGCGGCGCTCCGACGCGGGGCGCCGGTTCGTCCGGGACTGGCGGGCGCGCCGCCGGGCTCGCCTCGGCCGGCGTCGGCGCGACCTTCTATGCGCTCAATTGCACCGACGACAGTCCGCTGTTCGTCCTCGTCTGGTATTCGCTGGCGACGGCGATCGTGATGGCGCTGGGGGCGACGCTCGGCAGCCGGCTGTTGCGATGGTGAGGAGAGGCGTCAGTCGCCGGGCGCGAGCCACAGCACGCGGTCGGTCATGGCGAGCGTCGAGGGGCGATGCGCGATCACGATGCGCGTCATCGGCAACGCCTTCACGGCGGCGTTGATCGCTTCCTCGTTGGCCGGATCGAGATGGCTCGTCGCCTCGTCGAGCAGCAGGATCGAGGGGCGGCGATAGAGCGCGCGGGCGAGCACGATGCGTTGGCGCTGGCCGCCGGACAAGGAACTGCCCATGTCGCCCACCAGCGTCTCGTAGCCCATCGGCATCCGGGCGATATCGTCATGGATCGCGGCGAGCCGCGCGCATTCGACGATCCGCGCCATCTCGGGCGCGGGATCGAAGCAGGCGATGTTGTCGGCGATGGCGCCGGCGAACAGGCGATCATCCTGCAGCACGCAACCGACGCGCGCGCGATAGGCGGCCAGCCCCGTCGCGCCCATCGGCGCGCCGTCGACGACGATCTGTCCGTCCGTCGGGCGGGCAAGGCCGGCGAGCAGCTTCAATAATGTCGTCTTGCCCGATCCGGACGGGCCCGCGACGCCGAGGCACTCGCCGGGCGCCACGGAAAAACTGAGGTCGCGCAGCACATCCGGCTCGTTGTCGGCGTACCGGAACCGCAAGCCGCGCGCCTCGAGCCGGCCGCCGACGTCGGCGACGACGACGGGCGAGGCGGGAAGCGCCGGCGCGTCGTCCTCCCGATCGGCCAGCGCGATGTCGGCGATGCGCTCGCCGTGCAGCGACAGAAGAACGAATTGCTGCGCCGCGTCGATCAATCCGTCGATGCGCTGGGCGAACTGATCCTTGTAGGCGAGGAAGGCGATGAAGACGCCGACGGTCAACTCGCCGGCGATGGCCGCCCGCGCGCCGAGGAAGATGACCAGAACGCGGTCGACGCCGAAGATCAGCCGGGCCGCGGCGCTCAGCAGCGCGTCGAGCTTCTCGACACGCAATTCGGCGTTGACGCGGGATATCAGCGCATTGATCCAGCCGTCTCGTCGCCGACCTTCGAGATTGAGAACCTTGACGCTGGCGACGCCGCGCGCCGTCTCCATGAAATGCGATTGCTCGGTTGCCGCGTGAGCCAGCGATTGCTCCGAGAGCGCGCGATAGGGCGCATACGCGACCGCCCGCAACGCGGCGTAGAGCGACACGCTGACGAGAGGGACGATCGCCAGCGCGCCGCCATAGGCGAACATCATGACGACGAGCGCCAGCGACATCGCGCCGTCCAGCGCGGCGCGCACGACGTTCGAGGTCAGCGTGCGCCGCGCCGCGTCGAGCGAGCCAAAGCGGGAGACGACGTCGCCGACATGACGACGCTCGAAAAATGAAAGAGGCAGCTGCATCAACTGGTCGAACAGGGCGACCTTCCATTGCAGCGAGAGACTTGCGCCCACCTGCAGCATCGCCCATGCGCGCGCGAGCGTGGACGCCGCCTGGAGAGCCAGCAGAAAGCCGAGACCGAGCGCGATCAAGGCGAGAAGATCGAGATCGGCTGCGACGACGGCTTCGTCGAGAACGATCTGAAAGCCGATCGGCGCGGCGATCACCGTCAACTCGATCAGCGCGGAAAGCGCGAAAGCCTGCGCGATGGCGCCGCCGACGCCGCGCGTGCGCCGGAGCAGATCGAACACGCCGATGCGCAGGCGCTCGTCCTTCTTCTCGAAACGTTCCGTCGGCCAGGCTTCGAGCGCGACCCCGGTGAAACGGCGCGACACCTCGTCGAGCGGAACCGTCCTTCTGCCGAACGAGGGGTCGAGAATCACGACATCGCGCGCGCGCACCTCCGTCAGGACGACGAAATGGTTGTGGTTCCAATGCAGGATACAGGGCAGGCGCAGGCGCGGCAGATCGCCGAGTTCGAGACGCAGCCCCCGCGTCGCAAGACCAAGCTCGCCGCCGAGGCGGGACAGATCGTGCAGCGTCGCGCCCTTCAGGGAGGCGTTGAACCGCCGGCGCAAGCCCGGCAGGTCGAGCGCGCGGCCATGACGTCCGGCAAGCATCGCGATGCAGGCCAGACCGCATTCGGCCGCCTCTGTCTGCAACACCATCGGCGTTTGCGGAAACAGGCGCCCGCGCGCCGCGCGCGCAATGTCGATCGCGTTCAGCTTCATGGCGCCGTCGCCGCGGCGCCGCCGGCCAGCGAATAGAGCGGCGCAAAGATCCACTGATAGAGAGGGCGCGACTCGGCGAGAACGAAGGCGTCCGCCTGCATGCCCGATTGCAGCGGCTCGCGTCTGCCATAGGCCGGAACGTAGGGGTGTTCCGGCGTCACGGTGACGCGATAAAGGCCGGCGGTGCGGCTCGGGTCGACTCCGACGGCGTTGATACGCGCGATTTCGTCTGGCGGCAGCGTCGCGCGGGACATCAGCGTCACGACGCCTGCGTGCTGACCGAATTTCTGGTGCGGAAAGGCCTCATAGCGCAGCAACACGCGCGCGCCCTCGCGAATGAAGCCGATCGCCGTGCTCGGCGCGAGCAATTGCACGACGAGCGGTCGATCCGACGGCACGATGGTCAACAGGGGTTGGCCGGCTGCGACGGTCTGGCCCGGCAGGGCGGTGACGCCGGTCACGCGACCGGCGCGGGGGGCGAGAACGCGAATTTCGCGACGCGCCTCCGCCTCCGAAATCTGACGCTCGACGCTGATCAGCTCGCGGCGGCGGTCGGCGCGACGGGTCTCGGCCTGCAGATCGAACACGCCGAGCTGATTGCGCGCCTCGGCGAGGCGGGCGTCGAGCTGGATGCGTTCGCGTCGCAGCGTCTCGAGTTGGAGGCGATAGGCGGTGAGTTGATCGAGGCGGGCTTCGTGCTCCCGCGCCGTCGCGAGGCCGCGGGCGACGAGGCTCTTGAGCCGCGCGGCGGCCTCCTGCGTGGTCGCGATGGCGTCTTCGGAAACGCGGATCTGCGCGTCGGCCTGATCGCGCTCCTGTTCGGCGCGGTCGAGACGGTCGCGCAACGCCGCCTTGTCGGCCTGGTCGAGATCGGTCTGACGGTCCTGCGCGTTCAGAAGCTCGACCTGAGTGCGACGCAGAAGCTCCGTCACCGCGCCTTGCGTGGCGCCGAGAGCGGTGGCGCTGTCGACCCCGAGAACATACAGAACGTCGCCCTGCCGAACGTCGTCGCCTTCGCGCGCCCGCAGGTCCGACACCCATCCGGCCTGGGGCGCCGAAATGCGCGCCAGACCTTCGCTCGGCAGAACGACCCCGGCGAGGCGAACGCGCCGGGTGTATTCGCCGAAAACGAGAAATCCTGCGAACACGGCGATGAAGACGGCGGCCACGAGCGTCACGAGCGTCGTCGACGCGGCGGCGACGACGCGCGGCTCGCCGAGCCACGACATGCGCGCGGCGTTGATCGATTCCGGACGGAACAGCGAGATACGGGCGCTCATGTCGTCGGGTGCTTCGGCGGCGCGACGTCGCAATCGGCAAGCCGCGCCCGACCGCTTGTCGAAAGGCGCGGCTTGCGCTGGATCAGGCCTGGACGTCGCTCTGGCCGCCGGGACCGGTGGGAAGCGAAGGGACCTTGGGAGAATCGGGCGGCTCGGTGCAGCCGCGCCCGTCGGGGCCCGCGGTCACGCCGCCGGCCACGCTCTTCATGTCATCGGCGTCGAGTTCAGTCATGCGTCTCTCCATGGCTTCAGGAAGGTTCCGGCGCAGCGCGTCGTTCAGAGCTGAAGACCTTGCGGATAGTCCCAGCGCACGATCTTCTCGCCGTTGGGGCCGGTGCAGCGGGTTTCCGTCACGTCGGGCTTGATGGTGACCGTGCAGGTCCAGGTCTGGCCGCCGGAGTCGGCGCCGCCGGCCACCATCGCCATGTCGGCGAGGTCGAGCTCGCGAATGGTTCCGTCGCTGCGGGGAGCAATCGTCATGTCGTATCCTCATGTTGAGGCGCGAACGAGCGCATCGTCCGTCCGCGCAAGCGTCGCCGCGCCGTCGCATGTGAATCGACCGTGGCCGGCGACGGCGGCGATGGCCAAAGGTTTACGCAATTGCGCGCGGGCGTCTGTAGTACAGGTGAGCTAGTGCGCAATCGCACCCGAGCGACGACCTGAGTGACAAAGCCCGCGCGACGTGCGACGCCACACGGCGCGCCACATCTTCGCCTTGATAGGGGAATGCGAAGAGGCTCTTTGGGGGAACGCTATGACGGCTGGCGCAATGGCCGCACGCGAACGTGTCGTGATCGCCGACGATCATCCCGTGTTCCGGCAGGGGATGCGGCTCATCCTGCAACGGCACCTTCCCGAGGCGGACATCGCCGAGGCGGAGTGCTGGAACGACGTGTTGACGATCGCGCGCGAAGGCGCTCCGCCAGGTGTGTTCCTGCTCGATCTGCTGTTTCCCGGAATGGACGCGACCCGCTCGATCGGCGCGTTGCGCCGGGAGTTTCCGCGCGCCTCCATCATCGTGCTTTCGATGGTGAGCGATCGCGATCTGATCGACGCCGTCATGAACGAGGGCGCAGACGGGTTCATCGGAAAGGACGTTCCGCCGAGCGAGGTCTGCGAAGCGATCGCGGACATCCGCGCGGGCGAATTCGTCGTGCGCAGCACGGCTCTGGCGACGGCCGGCGAGAAGCTGCCCGCACTCACCTGCCGTCAGAGGGAGGTGCTACGCCACATCGTGTCGGGGCGGTCCAACAAGGAGATCGCGCGCGAGCTCGGCATTTCCCCCTTTACCGTGCGCATTCACGTCTCGGCGCTGCTGCGTCAACTCGGCGTATCGAGCCGCGCCGCGGCGGCCGTCAAGGGCGCCGAAGCGGGCGTGTGAGCGGTCGCAGCGCGCGCCCGCAACGCCATTGAAACCATGGTCGAACGAAGCTCGGACGGGCGCAGCGGCTTCATCAGGATCGGAATTGTCTCATCGGGAACGCGCGCGCGCACACGCGAGGAATCGTGCCCGGTCAGCACGATCGCTTGCGCCTGGGGAGACACCGCGAGGGCTGCGGCGATCCAGTCGGCGCCCGTCGTATCCGTGTTGAGGTCGTAGTCGGTGATCACCAGATCGCATTCGGCGATCACGCCGATCCGATTGCGCTCGGCCTGCACCGTGCATCCCCATCGCTCGAGCAGGTCCGTCGTCGCGCGCAAGACTGCGGCGTCGTCGTCGATCAACAGGATGCGCAGCCCGGACAAGGGCGTCGAAAGCCTAGGGCGCGGGACGCGCCCCTGCATGGGGGCGACATCGCGCGCGATCTTCAGTCCGTCGATGGCCACACGCGTTCCGCGGCCGAGGCGCGAATGGATGGCGACGCGCAGATCGAGCAAATCCGCCATGCGCTTGACGATCGCCAGACCGAGGCCGACGCCGTCGATATCGTGGCCGCGGTCGACGGCGCGGTAGAAGTCGTCGAACAATTTAGGCACATGTTCCGGCGCGACGCCGCGGCCGCGATCGAGGACTTGCAGGGACAGAGTGTCCCCGCGCCGGCGCGCGCCGACCAACACGTCTTTTCCCGGGGCGTATTTGATGGCGTTCGAGACGATGTTCTGGAGCATCGTGGACAGCAATGCCGGGTCGCTCGTCACGGTTCGTCCTGTCCTGACGGCGCGCAGGGATACGCCCGCCCATTCGGCCGCTCGCTTGTTCTGGGCGAGCGTTTCGGCGATCAGGGCGTCGAGCGGGATAGGTTCGAGGCGCGGTCTGATCGCGCCGCCGTCGAGACCGGAGACGTCGAGAAGCGAGCGAAACAACCGCGACACGCTGTCGAGCGAGCGATCGATATTCTCGACCATCTCCAGTTCCCCCGGCTTCAATCCGGCCTCGCGGAGGCTGGCGGTGAAGAGGCTGATGGCGTGAATGGGCTGACGCAGATCGTGGCTCGCCTGCGCGAGCAATTGCGACTTGGCGCGGTTGGCGGCGATTGCGGCTTCGGTCGCGCGCTGCCGCTCGCCGAGCAGCGAATAGACATAAGTGGGCACCACGACCGCCGTAGCGGTCAAGGTGAGCGCGACGTAGGGATGCGTGCGCCAATACTCGCTCAGCGTGAAGACAAGCGCGAGACTGGCTAACGCAGCGATGGTCGCGCTGACGAGATGGCGCGCGCCGAAGCGGATGCCATTGCCCACGATGGTGCGCAGAACCACCGCGTAAAAGGGCAGAAATCGCTCGCCGCCGTAAATCAGCGTCAACGTCAGAGCGATGTAGTCGTGTGAGACGGAGATGACGCGCCGCAGCAGATTTGGCGCCGCGTTGAGCGAGATCCAGACATAGATGCCGACGGAGATGACCTGAACGATCGAGAACAGCGAGGCGAAGAAGATGAAGGTGGGCCGGTCAAGCCCGAGCCATAGGTATTGCGAGACGATATAGGCCATCCCGGCGGCCGCCGTGACGATGCGCACGAGCGCTTGACCTCGTTCCGTGTCGGGGGAAGCTAGCATGGCGGACCGTCTCTCCGTCGGCGGCCCGGCAGGGCGCATGGGCGTCCGTTTCGTGCGGCGTCGCCTGGAGTGAGCCGCAAGCGGCAGGCGACCGGCGTGCGCGAACGCACCGCGCGTCACCCGGTCGACAACCGGCGGCCATGCGATGATTCGCCTGGCGCCTCGTTCGCGCGGAGGCGGAGCCGGTGTCGGCCTCGGCCTACAACACGAAGTCGGTCGCGCCGAGCGCGCGCGTCGTCCTCACCTCGATGGCGAAGTCGGCAAGGCCGTCGCCATTCACATCGCCCTGCGCAAGCCAGGCGTCGCCCATATAGCTGATCATGAGCTGGCCTGCCTTCTGCGTGAAGCCGCCGACGACGGCGAACGCATTGTCGGCGCCGCCGAGCACGGCGTCGATGGCGCTGAGGTCGATGCGATCGCCCTGTGCGCGATCATAGTCGAGAATGACGTCGCGCTGCCCGGTGGCGACACCGCTGTCGCCGACGTCGAGGAACATGAAGCGGTCCGCGCCCGCCTCGCCGCTGAAGCGGTCGGCGCCGGCACCGCCGGTCAGCCGGTCGTTGCCGAGGCCGCCGAGCAGGATGTCCGCTCCCGCGCCGCCGTCGAGCAGATCATTGCCGTCGAAGCCGTACAGACGGTCCTCGCCGGCCATGCCGTTCAGCGCGTTGGAGCCGGCATTGCCGCGCATCAGATTGGCGGATGAGTTGCCGGTCGCCGACAGATTGGCCGCGCCGGAGAGAGCGACGTTCTCGACATAGGTGTCGAGCGTGACGCTGATGCTGGCGCGTACGAGATCGACGCCGCCCATCGCGGTTTCGATCACGACGACGCCGGTATTGTCGACGACGTAGGTGTCGTCGCCCTTGCCGCCCATCAGGCGGTCGGCGCCGCCCTTGCCGTCGAGCGTGTTGTCGCCGTCATTGCCGGTGATGCGGTTAGCGAGCGCGTTGCCGGAGCCGTTGATGTCGGCGGTCCCCGTCAGCACGAGGTTCTCGAGCGTCGCGCCGAGGCGCCAGGTGATGCTCGCCTCCACGGTGTCGATCCCGCCGTCGGCGGCCTCGATCACCACGTCGCCGATATTGTCGACCACATAGGTGTCGTTATCGACGCCGCCGCTGAGACGGTCTGCGCCGTAGCCGCCGTCGAGCCTGTCGCGCCCGAGGCCGCCGATCAGGAAGTCGTCGCCCGCGCCTGCGTGCAGCACGTCGTTGCCGGCGCCGCCGTCGATCTGGTCATTGCCGCGGCCGGTCGCGATCTCGTTCGACAGCGTGTTGCCGAAGGCGACGAAATTCTCGCCGACGCTCGAGACGAGGTTCTCGACGCCGCCGCCGAGCGTGTAGCGGGTGAAGCCGCGCATGATGTTGATTGTGTCGACGCCATAGGCGACAGCCGCATTCTCGATCACGCGGTCGCCCGCATCGTCGATGAAGTATGCGTCGTCGCCGCGCCCGCCGGTCATCGTGTCGGCGCCGCGCCCGCCGATCAGCGTGTCGGCGCCGTCGCCGCCGTCCAGCGCATCGTCGCCCGCGCCGCCATCAAGCACATTGTCGAGCGCGTTGCCGCGCAGCGTGTTGGCGAGCGTGTTGCCGATTCCGTGGCGCGCGTCGCCCGTCAGCGTCAGCGTGCGCGCGCCCGTCGCGAGCGTCGTCACGCCGGCGCCGCTGGCGACGACGTCCGGATCGCTGGCCGAGCCGGCGGGGCCGGTCGGCACGACCGGCGTCACGCTCGCATTCTTGAGCGTTCCGTTTGCGAGGTCTGTTTTGAGGAGATCGTTGAGCCAGTATGCGACGGTTTCGACTCTTGCGTTGGCGTTTCCGTCTTCGTTGAGGAAGCGGTCCCACTCGGTCTCGAAGCCGATGTGGTAGATGCCGTCGAAGACGGTGTTGATCGCGTTCTCGCCGTAGAGGCGGGTGGTCGCGCCGTCGTTCTGGACAGGTGGTAGCCGGTCTCCACGCCCGTCGTCGTCGCCATGGGCGGCGAGGAAGGCGGCGTAGTGATGGGCGCGGATATAGGTCGAGAGATCGTAGACTTCCGCCGTCGTCAGCACGCCGTCATTGGCGGCGCCCGTGGCGCGGATCGCCTCGACGATCATGCCGTTGATGGCGTCGGCGGCGGCCGCGCCGGCGGCGATGTCGGCGCGCGAGACGCGATGGGCGAGGCCCTGATCCTCGCCGATGACGCGGATCGTCGCGTCGAGGCCCGTGCCGGTCGTGCCGAGGGGGCCGTCATAGACGGGCGGCAGGCCGCCGGCGGGAGCGGCGCCGTTGGCGGCGAGCGCGGCCTCGTAGTCGGCGAGGCTGCGATAGAACAGCTCGGGCCCGGCGAGTTCGCCGTCGATCTCGAGCCGCAGGCCCTGATCGCCCTGATTGTCGAAGTAGTAAAGCTCGACCGCATAGAGCCCGCCGGTCGAGACGACCGACTGCGTCGTGCCGGAGAAGCCGCGATCCCAGTCGTAGCTCGACACGACCTGGCCGCCGATCTTGAGCAGGAAGCCGTCGTCCGAGCGCACGGTGACGAGATGCTCGCCGGCCGACAGATGGACGAAGCCGGTCAGGCGCAGGCCGAGCGTCGTCATCGCCGTCGTCGCGCCGCCGTCGGTCAGCGTCGCCGCGTCGCCGAGGAAGGCGCCGAGCGTGGTCGCGTCATGGGCGGCGGAGTCGAAGTCGATCCGGCTCGCCGTGAAGTGGCGGTTGGCGGCGGCCTGCGTCTGCGTCTGCGCGATCAGCGCGTCGATGTCGTCGAAGGCGACGGCGCGGTCGAACACCTCGCCCGCAAGGCCCGTGCCGGCGCGCGCCGCCGGCAGCGCGCCCGCCAGCGCGGCCGCGCCGATCGAGGGCCGGACAGATGCGGCGCGCTCGACAGCGCGTCGATCTCGAAGGCGTCGAGCGCGCGGTCGTAGATCGCGAAGTTGGAGATCGTCCCGTCGAAGTGGTTCCACGTCGCCGTCGGGTTGGTTCCGTCGCGGCCCCAGTTGCCGGCGCCGATCAGCAGCGAGCGGGCGTTGCCCGAAAGCCCCGTCGTCCACTCCTGATCGAGCGCGACGAGTTCGCCGTTCAGGCTGATGCGCAGGCCGTTCGCGCCGAAGCTCACCGCCAGATCGTAGGCGACGCCCGCCTCAATGACGTGATCGCGCGCCTCGAGCCAGGTCGTCGTCGTCCCGTCCTGCATCTGCACATACAGATGGCCGTCGTAGAGGAAGCAGGAGATGTCGCCCGCGGCGTTCGACGAACCATCCTTGGAGAACAGCACCTGATAGGAGCCGTCGTCCGGCGCGTCGGCGACGAAGGAGAGCGAGATGGTTCCGTTCGCCAGCGTCAGCCCGGCCGGGCGGCCGGCCTCGTACTGGCCGGCGTCGTTGTCCACCGTCACCGTGCGGGCGAGGGCGTAGGCGCGGTCGGCGGCGAGCGTCGCCGGGTCGATGGCGGCGTGATGGCTGGCGAGCCGGCCGGCGGCCAGATCGTCGGCCATGATCAGCGACAGCCAGGTCGCGACATCTTCCAGCGAGGCGTTGAGATTGCCGTCCTCGTTGACGAAGTAGCCCCACTTGATCTCGAAGCCGAGGTGATAGATCCCGTCGGCGACCGTATCGACGGCCTCCTCGCCGTAGAGATAGCCCGCGCCGCCGTCGTTCTGGACGAGGTGGAAGCCGGTCTCGGCGCCGTTCTCGTCGTCGCCGTGCAGGCGCGTCCAGGTCGACAGGTGGTTGGCGCGGATCCAGCTGTTCACCTCGCGCAGGTCGAGCGCGGTGATGTCGCCGTCGTCGGCGACGCCGGTGGGCGCGCAGGCCCGCGACGATCAGCCGGTTCATCGCGTCGGCGGCGGTCGCGCCGGCGTTGATCTGCGTATGCGAGAGTTCGGCGTTGAGGCCCGCGTCGTCGACGATCGTCTCGACGAGGCCGGTCGAGGCCCGTGCCGCTCGCGCCGTGGACCTGCGGATCGACGGCGGCGTTGGCGAGCGTTCCGGCGGCCAGATCGCCGCTCAGGAACGAGCTCAGCCATGTCGCCACGTCCTCGACGCTGGCGTTGGCGTCGCCGTCCTCGTTGAGGAAGCGGCCGTCGCGGATGGCGAAGCCGAGGATGGTAGACGCCGTCGAGCACCGTATCGACCGCGTTGTGCGCGAACAGCCGCGTCACGGCGCCGTCGTTCTGCACCATGTGGTAGCCGGTCTCGACGCCGTTCTCGTCGTCGCCATGCAGCGCCGTCCAGGTCGACAGCGCGTTGGCGCGGATCCAGCCGTTGATCGCGTAGACGTCCGACGTCGTGAGCGTCCCGTCGCTCGCCACGCCCGTCGCCCGGATCGCCTGAACGATCAGCGCGTTCATCGCATCCGCAGACGCCATCCCGCCCGAAAGATGCGAACCCGGAACACGCGCGTTCAAGCCATAGTCCGAACCAATCAGATCAACCGCAGCGTCGAGACCCGTTCCTGTCGAGCCGTTCGGCAGCGGATCGACGCTCGCATTCTTGAGCGTTCCGTTTGCGAGGTCTGTTTTGAGGAGATCGTTGAGCCAGTATGCGACGGTTTCGACTCTTGCGTTGGCGTTTCCGTCTTCGTTGAGGAAGCGGTCCCACTCGGTCTCGAAGCCGATGTGGTAGATGCCGTCGAAGACGGTGTTGATCGCGTTCTCGCCGTAGAGGCGGGTGGTCGCGCCGTCGTTCTGGACGAGGTGGTAGCCGGTCTCCACGCCCGTCTCGTCGTCGCCATGGGCGGCGAGGAAGGCGGCGTAGTGATGGGCGCGGATATAGGTCGAGAGATCGTAGACTTCCGCCGTCGTCAGCACGCCGTCATTGGCCGCGCCCGTGGCGCGGATCGCCTCGACGATCATGCCGTTGATGGCGGCGGCGGCCGCGCCGGCGGCGATGTCGGCGCGCGAGACGCGATGGGCGAGGCCCTGATCCTCGCCGATGACGCGGATCGTCGCGTCGAGGCCGGTGCCGGTCGTGCCGAGGGGGCCGTCATAGACCGGCGGCAGGCCGCCGGCGGGAGCGGCGCCGTTGGCGGCGAGCGCGGCCTCGTAGTCGGCGAGGCTGCGATAGAACAGCTCGGGCCCGGCGAGTTCGCCGTCGATCTCGAGCCGCAGGCCCTGATCGCCCTGATTGTCGAAGTAGTAGAGCTCGACCGCATAGAGCCCGCCGGTCGAGACGACCGACTGCGTCGTGCCGGAGAAGCCGCGATCCCAGTCGTAGCTCGACACGACCTGGCCGCCGATCTTGAGCAGGAAGCCGTCGTCCGAACGCACGGTGACGAGATGCTCGCCGGCCGACAGATGGACGAAGCCGGTCAGGCGCAGGCCGAGCGTCGTCATCGCCGTCGTCGCGCCGCCGTCGGTCAGCGTCGCCGCGTCGCCGAGGAAGGCGCCGAGCGTGGTCGCGTCATGGGCGGCGGAGTCGAAGTCGACGCGGCTCGCCGTGAAGTGGCGGTTGGCGGCGGCCTGCGTCTGCGTCTGCGCGATCAGCGCGTCGATGTCGTCGAAGGCGACGGCGCGGTCGAACACCTCGCCCGCAAGGCCCGTGCCGGCGCGCGCCGCCGGCAGCGCGCCCGCCAGCGCGGCCGCGCCGATCGAGGGGCCGGACAGATGCGGCGCGCTCGACAGCGCGTCGATCTCGAAGGCGTCGAGCGCGCGGTCGTAGATCGCGAAGTTCGTGATCGTGCCGTCGAAGTGGTTCCACGTCGCCGTCGGGTTGGTTCCGTCGCGGCCCCAGTTGCCGGCGCCGATCAGCAGCGAGCGGGCGTTGCCCGAAAGCCCCGTCGTCCACTCCTGATCGAGCGCGACGAGTTCGCCGTTCAGGCTGATGCGCAGGCCGTTCGCGCCGAAGCTCACCGCCAGATCGTAGGCGACGCCCGCCTCAATGACGTGATCGCGCGCCTCGAGCCAGGTCGTCGTCGTCCCGTCCTGCATCTGCACATACAGATGGCCGTCGTAGAGGAAGCAGGAGATGTCGCCCGCGGCGTTCGACGAACCGTCCTTGGAGAACAGCACCTGATAGGAGCCGTCGTCCGGCGCGTCGGCGACGAAGGAGAGCGAGATGGTTCCGTTCGCCAGCGTCAGCCCGGCCGGGCGGCCGGCCTCGTACTGGCCGGCGTCGTTGTCCACCGTCACCGTGCGGGCGAGGGGCGTAGGCGCGGTCGGCGGCGAGCGTCGCCGGGTCGATGGCGGCGTGATGGCTGGCGAGCCGGCCGGCGGCCAGATCGTCGGCCATGATCAGCGACAGCCAGGTCGCGACATCTTCCAGCGAGGCGTTGAGATTGCCGTCCTCGTTGACGAAGTAGCCCCACTTGATCTCGAAGCCGAGGTGATAGATCCCGTCGGCGACCGTATCGACGGCCTCCTCGCCGTAGAGATAGCCCGCGCCGCCGTCGTTCTGGACGAGGTGGAAGCCGGTCTCGACGCCGTTCTCGTCGTCGCCGTGCAGGCGCGTCCAGGTCGACAGGTGGTTGGCGCGGATCCAGCTGTTCACCTCGCGCAGGTCGAGCGCGGTGATGTCGCCGTCGTCGGCGACGCCGGTGGCGCGCAGGCCCGCGACGATCAGCCGGTTCATCGCGTCGGCGGCGGTCGCGCCGGCGTTGATCTGCGTATGCGAGAGTTCGGCGTTGAGGCCCGCGTCGTCGACGATCGTCTCGACGAGCCGGTCGAGGCCCGTGCCGCTCGCGCCGTGGACCTGCGGATCGACGGCGGCGTTGGCGAGCGTTCCGGCGGCCAGATCGCCGCTCAGGAACGAGCTCAGCCATGTCGCCACGTCCTCGACGCTGGCGTTGGCGTCGCCGTCCTCGTTGAGGAAGCGGCCGTCGCGGATGGCGAAGCCGAGATGGTAGACGCCGTCGAGCACCGTATCGACCGCGTTGTGCGCGAACAGCCGCGTCACGGCGCCGTCGTTCTGCACCATGTGGTAGCCGGTCTCGACGCCGTTCTCGTCGTCGCCGTGCAGCGCCGTCCAGGTCGACAGCGCGTTGGCGCGGATCCAGCCGTTGATCGCATAGACGTCCGACGTCGTGAGCGTCCCGTCGCTCGCCACGCTCGTCGCGCGGATCGCCTGAACGATCAGCGCGTTCATCGCATCCGCAGACGCCATCCCGCCCGAAAGATGCGAACCCGGAACACGCGCGTTCAAGCCATAGTCCGAACCAATCAGATCGACCGCAGCGTCAAGGCCCGTTCCAGTCGAGCCGTGCTTGCGCGATTCGATCGCGGGCTGCGGGAACTCCGGGCCGCCGACACCGTTCGCGCTCATCGCTTGCTCCTGAACAGGCGGATGGAAAGGCCGCGACGCGGCGTGGCGATTCCGATCCCGGGTTTCAATTGCCGTCGCGCCGTCTTGCGCCTGGCCGCCTTATCGCGGCCCTACCAAAAAGACCGATAAAATTGACCATGACGACAGCGGGTTAGCTTCCGGTTGCGATAGGCCGGCGCAGCGCCCGGCGCATCCGATTCAATGCGTTCCGACGCGCGAATCATGCCGCTTGGCAAATTGTCCGGTTATTGGACGTGTGAAATTTGACGTGAATTTGACGCGATCAATGTGTGAAAATCAGGCACACTCCACGTCTTTGCGACGGGTCGCCGCAGGATGGCGCGCGGCCGCGACGACCGGTTCGGCCTCTGCGGCGCGTGACGGCGAGGAACGCCGCGCCATCCGTACGCGGGGTCGCCGTCCTATCCCTGCAGGATGCGCAGGCGCGCCTTGAGCGCCGAGCGCATGTGGTCGCGGGCGGCGGTCTCGGCGGCGTCGGGGTCGCGGTCCCGGATCGCCGCGATCATGGCTCGATGTTCGGACGAGGCCGTCTCCGGCCGCCCCTGGACGCCGAATGTCGTCGGCCCGAGCAGGGAGATGGCGTCCTGCATGTCCTGCAGCGCCACATCGAGATAGCGGTTGCGCGCGGCGCGAAAGATCGTTTCGTGCAGCATCCGGTTGAGGCGACCCATCTCGCGCGCGTCGCCGGGGGCCGCCTCGAGCGCCGCCTCGATCTCCTCCATCATCTCGACTTCGGCTCGAGAGGCGTGTTGCGCCGCGAGCCGGGCGGCCGCGCCTTCCAAGATTTCGCGCAGGGCGTAGAGCTCGAGCGCCTCCGTCGCCTCGAGGCGGCGCACGATCAGACCGCGTCCGCCCGCCGATTCGACCAGACGGCGGCCGAGCAGCCGACCGAACGCCTCCCGCACCGGGGTGCGGCTCACGGCGAGGCGCCGCGCGACATCCTCCTCGCGCAGCCGGTCGCCCGGCTCGAAGACGCCGTCGCGCAGCGCTCGGCACAGAGTCCGATAGGTGGCCTCGCCCAACGGTGCGCCGGCGTCCTTCGGGTCCAGCGCAAGCGGGCGCTCGGGACGGCTGGGTTGGGGGGAACCGGCATCATCGGGCATGGACCGACATTGACATCAAGTTCAGCCAGATGCTATTGGATATTTTTGTATACAAACAAATGCGAGGGCGGACGGATGTCGAGGGGCGCTGATCCGGGAATGCGAGAGCCGTCCGCGGGCGCGTGGGACGTCGTCGTCGCCGGAGGCGGCAACGCGGCGCTGTGCGCCGCGATCGCGGCGCGGCGCGCGGGCGCGCGCGTCCTCGTCCTCGAAGGCGCGCCGAAGTTCTACCGGGGCGGCAATACGCGCCACACGCGCAACATGCGCTGCGCGCACGATGCGGCCACCGAGACCTTGTCCGGCCCCTATCCCGAGGACGAGTTCTTCGACGACCTGATGAAGGTGACCGAGGGCCACACCGACGAGCGGCTGGCGCGGCTGATGATCCGCGAGTCGAAAGAGGCGCTCGACTGGATCCAGCAACAGGGCGTGCGCTTCCAGCCCTCGCTCGGCGGAACGCTCAGCCTCGGGCGGACGAATTCCTTCTTCCTTGGCGGCGGTCGGGCGATGCTGAACGCGCTCTATCAGACCGCCGAGCGGCTGGGCGTCGTCGTGCGTTACGACGCCGAGATCGTCTCGCTGGATGTCGAAGGCGGCGTGTTTCGCGGATTGCGCCACAAGGCCGGGAGCGGCGTCGACGAGGTTCACGCGCGCGCCTTCGTCGCCGCCGCCGGCGGCTTTGAAGCCAATCTCGACTGGTTGAAGCAGGGCTGGGGCGAGGCTGCCGACAATTTTCTGATCCGGGGAACGCCTTACAACCGGGGCGCGGTGCTGCGCATGCTGCTCGACCGCGGCGCGCAGGCGGTGGGCGACCCCACGCAATGCCACGCCGTCGCCATCGACGCGCGGGCGCCGAAATTCGACGGGGGCATCATCACCCGGCTCGATTGCGTCGTCTTCGGAATCGTCGTCAACAAGCACGCTGTGCGCTTCTACGACGAGGGTCAGGACGTTTGGCCGAAGCGGTATGCGATCTGGGGCCGGCTCGTGGCGCAGCAGCCGGATCAGATCGGCTTCATCATCTTCGACGACCCGTCGCTGAAACTGTTCATGCCGTCCCTCTATCCGCCAATCCGCGGGGCGACGATCGCCGAACTCGCCGGCAAGCTGGGGCTCGATGCGGCGACGCTCGAGCGCACGGTGGCCGACTACAACGCCGCCGTGCGGCCCGGCTCCTTCGACCATACGCAGCTCGACGACTGCCGGACGGAAGGGCTCGACCCGCCCAAGACGCATTGGGCGCGCAGGCTCGAGACGGCGCCCTTCTACGCCTATCCGGTGCGACCGGGCATCACCTTCACCTATCTCGGCGTGCGGGTGGACGAGGAGGCGCGCATCGTCATGGCGGATGGAAGCGCGGCCGACAACATGTTCGCCGCGGGCGAGATCATGGCGGGCAACGTGCTCGGGCGCGGCTACGCGGCGGGCATCGGCATGACCATCGGGTCGGTGTTCGGCCGAATGGCGGGTCGCGGCGCCGCCAGGCGGCTCGGCTGTTCGCAGACGGAGAAGGCGGTATGAACGCGCTTGCGCTCGCTCCCGGCGGCGTCACGCCGATCTCGGGCAGTCTCGACGTGCCTCACGCGACCGCCGCGCTGGCGGAGGCGGACCGGCTGATGACCGTGTGTAACTCCTGCCGCTACTGCGAGGGGCTTTGCGCGGTCTTTCCGGCGATGGAGATGCGCCGCTCCTTCGCCGACGGCGATCTCAACTACATCGCCAATCTGTGCCACGCCTGCGGCGCCTGCCATGTCGATTGCCAATTCGCTCCGCCGCACGCCTTCGAGGTCAACGTGCCCCGCACGCTGGCGCGCGTGCGCCGTGACAGCTACGCGCAGGCGGCCTGGCCGGCCGGATTGGCGCCGCTCTTCGAGCGTCACGCGGTCGCCGCCGCCGTCTCCGTCGCCGTTTGCGTTGCGGCCTTTCTGATCGGCTTCGTCGCTCTCAACGATCCGGGCGCGCTGTGGCGGGCGGGCGAGGGGGCCGGCTCCTTTTTCCGGCTGATGCCGCACAACGCCATGGTCGCGTTGTTCGGCGCGGCCTTCCTCTTCATGATCGTCTCCATCGGCCTGTCGGTGCGCGCCTTGTGGCGCGGCGCCGGCCCGGAACGGTTCGGGTTGGCCGACATCTGGCAAGCGACGCGCGATGCGGCGACGCTGCGCTATCTCGACGGAGGCGGCGCGGGCTGCCACAATGCCGACGAGCGGCCCGTCGATCCGCGCCGGCACGCCCATCACCTGACGTTCTACGGATTTATGCTCTGCTTCGCCGCGACGTCCGTGGCGACGCTCTATCACTATGTGCTGGGCCGGGAGGCGCCGTATCCGTGGTGGGACCTGCCCGTCGTTCTCGGATCGCTCGGCGGGGTCGGTCTGATCGCCGGTCCGATCGCGCTCCTGCGCGCCAAAGCGACTCGCGACCCGATGTTGGCCGATCCGCGTCCGGCGGGAATGGAGAAGGCCTTCCTGTGGATGCTGGCGCTGACTTCCGCCACCGGCTTCGCCGTTCTCTTCTTGCGTGCGACGCCGGCGCTGGGCGTCACGCTGGCGGTCCACCTCGGCGTGGTTCTGGCCCTGTTTCTGACCATGCCCTATGGCAAATTCGTCCATGGATTCCATCGCTTCGCCGCCCTGACCCGCTACGCCGCCGAGTTGCGGGCGCTCAGGACGGGGGCGCGACAGGAGTAAGGGAAAACCGCGACTCGACATTTCGAGCCGAAAGCGGAACATGACCGCGATAGAATGACCGGGACCAAACCCGGGAAAGGAGAGGAAATGAAACTCAATCGCCGCCAATTTGGTCTTGGGGCCATCGCCGTCGGGAGCGTGTTCCCGGCGCCTGCGATTCTGGCGCAACAGCCGATCGTGATGAAATTCAGCCACGTCGTGGCCGACGACACGCCGAAGGGCAAGGGCTCGCTCCGCTTCAAGGAGCTCGCCGAGAAATACACCAACGGCGCCGTGAAGGTGGAGGTGTATCCGAACTCCCAGCTCTACAAGGACAAGGAGGAGATCGAGGCGCTCCAGCTCGGCGCGGTGCAGCTGCTCGCTCCGTCGACGGCGAAGTTCGCGCCGCTCGGCGCGAAGGAGTTCGAGGCGCTCGACCTGCCGTTCATCTACAAGGACGACGCGCAGTTCCAGAAGGTCGCGAAAGGCCCGGTCGGCAAGTTCCTGATGGAGAAGCTCGAGCCCAAGGGCATCAAGGGCCTCGCCTTCTGGGATAACGGCTTCTACTGGATCACGACGAACAGGCCGGTCGTGAAGCCGTCCGACATGAAGGGCGTAAAAGTCCGCATCTCCGGCTCGAAGATCGCCGATCAGTATTTCCGCTCCGTCGGCGCCATCCCGCAGATCCTCGCTTTCTCCGAAGTCTATCAGGCGATGCAGACGGGCGTGGTCGACGGCGGCGAGAACACGCCTTCGAACATCTACACGCAGAAATTCTTCGAGGTGCAGTCGCACGTCACCGGCATGAATCATGGCCACCTGCAATATGCGGTGATCACCAATTTGAAGTTCTGGGACGGGTTGCCCAAGGACATCCGCACGCAGGTCGACAAGGCGATGGACGAGTCCTCCGTCTACGCCAACGAGATCGCGCTGAAGGAGAACGTCGACTCGCTCGAGGCGATCCGCAAGTCGGGCAAGTCTACGGTCACACAACTGACGCCGGAGCAGGCGCAGCCTTGGCGCGAGGCGATGATGCCCGTTCACAAGTGGGCGGAGAACCGCGTCGGCAAGGAGATCGTCGATCTAATGCACAAGGAAACCTCCGTCTGAAGACGGAGCGCTGACAAGAACAGAAGAAAAAGCCGCGACGCCGGCGCGACGGCGTCGCAGGCCATCGGGGGATGGGCAGATGGGGCATACGGCCACGCAGGAGATCAAGCCGTTTCGCGCGCTTGATCGACTTGAAGAGATTATCGTCACGATTCTGCTTGCTGCGGCGACCCTGCTGATCTTCGTGGCCGTCGTGCATCGTTATGGCTCGGGCCTGTCCGCCGACCTGTCGAGATGGGCCGGAGGCAAAGGCTTCTCCGGCCTGTCGGCCGCGGCCGACGGCGTCTTCAACTGGCTCGTCTCCATCGACCTGTCGTGGGCGCAGGAGCTCTGCATCTACATGTTCGTGTGGATGGCGAAGTTCGGCGCCGCCTATGGCGTGCGCACCGGCATTCATGTCGGCGTCGACGTGTTCGTCAACATGGTTCCGTCCGCCGCGCGCAGGCGGCTGGTTTTCATGGGTCTGCTCGCGGGCGCCGCCTTCACCGCGGTGATCGCCTCGCTCGGCGCCAATTTCGTCTACCACATCTACGAAACCGGCCAGCGCTCGAACGACCTCGAGGCGCCGATGTGGCTGGTCTATCTGGCGATCCCGCTCGGCTCGTCGCTGATGTCGTTCCGGTTCCTGCAAGTCGCCTGGACGTTCAACCGGACCAACGAATTGCCGCATCACGACCACGGCGCCGTCGACGGGATCGACGAAGTCGAGGACGCGGCGACGCCGGGCGCCCCTGTCGATGCGGCGGGCATCAAGGCGCCGACCGCGTCCGGCCTGATCAGGGGCGACCGCTCCATGCTCGGCTGGTCGCTGTTCGTGGCGCCGATCGCGCTGACCGTCATTTGCTTCATGGCCAAGTACGGCATCATCGCGCTGCCGCAGGGCCTGCGCGCGGGGATGGTGTTCCTGCTGCTCGTCTCGATGATGCTGACCGGCATGCCGATCTCGATCGCGCTCGGCCTCACCGTGCTAATCTTCATCTTCACGATGACGAACGTGCCGGCCCAGTCGGTGGCGCTGAAACTGTTCACCGGCATCGAGAAGTTCGAGATCATGGCGATCCCGTTCTTCATTCTGGCGGGTAACTTCTTGACCCACGGCGGCGTGGCGCGGCGCATGATCAACTTCGCGACCTCCGTCGTCGGGCATTGGCATGGCGGCCTCGGCATCGCGGCGGTGATGGCCTGCGCGCTCTTCGCCGCCGTGTCCGGCTCCTCGCCGGCCACGGTCGTCGCCATCGGCTCGGTGATCCTGCCGGCGATGGTGAGGCAGGGTTTCCCGCCGCGCTTCGGCGCCGGCGTCGTGACGACGGCGGGCGCGCTCGGCATCCTCATTCCTCCGTCGATCGCGATGGTGCTCTATTCGGTCTCGACCAACACGTCGGTCGGGCAGTTGTTCATGGCCGGCGTCATCCCGGGCATCATGCTTGCGACGATGCTCGGCGTGACGACGTGGTGGAGAGCCTACAAGTTCGGATATCCGCGCCAGCCGAAGGCGCCGATGGTCGAGAAGCTGCGGACCTTCCGCGAGTCCGCCTGGGGCCTTTTCCTGATCATCATCGTCATCGGCGGCATCTACACGGGTTTCTTCACGCCGACCGAGGCTGCGGCGATGAGCGCGGTCTACGCGTTCGTGATCGCCGTGTTCGTCTACAAGGACATGACGCTCGCCGATGTGCCGCGCGTCCTCCTGGCGTCGGCGAGCATGAGCGCGATGCTGCTCTACATCATCACCAACGCCGTGTTGTTCTCGTTCGTCATGAGCAATGAGAACATTCCGCAGGCGATGGCGCAGTGGATGATCGACCAGGGCTTCGGCTGGATCACCTTCCTGCTGGTCGTCAACGTGCTGCTGCTGCTGGCCGGAAATGTGATGGAGCCGTCCTCGATCATCCTGATCCTGGCTCCGATCCTCTTCCCGGTCGCGGTCAAGCTGGGCATCGATCCGGTGCATTTCGGCATCCTGATCGTGGTCAACATGGAGGTCGGCATGTGTCATCCTCCGGTCGGCCTCAATCTCTATGTCGCCTCCGGCGTGACCAAGATGGGGATCACCGAACTGACGATCGCCGTGGCGCCGTGGCTGCTGACGATGCTCATCTTCCTGGTGATCGTGACGTACTGGCCAGGCCTCAGCCTGTTCCTGCCGACCGTTCTCGGCATGAGATGACGCTGACGCGCCGCGCCCCCGCGCGCGCGGCGCGTTACGCTCGTCGCCTGATCGAAGGGTTTCTCTATGAGTGATCAAGTCGCCATTCCCTGCCTGTTCATGCGGGGAGGCACGTCGCGCGGGCCTTATTTCCTCGCCACCGATCTCCCTGCGGATGCGGCGCAGAGAGATTGCGTGCTGCTGGCCGCGATGGGTTCGCCCGACGCGCGACAGATCGACGGGCTGGGCGGCGCGACGACGCTGACGAGCAAGGTGGCGATCGTCTCCAGATCGACGCAACCGGGCTGCGACGTCGACTATCTGTTCGCGCAGGTCGACATCGCCAAGGCTGCCGTCGATACGACGCCGTCCTGCGGCAACATTCTCGCCGGCGTCGGGCCCTTCGCGATCGAGCGCGGCCTCGTCCGCGCCGAGGACGGGCAGACGCGCGTGATGATTTACAATGTCAACACGAAGTCGCGCATCGAGGCGATCGTGCGCACGCCGGGCGGCAAGGTGACCTATGCCGGCGACGCGCGCATCGACGGCGTGCCGGGCGCGGCCGCGCCGATCATGCTGAACTTCATGGACGTCATCGGCTCGCTGTGCGGCGCGATGTTGCCGACCGGCAAGGCCCGCGACGTCGTCGACGGGATCGAGATCACCTGCATCGACGTCGCGATGCCGATGATCCTTCTGCGCGCCGCGGACCTTGGGCTGGAAGGCGACGAGGGCAAGGAGGCCTTCGACGGCGCGCCCGAGCGCATGGCGCGCATCGAAGCGATCAGGCGGAAGGCCGGCGCCATGATGGGGCTGGGGGACGTCTCCGGCAAGGTCGTGCCCAAGGTCGGCGTGCTGTCGCGGCCGCGCGCAGGCGGAACGATCGCGTCCCGTTATCTGACGCCGCATGCGCTACACGCCGCGCACGCCGTAACCGGCGCCGTCTGCGTGTCGTCGGCCTGCGCCTTGCCCGGCACGATCGCGCACGAACTCGCCGCGCCCGACGACGCCAATCCCCGCACGATCTGGATCGAGCATCCTTCCGGCAAGATCGATGTCGCTCTCACCGTATCGGGACGCGGCGACGACCTCGAGATCGTCGCGGGCACGCTGCGGACCGCCCGTCTCATCATGCGCGGCGAGGTGATGATTCCGGCCGCCGCGCTCACGGTCTGAGACGCGCCGGAAGGATCGCGAGCCGCGGGCGCTTCGCTCCCGCGCTGGCGCAACGCCGCCAACGGGTCGTGACGGCGGCGCCTTCCGTGACGATGGGCCGTCGCCTCGACCAGAAGCCGTTGGTCGCCGTGCGCCGCTACCGTCGCGCCCGGCGCGTCGACGCGACATACCGGGCAGGCGGTCATGTCGTCCCTGTTGCCTGCATGCCGACCAATGCGGCACTCTTGCGTTCATGCGGTTGCATGTGACAGCGATCGGACCATGAACAAGTCAGCGGCGACATCGGCGGACGTGGCGGATCTCGCGGGGGTCTCGCAGTCGGCCGTCAGTCGCGCCTTTTCGCCAGGCGCGAGCATTTCGGCCAAGACGCGCGAGAAGGTGCTCAAGGCGGCGGATGCGCTCGGGTACAGGCCGAATGCGCTTGCGCGCGCGATGATCAGCGGGCGCTCGCGGCTGGTGGCGGTTCTCGTGGCCTATCTCGACAATCAGTTCTACCCGCTCGCGCTCGAGCAGTTGTCGCGAGCCCTGCAGGCGCGCGGCTATCAGACCCTGATCTTCATGACCGAGACCGGCAATCAGGACGTCGTCGTGCAGAAGATGCTTCAGTATCAGGTCGAAGGCATCATCATGCTGTCGGCGGAACTCTCGTCGAGCCTGGCCAGCGAGTGCGCGGCCACTGGAACGCCGGTGCTGCTGTTCAACCGCTATGTGCCTGGATTGCCGGCGAGCAGCGTGACGTCGGACAATCTGGAGGGCGGGCGGCAGGTCGCTCACCACCTCGCCGATAGCGGCCACACGCGCATCGCGTTCATCGCCGGGCAGGAAAACTCCTCCACGAGCCGCGATCGCGAGGCCGGTTTTTGCAAGGGGTTGGCCGAGCGCGGCATGACGCCAGTCGCGCGCGCCGTCGGCGGCTACACGTTCGATGGGGCCGCCCGCGCCGCGCGAGAGCTGTTTGCCAAGCCGGATCGACCCGACTCGGTCTTCGTCGCCAACGACCACATGGCCTTCGCCGTGATGGATGTTCTGCGAAACGAGCTTCGCTTGCGGATTCCGCAGGATGTCTCGGTCGTCGGCTATGACGACGTGCCCGAGGCGTCGTGGGGCGGATACGACCTCACCTCCGTCTCGCAAAACCTCGGCGAAATGATTCAAGCCACGATCGACATTCTCATGTCGCAGATCGACCGGCAGCATGTGAAACGGAAGGCGGCCATCATTCCCGCCCGTCTGGTCGCGCGCGGCTCGGCGCGCATGCCTGGAGGATCAACTTAAGGCCCCTCGATCCTGCCGCGTCGGAAGAAGCTGCGCATCCTTGCAAAGACGTCGACATCCATTTGCTTGAGCAGATGGATGATGTCGATAGGGACCCAGTTCTCGCGGATCAGGCCTTCGTGATGCAGATAGAAGTCCATCACGCGCATCGTGACGTCGCGACCCGTGGGGCCAACGCCACAAAAGTCTCCGCCGGTGTGCCTGGCATGGACGCTCGGCCAGCCGGCCGTCGCCGAGTAGGCGCCGTCGCCGATGCGGACATAATGGTTGCCGCCTCGCCGGTTCGGAAAGGCCACTCTGAACGGCAGCTGGTGGTAGTCGACAAAGCCCTGGAGCCCTCGCGTCGAGCCGATGCCGCATGGGCCGTACCACATCATCTTGGGGTGCCAGTGCTGCTTCTGCGGCATCTCGAGCAGGCCGTCGCGCCCGCGCCGCTCGGTGTCGTCGTAGTCGCCGAGCGTCTTGTGCATGGCGAGCGTCTGCGCAAGGTTTGCCGCCGACACGGCGGGATCCTGCGGGGTCAGGACGACGCCGTCCGCCGTGAACGGGCAGGGCCATTGTTCTTCCGTTCCGAGGCTCGGAGCGATGGGCCAGAATCCAGCCTGTCGGATGACGTCGAGCACATCGATCAAGACAGTGCTCTGTGCGATCTTGCCGTCAGCGACGCGATGGAATTCGCCGTAACGGATGTAGATGGGGCGCCCCGTCGCCGGAATCGTCAGCCAGTCGCTCCGGAATGTGCCGCAATAATGGCCCACGGCGCCCACCCAGTCGCCGCCGCCCCAACAGCCGCCTATCAACAAGGTGTCGCGCCGCTCGAGATCGGGAAAGGCGCGGAGCAGGGGCCGCCAGACGGTCGCGGCCATCGCCTCGAGGCCAGTGATCTCGTTCATGGGGTAGGAGCCGCGCCATTCGGCCTGCGGATGATAGGCGTCGGCAAGCGCCCGCAGCACGGTTTCCGGGGTCGCCTCGGCCACGCGCGATAGCGCCGAGCGGACGCGCTTCTTGCACTCGATGATGCGGTCCTGGTCGATCATGGCGTCTCCGGACGGTCGGCTGGCGTCGATTCAGCGGGAGCAGGATAATGGCTATTGCATACGTATGCAATGTCTGCCAGTCTCGTTCTCCGAAGGTCGTTGAGCGAGGGCGGCCTCGCAGGAGAGCGTTCGGGATGGTGGCGGTTTCCTTGCGCGGCGTCAGCAAGCGATGGGGCGCGTTCACGGGCGTGAGCGCGATCGATCTCGACATCGCCGACCGCGAGTTCATCGTCTTTCTCGGGCCCTCGGGATGCGGCAAGACGACGACCATGCGGATGATCGCAGGTCTCGAAGATCCGACCGACGGCGAAATCCGGATCGGCGATCGCGTGGTCAACGATCTGGAGCCGAAGGACCGCGATGTCGCGATGGTGTTCCAGAACTACGGCCTCTATCCGAACATGACGGTCTACGAGAACATCCGCTTCCCGTTGAAGGTTCGTAAAGTCGATCCGCAGATCCATGACGCCCGTGTTCGCAAGGCCGCAGCCATGGTCGAACTCGGCGACCTGCTCTCTCGTCGCCCGAAGGAACTTTCGGGAGGGCAGCGTCAGCGGGTCGCGCTTGCGCGGGCGATCGTGCGGGAACCCGCGGTGTTCCTGATGGACGAGCCGCTATCGAATCTCGACGCCAAGCTTCGGGTGTCGACCCGCGCGCAAATCAAGAATCTCCAGCATGAGCTGAAGGTCACGACGATCTACGTCACGCATGACCAGATCGAGGCCATGACCTTGGCCGACCGCGTCGTGGTGATGAACAAGGGCGCGTTGCAACAAGTCGGCACGCCGACGGACATCTACGACAATCCGGCCAATACGTTTGTCGCCGGCTTCATCGGCTCGCCTGCGATGAACCTGATGAAGGGCGAGATCGCCGGCGGCGTGTTCACCGCGCCAAATGTCCGGATCGCCGGGTTGCCATTTGCTGCGACGGGGCCTGTCACGCTCGGATTTCGCGCCGAAGACGCGTCGGTCATGTCGGCCGACGTCGGCGATGTCGCCGCGCCGATCTATTCGATCGAGTTGCTTGGCGACGCGACGATGGTGAGCGTGCGCGTGGGCGATGCGCTGGTGGCCGCCAAAGCCGCCAAGACGTTTCGGGCGGAGATCGGCGACATTGTCGCGTTCAGCATTCCGCCGGCGCAATGCCATCTGTTCGATCACCTATCGGGCCAGCGGCGCCCGCCAGAACCCGGAGCCGGCCAATGAGCCGGCGCTGTTTACGTCGCACCTGCTTTGGGAGGGAAAGCATGATCCGCAAGACGCTCGTCGCCGCCGCATTGTCGCTCACGATGTCCGTGTCGGCTCAGGCCGCATGCAGCTTTCAGAACACCGTGCCTCTCAAATCGCTGACTGCGGCGTTCGAGGCCTGGAAGGCCGTGACGGCGGCCATGGCGGAATGCGGCAACGTTCAGGCCGAACTCGATCAGACCTTCCGCACCAAGCAGCCGGCGGCCTTCGCCGCCAACCCGGCCTTGTATCAGATCGGCGGAGTCGCCAACGGCACGCTCACGCCCTTGATCAATGCGGGAACCATTCGACCGCTGGACGATCTCATCGCCAGACATGGCCGGAACCTGGCGCCGAACCAGCTCATCAAGGTCGACGGCAAGACGGTCGCCGTGGCCATGATGGTGAACACACAGCACCTCGTCTTCCGCGAGGACATTCTGAAGGAGCTCGGCATCGCCGTCCCGGCCACATATGACGAGGTGCTGGCGGCCGCCGAGAAGATCAAGGCCTCGGGCAAAGTGCAGTATCCGCTCGGGGCGACCTTCAAGGCCGGTTGGGATCTCGCCCAGGATTTCAACAACATGTTTGTCGGGTTCGGCGGGGTCTTCATCAAGTCGGACAATACGCCCGGCATGAATTCGGACGCTGGCGTGAAGTCGCTCGAGATGATGAAGAAGCTCTCGGCCTATATGGACCCCGAGTTCCTCGTCTCGGAATCGACCTTCGTGCAGAAGCAGTTCCAGCAGGGCAAGATCGCGATGGCGAATTTGTGGGCCTCGCGGCTCGGCGCTCTCGACGATCCGAAGGAGAGCCAGCATGTCGGCAAGTTCGGCGTCGCGGCTGCTCCCCAAGCCGTGAAAGGCGGCCCGTCGTCGTCGACCCTGTGGTGGGACGGCGTCGTGATCGCGAAGAACATTCCCGACGCCGAGGCCGAAGCCGCGTTCCGCGTCGCGATGGAGGGAATCGACGAGGAGATGGTCAAGGCCAATAACGGCCTCGCCGTCTGGCTCATCAAGGGCTACGCGCCGAACAAGATGGCGCAGGGCGCCATCGATACGGCGAAGGGCGGCGCGCCGAACTATGCCTCCACCACGGCCATGGGCCTGTTCCATTCGGCGGTCGGCGAGAAGATCGCCGACTTCATGTCCGGCCGGAAGGACGCAAAGACCGCGCTGGGCGAAATGGAGGCGAGCTACCTCGTCAAGGCCAAGGAGCAAGGGCTGGTGAAGTAAGGGGGTTGCGAGCCGGCGACGGGGGGAGGATACGGCCATGAAGGGCAAGACATTCGCGATGTTCGTCGCGCCGTCGCTGCTCATGATGCTCGTGTTCATCGCGTTGCCGCTCGCCTCGGTGTTCTGGCAGAGCTTTCACGAGACACGCGCTGTCGTCGCAACCACCGAGATCGAGAGCTGCACGCCGGGCTTCCTCGCGCCCACATGCACCCGCGAGACGCGCGCCGTTCCGAAGATCGGGGCCGACGGAAAGCCCATGACGGAAACGGTTTTCGTCGGGCTCGACGTGTATCGCCGCGTGCTCGACACCGACGCCGTCGCGCGGGCTTTCGCCCCTGGCGGCGGCGGCATATCCGCTGTGCTCAGCATCGACTTCTGGAAGGCGCTGCGCTTCACGCTCACCTTCACGCTGGTCACGCTGCCCTTGGTGATCGGCCTTGGACTGGCGATCGCCCTGGCCGTCAACAGTCTCGTCCGGTCGCTGCGCGGGCCGGCGATCTTCATCACGCTGTTGCCCTTCATCATCACGCCGGTGATTGGAGCCTTGGCGGTCCGCTGGCTGTTTCTCGGGGATGGGGTCCTGACACGGGCGATCGAGTGGGCGCTGGGGCGCGATATCTCGATGTTCGCTCAAGGATGGACGATCGAGATCATGATGCTGATCTACAAGGTTTGGCATGTCGCGCCGTTTGCCTTCGTGGTGTTCTACGCCGCCTTGCAGACGGTCGATCAGGACACGCTGGAATCGGCGATCGTCGATGGCGCGTCCCGCTTCGAAAGACTGCGCTATGTCGTGATCCCCCACCTCATGCCGCTGATCGTTTTCGTGGCCCTGATACACCTGATGGATTCCTACCGCGTGTTCGACGAGATCGTCGGATTTTCGGCGCAGGCGCATGTGCTCTCCCTGCAATATCTGACCTATTCGTTTCTCACGCCGGACGAGACAGGAAGTCGCGCGGTGGCTCGGGCCGCCGCCTCGTCGATGCTGACCATGGTCGGCATCGTTGTTCTTCTCATTCCGCTGCTGCGCCGGACCTGGCGGGCGCATCGCGGATCGGGGAGGGGGTGATGGCGTCGGCGCGCGTGACGGCCCATCCCCTTTGGCTGAAGCTCGTCAGCTACGGCTTCCTCCTGCTTTGGCTATCGGTCGCCCTTTTCCCGCTTCTGTGGGTGACGTTGATGTCGTTTCGCGCGCCGGTGGATGCGCTCTCGGCCAATCCGCTCGATGTGATCTTCGGCGAAACGACCTTCGCGCACTACAAGGCGGTCTGGGTCACGCACGAGTTCTGGCGCAACTTTCTGAATTCGATGCTTGTCACGGCGGGAGTGGTGACGATCTCGCTGACGGTCGGCGCCCTGGCGGGCTATGCGCTGGCGCGGGCCAATTCGAACCTCGCCTTCTGGTTGCTCATCACCGCGCTCATCTTTCGCGCGCTGCCGCATTCCGTGCTGGTGACGGGTTACCTGCCGACGTTTCTCAATTCGCGCGAGCTTCTCGCGCCTTTGTGGGAAAGCGCGTCGACAGGCTGGTTCTTCAGATTGTTCTCAAGCGCGCCGCCGACGCTTTACGGCCAGCCCCTGGGCGATCATTCTTGTGCTCGTCGCGATCAACCAGCCGTTCACGATCTGGATGATGCGGTCCTTCTTCATGAACATCCCGAACGAGCTCGACGAGGCGGCCCGGGTGGATGGATGCACGCATTTCGAGGCGTTCCGGCGTGTGATCATGCCGGTGATGTGGCCGGGCGTGATCACGACGGGCCTGTTCTCGTTCCTGCTCGCCTACAACGACTATCTGGTGACGGCGTTGCTGCTCGACGCACAGTCGCAAACCATGGTGCCGGCGATTTCGCAATTTCTCAACCGCGACACGCGCGCCTCGGACCAGATCGAAGCGATCGCCGCGGCGGTCTCGATCACGGCGCCGTTGTTTCTGCTCGTCATGGCGTTCCAGCGCCAGATCGTGTCCGGTCTGACGGCCGGCGCCGTCAAAGGCTGAAGCGCTCCATTCCGTTCATGCTCAATCAGGACGCCTGATCCATGATCCGCTACTTGAAGACGGCCCGCAGCGAGGCCGAGCGCGCAGAGGACGACGCCAGGGTGCGCGCGATGGTGGAGACCACGCTGGCCGACATATCCGCCCGCGGCGACGCCGCCGTGCGTGAATTGTCCGCGCGGTTCGACCGGTACGATCCGCCTGCCTTTCGTCTGACCACACAGGAGATCGAGAGGGCGATGGCGCAGGTGCCGAGGCGCGATCTCGACGATATCCGCTTCGCGCAGACGCAGGTCCGCACCTTCGCGGAGCATCAGCGGGCGTCGATCCGGGACATCGAGGTCGAAACGCTTCCGGGCGTGGTCCTTGGTCATCGCAACATCCCGGTCCGGTCGGTCGGCTGCTATGTGCCGGGCGGCAAGTACCCGATGGTCGCCTCCGCCCACATGTCGGTCGTGACGGCGAAGGTCGCAGGCGTGAAGCGCATCGTCGCGTCGGCGCCGCCGCAGGCGTGCGCGGATGGCCCGGCGCCGCATCCGGCGATCGTGGCCGCCATGCATATGGGCGGCGCCGACGAGATCTATTGCCTCGGCGGCATTCAGGCCGTGGGGGCGATGGCGCTCGGCACCGAGACGATAGCGCCGGTCGACATGCTGGTCGGCCCAGGCAACGCCTTCGTCGCGGAAGCCAAGCGCCAGCTCTACGGGCGGGTCGGCATCGATCTGTTCGCAGGACCGACGGAGACGATGGTGATCGCCGACGATACGGTCGACGGGGAGCTGTGCGCCACGGATTTGCTCGGGCAGGCCGAGCACGGCGTCAACTCGCCCGCCGTCCTGATCACCAACTCCGAGAGGCTCGCTCGCGACACAATCGCCGAGATCGGCCGATTGCTGGCGATCCTGCCGACCGGCGCGGTCGCCTCGCAAAGCTGGCGGGACTATGGCGAGGTCATCCTGTGCGACAGCCACGAGGAAATGCTGGCCGAGGCCAATCGTATCGCCTCCGAGCATGTTCAGGTGATGACCGACCGCGACGACTGGTATCTGGAGAACATGCAGTCCTATGGCGCGCTGTTCCTCGGGCCGCGCACCAATGTCAGCTTCGGCGACAAGGTGATCGGCACCAATCACACGCTGCCGACCAGGCGGGCCGGCCGCTACACGGGCGGATTGTGGGTCGGAAAATTCCTCAAGACGCACACCTATCAAAAGGTGACGACGGACGAGGCCTCCGCATTGATCGGCGGATATTGCTCGCGCCTGTGCATGCTGGAAGGGTTCGTCGGCCATGCGGAGCAGGCGAATATTCGCGTGCGTCGCTATGGCGGACGCAATGTTCCCTATGGGCAGGCGGCGGAGTGATGTCGCTGCCGCGCACGCCGTCCTTCCGGCTCGATCGCCGGCGGGCGCTCGTGACCGGCGCCGGGCGCGGCATCGGGCTCGCCCTGGCTTGCGCTTTGGCGGAGGCCGGCGCCGCGGTGACGCTCTGCGCCCGCTCGGGCGACGAACTGAACCGGGCCGTCGCGGCGCTGCGCGAGCGCGGGGACGAGGCCGAGCCGCTCGCGCTCGATATCACCGACCACGGCGCCGTGGAGGCGGCGCTGGCGTCGAGGCCGCCGTTCGACATCCTTGTCAACAACGCCGGCATGAACCGGCCGGCCCCTTTCGTCGACGTCGACCTTGCCGATTACGACCGGATCATGGGCCTGAATGTCCGGGCGACCTACGCCCTGTCGCAGCTTGTCGCTCGCGGTCTTGTCGCCGCCGGCAAGCCGGGCGCGATCATTCACGTCTCGTCCCAGATGGGGCATGTCGGCGGCGTCGACCGAACGGTTTATGCGGCGTCCAAACATGCCGTCGAGGGGCTGACGAAGGCGATGGCGATCGAACTCGGTCCGAAAGGCATCCGGGTCAACTCCATCGCCCCGACCTTCATTCGCACGGAGTTGACGGCGTCGACCTTCGCCAATCCCGAGCGGCTGGCGTGGATCCGCTCCAAGATCAAACTCGACCGGATCGGCGAGGTCGAGGACGTCATGGGCGCGGCGGTGTTCCTGGCCAGCGACGCGGCGGCGCTCATTACCGGAACATCATTGTTGATCGACGGCGGCTGGACCGCGGGCTGAGAGCCGAGGAGAACGGAACAATGCCGATCGAGGGTTTCGACCCACGCTGGACGGACTTTCCCGACTACATTCTCGGGATCACCCGGGAGATCTGGGAGGAGCGGCGCATTGCGACCCTCCACCAGTACTATGCTCCCGACATCGTCGTTCGTTCGCCCGGCTCCATCGTGCGGGGCAACCGGAATGTCATCGCCGCGACGATGGCCACGTTGGCGGAATTCCCGGACCGGCAGTTGCTTGGCGAGGATGTCATCTGGAGCGAGCACGGCAGCGGGTTGCTGTCCTCCCATCGCATCCTGTCGACCGCCACGCATGCGCGCGACGGCGTCTACGGCAAGGCAACGGGCAAGGCGCTGCGCTACCGCATCATCGCCGATTGCGCGGCGCGGCAGAACCAGATCTTCGACGAGTGGCTCATCCGCGACCAGGGCGCGATCGTCCGC
This sequence comes from Hyphomicrobiales bacterium, assembly GCA_016716745.1. Lineage (GTDB taxonomy): Bacteria > Pseudomonadota > Alphaproteobacteria > Rhizobiales > Beijerinckiaceae. Next base: position 407,079 of record JADJVD010000005.1, read on the forward strand.
CAGATGGGTTGGGAGCCAAAGACATACGCGGCCGATCTCGTTCGGCGCGAAGGCGGGCCCGAGGCCTGCGTGAAGCCATTCACGCCGGAGCAGGATATCGCCGGAGCCTATGTCGGCGCCGGCAACGATCATCCGGTCGGCCAACGCTATGCCGAGATCCTCACGAGGATCATGGGATCGGACATGGCGGCCATCCGCAGCCAATACGATCGCGCCGCCCATCTTGAGCTTCCCGGCGGCGTCACCGGCCACGGGTGGGATGCGGCGGACGGATTCTGGATGGGATTGCGGGCGGCGTTCCCGGACGCGACGTTCGCCATCCATCACGTCATCGGCCGCGACGACAGAATGATGCCGCCGCGCGCGGCTCTGCGTTGGTCTTTGACGGGCAAGCACAGCGGTTGGGGCGCCTTCGGCGCGCCGAGCGGCGCACACGTCCACGTCATGGGCATCGGCCATGCCGAGTTCGGCCCGTTCGGCGCCGACGCCGGCACGCTGCGCCGCGAATGGGTGGTCTTCGACGAGACGGCCATCTGGAAACAAATCGTTCTCAAGACCGGCTGATCGCGCGCCGCGAGAGCGCGTCGAGCGCGACGTGCTGCATACGAATGCAAATCGAGGGAAAGGACGATCTGATGACGCCGCAAGAGATGGAAGCCCATATCGTTCGCTATGGCGAGCTGAAACCGTGCAAGACGGCTTTCATCGACGCTCACACGCCCGGGTCGAACCGGAAGGAGAACTTCACCATCATTGGCGGGGGAGTCAGCGAGGCGGCCGATCAGCACGTTCATATCCGCCAGACGCCGGGCTTCAATATCGGCGCAGCCGGCCAGCCGCCGGGCTGCAGGAACTCGTTGCATTCGCATCGCACGGCGGAAGTCTTCTTCGTCCTGAAGGGCCGCTGGCGCTTCTTCTGGGGCCGGTGGGGCACGGCGGGCGAATTCATCGCCGAGGAGGGCGACATCTTCAATATTCCGACAGGCATCTTCCGCGCCTTCGAGAATGTCGGCACGGATTACGGGATGATCATGGCGATCCTCGGGGGCGACGACGCGGGCGGCGGCGTCATCTGGGCGCCGCAGGTCATCACGGACGCCAAGGACTATGGGCTCGTGCTCGGCAAGAACGGCAAGATCTACGACACCAAGAAGGGGCAGAAGCTGCCCGACGGCGTTGCGCCGATGCCCTTGCTGACGGACGAGGAGCTGAGAGCCTTCCCCGAACCGACGACGGCCGAGGTGATCCCGAACTGCGTCGCGCGTTACCAGGACCTGATGGCCCTGTCCGACCGCCAGCCGTGCAAGGTCATCGGCGCGCAAGGGAAGCTCCGCGACCGCCCGGGCTTCGAGGTCGAATTCCTGTCGCGCAACTCCATCCCCGGCGCGCCCTACCGCCTGGATCGGCATGAGGTCCTGATGCCTGTGCGCGGCTATTGGAGGCTCGGCTGGAGCGGCGGCGGCACGGTGCTGAACCCGGGCGACACCGCCGCCATTCCGCCCGGCCTGGAGCATTCGCTGGCCCCCGCAGTGACGGGCGAGGCCTCGCTCTATCGCGTGATCAACACGGACGATCCGGCCGGCGCGACCGGGCGGCTGCTTTGAGGAGCGGACGATGTCGTTATTGGCCACCCATGTCGGCTCGCTGCCGCGTTCGCAGAGAGTTGTCGATTTCCTGTTCGCCCGCGAACGCGGCGAGCCCTATGACGTCGCCGCCTTCGACGCGGCCATGGCCGAGGCGGTCGACGACGTCGTCCGTCGACAGAAGGAAGCGGGGATCGACATCGTCTCCGACGGCGAGACGTCGAAGATCTCCTACGCGACCTACGTCAAGGATCGCTACACCGGCTTCGACGGCGACAGCCCGCGCAACGCCCCGGCCGATCTGAAGCTCTTTCCAAGCTTCCTCGAACGTCTCGCGAAAGCCGGCGGCACGCCGCAATACGCACGGCCGCAATGCGTCGGGCCCGTGCGTTCGAAAGGGCAGGGCGAGTTGCACAAGGACATCGTCGCCCTGAAGGCGGCGATGGCGGCCCACGGCGTCCAGCGCGGCTTCATGAACGCAGCCTCGCCCGGCGTCATCTCCCTGTTTCTCCAAAATGCCCATTATCCGACGCGCGAGGCGTATCTGGCCGCGCTGGCTGATGCGATGCGCGCCGAATACCGCACAATCATCGAGGCCGGTCTCGACTTGCAGCTCGATTGTCCGGATCTGGCCCTCTCGAGGCACATGCTGTTCACGCATCTGTCCGACGACGAGTTCCTGAAGGTGGCGGGTCTCCATGTCGAGGCGCTGGACCATGCGCTCGCCGGTCTGCCTCAGGAGCGGATTCGCCTGCACATCTGCTGGGGCAACTATGAAGGGCCCCATTGCTGCGACATCGACATGGCGAAGATTTTTCCACTGCTGATGCGGGTTCCGGCTCGCTACGTCCTGTTCGAAACCGCCAATCCCCGTCACGGCCATGAATGGACGGTGTTCCGCGACCGGGCGCGCGAGATTCCCGACGACAAGATTCTCGTGCCTGGCGCGGTCGATACGACGACCAATTTCATCGAGCATCCGGAGCTCGTCCGTCAGAGGCTGGAGCGCTTCACCGCCATCGTCGGCAAGGACCGCGTGATCGCAGGGTCGGATTGCGGCTTCGGCACATTCGCAGGCTTCGGCGCGGTGGATCCGGAGATCGCATGGGCGAAGCTCGCGGCGCTGAAGGAGGGCGCAAGGCGCGTGGCATGATTCCGCTCGTGCTCGTCCCCGGCATGATGTGCGACGCCCGGCTATGGGGCGATCTGCATGGAAGCATGGGTCGGCGCATGGTGGTTCATGCGCCATGCACGGAGGCCGACACAGTGGAGGCGTTGGCGGCCGCGATTCTGCGCGAGGCGCCCCGGCGCTTCGCGCTGGCCGGCCTGAGCATGGGCGGCATCGTCGCGATGGAGATGGTTCGGCAGGCGCCGGAACGGGTCGAGCGGTTGGCGCTGATCGACACCAATCCCTTCGCCGAGTCGGACGACGTGCGGTCGCGTCGGAAGGGGCAGATCGACAGGGCGCTGGGCGGCGATCTGGTGGGGGTGATACGCGACGAGATGAAGCCCAACTATCTTGCGCCGGGTCCGATCAATCAGCCGGCGCTGGACCTTTGCTTCGCCATGGCCATGTCGCTCGGACCCGACGTCTTCGCGCGCCAGTCGCGCGCTCTCCGGGATCGTCCGGACCAGAGCGCGACGTTGCGGTCATTCATGGGCCCGGCTCTTGTGCTGATGGGGGAGCATGACCGGCTCTGCCCTCTGGATCGCCACGAGGCCATGCATGGGATGATGCCGCAATCCCGCCTCGCCGTCGTCGCGGGCGCCGGCCACCTGCCGACGCTGGAGCGGCCGGCGGCCACGCAAGCCGAGATCGCCCGCTGGCTGGAGGCATGACCCGATGCGGCGCGAGGCGTGAGCCTGATCCGCCGCGGGCGTCGTGGGTGTCGGGTTGAGCCAATCCACCTTTCGTTCGAACTCGACGGGGCGGATGTCGCCGATGGTCGAGCGCCTTCGAACGGCGTTACGGAACCTCGCGACGTCGTCGCACCTATCGGCTCGCGCCTCGTCCTGCGGCGATGGATCGGCGATCGCGTCGAGGGTCTGACCGACGTCTTCGAAGACATCGCCGCGCGAGACCGCATCGCGGTCCGTCATGCCCGATTTCTTGCGCCGCTCGCCTTCCTCTCTCCCGAGGCCTCTCGCCGTGATCGCGTCGGGTTCTGCGCGCGGCGCGCTGACGGCGAGCGCGCTTGCGCGAGGCCCGCCAGCGTCGCGGTCCGAACAGGACGCCGACATCGCCTCGCATAAATGGTCTCGCCGATCTCTCGATCTCGTCGAACCGACGCGCGCAATGTTCGGCAAAGACGGCGGATGGAGCGCAAATCGGTCCCCGGAGACGGGCGCTGTCGCGCCGACCCGCGGTCTCTCGGCGCGCTCGAAATCGTCTCCGGCCGGCGCATAGGTCTTGGCTGGGGCGGGAGGATTCGAACCTCCGTATGGCGGAATCAAAATCCGCTGCCTTACCGCTTGGCGACGCCCCAACGCGGCGCGGACCATAGTTGCGCGGGGCGAGGCGGGCAACTCTCGCGCGAAAGGCGCATCGGGCGTCGATATCTGCAGGGGAAGGCGCAAAGCTGCTTGCGGCGCAGGACGATCGGGGCTATATCGCCCCCCGTTCGAGGCGGCGCGAAAGCCGCTTTCGGCGTCGGAGTGTAGCGCAGTCTGGTAGCGCACCTCGTTCGGGACGAGGGGGTCGGAGGTTCGAATCCTCTCACTCCGACCATTTTCTAAAAAATCCAGGCATATCAGCGCATTGTGGAGGCGGGCTTTCGCCTCGGTCTCGGCGTGCGCGCGCGCGCGTTCGCTGCGAGGGCGCGGGGCGCGAGGCGCCGCTTGTTCATGGCCGCGTTCGGGCGGGCTTTTCAAAAAGGCGCGCTTGTGATTAGAACATATCATGAACATTTGCCCGTTCCCGCCCGCCTGCGCCAGGCCCGGCCGCCCGCTCGACGCCGTGCTGGCGCGCGCCCCCGCCGCTCTCCACGAAGTGGTGACCACCGCGGCCGATTTCGCCGCCGGTTTCGGGTTTTGTCTGGCGATGACGGCGCGGCTGGCGGGCGGGCGGGCGACGTTGTGGGTCTGCAACGAGGCCGCGGGAGCGGAGACCGGCTTTCCCTATGGAGCGGGCCTTGTCGAATACGGTCTCGACGCCTCGGCTTTCCTGTTCGCGCGGGCTCGCACGGAAAAGCAGTCGCTGCAGGCGGCGCTCGAAGGCGCGCGCTGCGCCGGGCTCGGCGCGGTTCTGATCGAACTGACGGGCGGATCGCGCGGCTTCGATCTCACCGCGACGCGCAGGCTCGCGCTGGCTTGCGAGGCGTCCGGCACGACCCTCGTCGCCATCCGCGTCGGCGGCGACGTGCGGCCGAGCGCCGCTTCGGCGCGCTGGCGGGTGTGCGCCGCTCCTTCATCCCCATTGCCGGCGCGCGCCCCGGGAGCGCCGGCCTTTCTGGTTCGGCTCGAGCGCCATCGCGGCGGCGAGCCGGAGCGCGTCTGGCGTGTGGAGTGGGACCGTGAGGCAGTCGTCTTGCGAAGCGTCGAGGTCGAAACGTCGCTATCTGGGCCTGTGGGCGCCGTTTCTGGCGGCGGAGTGGCGGGCGCGCGACGGGGAGCGGGATGAATCGCGCCCGGTCGTGTTCGTGACGCGCGCGGGCGGGGCGATACGCATCGTCGCGCAGAACGCCCGCGCCCTTGCCATGGGTCTGACGAACGGACTCACCCTGGCGGACGCGCGGGCGCGCGAGCCGGCGCTCGTCGCCGTCGCGGCGCAGCCGGCGCGGGATGACGACGCGCTGCGCGGATTGGCGCGCTGGTGCGAACGCTATACGCCCATGACCGCGCTGGACCCGCCCAACGGTCTCATGCTCGACGTGACGGGCTGCGCCCATCTTTTCGGGCAGGGGCAGGAGCAGGAGCAGGAGCAGGAGCAGGAGGCGGAGCCGCGGCTGCGCGCCGCCGTGCTGGCCGATTTCAGACGCTTCGGCGTGACGATCCGCGCGGCCTTCGCCGACACGCCGGACGCAGCGCGCGCGCAGACGCGGTTCGGCGCGGAGGGCGGCGACGTGCGCGATCTGCCGGTCGCCGCGCTGGAGGCCGGAGAGGAGATCGAGACAGCGTTGAAACGCGCCGGCCTGCGCGTCCTCGGCGACCTGATGGACCGGCCTTCGGCGCCGCTCGCCGCCCGCTTCGGCATGGCCCTGACGACGAAGCTCGCTCGCCTCGCCGGCCGGGAGGACCGACGCATCACGCCGCTACGGCCGCTGCCTGACGCGATGGCCCGCAGGCTGTTCGCCGAGCCGTTTCTCGACATCGCGGGACTGGAGGGCGCGCTTGCGCCCTTGCTGGAGGAGGCGTGCGCCGCGTTGCGCGCGCGTGGCCAGGGCGGGCGGGCGTTCGAAGTCCTGTTCTTCCGAACGGACGGCGCGGTGCGCTCGATCGAGATCGAGACCGCCGCGCCGACTCGCGAGACCGAAAACATCCTGCGCTTGTTTCGATTGCGGCAGGAGCGCCTGGCCGATCCGCTCGATCCGGGATTCGGCTTCGACGAAATTCGTCTGCATGTGCGCCGCGCGCAGGCGTTGGACGAGCGCCAGTCCCGTCTCGACGGCGGGCAGGAGGACGAGGAGGCGATCGTCGCGCTCGCCGAGCGCCTTGCGGCACGTCTCGGCGGCGAGCGCGTGCGCGTCTTTCGCCCGCGCGACGCGCATTGGCCGGAGCGCGCCTCGACGACATGCCCGTTCGAGACGGGCCTTGCCGCCGCCCCTCTGGCCGGAGCGCGGCGCGGGCGTCGCGCCGTTGCGGCCGTTGCGGCTGTTCGATCCGCCGCAGCCCATCGAGGCGCTCGCCGCGACGCCGGACGAGCCGCCCGCCTCTTTCAAGTGGCGTCGCGTCTGGCGAAAGGTCGCGCGCGCCGAAGGGCCGGAACGGATCGCCCCGGAGTGGTGGCGAGGCGAAGAGGCCCGGGCGCCGACCCGCGATTATTATCGGATCGAGGACGAGGAAGGCCGTCGCTACTGGGTTTTCCGCGAAGGGCTTTACGAGACCGGAACGACCACCCCGCGCTGGCGATTGCATGGAGTGTTCGCATGAGAGGCTTCGCCGATCTCGTCGCCGCAACGAACTTTTCCTTCCTGCGCGGGGCCTCCTCGCCTGCCGAGATGGTCGCCGCGGCCTTGCAATCGGGCCTTGCCGGGCTCGGCGTTTGCGACCGCAACTCCGTCGCCGGCGTGGTGCGCGCCCATAGCGCCTTGAAGGCGTTGCGCGAGAACGGCCTGCCGCCCGGCGCGACGATCAGGGATTCCGCCGGCATGGGAGCGGTCAGCCGTGTGCCCGCCGAGCCGCTGGAGATGGCTGTCGCCGATGTCATGAAACGCGCCGCCGCCTTCAGGCTCGTCGTCGGCGCGCGGCTCGTGTTCGAAGAGTCGACGACGGATGTCGCGGCGCTGCCCGTGAACCGCGAAGGCTGGGGGCGCCTCAGCCGCCTGCTCACGCTCGGCAAGCGCCGCGCGCGCAAGGGCGAATGCAGCCTGCGCCCGACCGATCTGTTGTTCGAGGCGAGCGACATGCTGCTGATCGCCCTGCCGCATCCCGAAACGCCTCCGCCGACGCAGTTTCTCGCGCAACTGCGCGAGGCCTGTCCCGGCGCCGTGTGGCTTGGCGCGACGATGCATCGGCGCGGGGACGACCGGCGGCGGCTGGCGCAGCTGAGCGAAGTCGCGCAGGCGGCGCGCCTTCCCTTGCTCGCCACCAACGACGCGCTCTACGCGACGCCCGAGGATCGCGATCTTCAGGATGTCGTCACATGCATCCGCGAGGGCGTCAGGCTGGAGGCGGCGGGTCGCCTGCTCGCCGCCAACGCCGAACGGCACGTCAAGTCGCCGCGCGAGATGCGTCGTCTCTTCGTCGACGCGCCGCACGCCGTCGAAGAGACGATGGCGGCTCTCGCCCGCATCGACTTTTCGCTCGACCAGTTGCGCTACGAATATCCCGACGAGCCGACGCCGCCCGGCCGCGGCGCGCAGGAGTGGCTCGAGGAGCTGACATGGCGACATGCGCCGATGCGCTATCCCGAGGGCGTTCCGGCGAAGGTCGAGACGCTGCTGCGCGAGGAGCTGTCGCTGATCGCGCGGCTCGACTATGCGCGGTATTTCCTCACGATCCACGACATCGTGCGAATGGCGAACGACATGGGCATCCTGTGTCAGGGGCGAGGCTCGGCCGCCAATTCGGCGGTCTGCTACGTTCTGGGCGTCACCTGCGTCGATCCGGCGGAGCACGATCTTCTGTTCGCCCGGTTCATTTCGCAGGAGCGCGGCGAGCCGCCCGACATCGACGTCGATTTCGAGCATGAGCGGCGCGAGGAGGTCATTCAGCGCATCTATGAAAAATACGGACGCGAGCGCGCCGGACTGGCGGCGACGGTGATCAGCTATCGCCCGCGCAGCGCCATTCGCGAGGTCGGCAAGGCGTTCGGCCTCAGCGAGGACGTGACCGGCGCATTGGCCGGCGCGCAATGGGGGCAGTGGGGTCGCGACATTCCAAACAGCCATGTGAGGCAAGCCGGCTTCGATCCGTCGAACCCGACGCTGGCGCGCGTGGTCGCCTTCGCGCACCGGCTGATCGGGGCGCCGCGCCATCTGTCCCAGCATGTCGGCGGTTTCGTGCTGACGCGCGGACGGCTCGACGAAATCGTGCCGATCGGCAACGCCGCGATGGCGGATCGCACCTTCATCGAATGGGACAAGGACGACATCGACGCGCTCGGCCTGATGAAGGTCGACATTCTCGCTCTCGGCATGCTCACCTGCATCCGCAAGGCGTTCGACGAATTGCGCCGTCATGACGGCGTGGAGATGGGCCTTGCGGACGTGACAGCCGACGACGAGGCTACGTTCGCGATGCTGCAGAAGGGCGACTCGATCGGCGTGTTCCAGGTCGAGAGCCGCGCCCAGATCAACATGCTGCCGAGGCTGAAGCCGAAAGAATTCTACGACCTCGTGATTCAGGTGGCGATCGTCAGGCCAGGGCCGATTCAAGGCAACATGGTGCATCCCTATCTGCGCCGGCGAAAAGGCGCGGAGCGGCCCGCTCTGCCCTCGCCCTCGCCGGAGCACGGGCCGCCCGACGAACTGGAGAAGGTCCTGGGTCGCACCCTCGGCGTGCCGCTGTTTCAGGAGCAGGCGATGAAGATCGCCATGGTCGCGGCGAAATTCTCCGATGTGGAGGCCAACCAGTTGCGCCGCGCGATGGCGACGTTCCGGCATGTGGGAACGATCCATCGGTTCGAGACGATGATGGTGGATCGCATGATCGCCCGCGGCTACGATCCCGCCTTCGCGCGCGACTGTTTCGAGCAGATCAAGGGCTTCGGCTCCTACGGATTCCCGGAAAGCCACGCCGCCTCCTTCGCGAAACTGGTCTACATTTCGGCGTGGCTGAAGCGCCACCATCCGGCGGCGTTCGCCTGCGCGCTGCTCAATTCGCAGCCCATGGGGTTTTACGCGCCGGCGCAGATCGTGCGCGACGCCGTCGAGCATGGCGTCGAGACGCGCGCGCCCGACGTGAACCGCAGCGACTGGGACAATATGTTGACGCGCCGCCCGGATGGCGCGCTGGCGCTCCAGCTGGGGTTGCGGCAAGTGGACGGGCTTTCGGAGGCCGACATGCGCCGGCTGGTCGAGCGTCGCGGCGCGGGTTACGCCGACATCGAGGACATGATGCGCCGCGCCGGGACGTCGCCGGGCGTGTTGCGCAAGCTGGCCGACGCCGACGCGCTGCGGTCGCTGGGCGCAGGACCGGACCGCCGCGAGGCCTTGTGGGAAACGCGCCGGGCGCCGGCCGCCAGGCCGCTGCCTCTGTTCGAGGCCGCCGAGGCGCGTGAACTGGCCGCCGAACCTCCGGCGCAGCTGCCGGACATGAGTCTGGGCGAAGAGGTGGCGACCGACTACCAGACGATCCGCCTGTCCCTGCGCGCGCATCCCATGAAGCTTCTGCGTCCGCATCTGCCGGACGTCTCGACCGCCGAGGGGCTGCGCGACTTGCGGGACGGGGCGAGGGCGAAGGTCGCCGGGCTTGTGCTGGTGCGCCAGCGACCGGGAAAGGGAAATGCGATCTTCGTCACGCTGGAGGACGAAACGGGCGTCGCCAATCTCGTCCTGTGGGCGCGGCTGTTCGAGCGATTCCGACGCGAAACCATGTCGGCCCGGCTCATGCTCGCCGAAGGAAGAGTGCAGAAGAGCGCCGAAGGCGTCGTGCATCTGATGACCGAGCGCGTCGTGGACCGCTCCGCGCTCCTGCTCAGACTTTGGCGCGAGGAGGATCGAACCTCCGGCGCAGGCGATGCGCCGCCCAGTTCCGCACGGCATCCGCGCGACATGCGCGTCCTGTCTCGCTCCCGCGATTTTCATTGATCAAGTCCGCCGCGCGGGCAGGGAACGGATCGCCGTGGGTCTTCGTTCGCGACAGACGCCGGCGCGGTTCGACCCGCCGCCGCCCGACGAAAGCCGTCGGGCGCGGTCATCACGGTTTCTTGAACCTTTCGTCTTGACGCCCGTCAGGGCCGTTCATCGGCCGAGAGGCGAAGTGGTCGCGCCAGTATCCGCATGTTTTTCGTGGGGCGAGTCGACGTTTTCGCATCCGCCGCCCAGACTAACCTCGTAACCGAAGGGCATTTTTCCCGGCGGCTGGCCGCCGCGGCCGCGCCCCGGACGTGCGCTGGGGCACATCGACCGGTGCGCGCCTCGCCTAGTCGTTTCCAGCGCTCGAAAATCGACTGGAGACGAACAATGGCTGTCACCCCCACCTCCTGGCTCAACCGCACGCTGGTCAATCCCGACACCACCGGGTTTCAGGGCGAGCAGCAGGTCATCGGCCTGTCGAACGGCAACATCCTCGTTGTCTTCTCCGACGACAGCCCCACGGCGCCGTCACCCGGGCGCGACATCGTCGGCGTGATCTACGACGCGGAAGGCGCGATCGTGAAGGCGGCGTTTCAGGTCAACACCATTTTCACCGCCGACACGGAAAGCGCGCCCAGCATCGCCGCGACGAACGACGGCGGCTTCATCCTGGTCCACGAGGACACCAACGCCTCGGGCACCGGCATCCGGGCGGAGCGCTACGACGCTACGGGCGTGCGGATCGATTCGACGACGATCCTGTCCGATCCGGGCGCGCCCGTGCTCAACAATCCGAAGGTGGCGGTGAACCTCGCCGACAATTCCTTCTTCGTGACCTACGAATTCCACGACGGCGCCAACGACACCATTCGCGGCCGCAAGTTCGATGCGAACATGAACCTCGTCGGCGTCGAGCAGACGCTGCGCTCGGACGAAGATCCCACCAACACGCAGGTCGACGGCGATCCGCGCCGTCAGGACACCGCAGTGCTGACGGACGGGCGCTATGTGACGGTCTTCGACGAGGCCGACAACAGCGCCGGCCTCAACGACACAGGGATCGAAATCCGCATCTCGAATGCCGACGGCACGAACGGCCTCAACGCCGCGGTGACGGTTCTCAACGGCGTGCAGGACACCAATGCGCGCGTCGCGGCGCTGTCGGACGGCGGCTTCGTCGTCGTGTGGGTGGAGTCCGAGGAAACGGCTGGCGTCTTCAACAACAACATCAAGGCGCAGCGGTATAACGCCGACGGCACCAAGCGCGGCGCCGCCATCACGGTCGCCGATTCGTCCAACAACCACAGCGGGCCCGACGTGATCGGCCTCGAGGACGGCACGTTCTTCGTCATCTGGGAGGACAACAGCTTCAACGAGCTGGAGGGCCAGCTCTTCAACGGGGCGACCGGCGCCCTGATCGGCAGCGAGATCAATGTCGACACGGCCAACACACCGGTCAATCCGGAACTCGGCACGACGACGGACGGGCGCATCCTCGTCACCTACCAGACCGTCTCCGGCGGCAACGACGTGCAGTTCGCGATCCTCGATCCGCGCGACGCCGTCATCACCGCCGACAACGGAGACGGCCAGGTCACCGGACGGCTCACGGCCTCGACCATCGTCGGGTCGAGCACGTCGGAATCGCTGCTCGGGCAGGGCGGCAACGACATCATCCAGTATGCGCAGAACATCACCGGATCCAGCAATGTCGACACGATCGACGGTGGCGGCGGCGTCAACACTTTCGAGATCACCGTCTTGGCCGACGAGCGCATCGTCGATCTCGACGCCGGCCTCTTCGCCACCGGGGACATCACGACCATCGGGGCGACGCGCGGCACGCTCGCCAACATCCAGAACGTGATCGTCCGCGGCGCACAGGACGTGCGCGGCTCGAACGGCGCCAACACGCTGAGCGCGGTCGGCGTGTTCAGCAACGACTTTCAGGGCCTCGGCGGCGTCGACAACATCGACGCCGGCGACGGCGCCGACACCGTGGACGGCGGCGACGGCGACGACATTCTGAACGGCGGTCTGGGCGTCGACTTCGCCAGCTACGCGACCGCCAATGGCGGGGTGCAGGCGCGGCTCGACATCGTCGGATCGCAGAACACGCTCAGCGCCGGCTTCGACACGCTGACCGGCTTCGAGGGCCTCATCGGCTCGGCCTTCAACGACACGCTGATCGGCAATGTTAGCGCCAACACGCTGCGCGGCGGGGCGAGCGCCGACACGCTCGACGGGCTCGGCGGCGGCGACCAGCTGTTCGGCGAGGACGGCGACGACTCCTTCCGCGCCCGCGCCGGCGCCGATCTGTTCGACGGCGGCATCGGCATCGACGCGATCAACTATGCGACCGCCAGCAGCACCGTGATCTTCCTCGACGCCTCCGGGGTGAACGCGGCGGCGGCGGCCGGCGACTCCTATGTCAGCATCGAGAACATCGTCGGCTCGAACACCGGCACGGACATCGTGACCGGCGATGCGGCGATCAATCGTCTTGTCGGCAATGGCGGCAACGACACGCTGAACGGCCGCAACGGCGACGACCAGCTGGAAGGCGGCGAGGGCAACGACCGCCTGATCGGCGGCCAGGGCGCCGACGTGCTGGTGAGCGGCAACGGGACCGACACCTACGTCTTCAACGAGACGCTGGCGCTGGGCGGGCTCGACCGCACGACGGACTTCACCCACCTCGTCGACAAGATCGAGATCGACGCCTCGCAGTTCGGCGGCGGTCTGGTGGCGGGCGGCGCGGTGACGCTGATCTCCGGCTCCAGCCCGACGAGCGCCGGCTTCAACACCGGCGTCTTCCACTACGACACCGACGACGGCTTCCTCTACTTCGACGCCGACGGGCAGGGGGCGGGGGCGCGTCGCGTTCTTCCGCATCCAGAACATTCCGACCCTCTCCTCCGCCGACTTCACCGTCGTCGCCTGAACGCGTTCGGCGCCCTCGCTCCGGCGAGGGCGCCGCGCTTTCGATCCTTGTCGATCCTTGTTGATCCTTGCGCGCCCTGCGGCCTGCCGCAGCGGCGCGCCTTTCGTTTCGGCGTTCCGGCCAAGCGGGATCCGCCCGCGTTCCGGGTAAATTTAAATCGATATAAAAATCCTCTTGGCAGGGGCTGGCGAGCGCCCTAGGGTTGCTGCCCAACTGCGCGGCAACGGCGCAGCCGATCGTTTGGGGAGGATTCCGACATGACGTTTCGCATTGGCGGCGCGGCCGCCGGGGCGCTGGCCGCCGCTCTCATGTGGGCCGTTCCGGCCGCCGCGCAGGAAAAGCTCACCGTGTGGTGGGTGAAGGGCTTCTACAAGTCCGAGGACGACGCCCTGTTCGAGGCGATCCGCAAGTTCGAGGCCAAGTCCGGCGTCAAGATCGAGCTGTCGCAATACGCCGTGCAGGACATGATCCCGAAGACGGTGGCGGCGCTCGATTCCGGCACGGTTCCGGATGTCGCCTACGCCGACCCGTACGACTTCCAGGTCACCGGCAAATGGGCCTTCGAGGGGCGTCTCGAGGACGTCTCCGACATCATGACGCCGATGAAGGACAAGTTCCTCAAGAACACGGTCGAGACGACCTATCTGTGGAACGACAAGGCGAAGAAGCGCGCCTACTACGCCTTCCCGATCAAGCAGCAGACCATGCATATCCAGTACTGGAAGGACATGCTGGAGCAGGCCGGCTTCAAGGAAGCCGACATTCCGAAGGACTGGAAGGGCTACTGGTCGTTCTGGTGCGACAAGGTGCAGCCGGGCTATCGCAAGGCCTCGGGCTCGCGCGCCTTCGGCATCGGCCAGCCGACGGGCGTCGACTCGACCGACAGCTTCTACTCGATGCTCACCTTCATCGACGCCTACGGCGTGAAGATGGTCGACGACGAGGGCAAGCTGCTGGTCGACGATCCGACGGTGAAGAAGGGCCTCATCGGCGCGATCGGCGATTACGCCGACATCTACACGCGCGGCTGCACGCCGCCCTCCTCGACGAGCTGGAAGGATCCGGACAACAACGTCGCCTTCCACAACAAGACGACGGTGCTGACGCACAACGCGACGATCTCGATCGCCGCCAAGTGGCTCGACGACGCCAACAACGCCTCGCTCTCGGCCGACGAGCGCGCCAAGGCGAAGAAGAACTACGACGAGCTGATCGCGACCGCCGGCTTCCCGAACCGTCCCGACGGTTCGCCGATGGCCTATCGCGCGGCGGTGAAGACGGGCGTGATCTTCGGCAACGCGCCGAACAAGGCGCGCGCCAAGGAGTTCGTCGCCTTCCTGATGCAGGACGAAAACCTGCAGCCCTATGTGGAGGGTTCGCTCGGCCGCTGGTTCCCGGTCACGAAGTCGGGCGCCGAAAGCGCCTTCTGGCAGGCCGATCCGCACCGCAAGGCGGTTTACAACCAGTTCAAGGCGGGCACGAGCACGTTCGAGATCACCAAGAACTGGAAGTTCACGGTGCTCAACAACGAGAACGCCTGGGCCAAGGCCGCCAACCGCATCATCAACGAGAAGGCGCCGGCGGACAAAGCGGTGGACGAGCTGATCGCGCGCATCAAGGAAGTCGCGAGCTCGATGAACTGACGCGAGGAGGGGCGGCGGACATTTCTTCCGCCGCCCGCTGCCTTGGGAGGGGCGGGCGATGAGTGCGGTCGCGGCGGCGCCGGCATACGGCGCAAGAGCGGGGAACGGCGGCTGGAGTTCGGCCCAGATCTGGGGCGCGCTCTTCGTCGCGCCCTATCTCGTCGTGTTCCTCGCCTTCGTCGTCTATCCCGTGCTCTACGCCTTCTGGCTGGCGCACGAGCCGCAGAGCTACAAGAAACTCCTCGACGATCCGATCTTCATCCGCTCCTACGTCAACACGTTGATCTTCATCGTGGTCGCGATCAATCTGAAGATGATCGTGGCGCTGCTGCTGTCGGGCTTCTTCACGATCCCGCGCTGGTGGATCAAGGCGCTGACGGTGCTGTTCATCCTGCCCTGGGCCGTGCCGTCGATCCCGACGATCCTGTCGGTGCGCTTCATGCTCAACCCCGAATGGGGCGTCATCAACCAGACGATCTTCAAGCTGACGGCGGAGGACGGGCCGAACTGGCTGAACGATCCGCGCCTGGCGCTGTTCTTCTCGATGCTCGTGCATATCTGGAAGTCGTTGCCGTTCTGGACGCTGATCCTGCTGTCGGGCCGGCTCGCCATCTCGAAGGACATGTACGAGGCCGCCTCCGTCGACGGCGCCAACCGCTGGCAGCAGTTCCGCTTCGTCACCTGGCCGTCGATCGCGCAGCTTTATCTGACCTGCCTGCTGCTCTCGACGATCTGGACGCTCGGCGACTTCAACAGCGTCTATCTGCTCACCGGCGGCGGGCCGGCGGATCTGACGCATGTGCTGGCGACGCTCGGCATCCGCTATCTGCGCCTCGCCGAAGTCGACATGTCGATGGCGACGATCGTTACGGCGTTGCCGCTGATCCTGCCGCTCGTCTACTTCATGATGAAGAGGCTGTCGCGATGAGCGCCGAGAGCGAAGACAAGGGCACGATCGCCGGCGACGCCAAGCTGCTGCTCATCGCGATTCCGGTCGTGATCTGGACGCTGCTGCCGATCTACAACATGTTCCTGTTCGCCCTGTCGGACAAGCAGTCCG
The DNA here is from genome assembly GCA_016716745.1 of Hyphomicrobiales bacterium. Lineage (GTDB taxonomy): Bacteria > Pseudomonadota > Alphaproteobacteria > Rhizobiales > Beijerinckiaceae. The sequence goes on from JADJVD010000005.1 coordinate 422,705, forward strand.
TGTTCGCCGGTAATATCTGGCCGACAAGTCCGACGCTGCGCAATTTCGGCATCGTGCTGCGGGCGGACCATCATCACCTGGCGCATTTCTGGCAGCAGTTCGGCAACTCCGCGCTGGTGGCGGTCGCCACCGGCATGCTGACGCTGTTCGTCGCCACCTTCGCGGCCTTCGCGATCAGCCGCCTGCGCGTGCGCGGCGGGCGCACAGTGCTCAACATGGCGCTGTTCACCTATTTCATCCCCGCCGCGTTCCTCGCGGTGCCGATGTATCGCACCATGGGCCTTTACGGCCTGCTCGGCTCGAAATGGGCGCTCATCCTGGCGATGGTGGCCATCGCCTCGCCTTATGCGATCTGGGTGCTGAAGCAGGCTTCCGACAAGCTGCCGCTCGAGCTCGACGAGGCGGCGGTGGTGGACGGCGCCTCGCCGCTGCAACTCTTCCGGCTCGTCTATCTGCCGCTGATGGCGCCTTCGCTGGTCGCCGTCGGCATCTATGCGCTGCTGCTCGCCTGGAACGAGTATCTCTACGCCTTCCTGCTGCTCACCAACGACACCTCGTTCACGCTGCCCGTGGCGCTCGGCAATTTTCTCGCGGCCGACGATTCGCCGTGGGAATTGCTGATGACGACGGGCCTCATCTACGCGTTGCCGCCGGCGGCGATCTATTACGCCTTCCGCAAATACATGGTGTCGGGGCTGACGGCCGGCGCGGTGAAGAGCTGAGCTCCGCGCGCGGGCTGGATTCCCTTCCCCTCGCTTCGCTCGGCCGGGAATGACACGCGGGGCTTCGCTCGGCCAGCAATAGCAGGGCGATGTCATCCCCGGCGGCGGCGAAGCCGCCGGGAAGGGGATCCACCGAACCCGTCGCACGCAGATGCGCTTGCCATCGCGCGATGCGCGCGCCACATCTGGGCGCATGACTCAGGCGCCTCTCGTTCTTCCCGATCCCGCCGATCCGCGGCTGACGCGGCGCGTCGTCGGCGTCGACCAGACTGGCGCCAGGGTCGAGACCTCCGTCGTCGTCGAGCGGCCGTTGACGCTGTATCTCAACGCCCGCGAGATCGTCACGATGATGACCATCGGCGATCATCCGGAGGAGCTGGCGCTCGGCTATCTGCTCAATCAGGCGATGCTGAAGCCGACCGACATCGTCGACGCGGTGGACTATGACGACGATCTCGGCGTCGTCGTCGTGCGCACGCCGGCCGAGACGAATTTCGAGACAAAGCTGAAGAAGAAGACGCTCACCTCCGGCTGCGCGCAGGGCACGGCGTTCGGCGATCTGATGGAGGCGCTCGACGAGGTGAGGCTGCCGCGCGCGGAGCTGCGCACCTCGTGGCTCTATCGTCTCGCCCATGCGATCAACACGACGCCTTCGCTCTATCTGGAGGCGGGCGCCATCCACGGTTGCGTGCTGTGCCGGCGGGACCGGCCGCTCGTCTACATGGAGGATGTCGGCCGGCACAACGCGGTGGACAAGATCGCCGGCTGGATGTTCCGCAACGGCGAGAGCGGCGGCGACAAGATTTTCTACACGACCGGGCGGCTGACATCCGAGATGGTGATCAAGACCGCGCGCATGGGCATTCCGATTCTCGTCTCCCGCTCGGGCTTCACCGCATGGGGAGTCGAGCTTGCCAACAAGCTCGGGCTGACGCTGATCGGCCGCGCCAAGGGCAAGCGTTTCGTCGCGCTCGCGGGGGCCGAGCGCATCGTGTTCGATCAGGACCTCGCCTATGTCGAGGAGGAATCGGCGCGGCACCGGCGCAAGGGGGCAGGCGATGAGTGAGCGCGTTCTCGGCCTGCTGCTGGCGGGCGGACTGGCGCGGCGCATGGGCGGCGGCGACAAGCCGCTCGCCAGCGTCGGCGGCGTGGCGATCCTCGACCGCGTGATCGCGGCGCTGGCGCCGCAATGCGACGGCCTGATCCTCAACGCCAACGGCGATCCGGCGCGCTTCGCCACGCGGGGTCTGCCTGTCGTCGCCGACGACGTGCCGGGCTTCGCCGGGCCGCTCGCCGGCGTGCTGGCGGGGCTCGACTGGGCGGCGCGGGAGCGGCCGGACATCGCGACGCTCGTCAGCGTCGCGGCGGATTCGCCCTTCCTGCCGGGCGATCTGGTGGCGCGGCTGACGGCGGCGCGCGACGCGCAGGGCGCGCGGCTCGCGGTCGCCGCGTCAGGCGGTCACACGCATCCGGTGATCGGGCTTTGGCCGGTCGATCTGCGCGCCGATCTGCGTCGCGCGCTGGTGGACGAGGACATCCGCAAGATCGACCGCTTCACCGCGCGCTACGCCATCGCGACGGTGGAGTGGGCGACGGCGCCGGTCGACCCGTTCTTCAACGCCAACACGCCGGACGAACTCGCGGAAGCCGAGCGGCTCGCCGGGGCCTTAGGCCGAACCCGACCGGCCGGTCACAGCAACGCCTGATACGAGAGAAAGTCGACGGTTTCGCCCGGCGCGAGCCGCGTCATGTCTTCCGGCAGGACGACGAGCCCGTCCGTCTCGGTCAGCGAGGCGATGACGCCGGCGCCGTCGCGCTCGAACTTCCGGGCGACGCGGCCCTCGTCGACCGCGACGCGCACATATTCGCGTCGCCCCGCCTTCTTGGCGTAGGCGAAGCCGGCGGCGACGGACGTCGGCCGCGGGGCGCGCCAGGCCTCGCCGGCGAGGGCGGCGATCATCGGCCGCGCCAGCGCGAAGAAGGTGACGAACACCGCCGCCGGATTGCCGGGCAGGCCCATCAGCGGGGTTTCGCCGACGACGCCCATCGCCACGGGCCGGCCCGGTTTGATCGCGACGCGCCAGAAATCGAGCGCGCCTTCGGCCGAGAGCGCGGCGCGCACATGATCCTCCTCGCCGGTCGAGACGCCGCCGGAGGTCAGCAGCAGATCGCAGGCTGAGGCCGCCTCGCGCAGGGCGGCGGCGATGCGGGCCGGATCGTCGGGCAGGCGCCCGAGGTCGACGGGCGCGGCGCCGGCGCGCGCGGCGAGCGCCAGCAAGGCGGGGCGGTTGGCGTCGTAGACCGCGCCGGGCCTCAGCGCCGCGCCGGCCTCGGTCACCTCGTCGCCGGTCGAGAACACGCCGACGCGCGGGCGGGCGGCGACCTCAAGCCGTGCGGTTCCGAGGGCTGCGGCGAGCGCGATGTCCTGCGGACGCAGGCGCCGGCCGGCGGGAAGGGCCAGCGCGCCCCTGGCGACATCCTCGCCGGCCGGGCGGCGGTTGGCCCCGCGCGCAAGGCCTGCGGGCAGGCGCACGCCGGCGCCCTCGGCCGTCACGTCCTCCTGCATGAACACGGTGTCGAAGCTGTCCGGCGTCGCCGCGCCGGTGAAGATGCGCAGCGCCGCGCCGGGCCGCGCCTCGCCCTCGATCGGCCGGCCGGCGGCGGCGCGGCCGCTGACGGGGAGCAAGGTTCCGCCTGCGGCGGCGAGATCCTCGAAGCGCACGGCATAGCCGTCGACCGCCGAATTGGCGAAGGGCGGCAGATCGAGCGGGGCGATCAGCGGGGCGGCGAGAACGCGGCTGTCGGCCTCGCAGAGGCCGAGCGTCTCGACGCGCCCGAGCGGGCGGATGCGCGCGGCGATCGAGGCCTGCGCCTCGTCGACCCGCATCATGCGGTCGCCGAAGGCGTGGGCGTCGCTCGTCAACTGGGCCATGCCTCAGACCTTCTCGCGCGTCGCATCGAGCCGCGCGCGGATTTCGGCGAGGGGCCGGGCGCGGCGCAGGGCGATGTCGGCGATCGCCTCGGCGTCCTCCAGAGCCGCCCGCTCCAGACCGGGGAAGGCCTCGCCCGAGTCGGTGGCGATGGCGACGATGTCGGCGTCCTGCGGATGCAGGAAGGGCTTGCCGTTGGCGAGCCTGTGCACCTCGATCTTCGGATGCGGATCGCCCTTGAAGCCCTCGATCACGACGAGATCGACAGGCGAGAGCTTGTCCAGCAGGAAGGCGAGCGAGGGCTCCGGCGCGCCGCGCAATTCGTGCATCAGCGCCCAGCGCTGGCCGGACGAGACCAGCACCTCGCGCGCCCCCGCGAGACGATGCTCGAAGGAGTCCTTGCCGGGATGATCGACGTCGAAACGGTGATGCGCGTGCTTGAGCGTCGAGACGCTGACGCCGCGGGCGACGAGCGCGGGCAGAAGGCGCTTGATCAGGGTGGTCTTTCCGGCGCCGCTCCAGCCCGCCAATCCGATGATGTTCATGGCGCTCCGCGGCAGGCGCGTCCGCCCGCTCGTGTTAAGGTTCGTTTCCGATGTTACCCCGCCTGACGCCGCGACGTCACGCGGCGAGCGAGGATATGGGCGGGGATGACCGAAGCGACGGCGCAAACGCTTGATCTGAAAGGTTTGAAATGTCCGTTGCCGGCGCTGAAGACGCGCAAGGCGCTATTGGGCCTCGCGCCCGGCGCGCTGCTGCGCGTGGAATGCACCGATCCGCTGGCCCGGCTCGACATTCCGAACCTCGCGCGCGAAACTGGGGACGCGCTCGAATCCGCCGAGGTCGAGGGAGCCGTTCTGGTCTTCGTCCTTCGTCGTAGAGGCGCTTGACTCGCCATACGGGCGACAAAGTAACGCGGTTGCTTGCGCAGGCGGCGGCTGCCATATGCTCCGTGATTCCGAGGAGGAGTGGACCTGATGAAACGCATTTCGATGTTCGCCGCCGTTGCGGCCATTTTCGCCGCGGGCGTGAGCGCTGCGGCCGCGCAGGACGCGGCGGCCGGCGAGAAGCAGTTCGCCAAGTGCCGCCCCTGCCACATGATCGGCGAAGGCGCGAAGAATCTCGTCGGCCCGGCGCAGAACGGTCTTGACGGCCGCAAGTCCGGCTCGGTCGAGGGCTTCAACTATTCCGAGGCCAACAAGAACTCGGGCATCACCTGGGGCGAGGCCACCTTCGTCGAATACATCAAGGATCCGAAGGCCAAGATGCCCGGCACCAAGATGGTGTTCGCCGGCATCAAGGACGAGAAGGACGCCAAGGATCTCTGGGCGTTCCTCAAGCAGTATGGCGCGGACGGCAAGAAGAAGTAATCTTGCTCCGAACCGCTTGACGCGAAGGGCGCCGCGAGGCGCCCTTTTGCATTCCGGAAGAGGGCGCGGCGCGATGACCGTGATGCTGGCGACAGTCGGAACGATCGCGGATGCGCGCGTCGCGCTGGAGCACGGCGCCGACATCGTCGAGCTTCTCGACGCTTCGGCGGACTATCTGCGCGCGCTCGCCGACGCGCGCGGCGCGGCGCGCCTGTGCGCCATCGCCGCCGGGCGCGACGGCGCCGCCGCCGCCGCGCATGCGCTCGAACTCGCGGAGGCGGGCGCCGATTGCGTCAAGCTGCGGCTGCCGCCGTCGCTGCACAGCGCGGCCTTCATCTCCGGGGCCGCAGCGGCCGCGCCGCGCGCGACGCTGTTCGGCGTGCTCGCCGCCGAACGCATCGGCGATCTCGACGTGCTCGACGCGCTGGCCGCCGCCGGCTTCGCCGGCGCCGTGATCGAGCCGGCCGATCCGGCCGAACGCAGCCTGCTGGAGCGCGTGAGTCTGGCCGATCTGCGCCGGTTTGTCGCCGCCTGCCGGGCGCGCGACCTGGCGAGCGGCCTGTCGGGCGCGCTGGAGCCGCCGGACGTGCCGCGCCTGCTGGCGCTGGAGCCAGACATTCTCGGCTTCCGGCGCGCCCTCTACGGGCCGGACCGGCGGCGCGACGGCGTCGATCCGCAGGCCGTGGCGCTGCTGCGCGGGCTGATCCCGGCGCAGACGGCGACGGCGCCGGCCGCCGCCGATCAACCGACCGACCGCGTCTTCGTGCGCGATTTCGTCGTCGACATGCGCGTCGGCGTCTATGCGCGCGAGCGCGAGCGGCGCCAGCCCGTGCGCTTCACGGTCGAGGTCGACGTCGCCCGCCCGCGCGGACGGCGCGCCGAATTCCGCGACGTGTTCTCCTACGACGTGATCACCGACCGCATCCGCATGATGGCGGAGGCAGAGCATCACGGCCTCGTCGAAACCATCGCCGAAAAGGTGGCGGAGGCCGCGCTCGCCCATCCGCGCGCCATGCGCGCCATGGTGCGGGTGGAAAAGCTCGCGGTGGTGGCGGGCTCGGTCGGCGTCGAGATCGTCCGAACCAGAGGCTGAGCCTTGCCAGAGCGCGGCGGCGCATGGTCTTTGCGGGCGAGCCACGGGAGCGGGACATGAGCGGACTAGCGAGCCTTGCCGAGCGGCGCGACCGCCTTCTGGCGGCGCTGAAGCAGCGCCCGCTGATCATGGGCGTGCTCAACGTCACGCCCGACTCCTTTTCCGACGGCGGGCGCTTCTTCGGCGTCGAGCGCGCGGTGGCGCAGGCGACACGCCTCGCGCAGGAGGGCGCCGACATCATCGACGTCGGCGCGGAGTCGACGCGGCCCGGCCATGCGCCGCTCGCCGAGGCGGAGGAGATCGCGCGCATCGAGGCGCATCTGCCGGCGGTGATGGCGGCGGTCGGGTCCCGCCCCGTGTCGATCGACACGACGAAGGCCTCCGTCGCCTGGCGCGCCTGCGCGCTCGGCGCCGTCGTCGTCAACGACGTGTGGGGCCTGCAGAAAGATGCGGCGATGGCCGATGCGGTCGCCGAGACGGGCGCGGCGCTGGTGGCGATGCATAATCGCGACGAAAAGGACGAGACGATCGACATCGTCGACGACATGCGTCGCTTCTTCGACCGCACGCTGGCGCTCGCCGACCGCGCGGGCGTGCCGCGCGCCCATATCATCCTCGATCCCGGCAACGGCTTCGGCAAGACGGCGCGCCAGAACGTCGAATGCGTGGCGCGCCTCGGCGAGCTGGCCGATTACGGCCTGCCGTTTCTCGTCGGCCTGTCGCGCAAATCCTTTCTCGGCCAGTTCGTCGCCGGGGGCGCGCAGGACCGGCTGTTCGCCACGCTCGGCGCGCATATGGCGGCGCTCGCCTGCGGCGCCTCGATTCTGCGGGCGCACGACGTCCGTCCGCATGTCGAGGCGGTCGCGGTCTATCGCGCGATCATGGCGGCGCGGCGCGCATGACGGGTTGGCGCGACATCGGCTTCGGGCTCGGCGCCAATCTCGGCGACAAGGCCGGGCATGTGCGCGAGGCGGCGGCGCGACTGGCGCGCAGCGGCCTCGTCGAGGGTCTCGAATTGTCCTCGCTCTGGCGCACGCCGCCCTGGGGCAAGACGGATCAGGACTGGTTCGTCAACGCCGTCGCCGTCGGCCGCTCGCGCGCGTCGGCGGACGAACTCTTGGCGCTCGCGCTGTCGATCGAGCAGGCGATGGGGCGCGTGCGCGGCGAGCGCTGGGGGCCGCGCGGCATCGACGTCGATCTTCTGTTCGTCGGCGCGGAGCGCGTCGACCGGCCGGGGCTGATGCTGCCGCATCCGCGCATCGCCGAACGCGGCTTCGTCCTCGTTCCGCTTGCCGAGGTGCGGCCCGGCATCATGGTCGACGGACGGCGCGCCGACGACAGGGCGCGCGACTTTTCCGGCGAGGCGATCGTGCGCCTCTAATGCCCGTCGCCGCCATGCGCCTTGCGGATGCGGCTGACGACGTATGCGACGCCGCCGATGGCGACGGGCACGGCGAGCGCGGTCGCGATGTTGGGATCGACCGGCAACAGGCCGGCCTCCTTCAGCCCTTTGAAGACGTAGGTGAACAGGCCGACGACGTAATAGCTGATCGCGGCGATGGACAGGCCCTCGACCGTCTGTTGCAGCCGCAGCTGCATCGAGGCGCGCTCGTTCATCGCCTCGAGCACCTTCTTGTTCTGCTGCTCGATCTCGACGTCGACGCGGGTGCGCAACAGATTGGTGGCGCGCGTCAGCTTCTCGGACAGGTTGCCCTGGCGTCGCTCGATGGTCATCACCGTGCGCATCGCCGGCGCGCCGCGGCGGGCGAGGAACGAGGCGACCGTCGGATACTGGTCGAGCGTCTCCTCGCCGATGGCGTTCAGACGCTGATGCACGAGTTCGTCGTAGGCGCGGCTGGCGCCGAAGCGATAGGCGCTCGCCGCCGTGTCGGCTTCGAGTTCGGCGGCAAGCAGCGTCAGCCGATGCAGCAGCGGGCCGTCGTCGGCGAGGCCCTGCGAGCGCGTCATCGCAGCGGAGATGTCGGCGAGTTCGGTCTCGATGCGCGCGGTCTTCGGCGCGAGGCGTTGCGCCTCGGGCAGGCCGAGCAGCGCGAAGGTGCGATAGGTCTCCGTTTCGACGAAGCGAACGCACAGCGCGCCGGCGGCGTTCAGAGTCAGCCGGTCGTTCAACACGAGCAGGCGAACGAACCCGGAGGCGTCGGGGCGGAAATCGGTGGCGATGATCGCCGCGCCCTGCTTGACGCGCGCGGCGGCGAGGCTGGTGGCGTCGAACACGGATTCGAGCGGGCCGGCGGCCTCGGCGCGCGCCAGCGCGAGGTCGATCGACACAAGATGCGGGCCGGGCTGCTCGATCGGCGGAAGCCGGCGCATGAGTTCGGCGGCCGGCGGATCGAACGGCTTGGCCGAGGCGTCGGTGAAGCGGATCGTGTAGGTGACGAATTCGCCGTGCTGCTCGAACACGATTTCGGCCTGCTGCAGCCGCGCGGCGTGGTGCTTGGCGTTGGCGGCGGGCGGGGGCAGTCCCGCCTGCGCGCAGATGCGGTCCATCCAGGCGCGGGCGGCGGCGGCCTGCGTCGCGTCGGCGAGAAACGCGAAGCGCAGGATGCGCGCCGGCGTCGCCATCGGCGCGAAGGGGCGGGCGTGCACCTCGGCCAGCAACGCCGCGCGCTGCGGATGCGGCGCGAAAGGCGCCTCGTTGGTCGTCTCGTCCATGCCTCGCCGCTCCCCTTCGCGCCGATGCTAGCGCGCCGCGCGCGGCGAGGCGATGCGCGCCTCGGCGCAGGGCGAATCACCGCAGGTCGAAGCTGACGGCGAGCGAGAAGGCGCGGGCCGCGCCCGGCGGCGGCTTGGGAAACGGCGCGGCGCGCCGCACCATCGCGAGAATCTCGGCGTCGAGTTCGGCATGGCCGCTGGAGCGGGCGAGCGAGACGCCCGCGAGCCCGCCCGACGGCGACAGGTTGAAGGCGACGACAGGGCGGCCGCGTTCGCCGCGCTCGCGCGCGCCGGCGGGATAGCGCTTCTCGGAAGCGATGCGGCGCGCAACGAGCGAACGGAAGGCGGCGATCTCGGCGGCGCCGCCGTCGCCCGCCGTTTGCGGGGTCGGGGGCGCCGGTCGCGCGGCAGTTCGTGTCGGCGTCGCCGACTCGGGGGGATGTCGCGCCAGGCGAGGCGCCGGCTTCGACGCCGCCCGCGGCGGCTCGACGCGCGCCGGCTCCGCCTGCGCGCGCTTGTGCGGCCGAGGCGGCGGCGCAGCCGCTCTGGCGGGAGGCGGGGCGGCCGCAGGAGCGGGCGGCGGCGCAAGGGCAGGCGGCGCAAGGGCAGGCGGCGCGGCCGCCGCCTCGGGCTCCGGCGGGGGCGCCTCGGGCTCCGGCGGGGGCGGAACGAGAGTCGCCGTCTCCACGGCCGCCGGCGGGGCTTCCGGGTCCGGCTCGTCGAGCGGCGGCGCGGGGTCGGGCGGCGCCTCGGCGCGTGCGATCTCCGCAGGCGCGGGCGAGGGCGGCTCCGGCGGCGCGAGCCAGGGCAGGTCGGCAGGCGGTTCTGGCGTCCGGCGGGGCGAAGGGCTCGGCCGCCACGGCGGCGAGCCGTTGCTGTGGCGGATCGGCCGGCTCGTCCGGCGGCGCAGGTGCGTCGGCCGGCGCCTCGGCGACGATCTCGACCTCGATCGCCTCGGCCTCGGCCGCGCCGATGGCGGCGGGCGCGGGCTCGACCAGGATCAGCGCGGCGACGAGGCCGGCATGCGCGGCGAGCGAGCCGAGCGCGGCGAGCGCCGCGACGGCGAGCGCGCGCGCCCCTCCCCGGAGGGGGGGCGGCGGCCGGCTGTCGCCCTCGGGCGACAGGTCGGCGTCGGTCATGGTCGGGCGTTCGTCCATCGGGTCGCGCGTGGTGGCGTTCGCCTTCCTGAACGATGCGGCGGCCGGAGCGCAAGCCTGGAATTCGGCGTCTTGACGCAGGCGCGGGCGCCCGCGCAGGGTTCGCGTCGACAGCGGGAGGCGGCATGACGGATCGGGCGGTCGTTCTTGAGGAGGGGTTCGGGATCGACCGGCTGGCGTTGCGCGCCCGCGATCCCGTCGCGCCGGGCCAGCGGCAGGCGCGGGTTCGGATCGCCCACGCCAGCCTCAACCGGCGCGATCTGCTGCTGGTCGAGGGGCTCTACAACCCGCGCCAGACGCTGCCGGTTGTGCCCTGTTCGGACGGGGCTGGCGTTGTCGAGGCGGTGGGGCCGGGATGCCGCAGGGTGAAGGTCGGCGACCGGGTGGTCGTCAACTTCTTTCCCGGCTGGATCTCCGGCGAGCCGACGAGCGAGCGACTCGCCACCGGGCTCGGCGGGCCGGGCGGCGACGGAACGCTGCGCACCGGGCTTACGATCGACGAGGAGGCGCTGGTCGTGCTGCCCGAGGCGATCGGCCTGGAGGCGGCCGCGACGCTGCCCTGCGCCGCGCTGACCGCCTGGTCGGCCATCGTCGCGCTCGGCCGCGTGCAGCCGGGCGACACGGTGCTGACGCAGGGCACCGGCGGCGTCTCGCTGTTCGCGCTGCAATTCGCCCGCATGGCGGGCGCGCGCGTCATCGCCACCACCTCCTCGCCCGAAAAGGCCGAACGGCTGAAGGCGCTCGGCGCCCATCACGTCATCGACTACCGGGCCGATCCCGACTGGGGCGCGAGCGCGCGCAAGCTCGCCGAGGGGCGGCTCGATCTCGTCGTCGAGGTCGGCGGGGCGTCGACGCTCGACCAGTCGCTGCGGGCGATCCGGTCCGGCGGAACCATCGCGCTGATCGGCGTGCTCTCGGGCGCCAAGGCGCCGGTGACGCTGACGCTCGCCGTGATGCGGCAGGTGCGGATGCAGGGCGTCACCTGCGGCAGCCGCGAGGATCTGGAGGCGATGATCCGCGCCATCGCGGCGAACGGGATCGACCCCGTCGTCAGCCACCGGTTCGCGTTGGAGAACGCGCGCGAGGCCTTCGCGACGATGAAGGCCGACGCGCATGTGGGGAAGATCGTGGTGGGGATGGGGTGATCGCCGGACGGCGAGCCTCCGGCTCGCACAAACGTCCAAGCAGATTGCCCCATGCGAGCCGGAGGCTCGCGGTCCGTGCGATGCGAGCCGGAGGCTCGCGGTCCGTGCGATGCGAGCCGGAGGCTCGCGGTGCAGGTTACGCCCCTTCCTCCAGCGCCGTGAAGCGGCGCACCAGCCGTCTTGCGGCGTAGAGATCGGCCGGCTTGATGCCGCCGCCGGCGGCGGCGCGGGCGGCGCGGACGGCGCCGATCAGGCGCGGGTCGCCGTCCGGCTCGCGGCCCTCGTCCAGCGCGGCGTTGACGGCGAGCGGGTCGCCGGCCGCGCCGAGTTCGGCGGCGAGCATCAGCGCCAGGGCCGAGCGGTTGGGACTCGCGAGCCGGCCGAGCCGGTAGAGATTGGCGAAGCGCTTCATCTGGCGCGGCGTGGCGCCGGCGAGCGGTGCGAGGCGGGCGATGAGGTCGCTCTCGGCCATGTTGATCGGCTCGTCGAGCAGCGAGCGCGCGGCGTCCGGCGCCGGCGCGGGCGGGGCGGCCGTCTCGGCGCCCGTGAGATGGGCCGCTATCGCCCGCTCGGGGTCGAAGCCGGCGCCCGGCTCAAGCCTCCACGCCGCCTGGAACAGGCGGGCGAAGCCGTCGCGCCGCGCCTCCGGCGTCGCGCCGAGCGCGCCGAGCGCGGGATCAAGCCCGGCGAGGACGGCGTAATGCGGGCCGGCGAGCAGGCGGCGCGCGGCGTCCAGCACGCGCCGGGCGGCCTCGGCCGGCACGTCGTCCAGACCGTCGACGGCGACGATGACGCGGGCGCGGGCGGGGTTGCGCGCCAGCGCCTCGTCGAGCGCGGCGACGAAGCCGTCGGCGCGGGAATCGACGGCCAGCGCGGACGGCGCGGCGGCGCGCGCGCCGAGGCTGGCGGCGCGCTGCGTCGTCGTCTCGGCCGCCTTGCGCGCGGCCTCCGCCTCCGCGAGCAGCGCCTCGATGCGGCTGGCGCGCGCCTCGATCTGGCGGTCGAGTTCGACGCTGCGTTCGGCCAGATCGGCCTTCAACAGCTTGGCCCCGCGCAGGATCGGCGCAGTGAAGCGCACGGCGCGCCAGACGTTGACGACGAGCGCGAGGCCCGCGCCGGCGAGGGCGACGCGCCCGAACGTGGCGAGCCAGCCCTTGGCCGCCCATTCCGCCACGGCGACGCCGAGGCCGCCCTGTTCGCGCAGCCACGGGCCCCAGGCGCCCTGGGAATCCTGCGCCATGCCGAAGGCGATCCAGAGGAGGACGAGCAAAGCCGCGATGACGAGCAGGCGGGTCTGGCCGCGGAACGCCCAGATGCTGCGCAGCAGAGTCGGCGTCGCCGAGGCCGCGCCGCCGAGCTCGGTCACCTCGCCGACCAGATTCTTGTAGGCGACGGTGGCGTCGGCCTCCGAAAAGCCGAAGCGGCGCAGCGCCGTCTCCAGCCGCGAGCGGTTGCCGCGGGCGAAGGAGTCGACCTTCGAGCCGGCGGTTTCGTAGAGCAGAAGATCGGGCAGCCGCGCGCGCTTGCCCTTGGCGTCGTCGAGTTCGCGCGTCTCCTCGTCGAGGCGGCGGCGCAGCGCGTCGAAGCGCTCGCCCGCCTCGCGCGCGGCGGCCTGCGGATCGGCGAGCGCGAAGGCGGCCTCGTCGGCGAGCGCCGCCCAATCGCGATCGGCCCGGCGCATCGCGCGCTCGATCCCCGCGGCGATGGCGGCGGCGGGGTCGCCCGCCGCGCTCGCCGCCTCGACGCGCACCGGCAGGATGCGGGTCAGGAAGGGCGAGCGCTCGACGTCGCGGGCGGCGGCGGAGAGCGCGCCCATGCGCGCCATGACGGACTCGATGAAGGAGCTCTTGCCGGCGCCGGCGGGCGCCCGGCGGGGGGGGGGCGGGCGAAGGGTCGTGCGCCTGCGCGGGGGAACGCGGCGGGAGGCCCGGCGCAGAGCGGCGACCGGTCGTCAGCCGGGCGACCGGGCGATCGGGACGAGGGGGCGGCGCGCTCATGGGCCCGCGCCGCCAGCGTCGCTGCGGCCGTCGCCTCCGCGTCGAAAAATGTCCCTCCCCCGTGGGCGCGCGTCGCCCGGCCCCGGAACACCGTTCGGGCGATTGCCGCCGGGGTCACGCCCGGCGCGGCGGGCCCAACCAACACGCGGCTGTCGGCGGCGGGACCAGCAACACGGGCGCGGTTACGCCCGCGCGTAAAGGCCACCGATTTCCAACCTACGGACGGCGAGCCGATGGCGCGGCAGTTCATCTATCACATGCAGGGTCTGACGAAGACCTATCCGGGCGGCAAGAAGGTGCTGGAGAACATCCATCTCTCCTTCTATCCGGACGCCAAGATCGGCGTGCTCGGCGTCAACGGCTCGGGCAAGTCGACCCTGCTGAAGATCATGGCCGGGCTCGACACCGAGTTCGTCGGCGAGGCCTGGGTCGCCGATGGCGCGAGGGTCGGCTACCTGCCGCAGGAGCCGCAGCTCGATCCCGATCTCGACGTGCGCGGCAACGTCATGCTCGGCGTCAAGGCGAAGAAGGACCTTCTCGACCGCTACAACGAGCTGATGATGAACTATTCCGACGAGACCGCCGACGAGGCGGCAAGCTCCAGGACCAGATCGACGGCCAGAACCTCTGGGACCTCGACAGCCAGGTCGAGCTGGCCATGGAGGCGCTGCGCTGCCCGCCCGCGGAGGCCGACGTCACCACGCTGTCGGGCGGCGAGAAGCGCCGCGTCGCGCTGTGCCGGCTGCTGCTGTCGCAAGCCCGACCTGCTGCTGCTCGACGAACCGACCAACCATCTCGACGCCGAGACGGTGGCCTGGCTCGAAAAGCACCTCCGCGAGTTTCCGGGCGCGGTGCTGATCGTCACCCACGACCGCTACTTCCTCGACAACGTCACCGGCTGGATCCTCGAGCTCGACCGCGGCCGCGGCATTCCCTACGAAGGCAACTACTCGGCCTATCTCGGGCAGAGGCCAAGCGCCTCGCGCAGGAAGGCAGCGAGGCGGCGGCCCGCCAGAAGGCGCTGGAGCGCGAGCGCGAATGGATCGGCCCCTCGCCCCAGGCGCGGCAGGCCAAGTCCAAGGCCCGCATCAAGGCCTATGACGAGCTGGTCAAGATCAACGAGGCGCGGCGCCGACGACCGCCCAGATCATCATTCCGCCCGGCGAGCGGCTGGGCCAGAACGTCATCAATCTCGACGGCATTTCGAAGAGCTATGGCGATCGGCTGCTGATCGACAACCTGTCGTTCAAGCTGCCGCCGGGCGGCATCGTCGGCATCATCGGCCCGAACGGCGCCGGCAAGACGACGCTGTTCCGCATGATCACCGGCCAGGAAAAGCCGGATGCCGGCGACATCAGGATCGGCGAGAGCGTCAAGCTCGGCTATGTCGACCAGAGCCGCGATGCGCTCGACGACAAGAAGACGGTCTGGGAGGAAATCTCGGGCGGCAACGACATCATCTATCTCGGCAAGCGCGAGATCAATTCGCGCGGCTATTGCTCGACCTTCAACTTCAAGGGCGCCGACCAGCAGCAGAAGGTCGGCACACTCTCGGGCGGCCAGCGCAACCGCGTGCACCTTGCCAAGATGCTGAAGGCCGGCGCCAACGTGCTGCTGCTCGACGAACCGACCAACGACCTCGACACCGAAACCCTCGCCGCGCTCGAAGAAGCGCTCGAGGATTTCGCCGGCTGCGCCGTGATCATCAGCCACGACCGCATGTTCCTCGACAGGCTAGCGACCCACATGCTCGCCTTCGAGGGCGACAGCCATGTCGAATGGTTCGAAGTTCTCGCGCTGAGGGGGCGGAGCGATGGCTTCTGGGTTCCGGTCGGGAGTCGTCGCCGCGCTGATGCTGTGGGCGCCGCTCGCCTTCGCGGCGAGCGCGCCGGCGGAGGCGGTGCGCGCGGTCTACGAGCAATATCTGGCCGCCGAGAAGACCGGCGCGATGGGGCCGGACCATCTCGACCCGAAGCTCTACACGCCGCGCGTGCGCGCGATGATCGCCAAGTTGCAAAAGGCCTGCAAGGGCAAGGACATCTGCTTGCCGGACGCCGACTTTCTGGTGGACGGGCAGGATTTCAAGATCACCGATCTCTTGATCCGCGTCATCTCCGATCAGAACGGGCGCGCGATGATCGAGGCGACGTTCAAGAACTTCGACACCAAGGTGAAGCGCGTCTTCACGCTGCGCGAGAACGGCGGGCGCTGGCTGATCGACGACATCGACTTCGGCGGCGGCGAGAAGCTCAAGGACCAGTTGAAGCCCAATCCCTGAGGCGATAGCGCCCGATTTGCGGACGCGCGGTCGCGCCCGCCTCACGCGCGCGTGTTGTGGCGGCGCAAGCCGTCGCCGGCGGGCAGGCAAATGCGCGGCCCGCGCGGGCGGGTAATCTGCCTCGTCGGCGACGCGGGGAACGACGCGCGCCCATCGAGGGAGAACACGTCATGTCGCGCATCGCCATCTTCGTCGCCGCGCTCGTCGTCGCCGGCGCCGCCAGCGCCCAGCAGCAAGGGCCTCAGCCCAACGCGGCGATGAGCTTCTTCATCACCAGCGCCAATCCGGGCAAGGGCGCCGATCTCGGCGGCCTCGATGGGGCGGACAAGCATTGCCAGACCCTCGCCGCCGCCGTGGGGCAGGGGGCCAAGACCTGGCGCGCCTATCTGTCGACGCAGGCGGCCGACGGCAAGCCGGCCGTGAACGCGCGCGAGCGCATCGGAAAGGGGCCGTTCGTCAACTTCAAGGGCGAGACGATCGCCGCCGACGTTGCCGCGCTGCATTCGGACGCCAACAGGATCAACATCGACACCGGCCTGACCGAGAAGGGCCAGAAGGTGATGGGGCGCGGCTTCCTCATCAACATGCACGACGTGCTGACCGGCTCGCAGGCGGACGGCACGGCCTTCGGCCCGGAGAAGGACATGACGTGCGGCAACTGGACGAAGAGCGGGGCGGGTTCGGCGATGGTCGGTCATCACGACCGCATCGGGCTCGACGATTCGCCGCCGATGAAGAGCTGGAACGCCTCGCACCCCTCGCGCCGGGTCGGAAGGGGGATGCAGCGCGGCCGATCTGCGCTCCACCGGTGGGGGCGGGCTGCTCTACTGCTTCGCGGCGCAGTGACGGCCGCGCGGGTTGCGGCGCCGCGTCGCGCGCGCCGCAACCCGCGGAAAAACCGGGCGCTTCCGCCTTAACCTTAACCTTACGTTAGCCGCTTTCCCTCAATTTGTGCGGGACGGGCCTATTGGCCCGCGCATCGAGAGGGTTTCCATGAAGCGGATCAGCATCGCCCTGTGCGCGCTCCTGGCGGCGGCGACGGCGGGGTCCGGGGCCGCGCAGGCCGCGACCGCCACCGGCACGTTCAACGTCACCATCACCATCACCAGCGAATGCACGGTCGCCAACCCGACCGACATGGCGTTCGGCTCGCATGGTCTGCTGAGCGCGCTGGTGAACCAGACGAGCACGTTCCAGGTCACCTGCACGAACACGACGCCTTACACGATCGGCCTCAACACCGGGCTGAACGCCAGCGGCTCGCAGCGCCGCATGCTCGGCGGCGTCACGAATACGGAGTTCGTGAACTACAATCTCTATACCGACGCCGGCCGCACCACGGCGTGGGGCAACGCCTCGGGCAGCTGGGTCTCGGCGACCGGCAACGGATCGGCGCAGAGCTACACGGTCTACGGCCAGGTTCCCGCGCAGGCGACGCCCTCGCCCGGCGCGAACTACCAGGACACGGTGACGATCACCGTCACCTACTGAGCTGCGCTCCGGTTTGACGAAGGAGGGGCCCTCGCGGCCCCTTTTTCATGCGCGCGCCGCTCACTTGCAGACGGCCGGTCCGATCACCGGCTGCGGCCCGGCGCCCCGCGCATAGGCGAATTCGGCGACGCATTCGCCGGCGCCCTGCGTCACGCGCAGGCGATTGCGGGCTCCGAGCCCCGTAACGTAAACGCGCCCCTCGTAGCCGACCACCAGCGGCGCCTCCGCGCCTTCGAGGCGGGCGTGGGAGCCCGGCCGCAACGGCTTGCCCGCGGCGTCGACGACCACGACGATCGCGCCCTGCACATCCGTCCTGACGCCGAAATCGACGACGACGCCGCTGCGGCCGGCCGGCACGACGCTCACCTGCGTGCGCGCGGCGTCGGCGTCGACGGGCAGCGAGCGCGGGTCGATGCTGATCGCGTTGCGCTCGTAGGCGCGCAGCGTCGGCACGAGCAGCTTGCCGCGCGAATCCGTGCGGCCGATGGCGCGGTTCTCCGCCTTCACCTCGACGCCGGGCGCTCCCGCGTCGATGACGGCGAAGGCGTCGCCGATGCGGTTGGCGGCGAAAACGCCGCCGCCGATGGCCGCCACCGCGCCCTCGATCTCCAGCGAGCCGCGCGCGGTCTTGCGCTCCTGCCCGACATTGGCCTCGATGCGCGCCCATTGCGAGCGATAGGCGGCGCCCGCCTCGCGCATTCCGCCGTTCGCGCCTTCGACGTCACGCAGGCGCCAGCCGTAGTCGCCCGGCGTCTGCCCGAGGGACTTCGCCGCTTCGAGCTGCGTCGTCACGCGGCCGTTGACGGTCGAGACCGAGGCCGCGCCATAGGCGTCCTTGCCGATCGGCATCGCGAAGCCGGCGAAGACGCCCGCCTCGCGCGCGCCGGCGACGCTGACATAGCCGGTGGCGAACATCGACGAGCCCCACGGGCCCGGCCGCGACCAGCTCGCGCTGGCGATCGTCGTGCGCTTGCGCTCGGCGGTGACCATGCGCGTGAAGGCGAGAGAGACGCTCGACTTGTCGAACGGCGTCGGGAAGGAGAGCGCGATGCGGTCGAGCGCGCGCATCGGCCGGATCGAGACGAGTTCGGAAAAGGCGCCGAGGCCGCCGTCGGCGACCGAGCCGCCAATCGTCTTGGGCGCGTTCACCGCCGTGAGCGAGGCCAGATCCTCGTAGCGGCCGAAGCTGCGCTGCGAGGCCCCGCTCACCGTCACCGCTCCGAGCCGCGTCTCGAAGGAGCCGTAGAGCTGGCCGCCATTGGCGCCCGAGCTGCGGCTGGCGCTCGCCGCGAGATTGACGACGCCGCGATCGAACACGCGCACGACGAGGCCGGCGCCGGCGTTGACGAATTTCGGCCCGCCCTCGAGATGGCCCTCGATGGTCAGCCATTGCGCAAGGCCCCGGCGGGCGCTGGCGCTGCCGATCAGCCCGCGCGCATAGTCGTTCGACTCGACGCCGTAAGAGCGGCGCGCCAGCCCCGCCTCGACGGAGAAGTCGAACAGCCCCGGCCGCAACAGCAGCGGCGAGGTGAAGAAGGCGCTCTCCTGCTCGGTCTCGCGCCCGGTCGAATCCCGCACGACGATCCTCGCCGTGCCGGAGCCGACGAGCGGAAGGCTGTTGACGCGGTAGGGCCCCTCGTCGACCTGCTGGGTGAAGGTCTTCACGTTGTTGACGTAGACGTCGAGCGTCGAGGGCACGGCGGCGGTGCCGCCGAGGCTCGGCAACGGTAGCGTAACCAGATCGGGGCGAAGGCCGAAATTGCGCTGGATCTGCGCGCCGCCCATGCGCACGGGCCGCGTCCAGGCGAGGCCCGACGAAATCGTGTCGCCGGCGCGATAGGTGATCAGCGAGCGCGGGTCGGACCATGTCCAGTTGGTGTCGAGGCGCAGCGCCTTGCGCGAGGAGGCGATGTTGGAGCCGACGACGCCGGTCTGCGAGAGCACGCCCATCGGCGTCGAGATGCGCCCGTCGAGCGTGGCGCTCGCGCCCTGATACTCGAATTTCGGCTTGTTCAACTGCGTCAGCGTCGAGCTGAACAGATTGTAGTTGAGAACCGCCGCCCAGTTCGCCTCGGGCTTCGACGCCTCGCCGGCCGCGCCGTCGCCGCCATAGTCGCGCGCGAGACGCGCCTGTCCGTCGAGACGCAGGCGGATGATCTGCTTGCGTTCCTCGTAGACGTAGTGGAGGCCGGCGATCTCGTCGAGCGCGACCGTCCCGTCCTCCGGGCCCGCGCCCGGCGCCTTCACGCCGATCTCGGCGAGTTCGCCGCGCGTGGCGCGCATCCGCCCGTCGGCCTCTTGCGTGAAGGCCGCGATGAGGCCGACTGGGCGGTCGTTGACGAAGACCTCGAGCTGGAGCGACCGCCCGGCGGTCCCCGCAAACGCCGACGGCGCGGGCTCGGCCCTCGGGCCGCCCACGCTCGTCAGCATCAAACATGCCGCAAGGATCGTCCGGCTAGTGGTCGCCCGATGCGGGGGCATTGAGCGGACCGAGATCGGTCTCTGCGGAAATCGAGGCGCGGCCGCCGAGGCTTGGGGCGCCGCCCGGCGCGACGAAGCGCATGGTCGCGCCGGCCAGCACATAGCCGGCGAGTCCGTCGCCGAACGACACGACGCGGCCGGCGCCGTCCTTCACCCTCAGCCTGGCGATGCGCAGGCGTCGGCCGCCTTCGTTGCGGGCGACGGCGGTCAGCTTGCCGCCGCGCCGGTCGACCGACCAGGCGAGGCGGGGCGGGGCGGAGTCGGGACCGTTGAAGAAGACGGGAATCGAGTAGCGCACCACCAGAGCCACCGCGCCGTTGGTCTGCGCGGCCGGATCGGGCAGTTCGTCGACCAGCAGGCGATAGGCGGTCTCGCTGGCGATCGGCGTCTTGTCGAGACGGATGATGCGCACGGCGTAGTCCTGGCCCGGGCCCATCGTCGCGGCGGGCGGGCTGGCGACGACCTCCGTCGCCGGCGTGAAGCGGTCGGCGCCGCCTTCCTGCGTCCAGCGCACGACGCGGATCTGGGCGGAGAGGGGGCGCGAGCCCGTGTTGCGCAGCGTTACGGCGGCGGCGGCGCCCGGCGGCGGGATGTCCACGGTGACGGGGGCGACCTGAAGCGAGGCCGCGCCGGCGTCCGCCGGGACGAACGTCGCGGCCGCAAGGCCCGCCGCGATGAACCGCACGAAAGTCGTCAGACGCCACATGCCGCTTGTCCCCGAAGATCGACCGCAGGCGACCGGCGGGCCGGCGGCAATTCGATAACAATCGGTAAACCGGCGTAGTTAACGATACGTAAAGACGTGTCCCATTTATAGAAATTCAGCGCGATACGGCCCGGTAGCGGCCGCGACCGGCCCGGTCGATGACGCCGCTCTGGCTCAGCCGCGTGAGGATGACCGAGACGTGGTTGGCGGTCAGCGCGTGGCCGGCGTCGTCCAGCACATTCAGGATTTGCGGGATCGACAGGTCGCCTTCGACGTCGCGCAGCAAGGCCAGCACGGCCTCCTGCGCTGTGCGCGGATCCGGTCCGGCGACGGCATCCGCCTCGGCCAGGCGCGCGCGGGGGCGGCGGGACGGGGTGTCGAGGCGAAGGCGGTGCGCCAGCTCCTCGCGCGCATAGTCGGCGACATCGGTCGGGTCGGTCAGGCCCTGAACATGTGCGAGCGCGTAGGCGAGCGCGCGGGCGGTGCGCGCCGCCTCGTCGAGCAGCCGCTGCAACTGCGCCGCGTCGGCGAGGTCGTGCGGGCTCAGCGGGTCCATGCCAGTTCTCGCGGGTTCTGTCGTAAAAGTCCTACAAACAGGAATGACAGAAAGAAAGATGGGAGTGGGCGCCCTGTGGAAAAGGTGCATAAACGGTTAATTTTTTCGACGTTCTCTGTATGTTCAATTGTGAGGCGGCCGTGCACATGAAATGAATTTCTTACAAACCGGAGCCCGCCGCCATGGCCGCCATCGCCGTCTCCCTTCCCGTCGCCGTCGTCGCGCTGGTCGCCGCAGCGTTCTTCCTGCGACGCCGGGTCGACATGCGGGGGGATCGGGCGCAGGCGAACGGCCTCACCGTCCACGACGGCGCGCTGCGCTGGGACGGGCAGGACAAGGCGGCCGAGTTCGCGATCTATATTTCGATGAAACGCGGACGCACGCAGGCCGAAACGCAGGCCTAGCGGCGGGCGCGGCCCGCCTTGGGGAGGTCCTCGGCCGCCAGCCGGAACACCTCGCCCGAACTCTCGGCCGTGTCGAGCCAGAGGAACGGCAGGTCGGGACAGGCCGCCTCCAGCGCCTCGCGGCCCATGCCGATCTCGCAGACGACGGCGCCGTCCGGGTTCAGATGCGCGCGCGCGCCGGCGAGAATGCGGCGCACGATGTCGAGTCCGTCGTCGCCGCCGAGATGGGCGAGCGCCGGCTCGGCGGCGTATTCGGGCGGGAAGGCCGCCACGGCCGCCCGCGTCACATAGGGCGGATTGGCGAGGATGAGATCGTAGCGGCGCGCGCCGAGCGGGGCGAAGAGATCGCCCTGAAACAGGCCGATGCGATCCTCCAGCCCGTGCTCATCGACATTACGGCGGGCGACCGCCAGCGCGTCCGCCGACAGGTCGACAGCGTCGATGCGCGCGTTGGGAAAGGCCATCGCGGCGAGGATGGCGAGCGAACCGCCGCCCGTGCACAGGTCGAGCACGCTTTCGACCGCCTCCGGCGCCTCGATCAGCCCATCCTCGCCGGCAAGGCCCGTCGCCAGCAGCTCGCCGATGAAGCTGCGCGGCACGATCGCGCGTTCGTCGACATAGAAGGGCACGCCCTGGATGTAGGTCTTGTTGAGCAGATAGGCTGCCGGCTTGCGGGTGGCGACGCGCGCCTCGATCAGGCCGGCGAGCCGCGCCAGTTCGGCCTGCGTCAACCGCGCGTCGAGAAAGATGTCGAGCCGGTCGACCGGCAGATGCAGCCCCTCGAGGACGATGAAGGCCGCCTCGTCGAGCGCGTTCGTGGTGCCGTGGCCGAAGACGAGGCCGGCCGCCGAAAAGCGGCTGACGGCGTAACGGAAGACGTCGCGCAGGGTGCGGAAGGCGCGCCAGTCGGCGTCGGTCGCAGGTTCGTTGGGCGGTTCGGTCATGCCGGTTGGTTAGCGCAGCCTCCGGCGGCGGGCAAACCGGGCGCTCACCCGGCGGGCCGGCGCTGGGCGGCGTGATCGGAGGTCAGCCCCGGCGCGAAGAAGACCAGCGTGCAGGACGCCCGTTCGATCAGGGCTTCGGCCATCGAGCCGAGATCGAGTTCGGCGCCGGCGCGGCGGGCGACCCCCATCGCGATCATGTCGTAACGCCCGCGTTGGGCGGTGCGCAGGATCGCCGTCTCCGCCTCGCGGTCGGTCAGGGTGATGGTGTCGACGCGCGCGCCGTAATGGGCGGCGGCGGCGGCGAGTTCGCCGCGCAGCGCCTCGGCGCGCTCGGCGATCTGGAAGGGGCGGGTGCGGCGTCGGTCGTTCGCCTCGGCCACATGCAGCGCGGCGACCTCGCCGCCCGCGCCGGCGGCGAGCGCGACGGCGAATTCCGCCCCCCGGCGCGAGGCCTCGGTCGTCGAGGCGGGCACGAGGATGCGCAAGGGCCGGTCGCCGGGCGGGCGCTCGTCGCCGCGCGCCACGACGATGGCGAGCGATCCCTCGAAGCTGGCGGCGAGGGCCGACAGGCGTTGCGTGAAACGGCCTTGCGACTGGGTTGCCGGTTCGACGCCGAGGACCATCAGGTCGAAGCCCTTGCGCGCCTGCTCGACGATGAGGCTTGCGCCGGTCGCCGCGCTGTCGGCCGTTTCGACATGCGGCTCGTCCGTCTCTCCATGCGCGGCGCCGGCGCGCCCGGCGGCCGCATTCACGCGGCGGGCGACGGCCGGGCCGGCGGCGCGATCATCGCTCATGTCGGCGATCGTGACGGGCGCCTCGCGACGCCCGCGAAGGCGCCGGCGATGTCGGCGGCGCGCGCGCCGCTGGCGCTGCCGTCCGCCGCCAGCAGAACGCGCTCGATCCGCGCGACGAAGCTCGACTGCTCGAAGTCCGCGCGCGCCATGCGCTCGCGCTCCTCCGCGCGCAACGGCAGACGGCGCAAGGCCCAGCGCAGCGTCGGCGGCATCGCCATCGTCGTCACCACCGCCATCGCCACGATGATCGAGAACAGCCGCTGGTCGAGCACGCCGAGCGACAGGCCGATGGTGGCGACGATGACTTCGGTGGAGCCGCGCGCGTTCATGCCGCAGCCGAGCGCGAGGCA
Organism: Hyphomicrobiales bacterium; assembly: GCA_016716745.1. Taxonomy (GTDB): domain Bacteria; phylum Pseudomonadota; class Alphaproteobacteria; order Rhizobiales; family Beijerinckiaceae. The sequence goes on from JADJVD010000005.1 coordinate 445,796, forward strand.
CTCCTTCATGCTCAATCCGGCCATGCGCCCGCCGAGGAAGGCGCCGGCGAATTTGCCGAGGCTGGCGATCAGGACGAAACCGATCGCCATCGCCAGAATGTCGGTCTTGCCGAGCACGGTCAGATCCGTGCCAAGGCCGGCGAGGCCGAAGAAGACAGGCATGAACAGCGCCTGCGTGAGCCCGCGCAATTCGCGCTCGATCCGCTCGGTCAGGATCGGCGACTCGCCAATCAGCACGCCGGCGACGAAGGCGCCGAGCACCGAATGCACGCCGAGGCCGTGCGTCGCCAGCGCGAACGCGCCGGCGAGCGCGATGATGGCCGAGATCACCGGCAGTTCGGTGACGAAGCTGTCGTTGGTCCAGCGGATCGTCGCCACGACAAGACGGCGGCCGATGGTGAAGGCGGCGACGAGGAAGATCGCCGTGCCGATCAGCGAGACCGCGAGCGGGCCGATCTCGATGCTGGCGGTCGCCGCAAGCCCGAAGGTGAGCGCGATGATCACCCAGCCGATGGTGTCGTCGATGATCGCCGAGGCGATGATGATCTGGCCGATGTTGCGCCTCAGAAAGCCCATCTCGCGGACGACGGTGGCGACGATCTTCACCGAGGCGATGGACAGCGCGGTGCCAAGGAAGACGGAGGTCGCCAACCGGCGCTGCGGATCGGGCAGAAGCGCGTCGGGCAGCAATTCGCCGACGCAGAAGCCGAGCGCGAAGGGCACGACGATGCCGCCGAGCGAGACGGACGCGGCCTGCCGGCCGACGCGACGCACCAGCGCGATCTCGGTCTCCATGCCGGCGAGCACGAGCAGAAGCAGAATGCCGAGCTGCGCGACGCCGTTGATCATCGCCTTCTGCGCCGGATCGGGCGGAAACAGCGTCGCCTGCGCGTGCGGCGCGAGCCAGCCGAACACCGAGGGTCCGAGCAGGATGCCGGCGATGAGCTGCCCCATCACCGCGGGCTGGCCGACGCGCTGCAAGGCTTCGCCGAGCAGCCGGCCGCAGACGACGAGCGCGACGATCTGGGCGAGGAACACCGCTTCCGACGGACCGGCGGCCGTGGCGGCGAGCGCGGGCGACGCGCCGAGGGCGAGCGAGGCGGCCGCGAGCGCGGCGCGGCGACGCGCGCGCCCGCTCATGCCGTCGTCGCGCCGGCGGCTTCGGCGCGCGCGGCCAGCGGCGCGCCGTCGGCCGGCGACCATGGCTTCACGTCGAGCAGCGGCGTGCCGTCGAGGCAGTCGAGTCCGACGACGATCAGCCGCGTCGGCCCGTCCTGCGCGCGCTCGACGCGCAGCAGCCGCACGACGGACATCGCGATCGGGTTGGGGCGGGCGGGCGAGCGCAGCGCGAACACGCCGCGCGGCGCGCCGCTGTGACGGGGGATCTGGATCATCACCTCGCGCGGCGACAGATGCATGTAGTAGAGCGCCCACAGATGCGAGCGCTCCTCGATGGTCGCAAGACCGTCGCTCCAGCGCGCATCGATTTCGAGCGCGCATTCGACGGTCGAGCCGGCGCCGTTCTTCGGGCACTCCTCGCGCCGCGTCCACGGCGTTCGGGCGCGGCCGATGAAATAGAGCCCGGCGTCGAAGGCGCCCGGCAGTTCGGTCGCGACTTCGCCGGGCCGGCGGCCGAAGGGCGGTTTCTCGGCGATCTGCGTCATGCGTCCTCGGAGCCGCGTTGCGGGGGCCTTGCGAAGCAGGGCGTCCTCACGCGATACAGCCCCGCATGAGCGCGCGCAATTTGCACATCACCGAGATCGCCGGGCGGTTTCCCGAGTTTCACGTCGCGGCCGTCACAGTCGCGTGGCCGGGCGGAGCGACGCGCAGCGAAGGGCTCGCCGGCGAGGTCGCAGCGCGCGAGGCCGAGTGCCGGGCGCGCTGGGCGGGCGTCGAATTGTCCGCCATCCCCGGCGTCGCAGCCTGGCGCGGCGCCTATCGCGGCTTCGGCGTCAAGAAGACGAGTTACCGCTCTTCCGTGGAGCGACTGGTCAAGCGCGTGCTCGCGGGCGACAGCCTGCCGGCGATCCATCCGCTCGTCGACATCTACAACGCCGTGTCGCTCACGCATGCGATGTGCCTGGGAGCGGACGATCTCGATCTCGTCTCCGGCGATCTCGCCTTCCGCTTCGCGCGGGCGGGCGACAGTTTCGTCGACATGGCGGCCGCCGAGGGCGAGGATCCGAACGATCCCCCGAAGGAGGGCGAGGTGGTCTACGCCGACGCCGCGCATGTGCTGTGCCGGCGCTGGAACTGGCGGCAGGACGCGCGCAGCGTCGTCAGTCCGTCCACGCGGCGGGCCGTCGTCACCGTGCAGGCGAATGGCTGGGGCGATCTCGACGCCGCCGTCGCCGACCTGACCGGCTGGATCGGCCGCGAGCTTGGCGCGACCTGCCGCGTTGCGGTCGCCGGGCCGGGGCGCACCGTCGTCGAGCTGTAAGCCGGCGCGACGGCGGGTCGCAAGGCGGCGGGTTGCGTTGGCGACCCATCGCGTATAAAGATATCTTTATATGTTGAAGATCGCCCCCGCCCCGGTGCGCGTCGCGCCGCTCGCCGATCTCCTCGCCGCCCTGGAAGCGGCGGGCGAGGAAACGCGGCTGCGCCTGTTGGCGCTGCTGGCGGAGGCCGAACTCACCGTGTCCGAGCTGGTCGCCATTCTCGGCCAGTCGCAACCGCGCGTGTCGCGCCACCTCAAGCTGCTGGTCGAGGCCGGCCTCGTCGACCGGCACAGGGAAGGGGCGTGGGCCTTCTTCCGACTCGCCGAGCGGACGCCGCTCGCCGCCGTCGCGCGCGCGGCGCTGGACGCGTTGGACCCGGCCGACCAGACCATCGTCGCCGACCGGGCGCGCCTGGCCGAGACTCGCGCGGCCCGCGCCGAGCAGGCCGCCCGCTACTTCGCCGCCCATGCCGGCGACTGGGCGTCGCTGCGCCGGATGCATGCGCCGGACGAGCGCGTCGAGGCGGCGCTGGCGGACGTGGTCGGCGCGGGGCCGTTTCATGCGGCGCTCGATCTGGGCACGGGCTCGGGCCGCATGCTCGAACTGTTCGCGCCGCAGGCGGGCCGCGCCGTCGGCGTCGATCAGAGCCCGGCGATGCTCGCCGTGGCGCGCGCCGCGCTGGAGCGGGCGGGGCTGCGCCATGCGCAGTTGCGGCAGGGCGATCTCTACGCGCTGCCCGTCGAGCGCGAGGGCTACGATCTCGTGATCCTGCATCAGGTTTTGCACTATCTCGACGATCCGGCGCGCGCTCTGCGCGAGGCGGCGCGCGCGTTGCGGCCCGGCGGACGGCTCGTCGTCGTCGATTTCGCGCCGCACGATCACGAGGCGCTGCGCACGCAGCACGCCCATCGCAGGCTCGGCTTCGCCGACGCCGAGATCGCCGGCGCGATGGCGGAGGCGGGGCTGGAGCCTGCGCCGCGCCGCGACGTCGCGCCCGACAAGGGCGAGCACGCCAAACTCACCGTATCCATCTGGCTCGGACGGGACCGGCGCATTGTCGCCGACTCGCCGTCTGCGCCCCGGCAGGAGGTCGCCTAATGTCCCGCTCGCCCGCGCGCATCAGCCGCGGCGACGCGCCCGCTCTGCGCGTGTCGTTCGAGTTCTTTCCGCCGAAGACGGCGGAGATGGAGGCTTCTCTTTGGGATGCGGTGCAGCGCCTTGCGCCGCTGTCGCCCGACTTCGTCTCCGTCACCTATGGCGCCGGCGGGACGACGCGCGAGCGCACGCACGCGACCGTCGAGCGCCTCGCGCGCGAGACGCCGCTGAAGCCGGCCGCGCATCTGACCTGCGTCGGCGCCTCGCGCGCGGAAGTGAACGAGGTGGTGCGCGGCTACCATGCGGCTGGCGTGCGCCACATCGTGGCGTTGCGAGGCGACCCGCCGGGCGGGCTCGATCAGCCCTATCAGGCCCATCCGCAAGGCTATCAGGCGACGGCCGATCTCATCACCGGCATCAAGGCGATCGGCGATTTCGAGGTGTCGGTCTCGGCCTATCCGGAAAAGCATCCGCAAAGCCCGAACCTGCTGCACGACATCGAGATGCTGAAGCGCAAGGTGGACGCCGGCGCCGACCGCGCGATCTCGCAATTCTTCTTCGACAATGCGGTGTTCTACCGCTTCCGCGATCTCGTCGCGGCGGCCGGCCTCGACATCCCGATCGTGCCCGGAATCGTGCCGGTGCAGAACTTCAAGCAGACGGCGAATTTCGCGCGCCGCGCTGGCGCGACGATTCCGGGCTGGCTCGCGGACCGCTTCGCGGGCCTCGAGCAGGACGCGGCGACGCGCCGGCTCGTGGCGGCGGCGGTGTGCGCCGAGCAGGTGCTCGACCTGATCGACCACGGCGTCTCGGATCTTCACTTCTACACGATGAACAAGGCCGATCTCGTCTTCGCGATCTGCCACCTCATCGGCATGCGGCCGCCAGCGGCGGCGGAACAGGCGGCCTGACATGAGCGACGAAACGCGCGGCGAACGGACGCGCCGAATCCTGAGCGAGGAAGCGCGAAAGCGCATTCTCGTCCTCGACGGCGCGATGGGCACGATGATCCAGGAGCGCCGCTTCGACGAGGCGGCCTTCCGCGGCGCGCGCTTTGCAGACTGGCCGTGCGACCTGCGCGGCAACAACGACCTGTTGTCGCTGACGCAGCCGGACGCGATCCGCGCGATTCATCTAGCCTATTTCGAGGCCGGCGCCGACATCGTCGAGACCAACACCTTCTCGTCGACGACCATTGCGCAGGCCGACTACGGCATGGAGGCGCTGGCCTTCGAGCTCAACCGCGAGGGCGCGCGGCTGGCGCGCGAGGCGGCCGATCTCGCCGAGCGCAAGGACGGGCGGCCGCGTTTCGTCGCCGGCGCGCTCGGCCCGACCAACCGCACCGCCTCGATCTCGCCGGACGTGAACAATCCCGGCTATCGCGCGGTGACGTTCGACGATCTGGCGGCGGCCTACAAGCAGGCCGCGCTCGGGCTGATCGAGGGCGGCGCCGACCTTCTCCTGGTCGAGACCATCTTCGACACGCTCAACGCCAAGGCGGCGCTGTTCGCCATCGACGAGGCGCTGGAGGAGACCGGCGCCGGTCTGCCGGTGATGATCTCGGGCACGATCACGGACCTCTCGGGCCGCACGCTGTCCGGCCAGACGCCGACGGCGTTCTGGCATTCGCTGCGGCACGCCCGGCCATTCTCGTTCGGCCTCAACTGCGCGCTCGGCGCCAAGGAGATGCGCGCGCACATCGCGGAGATATCGCGCGTCGCCGACACGCTCGTCTGCGCCTATCCGAACGCCGGCCTGCCGAACGAATTCGGCCTCTACGACGAGAGCCCGGAGGCGATGGCCGCACTGGTCGGCGAGTTCGCGCGCGCCGGGCTCGTCAACATCGTCGGCGGCTGCTGCGGCTCGACGCCGGCGCATATCGCGGCGATCGCCAAAGCGGTGCGAGGCGTCGCGCCGCGCGCGGTTCCCACGATTGCGCCGCAACTGCGCCTGTCCGGCCTCGAGCCGTTCACGCTGACGCCGGACATCGCCTTCGTGAATGTCGGCGAGCGCACCAACGTCACCGGCTCCGCCAAGTTCCGCAAGCTGATCAAGGCGGGCGACTACGCCGCCGCGCTCGCCGTCGCGCGCGAGCAGGTGGAGGCGGGCGCGCAGATCATCGACGTCAACATGGACGAGGGCTTGCTCGACTCCCAGCGCGCGATGGTCGAATTCCTCAGTCTCGTCGCCGCCGAGCCGGACATCGCGCGCGTGCCGGTGATGGTCGACTCCTCCAAGTTCGAGGTGATCGAGGCCGGCCTGAAATGCCTGCAGGGCAAGGCCGTCGTCAACTCGATCTCGCTGAAGGAAGGCGAGGAAAAGTTCGTCCGCGACGCAAGGATCGTGCGCCGGCATGGCGCGGCGGTCGTGGTCATGGCGTTCGACGAGCAGGGGCAGGCCGACACCTAGGCCCGCAAGGTCGAGATCTGCGCGCGCGCCTACCGCATTCTGGTCGAGCAGGTCGGCTTCCCGCCCGAGGACATCATCTTCGATCCGAACATCTTCGCGGTCGCGACCGGCATCGAGGAGCACGACAACTACGGCGTCGACTTCATCGAGGCGACGAAGGCGATCCGCGAAACGCTGCCGCATGCGCATGTGTCGGGCGGCGTGTCGAACCTCTCCTTCTCGTTCCGCGGCAACGAGGCGGTGCGCGAGGCGATGCATTCGGTGTTCCTCTACCACGCCATCCGCGCCGGCATGGACATGGGCATCGTCAACGCCGGGCCAGCTCGCGGTGTATGAGGAGATCGATCCGAGAGCTGCGCGAGGCGTGCGAGGATGTCGTTCTCAACCGCCGCCGCGACGCGACCGAGCGGCTGCTGGAGCTGGCGGAGCGTTCAAGGCGCAGGCGGCGGCGAGGCGAAGGCCAAGGACCTGAGCTGGCGCGAGCAGCCGGTCGACAAGCGGCTCGAGCATGCGCTGGTCAACGGCATCACCGAATTCATCGAGGCGGACACCGAGGAGGCGCGGCGGCGCCGCACGGCCGCTGGATGTGATCGAAGGCCCGCTGATGGACGGCATGAACGTGGTCGGCGATCTGTTCGGCGCGGGCAAGATGTTCCTGCCGCAAGTGGTGAAATCGGCGCGCGTGATGAAACAGGCGGTGGCGTGGCTGCTGCCGTTCATGGCTGAGGAGAAGGCCGGCCAACGCCGGAGCGCGGGCAAGATCCTGATGGCGACGGTGAAGGGCGACGTCCACGACATCGGCAAGAACATCGTCGGCGTCGTGCTCGCCTGCAACAACTACGAGGTGATCGACCTCGGCGTGATGGTGCCGGCGACGAAGATCCTCGAGACGGCGCGGGCGCAGAAGGTCGACGCCATCGGCCTGTCCGGGCTGATCACGCCCTCGCTCGACGAGATGTGCTACGTCGCCAAGGAAATGGAGCGCGAGGGCTTCGACATGCCGCTGCTGATCGGCGGGGCGACGACCAGCCGCGTGCACACGGCGGTGAAGATCCATCCGAACTATGCGCGCGGGCAGGCGGTGTATGTCACGGATGCGAGCCGGGCCGTCGGCGTCGTCTCGGCGCTACTGTCGCCGACAGGCGGCGGCGCCTACGTCGAGACGGTGCGCAGCGAATACCGCGGCGGCGGAGGCGCATGCGCGGGCCGAGGCCGACAAGCAGCGCGTGCCGCTGCGCCAAGGCGCGCGCCAACGCGATCAAGCTCGACTGGGCCGCCTATGCGCCGCCGAAGCCGGCCTTCACCGGCACGCGCGTCTTCCGCACCTACGACGTCGGCGAACTTGTTCCCTACATCGACTGGACGCCGTTCTTCCAGACCTGGGAGCTGAAGGGGCGCTATCCGGCGTTGCTCGACGACGAGAAGCAGGGCGCTGCGGCGCGCCAGCTTTTCGAAGACGCGCAGGAGATGCTGGCGCGCATGGTCGACGAGAACTGGTTCAAGCCGCAAGCCGTCATCGGCTTCTGGCCGGCCAACGCAGCGGGCGACGACATCAGCTGTCTATGCCGACGAGGCGCGCACGGAAAGCTGGCGACCTTCTTCACGCTGCGGCAGCAATTGTCGAAGCGCGACGGGCGGCCGAACATGGCGCTGGCCGATTTCGTCGCGCCGCGTGACGCGGGCGCGGATTATCTCGGCGGCTTCGTCGTCACGGCCGGCGCGGAGGAGGAGGCGGATCGCCGAGCAGTTCGGCGCCAACGACGACTACGCCGCGATCCTGGCGAAGGCCCTGGCCGACCGGCTCGCCGAGGCGTTCGCCGAGCGGCTGCACGAGCGCATCCGGCGCGAGTTCTGGGGCTATGCGCCCGACGAGGCGCTGACCAACGAGGAACGGGTGGACGAGGCCTATCGCGGCATTCGCCCCGCGCCGGGCTATCCGGCGCAGCCCGACCACACCGAAAAGGCGACGCTGTTCCGCCTTCTCGACGCCGAGCGCGCTATAGGCGTCAGTCTGACGGAGAGCTTTGCGATGTGGCCCGGCTCGTCCGTCTCCGGCCTCTACATCGCGCATCCCGAGGCGCATTATTTCGGCGTCGCAAAGGTGGAGCGCGATCAGGTCGAGGACTATGCGATGCGCAAGGGCATGGAGGTCGGCGCGGTCGAACGGTGGCTTGCGCCGATCCTCAATTACGATCCCTCGGCCTATAAGAGAGCCGCGGCGGAGTAGGAGGCGGCGGCGCGCCGGTCACGCCACGAGGGCGACCGGCGCGCCGCAACTCACCTGCTCGGTGACGACCTTGAAGGCGTTAAGGGTGTGCGGCCCGAAGGTCTGGATCATCGCGCAATCCGCCGCGTCGAGGCCGCGGCAAATGACGATGCGTCCGATGCGGGGCCGGTTGTGCCGCGCGTCGAATGTGTACCATTTGCCGTCGAGATAGACCTCGAACCAGGCGTTGAAATCCATCGGCGCCGGGTCGGCTGGCACGCCGATGTCGCCCATGTAGCCGTTGCAATAACGCGCCGGAATATTCATCGCGCGGCAGAGCGCGACGGCAAGATGCGCATAGTCGCGGCACACGCCGACGCGCTGGTTGAGCGCGCCCGTAGCCGTGCGGAAGACGTCGGCGTATTGATAGCCGAAGGCGATTTGGCGATGCGTGAAGTCGACGATGGCCTGCACCCGCTCCCATCCGGGCGGCGCCGAACCGAACTGGCTCCAGGCGAAATTCGACAGAAGGTCGCTCTCGCAATAGCGGCTCGGCTGCACGAAACGCAGCACGTCCGGCGGGAGATCGAAGACGGGCGTCTCGCGCGCGGACAGGTTCTGCTCGTCGTGCGAGCCGTCGTCGTCGAGCACCGCGTCGAGCCTGATATGCGTCATGCCCGCCGGCGACAGGCCGCGCTGACAACGATTGCCGAAACTGTCGCGGTATTCCTCGAGCAGAAGCCCGTCGCCGCCGTCGACATGTTCGGGCGTGATCAGATCCTTCTGGCGGGTCGGCTCGACCAGCAGCTTGAACAAGGTCGGCGTCGGCTGGCCGCACCAGTATTTGATGTCGAATCCGATGCGGATCTGCATGGGTCGCCTCGCCGGCTGTCCGGAATGAAACTCTGATGACAGAACGAACCGAAGGCCAGCCGGTTTCACCGCCCCATTGCGGCTTTTTCGGGCGCCCTGCCGGCGCTGTGATCATTTGAGCGCGGACAGCGCGGCCTCGACGCGCGCCAGCGTCGTCAGCGTGGAGCGATCGAGCAGACCGTCGACGCGGCGCGGGCGATGGCGTCGCTGGAAGGCCGCGAGCGCGAGGCGCGTTTGCTCGTCCCACGTCCCGGACTCGGGCGCGGCGTAGCCGATGGCGGCGAGGCGGCGCTGAACCGACAGGGATTCGGCCGGGCCCGGGGTGAAAGGCTGGCCGCGGATCGGCGCGGCGCGGGCGGCGAGGCAGAGACCCTGATCTGCGAGATCGCGCCAGGGAAAGCGTTCGCCCGGGTCTTCCTTGCGGTCGGGCGCGATGTCGGAATGGGCGAGGACGCGGGCCGGCGAAATTCCGCGCCGGCGCAAGATGTCCTCCAGCAGGGCGCAGACGGCGCGGATCTGGCGGGCGGGGTAGGGCGGCAGTCCGCCCTCGTGGCCGGGATTGACGATCTCGATCCCGATCGAGCGGGAGTTGAAGTCCGTCTCGCCCCGCCAGAACGATCGGCCGGCGTGCCAGGCGCGCTTGTCCTCGGCCACCATCTGGACGATGCAGCCGTCTTCCATCACGACGTAATGGGCCGACACCTGGGCCTGGGCGTCCGCAAGGCGGTCGAGCGCGGCCTGCGCCGTCGCCATGCCCGTATAATGCAGAACGACCGCGTCAGGCGGAGGCCCGGCGCGGTCGCCAAAGTTGGGAGACGGGCGCAGACTGTCGACGAGCGGACTATCCGCGCGCAACGAGGCCCCCGACCCGTCAGTACGCGTAATAGCGCGTGCAGACGTAGTTGCCGTAATAGTCGTAGCCGTAGCGCGCGCAGCTGCGACGCGGGGCGGACTGCGACCCGATGATCGCGCCGGCGGTGCCGCCGATCGCGGCGCCCGCGAGCGTCGAGCCCGTATTGCCGCCGATGGCGTTGCCGATGAGGGCGCCGCTCACGGCGCCGATGGCGGCGCCGCCTGCGGCGCGCTCGCCCGGCGTGTTGCAGCCGGCGAGAGCCAGCGCGGACGCGAGCGCGGCGGCCGCCAAAATCGTCTTCTTCATCTTCTTCCTCCGAAAAGGTCAGCCCGCCGAACGCGGCCAAGCGTCCAGATGGATGGTTCGCCGGCCATGGTCCGTGCGGCGACGCACCGACGCGACAAAACCACGACCGTCGCAACGAGTCACGCCGCGCGTGGCGGAATCATGAACATCTCGTGGCGTCATTCCAGTAACGCGCGGATTTCCGGCTGGTTCCGAGGCGGCGTTTGCGATTGCGCCCGGCCGCGCGCTCGCCTACATGCGGAGCGCCAGTCGGCCGGACGGCCGCTTCCCTTGCGGGGAGAGGAAAGTCCGGGCTCCACGGAAACACGGCGCCGGATAACGTCCGGCGGGGGCGACCCCAGGGATAGCGCCACAGAAAGCAGACCGCCCGGCCGGGTTCGCCCGCGTCCGGGTCAGGGTGAAAGGGTGCGGTAAGAGCGCACCGCGCCGGCGGCGACGCCGGCGGCATGGCAAGCCCCGCCGGGAGCAAGACCGAATAGGGGCGGCGCAGGGGCGACCCTGGGATCCGTTTCCGGATCGCCGCCCGGGTTGGTCGCCAGAGGCGTCGCGCAAGCGGCGTCCCAGAGGAATGGCCGTCACGTTCCGCCCTCGGGCGGGGCCATACAGAACCCGGCTTACAGGCCGACTGGCGCTTTACCTGTGCCCCATGCCGGCCCCGTCAGGGCCCGCCGCGCCGGCCAAATGCCGCCGCGCCGCCCGGTTTCTAACCCTTCGTTAAGGTTAACGAGAGCTAATGGCGGGCAGGCGGGCAGTGTGTCGTTTCGACTCAATGCGCGCGTTGACGCCCATATGGTCCCATGCTATCCCAAATCATCCCGTTCAGCGTAATTCCGACACGGTCGATGCATCCGCGCCGCTCCGGCGCGGCTGGCCCGATTGCGCGCGGTTCTTGCGAGGCGACGGGGCGTGTCGCGGCAGTGTTTCCGCCGCGCTGTGGTGGGCCGTTTCAGGGTGGGTCGCTGCTTGGATCGCTTCGCGTCGCATTTCACCAACCGGCTGGACGCCAAGGGTCGCGTGTCGATCCCTGCGCCGTTCCGCGCCGTGCTGGCGAAGGACGGGTTCGAGGGGCTCTACGTCTACCCGTCGCTGGACGCGGAGGCGCTGGATTGCGGCGGCCATGCGCTGCGCCGGGAGATCGAGGCGCTGCTGGAGTCGCAGCCCGCCTTCTCGGAGGAGCGGCATCTTTTCTCGACCGCGCTGAACGGGGCGAGCGAGATTCTGAAGGTCGATCCGGAAGGCCGGGTCATCCTGACGGAGCGGCTCAAGGCGTTCGCGGGACTTTCGACGGAGGTGACCTTCGTCGGGCAGGGACACAGTTTTCAGATCTGGGAGCCGAACCGCTTTCGCGCGTATCTCGACGAGGCCAGACATCGGGTGCGCGATCTCAGACGGCAGTTGGGCGCCAAGGCGTCGGGGGGCCACACCCGCACGCCGCCTCCGGGAGCACGGGAATGACGACGGGCCGCGGCGACGGCGCAAGCCCCGCCGCAGGCGGACCGGCCCGTCACATTCCCGTGCTCCGCGCGGAGGCGATCGCCGCCCTCGGCGTGACGCCGGGCGGCGTCTATCTCGACGGAACGTTCGGGGCGGGCGGCTATACGCGCGCGATCCTCGCGACGCCCGGCGCGCGCGTGATCGGGCTCGACCGCGATCCGACCGCAATCGCCGGCGGCTACGATCTCGTCCGCGAGGCGCAGGGGCGGCTGACGCTCGTCGAGGCGCGCTTCGGCGATCTCGACGCGCAGGCGCGCGCGCTCGGCTTCGAGGCTCTCGACGGCGTCGCGCTCGACATCGGCGTCTCGTCCATGCAGTTCGACGAGGCCGGGCGCGGCTTCTCCTTCCGCTTCGACGGCCCGCTCGACATGCGCATGGGCGGCGCGGGCCGCTCGGCCGCCGACATCGTCAACACGGTCGACGAGGAAGAACTCGCCGACATTCTTTATCATTTCGGCGAGGAGCGCGCCTCGCGCCGTATCGCCCGCGCCGTCGTCGCGGATCGTCGCGCAACGCCGTTCCTGACGACGCGCGCGCTCGCCGAGCTGGTGGCGCGCGTCAATCCCGGCAAGCCGCGCGACATTCATCCGGCGACGCGCACGTTTCAGGCGCTGCGCATCGCGGTGAACGAGGAGCTCGTCGAACTCGTGCGCGCGCTGGAGGCGGCCGAGCGCATTCTGAAGCCCGGCGGGCGGCTCGCGGTCGTCACCTTCCATTCGCTCGAGGATCGCATCGTCAAGCAGTTCCTCGCCGCGCGCACGGGGCGCGGCGTCGCGCGTTCGCGCCTGCTGCCGGGCGAGCCGGCGGCGCCGGCGCCGACCTTCGAACTCGATCCACCGCGTCAGCCCATCGCGCCGGGCGAGGCCGAGCTCGCCGACAATCCGCGCGCGCGCTCGGCGAAGCTGCGCGCCGCGCGGCGCACCGAGGCGCCCGCGCGCGCCGCCGACGCAACTCTGATGCGGCTTGCGACGCTGCCGCCGCGCGATGACAGGAGGCGCTGATGTTTCTGCGCGTCGTTCACGCTCTCGCCATCGCCTCCATCGTCGGTTCGGCGATCTACGCCTACACGATCAAATACGAGACGATCTGGCATGGCGAGCAGGTCGCCAAGCTGAAGAACAAGATCCAGGTCGAGAAGGACGCCATCGCCACGCTGCGCGCGGAATGGGCGCATCTGTCGCGGCCCGAACGCATTCAGGCGCTGGCCGAGAAGCATACCGAATTGCAGCCGATGCAGCTCTCGCAGATCGCGCGCGTCTCGGAACTGCCCGAGCGCGCGGCGAAGGTCGACGCCATCGGCCGCAAGCTCGAACTGCTCGGCCTCGCCGAGCCGACCAACACGCCCGGAGGCACGAGCGCCGCGCCCGCGACGCCCGCGCCGCCGCGCCGCTGACCGCCGACGGACGAGTCGCCGATGAGCGAGATCACCAACATGACGGACGCCACGCAGACCAGCGCTCCGGTCGCCGCCGCCAAGACGCGGCGCGGGTTTCGCTTGCCCGAAGGATTCTGGGGCACGCGCCTGTCGAAGAGCGCGTCGCGCATCCGTCTCGTCGGACTCGGCTTCCTGCTCGTCTACGGCACGATCGCCGGGCGCCTGGTCCAGCTTGGATTGAAGCCGGAGGCCTCGCACGGATTGAAGCACACGGCGGCCGAGATGGTCTCCGGCGCACGGCCCGATCTCGTCGACCGCAATGGCGAGATTCTCGCGACCGACGTCAAGACGACCTCCGTTTTCGCCGAGCCGAACCGCATCATCGACAAGGACGAGGCGGTCGAGCTGCTGACGGCGGTGCTGCCGGACGTCGACGCCAAGGAGCTGCGCGAAAAGCTTGGCGGCAAGCGCGGCTTCGCCTGGGTCAAGCGCGGGATCACGCCGCAGCAGCGCGAGGAGGTGCATCGCCTCGGGCTTCCTGGCGTCGGCTTCCTCACCGAGAACCGCCGCGTCTATCCGAACGGGCCGATCGGCGCGCATGTGCTCGGCTTCACCAACATCGACAACAACGGCATCGCGGGCATCGAGAAATATGTCGACGGGCAGGGGCTCGCCGCGCTGCATGGGGCGGGCTTCAACGTCGCGGCGACGGATTTCAAGCCGGTCGAGCTGTCGCTCGATCTGCGCGCGACGCATGCGCTGCGCGACGAGCTGGTGAAGGCCTCGGCGAAGTTTCGCGCCAAGGCCGCGGCCGGCGCCATTCTCGACGTCAACACGGGCGAGGTGATCGCGCTCGTCTCGCTGCCCGACTACGATCCCAATACGCCGACGGACGCGCTCGACCCGCTGCGCATCAATCGCCTCGCAGTGGGCGTCTATGAAATGGGATCGACCTTCAAGGCGATCACCACCGCGATGGCGCTCGAATCCGGCAAGGTCAACATCAATTCGCGGATCGACGCGCGCGGCGCGTTGCGCTACGGCCGCTTCACCATCAAGGACTATCACGCCGAAAATCGCGCGCTGACGGTGACGGAGGTGTTCCAGTATTCCTCGAATGTCGGCACTGCGCGCATGGCGCTGATGGTCGGCGTCAACGGACACAAGGAATTTCTGCGCAAGATGGGTCAGCTCGACCGCATGCGCACGGAACTGCCCGAGAGCGCCGAGCCGATCGTGCCGAGAAACTGGGGCGAATTGAACACGATGACGATCGCCTTCGGCCACGGCCTCGCCGTCGCGCCGTTGCAGGCGATGATGGCGGTCGGCGCGCTCGTCAACGGCGGCCACATGATCAAGCCGACCTTCCTGAAGCGCGACGCGGCGACGGCGCATGAGGGCGCGCCGCGCGTGGTGCGGCCGGATGTGAGCGAGGCGATGCGCTATGTCATGCGCAACAACGCCGAGCGCGGAACAGCGACGAAGGCGAATGTTCCGGGCTACTATGTCGGCGGCAAGACGGGCACCGCGGAAAAGGTGATCGGCGGCCGCTATGTCAAGAACAGGCTGTTCACGACGTTCATGGCCGTCGTGCCGGCGGACAAGCCGAAATATCTGTTCCTGACCATCTTCGACGAACCGCAAGGCCTGCCCGAGACGCATGGCTTCGCCACGGCCGGCTGGAACGGCGCCCCTGTGACAGGCAAGATCATCGAGCGCGTCGCGCCGCTGATCGGACTTGCGCCGCGTCTCGATCTTCCCACGCAACCCTTCCCGTTGCTGGCGCGCTTCGGCGTCGGCCTCGGCGATCGCACCGGGAGCATTTCGCCGCGATGAGCGCCGCCATGCTCGCCGATATCCTCGTCGAGGCGCGTCTTCCCGGAGCGCTCGCGCAGGCGCGCGTCGTCGGCGCGACCGCCGATAGCCGCCTCGCGGGGCCCGGCATCGCATTCTTCGCCATCCCCGGCGCGAAAGCCGACGGCGCGAGTTTCGCCGCGGATGCGGCGCGCAAAGGGCGCGCTCGCGATCGTCTCGGAACAGCCCGCGCGCGATGTCGGCGCGCCGTGGATCGTCGTGCCGAACGTGCGCCGCGCGCGGTCGATGGCGGCGGCGCGTCTCCATCCGCGCCAGCCCGCGACCATCGCGGCGGTCACCGGCACGAGCGGCAAGACCTCGGTCGCCGCGTTTCTCCGGCAGATCTGGCTGTCTTGCGGCGCGCAGGCCGCCTCACTCGGCACGATCGGCGTCGTCGCGCCCTCCGGCGCGGTCTACGGCTCGTTGACGACGCCCGATCCGGTGACGCTGCATCGCACGCTGGACCAGCTTGCGGGCGAGGGCGTCACGCATCTGGCGATGGAGGCCTCCTCGCACGGGCTCGATCAACATCGGCTCGACGGCGTTCGGCTCGCCGCCGCCGGCTTCACCAACCTGTCACGCGATCATCTCGATTATCATCCGACGCTCGAGGCCTATCTGGCGGCGAAGCTGCGGCTGTTCGAGGATCTTCTTCAGCCGGGTCAGCCGGCGGTGATCGAGGCCGATGGCGACCATGCCGGGTCAGTGATCGCCGCCTGCGCGCGGCGCGGGCTTTCGGTTTTCACCGTGGGCGCGAAGGGCGAGGGGCTCACGCTCGCGGACGCGGCGCGCGAGGGCTTTGCGACACTTCTCGACATTCGCCATCGCGGGCGCGCGCGCCGTGTTCGATTGCCGCTGGCGGGAACCTTCCAGGCGTCCAATGCGCTCGTCGCCGCCGGCCTTGCGCTCGTCACAGGCGCGGATGCGGACGCCGTCTTCGCGTCGCTCGAAACGCTGAACGGCGCGCCGGGCAGGCTCGAGCGCATCGGCGAGCGCAACGGCGGCCTCGCCTTCGTCGACTACGCGCACAAGCCAGACGCGCTCGAGAAAGCCCTGCTCGCGCTGCGCCCCTACGCCTCCGGCCGGCTGATCGTCGCCTTCGGCTGCGGCGGCGACCGCGACCAGGGCAAGCGGCCGATCATGGGCGCCATCGCGACGCGCCTCGCCGACGCCGTCATCGTCACCGACGACAATCCGCGCAGCGAGGATCCGCGCGCGATCCGCGCCGCGATTCTGACGGCCGCGCCCGGCGCCATCGAGATCGGCGACCGCCGGCGCGCGATCGAGACCGGCGTCGACATGCTGGCGCCGGGAGACGTGCTGCTCGTCGCCGGCAAGGGACACGAAGAAGGCCAGATCGTCGGCGGCGTGACGCTGCCGTTCTCGGATCACGAAGCCGTCGCGACGGCGCTGAAGGACAATGCGGCATGAGCGCGACCGGCGCCCGTGAATTGTGGAGCGGCCTCGGACTGATCGGTCCGCTCGAAGCGCGGCTCAGCGGCGCGCTGCCGCCGCGCGTCGGCGGCGTGTCGATCGACACGCGCACGCTGGAGCCGGGCGATCTCTTCGTCGCGATCAAGGGCGATGCGAATGACGGCCATGATTTCGTGCGCGCCGCCTTCGAGAAGGGCGCGGCGGCCGCTGTCGTCGCCGAGGCGCAATCGGACGCGCTGCGCGGCGCGGGGCCGCTTCTCGTCGTGCGCGATACGCTGCGCGCGCTCGAAGGGCTCGCACGCGCGGCGCGCGCGCGCAGCAAGGCGCGCATCGTCGCGGTGACAGGCTCGGTCGGCAAGACGAGCACGAAGGAGACGCTGCGCGTCGTGCTCGGCCGCTTCGGGCAGACGCACGCCTCGGCCGCCTCCTACAACAATCACTGGGGCGTGCCGCTGACGCTGGCGCGCATGGCGGCCGAGGCGCGCTTCGGCGTGTTCGAGATCGGCATGAACCATCCCGGCGAGATCACGCCGCTCGTCGGCATGGTGCGGCCGCAGCTCGCCATCGTCACGGCGATCGCGCCGGTGCATCTGGAACATATGGGATCCATCGAGGCGATCGCGGACGCGAAGGCGGAGGTCTTCTCCGGCGTCGTCAAGGGCGGCGGCGCGGTCGTTCCGCGCGATACGCCGATGTTCGAGCGCCTTGCGAGCGCCGCCAAGGCCTCGCCCGTCGGCCATGTCGTCAGCTTCGGCGAACATGCCGACGCCGACGCGCGGCTCATCGACTACGCGCCGGAGGGGCAGGGCTCGCTGGTGCGCGCCTCGATCCTCGGCCGCACTATCGGCTACAGGCTCGGCGCGCCGGGCAAGCATCAGGCGCTGAATTCACTCGCCGTGCTCGTCGCGGCGCGCGCGATGGGCTGCGATCTCGACGAGGCGGCCGCCGCGCTGGCGGACGCAAAGCCGGCAAAGGGGCGCGGCGCGCGCGAAACGCTGGCGCACGCCGACGGCGCGATGACGCTGATCGACGAGGCCTACAACGCCAATCCGACGTCGATGCGCGCGGCGCTCGATCTCATCGGGCAGACCGAACCGGGACCGAACGGCCGCCGTGTCGCGGCGCTCGGCGACATGCTCGAACTCGGCCCTCAATCGGCCGAGATGCATCGCGCGCTGGTCGACGCGCTCGAGGCAAACGGGGTCGATCTCCTGTTCGCGGCCGGGCCGATGATGAAACATCTGTTCGACGCCGCGCCCGCCGCCATGCGCGCGCGCTGGGCCGAGCGCGCGGCGGACATCGAAACGCCATTGGCCGAAGCGCTGCGCGCCGGCGACGTCGTCATGATCAAGGGCTCGAACGGCAGCCGCATGGGGCCGATCGTCTCGGCTCTGCAAAAGCGGTTTCAGCGGCCGGCCGGCCCGGCAGGCGAGGGTTGAGGAATGCTGGTCTGGTTGGCTGAACTCATCGGATATGCGAACGGCTCCAATCTGTTTCGCTACATCACGTTTCGCACGCTTGGCGCGACGGTGACGGCGCTGCTGTTCGTGTTCCTGTTCGGACCGCGCATCATCGCCGCGTTGCGGCTGAAGCAGGGCAAGGGCCAGCCGATCCGCAGCGACGGGCCGCAATCGCATCTTCTGACAAAGAAGGGCACGCCGACGATGGGCGGGCTCATGATCCTGTCCGGCTTCATCGTCTCGACGCTGCTGTGGTCGAACTGGCGCAACGGCTACGTCTGGGTCGTGCTTCTCGTCACCATCGGCTTTGGTCTGATCGGCTTCTACGACGACTATCTGAAGGTGACGAAACAGTCCCACAAGGGCTTCTCGGGCAAGGCGCGCCTGTCGCTCGAGGCGCTGATCGCGGGCGTCGCCTGCTGGGTGCTGACGCGCATTGGCGCGTCGCCGATGTCGTCGTCCCTTGCGCTGCCGTTCATCAACGGCTTCGTCGCCGATCTGGGAATCTTCTTCGTCGTCTTCGGCGCCTTCGTGATCACGGCGGCGGGCAACGCCGTCAATCTGACGGACGGTCTCGATGGACTCGCCATCGTTCCGGTTATGGTCGCGGCGGGCACCTTCGCACTGATTTCGTATCTTGCAGGCAACGCCAATTACTCGGCCTATCTCGGCATCAACTTCGTTCCCGGCACGGGCGAACTGGCGGTGGTGCTCGGCGCCGTCGTCGGCGCGGGCATCGGGTTCCTGTGGTTCAACGCGCCGCCGGCGGCGATCTTCATGGGCGACACGGGGTCGCTGGCGCTTGGCGGCCTGCTCGGAACCGTCGCCGTGGCGATCAAGCACGAGGTCGTGCTCGGCATCGTCGGCGGCCTGTTCGTGCTGGAGGCGCTCAGCGTCATCGTTCAGGTCGCCTCGTTCAAGATGACGGGCAAGCGCGTCTTCCGCATGGCGCCGATCCATCATCACTTCGAACAGAAGGGATGGTCGGAGCCGCAGGTCGTGATCCGCTTCTGGATCATCGCCTTCGTTCTCGCGATGGTGGGTCTCGCCACGCTGAAGGTGCGCTGATGACGCCGGTCGCCACATATGCGGGCCGTCGCGTCGCGCTGTTCGGCCTCGGCGGCTCCGGACTTGCGACGGCCGAGGCGCTCGCCGCCGGCGGGGCGCTTGTCGAGTGCTGGGACGATGCGGACGCGCAGCGCGAGCGGGCGCGCGCGAAAGGCCTGCCGGTCGTCGATCTGGCCGAGGCCGACTGGCGCGGCGTCGAGGCGCTGGTGCTGACGCCGGGCGCGCCGCTCACGCATCCCGAGCCGCACTGGACGGTTGCGCGCGCCAACGCCGTCGGCGCGCCCGTCATCGGCGACATCGAACTGTTCTGCCGCGAGCGTCGCGCGCGCGCGCCGGGCGCGCCGTTCATCGCCATCACCGGCACGAATGGAAAATCGACGACGACGGCGCTGATCGCGCATCTGCTGCGCAGCTTCGGGCGCGAGGTCGCGCTCGGCGGCAATATCGGCGTGCCGATTCTCGCATTGCCGCCGCCGGCCGCAACGCGCGTGCATGTCATCGAGTGCTCGTCGTTCCAGATCGACCTCGCGCCGTCCATCGACGCGTCCGTCGGCCTCCTGCTCAATCTGGCGCCGGATCATATCGACCGGCATGGGTCGATGCAGGGGTATGCCGCCGTGAAGGAGCGGCTCGTCGCGCAGGCGAGACGCGCGGTTCTTGGCGCCGACGACGAGATGACGCGCGAGATCGCGAGCCGCTTGCGCGCGGCCGGCCGCGACGTCGCCGAGATCACGGCCTCCGGCGCGTCGATCGAAACAGGCGTGGCGGCGGAGGGATCGGACCTCTATCGCGTCGCCGCCGGCCAGCGCGTGAAGATCGCCAGCATAGACGGCATTTCCTCGCTGCGGGGACGGCACAATGCGCAGAACGCTTGCGCCGCGGTCGCCGCGCTCGGCGCGCTTGCGGAGCGCGACGATCTTCAGGCCGCGCTCGGCTCGTTCCCGGGCCTGCCGCATCGCATGGAGGATGTCGGTCGACTTGGCCGCGTTCTCTTCATCAACGATTCGAAGGCCACCAACGCGGACGCTGCGGAAAAGGCGCTCGCCGCGTTTCCGTCCGACATCTACTGGATTCTCGGCGGCAAGCCGAAGGAGGGCGGCGTCGCGCCGCTCGCGCCCTATTTTTCGCGCGTCGCGCGCGCCTATCTCATCGGCGCCGCGAGCGAGGATTTCGCCGCCACGCTCGACGGCAAGGTCGCTACGAACGCAGCGGAACGCTGGAGGCGGCCGTAGCGTCCGCGGCGCGCGATGCGGCGCGCTCGGGCCGCGACTCGGTCGTCCTGCTGTCGCCGGCCTGCGCGTCCTACGATCAGTTCGCAAACTTCGAGGTTCGCGGCGACCGCTTTCGCGCGCTGGCGCGCGACGTCATCGCTCAGGGTTGAGGGAGAAGCGCCATGATGTCCCGCGCGGTTCGGTCCCCCTTCTCGGCATGGTGGTGGACGGTCGACAAATGGCTGCTCGCCGGCGTCGGCGCGCTGATCGTCATCGGGCTCGTGCTGACGATGGCGGGCAGTCCGCCGGTGGCCGAGCGGATTGGGCCTGTCGACGTTTCACTTCGTACACAAGCAGTTCGTCTATCTCATTCCTGCCGTGGTTCTGCTGGTGGCGACGTCGTTCCTGTCGCCGCGCCATGTGCGGCGCGCGGCCTTGCTCATCTATGTGCTGGCGATGGGCGCGGTGCTCGCCGCGCTGCTGTTCGGCGTCGAGGTGAAGGGTTCGCGGCGCTGGATCTTCGGCATCCAGCCGTCAGAGTTCGTCAAGCCAGCCTTCGTCGTGCTGGCGGCATGGGCGTTCGCGGAAGGCGCCAAACAGCGCGGCATGCCGGGCAATTTCATCGCGCTGCTGCTGCTGCCGATGACGATCGCGCCGCTCGTTCTGCAGCCCGATTTCGGCCAGACGATGCTGGTCTCGATCGTCTGGGCGGCGTTGTTCTTCATGGCCGGCCTGCATTGGCTGTGGGTCGCGGGCATCGGCGGCGCGGCGGTCGTCGGCATCGCTGTGGCGTTCCAGTTCATGTCGCATGTGCGCGGCCGCATCATGCGCTTTCTCGAGCCGGGCGGCGCGGCGGGCGACACGTTTCAGGTCGACACCGCACTCGAGAGCTTCGTCTCCGGCGGATGGCTCGGGCGCGGGCCGGGCGAGGGCCGCGTCAAACGCATCCTACCCGATAGCCACACCGACTTCATCTTCGCGGTGACCGGCGAGGAGTTCGGCATCATCGCCTGCATCGCGCTCGCCGCATTGTTTTGCGGCATCGTGGTGCGCGGGCTGTTTGTGGCGATGCGCAACGAAGACCCGTTCTGCCGCTTCGCGACGGCGGGTCTCGTCATGCTGTTCGGCCTTCAGAGCTGCATCAACATGATGGTCAATCTGCACCTCATGCCGGCCAAGGGCATGACGCTTCCGTTCATTTCCTATGGCGGATCGTCGCTCATTTCGCTCGCGCTCGGCATGGGCTTTCTGCTCGCGGTGACGCGCGAGCGCCCGCGCTCGGAACTCTATCGCGAGCGCGACGAGACGGAGCGCCGTGTGAGCGAGGAAAGACCTGTTCTTCTGGCGGCCGGTGGGACGGGCGGCCACTTGTTCCCGGCGCAGGCGCTCGCCTCCGCGCTGGCGGCGCGCGGCGTGCCCGTCGAACTCGTCACCGAAGAGCGCGCCATGAAGTATGGCGGCGAATTTCCCGCGCGCGCCATTCACACGATCCCAGCGGCGACGCCGACCGGCGGCTCCATCGTGGCGAAGGCGCTGGCGCTCTTCAAACTGATGCGCGGCACGATTGCGGCGCGCAAGCTCGTCGCGCGCGTCGCGCCGCGCGCCGTGGTCGGGTTCGGCGGATACCCGACCGTTCCGCCGCTGCTCGCGGCGGCGCAACTGAAGGTTCCCTCGCTTCTGCATGAGCAGAACGCGGTGATGGGGCGGGCCAATCGCTTCCTGTCCGGCTCCGTGCGGGCGATTGCGACCGGATTTCCGGCGCTTGGCGGCGTTTCCGACGCGTTGCGCGGCAAGGTGCGGCACGTCGGCAATCCGCTGCGGCCGGCCGTGCTTGCTGCGGCGGGGCTCGCCTATCCGGCCGACGATGGCCGCATCGTCGTGCTCGTCACCGGCGGATCGCAGGGCGCGCGCGTGATGTCGGATGTCGTTCCGGCCGCGATCGCTTTGCTGCAACCCGAGGAGCGGGCGCGGATCGCGCTGACCCAGCAGGCGCGCGGCGAGGACGAGGCGCGCGTGCGCGAGGCCTACGCCAGGCTCGGCTTTGCCGCCGAGGTCGCGCCGTTCTTCGTCGATCTGCCGGCGCGGATCGCGGCCTCGCATCTGGTCGTCGCGCGCGGCGGCGCCTCCACCGTGTCCGAACTCGCGGCGATCGGGCGCGCCTGTCTTCTCGTTCCGTTTCCGCATGCGCTCGATCAGGATCAGGCCGCGAACGCGGCCTTGCTCGAGCAATGCGGCGCGGCGACCGTCGTGCCGCAGGCTGCGTTCACGGCCGAGCGACTTGCGCAGGAGCTGCGCGAGGCGATGGCCGATCCCGCCACCTTGAAAATGCGCGGAGACGCGGCGCGCGCCGTCGCTGTGACGGACGCGGCGGAGCGGCTCGCGGACCTCGTACTCGACATCTCTTCCGGAGCTCGTTCGTCATCATGAAACTGCCGCAGGACCTCGGCCCCATCCACTTCGTCGGGATCGGCGGCATCGGCATGTCCGGCATTGCCGAAGTGCTGATCAATCTCGGCTACGCCGTGCAGGGTTCGGATGCGTCGGACAACGCCAACGTCAAGCGTTTGCGCGACAAGGGCGCGACCGTGTTCGTCGGCCACAAGGCCGAGAATGTCGGCGAGGCCGCCGTCGTCGTCGTGTCGACGGCGATCAAACGCGACAATCCGGAACTCTCGGCCGCGCGCGAACGGCGCTTGCCGGTGGTGCGCCGCGCCGAGATGCTGGCCGAGCTGATGCGGCTGAAGCAATGCGTCGCGGTGGCGGGCACGCACGGCAAGACGACGACGACGTCGCTCGTCGCCACGCTGCTCGACGCGGGCGGTTTCGATCCGACCGTCATCAATGGCGGCATCATCAACGCCTATGGCACGAATGCGCGGCTCGGCGCGGGCAAGTGGATGGTCGTCGAGGCCGACGAGAGCGACGGCACCTTCCTGAAATTGCCGGCGGACGTCGCCATCGTCACCAATATCGACCCCGAGCATCTCGACCACTTCAAGACGTTCGACGCGATCAAGGACGCGTTCCGCGCCCTGGTCGAGAATCTGCCCTTCTACGGTTTCGCCGTGATGTGCCTCGATCATCCCACCGTGCAGGAGCTCGTGGGCCGCATCGAGGATCGGCGCGTCGTCACCTATGGCGAAAATCCGCAGGCCGACGTGCGCCTCGTCAATGTCGACCTGTCGGGCGGCCAGTCGAAGTTCGACGTGATGCTGCGCGACCGCAAGAGCGGAAGCGAGGAGACGATTCCGGCGCTCGTTCTGCCGATGCCGGGCCATCACAACGCGCTGAACGCGACGGCGGCCATCGCCGTCGCCCATCAGCTTGGCATGTCGGGCGCGGCGATCCGCGCCGCGCTCGCCGGCTTTAGCGGCGTCAAGCGGCGCTTCACCCGCACGGGCGAATGGAACGGGGCGATCATCTTCGACGATTACGGCCATCACCCGGTCGAGATCGCCGCGGTGCTGCGCGCGGCCCGCGCCTCGACGCGACACAAGGTGATCGCGGTGGTTCAGCCGCACCGCTACACGCGCCTGCAATCGCTGTTCAGCGAGTTCGCGAGCTGCTTCAACGACGCCGACGACGTGATCGTGGCGGACGTGTATGCGGCCGGCGAGCAGCCGATCGAGGGCGTCGACAAGGACGGGCTCGTCGCCGCCATTCGCGCGCACGGGCATCGACAC
Source organism: Hyphomicrobiales bacterium (assembly GCA_016716745.1). Lineage (GTDB taxonomy): Bacteria > Pseudomonadota > Alphaproteobacteria > Rhizobiales > Beijerinckiaceae. The sequence goes on from JADJVD010000005.1 coordinate 469,555, forward strand.
GCCGTGGCGCTGCCCTCGCCGGACGATCTGCCGCGCATGGTGCGCGAGCGGGCCGGACCCGGCGATTATGTCGTGCTGCTCGGCGCCGGCAACATCACGCAATGGGCGTATGCGCTTCCGGCGCAACTGGCCGAGGGAGGGGCGAAATGAACTTCGTCGATCTCACCAACGACATCCGCGCGCTTGCGCCCGGATTGCGCGGCAGGCTCGAAGCCAATGCGCAGCTTGCGCCTTACACGTGGTTTCGCGTCGGCGGACCGGCGCAGATGCTGTTCACGCCGCACGACGAGCAGGATCTGGCGCATTTCCTCGCGCATCTGCCGCCCGAAGTTCCGGTGACGACGATCGGCGCGGCCTCGAACATGATCGTGCGCGACGGCGGCGTGCCTGGCGTCGTCATTCGCCTGTCGCCGAAGGGCTTCGGCGATGCGGTCGCCGCTGGCGATCTGGTGACGGCGGGCGCCGCGTGCCTCGACAAGAAGCTCGCCAATGCGGCGGCCGCCGCCTCTCTTGGCGGACTCGAGTTCTACTATGGCATTCCCGGCATGGTCGGCGGCGCGCTGCGCATGAACGCGGGCACGCGCTCCAACACCAATCCCGAGATCGAGGGCGAGACGCGCGACCGCTTCGTCTCCGCGCGCGCGGTGAAGCGCAACGGCCGGATCGTGACGCTCACGGCAGACGACATGGCGTTCACCTATCGCCATTCGGGCGCGCCGGACGATCTCGTCTTCACCAGCGCCGCGTTTCGCGGCGTTCCGGGCGAGGAAGGCGCGATCCGCGCCAAAATGGCGAAGGTGCAGGAGCATCGCGAGCGGGACCAGGAGACTCGCGCCAAGACCGGCGGGTCGACCTTCAAGAATCCGCCGGGCCATTCCGCCTGGCGCCTGATCGACGCAGCCGGCTGTCGCGGCCTGACGCTCGGCGGCGCGCAGGTTTCCGAAAAGCACTGCAACTTCCTGCTCAATCTCGGCGAGGCCACAGCGGCCGACATCGAGGAGCTGGGCGAGGAGGTGCGGCGTCGCGTCATGGCTCAGTCTGGCGTCGAACTCGATTGGGAAATCAAGCGGATCGGCGTCAAGGCGTAACCTCGCCGCTGGCGCGGCGTTCACCGTTCACCAAGGTTAACGGCGCCTTAACTTTTCCTGTCGCATGCTCCGCGCGGCGCGCGCGTCGGCAAGGCGCGGCGCGGGAGTCTTGGGACTATGACGAAGCATGTCGCCGTTCTGATGGGCGGATGGTCGGCCGAGCGCGAGGTGTCGCTCAACTCGGGCGAGGGCTGCGCAAGCGCGCTCGAGGGCGAAGGCTATCGCGTGACGCGGGTCGATGTCGGCCGCGACATCGCCGACGTGCTGACCAAGCTCAAGCCCGACGTCGCCTTCAATGCGCTGCACGGGCGCTTCGGCGAGGACGGAACGATCCAGGGCATGCTGGAGATCCTGCGCATTCCCTACACGCATTCGGGCGTGCTCGCCTCCTCGCTCGCGATGCAGAAGGACACGGCGAAGATCGTGCTGAAGGCGGCCGGCGTGCCGGTGCCGCATGGCGTCACCGTGTCCCGCTTCGAGGCCGCCAGGCGCCACGTCCTGCCGCCGCCC
>JADJVD010000006.1 GCA_016716745.1 Hyphomicrobiales bacterium
CGCTGGCCCTCGTCGGCACGGCGGCGTTGCAGGTGCGCTACGGCCTCGAGCCGCTGCGCAAGCTGCGCGAGGGCGTCGTCGCCATCCGTCGCGGCGAAAGCGACAAGATCCACGGCGCCTTTCCCTCCGACATCGCGCCGCTGGCGGACGAGTTGAACCTGCTCGTCGATTCCAACCGCGAGGTGGTCGAGCGCGCCCGCACGCAGGTCGGCAATCTGGCGCATGCGCTGAAGACGCCGATCAGCGTCATCCTCAACGAGGCGGGCGCCGACGCCACCCCGCTCGCCGGCAAGGTGCGCGAGCAGGCCGGGCTGATGACCCAGCAGGTCGGTTACTATCTCGACCGCGCCCGCGCCGCCGCCCGCGCCGGCTCGGTCGGCGTCGCCGCCGACGTCGAGCCGCTGCTCGCCGGTCTGGTCCGCACCTTCGAAAAGATCCATCGCGACGACGGCCGCGTCTTCACCTGCGCGGTGACGGAGGGGCTGCGCTTCCGCGGCGAGCCGCAGGATCTCGAGGAGATGCTCGGCAATCTCATCGACAACGCTGGCAAATGGGCGAGCGAGCGCGTCGCCATTCTCGCCGCGCCGGCCCCGGCCGGTCCCGACGAGCGACGCTTCCTGATCGTCACGATCGACGACGACGGCCCCGGCCTGCCGGCGACGGACCGCGCCGAGGCGACCAAGCGCGGCCGCAGGCTGGACGAGTCGAAGCCCGGCTCCGGCCTCGGCCTGTCGATCGTCACCGATCTGGCCGGCCTCTACGGCGGCGCCCTCACCTTGGACGATTCGCCGCTGGGGGGATTGCGCGCCCGCCTGTTCTTGCCGGCCGTCTGACGGTTGAAGCGCCGGCGCGCCGGTCCTATCGTGCGGTTCATGACACGCGCCCCATTCCTTTCGCCTGGCCCGGCGCTGGCGGCCGCCCTCCTCGCTTTATCGCTCGGAGGCTGCGTCGGCGGCTCGGAGACGCCGCAGGCCGCCGCCCCCCCGGCCGCCGCCGCGCCGACCGGAAAGCCCGAGATTTCCGGCGCGCTCGCCGGCCTGACGCAGGGGGTCGACGCCGCCGACCGGGATGCTGCGCTCAACGCCCAGATCGCCGCGCTCGACGCCGGGCAGCGCAAGACCTGGCGCGGGCCGAAGGGCAGCTTTGGCTTCGTCGAGCCCGGATCGGAGCAGGCGAACTGCCGCGACTATGCGCATACGATCTATGTCGCCGGCCGTCCCCGGTCCGCAAAAGGGCAGGCTTGCCGGGATGCGGCGACCGGCTGGCGCTTCGCCAGCTGATCGGGCGAACCGATTGCGGCCGATGGTCGCTTCACATTCCGCCCCGGACACTCTAGATCGCGGCGGATGATCTGGTTCGTCTTCGCCGTGGTGACCGCCGCCGCCCTGATTGCGGTGCTCCACCCCCTGTTGCGGTCCGGCGAGGCCGCGCCCGCCGCGCCCGACGACCGCGACTTCTACCGTCAGCAACTCGCCGAGATCGAGCGCGATCGCGGCCGCGGCCTGCTCACCGAGGAGGACGCCGAGACCGCGCGCGTCGAGGCCGCGCGCCGCCTGCTGGCCGCCACGCCCGCGACGGTTGCAAACGGCGTGACGCGCGTCAGCGGGGCGGGGCGCGTCGCCGCGGCGCTGGTCGTCCTCGCCGTGCCGCTGTTCAGCGTGGCGCTGTATCTGCGTCTCGGCCAGCCGGAGCGGCCCGACATGCCGTTGACGGCGCGCCTCAGCGACGATCCGGCCAAGCTCGACATCAACGCCGCCGTCTCCAAGGTCGAGGCGCATCTGCGCAAGAACCCGGACGATGGCCGCGGTTACGAGGCGCTGGCGCCGGTCTACATGAAGCTCGGCCGCCCCGACGACGCCGCCAAGGCGTGGCTCGAGGCCAACCGCATTCTGGGCGAGACGCCGGATCGCTGGTCGGCCATCGCCGAGGCGCAGATCTACGCCGGCAACGGCGTCGTCACCGCCGAGGCGCGCCAGTCGATCGACAAGGCGCTGGCGGGCGACGGGGAAAATCCGCGCGCGCTCTATTTCTCCGGCGTCGCCGCCGAGCAGGACGGCGACAAGGCCAAGGCGGTGGCGGTCTACGAGAAGATTCTCGGCTCGTCGCCGAAGGACGCGCCGTGGCTCTCGGTCGTGCGCCGGCGCATCGCCGCCCTGACGGGTCAGGAGCCGAAAGCGCAGCCGCAGGCGGGCGCGCCGTCCAGCCCGGCGGCCGAGGCGCTGGCCGCCTTGCCGAAGGATCAGCAGCAGGCCGCCATTCGCGGCATGGTCGCGAATCTGGCGACGCGCCTGTCCGAAAATGGACAGGATGTGGAGGGATGGTTGCGCCTCGTGCGCGCCTGGACCGTGCTCGGCGAGGGCGACAAGGCGAAGGCGGCGCTCGGCGACGCGCGCAAGGCGCTGGCGGCGGACTCGCCGGCGCTCGAGCGCCTCGGCGCGCTGGCGCGCGAACTCGGGCTTGAGGGATGACATGACGCGCAAGGGCAGACGTCTTGCAATGATCGGCTCCGCCGTCGCGGTTCTGGCGGTGGCGCTCGGCCTCGTGCTGTTCGCGATGCGCGGCAACGTGACCTATTTCTTCAGCCCGACGGAGATCGTCGAGAAGAACGTGCAGCCCGGCGCGCGCCTGCGCGTCGGCGGCCTCGTCAAGGAGGGCTCGGTGCTCAAGGAGGCGGGTCAGAAGATCACCTTCCTCGTCACCGACACGACGCGCGATCTGAAAGTGACCTATGTCGGCCTCCTGCCCGATTTGTTCCGCGAGGGGCAGGGCGTCGTGGCCGAAGGCGTGCTCGACGCGGCCGACCGCTTCACCGCCACCACCGTGCTCGCCAAGCACGACGAGAACTACATGCCGCGCGAAGTGGCGGATTCGCTGAAGAAGCAGGGTCACTGGCAGGGCGAGAAGCCCGCCGCGCAGAAGTGAGGGTGAGGCGATGATCGTCGAGACCGGACACTTCGCCCTCGTCCTCGCGCTGGCTGTCGCGCTGGTGCAGTCGCTCGTTCCGCTGTGGGGCGCGGCGCAGGGCGACGTCGCGTTGCAGCGCGTCGCCGCGCCTGCCGCGCTGATGCAGTTCGCGCTGGTGACGGTCGCCTTTCTGGCGCTGATCTGGGCCTATCTGACGTCCGACTTCTCGGTGCAGAACGTCGTCGAGAATTCGCACTCGGCCAAGCCGCTCATCTACAAGATCTCCGCCGTGTGGGGAAACCACGAGGGCTCGATGCTCCTGTGGGTGTTCATCCTCGCGCTGTTCGGCGCGGCGGCGGCCGTCGTCGGTCAGGACATGCCGCTGCGCCAGCGCGCCAACACGCTGGCGGCGCAGGGCTGGATCTCGACCGCCTTCCTGCTGTTCATCCTGCTGACGTCGAACCCCTTCGCCCGGCTCGACCCCGCGCCGCTCGAGGGGCGCGACCTCAACCCGATCCTTCAGGATCCGGGCCTGGCGATTCATCCGCCGCTGCTCTACATCGGCTATGTCGGCTTCTCGATCGCCTTCTCCTTCGCCGCCGGCGCGCTGCTCTCGGGCCGCATCGACGCGGCCTGGGCGCGCTGGACGCGGCCCTGGCTGCTGGTGGCGTGGATCTTCCTCACCCTCGGCATCGCGATGGGCTCGTACTGGGCCTATTACGAACTGGGTTGGGGCGGCTTCTGGTTCTGGGATCCGGTCGAGAACGCCTCGCTGATGCCGTGGCTGTCCGGCACGGCGCTGCTCCACTCCATCATCGTGATGGAGAAGCGCGACGCGCTGAAGGTGTGGACGCTGTTTCTGGCCATCGTCAGCTTCTCGCTGTCGCTGCTCGGCACCTTCCTCGTGCGCTCGGGCGTGCTCACCTCCGTGCACGCCTTCGCGACCGACCCGGCGCGCGGCGTCTTCATTCTCGGCATCCTGATCGTCTTCATCGGCGGATCGCTGGCGCTCTATGCGTGGCGCGCGCCGATGCTGAAGCAGGGTGGCCTATTCGCGCCGATCTCGCGCGAGGGCGCGCTGGTGTTGAACAATCTCTTCCTCAGCGCGGCGACGGCGACCGTCTTCGTCGGCACGCTGTATCCGCTGGCGCTGGAGGCGACGACGGGCGAGAAGATCTCGGTCGGCGCGCCCTTCTTCAATCTCACCTTCGGCCCGCTGTTTCTGGCGCTGCTGATGATCGTTCCCTTCGGCCAGTCGCTCGCCTGGAAGCGCGGCGATCTGGCCGCCGTCGCGCAGCGTCTCGTCGCCGCCGGCGTCGTCGCGCTGGTCGCCGGCGCGCTCGTCTGGGCCTACGCCTCCGGCGGGTCGGCGGTCGCAGCGCTCGGCGCGGCGCTCTCGGTCTTCGTGATCGTCGGATCCTTCATCGAGCTGGCGAGCCGCGCATGGCGCTCCGGCGGCGGCCTCGGCCTCGCGCTGCGCCGCGCCGCCGGCCTGCCCCTCTCGGCATGGGGAACCGCCATGGCCCATGCCGGCCTCGGCGTCACGCTTCTCGGCCTGTCGGCGACATGGTGGGGCGCCGAGAAGATTCTCACGGCCAAGGCTGGCGAGACGCTCGAGATCGCCGGCTACCAGATCAAGGTCGACGCGCTGACGCCGCGCAGCGGCTCGAACTACACCGAGATGGTCGCGCCGATGCAGGTGTTCCGCGACGGCGTGAAGATCGCAACCATCGAGCCCTCCAAACGCAACTACACGACGCGGAAGATGCCGACCACCGAGGCCGGCATCGCCACCATCGGCCTCGGTCAGGTCTATGTCGCGCTCGCCGACGAGTCGACGCCCGGCGAAATCGGCATGCGGCTCTATTGGAAGCCGCTGGTGCTGCTGATCTGGATCGGCTCGCTCGTCATGTCGCTCGGCGGCGCGCTGTCGCTGGCCGACCGTCGCCTGCGCATCGGCGTCGCGCGTCGCGCCGCCCCGCGCGCGGCCGTTCCGGCGGAGTGAGTCATGCGGTCGATCCTCGCGCCCCTCGCTCTTTGCCTCGCGCTGCTCGCGCCGGTCTCCGCCCGCGCCGTTCAGCCCAGCGAAGTTCTGTCGGACCCCAAGCTTGAATCGCGCGCCCGCGACATCTCGGCGGATCTGCGCTGCATGGTCTGCCAGAACCAGTCCATCGACGATTCCGACGCGCCGCTGGCGCGCGATCTGCGCGTGCTGGTGCGCGAGCAGATCGTCGCCGGCAAGTCGGACGCCGAGGTGCGCGACTATCTCGTCTCGCGCTATGGCGACTTCATCCTGCTGAAGCCGCCCTTCAAGCTGGAGACGGCGTTGCTGTGGGGCCTGCCCGCGCTGATCGTCGCCGCCGGCGCGCTTGGCCTCGTCGCGGCGGCGCGCCGCCGCCGCGCGGTCGCCGCCGCCCCGCTGACCGACGACGAGCGTCGCCGGCTCGAGCGCATGCTCGAGGGCGAGTGACGGCGCGCGCGTTACGGATCGTTCATGCCCCGGTCATGCGGCGGCAAGAGCCGCGGCATTAGCCTGCTCGCCTGACGCGGCTTGTCTTGCCGCTTGTCCTGCGGCGCGATGCGCCGCCGGCGGGAATGGACTATATGTCCGGCATGAAACTGTTGATCATCGAGGACGACGCCGAGGCGGCCGCCTATCTGGTGAAGGCCTTCCGCGAGTCCGGCCACTCCGCCGACCACGCGCCCGACGGCCTCGACGGCTACGACCGCGCGCGGGAGGGCCGCTACGACGTTCTCGTCGTCGACCGAATGTTGCCGAAAATGGACGGGCTGGCGCTGATCGGCGCGCTGCGCGCCCAGTCGGTCGAAACGCCGGCGTTGATCCTCTCGGCGCTCGGGCAGGTCGACGACCGCATCAAGGGCCTGCGCGCCGGCGGCGACGACTATCTTGCCGAAGCCCTATGCCTTCGCGGAGCTGCTCGCGCGCGTCGAGGTGCTCGGCCGCCGCAAGCCCTCGGGCGCGACGGAAGCGACGACCTATCGCGTCGGCGATCTGGAGCTCGACCGGCTCTCGCACAAGGCCTCGCGCAACGGCGAGGAGATCGTGTTGCAGCCGCGCGAATTCCGCCTGCTCGAATTCCTGATGAAGCACGCCGGGCAGGTGGTGACGCGCACGATGCTGCTCGAAGGCGTGTGGGACTATCACTTCGATCCGCAGACCAACGTCATCGACGTTCATATCTCGCGCCTGCGCGCGAAGATCGACAAGGGGCAGGGCGCGCCGCTGCTGCACACTGTGCGCGGCGCCGGATACATGATCCGTGACGGCGCTCGGTAAACTCTTCCGCACGACGGCGTTCAAGCTGTCGCTCGCCTTCTTCGCGATTTTCGCCATCGGCTCGGGTCTCGTGCTCGGCCGCGTCGCCTTCAGCGTGAAGGGCCTGCTCGACGCGCAGATCGAGCAGGTGATCGAGGCCGAGGTGAACGGCCTGCAGGAACAGTTCGTGCAGGGCGGCGTGCGTCGGCTGATCGACACCATCGACAAGCGCGCCCGCGAGCCCGGCTCCTCGATCTACCTCGTCAAGCGCGCCGACGGAACGACGGTCGTCGGCAATGTCGGCGCGCTGGCGCCGGGCGCGCTCGATCGGGCAGGCGCGCTCGAGACGTTTTACGCGCGCGCCGGCGAGAGCGAGCCGCATCGCCGCGCGCTGACGCGCGTCGTGTTCATTCGCGGCGGCGAATTGCGCATCGTCGTCGGCCGCGACCTCGAGGAGCGCGAGCGCCTGCGCAAGGTCATGGGCCGCGCGCTCCTCAGCTCGCTGATCTATCTGGCGCTGTTCGGACTCGCCGGCGGCCTGTTCATGGCCTTCCGCGTCCTGCGCCGCGTCGACGCCATGAACGCCAGCGCCCAGCGCATCATGGCCGGCGATCTGGCGCAGCGCCTGCCGGTCGCCGGATCGGGCGACGAACTGGATCGGCTCGCCTCCAACATCAACGCCATGATCGCGCGCATCGGCGAATTGATGGCGGGCATGCGCGAGGTGTCCGACAACATCGCCCACGACCTGAAAACGCCGCTGACGCGCTTGCGCAACCATGCGGAGAACGCGCTGCGCGTCGGCCGCGAGGAGAAGGACTATCGCGCCGCTCTCGACCGGATGATCGAGGAGGCGGACGGGCTGATCCGCATCTTCAACGCGCTGCTGATGATCGCCCGCGCCGAGGCCGGCGCCGCCTCCGCGGCGATGACGCGGCTCGACGCCGGCGAGATCGCCACCAGCGTCGCCGAGCTGTACGAGCCGGTCGCCGAAGAGGGGCGTCTGCGTCTCGATGTCGCCGCCGGAACAGGGCTTTTCCTGCGCGGCAATCGTGAACTCGTGAGCCAGGCGGTTGCAAATCTCCTCGACAACGCTCTGAAATACGGCCGTCCGGCCGATCAGGCGGACGCGAGCGGGGAGGTGCGCGTGACCGCACGGCGACAGGGCGAGGAGATTGTCATCGAGGTCGCAGACCGCGGCCCCGGCGTGCCGGAGCAGGATCGCGAACGCGTGCTCGGGCGTTTCGTCCGCCTCGAGGAATCGCGCACCGCGCCGGGCTTCGGCCTTGGCCTGTCTCTCGCCGCCGCCGTCGCGCATCTGCATGGCGGCCGCCTCCGGCTCGACGATAATGCGCCGGGCCTGCGCGTCACGCTGGCGCTGCCGGCTGAGCGCGCCTCTGCGGACGTCGCGTCATGAGCGCCTCCCTGCCGCTGATCGCGCGGTTGAAGACGGCGCCGGTCGTTCACGACGCGGCGTCGGCGAAGGCCGCGCTCGCGGAGCTGACCGCGGCCGCCCGCCACGCCGCCGACGCGAGCGACCTGCCGGCGCAGATGCGCGACAAGAAGCTGCGCCCGCTTCTCCTCGGCGTCGCCGACCACTCGCCCTTCCTCTGGCGGCTTGCGCTCGGCGACCCGGCGCGTCTCTCGCGACTGCTGGCGCGCGCGCCCGAAGACGCGATCGACGCAGTCGCTCGGCGTCTAGACGAAGCCGGCGCGAGCGTCGCCGAGGCGTCAGAGCTGATGCGCATTCTGCGCCGCGCCAAGCAGGAGGCCTCGCTGCTGATCGCGCTCGCCGATCTCGGCGGCGTCTGGGACGCCGTGCAGGTGACGCGCGCGCTGACGCGCTTCGCGGACGCGGCGGTCGGCTGCGCGCTGCGCTTCCTGCTGCTGGAAGCGGACGCCGCAGGCAAGCTCGCTTTGCTCTCGCGCGATGCGCCGGAAGACGGATGCGGCCTTGTCATCCTGGCGCTCGGCAAGCACGGCGCCGGCGAACTCAATTATTCGAGCGACGTCGATCTCGTCGTCCTGTTCGATCCGGAGGCGCCGGCGCTGCCGCCCGATTCGGCCGCGCAGACCCTCTATGTCCGCCTCACGAAAGGCATCGTGAAGTTGCTGCAGGAGCGCACGGAGGACGGCTATGTGCTGCGCGTCGATCTGCGCCTGCGGCCCGATCCCGGTTCGACGCAGATCGCGATCTCGCTGCCGGCGGCCGCCACCTATTACGAGACGCTCGGGCAGAACTGGGAGCGCGCCGCCTTCATCAAGGCGCGGCCCGTCGCCGGCGACAAGCGCATCGGCGAGGCCTTCCTGAAGGAGCTAGCGCCCTTCATCTGGCGCAAATATTTCGACTACGCCGCCATCGCCGACGTGCACGCGATGAAGCGGCAGATCCACGCCGTGCGCGGCCATGCCGAGGTCGTCGTTCCCGGCCACGACGTCAAGGTCGGGCGCGGCGGCATCCGCGAGATCGAGTTCTTCGTCCAGACGCAACAGCTCATCTTCGGCGGCCGGCGCCCCGCGCTGCGCGGATCGCGCACGCTCGACATGCTGCAGGCGCTCGCCGACGACGGATGGATCACGCAAGGCGCGGTCGTCGACCTGTCCTTCGCCTACAAATATCTGCGCGGGATCGAGCATCGTCTGCAAATGCTCGCCGACGAGCAGACCCAGCGCCTGCCCGCCGATCATGACGCGCTCGAGCGGTTCGCCCGCTTCTGCGGATACAAGACCTACGACGCCTTCGCGGCCGCGATCACCGAGCAGTTTCGCATCGTCGAGGCCGAATATGCGCGCCTGTTCGAGCATGCGCCGGGGCTCGACACAGCCAAGGGCAGCCTCGTCTTCACCGGCGTCAGCGATGATCCGGAGACGATCGAGACGCTGCGCGAGATGGGATTCCGAGATCCCGCGCAGGCGGCCGAAACCGTGCGGGGCTGGCATTTCGGGCGGCGCTCGGCGGTGCAGTCCGCGCGCGCCCGCGAGGTGCTGACGGAGTTGATCCCCGGGCTGCTCGAAGCCTTCTCGGGATCGGGCGACGCCGACGCGGCGCTCGCGGCCTTCGATTCTGCGCTGTCGCGCATGCCGGCGGCGATCGAACTCTTTTCGATCCTGCGCTCCAACACCGCCGTGCGCGAATTGTTCGGGGACATTCTGGGCGGCGCGCCGCGACTGGCGACGACCATCGCCGCGCGCCCGCATGTGCTCGACGCCGCCATCGATCCATCCCTGATCGAGAGCGGCGAGCAGGGGCGCGATCTGGCGTTGCGGGTCGGCAAGGCTCTGACCGGCGTCGACGATCTCGAGGCCTTACCTCGACCGGGCGCGATACGTCGCGCAGGACGAGACGTTCCTGATCGGCGTGCGCCTGTTTTCGGGCGCCTTCGACCCGGGCGGCGCAGCCGCCGCCTACAGCGCGCTGGCCGAGACCATCGTCGCCGCGACGACGGGCGAGGTGACGCGACATTTCGAGATCGAATATGGCCGCCCGCCCGGCGCGCGCGCGGTCGTCGTCGCGCTCGGCAAGCTCGGATCGCGCGAGATGACGGCCTCGTCCGATCTCGACCTGATGCTGATCTACGACTTCGACGAGGCGCGCCCGGATTCGAGCGGCGGCGCGCGATCGCTGCACGCGGTGCAGTACTATACGCGCCTGACGCAACGCCTCGTCTCGGCGCTTACCGCGCCGACGCGGGCGGGGCGCCTCTACGAGGTCGACATGCGCTTGCGCCCCTCCGGCCGTAAAGGCCCGGTGGCGACGCAGCTCTCGGCGTTCACGTCCTATCACGCGACGGAGGCGGAGACCTGGGAGCACATGGCTTTGACGCGCGCGCGCGTCGTCGCCGGCGACGAGACGCTGGCGCGCGACGTCGACGCCGTGATCGCCGGCGCGATTGCCCGCAAGAGGGCGCCGCAAACCCTGCGCAAGGACGTGGCGGACATGCGCGAGCTGATCGCGCAGGAGAAGGGCGACTCCGACCCCTGGGATCTGAAGCTCGCGCGCGGCGGTTTGCTCGATGTCGAATTCATCGCGCAATATCTCGTGCTGCGCCATGTCGCGCGCCATCCCGACATTCGCGACGTCGCGACAGCCGGTATTCTCGCCCGCGCCCGCGACTTGAAGTTGCTCGAGGACGCCGACGCCCTGATCGAGGCGCATCGCGCCCTGTCGGACGTCACGCAGCTTCTGCGGCTCTCCGTCGATGGAAAATTCGATCCCGCCAAGGCGCCGGAAGGCGTGAAGCGCCGCATCGCCTCGTCGCTCGGCCTTCCCGATTTCAGCGCGCTGGCGGGCGAACTCGCCGCGCGCCGCCGCGAGGTTCGCGCGATCTACGACGCGATCTTCGCGCCGAGTTGACTCAGGCGACTGCGCGGGGAGCCGCCTCGCGCGCTTGCGGGATGCGGATGTGCGCGACCGTGCCGACGCCTTCCTGCGAATGGATGTCGAGACGCCCGCCATGCAGCTCGATCAGCGAGGTCGCGATGGCGAGGCCAAGGCCCGAGCCCTTCATCCCGTTGCACATGACGGCGTTCGTCTGCTCGAAGGGACGGCCGATGCGATGCAGCGCCTCCTTCGGGATGCCGACGCCGGAATCCTCGACCTGAATGTCGAACGAGGTCGGAAGAACCATCGCGCGCAGCCGGACCACCGAGCCCTGCTTGCTGAACTTCAGCGCGTTGGAGAGCAACGCCGTCAGCACCTTCTCGATGGCCGTCGGATCGGCGAAGGCGGTGCCGCGGGCCGAGACGTTCGTCTCGATTTCGATGCCCTTTTCGCACGCGACGGCCGCGACACGCTCCCGCGCCAACGCGACGGTCGCCTCGACGTCGATCTCGGCGGGCGCGATGGCGACGCGCCCCGATTCGAGGCGCGACATGTCGAGAATGTCCGACAGCACGTTGACGAGATGCGCGCCGCTGTCGTGGATGTTGTCGGCATAGTCCTTGTACTTCGCGCCGAGCTCGCCGAAGATTTCCATCTGCATCATCTGCGCGAAGCCGATGATGTGATTGAGCGGCGTGCGCAGCTCATGGCTCATATTGGCGAGGAATTCCGCCTTCGCGAAGTTCGCGGCTTCGGCCTCCGCCTTCTGCTCGAGATATTTTTCGGCGAGATCGGCGAGTTGCTGGGCCTGCGTCTCGAGCGTCTGGCGCGACCGCCGGAGATCGGCGACCGTCGCCATCAGCTTGCGCTCGGAGTCGAGCAGTTGCTCCTCGTGCCGTTTCAGCGTCGTGATGTCGGTGCCGACCGAGACGTAACCGCCGTCCTTGGTTCGGCGTTCGTTGATCTGCAGCCATCGCCCGTCGGACAGATGCGCCTCGTAGCTGCGCGAGCCGCCGCTCGGACATTCCTGCAGGTTGAGGCGCGCATTGACGCCGAGCGGAACGCTGTTGGCGACGAGTTCGCCGTAGGGCGTGCCGGAGGCGACGGCCTTCGCGCCGAGCCCATGCAGGTTCTGGAATTTGGAGTTGCAGATCACGAGGCGGTTGTCCGCGTCCCACAGGACGAACGCCTCCGAGATCGCCTCGATGGCGTCGCGCAGCCGCATGTCGGCGGTGGCGTTCTGTTCGGCGCGCACCGTCTCCTCGGTGATGTCCACGGCGACGCCGATGAGATGGTCGCCGCCCGTCGCCAGATTGCGCGCCAGCGAGGCGCGCGCCTTCAGCCAAATCCATTCGCCGCGGCCGTTGCGCATGCGGAAAATGTGGTCGATGGAAAGATCCGGCGTCTTGTCGAGCATCTCGGCCACGCGCGAGAGCGGCGGATCCTGCGGATGCGTCAGCGCGTCGATGTCGCGGAAGGACAGGAACTCGCCCGTCTTCGGCATGTCGAGCAGCTCGAACATCGAGTCCGACCAATAGATGCGCCCGCGCCCGATATCCCAATCCCACAGACCGCAGCGCCCGAGATTGAGCGCTGTGTCGATGCGTTCGCTGATCTGCGCGCAGCTTGCGTCCGCGGCGCGCGCGCGCCCCGCCTGGTAGAGATAGGCGCCGGCGATCACCAAGGTCGCGAGCGCCGTCGCGGCGAGCAGGATCGCCGTGCGCGTCGTCGTGGAGTTCCATGGCCGCAGCGCCGCCTCGACCTTGTGCACGATGGCGATCTGCCCGAACGGCGGCTTCAGCGTGCGAACGGCGGCGATGGCCTCCGCCTCGTCCGCCATCGTGATGCGCATGGCGCCGGCGGAGTCGGCGAAGGTCGTCAGCGGTTGCGCGGGCCCGAGAAGATCGATGAGCGTGCGGTTGGGCGCGCTTGCGGAACCAGCGGGGAGCTGCGCGACGATCGCGCCGGCCTCGTTGGTGAGGTAGACGGCGCGCCCCGCGCGCAACGTGGAGGCGGGCAGCGCCGCCGTCAGCAGCGCGGCCGGATCCTGGCTCGACGCTTCCGCGGCGGCGGCGTTGAACTGACTCGCGGCCAGAGCGCCGATCAGCTCCACCGCCGACAATGTCTCGGCCAGCGTCTGCTGACGGGAGTCTCTGGCGTTGAACAGCGCGATGACGCTGACGGTGGCCAGAAAGATGGCCAGCATGAGCGGGATGAGGCCACGCAGCAAGGGCTCCAGACGGAGCCCGAGGCGGCTGCGCCCTTGTGGCGCTGCGACGTCGTCAAGACATGGCTCTTCCGACCGCGCCGCACATGCGGACGCGCTCGGCGCATCCACATGCGCCATACGTATGGCCCCCTCGAAACTCGCTGAACGGATCCGGTTCGCAGATGTGCCGCATCGCTCCGAATCATCGTCAGTTGAATCACGAACGGGTGATTTGTCCAGTTCCTAATGAAAGGTTGATCGATCAATTTTTTCCGACGCTTCCGCCTCACGCCGCCGCGCGCGGCGGCGGCGTTTGCGGGCGTCGAAAAAGGTTGAGTCGCGCGAAGGGCTTAGCCTTGTTCGTCGGCGAGCGAGCGCGTGACGATGTCGGCGACGTCTTTCGACAGCCCCTGCGCATCCGCGATCGATACCAGCGCGGCGCGGGCCGCCGCCCGCCGCTGCGGCTCCATTGCGCGCCAGCTCCGGAACGCTGTCGTGAGGCGCGAGGCGATCTGCGGATTGGTCCTGTCGAGCCGCAGAACCGCCTCGGCGAGCATGCGGTAGCCGGCGCCGTCGGCGCGATGGAACTGCGTCGCGTTGCCGGTGGCGAAGCCGCCGATCAGGGCGCGCACGCGGTTGGGATTGGTCCACGAGAACACATGGTGAGCGGTCAGGCGCTGCAGCCGCGCCAGCGTCTCCTCCTCCGGGATCGTCGCCTGCAACGCGAGCCATTTGTCGACGACGAGCGGCTCGCCGCCATGCGCGCGCAGAAAGCTCTCGAGCGCCTGCTCGCGCGCGTGCCCTGGCGTCTGGCAGAGCGCCGCCAGCGCGGCGAGCTGATCCGTCATGTTGTCGGCGCGGCGGAACTGCAGCGAGGCGCGTTCGCCCCCTTCCTCGTGGTCGCCGGCGACGAGCAGGTCGAGCGCCGCGTTGCGCAGGGCGCGCCGGCCGGCGCTCGCCGCGTCCGGCGAATAGGCGCCCTTCACGGCGAGCGCGTCGTGCAATTCGCCGAGGATGGGTGCAAGCCCGCTCCCCAGCGCCGCGCGCGTCGCCTTGCGGGCGAGGAAGATCGCATCCGGATCGACGTCCGATCCGACCTCGCGCGCGATGTCCGCCTCGCTCGGCAGCGACACGATCTGCGCGGCGGAAGCGAAGTCGGGCGCATTGGCGCGCAGCGCGCCGGTGAGAACGCGTTCGAACGCCTCGCGCAGCCGCGCGTCCTCCAGCGCCAGCTCGCCCGCGCGGATCGCGGCGGTGGAGCGGATCAGCAGCCGCGTGACGAAGGTCTGCGCCGCCTGCCAGCGGTTGAAGCTGTCGCTGTCCCGGGACAGTTGGACGAGCAGATCCTCCTCGCTCTGATCCGTCTCGAGCCGCACCGGCGCGGAGAAGCCGCGCAGCAGCGAGGCGACCGGGCGTTCGGCGACGCCCGTGAAGACGATGCGGCGCGCTGGGCTCGCCAGTTCGAACAGGCCGCTCGCGCATTCCTGCGCGCTGGCGTCGGCGCTTGCGAGCGGCAGATCGCCGGCGGCGCCGATCAGGCCGAGACGAACGGGCGTCACCGGCGCGGCCTTGGTCGGCTGGCCCGGCGTCGGCGGAACCGTCTGCGACAGATCGAGCGTGAAGGTGCGCGCCGCCGCGTCGTAGGCGGTGCGCGCGGTCACGAGCGGCGTGCCCGCCTGCTCGTACCAGAGCTTGAACTGCGCAAGGTCGCGGCCGGACGTTTCGGCGAAGCAGGCGAGAAAATCCTCCACCGTCGCCGCCGTTCCGTCGCAGCGCTCGAAATAGAGATCCATGCCCTTGCGGAAGGCGGTCTCGCCGATCAGCGCCTTCAGCATGCGCACGACCTCGGCGCCCTTCTCGTAGACGGTCGAGGTGTAGAAGTTGTTGATCTCGCGATAGCTCGTCGGCCGCACATTGTGCGCCAGCGGCCCTGCGTCCTCCGGAAACTGCTGCGCGCGCAGCGTGCGCACGTCGGCGATGCGCTTGACCGGGCGTGACCGCTCGTCGGAGGAGAATTCCTGATCGCGGAAGACGGTCAGGCCTTCCTTCAGGCAGAGCTGGAACCAGTCGCGGCAGGTGATGCGGTTGCCGGTCCAGTTGTGGAAATACTCGTGCGCGATGATCGCCTCGATCGCCGCATAGTCGGCGTCCGTCGCCGTCTCCGGCAGGGCCAGCACATATTTGTCGTTGAAGATGTTGAGACCCTTGTTCTCCATCGCGCCCATATTGAAGTCGGACACGGCGACGATGTTGAACACGTCGAGATCGTACTCGCGACCGAAGACGCGCTCGTCCCAGCGCATGGACCGCTTCAGCGCGTCCATCGCGTAATGCGCCGCGCGCTGCTTGCCTTGCTCGACATAGACGCCGAGTTCGACCTCGCGCCCGGAGGCGGTGACGAAGCGATCCTTCAGCGCGGCGAGATCGCCGCCCACCATCGCGAACAGATAGCAGGGCTTGGGGTGCGGATCGTGCCACACCGCGAAGTGGCGCGAGGCGAGCGCCGCGTCGCCGGCGGCGATCAGGTTGCCGTTGCCGAGCAGCACGGGCGCGTCCGCCTTCGCCGCCTCGATGCGCGTCGTGTAGACGCTCAGCACGTCCGGCCGGTCGAGGAAATAGGTGATGCGGCGAAAGCCTTCCGCCTCGCATTGCGTGCAGTAGACGCCGTTGGAGAGGTAGAGCCCCATCAGCTTGGTGTTGGCGGACGGCTCGAGTCGCGTCTCGATCTCGAGCGAGAAGGGCCGTTGCGGCGGCCGCGCGATGGTCAGCGCCGCGGGCGTCGCCACCTCCGCCGCGTCGAGCGTCGCGCCGTCGAGCTTCACCTGCGTGCAGACGAGTTCGTCGCCGTCGAGCACGAGCGGCGCGCCGGCGCGCCCGGCCGGATTGGGCGCGATGCGCAGCAGCGCCTTCACGCGGGTCGATTTGGCGTGCAGCGACACGTCGAGATCGACGGTCTCGATCAGATAGTCGGGCGGGCGATAGTCGGCGAGGCGGATCGGTTCGGCGGCGTCGGTGCGCATGGCGGACTCGCGGGTGCGGATGATGGTGCGTCGCAGCAAGTGTAGGCCTTCGCGCGCGCGTCGAAAACTGCGCCGGCGGCGGATCAGGTCAGACCGAGATAGGCGTCGAGCCGCGGATCGAGCCCGCCCGCGAGCGCCCGCGCCGGCGAATCGACGAGGATCGCGCGCCCCTCGGCGATGAAGGCGGCAAGGTCGGCATGGCCCAGCATGTCGGTCGGCGTGTGCAGGCTGAGCAGCACGGTGGCGCCGCGCTCGCGCCTCAGCGCGTCCACCAGCGCGATCATGTCGCGCCGCAAGCCCGGATCGAGCGCGGCGAAGGGCTCGTCGAGCAGCAGCAGCGGCCGGTCGCGCACCAGCGCCCGCGCCAGCGCGACGCGCTGACGCTCACCGCCCGACAGGTCGGCCGGGCGGCGCCGCTCCTTGCCCGCGAGGCCGACGCGCGCCAGCGCCTGCGCCACCTCGGCGCGCTGGCCCTCGTCGAGCCGCAGATCGGGCCGCACGCCGATCGCCACATTTGCCGTCACGTCGAGATGGGCGAACAGATTGTGATCCTGGAAGAGCGCTGTCGCCGGCCGCGCTGCGGGCGCCAGCGGCGCAAGATCGACGCCGCCGAATCGCAGCGTCCCGCGCGCGATCGCCTCGAAGCCGGCGACGGTGTTGAGCAGCGTCGTCTTGCCGCCGCCCGACGGGCCGATCAGCGCGCAGAACGCCCCGCGCGGAACCGCCAGATCGTAGGTTGCCGTGAAGTCGGGATGGACGACGGTGAGCCCGTCGGCGACGAGACCCTCGCCTTCATTCATCCTCGCCCCCGATCAGCCGCTCCGTCGCGACGAAGATGGCGACGATCAGGGCGACGAGCGCGACCATCGTCGCGCCGGCCCTGTCGGTCTGATACGAGCCGAGATAGGCGTAAAGCAAGACCGGCAGCGTCGTCGTCTCGCCGGTTCCGAACAGGGCGGCGACGCCGAGATCGCCGAGCGACAGCGCGAACGCCGTGGCGAGCGCGAGCCCGAGCGGGCGGCGCAGATCCGGCCATTCCACAAGGCGCAGGCGCGTCAGGCCCGACACGCCGAGCGAGCGGGCGAGCCGGTCGTAACGCTCGGCGTTGAGGCGCGAGGCGGCGGCGAGCGCGCGCAGCGCGAACGGCATGGCGGAGGCGGCGTTGACGACGACGACGAGCGGCAGCGCCAGCGCCGACGGCGCGCCGAACGGGCGCATCAGGATGAACAGCCCCGTCGCCAGCGCGAAGGGCGGAACGGCGAGAATGAGCGCGGCCGGCTGCGTCATCGCGCTCGCCCAGCCCGGGCGCGCGAGGCGCACATGCAGCCGCGTGGCCGCCCGCGCCAGCGCCAGCGCCGCGCCAGTCGCGATCAGCCCGGACGGAACGGCGATGGCCAGACTCGTTGCGACCGCGCGCCAGAAGGCGGGGTCTGCGTAGGTCGCCGCGAAGGCGCCGCCGAGCGAGGTCGCGACGGCGCCGGCGACCGGCGCAAGCACGAAGGCGCCCGCCAGCGCAAAGACGAGCGCATCGAGCATGCGCGTCGAGGCCGCGCCGGCGTCGGCGCGCGGGCTCTCGCGCATCACCGCTGCGCGGTCGTCGGCGGCCGCCGGCGCGAAAGCGGCCAGCGCCAGCGCGCAGAGCGCAAGCGCGATCTGCGCCAGCGCCAGAGTCGCGGCGCGCGGCAGATCGAATTCGAAGCGCAGCGCCTCGTAGATCGCCACCTCCAGCGTCGCCGAGGAGGGGCCGCCGCCGAGCGCCAAGACCGGCGCGAAACTCGTCGCGCACAGCATGAAGATCAGCCCGCCTGCGGCCGGCGTCGCGCCGCGCAGCGCCGGCGCGTCGATCAGGCGAAAGACGTCGCGCGGCCGGAAGCCGAGGCTCGCCGCGATGCGATGCTGCGCGGGCGGAGCCGCCTCGAGCGCGGCCAGATAGAGCCGCGCGGCGAGCGGCGCGTTGAAGAACACATGCGCCAGCACAATGCCGGGCAGGCCGTAGAGATACGACACCGGCTCGACGCCGAACGCGCCCAGCGCGCGATTGACGGAGCCGACCCGGCCATGCACGGCGACGACGCCGTAGATCGCCACGATGGTCGGGACCACCATGCTGGCGCCGAGCGCCCGCACGACCAGCGCGCGCCCCGCAAAGCGCCGCCGCGCCAGCGCCAGCGCGAGGCCCGCGCCGAGCGCGAGGGACAGCGCGGTCGAAAGGCTCGCCTGCAACAGCGTGAAGCGCAGCGCGGCGAGCACATAAGGCTCGGTCAGAACGCCGAGCCGCAGGCCGCCGGCGGCGCCGATCAGCGCGCCGAGCGCGGCGAGCGCGAGCCCCGTCGCCGCGACGGCGACGACGATGCCCGGCGCGAGGGGCCCAAGCGCGCCCGCCCGCGCCGGCGCGCTCATCTCAACGCGCGCCTTCCGTCATCCACTGGTTGATCCAGGCGCGCCGGTTGCGCGCGACCTCCGCCGGGTCGATCGACAGGCTCTTGCCCGGCTTCTCCAGCGCGGCGAATTCCGGCGGCAGGTCGACGCCCGCGCGCGCCGGATACATCCACTGTCCCGTCGGCATCAGCTTCTGGCCGTCTGGGCCGGTGAGGAAGGCGAGGAACGCCTTGGCGAGCGCCGGCTGCTTGCCCGCCTTCAACAGGCCCGCCACCTCCACCTGCAGATAGTGTCCCTCGGAAAAGATCGCGGCGCGATACTGGTCCTTCTTCTCGGCGATCAGGTGATAGGCGGGCGAGGTGGTGTAGGACAGCACCATGTCGGCCTCGCCTTTCAGGAACAGGCCGTAGGCGTCCGACCAGCCCTTCGTCACCGTGACGATCTTGTTGTTCAGCTTGAGCCAGGCCTCCGGCGCCTTGTCGCCATAGACCGCGCGCAGCCACAGCAACCCGCCGAGTCCGACGGACGAGGAGCGCGGGTCCTGAACGACGATCTTCAGCGAGGCCGGCGCGTCGATCAGCGCCTGCAGCGAGACTGGCGGATTGGGCAGCTTCGTCCTGTCGTAGACGAAGGCGAACCAGCCGTAATCGAACGGCGCGAAGGTGTCGTCGCTCCACTTGACCGGCAGCGCCGAGGCGGCCTCCGCCGGCAGGCCGTGCGGGGCGAACAGGCCGGTCTCGCGCGCCTCCGCCGCGAGATTGGCGTCGAGGCCGACGACGACGTCGGCCGGGCTCGCGGCGCCTTCGAGCTTCAGCCGCGCCAGCATCGAGGCGGCGTCGTCGGCGGCCAGATAAGTCAGCGTGCAGCCGCACGTCGCCTCGAAGGCGGCCTTCAGCTTCGGCCCCGGCCCGTATTTTCCGGCGAAGGCCGAGTAGCTCATTACGGTGAGCGCCGGCTTCTCCTGCGCCCGCGCGGGCGCAAACGAAATCAGCGCGGCCGCGACGGCGGCGGCGAGGCTCAGAACATGTCGCATGTCGGTCTCCGCAAAGACGAGCAAGCGGCCGAAAGCGACAGCGCGATGTGGAAGTCTTGTCGCGTCATCATCCCTCCGCCGGCATGACCCGGATCAGGTTCGACGGGTCGGCTTGCAGCCTCTCAGCCCGGACGGGCGCCCCGTGTGACAAGTGCAGATGTAGGGGAGGGAGGCGCCGAGGGCAAGCGCGCCCGGACCGCGAGCCTCCGGCTCGCATCTCGGAGCAAGCGAGCCTCCGGCTCGCGGTCCAGGGGGGGGCACCGTCATGGCCGGGCTTGTCCCGGCCATCCACGCCGCGTCGCAGCCTGCGGCTATGAACCCTGACGCTCCTCCCACGCCTAATTGGACGGATCGCTTTAGGCGGTTAGTGCTGTCTCAATGCAATTCTTGATTGAACATCACATTGCGACTATTGTGGAACGTCGAGATGACGACCACTATTATGCTCGATGGTTGATCTAAACGATCATATTGCCTTGCAAGCATGGCTGGCCATGCAACCGAGAAGTTTTGCGTATAGATGGGCGGCCCGCGCAGCCTTACGCAGGACACCATTTGTCGCTGTTCATTTGGGCGAAGCGGAAGCGAAAAGATATCTACTTATCGCTTTTCGAGCTGTGATGTTCGTCATAGCCGGCGCCAACGGCAGGGACGAGCCGCGATTGCGGCGAGCGGCAGCGGTCGCATATCAGCCGAATGCCTCCGCCCGCGTTGGGTATATCCCTGTTGAAGATATCGTGAATGTTGCCGAAACGATAGGATATAACGGCGTTCCCTATTTCGAGACCGCGATCACTAGTTGTGTCCTTCAAAGCGAATCTACTTTGTCCGAATTGGCGGCTGTTCTTGCTGACGAAAACTATCGCGAGGCGGCCGCCCACCAAGTCGTAAGAGCCGTCCGGTCGGCCACGGAAGCAGACATTGATGCGCCCGCCTCCAGCCCGCTATGGCCAAACGACATTGAGCTGATGCGACGCTTGCCCGGTTTTCCGGGCGGGACTCTCGATTTAGTTGCAAGCGCTTGGTCACGCGCCAAGCAGCAACTTGGTTCAGCTCGTGACGAAAATTGGTGGGTATGGACGGACCTTTACGACGCATGGATTGAAGGGCGCGAACAATTTCCGGGGCTGTCCGAAGCGGTGCGCGCCGAGTTGGACATGGCGATTTGCGAGATTCCCAACGAGGATTGGGAGAAAGGCGCCGCACATGTGAACGCGATCATCGCGGAGATGATCGCCAAAGCGCATGGGTGCGTTCCAATCGAGGATGCGTCATTGCCGACGCAGGTAGCGGCCGCCGGAACCTTCGGGCCAAATGAACTTGGCAAGATCGATCATGTTCCAGCCACCGAGGCGGATCGGTTGGCCAGCACGCCGGACATCATCTTCTTCTACGCGGAGGCGCGTTCTTTATGCGGGGAATTGCGTCAACTGGGCATGCAGTTCCTCGGCGAACCTACTTTTGCCTCCGCTGACCGCATGGAGCGTGCGCTTCCGAGTGCTATGTCGGCTGCGGTCGAGCGCGAAATCTGGGCGGCCGGCAACGCATTGCGACGGAAGTTGTCGGCTCATGATGCGGTCTGCACTTCGCGCGATCCCCATCCGGACCGATTGGAGGCTGGAGCGGTTGAGCGCCTTCGCGCGTTCGTGGAAGCCTTCAATCAACTTGCGTTCGCTGATCCCAAACTGCGCGCGCGCGACGAACGACGACCCGGGCCGCAGGAAGCTCGCGACGCGCGCGCCGAAATCCGGATCATCGCGCCCGTCGCCATACAGGCGGCGAGCGACGAAGCGATCACGACGCCCGATGTTGCCGCCGAACTAAAGTCCGTTGCGGACGAAGCGATGGCGACGGATGAGAACGTCACGGGGCGTCTCGGCGCCGAATACGCACGAGACACGCACAGGAATTTTCAGGCCGCGATCCTCATTGCCGTCTATCGCGCCGTCCGAGTCGTGAGGCGCTTGGCGACAGGCGGAGGAGGATTTGTCACGAAGGAGATGTTCAAGGGCGCCTATGCGGCGATTGGCAGCGGCGCTGTTACAGTCGCAGGGCTGGCGGTAACTGGCAATACGAGTTGGCTCGTCACATGGGAAACCGTGCAACTCGTGCTCGGCAACCTGCAGACCTTGCGAGTCTATGCGCCGCTCGCATTCGAGTCGTCGCCTAGCGTGAAACCTCTGCTCGAATGGCTGGAGGCCAATGTCGAGATCGAGGATCGCAGGAACGCGCGCGAGCGCGACTGAGTTTTGCCTCCCATCCTGGCCGGGCTTGTCCCGGCCGCCCGCGCGCCGGGGCAGGGCGCTCGCCGTCGGGCGCCGCCGCGGCGGCGCGGCGTGGATGCCCGGGCCAAGCCCGGGCATGACAGTGAGTGTCGCGACAGTGAGTGTCGCGACCGGCTCCTGGCCTTCATCGCCGCGCCCCCGCCGTCATTGCGAGGAGGCGGAGCCGACGACGCAATCCACGCCGGGGCGTGAAGCGCGGCGTCGTGGATTGCTTCGCTTTGCTCGCAATGACGCCGCCCCCACTCGCCCCTCGCCACTCGCCCGCGCTATAAGCGGTCCCATGCGCTTCCCCCCGTCCTTCATCGAGGAGCTGAAGGCCCGGCTTCCGGTGTCGGAGGTCGTGCGCAAGCGCGTCAAGCTCGCCAAGGCCGGGCGGGAGTGGAAGGGCCTGTCGCCGTTCAATTCGGAGAAGACGCCCTCCTTTTTCGTCAATGACCAGAAGCAGGCCTGGTTCGACTTCTCCTCCGGCAAGAACGGTTCGATCTTCGATTTCGTGATGATGACCGAGGGGCTCGGCTTCCCGGAGGCGGTCGAGAAGCTCGCCGGCATGGCCGGGCTGCCGCTGCCTCAGGTCTCGCCGGAATCGGAGGCGCGCGAGAAGCGCCGCGCCGGCCTGCACGAGGCGCTGGACCTCGCCGCCCGCTTCTTCGAGGAGCAGTTGCAGGGCCGCGAGGGGGCGAAGGCGCGCGGCTACCTTCAGGATCGCGCCATCTCGCCGGCGCTGCAGAAAACCTTCCGCATGGGCTACGCCCCGGCCGAGAAATTCGCGCTGCGCGACTGGCTGGCGGCCAGGGACGTGCCCTCCGAGGTGATGATCGAGGCCGGGCTCCTGATCCACGGCGACGAGATCGCCGTCCCCTACGACCGCTTCCGCGACCGCGTGATGTTCCCGATCGAGGATGCGCGCGGCCGCGTCATCGCCTTCGGCGGCCGGGCGATGGAGAAGGACGTCGCCGCCAAATATCTGAATTCCCCCGAGACGACGCTCTTCCACAAGGGCGCTGTGCTCTACAACCACCACCGCGCCCGCAAGGCCGCGCACGACAAGGGCACGGTCGTCGCGGTCGAGGGCTATGTCGACGTCGTGTCGATGACCGGCGCGGGCTTCCCCCATGCCGTCGCGCCCCTCGGCACGGCGCTGACGGCCGACCAGTGCGAGCTGCTCTGGAAGATGGCCGAGGAGCCGATCCTCTGCTTCGACGGCGACAAGGCCGGCCGCAAGGCGGCCTACCGCGCCATCGACACCGCGCTGCCGCTGATCGGGGCGGGGCGGACCTTCCGCTTCGCGCTGCTGCCGGACGGGCAGGACCCGGACGATCTCGTGCACAACGCCGGGTCGGCGGCGATGGCCGAGGCGCTGGCGGCCGCCCGCCCGCTGGTCGATGTGCTGTGGACGCGCGAGGTCGAGGCGCAGCCGCTCGACACGCCCGAGCGGCGCGTCGGGCTGGAGCGGCGCCTGGCCGAGGCGCTACGGCTGATCGCCGACGAGCGCCTGCGCGGCCACTATCGCGACGAGATGAAGCGCCGGCTGGACGCGCTGTTTGGACGGGGCCCCCGGCCCCGCCGGCGGCCCGGCCCGACCCGGCCGCGCCGGCCCGCGCCCGCCGTTTCCGCGTCGCGCCCCCGGTTCGCGGGGACGCTTCGCGCCCGAGCCGAAGCTCGGCTATGTCGACGAGCCGCTGCCGCCGGGCGGCGCCCTCGCCGACACGGCGCTGATGCGCCGCCCCGCCGCCCCGCCGCGCGAGGCCCTGATCGTCGCCATTCTCGTCAACCATCCCGGTCTGGCGGCGACCCATCAGGAGGAGCTGGCGCATCTCGATTTCGTCGGCCGCGACACCGCGCGCGCGCTGGCCGCGGTCGTCGCGCTGGCGGGCGAGGCCGAAACCGCCTCCGAAATGCGCGCCGCGCTGGCCGAAGCGGGGTTTGCGGACGAGCTGGCGGCGCTCGACGCGCAGGCCGACCTCGCCGCGCTCTGGACCGTGCGGCCCGACGCGGCGGCGGCGGACGCCGAGGCGGCGCTGCGGCAGGCCGTCGGGCTTCAGCGCCGCGCCGTCGCGCTGCGCCGGGAGCTGGCGGAGGCCGAGCGGGCGCTCGGCGAGGAGCTGACCGAACGCAATCAGGCCCGGCTGGCGGAGATTCTCGCCGAGCTCGCCAGTCTCGAGGGGACCGAGGCGGCCATCGAGGGCTTCGGCCTCGCCTCGGGCCGGGGCGGGGAGAGCGTCTGACCCGCTTTTGACGGCGATCCCGGGCTTGCATAGGCCCGCGGCGACGCTAAATAGAAGGCTGGACCACCGCGGCCCCTGCGCTGCAACAGGTCCGCTTGCGCCAAAGGCGCCATCCGGTTCCGGCCGGCCAAACCGGACGGAGACTTTTGAGACGCGGCGAACGTCGCCGCCGCGCCGCAAGGCGCTGGCGCGCTCGGACTTGATGTCCGCGCTGGATGGTTAACCCCCGGTTAGCCCGTCCGCCCGCAGTTTGTGCAACGATTCGCCCGGCCGCGCCGGGCCCGACCGATCCACGACCGGGGGACGCCCCGGCGACAGGAGCAAGAGATGGCGAAGAAGGACGACGAGAAGAACGACGCCGAGGGCGCCGGGGCGGAAACGTCCGACAGCCCGTTGCTCGATCTCTCGGACGCCGCCGTCAAGCGGATGATCAAGCTCGCCAAGAAGCGCGGCTACGTCACCCACGACGAATTGCTGGCGGTGCTGCCGCCCGAAGAGTTCACCTCCGAGCAGATCGAGGACGTGCTCTCGATGCTCTCCGACATGGGCATCAGCGTCGAGGAGAGCGAGAAGCACGACGAGTCCGAGAGCCAGGAAGAGGGCGACGACGACGAGGTCGAGGGCGGCGATCTGGTCGAGGCCGCGCGGCCGACGCCGGTGGCGACGCGCGCCTCCGAGCCCGCCGAGCGCACCGACGATCCGGTGCGCATGTATCTGCGCGAGATGGGCACGGTCGAGCTGCTCTCGCGCGAGGGCGAAATCGCCATCGCCAAGCGCATCGAGGCCGGCCGCGAGGCGATGATCGCCGGGCTTTGCGAGAGCCCGCTGACCTTTCAGGCCATCATCATCTGGCGCGACGAGCTGAACGAAGGCAAGGTTCTGCTGCGCGACATCATCGATCTCGAGGCGACCTATTCCGGCCCCGACGGCAAGAACACGCCGAAGATCGACATGACCGCGCCGGGCGCGGCCGAAGCGGTGGCCGCCGCCGCCGCCGCGCGCGCCCCGACCGCCCCGCGCAATCCCCCGCCCGGACTCGACGAGGGCGGCGCGCCTTCCGAGGAGAGCTTCGACGACGAGGACGACATGGAGAATTCCGTGTCGCTCTCGGCGATGGAGGCGGAACTGAAGCCCAAGGTGCTCGCCACCTTCGACAACATCGCCGACGACTACAAGAAGCTGCGTCGCCTGCAGGATCAGAACGTCGAGAACAAGCTCAAGAACGAGACGCTGACGCCCGCTCAGGAGCGCAAGTACAAGACGCTGAAGAAAGAGATCGTCGGCGACGTCAAGTCGCTGTCGCTCAACCAGAACCGCATCGACGCGCTGGTCGAGCAGCTCTACGACATCAACAAGCGGCTGATCGGCCACGAGACGCGGCTGATGCGCCTGGCCGAAACCTACGGCGTCGGCCGCGACGATTTCCTGAAGAACTATCAGAACTCCGAGCTCGACCCGAAATGGGTGCTGCGCGTGTCCAAGCTCGGCGCGCGCGGCTGGCGCGAATTCGTCGCCAACGAGAAGGACCGCATCAAGGATCTGCGCGGCGATATTCATGCGCTGGCGACCGAGACGGGCCTCGAGATCCTCGAGTTCCGCAAGATCGTCCACATGGTGCAGAAGGGCGAGCGCGAAGCCCGTCAGGCCAAGAAGGAGATGGTGGAGGCGAACCTGCGTCTCGTCATTTCCATCGCCAAGAAATACACCAACCGCGGCCTGCAGTTCCTCGACCTCATTCAGGAAGGCAACATCGGCCTGATGAAGGCGGTCGACAAGTTCGAGTATCGCCGCGGCTACAAGTTCTCCACCTATGCGACGTGGTGGATCCGTCAGGCGATCACCCGCTCGATCGCCGATCAGGCGCGCACCATCCGCATTCCGGTGCACATGATCGAGACGATCAACAAGATCGTCCGCACCTCGCGCCAGATGCTGCACGAGATCGGCCGCGAGCCGACGCCCGGAGGAGCTGGCCGAGAAGCTCGCCATGCCGCTCGAGAAGGTGCGCAAGGTTCTCAAGATCGCCAAGGAGCCGATCAGCCTCGAGACGCCCATCGGCGACGAGGAGGACAGCCACCTCGGCGACTTCATCGAGGACAAGAACGCGATCCTGCCGATCGATGCGGCGATCCAGTCGAACCTGCGCGAGACCACGACGCGCGTGCTCGCCTCGCTGACGCCGCGCGAGGAGCGCGTGCTGCGCATGCGCTTCGGCATCGGCATGAACACCGACCACACGCTCGAGGAAGTCGGCCAGCAGTTCAGCGTCACGCGCGAACGCATTCGCCAGATCGAGGCGAAGGCGCTGAGGAAGCTGAAGCACCCGAGCCGCAGCCGCAAGCTGAGGAGCTTCCTCGACAATTGAGGCGTGCGGAGAAAGAGATGAGGTTCAGGGACTGCTTCTATGCGTGGAATCCGGTCGACTGCCACAAGAACGGAGCCGTGCCCGGACAAGTTCAAGTTGGTCCCTATCCCGACGAGAGCGGATGGTCGGATCAGTTTCAAAGCTCGCAGGGCGCGTTGAATTTGGACGACCGCGCTCTCATGGGCGTCGACCTGAAGTTCCGTATTCTAGCGGATTTTCATACGATGGTCGTCAGGGATGGCGTTGACCCGACAGCCGCGCATCGTGAGTTTCTAAGAATCGATGAGTATAGGGAGCTGATCTCACCCGATATCGAAGGCGCATCGCCCGAGTAGATCACAGGGGGTATTATCGGTGTCCAGGCCCGTCATCTTCACCATCACGGCGACGTGGGACAGCGAGGCGAACGTCTGGAGCGGGCATTGCGACGACATTCCCGCCGCAGCCGACGCCCCGACTCTCGACCAGTTGATGGATCGGATCGGCGCGATGGCGATCGACCTTTTGCCGGACAATCATCCCGGCGTCGAACCGTCTTCGGTCTTCCTGCAGATCACGGCCCTGCGCGATATAGAACCCGCCGCAGCCTGACATGGCCCCGCAGTTCGATCGCCCCTTGCGAGAGATACTGACGCGCGCCGGCTGCATGCTGATACGACAGGGGAAAGGCAGTCACGAGATCTGGCGCAGCCCGATCACGGGACGCAACTTCGCGGTGCCGGTCGGAATTCCGAGCCGACACACGGCGAACGCGATTCTGCGTCAGGCCGGGCTGCCCAAGGCGTTCTGACCAGCGCGCCTCAACCTCGCGCCTTCAGCCCCTTCTTGCGCGCGCCCGGCGTCGTCGGTTGACTGACGGACGGCGGGTCGCTCGCCGGGAACGTCTCCGTCAACCCTTCGTCCAGCGCCTTGAGAAGGCGCTTCTGCGCCGGATCGGTCCTGATCCTTCGCTCGGGGTGAGGGTCCTTGCGGTCGAAGATCGAGGGTGTCCCGTCGCGTCCGCCGCTCATCGCGTCCTCCACATGGCTGTGGCCCATGAGAACGGTAACGTCCGCCGCCGCGAAATGTTCCGCGCCACATCGACAGGATCGGCGGTCGCGCAATCCTGCTCTATCCTCGCGAATGCGCGACGCTATGATGCGCCTGCCGAACGATGGAGCCTCCATGGACGCGCTGACGCAATGGCCCTTCTGGGCCACCGCCTTTCTCATCGTTGCGACGCCGGGGACGGGCGCGATCTACACGCTCGCGGCCGGCCTGTCGCAGGGCCCGCGCGCCGGCGTGTGGGCGGCGTTCGCGTCGACGCTCGGCATCGTGCCGCATGTCGCCGCCGCGTTGACGGGGCTCGCCGCCGTGTTGCACGCGAGCGCGCTCGCCTTCGACGCGCTGAAATGGCTCGGCGTCGCCTATCTGCTGTGGATGGCCTGGGGCATGTTCAACGACACCGGCGCGCTGCGCGTGACGGCGGACGCGCCGCGCAAGCCCGCGCTGCGCGTGCTCGCCGACGGGCTGGCGCTCAATCTGCTCAATCCCAAACTGTCGATCTTCTTCGTCGCCTTCCTGCCGCAGTTCGTGCGCGCCGACGCCGCCGCGCCGCTGGCCGACATGATCGCGATCAGCCTCGCCTTCATGGCGCTCACCTTCGTCGTCTTCGCCGTCTATGGCGCGGCGGCGGGCGCGCTGCGCGCGCGCGTCATCGAGCGCCCCTCGGTTCTGGCCTGGCTGCGGCGCTCCTTTGCTGTCGGCTTCGGCCTGCTGGCGGCGCGGCTCGCCGTCTCCGAGCGTTGAGGGAATGCCCCAGACCACCCTCACGCTGCGCACGCGCGGCCCCGGCCTCGTCGAGTTCACCGACCGCGCCGCCGCCTTCGTGCGCGCCAGCGGCGTGACGGAGGGGCTGCTCACGATCTTCGTGCGCCACACCTCCTGCTCGCTGCTCATCCAGGAGAACGCCGATCCGGACGTTCGGGCCGATCTCGACGCCTTCTTCCGCCGTCTCGTTCCGTTGGCGGACGATCCCTCGATGCGCTGGATCACGCACACCACCGAAGGGCCGGACGACATGCCCGCCCATATCAAGGCGGCGCTGACCGCGGTCTCGCTCGGCGTGCCGGTGATGGGCGGGCGGCTCGCGCTCGGCGCCTGGCAGGGGCTCTACCTGTTCGAGCATCGCGCCGCGCCGCACAGCCGCCAGATCGTCCTGCACCTCGCCTGACGGGCGCCGGCCGCGCCCTGCTGCCGGGCCGGAAACGCCCGCCGCTGCGCGCTCTTTTCCGCTATTGACAGGCTCCACTTTGAGATTCGCCCGATTCGCAGGGGTTTTTTGCGCGCAAATCGCAAAAATCCCCTGTTTCAGGGCTTGTCGCGACTCAATCGAGGATGCAGACCTATGGCGCTCCGCCAGCCCATGATTCTTCGGAGAATACCCATGGCCAAGACCGCCAAAGCTGCTCCCGCCAAGAAGGCCGCCCCCAAGGCTGCCTCCGAAAAGGCGGCTACTGTCACCGTCAAGAAGATCGCCGCCGAGATCGCGCCCGCCCACGAGCTGTCCAACAAGGGCGCCGAGGCGGTCATCAGCGCCTTCGTCGACGTCATCGTGAAGCACCTCAAGAAGGGCGAGCGCGTCCGCATCGGCGGCCTCGGCATCATGCAGGTGAAGAAGCGCCCTGCCCGCATGGGCCGCAACCCGGCCACCGGCGAGCAGATCAAGATCAAGGCGTCGAAGAAGGTCGCCTTCCGTCCGCTCAAGGAGCTGAAGGAAGCGATCTGAGCCTCCTCGCTCTGTTTCGCGAAAGGCCGTTGCGCCATGCTGGCGCGGCGGCCTTTTCGTTTGCCGCCGCCCCGCGCCGCGCCGGTCCGCGCGCCGGTCCGATTGTCGGGCCTCGCGTCGCCTGCTAGGCAGAGGGGCGCAAGGAGGCCGGCATGTCCTTCCTGAAAAAGCTGTTCGGACTTGGCGGCGGCGGCGACGCGCCCGAGGAGGCGCGCGCGCAGCCGCAGGAGTATGAGGGCTTCACGATTCTCGCCACGCCCTACAAGGAGGGCGGGCAGTATCAGCTCTGCGGCGTCGTCTCCAAACAGATCGATGGCCAGCGCCGCGAACATCGCTTCATCCGCGCCGACCGTTTCGCCTCGATGGAGGACGCGGTCGAGATGACCTTGATGAAGGCCCGCCAGATCGTCGATCAGCAGGGTGAGCGCATCTTCCGCGACGGCTGAAGCCTGCATCGCGTCGCCGCCGATCCAGGCGAGCGCCGGCGGCGCGCCGCCATGCCGCCGCAGCAATTTGGCGGCCTCCTCCGTGCGCAGGCCCCCGTCGCGCGCGATCTCCATGTCGGCCAGCGGGCCGCAGGCGCATCGCTGCGCAGGCGCCGGCCATGCGTTGCGGCGAGTTGACGCGGCCGAGGCGCGATGCTCGAACGGCGCATGTTCTCCGTCTCCGACCGCACCATCGAGCAGGATTCGCCCGCCGCCTGGTCGCGCCTCGCGGCCACGCTCGTGGCCGGCACGGTCGCCTGCGGCGGCAACTGGACGGTGGTGGTCGCGCTGCCGATCGTCGAGCAGGAGTTCGGCACGGCGCGTGCGGGCGCCTCCTTTCCCTACACCTGCGCGATGGCGGGCTTCGCCGCCGGCACGCTCGTCATGGGCCGCGTCGCCGACCGCTGGGGCGTCGTCGCGCCGCTGCTCATTTCGGCGGCCGCGCTGCTGATCGGCTATGCGCTGGCGAGCGTGTCGGCAGATCTGTGGCAGTTCGCGCTCGTCCACGCCTTCTTCATCGGCGTCGGCGCGTCGGCGGGCTTCGCCCCGCTGATGGCGGACATCTCGCATTTCTTCGCGCGCCGGCGCGGCCTCGCCGTGGTGATCGCGGCGACCGGCAGCTACCTCGCCGGCGTCGTCTGGCCGCAAATTTTTCAGCTGGCGATGGCGGCGTGGGGCTGGCGCATGGCGCATCTGGCGGCCGGCATAGGCATGGCCGCGATCCTGGCGCCGATGGCGTTCGCCTTCCGCGCCCGGCCGGCGCAGCGCGCCCGCGCCGTCGCTCAGGCGGCGGCCGGCCCGGCGCGCGGCGATTCCGGCCTGTCGCCCCGGGCGTTGCAGATCCTGCTCGTCGCGGCGGGCTTCGCCTGCTGCGTCGCCATGGCGATGCCGCAGGTCCACATCGTCGCCTATTGCGGCGACCTCGGCTACGGCGTGGCGCGCGGCGCCGACATGCTGTCGGCGATGCTGGGCCTCGGCATCGTCAGCCGCATCGCCTCCGGCTGGCTGGCCGACCGCATCGGCGGGGCGGCGGTGCTGCTGATCGGCTCGTTCATGCAGGGGCTGGCGCTGTTCCTGTATCTGTTCTTCGACGGGCTCGCCTCGCTGTTCGTCATCTCGGCGATCTTCGGCCTGTTCCAGGGCGGCATCGTGCCGATGTACGCCGTGATCATCCGCGAATATCTGCCGGCGGCGGAGGCGGGGGCGCGCATAGGCCTCGTCATCACCGCGACCATTCTCGGCATGGCCTTCGGCGGCTTCGTCTCCGGCGTGATCTTCGACGCGACAGGCTCCTACCGCATGGCGTTCCTCAACGGACTCGTCTGGAACCTCGTCAATCTGGCGCTGGCGGCGTGGCTGTTCGCCGCCCCGCGCGGCCGACTGAGGCCGGCGTGAGCGCGCCGCGCGCCCTCGTCCTCGCGCTCGCGCTGGCGGCCGCATGGCCCGCCTGCGCGGCCGAGCCGGTCACCTCGCAGGGTCGGCGCCTCGCCGCAGCGCTTGACAGCCTCGACGTCGAGAGCCGCTGGCTGCCCGGCGCGCGCGTCGACTGGGAGAGCGGCCTGCCGAACGGGCGGCCGATCACGCGCCCCGGCCGCCACACCCATTGCAGCGCCTTCGTCGCCGCCGCCGCCCTGCGGCTCGGCGTCTACATCCTGCGTCCGCCCGAGCACGGCCAGACCCTGCTCGCCAACGCGCAGGCGGACTGGCTCGCCGGCGAAGGCGCGACGCAGGGATGGACGCCCGTGCCGACGGCGGCGCAGGCGCAGGCGCTGGCCAATCGCGGGACGCTTGTCGTCGCCTCCTACAAGAACCGGCGACCGGAGCGGGCGGGGCACATCGCCATCGTGCGCCCCAGCGACAAGAGCGACGCGGCGCTCGCCGAGGAGGGCCCGCAGGTCGCGCAGGCCGGAACCGTCAACGCGGCGAGCGTCAGCCTGCGCGTCGGCTTTTCGCGCAGCCCCTCGGCGCTGCGCCACGACCTCATCCGCTATTTCGCCCACCCCGTCGCGCCGTGACGGGCGCGCGGCGATTGGCTAGGCTCGCGCCGTCGAAAGGAGCCGCCCCCGCATGACCGACACGACCGAAGAGCCGCAAGGCGAACTCACCGTCCGCCTCATCGCCATGCCGAGCGACACCAACGCCAATGGCGACATTTTCGGCGGCTGGGTGCTCTCGCAGATGGACCAGGCCGGCGGCATCGCGGCGGTCGAGCGCGCGCAGGGCCGCGTCGTCACCGTCGCCATCGACGCGATGACCTTCATCCGTCCGGTGCGCGTCGGCGACGTGCTGTGCGTCTATACGGGGATCGACAAGGTCGGCCGCACCTCGATGAAGGTGCATATCGAGGCCTGGGCGCAGCGCTTCCGCACGCATCATCGCGAGAAGGTGACGGACGGAACCTTCACCTTCGTCGCCATCGACGACGATGGCCGGCCGCGCCCGATTCCGACCGCCTGAGATCGCGGATCAGCCCGGCGCGCGCACGCGCGGGCGGCGCTCCTCGTCGACCTCGCCGCAGCGCAACACCGCGAGCGCGGCGCGCGCGAGCTGCTCGACGCGCGCGCCGAGCGGCCCTTCGATGCGCCCGTAGAGCTTGAACACCGCCGGCTGCACCACGGCGCCGAGCGCCATCGCGGCGGCGAGATCCGGGTCGCTCTCGCCGATCTCGCCTTTGCGCCAGGCCTCGCGCATCATGCCGCGCAGCGCCTCCACCGCATTGGCCTCCGCGTCCTTCGGCACGAAGCGCAAATGCGCGTGCTGATTGAGCAGCAGAAACGCGAAGACGTCCGGCTCCTCGTCGAACAGCGCGCAGAACAGCGCCACCAGCGCGCCGACCTTGTCGCGGAACGGCCGCCGCTCGGCGGCGATCTCGCGGATCGCGCGCGCCAGCTCGCCGTAGTGATGCGCGAAGATCGCCTGCGCCATCTCCTCCTTCGAGGCGAAGTGGCGATAGAGCGCCGCGTCCGCCACGCCGACGGCCGACGAGATGTCCTTGATCGACGCGCCGTCGACGCCGCGCAGCGCGAACAGGCGCAGCGCCTCCCGTTCGATCGCCTGCCGGGTGCGATGGCCGTCGCGGCCGCGGCGCGCTGTGGCTTCGAGCGTCATCGCCGCCTCACGCCGCCGCCCGCGCGACCTTCTCGCGCACCAGCTTGTCGAGCTGCACATAGTCGGTCTTGCCGGAGCCGAGCAGCGGGATCGCCTCGACGTTGAGCACTTCGGACGGCGCCATCAGCTCCGTCGCTCCCTTGGCGCGCAGATGCGCCTGCACGGCCGAGCGCGTCGCGTCCGCCTTCGTCGTGACGAGGATCAGCCGCTCGCCCTTGCGCGGATCGGGCACGTTCACCATCGCGAACAAGTGCTCCGGCGAATAGTCGGCGAGCAGTTGTTCGACCTGCGCCAGCGACACCATCTCGCCGGCGATCTTGGCGAAGCGTTTGGCGCGCCCCTTGATCGTGACGAACTTCTGCGCGTCGACGGTGACGATGTCGCCGGTGTCGTGCCAGCCCTCGGGCGCGGGCTCCAGCACGGCCGGGCGCTCGGCGCGGTAATAGCCGAGCATGACGTTGGGGCCGCGCACATGCAGGCGGCCGCCTTCCTCGATGCCGGGCACGGTTTCGAGCCGATACTCGACGCCCGGCATCAGCCGGCCGACGGTGCCGACGCGGTTGAACATCGGGTCGTTCACCGCCAGCACCGGCGAGGTCTCGGTGACGCCGTAACCCTCCAGAATGCGCAGGCCGAACTTCTCGTTGTAGACGCGCCGCGTCTCCGCCTTCACCGGCTCGGCGCCGGCGACGACGTAGCGCACCGAGCGGAAGTCGTACGGGTTCGCGGTGCGGGCGTAGCCGGCGAGGAACGTGTCCGTGCCGAACAGCACGGTGGAGTTGGAGCCGTAGACGAGTTCGGGAATCTGCCGGTAGTGCAGCGGCGAGGGGTAGAGATAGAGCTTCATGCCGGTGAGCATCGGCAGCAGCATGCCGCCGGTCATGCCGAAGGAATGGAACACCGGCAGCACGTTGAACACGCTGTCGCGCGCGGTGATGTCGTAGCGCGCGACGATCTGCTGCACATTGCCGACGATGTTGCGATGCGACAGCACGACGGCCTTCGGCGAGCCTTCCGAGCCGGAGGTGAACAGGATCGCCGCAGGATCGGACGTGTTGCGTTTGGTCAGCGGACGACCGGCCTCCAGCATCGCGCGCAGCTTGCCGCCGAGGCCGATCGCAGCGCGCACGTCCTCCAGCCAGACGATGCGCTGGGAGGCCTGCAACGCCTCGACGACGGCGCCGAGATTGGCCTTCTCGACGAAGGCGCGCGAGGACAGGACGGTCTTCACGGCCGCGGTCGCGCAGGCGGCCGCGATGTTCGCCGCGCCGGCCGTGTAGTTGATCATCGCCGGAACGCGGCCGGCCTGCTGAAGCGCGAAGAAGGTGACCGCCGCGCCGTTGGCGTTCGGCAGCATCAGGCCGACCGCCTCGCCCGGCGTCGTGAAGTCGCAGATCTTGCGGGCGAGCGCGGCGGCGCCGATCATCGCCTTGCGCGCGGTGAGCTTGCCGGTGACGGGATCCTCGAGCAGATCGCGCGACAGGCCATGCGCGGCGTTGGCCCTGGCCAGCGCCTCGAACAGCGTCATGTCGAGGCTCGATGTCCTGAAGTAGAGGTCGGACATCACGTCGTAGAGCGCAGCGCCCGCCGCCTGCCGGCGCTTGCGGCCCTTCAGCTCAGGGTCGATGGCGAGCTTGCGCGGCGGCAGGAAGGTGACTCGCACCTTCGGGAACAGGCTGCGTCGCACCTGGCCGTCGTGCAGGCGGGAGAAGAACGTCTTCTCCAGCCCTTCGAGGCGCACCGGCACGATGGTCGCGTCCGCCTTGTCGGCGATCATCGCGGCGCCGTCATACACCTTCATCAAGGCGCCCGTGATGGTGATGCGTCCTTCGGGGAAGATGACGAGACGGTTGCCCTTCTTCACCTCGCCGATCAGGCCGCGCGTCGACAGCGGCTTGGTCGGGTCCATCGGGAAGACGCGCGCGATCTTCAGGAACGGCTTGATCCACCATTTCTTGGCGATGCCGGAGTCGATGGCGAAGACGGGCTTCTCCTCGAGCAGCGACAAGGCCAGCGGCGCATCGAGGAAGGAGACGTGGTTGAGCGCGATCACCGCGCGCGGCCCTGCGGCCTTCACATGTTCGAGGCCCCGCACTTCGAGGCGATGGAACAGGCGGAAATAAAGGTTCAGCATGTCACCCCCGAAATTGGCGGGAAGGGCGCGGAAGAGATAGATCGCGGCGCCGACGCAGAGCGCGCCGAGTCCGATCAGCAGGGCCGGCTCGCCGAGGCCGACCGCCGGCGATTGCAGGGCGGCGGCGATCAGCGAGCCCGCGACCATGAAGATCGCGTTCATGACGTTGACGCCGGCGACGACGCGGGCGCGGCGATCCTCGCCCGCCCAGGATTGCACGGCGGAGAACAGCGGCACGACGAACAGGCCGCCCATCGCGGCCAGACCCGCCACGTCGATGGCGACGCGCACGCCGATGACGCTGGAAAACACCTCGCGCAGGCCCGCCGTGCCCGTCGCCGTGACGCCATGCGTGGCGAGGCCGAGGTCGACGAGGAAGGCCGCCATGCCGAGCGCCGCGAAAGGCGTGACGACGAGCAGGATGCGCCCATGCGCCAACATCGCCGCGGCGATGGAGCCAATGGCGATGCCGACCGCGAACAGCGCGTTGACGGCGGTCTCGACGTCGATGCCGCCGCCGATGCGCGTCTTCACCAGCACCGCGACGAGCGGCAGCGTCACCGCGCCGACCACCCAGAACAGGCTGAGCCCGATGGCGCCGACCCACAGCCGCCTGTCGGCGCGCAGCGTCGCGACCAGCCGCATCGTCGACGCGAAGATGTTGGCGTCGACCTTCAGGCCGGGCGCGGCCGCCTTGGTCGAGGGGATGAAGCGCGAGGCGCCCCAGCAGGCGAGCGCCACCGCCATCAGCTGCGCGACGACGGTGATCGGCTCGCGCCCGTGGTCGGCCGCGTAGCCGCCGACGACGATGCCGAGCAGAATCGCCAGAAACGTCGCCGCCTCGACCAGCGCATTGCCGGCCGGCAACTCCTCGGTGCGCAGATGGTCGGGCAGAATGCCGTATTTGATCGGCCCGAACAGCGCGGCGACGACGCCGAGCCCGGTGAGCGCGACGAACAGCATCGGCAGCGACGCGTAGAAGAACCCCGCCGCCGCGATCATCTGCACGAAGATCTCGGAGAATTTCAGCCGCCGCGCGATCAGCGCCTTGTCGTGCGCGTCGGCGAGTTCGCCGCCGAGGCCGGAGAGCAGGATCGAGGGCAGGATGAACAGGCCGATGGCGAGCGTCACGAGCGAGGCCGCGCCCGCTTCCCCGATGCGGAACAGGATCAGCATCGCCAGCATGTTGCGGACGAAATTGTCGTTGAAGGCCGAGAAGAACTGGCACCAGAACAGCGGCGCGAACCGCCGCGACGACATCAGCGCCCCAAACATGCGCACCCTCCCGGCCCAACCCATCTTCGTGGGGGGCTTCGTAGTGAATATTCACTAACATAAGCGGCGCTTGAGTCAAGCCCTTCGCTCTTTACCAAGTCTGGCGCGCGTGCTGCATTCCCCGCAACGCCGCAGGCCGCAGCAAGCGCGCCGCGCCGTCCATCACAAGGGAGAGCCTGATGTTGTCTCGTCGTCTTTTTGCCGTGTGCGGCCTCGCGGTGGCCGGCGGCTTCTCCTTCGCCGCGCCCGCAGCGGCGGAGAAGTGGGACATGCCGCTCGCCTATCCGGCGAGCAACTACCATTCCGAGACGGCGGCCAAATTCGCCGAACTCGTGAAACAGAAGACGGGCGGCAAGATCGAGATCGTGACGCACCCGAACGGCTCGCTCTTCAAGGGCGACGAGATTTTCCGCGCGGTGCGCACCGGGCAGGCGCCCATCGGCGAGCGCCTGATGTCGGCCATCGGCAATGAGGGCCCGATCTTCGAGATCGATTCGGTGCCCTTCCTGGCGACCTCGTTCGCCGCCTCGAAGAAGCTCCACAAGGCCGCGGCCGCCGAGACCGACAAGGTGATGGCCAGCAAGGGCGTCAAGCTCCTCTACGCCGTCGCCTGGCCGCCGCAGGGCCTCTACTCGAAGAAGCCGATCGCCTCCGGCGCCGACATGAAGGGCGTCAAGTTCCGCGCCTACAGCCCGGCGACCGCCAAGATCGCCGAGATGCTCGGCGCCGTCGCCACCAAGATCGAGGCGGCGGAGGTGACGCAGGCCTTCTCCACCGGCGTCGTCGAGAGCATGATTTCCTCGGGCTCCACCGGCTACGACGCCAAGCTCTGGGAGAGCACCAAATACTGGTACGACGTGCAAGCCTGGCTGCCGAAGAACATGGTCTTCATCAATCTCGATGTCTGGAACAAGCTCGACGAGCCGACGAAGAAGGCCGTGACCGAGGCGGCCGCCGAGGCCGAGGCCATCGGCTGGGCGAAGGCGGAAGAACTCTCCGGCTATTACAAGAAGGAGCTCGCCGCCAAGGGCATGTCGATCGAGGCGCCGACGGCGCAGCTCAAGGCCGACTTCGAGAAGGTCGGCGCGCAGATGGTGCAGGAGTGGAGCGCCAAGGCGGGCGACGGCGGCAAGGCCGCCATCGAGGCCTTCAAGAAGATGTAAGGACGCCGAAAGCGTCGCGCGCCGCGCGGTCGGAAACGGCCGCGCGGCATGATTGTTGATTGGGCCTTGCGGGCGCGCTGCGTCGCCTCCGGGGGCAGGGGGCCCGCATGAAATCCAATATGCTGGATCGCTTCTACGACGCCTGCGGCGCGCTCGCCGGCGTGGCGCTGGCCTCGATCGCGGTCATCATCCTGTTGCAGACCTCCGCGCGCTGGCTCGGCGTCAGCGCGCAGGGCCTGTCGGAATGGGCCGGCTACATGATGGCCGCCTCGTCCTTTCTCGCCTTCGCGCACACGCTGCGTCGCGGAGGCCACATCCGCGTCATGCTGATCCTGCAACGGCTGCGCGGCTCGGCGCGGCGCACGGCCGAAATCCTCGCCCACGCGGTCGGCGTCTTCCTCACCGGCTTCCTCGCCGTCTATGCGGTGAAGTTCGTTTACGTCTCGTGGAAGTTCGGGGAAATCTCGGAAGGTTCAGACGCGATGCCGCTGTGGATCCCGCGCCTTGCGATGGCGCTCGGCTCTATCGCGCTGTTCGTGGCGATGACGCATTCATTCGTCGAGATTCTGCGCGGCGCGGAGATCGTCGATCACGACGACGCCGCCCGGACGGAGTGACGGGCATGGATCAGCTGCAAATGGCGATCCTGCTGATCGTCTTCCTCTTCCTCATCCTCAGCGCCGGCGTCTGGATCGGCCTCGCGCTGCTTGGCGTCGCGGCGATGGGCATGGCGCTCTTCACCACGCGCCCCATCGGCGACGCGATGGTGACGACGATCTGGACCGCCTCCTCGAGCTGGACTTTGACGGCGCTGCCGCTGTTCATCTGGATGGGCGAGATCCTGTTCCACTCGCGCTTGAGCGAGGACATGTTCCGCGGCCTCGCGCCGTGGATGCGGCGCATTCCCGGCGGGCTCATCCACACCAACATCATCGGCTGCACGATCTTCGCGGCGATCTCGGGGTCCTCGGCCGCCACCGCCGCGACCATCGGCAAGATGACGCTGCCGGAATTGAAGAAGCGCGGCTATCCCGACGACATGGTCATCGGCTCGCTTTCGGGCGCGGGCACGCTCGGCCTGCTCATTCCGCCCTCGCTGATCATGATCGTCTACGGCGTGGTGGTGAACGAGTCGATCGCCAAGCTGTTCATCGCCGGCGTCATACCCGGCCTCATGCTCGCCGGCTCGATGATGCTGGCGGTGATGATCTGGGCGACGGTCCGCGCGAAGGACATTCCGCCACCCGATCCGCCGATGTCCTTCGGCGCGAAACTCTATGAGTCGCGCCGGCTCATTCCGGTCGTGTTGCTGATCGCGCTCGTGCTCGGCTCGATCTACACCGGCCTCACCACGGCGACCGAGGCGGCGGTGATGGGCGTCGTCGGCGCGCTTCTTCTCGCCATATTGCAAGGCTCGTTCGGCTGGTCGGTGTTCGCCGACTCGCTGATGAGCGCGACGCGCACCTCCGCGCTGATTGCGTTCATCCTCGCCGGCGCCACCTTCCTCACCCTGTCGATGGGCTTCACCGGCCTGCCGCGCGCTCTGGCGCAATGGATCGCGACGCTCGGGCTGACCAAATATCAGCTCATCCTCGCGCTCACCGTCTTCTACATCATCCTCGGCTGTTTCCTCGACGGCATCTCGATGGTGGTGCTGACGATGGCGGTGGTCGAGCCGATGGTGCGCGCCGTCGGCGTCGACATGCTGTGGTTCGGCATCTTCATGACCATCGTCGTGGAGGCCGCGCAGATCACCCCGCCCGTCGGCTTCAACCTGTTCGTGCTGCAAGGCATGACCGGCAAGAACGTGTTCACGATCGGCCGCTATTCGTTGCCCTTCCTGTTCTGCATGGTGCTGGTCGTCGTCTCGATCACGGTGTGGCCGGAGATCGTGCTCTGGCTGCCGAGCAAGCTCTGACGCGGCTCAGCCGAGCAGAGCCTCGACCTCGGCGCGCGTCGGCGCGCCGGCGCGGCCGCCAAAGCGCGTCACCTTGATCGCCGCCGCCGCGCTCGCAAAGAGCGCGGCTTGCGCCAGCGTTCGCCCTTCGGCCAGCGCCACGGCGAGCGCGCCGTGAAACACGTCGCCGGCGCCGAGCGTGTCGACCGCGCGCACGGCGAAGGCCGGGCAATGCGCAAGGCGCCCGCCCTCGAGCCAGAACGCGCCGTTGGCGCCGTCCGTCGCCATCACCTCCGCCGAGCACATCGCCGCCGCGCGCCGCAGCCCCGCCTCGATGGCCGCCTCCCCGGTAGTCCGCGCAAGGCCGCCGGCCGAAAAGGCGACGAGCGTCGCCGCATCGAGCAATGCGGGCGGGCAGCCGGGCAAATCGCCGTCGAGAATGGCGGGCAGGCCGCGCGCCTTCGCCTTCATCAGCATCGCGGCCGATCCTTCGGGCCAGCGAACGTCGCCGAGCACGGCGCCTACGCCGTCCGGAATCTCCGGAAGCCAGTCCGTCGCCACCGGCAGCGCCGGATCGACATAGTTCACGATAATGCGCTCGCCCGCATCGTCCACCAGCACGGCCGAGACCGGCGAGACGCAGCCCGCGAAGCGGCGCGAGAGGGCGGCGTCGACGCCATAGCCTGCAAACTCGGCGAGCATCGCATCGCCGATGGCGTCGTCGCCGAGGCGCGTGACGAGTTGCGCCGTCGCGCCAAGCCGCGCCGCGGCGACGGCGGCGGTGGCCGCATTGCCGCCGCCGACCGAGCGGAAGCTCCTGGCGCGATATTTGGTCGGCGCGTCGGGCATCCGGTCGAGCGCGAACACGAAATCATGCGCCGCGAAGCCGACGCACAGGACGCTTGCGGCCGCCGCCTTCACCACGCGCCGGTGTTCGCCATGCTGACCCACGGCTCGGCCGGCGGCTTCGGCTCGCCCTTCTGCAACAGCTCGATCGAGATGTTGTCCGGCGAGCGGACGAAGGCCATGTTGCCGTCGCGCGGCGGTCGGTTGATCGCGACGCCCGCCTTCATCAACCTGTCGCACAGCGCGTAGATGTCGTCGACGCGATAGGCGAGATGGCCGAAGCTGCGCCCGCCCGTATAGACCTCCGGGTCCCAGTTGTAGGTGAGTTCGAGCAGCGGCGCGTTTCCGGCGCGGGCGCGCTCCACATCGCCCGGCGCTGCGAGAAAGACGAGCGTGAAACGCCCCTGCGGGCTCTCGCGACGGCGCACCTCGACGAGGCCGAGCTTGTTGCAGTAGAAGTCCAGCGACTGATCGAGATCGGTGACGCGCACCATCGTGTGAAGATATTCCATCCCGTCCTCCCGGCGCGGTCCGTCGCGCGTTCGCCTCCGATATAGCGCGAGGCAGGGGGCCGACCAACCGCATGAAGGCCGGGGCAGCCATGAACGACCACGCCGCCGCGAAACAGAAAGCGGCGCTCGCCTCGATCTTCGCCAGCGCGGCGCTGACCGTCGGCAAGCTCGTCGCAGGGCTGCTGTCCGGCTCGCTCGCCCTGATTTCGGAGGCGATCCACGGCCTGCTCGACACGGGCGCGACGATCCTCACCTATTTCGCCGTCAGGGCGGCCGACAAGCCGGCCGACGACGAGCATCACTATGGTCACGGCAAGATCGAGGCGGTGGCCGCGCTGGCCGAGACGGGGCTGCTGATGGCGCTCGCCGTCGCCGTCGTCATCGAGGCGGCGCGGCGCCTCTTCGGGCAACCTCCCGAGATCGAGGCGACATGGCTCGCCTTCGCCGTGCTGATCGTCTCCATCGTCGTCGATCTCGTGCGCTATCGCTCGCTCCAGCGCATCGCGAAGGAGACCAAGAGCGACGCTCTCGCCGCCGACGCACTGCATTTTTCGAGCGATCTCGTCGCCTCCGTGCTGGTGCTGCTCGGCCTGATCGCGGCGCATTTCGGCTTCGCGCGGGGCGACGCCGTCGCCGCCATCGGCGTCGCGCTGTTCATCGGCGTCGCCGGCTGGCGCCTCGGCAAGCGGACGGTCGAGACGCTGACGGACACGGCGCCGGCCGGACTCGCCGAGAAGCTGCGCGCGGCCGTCGCTGCGACGCCGGGCGTCATCGACGTGGAGGCGGTGCGCCTGCGCCCGGCCGGCGCGCAGGTGATCGGCGACGTCGCCGTCGCCGTGCCGCGCACAATGACGCTCGAGCGCGTCGCGCGCGTGAAGGAGGCGGTTGTCGCCGCCATCGCGCGGGAGGCGCCGGAGGCCTCGCTCACGGTCGTGACGACGCCGCGCGCGCTCGACGAGGAGACGGTGGTCGAGCGCGTGCTGCACGCCGCGAGCCGCCGTCGCCTGCCGATCCATCACGTCACCGTGCAGCAGATCGACGGGCGAATTTCGATCAGCCTCGATCTCGAGCTCGACGGCCGCATGAGTCTCGGCGAGGCGCACGAGGTCGCCTCCGCGTTGGAGGCGGCGATCCGCGATGAGGTGGGGCAGGAGGCAGAGGTCGACACGCATATCGAGCCGCTCGAGGTGAACGAACTCGCCGGCCGCGACGCGCCGGCCGAGCGCGCCGCCCCCATAGCCGCCGCGCTCGCCGAGCGGGCCCGCTCCGGCCCGCTCCACGACGTTCACAGCGTGCGCGTGCGCGAGACCGACGGCGGTCTCGTCGTCAACTATCATTGCCGCGCCGCGCCCGAGTTGAGCGTCGCCGACGTGC
This sequence comes from Hyphomicrobiales bacterium, assembly GCA_016716745.1. Classification (GTDB taxonomy): domain Bacteria; phylum Pseudomonadota; class Alphaproteobacteria; order Rhizobiales; family Beijerinckiaceae. Next base: position 41,580 of record JADJVD010000006.1, read on the forward strand.
ACGCGGCGGTCGACGCGCTCGACCGGAAGTTGCGCGCCGATTTTGCCGACGTGATCCGCGTCGTCGGCCACGCCGAGCCGCCGAAGGCGGGCGCGGCATGAGCGAGGCGCGGCCGGTCATCGGACTCTTGATGCTGGAGACGCGCTTTCCGCGCATCCCCGGCGACATCGGCCATCCCGAAACCTTCGCGGCGCGCGTCATCCCGCGCGTCGTCGAGGGCGCCGACGTGGCGACGATCATCCGCGCGCGCGGCGGGGCGACGCTCGGCGCCTTCTGCGCGGCGGCGCGCGCGCTCGTCGCCGAGGGGGCGCAAGGCGTGATCACGAGTTGCGGCTTCCTCTCGCTGTTCCAGCGCGACATCGCGGCGGCCTGCGGCGCGCCGGTCGCCGCCTCCTCGCTGATGCAGGCACCCCTCGTCGAGCGCACGTTGCCGGCCGGCAAGCGCGTCGGGATCGTCACCATCGACGCCACGGCTCTGTCCGCCGATCACCTCGCCGCCGCCGGCGCGGCGACGGACGCGCCGGTCGAAGGGGTGGAGCGCGGCCGCGAATTGCATCGCGTCGTCATGAACGACGAGACGTCGCTCGACGCCGAACGGGCCTGCGCAGACGTGGTCGAGGCCGCGCTGCGGCTGGCGGCGCGCGGCGATGTCGGCGCCATCCTGCTGGAATGCACGAATATGGGCCCCTACGCGCGCGCCGTGGCGCAGGCGACCGGTCTTCCGGTCTACGATGTCGTGACCCTGGTCGACTGGTTTTCCGCCTCGCTCGCCCCGCGCCGTTTCTGACGGCGCGGCTTTGACAAGCCCGCCGCCCGGCCTATCGTGCGGCCGACTTCACGGCGGAGCTGATCCGGCATGGCCCTCACCCCGGCGCGCGCGCGTCTCGACGCCTGCCTGACGCGCATCTCCAACCCCTCGGGCGAGGGGCAGCGCGCCTTCACGCGCCTTTATCCGGAAGAGGCGCGCATCGCCGCCGCAGCCGCCGACGCGCGCGCCAAGTTCGGCCGCACGCTTGGTCCCCTCGACGGGCGCATCGTCTCGATCAAGGATCTGTTCGACATCGCCGGCGAGCCGACGACCGGCGGCAGCGTCGTCTACGCGGACGCCGCGCCCGCCGTCGCCGACGCGCCCATCGTGCGCCGCCTGCGCGCGGCCGGCGCCGTCGTCGTCGGCAAGACGAACATGACCGAGTTCGCCTTCTCCGGCATCGGCATCAATCCGCACTTCGGCACGCCGCTCAACCCGCACGACCGCTCGCGCATTCCCGGCGGATCGAGCTCCGGCGCGGCCGTCTCGGTCGGCGACGGCTTCTGCGACATCGCCATCGGCACCGACACGGGCGGCAGCGTGCGCATTCCGGCCGCCTTCTGCGGCCTTGTCGGCTTCAAGCCGACGCAGGCGCGCGTGCCGCGCGAGGGCGCGATGGCGCTGTCGACGACGCTCGACTCGATCGGTCCGCTGGCGACCAGCGTCGCCGACGCCGCGCTCGCCGACGCCATCCTGGCGGGGATCGAGCCGCGCGCGCCGGTGCTGCGGCCATCCTCCGCGCTCTCCTTCGCGATGCCGCTCGGCCGCCTGTTCGAGAAGCTCGACGGCGCGGTGACCAACGCATTCCAGGCGGCGACGCGGAGGATTCTGGAGGCCGGCGCCCGCATCGTCGATCTCGACATCGAGCCGCTGCTGTCCCGCCTCGACGAAATCGGCGCGATGGGCTCGATCTCGGCGATCGAGGCGGCGGCGATCCACGCCGACGTGTTGCGCGAGCGCGCCGACGACATCGACAGGCGCGTCGTCGCCCGCATTCGCGGCGGCTCGAACGTGCCGGCGCCGCAATATGTGCGCATGTTGCAGATGCGCGCCGCCGCCGCCGCCGAGGCGCGCCGCGCGTTCGAGCCCTTCGACGCGCTCATCCTGCCGACCGTCGCCACCGTCGCGCCCACGCTCGCCCCGCTCGAGGCGAGCGACGCCGCCTTCTCGACCGCGAACATGCTGACGCTGCGCAACACGACGCAATTCAACATGCTGGATTGTTGCGCCGTCAGCCTGCCCTTGCCGGGCGAGGGTCTGCCTGTCGGCCTGATGCTCGTCGGCGCGCATGGGTCGGACCAGCGCCTGCTCGACGTGGCGGCGAGCGTCGAGGCGCTGCTCGCAGGCGCCTGAGCGACCCGGCAGGTGCGCTTTCGCACCGGTTTGGCGGGCGCGGCGATGCTAGGTTCGGATCAAGCGGCGCCGGGCTGCGCGCGCCGCCGCACGCGCGAGGCGATCCATGTCTGTCGATATGTTCCTCAAGGTTGACGGCATCCTCGGCGAGTCGCGCGACCATCAACACACCGAGGAAATGGAGATCGTCGAATACGGCTGGGGGATGACCTCGCCGCGCGACTCCTTTTCGGGCATGGCGAGCGGCGCGCCGCGCGTCGACAATCTGACGGTGGTCAAGCGCGTCGACAAGGGCACGCCCAAATTCATCGAGGCGCTGGTTCGCAACAAGCGCCTGAAGGAGGCCGTCATCTCCTTCCGCAAGGCGGGACTTCAGGCCGAAGGCAAGCCGCAGATGGACTTTCTGGTGATCACCCTGACGGACGTCTTCATCGTCAACTGGCAGCCGGCCGGCGAGGACAGCGAGGCGCTGCTCGAGAAGGTGACCTTCAATTTCCGCAAATTCTCGACGGCGTATTTCGGTCAGAAAAGGGACGGAACGCCCGAGGGCAAGATCGAGACGACCTGGGACGCGTCCGCCCACCGCTGAGGTCAGGCCGCCTCCGCGCTCATCGTCCGTTCGCCCGCCGCGTCCGCCGCCCACAGGGCGAAGCCGGTTTCAGCGCGCCGACCCGAGATCGTGAATGGCGCAAGATCGAAGAGCGGCTTGGTGGCGCGGAAATCGAAGCGCGCCAGCGGCCGGCCCGCCAGCTCCGCGCCGAGGCCGATCAGCAGCGTCGCCTGCAACGGCCCGTGCACGATGAGGCCCGGATAACCTTCCGTCTCCATCGTATACTTGCGGTCGTAGTGGATGCGGTGCCCGTTGAAGGTGAGCGCGGAATAGCGGAACAGCAAAGGCGCGGACGGGTCGATGCTGCGGGTCGCGTCCGCGGGTTCCGCGGCCTTGGTCTGGCCCGTCGGGCGCACCGCCGGCGCCTCGAGGCCGCGATAGACGATGTCGTGCTCCTCGGTGATGGCGAGGCCGCGCGCCGTCTCGACGCGATGCTCGACGACGACAAAGACCAGACGCCCCGTCCGCCCTTCCTTCATCTCGACGCTTTTCACCGTCGAGCGTCGGGTCACCTCGTCGCCGATGCGCAGATCGTCCGAAAAGCGCACGCGCCCGCCCGCCCACATCCGGCGCGGCAGCGGCACGGGCGGCAGGAAGCCGCCGCGCGCCGCGTGCCCGTCCGACCCCAGCTCCGAGCTGCGCACGGTCGGCAGGGCGAGGCACCAGTGCACGCCCTGCGGCGCCGGCGCGCCCGGATCGAGCGAGGCATCCGCCATGTCGAGCGTGGCGCGATAGGCCGCCACGAGCCAGGGCGTGAGCGTGTCGCGCGCCGTCTCGGCGCGGCCCTCCCACGTCTTCAGAAGGGCGAGGTCGAGGTCGCTCATGCGTCGTCTCCGAGAAATTCGCGTCGCACCGCCGCAGTGTCGGCGGCGAGCGTCGGCGAGGCGCCGTAGGCGCGCGGCGCGCCGATGAATTGCGCCGCCGGGCGCGGCGTCGCCACCGGGCCGTTGCGGGTCTGGATGTCGATCGTCGCAAGCGCGGGATGGGCGAGAAGGTCGCTCATCTCGTTCACCGACGCGAAGGCGATGTCGGCCCTGGCGAGCCGGGCCACGAGGTCGGCCTTGTCGTGCCGCGCGAAACCCGCCTGCACGCGCGCGTCGGTCGCGGCGCGGTTCTGCACGCGCACGACGTTGGAGACGTGCCCGGGATCGACGGAGAAGCCCGGATCCTCCAGCACCTCGGCGCAGAGCTTCGCCCACTCCCGCTCGTTCTGGATCGAGATCAGGATCGGCTTGCCGTCGCGTGTGGTGAACACGCCGTAGGGCGAGATCGAAGGGTGGGCGAGGCCGATGCGCTGCGGCGGCTTGCCTGCCGCCGCGTGCAGGAAGGGCACCGCCATCCAGTCCACCATCACGTCGAACATCGAGAGCCGGATGTCCGCGCCGCGCCCGCTGCGCTCGCGCTGGAACAGCGCCTCCATGATCGCCTGCGCGGCCGTGGCGCCGGTGGCGATGTCGACGATGGAGACGCCGACGCGCGCGGGCTCCGCCGGCCCGCCGGTGATCGAGGCCAGTCCCGATTCAGCCTGGATCAGCAGGTCGTAGGCCTTGCGGCTGGCCAGTTCGCCCGTCTCGCCATAGCCCGAGATCGAGCAGGCGACGAGGCGCGGGCGCCTCGCGCACAGGCTCTCGACCGCATAGCCGAGTTTGGCGAGCGCGCCGGGCTTGAGGTTCTGCACGAACACGTCCGCCCGCGCGATCAGCGCCTCGAACAGCGCCCGGTCGGCGGGCTTGCCGAGATCCATCGAGACCGACTGCTTGCCGCGGTTCAGCCAGACGAAGTAGCTCGATTCCCCCGCCGCCACGTCGTCGTAGCCGCGCGCGAAGTCGCCTTCCGGCCGCTCCAGCTTGACGACGCGGGCGCCCGCGTCGGCGAGCCGCGCGGTGGCGTAGGGAGCGGCCACCGCCTGTTCGAGCGCGACTACGAGCAGGCCGGAAAGGGGCAGGGCGGGCGTTTCGTCGGGCATGGGCGTCCATAGGATTGTTTGCGGTCTTGCGCGAGCCTGCCGGCGCGCATGGGTCAGGCGCGCGGCGGGAAACCCTTCTCGTGCGTCGGCAGCGTCGGGTCGAGCGGCGCCCAGGCCGGCCGGCTTCGCACCCACAGATTGGCCTTCGCCGCGACCCACGACGAGTCGTCGAGCGTCGCGGCGTTTACTGTGATCAGGCCGCGCGCCACGATGTCGGTCGTCGTCGTCGCGCCGCAGACCGGGCAGAAGCGCCGTCGCATCGCTCCGCCGCTGTCGGCGGTCGATTCGTAGACCGCGCTTTCGCCCGTCGTCCGCAGATCGGCCGGGCGGAGCACGACATGCGTCATCGGCGCGCCGCCGGCCTTCCGGCAATCCGTGCAGTAGCAGTTGACGGCCGTCAGCGCCGGCCCGTCGCTGTCGTAGCGCAGCCGCCCGCACAGGCAGCCGCCCGCAAATCCCGTCATTCGGCGTCTCTCCCGATCGCGGCGCGCGGATGCGTCGCAGGCTCCAGAATGCCCCGGAATGCGGCGGGCGGCGAGCCGGAATTGACGCCGGGCCGCCGCCAAGGCACTTGTTGCGGCCAAGGCCGCGTCAACGCCGGCCTCAGGGAGGATTTCGCGATGCTGAAATACGCGCTCGCCGGGCTCATCGCGCTCGGCATGGCGGCGACGGCCAACGCCCAGACGCCGATCGTCATCAAGTTCAGCCACGTCGTCGCCCCCGACACGCCGAAGGGCAAGGGCGCCGACAAGTTCAAGGAGCTGGCCGAGAAATACACGGCCGGCAAGGTCAAGATCGAGGTCTATCCGAACTCGCAGCTCTACAAGGACAAGGAGGAGCTCGAGGCGCTCCAGCTCGGCTCGGTGCAGATGCTCGCGCCCTCGCTCGCCAAGTTCGGGCCGCTCGGCGCCCGCGAGTTCGAGGCGTTCGACCTTCCCTTCATCCTCCCGACCAAGGCCGCCCTGCGCAAGGTGACGGACGGGCCGATCGGCAAGGGCCTGTTCAAGAAGCTCGAGTCGAAGGGCATCATCGGCCTCGCCTATTGGGACAACGGCTTCAAGGTGATGAGCGCCAACAAGCCGCTCAAGAATCCGGCCGACTTCAAGGGCCTGAAGATGCGCATCCAGTCCTCGAAGGTTCTGGAGGCGCAGTTCCGCGCCCTCGGCGCGCTGCCGCAGGTGCTGGCCTTCTCCGAGGTCTATCAGGCGATGCAGACCGGCGTCGTCGACGGCTCGGAGAACACGCCCTCGAACATGTACACCCAGAAGCACAACGAGGTGCAGAAGTTCATCACGGTCTCCGACCACGGCTACATCGGCTATGCGGTGATCGTGAACAAGAAATTCTGGGATGGCCTGCCGGGCGACATCCGCGGCCAGCTCGAGAAGGCGATGGACGAGGCGACCGCCTACTCCAACGGCATCTCGCAGAAGGAGAACGACGACGCGCTCGCCGCCATGAAGGCCGCCAACACCTCGACCTTCATCGAGCTGTCGCCGGCCGAGAAGGCCGAGTGGGTCAAGGCTCTTCAGCCCGTCTACAAGGAGATGGAGGGCCGCGTCGGCAAGGATCTGCTCGAGCAGATCCTGAAGGAGGCCAAGGGCTCCGGCGCCTGAGCGCGTCGCGCCGCCGCGATATTGGCCCCCGCCCGAAAGGGCGGGGGTTTTCTTTTCGCGACCGCCGCGCAAGGCTCGCGCGATGAGCGACTGGACCGACGCATTCTTCGCCCCGCCCGCCTTGCGCGACGCCCTCTCGGGCGCGGCGCTGGCCGAGCGCATGCTCGCCGTCGAGGCGGCGCTGGCCGAGGCCGGCGCCGAGGCCGGCGTCGTCCCGGCGGACGCGGCCGGCGTGATCGCCGCGGCCGCGCGCGCGATGCGGCCGGACGCGGGCGCGTTGTTTCAGGCCGGCGCGCGCGCCGGGACGCTCGCCATCCCCCTCGTCGCCGCGCTGACCGGGGCGGTGCGCGAACGGTCCGCCCCGGCGGCGGGCTACGTCCATCTCGGCGCGACCAGTCAGGACGTGGTCGACACCGCGACCGTTCTCGTTCTGCGCGAGGTCGCGCGCGGGCTCGACGCGGACCTTGCCGCCGCGGTCACGGCCGCCGCCGCGCTCGCCCGCGCGCATCGCGCGACGCCGATGCTGGCGCGCACGCTGATGCAGCCGGCGAGCCCGATCGTCTTCGGCCTGCGCGCCGCGCAATGGCTTCTCGCGCTGGACGAGTCGCGCGGGCGCCTCGCGCGCGCCGCCGGCGAGGCCGCGCAGCTCCAGTTCGGCGGCGCGTCGGGCAATCTCGCCGCCCTCGGCGACAAGGGGTCGGCGGTCGCCGCAGCGCTCGCCCGCCGTCTCGATCTCGCCCTCCCGCCCGCGCCCTGGCATGCGCGGCGCGGCGCGCTCGTCGCCTTCGCGGCCGAGGCGGCGATCGCGCTCGGCGCGGCCGCCAAGATCGCCGGCGACGTCGCGCTGCTGATGCAGGCGGAGATCGCCGAGGCCTTCGAGGCGCCCGAGGCCGGGCGCGGCGGCTCCTCCGCCATGCCGCACAAGCGCAACCCCGTGCGCGCGATGCAGATCCGCGCGGCGCATGCGCAGGCGCCCGGCCTGCTGGCGACGCTCGTCGCCGGCATGGCGCAGGAGCAGGAGCGCGCGCTCGGCGCCTGGCAGGCGGAATGGGCGGCGCTGCCGCAACTCATTCTGCTCGCCGGCGGCGGCCTCGCCAATCTGGCCGCGCTGCTCGGCGGGCTGATCGTCGATCCGGCGCGGATGCGCGCCAATCTTGAGGCGTTGCGAGGCCTGCCGTTTTCCGAGGCCGCCGTCGCCGCGCTGGCGCCGGCGCTCGGACGCGACGGCGCCCATCAGCGGGTCGAAGCGGCGGCGCGCCGCGCGGTCGAAACGGGCGGGACGCTCGCCGCCGCCCTCGCGGCCGATCCGGCTGTCGCCGCGGTGCTGACCCGCGCGCAATTGGACGCGGCGCTCGCTCCGCTGGCCGCGTCGGGCGCGGCGCAAAGCTTCATCGACGCCGCGCTGGCGCGCGCCCCGAGGCGGTAGCGGGACGCTCTAACGCGACATTTTTTTCTTGGCGGCGGATTTTTTCGTCGCCGGCTTTGATTTCGACTTGGCTTTGGTCTTCGCCTTCGTCTTCGCTTTGGCGGCGCCCGCCGGCCCCGTCGCGCTCTGGCCGATCATCGCGCCGGCGCCGCGCGGCCGATAGCCGTAGCCGCGGAACCGCTCGGCGATGCGGGTGATCTCGTCGTCCGGCAGGATCGTCGGCTTGCCGACGGCGAGCGCGGAATAATACATCCTCGCCAGCGTCTCGAGTTCGACGGCCCGCCACATCGCCTGGCCGAGATCGGTTCCGCAGGCGATCATGCCGTGATTGCCGAGCAGCACGCCCTGCCGGTCGACGAGGCCCTCGACCGCGAGGTCCGACAACTCCTTCGTGCCGAATGGCGCATAGCCGGTGCAGCGGATCGTCGGCCCGCCGAAGGCCGCGATCATGTAGTGCGCCGCCGGAATCGGCTTGCGCAGGATCGACAGGACCGTCGCATACATCGCATGCGTGTGGACGATGGCGCCGACGTCGGCGCGCGCGCGCATGATGTCGAGGTGGAAGCGCCATTCGCTCGACGGCTTCATCTTGCCGCGCCAGGCGCCGTATTCGCCGTTGAGCGGCATCAGCGCCAGCATGTCCGGCTTCATCTCGTCGTAGGGCACCGCCGACGGCGTGATCAGCATCGCATCGCCGATGCGCGCCGAAATATTGCCCGCCGTGCCCTGATTGAGGCCGAGCGGATTGAGCCGCCGGCATTGCTCGACGATCGCCTGCCGCAGTTCCTTTTCCTTCATCGCGGCGAATCCCCAGCCTGGCGCATTCGAATCGCAGACTTATGACGGCGCCGCCGCACTGTCGAGCCGGGCGCGCGGGCCCGGCTGGCGCGCCCGCGCGGCTCGTGGCAAGCTCCCTGCCTCGATGGGCAAGAGGAGTGACGGTCATCGTCTCATTCTTCGGCGACTTGCTGCTGAACGTGACCGAGCGCGGCCGCGCGCTGGTCGGCCTCAAGCGCGCGACGCCGCTCGCCGTCGCCGACATCCTGAAACTCGCCGACGACCTGATGTCGAACCGCGGCGAAGCCTCGGGCGTGGCGCTGGCGCGCGACATTCTCTCCGGCTACGCCGCTCTCTCGCAGGAGGACAAGACGCGCGTGCTGGTCGGCTTTGCGGAGGGCTTCGGCCCGCCCGTGGAGCGCTTGAAGCACGCCGCGCAGGCCTTCCTCGCCCATCCCGACGCGCGCAACGCCGGCTTGCTCTTCGCCGCCTCCGAGCCGCGCCGGCAGGAGCTGGTGCGCCGCCTCAATCTGGCGCCCGGCGGCACCCACGCGCTGGTGCGCATGCGCGAGGATCTGCTGGAGCGGCGCGACGCCAATCCTGCGCTCGCCGCCTTCGACGAGGATTTCGTCCATCTCTTCTCGGCCTGGTTCAATCGCGGCTTCCTAGTGCTGCGCCAGATCGACTGGTCGACGCCCGCCAACATTCTGGAGAAGATCATCCGCTACGAGGCGGTGCACGCCATCGCGGGATGGGACGATCTGCGTCGCCGGCTCGAGCCGCGCGACAGGCGCCTGTTCGCCTTCTTCCATCCCGCGCTCGCCGACGAACCGCTGATCTTCGTGCAGGTGGCGCTGACGGACGCCATTCCCGCCGCCATCCAGCCCTTGCTCAAGCAGCAGGTCGGCCCCGCGCCCGCCAGGCCGACGACCGCGGTGTTCTATTCCATCTCGAACGCCCAGAAGGGCCTCGCCGGCATTTCCTTCGGCAATTTCCTGATCAAGCAGGTGGTCGAGGATCTCAAGCGCGAGACGCCTTCGCTCGCGACCTTCGTCACGCTCTCGCCCGTTCCGGGCTTCGCGCGCTGGCTCGCCGACGAGCGCGCGAAAGAGGGCTCCGACGCGCTGACCGCCGACGACCGTCGCGCGCTGGCGCTGCTCGATCATCCGAACTGGATGCAGAAGGCCGGCGCGGTCGAGGCCGCCGAACGCGCGCTTCTGCCGCTCGCCGCGCACTATTTCCTCAAGGCGAAAACCGCCTCCGGCCGGCCGATCGATCCTGTGGCGCGTTTCCATCTCGGCAACGGCGCGCGGCTCGAACGGCTGAACTTTCTCGGCGACGAGTCGGCCCGCGGCCTCGCCCAGTCGCACGGGCTGATGGTCAATTACCTCTACGATCTCGGCTATATCGAGTCGAACCACGAGGCCTTCGTCGCCAAGGGCGAGGTCGCCGCCTCCACCGCCGTGCGTCGCCAGCTGCGCACAAAATCCGTCGCGAGCGACTTCCTCGCCTCCCTCTCCTGAGACTTCGACACAATGTCCGACAATCTGTTCGAGCTGATCCGCGCGCGCGTTCCCGATCCCGACAAGATCGTCATCCATGCGCCGGACCGCGACATCTCCTACGCCGGTCTGATCGCGCTGTCGGGGCAGGTCGCCAACGCGCTCGTCGCGCTCGGCGTGCGCGTCGGCGATCGCGTCGCGGTGCAGGCGGACAAGTCGCCCGAGATGCTGCTCGTCTATCTCGCCTGCGCGCGCGCCGGCGCGGTGTTCCTGCCGCTCAACACCGGCTACACGCTCGCCGAGATCGAGTATTTCGTGTCCGACGCCGAGCCCGCGCTGGTGATCTGCCGGCCCGCGACGCTGGAGGCGATGCGCGCGCTGGGCGCCAGGCTCGGCGTCAAGGCGGTGGAAAGTCTCGGCGCGACGCGCGAGGGCACGCTGTGGCCAAAGGTGGAGGCCGCGAGCGCCGACTTCGCGACCGTCGCGCGCGCGGCGGACGACCTTGCGGCCATCCTCTACACCTCCGGCACGACGGGCCGCTCCAAGGGCGCGATGCTGTCGCATCGCAACCTGTCCTCCAATTCGCTGACGCTGGTCGACTACTGGCGCTTCACGCGCGACGACGTGCTCATCCATGCGCTGCCGATCTACCACACGCACGGGCTTTTCGTGGCGACCAACGTCGTGCTGTTCGCCGGCGCCTCGATGATCTTCCAGCCGAAGTTCGACGCCGACGCGATCATGGCGGCGATGCCGCGCGCCACCGCGCTGATGGGCGTGCCGACCTTCTACACGCGTTTGCTCGAACATGACGGCCTGACGCGCGAGGCGACGCGGCGCATGCGCCTGTTCGTCTCCGGCTCCGCGCCGCTGCTCGCCGAGACGCATGACGCCTGGCGCGCGAAGACCGGTCACGCCATTCTCGAGCGCTACGGCATGACCGAGACGAACATGAACACCTCGAACCCCTATGACGGCGACCGCATCGCCGGCACGGTGGGCTTCCCGCTGCCGGGCGTGTCGCTGCGCGTCGCCGAACCCGAGAGCGGCCGCGTGCTGGCGCAGGGCGAGATCGGCGTGCTGGAGGTGAAGGGCCCGAACGTGTTTCAGGGCTACTGGCGCATGCCGGAGAAGACGGCGAGCGAGTTCCGCGCCGACGGCTTCTTCATCACCGGCGATCTCGGCAAGATCGACGAGCGCGGCTATGTCCACATCGTCGGCCGCGCCAAGGATCTGATCATTTCCGGCGGCTTCAACGTCTATCCGAAGGAAGTGGAGAGCGAAATCGACGCGCTGCCGGGGATCGTCGAGAGCGCCGTCGTCGGCGTGCCGCATCCCGATTTCGGCGAAGGCGTCACGGCGGTGGTCGTGCGTGAGCCGGGCGCGTCGATCGACGAAGGGGCGATCCTCGCCGCGCTCGAGGATCGGCTGGCGAAATTCAAGCTGCCGAAGCGCGTCTTCTTCGTCGCCGATCTGCCGCGCAATACGATGGGCAAGGTGCAGAAGAACCTGCTGCGCGACCAGCACAAGGATCTGTTCGCGAAACGTTGAGAGCCGGCGCCCTCAGCCCCCAGTCGTCATGGCCGGGCTTGTCCCGGCCATCCACGCCGCAGCGCCGCGCGCACTGGCCGCGCCCGCTCACTCGAACGAGAGCTGCACCTTCATTGCGCGCTTGCGGTCGCTGGCGAGTTCGAAGGCGCTCACCGCGTCCTTCAGCGGCACGGTGGCCGTGAGCAGCGGGCGCACGTCGATCCGCCGCTGCGCGATGTAGCCGACCGCCGTCGCGAATTCCGCGTGGAACCGGAACGTGCCGCGAATGTCGATCTCTTTGGCCACCACCGAATTCATCGGGATGGTGAATTCGCCGCCGACGCCGATCTGCACGATCACGCCGCGCGGCCGCGTCGCCACCAGCGCCGAGACCAGCGCGCGCGGATTGCCCGAGGCCTCGAAGGTCACGTCGAAGAAGCCCTTGTCGGCCTCGTAGGGCTTCAGCCCGTCGGGGTCGCTCGCGACATTGATCGTTGCGTCCGCCGCCACCTTGCGCGCGACCGCGAGCGGCTCGTCGGCGAGATCCGTCACCGCGATGAAGCTCGCGCCCGCGCGCCGCGCCGCCATCGCGGCCAGAACGCCGATCGGCCCCGAGCCCGTCACCAGCACCCTCGCGCCGACGAGCGGCCCGGCGCGGTTGACCGCGTGCACGACGACCGCCAGCGGTTCGCCGAACGCCGCCTCGGCTACCGATACGCCGTCCGGAGCCACGACAGCTTGCGCCGCGTCGCACACGATGCGCTGGCGGAAGCCGCCCTGCACATGTGGAAAGCGCATCGCCGATCCGTAGAAGCGCATGTCGAGGCAATGCATCTGCAGGCCGCGCAGGCAATAGCTGCAATGATTGCACGGCCGGCTTGGGTTGACGGCGACGGTCTGCCCGACGCGCAAGCCGCCGACGCCCGGCCCGAGCCGCTCGATCACGCCGGCGATCTCGTGGCCGAGCACCATCGGCTCCTTGACGCGCACGACGCCGAAGCCGCCGTCATGATAGTAATGCAAGTCCGAGCCGCAGATGCCGCCCGCGCCGATCTTGACGAGAACCTCGCCCGCCCCCGGTTCGCCGAGCGGAACCTCCTCGATGCGCAGATCGTGGGCGGCGTGAATGACGGCGGCGAGTGTCATGAGCGACTCGGGGGATGAGCGTTTCCTGAAAGAACGCTATCCTCGGCCCCAGCGGGCGACAAGGCGGGGCGGGGGATGGAACGACGGGTCTGGTTGCGCGATCCGCAGGCGATCCTCGCCGACGGCGCGGCGCGCGGCGTCGTCATCGCGGGCGCGCGCATCGTCGAATGCGTCGGCGCCGGGCGCGAGCCGTCGAGCCCGGTCGACGCCGTGTTCGACGCCGGCCGCCATGTCGTGCTGCCGGGCCTCGTCAACACCCATCATCATTTCTATCAGACGCTGACGCGCGCGCATCCGCATGCGATCAACAAGGAGCTGTTTTCCTGGCTCGTCGCGCTCTATCCGGTGTGGGCGCGGCTCGATCCCGACAGCTTCCGCCTCGCCGTGCGGCTCGCGCTCGTCGAGTTGCTTCTGTCGGGCTGCACCACGGCGGCCGATCATCACTACGTCTTTCCGCGCGGCCTCGAGAACGCCATCGATATCGAGGTCGAGGAGGCGAGGGCGCTCGGCCTGCGCATGACGGTGACGCGCGGTTCGATGAACCTGTCGCAGAAAGACGGCGGTCTGCCGCCCGACAGCGTGGTGCAGGACGAGGACGAGATTCTCGCCGACAGCGAGCGCGTTCTGTCGCGCTGGCACGAGCCCGGCGGGGGCGCGCGCATACAGGTCGCGCTCGCGCCCTGTTCGCCGTTTTCTGTGACGAAGCGGCTGATGCGCGAGACCGCCGCGCTGGCGGAGCGTTTCGATTGCGCGCTGCACACGCATCTGGCCGAGACGGCGGACGAGGAGGCCTATTGCCTGTCAAAATATGCGTGCCGTCCCGTCGATCTGCTTGAGGAGACAGGTTGGCTGAACGAGCGCGCCTGGCTCGCGCACGGAATCCATTTCGACGACGCGGAGGTGGCGCGGCTCGGCCGTCACGGCGTCGGCGTCTGTCATTGCGCGACTTCGAACATGGTGCTCGCCTCCGGCGTCTGTCGCACCAAGGAGCTGGAGGCGGCGGGCGTGCGCGTCGGCCTCGGCGTCGACGGCTCGGCCTCCAACGATTCGTCGAACATGATGGAGGCTGTGCGCCACGCGCTGATGATCGGGCGTCTGCGCTACGGCGCGGCCGCGGTGACGCATCTCGACGCCCTGAGATGGGCGACCGAGGGAAGCGCCAGATGCCTGCGCCGCGCCGACATCGGTCGCATCGCGCCGGACATGCAGGCCGACCTTGCGCTGTTCCGTCTCGACGAGCCGCGCTTTTCCGGCGCGCACGATCCGCTCGCCGCGCTCGTGCTGTGCGGCGCCCACCGCGCCGACCGCGTCATGATCGCGGGCGAATGGAAGGTGATCGACGGCGCGCCGGTCGGCGTCGATGTGGCCGAACTTGTGGCGCGCCACAGCGCGGCGGCGCGGCGCTTCGCGTGAGGGATTAGGCTTCGCCGAGCGCCGCGAGCACGGCCGCGCGCGTCGGCAGCGGCGCCACCGCGCCGTAGCCTTGCGTGGAGAGCGCGGCGGCGGCGTTGGCGAAACGCGCGGCGCGGAACGGGTCGTTCGTGCGCAGATATTCGGCGAGAAACGCGCCGTCATAGGCGTCGCCCGCGCCCGTCGCGTCCACCGCCTCGACGCGCACGCTGGCGATGCGCTCGCGCCGATCCGGCGTCGCCACCAGCGAGCCGTCGGCGCCGAGCGTCAGCGCGACGATTTTCGCGCCGAGCGAGAGATAGAAGTCCGCGATCGCGTCCGGGTCGTCGAGGCCGGTCAGCTTCTGCGCGTCGTCGAGACCGGGTCGCGCGATGTCGGCGCTGCGGATCGCCTCGTGAATGATCGCGCGGGCGCGCCGCAGCGGCCACAGCTTCAGGCGCAGATTGGTGTCGTAGCAGACGATCCGGCCGGCCCCGCGCGCCGCGTCGATGGCGGCGAACACCGCGTCCGCCGCGCTCGCCGAGATCGCCTGGCTGATCGCCGAGACATGCAGCGCCCTGGCGCTCGCGACATAGGCCTGCGGCACGTCGGTGGGCGCCACGCGGCTCGCCGCCGAGCCGGCGCGCATGTAGGAGAACTCGTGCCCCTGCGGCCCGTGCGTGACAAAGTAGATGCCCGTCGCCGCGCCCGCGTCGATGCGCACCTGCGAAACGTCGACGCCCTCGCCGCGCCACATCTCGAGAATGGAGCGGCCGAACACGTCGTCGCCGAGCGCGGTGAAATAGCCCGTGCGCGCCCCGCAACGCGCCGCCGCGACAATGGCGTTGGAAGTGTCGCCGCCCACGCCCGGCCGATAGCCGTCCGAGCCGCGCGTCTGGTTCAGCTCGATGAGCGGCTCGCCCATGCCAACGATGTCGAGTGTCATTTTAAGGCGCCGATCCCCCTGCGGCGCGGGACTGTATGCGCTTGCGCCAGCCCGCGCCAGTGGCGCGGCTTGACCGGCCGCGCCGGCGAGGGCCATCTGGGGCGACGGGCGCAAGCCGCTGCGACAGGAGCCTGCATGAGCGATCTCGATCTGGCGAAAGCGCGCGCCATCCTCGACGCCGCCCTGGCGGAAGGCAGGGCGCGCGGCTTGAAGCCGCTCTCCGTCGTCGTGCTCGACGGGCGCGGCGCGCTGGCCGCCGCAGCCTCCGAGGACGGCGTCAGCCTGATGCGCTGGAAGATCGCGATGGGCAAGGCGCAGGCCGCGCTCGGGCTGGGCCTCGGCTCGCGCGCCGTGGGCGTCATGGCGGTGGACCGGCCCCATTTCACCGGCGCGGTGGCGGCGATGGCGCCGGACGGATTCGTGCCGGTCGCCGGCGGCGTGCTGATCCGCGCCGCGGGGCGCATTGTCGGCGCGGTCGGCGTGTCGGGCGATGCGTCGGACAATGACGAGGCGGCGGCTGTCGCCGGAATCGCGGCGGCGGGCCTCGCCGCTGACGCAGGCTGAGGGCAGGGGAGCGGAATGGTCGATTTCAGGAACATGCGCATCGACGGCGCGCGCCTGTGGGACGCGCTGATGGAGATGGCGAAGATCGGCGGCACGCCGGCCGGCGGCTGCAACCGCCAGACGCTGACCGATCTCGACCGGCAGGGGCGCGATCTGTTCGCCCGCTGGTGCCGCGAGGCGGGCATGACGATGCGCGTCGACAAGATGGGCAATATGTTCGCCCGCCGCCCCGGCCTCGACGACAAACTGGCGCCGGTGATGCTCGGCAGCCATCTCGACACCCAGCCGACCGGCGGCAAGTTCGACGGCGTGCTCGGCGTGCTCGGCGCGCTCGAGGTGGTGCGCAGCCTCAACGACATGAATGTGCGCACCCGCCGCCCGATCGAAGTCGCGAACTGGACCAACGAGGAGGGCGCGCGCTTCGCGCCCTCGATGATCGGCTCGGGCGTGTTCGCCGGGCATTATACGCTGGAGGAGGCCTACGCCGCGCGCGATCTCGAAGGCGCCGAATTCGGCGCCGAACTGAAGCGCATTGGCTATGTCGGCCCGGACGAGGCGGGCGGGCGGCCGATCCACGCCTATTTCGAGCTGCATATCGAGCAGGGCCCGATCCTCGAGGACGAGAAGATCGACATCGGCGTCGTCACCCACGGCCAGGGCCAGCGCTGGTACGAATACGCGATCAAGGGATTCGAGAGCCATGCCGGCTCCACCCCGATGCCGCGCCGGCGCGACGCGCTGCTCGGCGCCGCGCGCATCGTCGAGCTCGTCAACCGCACTGCGCTCGCCCACCCGCCGCTGGCGATGGGCACCTGCGGGGTGATCGAGTCGAAACCCGGCTCGCGCAACGTCATCCCGGGCGAGGTGTTTCTCACCAGCGAATTCCGCCACCCGGACGACGCCGTGCTCAGCGCCATGGACAAGGCGCTGCGCGAGGGCGTGGCCGAGATCGCCGCGCGCGGCCGGCTCGAGATCGAGATGCGCGAGATTTCCTACTATCCGCCTGTGCCGTTCGAGGCGAGCTGCGTCGCCGCCGTTCGCCGCGCCGCGCAGGAGCTCGGCTATTCGCATCGCGACATCGTGTCGGGCGCAGGCCACGACGCCTGCTGGGTCGCGCTCGTCGCGCCGACGGCGATGATCTTCACGCCCTGCGTCGACGGCGTCAGCCACAACGAGAGCGAGACGATCTTGCCGGAATGGGCCAGCGCCGGCGCCGACGTGCTGCTGCGCGCCGCGCTCGAGAAGGCGGAAGTCGTCGCCGCCTGACAATCGCGTCCGCACGATGCGGCGCCGCGCAGGAATGCGACGACGCACAATGTGCGCGGCCGCACCTCCGCGCCGGCGCGCGCCGCGCTATCGGCTTCGTCCTGACGACGCCATAGGGGCGTCACACTTGTCCGTCACACCGTGAGCATCAACGCCGCGACGTTACGCGACGACGGCGGGATCGTCGGCTTTCGGGCCGCGGTCGATCGACAAGCGATGGGAGAGGCGCATGGCGCGGTCATTTGGCAAGGCGAGCGGGGAGGCGGACCCCACCATGATCGAGGATCTTCTGCACTCCTGCGCCTATGCGCCGGTCGCCCGCGCGGCGCTCGCCTCGATCGGCGGCGCCTTCGCGGAGGAGGTTCGCCGCTTCGCCGAGTCGCGCGACATGGCGGCCGGCGTGTTCGCCGCTCGTGCGGTCATTCGCTACGGCCGCCGGGCCACCGACGAGAGCCTTTTCGACCTGGCGCGTCTGATGCAGGGCTCGGACCAGCCGGTTCTCGCCGGATTGCGCGAAATTCTGGCTCAGGCCATCGGCGAGCGGGACGCCGACGGGTCCGGATCCCGCGAATCCTCGCCGCCGCCGAGGAGCCGCGCGTCCGAGAGGCCGCGCCTCTCGCTCTGAGGTTCGCCGGCGGCGCCGATCAGGCGTCGCCGACGGGCAGGGGGCGGTAATAGGCCGAGGCGACTTTCTCGAAGCGCCCGCGCAGCGAGGCCTCGAGCCCTGTTTCGGCGTCCTCGTCGCCGGCCCCGCCGCCGATCTCCAGCACCACGCCCTTGCAGCCGCGCTCGCGGGCGATGCGCTCGGCGGCGGCGACGATGGCGGCGTTAAGCACCGGGCTCGGCACGCCGCTGCAGGCGAGCGCCTGAACCCTCAGGACCCGGCCGTGCCGGAGATCCTGCTCGACCTCGTGGGTGAACAGCGCATGGGCGTAGCCGCGCGAATCCTCGATGGCGACGACGTCCGAGCCGGCGCCGGGGCGATCGCGCGCGTCGAGATAGGCGAGCCAGTCTTCGAGTTTCAGGGCGGGATCGAAAAAATGGACGAGCGCGAAACCGCGGCCGGCGCGGTCGCGCTCCAGTCGCACGGCGCGAAAGGCCCCCTCCATAGTCCGCAGCCTCGAACCGATTTCTCCCACCAAGCAAAATAGGCTTGAGCCGTCCCCCCACATTGATGCATATCAACTCCGTCCGGGCGGCCGATCGCTCGGCCGCGTTCGACGTCGGCGGAGCGATGGGAATGGCGAGAGTCTCGGCGCATGACGGGGACGGGCCGCATTCCTTGCGGGTCGGGTGTTCGCATGCGACCTGCGAGACGATCTGCGCCGACTGCCCGGTGCGGGGGCTCGCCGTGTGCTCGGCGCTCGAGCCGGAGGAGCTCGACGAGTTCAGCCGCCTTTCCCAGACCGTGCATCTGCCCGGCAAGGCGACCCTGATCGCGCAGGACGAGGAAGCCGAATACATCTTCAATCTGACAGCCGGGGTGGTGCGGCTTTACCGCCTGCTGTCGGACGGTCGCCGCCAGATCGTCGGCTTCGCCCTGCCGGGCGATTTTCTCGGCCTGGCGATGACGAAGCGCAACACCTTCTCGGCGGACGCGGTGGCCCCGGTCGCCGCCTGCCGCTTTCCGCGGGAGGTTTTTGCGCGCTATCTTGCGGAAAAGCCGCATCTTTTGCGGCGTCTGCATGAACTCTCCACGCACGAGCTGACGCTGGCGCAGGACCAGATGGTGCTGCTCGGCCGTCGCACGGCGGAGGAGAAGGTGGCCGCGTTCCTGATCGCCTTCCGCGACCGCTGGAGCCGCATCAACCAGGCGCATCTGCACATTCCGCTGCCGATGAGCCGGCAGGACATCGGCGATTTCCTCGGCCTCACCGTCGAAACGGTGAGCCGGATGATGACGAAGCTCGCCCGCGACAAGGTGATCGTCATCGTCCCCGACGGGGTGCGCATTCTCGACGAGAAGAAGCTCGAATCGCTCTGCGCCGGCTGAAACCGGCTGGGCGGTTCGCGCGACGTTGAGTCGCGCGCCGGGATTTGGCGCAACTCGCCCGAAAGTGGCGCCTCGCGCCGACTAACCGCTTGACTTGAATCAATGTTGGCGGGATTGCGGCAGACGATGTTGCGGCACAACAGGCGGGCGGAGTCGCATCCGCGCCCCCGCGCGCCTGCAGTTGGGGATAGGGCCATGGCAGAATCCACGCTTGCAAGTCCGTCAGGCGGACCAATCAAGAGATCAATGACATTCGGCGAGATTGGCGTGTCGATCGCCTTGGTCGCGCTGGCTGCGCTCTCGCTGCTGATCGCGGCGAAGGCGTACACGCCCGAATATGCGTTCCACGCCTATCTGTTCGCCGCCGCGAGCGTCGGCGGAATCTACGCGATCGTCTCGCGCTACATGGGCGGCCGTCCGGTCGCGGCGCAGGAGATCGACGGCAAGCCGAACTACAACATGGGCCCGGTCAAGTTCGCCGCGCTCATCTCGATGTTCTGGGGCATCGCCGGCTTCCTCGTCGGCGTCATCATCGCCCTGCAGCTCGCCTATCCGGTCATGAATCTGGACCTGCAGTGGATCCAGTTCGGCCGCCTGCGCCCGCTGCACACCTCCGCGGTGATTTTCGCCTTCGGCGGCAACGTGCTGCTCGCGACGTCCTTCTACGTCGTGCAGCGCACCTCGCATGCGCGCCTGGCCGGCGACCTCGCCCCGTGGTTCGTCATCCTCGGCTACAACTTCTTCATCCTGATCGCCGGCACGGGCTACCTGCTCGGCATCTCGCAGAGCAAGGAATACGCCGAGCCGGAGTGGTACTCCGACCTCTTCCTCACCGTGGTGTGGGTCGCCTACCTGCTGGTCTTCCTGGCGACGCTCTGGAAGCGCAAGGAGCCGCACATCTACGTGGCGAACTGGTTCTATCTGGCCTTCATCGTCACCATCGCCGTGCTGCATCTCGGCAACAACGCCACGATCCCGGTTTCGATCTTCTCGGCGAAGTCGTACATCGTGTGGGCGGGCGTGCAGGACGCGATGTTCCAGTGGTGGTACGGCCACAACGCGGTCGGCTTCTTCCTCACCGCCGGCTTCCTCGCCATCATGTACTACTTCGTTCCGAAGCGGGCGAACCGTCCGGTGTATTCCTACCGGCTGTCGATCGTCCACTTCTGGGCGCTGATCTTCCTCTACATCTGGGCGGGCCCGCACCACCTGCACTACACCGCGCTGCCCGACTGGGCGCAGACCCTCGGCATGACCTTCTCGATCATGCTGTGGATGCCCTCGTGGGGCGGCATGATCAACGGCCTGATGACGCTGTCGGGCGCCTGGGACAAGCTGCGCACCGATCCGGTGCTGCGCATGATGGTGGTGTCGGTCGCGTTCTACGGCATGTCGACCTTCGAGGGTCCGCTCATGTCGATCAAGGTCGTGAACTCGCTCTCGCACTACACCGACTGGACGGTCGGTCACGTGCATTCGGGCGCGCTCGGCTGGGTCGGCTTCGTCTCCTTCGGCGCGCTCTACTGCCTCGTCCCGTGGCTGTACAACCGTCCGGGCCTGTACTCGCTGAAGCTGGTGAACTGGCACTTCTGGATCGCGACCCTCGGCATCGTGCTCTACATCAGCTCGATGTGGGTGGCGGGCATCATGCAGGGCCTGATGTGGCGCGCCTACACCTCGCTCGGCTTCCTTGAGTACTCGTTCATCGAGACGGTCGAGGCGATGCACTACTTCTACGTCATCCGTGCGCTCGGCGGCGCCTTGTTCCTCGTCGGCGCGCTGATCATGGCGTGGAATCTCTACAAGACGATCACCTCGCCGAGCGTCGAGGCGGTTCCGGCGGGCCGTTCGCAGCTCGCCCCGGCGGAGTGACATCATCATGGCTGCACACGACACCTCATTCTGGTCCAAGCACCAGATCCTCGAGAAGAACTCGATCATCCTGGTCATCGGCATCCTGCTGATGATCTCGGTGGGCGGTATCGTCGAAATCGCGCCGCTCTTCTATCTGAAGAGCACGATCGAAAAGGTGGGAGGGGTCCGCCCCTACACCCCGCTAGAGCTCGCCGGCCGCGACATCTATGTGCGTGAAGGGTGCTACACCTGCCACTCGCAGATGATCCGCGCGCTGAAGGACGAGGTCGAACGCTACGGCCACTACTCGCTGGCGGCCGAGAGCATGTACGACCACCCCTTCCAGTGGGGCTCGAAGCGTAACGGGCCGGATCTCGCCCGCGTCGGCGGCAAGTATTCGGACGACTGGCAGCGCGCGCATCTCGCCGCGCCCCGCTCGGTCGTTCCGGGTTCGATCATGCCGAATTACGCCTTCCTGTTCGACCGTGAGCTCCGCCTGGAGCATCTGGGCGAGCACATGACGATCCAGTCGATCGAGGGCGTGCCCTATACGCAGGAGCAGATCGCCAATGCGGCCGTGGACGCGGCGGCGCAACTCAACCCGGACGACAAGAACGCCTCGGCTTTCGCCAAGCGTTGGCCGACCGCGGTTGTGCGCACTGTCGCCAAGCCCGGCAAGATCACCGAAGCGGACGCCGTCGTCGCGTATCTCCAGATGCTCGGCACGCTCGTCGACTTCAAGATCTACGACGAAAAGGCGAACCTGCGCTGACGCGCGACAATCGGGAGCGGCTTCATGGGTGCGATGTATACCTGGGTGCAACTTGCGGCGCTGATCGGCGTCTGCCTCACCTTCGGTCTGATCGTTCTCTACGCACTGTGGCCGGGCAACCGGAGCCAGTTCGATGAAGCCGCTCAAGTGCCCTTCAAAGAGGATTCGGAGCCATGAGCTCACATAACGATCATGCTGCGCCGGTCGATCCGGTCACCGGCATGGCCACGACGGGCCACAGCTGGGACGGGATCAGCGAACTGAACACGCCGCTTCCGAAATGGTGGCTGTGGATTTTCTACGCGACCATCGTCTGGGCGCTCGGCTACTTCGTCGTCTATCCGTCCTGGCCGCTCGCGCAGGGCTACATGCCGGGCATCTGGAACTGGTCGTCGCGCGCCGCCGTGTCGGCGGACGTGGCCGAGCTCCAGAAGATGCGGTCTGCCGACAACGCCAAGCTGGCGGCGATGCCGCTGGCGGACGTCGCCAAGGACCCGAAAATGCTCGCCTTCGCCCAGGCGCAGGGCAAGGCGGCCTTCGGCGACAACTGCGCGCCGTGCCACGGCGCGGGCGGCGGCGGCGCCAAGGGCTACCCCAACCTGAACGACGACGACTGGTTGTGGGGCGGCAAGATCGACCAGATTCTCGAGACCATCGCGGTCGGCATCCGGTCCACCCACGCCCAGACCCGCGCCGGCGCGATGACCGCCTTCGGCGCGGCCCCCTCGCCGATCCTCAACAAGGACCAGATCGGCCAGGTCGCCGATTACGTCCTGTCGCTGTCGGGCAAGGCGGATCCGAAGGCCGACGTGAAGGCCGGCCAGCAGATTTTCGCCGAGAACTGCGCCGTCTGCCACGGCGATAACGCCAAGGGAAATCAGGACCTTGGCGCGCCGAACCTGACGGATGCGATCTGGCTCTACGGGGCGGACAAGGCCACGATCGTCGAGGCTGTGACCAACGGTCGCGGCGGGGTCATGCCGACTTGGAGCGGCCGACTCGATGACACAACTATCAAGTCGCTGGCCGTCTACGTCCACACGCTCGGCGGCGGCGTGAAGTAACTGTCCTGTCCGTCGCTTTTCGGGGCGACGGTTGAAATCGCGGCGCGGGGGAGTAGGTATCGTCGCCATGGCGACGCCGCCTCCGCGCCGTGCGCTTTTTCGGACACCAGCCGGCGGGGCCGGTGAGGAAAGGATGCGACGAATGAGCCTCGGCGTTGAGCGGGCCCCCACACCCGCGCCCTCCGCTGACGCGCCGGCCGTGGTGAGCGCCGACGACATCGAACTTTATCGTTCGAGACGGAAGATCTACCCCAGAGCACGCACGGCCGCTTCCGCTCCATCAAATGGGCGCTGCTGATCGTCACGCTCGGCATCTACTATTTCATGCCGCTCATCCGCTGGGATCGCGGCCCGCATTCGCCGAGCCAGGCGGTGCTGCTCGATATGCCGAACCGTCGCTTCTATTTCTTCTGGATCGAGATCTGGCCGCAGGAAGTCTATTTCATCACCGGCCTGCTGATCCTCGCCGCGCTGACGCTGTTCCTGATGAACGCGGTCGCCGGCCGCGTCTGGTGCGGCTATCTGTGCTGGCAGACGGTGTGGACCGATCTGTTCCAGATGATCGAGCGCTGGACGGAGGGCGACCGCCGCGAGCACTACAAGGCCGACCAGCAGCCCTGGACCGCCCAGCGAGTCGGCCGCCGGGCCCTGAAGTACCTGCTCTGGCTGATGGTCGCCTGGTGGACGGGCGGCGCCTGGGTTCTCTACTTCTCGGACGCGCCGACGCTCGTGAAGCAGCTCCACCTTCGAGGCGCCCACCATCGCCTACATCTGGATCGGCATCCTGACGGTGACGACCTTCGTGTTCGGCGGCTTGATGCGCGAGCAGGTGTGCATCTACATGTGCCCGTGGCCGCGCATTCAGGCCGCGCTCACGGACGAGCACGCGCTCAACGTCACCTATCGCTATGATCGCGGCGAGCCGCGCATGTCGGTCAAGAAGGCGACCTCGCTGCGCGCCGCCGGCAAGCCGGCCGGCGATTGCGTCGATTGCGACCAGTGCGTCGCCGTGTGCCCGACGGGCGTCGACATCCGCAAGGGCCTGCAGCTCGATTGCATCCAGTGCGGCCTCTGCATCGACGCCTGCAACAACGTCATGGCCAAGATCGGTCGCCCGGCGGATCTCATCGCCTACGACACCGACATCAACGTCAAGCGTCGTCAGGCGGGTCAGGCCGAAGAGTTCCACATCATGCGGCCGCGCACATGGCTGTATGCGGGCCTCATCGCGCTCGTCGCGGGCATCATGCTGGCGGCGCTGCTGATGCGCAACGACGTCGGCGTCAACGCGATGCATGATCGCAACCCGATCTTCGTCAGCCTGTCAGACGGCTCGTTGCGCAACGCCTATACGGTCAACCTCCTCAACAAGAGGTCCGAGCCGCGCACCTTCGTCCTGCAGGTCGACAATCTGCCCGGCGCCAAGGTGGAGACGGCGGGCCAGGCGGGTGAGGAAAACGGCTCTCCGGTGATCGAGGTCGGCCCCGACCAGTCGCGCCAGATGCGCGTGCTGATCACCATGCCGCCGGGCGCCAAGGTCGCCGCGCAGACGCCGATCAGCTTCAAACTCGTCGACAAGAAGACCGGCCGCGTCGCCACGCACGCCGACCACTTCTTCGGTCCGTAACGGAGATCCGACATGTCAGCCATTCCGGACCCCGAAAATCCCACGGCCGGCAGCGACTACACGCCGGGCGGCTTCAAGCTGACCGGCAAGCGCGTCCTGTTCATGATGCTGGCCTTCGTCGCGACCTTCGTGACGGTGGACATCTACATGTTCTCCGTCGCCCGCTCGACCTTCGGCGGGCTCGTCACGCAGGCCTCGTTCCGCGAGGGCGTGAAGTATGACGAGCAGATCGCGGCCAGCCGCTCGCAGGAGGAGCGCGGCTGGAAAGTCGACGCGCAGGTCGCGCCCGCCGAGGGCGGCGCCGCGGTGATGGTGCGGCCGGTCGACAGGGACGGCAAGCCGATCGTCGGCCTCACCGGCTCTGCCACCTTCTCTCATCCCACGGACGCGCGTCACGACGTGGCGGTGGAGCTGACGGAGACGAGCGCCGGCGTCTATGCCGGGCGGGGCGCGCCCACGCCCGGCGCCTACACGCTCATTCTCGATCTCGCCCGCAATGGCGAGCGCATGTTCATGTCGCGGAACCGCATCAACGTCGGCTCCTGAGGCGCGATGGCCGAAGCGGTCGACTATTCCCTCTTCGTTGACCGTTCGGGCGACGGCGCCTCGCGCATCGAGTTCGCGGTCGAGGGCGGCGAGGCGCCGCTGTCGATCAGCGCCATCGAGCGCACGCTCGCCGCGCTGCCGGGGCTCGACGACGCGCGCCTCAATCTGACGAAGCGCCGCGTCACGCTCGCCTGGCGCGACGCCTCGTTCGATCCGGCGACGGCGATCGCGGCGTTGCGCGAGCTCGGCGTCAAGTCGCATCCCTTGCGCGTCGATCACGGCGAGGAGGCCGAGGCGCGCCACGCGCAATGGCTGCTGAAGTGCGTTGGCGTCGCCGCTTTCGCGACGATGAACATCATGCTTCTGTCGGTGTCGGTGTGGGCGGGCAACGCCACCGACATCTCGCCCGAGACGCGCGATTTCTTCCATTGGCTGTCGGCGCTGATCGCCATTCCGGCCGTCGCCTACGCCGGCCAGCCTTTCTTCCGGAGCGCCGCCGCCGCGCTCGGCCGGCGCGAGTTGAACATGGACGTGCCGATCTCGCTCGGCGTCCTGCTCGCCGTCGGCATGTCGCTCTACGAGACCGCCAATCACGCCGAACACGCCTATTTCGATTCGGCGACGATGCTGCTGCTGTTCCTGCTGGCCGGCCGCTTTCTCGACCAGTCGATGCGCCGGCGCACCCGCGCGGCGGCCGGCAATCTCGCCGCGTTGAAGGGCGAGACCGCGCGCCGCCTCGGCGCCGACGACGAGCCGGTGACGGTGCCCGTCGCCGCCCTTCAGCCGGGGGATCGCGTTGTCGTGCGGCCGGGCGAGCGCATCCCGGCGGACGGCGTCGTGCTGAGCGGGGCTTCCACACTCGACGACAGCGTCATCACCGGCGAGACGGCGCGCCGGCCGGTGGCGGCGCAGGATCGCGTGCACGCCGGCGGCCTGAATTTCGAGGGCGCGCTGGTCGTCGAGGTCACAGCGGCGGCGGCGGATTCGCTGCTCGACGAGATCGAACGGCTGGTCGAACGGGCGGCCGACGCCAAATCGCGCACGCTGCGTCTCGCCGATCGCGTCGCCCGTCGCTACGCGCCGGTCGTGCATGTCACCGCCTTCGCCACCGCCGTCGGCTGGATCCTCGCCGGCGCGGGCGTCCATGCCGCCATCGTCACGGCGATCGCCGTCCTCATCATCACCTGTCCCTGCGCGCTCGCGCTCGCAGTGCCGGCGGTGCAGGTGGTGGCGAGCGGCGCGCTGTTCCGCGCCGGCGTGCTGCTCAACGCCAGCGATGCGCTGGAGCGCTGCGCGGGCGTCGACACCATCGTCTTCGACAAGACCGGCACGCTGACTCTGCCCGAGCCCGGCGTCGCCAACCGCGCCGACGTCGCGCCCGATCTCGTCGCCGCCGCCGGCCGTCTGGCGCAGTCGAGCCGTCATCCGCTCGCGCTGGCGCTCGCCCGCGAGGCGCGCGACCGCCGGCCCCTGCTGGACGCGGCGGAGGAGCCCGGCCGCGGCGTGCGCGCCGTGATCGAGGGGGTCGAGGCGCGGCTGGGATCGCCGTCGTTCTGCGATGTCGCCGCGCCGGCGCCGGCGTCCGGTTCGACCATCTGCTTCCGCCTCGGCGAGCGCACGGCCGTGTTCGCCATCCGCCAGACGCTGCGTCCGGCCGCCGTCGAAACCGTGCAGGCGCTGGCGCGCACGGGGCTGCGCCTGATCATCCTGTCGGGAGACGCGCCGGCGGCGGTCGCGCCCATCGCCGAAATGCTCGGCGTCGCCGAGGCGCGCGGCGGCCTCAAGCCCGCCGACAAGATCGCCGCCGTCGAGGCGCTGAAGGCGGAAGGGCGCACGGTGCTGATGGTCGGCGACGGGCTGAACGACGCGCCGGCGCTCGCCGCCGCCGACGCCTCGCTCTCGCCCATCGCCGCCGTCGATCTCGCCCGCGCGCAGGC
Source organism: Hyphomicrobiales bacterium (assembly GCA_016716745.1). Lineage (GTDB taxonomy): Bacteria > Pseudomonadota > Alphaproteobacteria > Rhizobiales > Beijerinckiaceae. The sequence continues at coordinate 68,272 of JADJVD010000006.1, forward strand.
GGACGCCGTGTTTCTCGGCGAGACGCTCGCGCCGGTCGCCGACATGCTGCGCGTCTCCCGCAAGGCGATGGCGCTGATGCGCCAGAATCTCGGCATTGCGGTCGTCTACAACCTCGTCGCCGTGCCGCTCGCCATTCTGGGCTATGTCACGCCGCTGGTCGCGGCCGCCGCCATGTCCGGCTCCTCGATCATCGTCACATTGAACGCCTTGCGCGCCGGGCCGATCCGGCCGAAGGATCGGGACAGGGCCGCGCCTGTCAACATCGAGGCGATGCGCGCGCTCGCGCCGGAGGTTCTGCCGTGAACGTGCTGATCTATCTCGTTCCGCTCGCGCTCGGCGTCGGCCTGATAGCGCTGTTCGCCTTCTTCTGGGCGCTGAAGAACGGCCAGTTCGACGATCCCGACGGCGCCGCCCATCGCATCCTCTCGGACGACGATCTGAAGAAATGAAAGCGTCGGACCGTCTCGCGAGCGTGCCGCGCGCCGGGCGCCTCGCCTGCTTCTGTCCGCCGGGCGTCGCCCCGGACGAGGAGGAGCGGGCCGCCCCCTCCGCGCTGTCGCGCTACGCGCTGACGCTCACCGTCGTCGGCTTCGCCCTGTCGGTGCTCGCGCAGACGCTCGCCATCGGCATCCTTCCCATCGCCGGCCTGCTGATCGCGCCGACGCCGGGCCTGTCCACCGCTCCCTATGCCGCCCTGCTGCTTGGCGCGGCGGTGGCGACCTTCCCGGCCTCCTTCCTCGAAGGCGCCTTCGGGCGGCGCGCCGCCTTCGCGCTCGGGGCCAGCCACGGCGTCGCCGGCGGGCTGGTGATGGCCTGGGCCATCGGAGCGCAGCATTTTGTCGCCTTCTGTCTCGGCGCGTTCTGGCTCGGCGTGGCGCAGGGCTTCAGCCTGTTCTACCGCCATATCGTCGGGCTCGACGCGCGGGCAGGCGCCTCGCGGGCGATGGCCACCGTGTTCGGCGCCGGCGCCTTCGCCGGCCTCGCCGGTCCGGCGCTCGCCGCCTTCGCCGCCGACATGGCGCCCTCACAGGTCTATGCCGGCGCCGCCGCCACGGCCGCCTTCGTGCAGGTGGCGGTGATGGCGCTGGCGCTCGCCGCGCCGGTCGGCGCCGCGATCAGCACGGACGCCGTGCTGCGCGAGCCCGAGCCGCTCGCCTGGCGCGACATGGCCGCGCCCACCGCGCTCGGCGCCGTCGCCTGGTTCGCCATGACGGCGATCATGGTGGCGAGCCCCGGCGCGATGATCGGCTGCGGCATCGCCGCCAGCGCGGCCACCGGCGCGGTCGCCTGGCATGTCGTGGCGATGTACGCGCCGGCCCTCGTCGTGCCGTGGCTGGCGCGCTGGATCGGCGTCGGCCCGCTCGCCGCGCTCGGCCTGGCGCTGATCGCCTTCGCCAAGTGGATGACGCTCGGCGCCGACCAGTATCTCGCCTTCGTCGTCGCGCTGATCGTCGTCGCGGTCGGCTGGGCGTGGACGACGGCGGCGGCGACGCAATGGCTGCATTCGGCCGGCGGAACGCCCTCGCGCCTGCAACTGGCGCTGCACGACGCCGCGCTGTTCGCCTCGGCGGTGGCCGGCGCGCTGATCGCCGCGCCGAAGATCGGCTGAGCCAATGCGCGCGCCCACGCTCCCGCGGCTCGAGCCCGAGGAGCGCGACGCGCTGCTGCTCGCCGCCGCGCCGGCGACGGCGCTGGCGCTCGGCGCGGCGTTGTGGACGGCGGGGCGCGCCGATCTCGCCCATTGGACATGGATGGCCGGCGTCCTCCCCGTGCTCGCCGCGCTGGTCGTCTCCATCGTGCGCTCGCTCGCCAAGGGCGATTTCGGCCTCGACGTGATCGCCGGCTTCGCGATGGCGGGCGCGCTGGCGACGGGGGAGGCGCTCGCCGGGTGCGTCGTCGCGCTGATGCTGTCGGGCGGGCAGGCGCTCGAATCCTACGCCCAGCGCCGCGCCCGCCACGAGATGACGGCGCTGCTCGGCCGCGTGCCGCGCGCGGCCAGCGTCTATGTCGGCGGCCGGCTCGAGACGCGCGGGATCGAGGCGATCCTGCCCGGAGACCGGCTGCTGATCCGCGCCGGCGAAGTCCTGCCCGTGGACGGGCGGCTCGCCAGCGCCGGCGCTGCGCTCGACGAATCCGCGCTCACCGGCGAGTCGCTGCCGGTCGACTATCGCGAAGGCGCCGAACTCGACAGCGGCGCAACCAACGCCGGCGAGCCGTTCGATCTCGTGGCGCTGCGGCCGGCCGCCGAATCGACCTACGCCGGCGTCGTTCGTCTGGTCGAGAGCGCCCGCCGTTCGCGCGCGCCGATGTCGCGCCTCGCCGACGCATATGCGCTCGGCTTTCTCGCGCTCACCGCCGCGTTGACGGCGCTCGCCTGGGCGCTGACGGGCGACCCGCGCCGCGCGCTCGCGGTTCTCGTCGTGGCGACGCCGTGTCCATTGATTCTGGCCGTCCCGGTGGCGGTCGTCGCCGGCATGTCGCGCTGCGCCCGGCGCGGCGTGCTGGTGAAGTCGGCGGCCGTGCTGGAGGCGCTGCCGCAGGTCCGCAGCCTGCTGATCGACAAGACCGGCACCTTGACCACCGGCCGGCCGCGACTGGTCGCCGTCGAGCCTGCGCCGGGCGTCGCCGAGGTCGACCTCGTGCTTTTCGCCGCCTCGCTGGCGCAGGGATCGCAGCATCCGGTGTCGGCGGCTCTCGTCGACCATGCCCGGCGGGACGGCCTGTCGCTCGCCGCGCCGACGCGCGTCAGCGAGCAGGCGGGCGTCGGCGTGACCGGCGAGGTCGCCGGCCGGCTCGTCGCGCTCGGCCGACCCGACGCGGATGACGGCAGCGAACCGCCGCCGCCCGGCGTCCTCGCCGTCGCCGTCGCGCTCGACGGGCGGCCCGCCGGCCGCCTGCTGCTCGCCGATCCGGTGCGGCCCGAGGCGGCGCAGGCGCTCGCCCGGCTGCGCGCCGAGGGCCTCGCGCGCATCGTCCTGGTCTCCGGCGACCGGGCTGACGTGGCGGAGCATGTCGGCCGCGAACTCGGCCTCGACGCGGTGGTCTCTGAGGCGACGCCGGCCGAAAAGCTCGCCGCCGTCGCCGACGCGCGTCGCTTCGGCCCGGTGATGATGGTCGGCGACGGCGTCAACGACGCGCCGGCGCTCGCCGCCGCCGATGTCGGGATCGCCATCGCCGCGCGCGGCGCGGCGGCGGCGTCCGAGGCGGCGGACGTCATCCTCGTCGCCGACAGGATCGACCGGATCGGCGAGGCCATCGCCGTCGCCCGCCGCACGCGCGAGATCGCGGTGCAGAGCGTCGTCGCCGGCCTCGGCCTGTCGCTCGCCGGCATGGTCGCGGCCGCCTTCGGCTTCCTCACCCCGCTCGCCGGCGCGCTGTTGCAGGAGGCGATCGACGTCGCCGTCGTGCTGAACGCGCTGCGCGCGCTCGGCGGTCAGACGCCCGAGGCCGCGCCCGTCGCGGCGAGCGCGCCGCGCGCCGCCGAGAGCGCGGCGGCCTGATCCCGCGCGTCGATCCGCAGCCAGGCAATCTCACCGGCCCCGCGCGCGGTCTGCGCGGCGACGACCTCGACGCCCGCGTCCGACGGATCGCCGCGCCGCGCCGCGACCCGCGCCCGCAACGCTTCGTCCGGCGCGTCGAGCCAAAGCCCGAGAAAGCGCACGCCCGCCGCGCAGGCGACGGCCTCGATGGCGGCGCGCGCATCTGCGCGGTCGAACACCGCGTCGGCGACGACCGCGCCGCCCGCCGCCAGCGCGCGCGCCGCCTCCTCGTAGAGCCGCTCATAGACGCGCGCCGACGCCTCCGGCGCATAGGCTTCGGCCGGCAGCGTCGTCGTCGCGGCGACGCCGAACATCGCCTTGCGCAGCCGGTCGCTGGCGAGGTGACGCGCGCCGGGCGCCGGCCCGACATCGGCCGCGAGCCCCCGCGCCAGCGTCGACTTGCCGGAGCCGCTGAATCCGCCGACCGCGACCAGCATCGGCGTCGCCGGCGCGAACAGGGCGCGCGCGAGATCGAAATAGCCGCGCGCCGCGCGGCCGGCCGCGCTCGCGGCGGGATCGGTCGCCTCGCCCGCGCGCGTCGCCTCCACATGCGCGCGCACGGCGGCGCGCGTCGCCATGAACAGCGGCATGAGCGCCAGCCCGTCCGCCTCGTCCGCATGGTCGAGGTAGCGGTTGAAAAGTTCGTTGGAGAGATCGCGCCGGCCGAGCCGCGTCAGATCCATCAGCGTGAAGGCGATGTCGTAGAGAACGTCGGTGGTCGCCAGCGCGGCGTCGAAGTCGAGCCGGTCGAACATCGTCGGCTCGCCGTCGAGAAGGCAGATATTGGCGAGCGTGAGGTCGCCGTGACAATGCCGCACGCGCCCGGCCGCGCGACGCGCCTCCAGCAGCGACGCCTGCGCGCCCCGCGCCGCTTCGCAGGCCGCGATCAGCGCTTCGCGCGCCTCCGCCTCGAACAGCGGGCTGGCGCGCAGCCCCTGCGCGTTGATCGCCTGCGCGCGCGCCAGTCCCGCCGCGCCGCCGCCCTGCCGATCGGGCGGCTCGGCGGCGTGGAAGGCGGCGATATGCGCGGCGAGGGTCTCCAGCGTCGCCCGGTCGAGCCGGCCCTCGCGCACCACCGTCTCCATCAGATCGCGCGCCGCGAAACGCCGCATCTCGACCAGCGCGTCGACGAGCGCGCCGTCGCCGTCGAGGCCAAGCAAGCCGTCCGCCGCGCGGCGGATCTGGCGCGCGCCGCGATAGAGGCGCGGCGCGGCGCGGCGGTTCAGGGCGAACTCTGTCTCGCAGGCGGCCGCGCGTCGCTCCGGCGTCGAGAAATCGACATAGGGCAGGCGCACCGCGCGCTTCAGCTTCCACGCCGTGTCGGCGAACAGCAGCACGGTTGAGATGTGCGTCGTGACGATCTCGGGCGCCTCGCCGCTCGCCGCGCGCGCCGCCGCGCGGAGAAAGTCGATGGTCTCGCTCTGGTCCTCGCAGATCATGCCGGAGCTTTGCGCCGGGCGGCGCGCCGTGGCAACCTGTCCGAGGCCGGAGATGAGCAGAGGCAGGCATGGATCGCGACAAGCTCGAACGATTGCGCGCCCGCTATGCGGACGCCGCCGGCGCGCACATGTACGACCCGCATTTCGCCGCCGTCGCCGCCTCCCAGTTTCAGGGCGACCGGCGCAAATGGCCCTTCGCGGGCGTCGCGACGCTGATTGGCGCGCCGTATCGGCCCGAGGCGCAGGACAGCGCCGATTTCGGCGGGCTCGACGTCGCGCTCGTCGGCGTGCCGATGGATCTCGGCGTCACCAACCGCCCTGGCTCGCGTTTCGGCCCGCGCGCGGTGCGTGCGGTGGAGCGCATCGGCCCTTACGAACATGTGCTGCGCATGGCGCCGCTGACGGATTGCGCCATCGCCGACATCGGCGACGTGTCTATGCGCTCGCGCTACGATCTGGCGGGATGCCACGCCGACATCGAGGCCTTCTACAAGCGCCTCGTCGGCGCGGGCGTCGTTCCGTTGTCGGTCGGCGGCGACCATTCGATCAGCCTGCCGATCCTCAAGGCCGTCGGAGCCGACCGTCCCGTCGGCATGATTCACATCGACGCCCATTGCGACACCAGCGGGCCTTACGAGGGCTCGAAGTTCCATCATGGCGGGCCGTTCCGCGCCGCCGTGCTGGAGGGCGCGCTCGATCCCGAGCGCACGATACAGATCGGCATTCGCGGCGCGGCCGAATATCTCTGGGAGTTCTCCTACGAGAGCGGCATGACGGTGATCCACGCCGAGGAGCTGGACCGCCTCGGCCTCGATGCGGTGATCGCCAAGGCGCGCGCCGTCGTCGGCGAGGGGCCGGTCTATGTCTCTTTCGACATCGACAGTCTCGACCCCGCCTTCGCGCCTGGCACCGGCACGCCGGAGATCGGCGGGCTGACCAGCGCGCAGGCGCTCGCCATCCTGCGCGGCCTGAAGGGGCTCGACGTCGTCGGCGCCGACGTCGTCGAGGTCGCCCCGCAATACGACGCGACGACGAACACCGCCCAAGCCGGCGCGCAGATGCTCTTCACCATCGCCTGTCTCGCCGTCGACGCGCTGAAGGCGCGTCGCGCGCGCGGCGCCTGAAGTCGGGAGAGCGCGATGCCGGTCGTCGGCGCGATCGAGAAATACGGCGGCGCCGTCACGTCGCTGAACGCCATCGCGGCGCTGCCGGCGCGCCGGGTGGAGGAGAATCTCGGCTACGGCCGCGGGCGCCTTTCGCAGGGTTATTGCATCCTGCTGCTGAAACAGAAGCTGACGCCGGACGATTTCGAGTTCGAGGGCACGACGCTGCGTTCGGGCGGTCGCGCCGGCCTGCCGGCCGACAACATCGCCGCCGACCGCACGCGCCGCCGCGTGCATGACGACGTGATGGCCGAGTATGGCGGGGGCGGCTATCGCTCGTTGCAGACGCGCACGCTGCTCACGATTCCGTTGACCGGCGCAAGCCGCGTCGCCAAGGTGCTGCCGACGATCCGCCATAACGACAAACTCGCGCCGAGCGAGCAATACCCCATGGGCGGCGGCTTTCGGCAATGGACGCTGAAGCGCCCGTGCGATTTCCTCGTCGCCGCCTTCGTCGACGACAACGGTTTCGCGCATACGAAAGACCTGTCACTGTCGCTGCGCGACGACGAACCGCATGTCGTCGACAACCGCATGCGCATCTATCGCTATCTGGAGACCGCATGAGCGAGCCGACGCAGGGCCTCCTCCGCGTGCGCGCGATGGTCTGCGCCCGCTGCGGCGCCGCCTTCTCCTGCACGCTCGGCGGGCCGTGCTGGTGCTCGCAGGAGGATTTCCGCCTGCCGCTGCCGGCCGCGCCGCCGGCCGAGGGCTCGACGGACGATTGCATGTGTCCGTCCTGCCTACGCGATCATGCGGCGCGGCTCATGAAAAAACGCGGAGCCGACGCGCGGTGATCGCGCTTGCGGGCGCCGCCGCGCCGTGCCCCGATGCGGCCGGCCGCACGGGCCTGAACCGGACGAGTCCCCCAAGGGACCAAAAGGACTGTCGATGCGTTTGAAATCGTTTCTTCTCGGCGCGGTCGCGCTGGCCGCGCTGTCGGGCGCGGCGTTCGCGCAGACCAGGACGCTGACGATCGCCACCGAAGGCGCCTATGCGCCGTGGAACTTCACCGAGCCGAGCGGCAAGCTCGCCGGCTTCGAGATCGAGCTCGCCGCCGACCTCTGCGCCCGCATGAAGGTCGAGTGCAAGATCGTCGCGCAGGATTGGGACGGCATCATTCCCGGCGTCAACGCCGGCAAGTTCGACGTGATCATGGCCGGCATGTCGATCACCGAGAAGCGCAAACAGTCCATCGCCTTCTCGACGCCCTACGCGATGACGCCGAACGGCTTCACCACGCTGACGACGACGCCGCTCGCCAAGCTGCCCGGCACGGGCACGATCCTGTCCTTCGACAAGGACGGCCCGGCCGCCGAGAAGGCGCTCGAGGACATGAAGGCGCTGCTCAAGGGCAAGGTGATCGGCGTGCAGACCTCGACCACCAACGCCAACGTGATGGAGAAGTATTTCAAGGGCGTCGTCGATCTGCGCGAATACAAGACCGCCGAACAGCACGACCTCGATCTTCTCGCCGGGCGCGTCGACGCGGTGTTCGCCAGCCGCGTCGCCGAGACCGCGAACCTGAAGAAGCCCGAGTTCAAGGATCTGGCGCTTGTCGGCCCCGGCTTCATGGGCGGCCTGCTGGGCGAGGGCGTCGGCGTCGGCCTGCGCAAGGCCGACACGGAGCTGAAGGCGAAGTTCGACGAGGCGATCAAGGCCGCCGTCGCCGACGGCGTCATCAAGAAGCTCTCCGAGAAATGGATGGGCGTCGACATTTCGCCGAAGTGAGCCGCGCCAACGCGGACCCGCGAGGGCGCCGCGCGGTCGTTGACGTTGCGCCGGCCGTCCTGACCATGGGCGGCCGGCGCAAGCGATTCTGGAGGGGGCGATGGGGTTCGATCTTCACGGCGAGCGGCTGGACCGCGCCGCCTTGCGCGCCCGCGTCGGCGATCTCGCGCAGGTCGCCGGCCTGCGCAGCTTGACGCTCGAGGACGGGCAGGGCAGGGGCCAGCGCCTGATCGAGATGGAGACCGGCGGCGGCCTGTCCGTCGAGATCCTGCCCGACCGCACGCTGGACATCGGCCAGGTGCGCTATCGCGGCGTTCCGGTCGCCTGGATCGGCCCGAACGGCCTGCGCTCGCCCTTCCTGCCCGGCGTGCCGGAGCACGGCCACTCGCCGATGGAGCGCGGCATCGCCGGCCTGTTGACGACCTGCGGCTTCGAGCATGCGCGCCTGCCCGCGGCGCGGCCGCGCCCGCCGGGCTTTCTCGATGCCAACCACCCGCTGCATGGCTCGATTCCCTTCACACCCGCCGACGGCGTGTCGGCGCGGCAGGTCTGGTCGGGCGAGAATGGCGCGCTGCGCGTCGAGGGTCGCGTCACGCAATTCACTCTCGACGGCCCCTCCTACGAATTGCGCCGGCGCATCGAGGCGCCGGTCGGCGGCGCGACATTGATCATCGAGGACGAGGTGGAGAACATCGGCCACGCCGACGCGCCGCTGATGGCGCTCTACCATTTCAACTTCGGTTGGCCGGCGGTCGGCCCCGGCGCGCGCTTCGAGATGCGCGACGGGTCCGGGCGCTGGGCGGGCGCTCCGCTGACGCCGCTCGGCGGCGAGCCGGCGCGGGCGGTCGACATCTGCGCGGCGCCCGCCTTCGAGGGGCGCGCGGCGGCGCGATTGGCCGGCGGCGCCGTCGATGTCGAAATCGCCTTCGATCCCGCGACTTTGCCTTACGTCCAGACGTGGCGGCGCACCGAGCCCGGCCTCAACGTCTTCTCCATCGAGCCGATCACCAACCGCCTCGCGCCGCGCGCCGAGCTGGAGGCGGACGGGGAAATCCGCACGCTCGCGCCGGGCGCTGTCGCAAGGATGAGCTTCGCGCTCGGCTTTTCGGCGCGGGACTAGGCATTTTTGGGCTTGCGCGCGAATGCGGCGCCGATACGCTTTCCCTTGGAGCCGCAGGGAGCGGCGAGGCCTCCAGAGAAGGCCGCAGGGAGAGGGGATTGAGTATGGCGTTCATCCGCACGCTTGGACTGGCGGCCGCCGCCGTGATCGCCGCGACGGGCTTTGCCGTCGCGCAGTCGAAGTCGATCACGATCGCGACCGAGGGCGCCTATGCGCCGTGGAACTTCACCGAGGCGAGCGGCAAGGTCGTCGGCTACGAGGTCGATCTGGCCGCCGATCTGTGCAAGCGCATGAAGGTCGAGTGCAAGGTCATCGCGACCGACTGGGACGGCATCATTCCCGGCCTCAACGCCGGCAAGTACGACGCCATCATGGCCGGCATGACGGTGACCGAGAAGCGCAAGGAAGTCATCGACTTCTCGATTCCCTACGGCGCGACGCCGAACGGCTTCCTGACCACCAAGTCGAGCCCGCTCGCCAAACTGCCGGGCACGGGCAGCACCTACTCGCTGGTGAAGGACGCCGACGCCGCCAAGAAGGCGATCGAGGACATGAAGGCCCTGCTCAAGGGCAAGTCCGTCGGCGTGCAGGTGTCGACCACCAACGCCGCCTTCGTCGAGAAGTACTTCAAGGGCGTCGCCGACATCCGCGAGTACAAGACGACCGAGCAGCACGATCTCGATCTGGCGGCCGGGCGCATCGACGCGACCTTCGCGGCGATGTCCTACCAGAACGACGTGATCAAGAAGCCCGAGAACAAGGACTTCGCGCTCGCCGGCGCGACCTTCACGGGCGAGGTGCTCGGCATCGGCGTCGGCGTCGGCCTGCGCAAGACGGACGCGGCGCTGAAGGCCTCCTTCGACGAGGCGATCAAGGGCGCCCTCGCCGACGGCACGATCAAGACGCTGTCGATGAAGTGGTTCGGCTTCGACGTCACCCCGAAGTGAGCCGGGCCCGCTCGGCCACGAAGGCCTGAAACGACGAACAAGACCGCCCCCGCGTCGAACGCGGGGGCGGGCGCTGCCGGCGCGCGCCGGAAAAGCGGGGGGCGATGTCGGCTTTCGAACTGCTCGGTTTCGGCGAGAAGGGCTGGGGCGCGCTGCTGCTGCAGGCGACGGCGATGACGCTGGCCGTGACCCTCACCGCCTTCTTCTTCGGCGGCGTGTTCGGCGCCGTCGTCGCGCGCGGCAAACTGTCGGACAGCATGGTCGCGCGCGTCGCCGGAGACGTCTACACGACCGTGCTGCGCGGCGTGCCGGACTTGCTCGTCATCTATCTTTTGTATTTCGGCGGCAGCCAGCTTCTGTCCTCGCTCTACCGGCTCGTCACCGGCGAGACGGGCTTCATCGGCATCAACGCCTTTCTCACCGGCGCGATGGCTGTCGGCGTCGTCTCCGGCGCCTATCAGGCCGAGGTGTTCCGCGGCGCCTATCTGGCGATTCCGCGCGGCGAGATCGAGGCGGCGCGCTCGGTGGGCATGTCGGGCTGGACGCTGTTCCACCGCATCGTGCTGCCGCAGGTGCTGCGTTTCGCGATCCCCGGCCTCGGCAACGTCTGGCAGCTCGCGTTGAAGGAGTCGGCGCTGATCTCCGTCACCGGCCTCGTCGAATTGTTGCGCCAGTCGCAGGTCGCCTCGGGGTCGACGCGCCAGCCCTTCGTCTTCTACTCCGCCGCCGCCGTCCTCTATCTCGTGCTGACCAGCGTCTCGACCTGGACATTCAACAAGGCCGAGTCGACCGCCATGCGCGGCGTCAGGAGGGCGTGATGGATTTCGCCTTCTACAGCGAGGTGATCTGGCGCCTGCTCGGCGGTCTGCCGATGACGCTGAACATCGCCTTCGTCTCGGTGGCGGTCGGCGGTCTCTTTGCGGTCGGCCTGGCGCTGATGCAGGAATCCGGCGTCGCCCCGCTCGTGTGGATTTCGCGCGCCTATGTCTTCGTCTTCCGCGGCACGCCGCTGCTCGTGCAGATGTTCCTCATCTTCTACGGGCTGAGCCAGTTTCCCGAGATTCGCGCGAGCTGGGCGTGGACCTATCTGCGCCAGCCCTATTTCTGCGCCGTCCTCGCGCTCGCGATGAACACGGCCGCCTACACGGCCGAGATCCTGCGCGGCGGCCTTCAATCGGTGCCCTTCGGACAGATCGAGGCGGCGCGCGCCTGCGGCATGTCGCGCGTAACCCTGTACCGCCGCGTCGTCCTGCCGATCGCCGTGCGGCAGGCGCTGCCGGCCTACGGCACCGAGCTGATCCTGATGGTGCGGGCGACCGCGCTCGCCTCGATCATTACGATCATGGAGATCACCGGCATCGCCCAGAAGATCAATTCCGAGACGTTTCGCGCCATCGAGGTGTTCGTCTGCGCCGGCGTGATCTATCTGGCGATCAATTTCCTGCTGTCGCGCGTCGTCATGGCGCTCGAACACTGGCTCACCCCGCATTTGCGCGCCATGCCGCACGAGCAGCTTCTGGCGAAGGTTGGAGACAAGCTCTGATGGCCGAAGGTTCTGCGGCGGTTCCTGCAGTCAGCGTCCGTGATCTGCGCAAGAGCTTCGGCGCGCTCGAAGTGCTGAAGGGCGTCTCGTTCGACGCCCATGACGGCGACGTGATCTCCATTCTCGGCGCCTCGGGCTCGGGCAAGAGCACGCTGCTGCGCTGCATCAACATGCTGGAGACGCCGAGCGCGGGCGACGTCGTGGTCGCCGGCGAGACGATCAAGCTGCGCCAGCGCCGCGACGGGCGGGTGGAGCCGGCGGACCATCGCCAGATCGACCGCATCCGCAGTGGCCTGTCGATGGTGTTCCAGGGATTCAACCTGTGGTCGCACATGACGGTGCTCCAGAACGTCATGGAGGCGCCCGTGCATGTGCAGAAGCGCCCGAAGGCCGAGGTGCGGGACGAGGCGATGGCGCTGCTCGCCAAGGTCGGCATCGCCGACCGGGCCGGCTACTACCCCTCGCATCTTTCCGGCGGCCAGCAGCAGCGCGCGGCCATCGCCCGGGCGCTGGCGATGAAGCCGAAAGTGATGCTGTTCGACGAGCCGACCTCCGCGCTCGACCCCGAACTCGTGGGCGAGGTTCTGCGCGTTATGCGGGCAATTGCCGAAGAAGGTCGCACGATGCTCGTCGTCACCCACGAAATGGGCTTCGCCCGCGACGTGTCGAACCGCGTCCTGTTCCTGCATCAGGGGCAGATCGAGGCGGACGGGCCGCCGCAGGAGCTGTTCGGCGCGTCGAAATCGGAGCGTTTTCGCCAGTTCATCGCCCGTCACGCCCAGGGCTGAACCTGCATCCGGACGTTTGGCGCAGGCGAGCATGCCGCTTGCTGGCATATCGCTTGCCTATAAACTGATCGCGGCGCCTGCTGTCGGGCGCGACGTGGGGCATGGAGAGCGCGCGTGGCGGGGCCGGGACTGCGGTTCGACGAAATGGGCGGGCAGGGCGAGGCCGTCCGCCAGACTTACGAGCGTCTCGCGCAATGGCTGAACGACACGCCTGCCGACCTGCTCGCCTCGCGGCGTCGGCAGGCCGAACTGCTGTTCCGCCGCATCGGCATCACCTTCGCCGTCTATGGCGACAAGGAGGCGACCGAGCGCCTCATCCCCTTCGACATCGTGCCGCGCATTCTCTCGCGCGCGGAGTGGGACCGGCTGGAGAAGGGCCTGATCCAGCGCGTGCGCGCGCTCAACATGTTCCTCGCCGACGTGTATGGCGCGCGCGAGATTCTGCGCGCCGGAATCGTGCCGGCCGATCTCGTCTACAAGAACCCTGGCTACCGCCCCGAGATGGCGGGTCGCCCGGTTCCGCACGACGTTTACGTCCACATCGCCGGCATCGACATCATCCGCGTCGACGAGCGGGATTTCTACGTTCTCGAGGACAATGCGCGCACGCCTTCGGGCGTCTCCTACATGCTCGAGAACCGCGAAGTGATGATGCGGCTCTTCCCCGAGCTGTTCGCCAACCACCGCGTCGCCCCGGTCGAGAACTATCCCGACGCGCTGCTGGCGACGCTGCGCTCCGTCGCCCCGCGCACCGCGGGCCGCGATCCGGCGGCGGTGCTGCTGACGCCGGGACAGTTCAATTCGGCCTATTACGAGCACTCGTTCCTGGCCGACAAGCTCGGCGTCGAACTCGTCGAGGGGCGCGATCTCTTCGTGCAAGACGACGTGGTCTACATGCGCACGACCGAGGGGCCGCGTCGCGTCGACGTGATCTACCGCCGCATCGACGACGACTTCCTGGATCCGCTCGCCTTCCGTCCCGACTCGGCGCTCGGCGTGCCCGGCCTCATGCACGCCTATCAGGCGGGCAACGTCACGCTGTGCAACGCGGTCGGCACGGGCGTCGCCGACGACAAGGCGATCTACACCTACATGCCGGACGTGATCCGCTTCTACCTCAACGAGGAGCCGATCCTGAAGAACGTGCCGACATGGCGCTGCCGCGAGGCGGACGCGTTGAAATATGTGCTCGACAATCTCGGCGATCTCGTCGTCAAGGAGGTCAACGGCTCGGGCGGCTACGGCATGCTCGTCGGCCCGCATGCGAGCAAGGCCGAGATCGAGAGTTTCCGCGCCAAGCTCGCGCGCGATCCGGCGAACTTCATTGCTCAACCGACGCTCTCGCTCTCCACGGTGCCGACCTCGTTCGACGAGGGCGTGCGCCCGCGTCATGTCGATCTGCGGCCGTTCGTGCTGTCGGGCTCGGACGGTGTGCGCGTGGTGCCGGGCGGGCTCACCCGCGTCGCCATGAAAGAAGGATCGCTCGTCGTCAATTCCAGTCAGGGCGGAGGCACGAAGGACACCTGGGTGCTCGACGATCTGGGAGCCTGACGCCGCGCCGCTGACGCCATCGAATTTCGGACCCATTCCATGCTTTCGCGCACCGCCGACAATCTTTACTGGCTCGCCCGCTACATGGAGCGGGCGGATTATCTCGCCCGCGTCGTCGAGGTGACGCGCCGCATGGCCAATCTGCCGCGCGCCTATGGCGGCGTCGCGACGGAATGGGACAGCGCGCTGATTTCCTCCGGCGCGGAGGAGGCCTTCGCGGCGACGGGCCTCGAGCCGAACGAGACCAACGTCACCTGCTTCCTCACCTTCGACGAGAACAACCCGTCGTCGATCCGCAACTGCATCGAGCTTGCGCGCACCAACGCGCGCGCCGTGCGCACCGCGCTGACGCACGAGATGTGGGAGGCGATCAACGGCGGCTGGCTCGAGATCCGGCGGTTCGACGCGCGCCGCAACGGGCAGGGCATGCTCGACGCCGAAGACCTGACGCAGTTCCTCGAACTCGTGAAGGAAGTGTCGGTTCAGTTCGACGGTTCGGCCTACCGCACCATGCTGCGCAACGACGCCTACTGGTTCTCGCGTCTCGGCATGTATGTCGAGCGCGCCGACAACACCGCGCGCATTCTGGACGTGAAGTATCACGTGCTGCTGCCCGATGTGGAGACGATCGGCGGCTCGCTCGACTATTTCCAGTGGACCTCGGTGCTGCGCGCGGTGTCGGCGCTGACCGCCTATCACTGGGTCTATCGTCAGAGCATCAAGCCCTGGCTGATCGCCGATCTGCTCATCCTCAAGGCCGAGATGCCGCGCTCATTGCTCTCCTGCTACGAGAACATCTCGCACTTTCTCGATCTCATCGGCAAAGCCTATGGCCGGCAGGGCCTCGCCCAGCGTCAGGCCCGCCAGCTCTATGCGCGTCTCGAACATGCGCGCATCGAGGAGATTTTCCAGACCGGCCTGCACGAATTCATCACCGCCTTCATCGACGACAACAATCGCATCGGCGGCAGGATCGCCGAGCAATATCTGGTGTGAGGCGCCATGCGTCTGCGCGTTCGCAACGAGATCGTCTGCCGCTACCGGCCGGCCGCGACCAACGTCGTCGGCCTGATGCGGCTCACCCCGCGCGACCATTACGGACAGCATGTGATCGACTGGTCGATCGACGTCAGCGTCGATTGCCGTCTGCGCGTCTCGGAGGACGCCTTCGGCAATCAGGCGCACGCCTTCGAGGTGACGGGCCCGCTCGAAACGTTGACGATCGAGGCGACGGGCGAGGTCGACCTGTTCGACTCCACCGGCTTCGTGCGCGACGCCATCGAACGCTTTCCGGTCGAGCTTTATCTGCGCGAGACGCAGGCGACCGCGGCCGATCTCGCCCTGCGCGCCTTCGCCGACGAGGCGATGGCCAAAGCGCCGGCGCCGCTCGGCGCCATGCACGCGCTGATGGGCGCGTTGCACGAGCGCGTGACGTGCGATCCCGCCGCAGCGCCGGTCGACAGCGCGAGCGCCGCCTTCGCCGCCAGGTCCGGCGCGGCGGCGGATCTCGCGCACGCCTTCATCGCCGCCGCGCGGCATTCGGGCGCGCCGGCCCGTTTCGTCTCGGGCTACGCGGCCGATCCGCAAGGCGAGGGCGCGAGCGCGCACGCCTGGGCCGAGGTCTGGCTCGACGAATATGGCTGGATCGCCTTCGATCCGGCGGCCAACGTCTGCCCGCACGGGCGGCATCTGCGCGTCGCGATTGGCCTCGAGCGGCTCGGCGCGGCGCCCCTGCGCAGCGTGCGCGGCGGCTATGGCGAAGAGCAGGTGGCGTCCGAGGTCGCCTTCGTCGCGCCATACCGGCAGGAACAATAGCCGCCTTGAGAATGGCCGCCCCGCCGACAGTTGCCTTGCGGGGCCGGGCGCGACGCGCTATCGGCCGCGCATGAACCGCTGGAACCTGATCCGATGACCTATTGCTGCGGCGTCCTCGTGCGCGAGGGGCTGGTGATGATCGCCGACACGCGCACCAATGCGGGCCTCGACGACATCTCCACCTTCCGCAAGCTGCACAACCTCTCCGAGCCTGGCGAGCGGCTGATCTCCATCGCCAGCGCGGGCAACCTGTCGATCACCCAGAGCGTCGTGTCGCTGGCGAGCGAGGGGCTCGAGAATCCGGAGACCGGCGTCGTCGAGCGCCTGTCGGATGTCGGCTCGATGTTCAAGGCCGCGCAACTGCTCGGCCGCTGCATCCGCAAGGTGCGCGACATCGAGGGCGCGGCGCTCGACAGAATGGACATCGCCTTCAAGATCACGCTGCTCGTCGGCGGTCAGATCAGGGGCGACCGCCTGCGCCTGTTCATGCTGTATTCGGCCGGCAACTTCATCGAATGCACGCCGGACGCGCCGTTCCTGCAGATCGGCGAACACAAATACGGCAAGCCGATTCTCGACCGGGCCGTGACCTTCGACACCGAGCTGTACGACGCGCTGAAGATCGGCCTTATCTCGATGGATTCGACGATGCGCTCCAATCTCGGCGTCGGCATGCCGATCGACGTGCTGGTGATGCGCCGCGACGCGCAGCTCGCCGAGGTCGATCATCGCATCGATTCCAGCGACGCCTATTTCCGCGATCTGCGCGACCGCTGGTCGTCGGCGCTGCGCGCCGCGCATATCGCGATTCCGAAGCCGCCTTACGGCGCCGGCGCGCCGTGACGGCGCCGCGCTTCACGCCTCCAGCAACGCGCGCACATGGCGCGCGATGGCGAGCGAGGCGGTGAGCCCGGGCGATTCGATTCCGAACAGATGCGCCAGCCCCGTGAGCCCATGCGCGCGCGGACCCTGGATGAGAAAGTCCTGCGTCCCCGCCTCGGGCGGCGCGATCTTCGGGCGCACGCCCGCATAGCCGGGCGCCAGCGCCCCGTCCGGCAGGGCCGGCCAGTAGCGGCGGATCGCGGCGTAGAATGTGTCGCCGCGCGCGGGATCGACCGCATAGTCGAGCCGCTCGATCCATTCGACGTCCGGCCCGAATTTCGCCTGCCCGCCGAGATCGAGCGTCAGATGCACGCCGAGCCCGCCGGGCTGCGGCACGGGATAGATCAGCCGTGTGAACGGCGAGCGCCCCGTCAGCGTGAAATAATTGCCCCTGGCGAAGAAGGCGCGCGGGGCGAGCCGCGCGTCGTAGCCGGCCATGCCCTGCGCCAGGGCCGGCGCGCCATGGCCGGCGGCGTTGATCAGCCTGTCGCAGGCGAGCGTCATCGCCTCCGCCCCGCCTGTCTCGACGACGAAGCCGCGCGCCCCTGCCGCGATGCGCGTCACCGGCGCGTGAAAGGCGAACATCGCGCCTGCCGCCTCCGCCTCGCCCTTCAGCGCCAGCATGTAGCCGTGGCTGTCGATCACGCCGGTCGAGGGCGAGACGAGCGCCCCCGCGCAGGCGAGCGCCGGCTCCATCGCCAACGCCTCGTCGCGCGAGATCGCGCGCAGATCGTCGACGCCGTTGGCCGCCGCCCGCGCCCGGATCGAGTCGAGCGTGGCGACTTCCGCCGCGTCCGCCGCCACGATCAGCTTGCCGCAGCGCCGATGCGCGATCCCGTGCGCGGCGGCGTAATCGTAGAGCAGGGCGCGCCCCTCGACGCAGAGCCGCGCCATCAGCCCGCCCTTCGGATAGTAGATGCCGGCGTGGATCACTTCGGAATTGCGCGCCGAGGTCTCCATGCCGAAGGACTCGTTGGCCTCCAGCACGACGACCTCGCGCCCCGACAACGCCAGCTCGCGCGCGATGGCGAGCCCGACGACGCCGGCCCCGATGACGATGGTGTCGACTCGCTCCATCCCGCGACCTTAGGCGCCGCGACGGCAAACGCCAGCCGAGCGCAGACCCCGGGCGAACGCCGCCCGCCTTGCCAGCGCCGCCTCGATCCGCCACAAACCGGCGATGCGCCCCGACGAATTGCGCTTTTCCGTCGCCCCGATGCTCGATTGGACGGACCGGCATTGCCGGATGCTCCATCGCGGCCTGTCGCGGCGCGCGCGGCTTTACACCGAGATGGTGACGACGGGCGCGATCATTCACGGCGACCGGGCGCGCTTGCTCGGCTTCGATTCGCGCGAGCAGCCCGTCGCGCTGCAACTCGGCGGCTCGGACCCTGCCGATCTCGCCGCCTGCGCCCGCATCGGCGCGGCGGAGGGCTATGCCGAGATCAACCTGAATTGCGGCTGCCCGTCCGACCGGGTGCAGAACGGCGCCTTCGGCGCCTGCCTGATGAAGTCGCCGGCCGCCGTCGCCGAGGCCGTGGCCGCGATGAAGGGCGCCGTGCGCATCCCGGTGACGGTGAAGTGCCGCATCGGCGTCGACGATCAGGAGCCGCGCGAGGCGCTGTTCGCCTTCGCGCAGGCGGTGATCGCCGCCGGCGCCGACGCGCTGATCGTCCACGCCCGAAAGGCCTGGCTGCAAGGCCTGTCGCCGCGCGAGAACCGCGACGTGCCCCCGCTCGACTATCCGCTGGTGCGCGACCTCAAGCGCGCCCATCCCGCGACGCCGGTCGTGCTGAACGGCGGCCTCGCCGATCTCGATCGGGCGAAGGCGGAGATCGAGGGGCTCGACGGCGCGATGCTCGGCCGCGCCGCCTACCAGTCTCCCGAGCTGCTGCTGCGGGTCGACCCGGACTGGTTCGGCGAACCGGCCCCGGCCGCGGACGCCTTCGAGGCGGTCGAGGCCTATGTCCCGTATATGGAGGCGCAGCTCGCCGCCGGCGTGCGCCTCGCCGACATGACGCGCCACATGCTCGGCCTGTTCGCGGGACGGCCCGGCGCGCGGCTCTGGCGGCGCCATCTGGCGACCGAGGCGGTCAAGCGCGGCGCCGGTCTCGACGTCCTGCACGCCGCCCTCGCGCATGTGAAACGCCCCACGGAGACGGATCGCGATGCAGCCTGAGACGACGCTCGACCCCGCTATCGAGGCCAAGGTGCGCGCCAGCTTCGCCGCGCAATCGGCGATGCGCACCATCGGGGCGCGGCTCGCGTCGGTGCGGCCCGGCGCGGTCGAGATCGAGTTGCCGGCGGCCGATCACATCAACCAGCAGCAAGGCTTCGCGCATGGCGGCGTGATCGGCATGATCCTCGACAGCGCCTGCGGCTACGCCTCCTTCACGACGATGCCGCTCGACTGCGAGGTCGTCAGCATCGAGTACAAGATCAACTTCCTGCGCCCCGCCGTCGGCGAGCGCTTCGTGGCGCGCGGGCGGGTGACGCGGCCGGGCCGCACTGTCGCCGTGGCGCAGGGGGAGGTGGTGGCGGTGACGAACGGCGCCGAGCAGACGGTGGCCGTCATGCTGGCGACGATGGCGGTGGTGAAGGCGCCGGCTTGAGGCGCGCTTACGGCTTGTCGCGCACGTCGACGCCGGCGACGGCCGACGGTTTCCACGTCTTCGCGCCGATCTGCCCCAGAAATTCGAGCGTCAGATCGACGACCTTGCGCTTGGTCGAGGAGGCGCCGAGTCCGCCGAGCGCGAAATGCGTCGCGTTCGGGATCACGGCGAAGCGCTTCTGCGTCGAGGCAGCGCCCTCGAAGGCGGCCGCGCGCGCGCCGCCCTCGCCGGGATCGCGCGTGCCGGTGACGAACAGCACGGGCTTCTTCACGCCGGCCCACGCGTCCGCGGCGAAGACGCGGCCGACGCCCGGCGACGACAGCGCGACATAGGCGTCGAACCTGTCCTTGCCCGTGACGGCGAAGCGCGGCCTGGCGCCGGCCTCGATCAGCGTGGTGACGGCGCCGTTGGCGTGGCCGGCGAGCGCCAGCAAGGGCGGCCGGCACGTCTTGGTGGCGAAGCCGTAGGCGGCGTCGAGTTCGAGCGCGCGCTCCTTGTTGGAGGCGAGGTCCGCCTCGTCGCCCGTCGTCGGGCGCAGCCGGCCGGCGCGCACGAGCCGCCCCTGAAACACGGCGCGGCCGCTTTCCAGATGCCGCATGACGATGACGCGATAGCCCTGCGCCACCAGCGCGCCGGACAGGAAGCGCATCGCGTCGACGCGCGCGCCGAGGCCGCGCGAGAGGATCACCGTCGGCGCGCATTTGGCGCCCCCCTTCGCCTCGAACACGCGCAGCGCCGCCTGACCGCCGTCGGCGGTCGGCACGTTGAGCGCGGTTTGCGCCGAGGCCGGCAGCGTCGCCGCAAGGAAAATCAGGGCGGCGGCGCGGAAGAGATTTCGCATGGAATCGGCAAGTCCTTCGCCCGACGGGGGGCAGAGTCGCTTCCCGCACTATCGCGGTTTTTTCGTGGTGAGGCGACGCGACATGTGGCACGCAGGCCCGTGCCGCCACGCAAGGACGCCCGATGTTCTCGATCCCCGTCGCCGATCTCGCCTTTCTCGCCGCCGCGCTGGTCGTGGCAGGGGCGGTCACCGGCTTGCTCGC
This sequence comes from Hyphomicrobiales bacterium, assembly GCA_016716745.1. GTDB lineage: Bacteria > Pseudomonadota > Alphaproteobacteria > Rhizobiales > Beijerinckiaceae. Next base: position 88,446 of record JADJVD010000006.1, read on the forward strand.
CGGCGTGTTCGGCGTCGGCGGCGGCGCCGTCGTCGTGCCGATTCTCTACTGGTGCTTCGGCTTTCTCGGCGTGCCCGAGGACATTCGCATGCCGCTCTGCGTCGGCACGTCGCTGGCGGTGATCATCCCGACCTCGATCCGCTCCTTCAACGCCCACCGCGCCAAGGGCGCTGCGGACACCTCGATCGTGCGCGCTTGGGCGGTCCCGGTGGTGCTCGGCGTCCTCGTCGGCAGCCTGATCGCCCGTTACGCGCCGGCCGGCGTGTTCAAGGGCGTGTTCGCAGGCGTCGCCTTCGTCAGCGCCATCCGTCTGCTGTTCGGGCGCGATTCGTGGCGGCTGCCCGGCGAATTGAAGCCCGGTCCGCTGATGTCGGCCTACGGTCTCGGCATCGGCGTTCTGTCGACGCTGATGGGCATCGGCGGCGGACAATTGTCGAACCTGTTCATGACGCTCTACGGCCGCCCGATCCATCAGGCGGTGGCGACCTCCGCCGGCCTCGGTGTGCTGATCTCGATTCCCGGCGCGCTCGGCGCGGTCTATGCGGGCTGGCCGCAGATGAGCCGGCTGCCGCCGCTCTCGCTCGGCTACGTCTCGCTGATCGCCTTCGCGCTGATGGTGCCGACCAGCATGTGGACGGCGCCGATCGGCGCGCGCCTGGCGCATCGTCTGTCGAAACGCCGGCTCGAGGTCGCCTTCGGCATTTTCCTGCTGCTGGTTTCGATGCGCTTTCTGGCGAGCCTGCTCGGCTACTGAAGCGCCGGCGCGAGCAGCGCCGCCAGCATCGCGATCTCGGCGAGCTGCTCGGCCGCGCCGGCGACGTCGCCCGTGGCGCCGCCGATTTGCCGGCGCGCGATCTGCGTCATGGCCAGACTCGCGGCGAGCGCGGCGAGGAGCGCGACGAGCGTCGCCGTCGCCGACAGTCCGACGAGCTGCGCCAGACCGAGCGAGATCGCCGCCGACAGAACGAAGCCGATGGCGAGCGTCGCCGGCGATGGCTTCATCGCCGCCCACATCGCCCCGTCCGTCCGCGCCGGATCGAGCAGGGCGAGCGGCGCCAGCGCGGCCGTGCGCGCGACGGCGCCCAGCATGATCAAGGCGCCGGCGGCGGCGAGCGCGCCCGACCGGTCGAGCAGCGCCGCGAGCGCGGCGGCGCGGGCGAGAATCGAGACGACGAGCGCCGCCCCGCCGAACGTCCCGATCCGGCTGTCGCGCATGATCTCGAGCTTGCGCTCGCGCGTGCGCCCGCCGCCGAAGCCGTCCGCCGTGTCGGCGAGCCCGTCCTCGTGGAAGGCCCCGGTCGTCAGCATCGAGGCGGCGAGCGTCAGCGCCGCGACGAAGCTCGCGGGCAGGCCGGCGGCGGCGAGCGCGGCCAGAACCAGCGCCGCGGGCAGGGCGATCAGCGCGCCGGCGAGCGGCAGCCAGCGCGCGCCGCGCCGGAAGTCGAGCATGGCGTGGGGCGCGCGCTCGAAGCCGAAGGCGGGGACCGGCAGGCGCGAGTAGAAACGAAGACAGCGCAGCAGGTGCTCTGCCGCGCTGGCCGGGTCGGAGGAGTCTTCGCGTCGCGCGTCGGTCACGCCGCGCTTGTCGCGCGTTTGCGCGGGGCTTGTCGAGCCGGGCGGCTCAGATGATCAGCGTGCTCACGGCGGCGGCGACGACTGTCGCGGCGGCGGCGATCAGCGCGGCCGAGAAGACGACCTCGCGGACGGCGATGCGGTGGTGGAGGGTCATTCTCGTCATCCTGTGCGGGCGCGTCTGCGCGGGTCTGCTGGTCGCCTCGGCGGCGTCGACCGTCTTGTCGCGCAGGCTGAGCATGGTTTCGGTGCGGCTGCGCACGGCGCTCATCTGACTGGCTCCGAGGCGGCGGCTCGCGACGCTGCGGCCGCAACCACGGAGGCCGTCGCCACGGCGGCGGCGGACATCGAGATGACGAGGGCGAGCGACAGGAGAACGCGGGACATGACGCAGGCGAGGACAGAGGGAAAAGGTGGCGCGCAGATGGCGAAAAGCCGGATTGCGCGCTTCTTTGAATAAACTATGCCCGGAACGGTTAGCGCCCGATTAAGCGGCGCGGCCTTGCCCGTGGCAAAAACGACGAACGCTCCGGCCTCGTCGGTCGGAGCGTTCGCGCGATGGCGTGATCTGCGTGCGGCTTTCGTTCAGCCCTTGGCGCGCTGGCGGATCATGAAGGAGTCGTAGCCGTATTCGGCGACCTGCCACCACAGATACTCGTCGGCGCGGAAGGCGACCATGCTGTCGTAGACCTTCTTGAATTTCGCGTTGCTCGCATTGGTCTCGGCGTAGAGATCCTGCGAGGCCTTCCAGCACGCCTCCATGATCTCCTGCGAGAACGGCCGCACCTGCGCGCCGCCCTGCACGAGGCGCTTGATCGCGGCCGGGTTCCAGGCGTCGTATTTGGCCAGCATGTCCATGTTGGCGAAGCCCGACGCGGTGCGCAGGACCGACTGATACGCCTTCGGCAGCGAGTTGTACTTCTCGAGATTGATGGTGGTGTGCAGCGTCGGCCCGCCTTCCCACCAGCCGGGGTAATAGTAGAACGGCGCGACCTTGTTGAAGCCGAGCTTCTCGTCGTCATAGGGGCCGATCCACTCGGCCGCGTCGATCGTGCCCTTCTCGAGCGCCGGATAGATGTCGCCGCCGGCGATCTGCTGCGGCACGACGCCGAGCTTCTGCATCGCCTTGCCGGCGAATCCGCCGATGCGCATCTTGATGCCGTTGAGGTCGGCGGCGGTCTTGATCTCCTTGCGGAACCAGCCGCCCATCTGGCAGCCCGTATTGCCGCCGGGGAAGGCGATGACGTTGTAGTCCTTCATGAATTCGTTGAGGAGCTCGGTGCCGCCGCCGTAGTAGAGCCAGGCGTTCTGCTGGCGGGCGTTGAGCCCGAAGGGCACGGCGGTGGCGAGCGCGAAGGTCGGATCCTTGCCCCAGTAGTAATAGAGCGCGGTGTGGGCGACCTCGACCGTGCCGTTCTGCGCCGCGTCGAGCGCCTGCAGGCCCGGCACGATTTCGCCGGCCGCGAACACCTGGATCTGGAACTTGTTGTCGGTCGCCTCGGCCACCGCCTTGGCGAACACTTCCGCCCCGCCGTAGATCGTGTCGAGCGACTTCGGGAAGCTGGAGGTGAGCCGCCATTTGATTTCGGGCGCGCTCTGCGCGATCGCCGGAGCGGCGATGCCGGCGCCGGCACGCCGCCGCCGCGGCCGATTTGATGAAAGCCCGTCTTTGAAGCGCCATCTGATCCTCCCGGAGCGGGCTCGCGGCCCGATGCGGGTCTTCTCGCCCGCCGACCGCACGAGATTTGCAAATCAGATAGTCGTCAAGCGCATAACGAGGTCGGGAGCGAAAAAATCGCGCGCCAAACGAAAAAAGCCCGGCCTTGCGGCCGGGCTCTCGCGTCTCGCCTTGCGGCTGGATGCGGTTCGTCAGCCCTTGGCGCGCTGACGGATCATGAAGTTGTCGTAGGTGTATTCGGCCACCTGCCACCACAGATACTGGTCGTTGCGGTGCGCGATCATCGCGTCGATCGCCTTCTTGAAGTTGGCGTTCTTGGCCGAGATCTCGCCCCACAGCTCGTTGGTCGCCTTCCAGCAGGCTTCCATCACCTCCGGCGGATACGGACGCAGCTGCGCGCCGCCCTGCACGAGGCGCTTCAGCGCCGGCACGTTCTGCACGTCGTAGCGCGCCTGCATCCACTGGTTCGTCACGTCGCAGGCGTTGCGCAGGATCGCCTGGTAGGTCTTCGGCAGCGCGTTGAACTTGTCCAGGTTGAAGAAGGCGTGGACGGTCGGCCCGCCCTCCCACCAGCCCGGGTAGTAGTAGTACGGCGCGACCTTGTTGAAGCCGAGCTTCTCGTCGTCGTAGGGGCCGACCCACTCGGCCGCGTCGATCGTGCCCTTCTCGAGCGCCGGATAGATGTCGCCGCCGGCGATCTGCTGCGGCACCACGCCGAGCTTGAGGAGCACCTGACCGGCGATGCCGCCGATGCGGAACTTCAGGCCCTGCAGGTCGGCCGACGGTCTTGATCTCCTTGCGGAACCAGCCGCCCATCTGCGTGCCGGTGTTGCCCGCCGGGAAGCCGATCAGGCTGTAGCCCTTGTAGAACTCGTTGAACAGCTCCATGCCGCCGTTCTGGTACATCCAGGAGTTCTGCTGGCGGGCGTTGAGGCCGAACGGAACGGACGAGGCGACGGCGAAGGTCGGGTCCTTGCCGACATAGTAGTAGGACACGGTGTGGCAGGCCTCGACCGTGCCGTTCTGCGTGGCGTCGAGCGCCTGCAGGCCGGGGACGATTTCGCCCGCCGCGAAGACCTGGATCTGGAACTTGTTGTCGGTCATCTCGGCGACGTATTTGGCGATCTGCTCGCCGCCGCCGTAAATCGTGTCGAGCGACTTCGGGAAGCTCGAGGTCAGACGCCACTTCACCTCGGGGGCCGACTGCGCGATCGCGGGGGCTGCAATGCCCGTCGCCGCGGCGGCCGCGCCTGCGGTCTTCAGAAACTGACGGCGTTTCATGGTCATATGTCCACTCCCTTCTGGCGGCGCGGGCTCTCGGGCCCGCGCCCGGCCGGGCGGCGGGATTGCCCGCAGCCAGCTTGATGGTTTGGTAGCGTCAAACGCGGGCGAAAGCGAGAGGGCGGGCGCCCCTCGCGCCGTCGCTGCGCAAATTATGTGCGCGCGTTTTGACATGCGCCGTCAGGGGAATCTTAGGCGCGTTTCTTAAACCGACGGCGAGACATGGCGTTCATGGTCGAACGCGAAGAACGCCGAAGGCGAGGGAGCGTGTCATGGCCGAGAGTCTGTTCAATCGCGTGCGGCGACTTGTCGCCGCCAACACAGCCGAGCTGCTGGAGCGCTCGGCCGGCGAGGCGCCGATCGCCGCCGCCCTGCGCGCCGTCGAGGCGGCGCGCGCCGAAGCCCTCGCCGAGCGCGAAACGGCCGCCAATCAGTTACGTCAGGCCCAACGCCAGCGCCGCCTCGTCGCCGAGCATCTCGGTCAGCTCGCCGAGAAGGCCGAGATCGCCGTGCGTCAGGGGCGGGACGATCTGGCCGCCGTCGCCCTGTCGCGCCAGATCGACCTCGAGGCGCAAATCCCGCTGCTCGACGCGGCCGCCGCCGAGGCGCAGGCCGAGTCCGCCAAGCTCGAAGTCTGCATCGAGGCGCTGTCGGCGCGCGTCGACGCGCTCGTCGCCCATCTGCCGAGCGCCCGCGCCTTCGAGGCGCGCGAGAGCCGCGACGCGGCGATCCTGCGCCGCCTCGCCGAACTGAAGGCGTTCCGCCGCGCCGGCTGAGCGCCGCGGCGATGACCTCACTCGACGACGATGCGCGGCGCGGCCCGCCGCGCCCCCTCGGTCAGGCCGGTCCAGACCGTGCGGGCGATCTGCTTGTAGATCTTCGCCTGGTCGCTGTCGGGCTGCGTCGCCACGATCGGCAGGCCGGCGTCCGACGTTTCGCGGATCGCCATCGTCAGCGGCACCTCGCCGAGGAAGGGCGCGCCGAGCTTCTCGGCCTCATGCCGCGCCCCGCCATGCGAGAAGATGTCGGAGCGTCCGCCGCAATGCGGGCAGACGAAATAGCTCATGTTCTCGACGATGCCGAGGATCGGAACGTCGGTCTTCTGGAACATCGCGACGCCGCGCCGCGCGTCGATCAGCGACAGGTCCTGCGGCGTCGAGACGATGACGGCGCCCGACAGCGGCACGGTCTGCGCCAGCGTGAGCTGCGCGTCGCCGGTGCCGGGCGGCATGTCGACGATCATCGCGTCGAGCTCGCCCCAGGCGACCTCCTTCAGCATCTGCGTCAGCGCCGACATCACCATCGGCCCGCGCCAGATCATCGGCGTGTCCTCCTCGACGAGGAATCCGATCGACATGATCTTCAGCCCGTGCGCCTCGAGCGGAATCATCTGCCGGCCATAGGCGACCTGCGGCTTGCCGCGCAGCGCGAACAGGCGCGGCATGGACGGCCCGTAGATGTCGGCGTCGAGCACGCCGACCTTGAGGCCGAGGCTGGCGAGCGCGAGCGCGAGGTTCACGGCCGTCGTCGACTTGCCGACGCCGCCCTTGCCGGAGGCGACCGCGATGATGTGGCGCACGTCGGGCAGGGGGCTGCCGGCCTTGGCGACGGGCTGGCGCTGCGGCGCGCCGGGGCCGGAAGCGACCGGCCGGTCGGCCGTCAGCGTCACCAGCGCGCTGGCGACGCCGGGCAGGGCGCGCAGCACGTCTTCGGCCTGCCGGCGCACGGCCTCGGCCGCCTGCGCCTGCGCGGGCTCGACGACGATCGCGGCGTAGACTTTGTCGTCTTTGGTGGTCACGCCGGCGAGCGCGGGCGAATTGGGCAACGGCGTGACGCCGTCCGGCGCCTTCACCTGCGCCAGAGCCTTCATGATCTCGTCGCGGCTGACCAAGGTCGTCTCCTCCACCCTGCAAGGGAAACCGCCGATATAGGGCGCGGCCGGGCGGGTCAATTGCGCGCAGCCGCCTTGCCTGTGCGGCCGAAGGAAGCGTAGGACTGGCCATGCCCCGCTCGGCGCCCGCCTTCGCCTTGATATTGCTGACGCTCGCCGCGTTCTGCGGCCCGGCGCGCGCGCAGGATCAGCGCGCCGTCCGCATCGCCGCCGAAGGCGCCCGCCCGCCCTACAACACGCTCGACGCCAAGGGCGAGCTCGCCGGCTTCGAGATCGACCTCGGCAGGGCGCTGTGCGCGGCGGCGAAGCTCTCCTGCTCGTTCGTTTCGCAGGAATGGGACCAGATGCTCCCCGGCCTGGAGGCCAAGAGCTACGACGCCGTCATGTCCGCGATGGAGCCGACCGACGAGCGCCGCGCGCACGCCATCTTCGGCGCCCCCTATGTGCGCATGCCGCTGGCCTTTCTGGCCGCGCGCGGCCGCAAGCCCTGGGCGGTCGATCCGGCCGCCCTCGCCGGCAAGGCGATCGGCGTCGAGGACGGATCGCCCGCGATGAACTGGCTGCAGGACCGCTACAAGCAGGCCGAAATCCGCCCCTACGCCTCGCTCGAGGAGGCGATTCTCGATCTGGCGGAAGGCCGGGTCGAACTCGTGCTCGGCTCCAAGGACGCGCTGACCGAGTTTCTCGACAAGCGCCGCGAGGCGCAATGCTGCCGCCTCGTCGCCGACGCCCCGCGCGACCCCGACTACCTCGGCGAGGGCTACGCCATGGCCTTCCGCAAGGGCGACGAGGAGCTCCGCGCGACATTCGACGCCGCCCTGAAACAGGCGCTGGCGGACGGGACCTACGACACGATCCGCAAGAAGTATTTCGCCTATCCGATCTACTGACCCGGCCGGGCGTGACGCGCCCTGTCATTCCGGGCGGTGGCGCGGCCGCCGGGAACTCATGTCATCCCCGGCGGCGGCGCAGCCGCCGGGAAGGGGATCCAGCCCTGCCGTCGCGCCGCATGGATTCCCTTCCCCTCGCTCCGCTCGGCCGGGAATGACAGGCGCCCGCGCCTTCCGCCTTGAACGGCGTCGCCCGATGTGGGAATCGGCGGGCGGGGCGCGCGTCGCGCCCGGCGGAGGGCGGGGCCGATGGCCAAAGTCGCATTTCTCGGATTGGGCGTGATGGGCTTCCCGATGGCGGGGCACCTCGCCGCCAAAGGCCACGACGTCACCGTCTACAACCGCTCCGCCGCCAAGACGAAGGCGTGGACGGACAAGCACAAGGGCAAGTCGGCTCCGACCCCGCGCGAGGCGGCGACGGGCGCCGAGATCGTGTTCTGCTGCGTCGGCAACGACGACGATCTGCGCTCGGTCGTGCTCGGGCCGGACGGCGCCTTCGCCGGCATGGCGAAGGGCGCGATCCTGGTCGACAACACGACCGCCTCGGCCGACGTCGCCCGCGAACTGGCGGCGGCGGGCGAGAAGATCGGCGTCGCCTTCATCGACGCGCCGGTCTCCGGCGGGCAGGCCGGCGCCGAGAACGGCGCCCTCACCGTGATGTGCGGCGGCGACGCGGCCGCCTACGCCAGGGCCGAGCCCGCGATCATGAGTTTCGCCCGCGCCTGCCGGCTGATGGGCGGCTCGGGGGCGGGGCAGCTCACCAAGATGGTCAACCAGCTCTGCATCGCCGGTCTGGTGCAGGGCCTGTCCGAAGGGCTGCACTTCGCCATGAAGGCGGGGCTCGATCCGCTGGCCGTCGTCGAGGTGATCTCCAAGGGCGCCGCGCAGAGCTGGCAGATGGAGAACCGCTACAAGACGATGGCCGCCGGCAAGTTCGACTTCGGCTTCGCCGTCGACTGGATGCGCAAGGACCTCGCCATCTGCCTCGGCGAGGCGCGCCGCAACGGCGCGAATCTGCCCGTCGCCGCGCTGGTCGACCAGTTCTACTCCGAGGTGCAGAAGATGGGCGGGTCCCGCTGGGACACCTCGAGCCTGATCGCGCGCTTGCAGCGGTGAGTTCATCCCGCGCGTGAGGCGCGGGCGGCCCGCGCCCTGATTCTCTACATGAACATGAAGAAAGCCGGCGAAGGGATTCGCCGGCTTTCGTTTTTAACGCTAGGCGCGACCGCTCAGCGGCACGGCGGCAGGCCCGGCCGTCCGCACGGCCGCGGCTGCTGCGGCGGCGGCGCGGGACGCGGCGGCTGCGCCACCGGCCGCGGCGCCTGCATCGCCGGCGCGGGGCGCGGCGCCTGCATCACAGGCGCCGGACGCGGCGGTTGCATCACCGGCGCGGGGCGAGGCGGCTGCATCACCGGCGCGGGACGCGGCGGCTGGACCACCGGCCGCGGCTGCTGGATGACCGGCCTCGGCTGCTGGACGACAGGGCGAGGTTGCTGAACCACCGGCCTCGGCTGTTGGATCACTGGGCGCGGTTGCTGGACGACGGGACGCGGCTGCTGGATGACCGGCCTCGGCTGCTGCTGGATCACCGGCGCAGGTTTCGGCTGCATCACGGGCGCAGGCTTCGGCTGGATGACCGGCGCGACCGGGGCAGGCTGTGTCGTCACGGGCGGCGTCGGCCGCACGCGGCCTCCGCTCGGCCCGGACATGCCGCCCATTCCACCCATTCCACCCATTCCACCCATGCCGGACGGGCCGCCCATGCCGGACGGCGGCTTCGGCAGTCCGCTCGCAGGCGCCGGCGACGCCGGCTTCGATCCGGACATGCCGCCCATCCCTGTCGGCGGCGCGGGCAGGCCGGGCTTGCCCTGCATCCCGCCCATGCCGGCGGGCGGCGTCGGGAGGCCGGTCGGCGGGGCGGGCAGGCCGGGCTTGCCGCCCTGCATGCCGCCCATACCGGTCGGGGGCGTCGGCAGGCTGGGCTTGCCGCCCTGCATGCCGCCCATACCGCCCATGCCGCCTTGGCCGTGCATGCCTTGGCCCTGCATACCGCCCATGCCGGTCGGGGGCGTCGGCAGGCCGGTCGGCGGCGCGGGCAGGCCGGGCTTGCCCTGCATGCCGCCCATGCCGGTCGGCGGGGTCGGCAGGCCGGGCTTGCCGCCCTGCATCCCGCCCATGCCGCCCATGCCGCCTTGGCCCTGCATGCCTTGTCCCTGCATGCCGCCCATGCCGGTCGGCGGGGTAGGTAGGCCGGGCTTGCCCTGCATGCCGCCCATGCCGCTCATGCCGCCTTGGCCCTGCATGCCTTGTCCCTGCATGCCGCCCATGCCGGTCGGAGGCGTCGGCAGGCCGGGCTTGCCGCCCTGCATCCCGCCCATCCCGCCCATGCCGCCCATGCCGCCCATTCCGCCCATGCCGCCTTGGCCTTGCATGCCTTGCCCCCGCATGCCGCCCATGCCGGTCGGCGGGGTAGGGCAGGCCGGGCTTGCCGCCCTGCATCCCGCCCATGCCGCCCTGACCCTGCATGCCTTGACCCTGCATGCCTTGGCCCTGCATGCCTTGGCCCTGCATTCCGCCCATGCCGCCCATGCCGCCCATGCCGCCTTGGCACTGCATGCCCTGACCCTGCATGCCGCCCATGCCGGGCTGGCCGGGGCGCCCGCCCTGGCCCTGCATGCCGCCTTGGACGGGGAAGCCGCCCTGACCCTGCATGCCGCCTTGGACGGGGAAGCCGCCCTGACCCTGCATGCCGCCCTGACCGTGGAAGCCGCCCTGACCCTGCATGCCGCCCTGACCGGGGAAGCCGCCCTGTCCCTGACCTTGATTGAAGCCGGGGCGTCCGCCCTGGCCCTGTCCGAATCCCGGACGTCCGCCCTGTCCCTGCTGGCCGAAGAACCCGACCGGCGGCGGCGGCCGCACGCCGTCCGGCACGCGGCTGCGGCCCGGCAGCGGGATCGGCAGCGGGATCGGCAGCATGCCGCCGAAACCGCCCTGAGGCGGCGGCGGGGGCGGCGGCGGATACCAGTCCGGCTCGCGCGGCGGCAGGAAGCCGAAGCGCGGGGGCGGCGGCAGTTCGTCCTCGAACACCACGGCCGGCCGGTCGTCGAAATAGACCATCTCGTCCGGCGGCGGCGGCGGCACGTCGTAGGGAATCGCATCGAATGTCGGCGGCGGCGCGATCTGCGCCTGCAGCCGCGTCAGGCGGCGGCGCGCGTCGCCGGCGTGCGGTCCGCGCGGATAGCGCCGCAGATACGACCAGTAGGCCTCGGGCGAATTGGCCGAAACCGTTCGCCGCCACGTCACCGCCTCGCGCCGCGCCGCCAGCATGGCGCGGGCGCGCCTGGCCAGCGGATCCTGCGGATAGAGGGTGACGAACTCCTGATAGGCGTCGATCGTGTCGCGCTCGACCGCGACCGCGAAGGCCTCGCTCGCCCCGCCATAGTCGCGCATCGGCTTGCTTTGCGAGACCGGCGGGGGCGGCGGCGGCGCGTCGGGCGCGCGCTCGAGCAGCGTGAAGCCGTCGACGATCGCCGAGGCGTGCCACGGCGTCTGCGCGCCCTTCGTCGCCTCGATGGTGCGCAGCCGCGCGCGCTGGAAGATGCCGTCGGCCGTCAGTCCGCCCTCGCGCAGCGCCTCGGCCAGCGCCAGCGCATAGGCGCCGTAGGGGCCCGCCTCGTTCGGCGGCTGCGTGCCCGGCGCGGCGTTGAAGGCGATCAGCGAGCCTTTGTCGGGCTCGAGATAGGCGAGGCCGCCGGCGATCGGCGAACCCGGCCGCACGAACGGATTATTGCGCGCCGCGTCGAGCACGAGGAAGCGCGCCTTGGCCGGGCTCGCGCCCATCTGGCGCGCGAAATCGCCGACGCGGAGCCCCTCGCTCGGAATGTCGGCTTCGGTCTGAACGCGCGCGTCGACCGGCAGCAGGAAGTTGTCGCCGTCGATCTGCACGCCCCGGCCGGCGAAATAGACGAAGGTCACCGTGTCGGCGCCCGCCTCCTGCGCGGCTCCGGTGAAGTCGCGCAGCGCCTGACGCAGCGTCATCTGGTCGGCGTCGCGCACGCCCGTCACCTCGAAGCCGGCGCCGCGCAGCGCCTCGGCGATCAGCCCCGCGTCGTTGACGGAGGTGGCGAGGGCGGCGTTCGGATACTCGCCCTGTCCGATGACCAGCGCCAGACGACGCTCGGCCAGCGCGTCGGTCGCCGATGTGGCGACGACGACGAAAAGAATGGCCGCCCGCCAGCGCTCCCAGCGCGTCCGCGAGATGGACTTCGACGTTCTTTTCATTGCGGCCTCCATGCCCGGTCGCAGACTTCATGTCTCCGGTCGCAGGCTCCAATCTCGTCAGTGAACCTGCGCTGAACGGCAAGTCATTGTCGCGCGTCAAGAATTGCGCGGACGTCGTGACGCACGAGCGGAACCAGATCGCGCCCGAACCATGTCTCGCGCGCAATCCAGGCGTTATTGCGCCAGGAGGGATGCGGCAGAATGATCATGCGCGGCGTCGCGGCGTCATAGATCTCGCGCCAGCGCGTCAGGCGCGCGCCCAGCGTTTCGCCGCGCGGCGTCAGGCCGAGGCGGGCGAGATGCCAGTCCTGCGCGTAGCGGCCGATGAGCAGGATCAGCCGGATGTCGGGCAGCGCGGCGAGCGCGCTCTCGCGCCAGGCCGGCGCGCATTCGCGCCGCGGCGGCAGGTCGCCGCCCTTGGCGTCCTGTCCCGGAAAGCACAACCCCATCGGCAGGAAGGCGATGCGCGTCGCGTCGTAGAAGGTCGGGCGGTCGAGCCCCATCCAGTCGCGCAGCCGGTCGCCCGAGGGATCGTCGAAGGGCAGGCCGCTGGCGTGCACGCGCGCGCCCGGCGCCTGGCCGGCGACGAGGATGCGCGCCGTGGGCGAGGCGTGGAACACTGGCCGCGGCTCGTGCGGCAGGGGCGCGCCGGCCGGCGCGTCGCGGCAGATGCGGCAGGCGCGGATGCGCCGCGCCAGCCGCGCGAAGGCGGCCTCAGAACTCGACGACGAGGCCGTCATGCGCCGGAATGCAGCCTGCGGCCCGCATGTCGCGCTCGCGGGCCATCGCCGACTCGCTCATATGCGTGACGACCAGCTTGCGCGCCTCCAGACTCGGCAGCCGGTCGAGCAGGGTCGGCCAGTCGATATGCGCATGGGCGGGCGCGTAGCCGGAATAGCATTCGACCACGAACAGATCGGCCCCGCGCGCCGCCTCGACCAGATTGGGCGTCCACGACGTGTCGCCGGAATAGCCGAAGATCCTGTTGTCGCCCTCCACCCGCACGGCGGTCGCCGGCGCGCCGGAGGGATGCACGACCTCGAACGTGTCGACGCGGAAATTCGCCACGAAGGCGGGCTCGCCGGGGCGGATGTCGACCGCCTGCCAGCTGAACGTCCAGTGCAGCGCGCTGGAGCCGGGAAACATCGCCTCGAGCGCCATGTCGAGGCGCGCCCGCAGGCCGGGGGGGCCGAAAATCAACAGCGGCCGGCGCCGGCGCGCCACGAACTGGCATTCGAGCAGCAGGAAGGGCAGGCCGCCGAAATGATCGCCGTGCAGATGCGTGATCAGGATCGCGTCGACGTCGTCGGTCGAAAAGCCGAGCCGCTTCCACGAGGTCAGCGCCGACGCGCCGAAATCGACCACGATGGTCGAGCCTTCGGAGTCGAGGCGCATGCAGGTGTGCGCCCGCCCGCCCGATCCGAACGCATCCCCGCTGCCGACGACGGTGAGTTTCATGGCGCGCCGTCCGATTACGCCGAGGCGCTCGGACGGGCGGCGACCTCGTCCCGCCAGCGACGGACATGCGCGAGGTCGTCAGGCAGGGCGATGCGCGCGAATTTCATGAAATCGACCGAGATGTAGCCGGTGATGTCGGCGACGCTGAAATCGTCGCCGGCGACGAACCGCCGGTGAGCCAGTTCGGCGTCGAGGAACTGGAGAAACGCGAGCGCCCGCGGACGGTTCACTTCGGCGAGTTGGGGAATTTGCGGAGTCTCCATCTCGCGCATCGCCGGGTGGGTGTGGCGAAAGGCGAGCTGGATCGGCGTCATCAGCCCGAACTCGACGCGGCGCTGCCACATCTCGATCAGGGTGCGCGACATCGGGTCGCGGCCGAACAGCGGCGGCTGCGGATGCGTCTCCTCGAAATAGCGGCAGATCGCGATCGATTCGGAGATCGCCGTTCCATCGTCGAGCACAAGCACCGGAATCCGCTGCAGCGGATTGAGCGCCGTGAATCCCTCGTCCTTCTGTTCCATCTTCGCCAGATCGACGGCGACCGTGGGAACGCTGACGCCCTTTTCGGCGAGGAACATGCGCACGCGGCGCGCATTCGGCGCCACTCTGGAATCGTAGAGCTTCATCGCGAAAATCCGGTCTGCGCCGCGGCGGCCCCGACGCGCGAACCGATGCGCGCCTCAATGACTTTCAAGCCGGCCCGCCAAACGGCGGCCGTCCCGATATGTGAACATATTAACACTCCCGGCCGAACCGAAAACCTGGGGTCGATCCGGGTGCGCCGCCGCCTCATACCGTTCTCCCGCTTCGTCCGCCAGTCTCGGCTCCGGCCGAAAAAAAGCGCGGCGGAGTCGCGCCGGGCAGGGCGGTGAGGATCGAGCGCGTTCCGAGCCTCGCAACCTAGCCCGCCGTGGGCGCCGCCAGATGTGCGCGGGCGCACAGTCCACGGGCCGGGCGTCAATGCGGCTCGGCGGAATGGCGCGGATGGGTCCGGCGCCAGGATTGCGGCCGCTCGAAGGTCGAGGACCAGACGCCGCGCCGGCCGTCGCGGGCCTCGGTCTCCTCCCGCTCGTAGGCGCCGAAGGCGACCGCCCATCCGTTGCGGACCTGCGCGGCGTTGAGGTCGGCGCCGCCGATCGTGCAGCGCGCCAGCCATCGCCCGTACTGGTCGCGCTCGCTCGCCTGGCAGCGCAGATTGCCGCGCTGCGCCTCCCGCTCCAGCGCCGCGCGCGCCGCCTGCCCGCATCGCCACGGCCGCCCCTCGCGCTGGCAGATCTGGTCGATCTCCGGCGCGTCGACGCCCTTCAGCCGCAGCTCCTCGCCGAACATGCGGATCGAATCGCCGTCGATCACCGTGGCCGGGCCGTTGAACTGCGTCCGGTTCCACAGCGTCAGCCAGGCCGCCGCCGCGGTCAGCAGCGCGAACACGGCGAGCGTCGCGAACAGGGGAGGAGCAGGCCGCCTCACGCCGGTCCCCTTGCTGGCCGCCCGGCGGCGAAATCGAAATATTTGCGCATTCGAGGCATTGCGGCAGCTTCGCGTTAACCAGTTTCCGGGAAGGTGATCCAGTCCGTCCGTATGTCCAACGGCCGGTCGGTCCTAGTACTGTGGCGTACGCGCGTATCATGAGTGAAGTCACAGCCGAAATGATCGAGCGCGGTCGGGGAGCCGATCCCGCAGCCGCCGTGCAGCGACGCCGGCAGGCGCAGAAGCTGCGCGAGATGCGCGGCCGGCTGACCGCAGGCGGCTCGATTCCCAACGCCTTCGAAATCGAACTGATGCGGCTGTTCGCGCACAGCCGCCGCAGCGCGACGCCGGTCGTTGCGGTGCTGGTCGTCGCCATCGGGCTGACGGCCTCGCTCTGGGTGCCGTGGCTGTATGTCAGCCTCTGGGTGTCGCTGCTGTTCGTGTCTCTGGCGCTGAGCTTCTGGTTCGCCGCCACCTATCTCGTCGCCGACGACGCGGAGACGGACGCGCAGGGCTGGCGGCGCAAATTCGCTCTCGCCGAGGCCATTCAGGGCGTCGTCTGGGCGATGGTGGTGGCGTTGCTGTTGCCGGTGCAGGATCCGGCGGCGCGCACCTTCGTCCTGTTCGTGCTGCTGCTCGTCGCCGCGATGACGGCGATGATCTCGTCGACCATTCCCATCGCCGTCTATTGCGGCCTGATGCCGATCACCGTCGCGCTGATCGCCTATGCGGCGCCGACCGGCGGTTACGACACCATCATGCTGACCGTGCTGGCGGTCGGCGCGCAGCTCTATTTCGTCGTTCTCTCCAACCGGCTCTATTCGAGTTCGCTCGAGGGTCTCTCCTTCCGGCAGGAGAAGGACGCGCTGATCGCCGAACTCGAACAGGCGAAAGCGAACTCCGACGAGGCGCGCCGCCGCGCCGAGGAGGCCAATCTCGCCAAGTCGCGGTTCCTCGCCACGATGAGCCACGAGTTGCGCACGCCGCTCAACGCGATTCTCGGCTTTTCGGAAGTGATGAAGAACGAGCTGTTCGGCGCCCATGCGGTGCCGGCCTATCGCGAATACGCCGGCGACATCCACAATTCCGGGCAGCATCTGCTGATGCTGATCAACGAGATCCTCGATCTGTCGCGCGTCGAGGCCGGCCGCTACGAACTGAAGGACGAGACGGTCAATCTCGCTTATGTCGTCGAGGACTGCCAGCATCTGCTGGCGATGCGCGCCAGGACGAAGAACATCTCGGTCGCCGTGTCGATTGCGCCCGACCTGCCGCGCGTGTGGGCGGACGAGCGCGCGATGCGCCAGATCACGCTGAACCTGTTGTCCAACGCGATCAAGTTCACGCCGCAGGGCGGTTCGGTGACGGTCAAGGTCGGATGGACGGGCTCCGGCGGCCAGTATGTTTCGGTGCGCGACACCGGGCCGGGCATTCCCGAAGAGGAGATTCCGATCGTCCTGTCCTCCTTCGGTCGCGGCAGCATGGCGCTGAAGCAGGCGGAGGAGGGCACAGGGCTCGGCCTGCCCATCGTCAAAGGCCTCGTCGAACTGCATGGCGGCGCCTTCATCCTGCGCTCGAAAGTCCGCGAGGGAACCAACGCGACCTTCGTGCTGCCGCCCGAGCGCGTGATGGACGCGCTGCCGAAAATCACGATGGACGCCGCCGGCCGGTCGACAGACGCGCATCAGCCCGATCCCCGGCAGGCCTCCCGCGCCGCCTGAACGGCGAACTGGACAGATCGCGGCGCGGCGGCCACCCTCCCGCAAGGGAGGACGCCACATGCGTTTCGTTCGAGGCCTCGGGCCCGGTCTCGCGCTCGTCGTCGGTCTGGCGATGGCCGCGCTCGCACAGGCGCCCGCCGATCATCCTCCCGCCGCGCGCGGGCAGGGGCGCGAGCGTCCTGTCGCGGAGAAATCCGTCGGCGCCCGCCTGCCGGAGGATCGCGAGACGCGGCACGAACTGGCGCTGCCGGGCCGTTCGCTCGCCTTCGCCGCCGTCGCCGGCTCGATCGCGCTGACCAATCCGCAAGGCGCGCCGCAACTCGAGATCGCCTATACCTACTACCGTCGCGAGCCCTCGCAGCCGAACCGGCCGCTGGTGTTCGCCTTCAACGGCGGGCCGGGCTCGGCCTCCGCCTGGCTGCATCTGGGCGCCCTCGGGCCGTGGCGGCTCGACATGACGGGCGCCGCGCTCGGCCCCTCGGCGCCGCCCCTGCTCGTTCCCAACGCCGAGACCTGGCTCGATTTCGCCGATCTCGTCTTCATCGATCCGCCGGGAACCGGCTTCAGCCGCTTCGTCGCGGAAGGCGACGACCTTCGCCGCACCGCCTTTTCCGTCGACGGCGACATCGAGTTGCTCGGCGCCTTCGTCCGTCGCTTCCTCGATCGGACGGACAGGCGCGCCGCGCCGAAATTCATCGTCGGCGAGAGCTATGGCGGCTTCCGCGGGCCGTTGCTGGCGCGACGGCTGCAATCGCATGAGGGGATCGGCGTCGACGGTCTGGTCCTCGTCTCGCCGGCGCTCGATTTCCGCCGCGCTCCGGCGATGGCGACGCCTGTGGCGGACGCCGCGCGTCTGCCCTCCTTCGCCGCCGTGGCGCTGGAGGCGCGCGGCGCGTTCGGCCCCGAGGCGATGGCCGCGGCCGAGGCCTACGCGGGCGGCGAGTATCTGACCGACCTGATGCGCGGCCCGCGCGACGCGCAGGCTGTCGCGCGCGTCGCCGAGCGTGTGGCGGCGCTGACCGGGCTCGACCGCGAGACGGTGCGCCGCCTCGCCGGACGCGTCGACGTCGGAACCTTCCGGCGCGAATTCGGCCGCGCCGACGGCCGCGTCGCCAGCGCCTATGACGGCGCCGTTTCGGGCGCCGATCCGTTCCCGTCGTCGGCGCACGGGAATTTCGAGGATCCGTTCAGCGACGCGGTGGCCGCGCCGCTGACCTCCGCCGTCGTGACGCTGACGCGCGCGACGCTCGGCTGGAAGCCGGACGGCGCCTACCGGCTCTCCAATCCGGAGGTCAACCAGGCCTGGAACTGGGCGCGCGGCCGCGACCGTTCGGAGGCGTTGTCGGCGCTGGCGCAGGCGCTCGCGCTCGATCCGCGACTGCGCGTGCTGATCGCGCATGGATACACCGATCTGGTGACGCCGTATTTCGCCACCGCGCTCGCGCTGCGCCAGATGCCGGGCGCCGGCGCCGAGCGCATCCGGCTTGGCCTCTTTTCGGGCGGCCATATGTTTTACGCCCGCGCCGCCTCGCGCGTCGATTTTCGCGCGCAGGCGCGCGCGCTCGTCGCCGGCGAGTAGTCGCTCGCGCAAGTCGGAACTTGTCTGCGCACGACGAGGAACGCGCCGTCTTTCGCGCCTGCGCGGCCGTCGATGAACACATTCGCCTCCGCCGCCGCCCCGAGGCGACGGCGCGTCGAGGCGGTCTAGCCGCGCTTCGTCGCGACGCCCGCTTGCGCGAAGGTCGCCATGCCCGCGTGACAGGCGACGGCCGCCTTCACCACGCCGAGCGCCAGCGCTGCGCCGGACCCTTCGCCGAGGCGCATGTTGAGATCGAGCAGCGGCGGCTTGCCGATGCGCCGCAGCGCCTCCCCATGCGCGCCCTCCGGCGAGCGATGGCCGGCGACGCAATGATCGAGCGCGGCCGGATCGAGCGCGTGCAGGATCGCGGCGGCGGCGGTGGCGACGTAGCCGTCGAGGATGACGGGAATGCGCGCCAGCCGCGCGGCGAGGATCGCGCCGACCATCGCCGCGATCTCGCGCCCGCCGAGCCGGCGCAGGACCTCGAGCGGGTCTTTCAGGTGAGCCTTGTGCAGGGCGACGGCCGCCTCCACCGCCGCGATCTTGCGTTTCAGCCCGGCGTCGTCCACGCCGGCGCCGCGCCCGACCCAGTGCGAGGCCTCGCCGCCGAAGAGCGCGACATAGATCGCCGCCGCCGGCGTCGTGTTGGCGATGCCCATCTCGCCGACGCAGAGCACGTCGCAGCCGGCCGCGATCGCCTCCATGCCGAAGGCGATCGTCGCCGCGCAGGCCGCCTCGTCCATCGCCGCGTCCTGCGTGATGTCCTTCGTCGGCAGCTCGAGCGCCAGCTCGAACACGCGCAGCCCCGCGCCGAAGGTTTCGCAGATCTGGTTGATCGCCGCCCCGCCATTGCGGAAGTTTGCGACCATCGCGGCGGTGACGGAGGACGGATAGGCCGAGACGCCCTGCGCGGCGACGCCGTGATTGCCGGCGAAGATGGCGACCAGCGGCCGCTCGCAGGTCGGCGGCGTTTTGGATTGCCAGGCCGCCAGCCACACCGCGATGTCCTCGAGCCGGCCGAGCGAGCCGGCGGGTTTGGTCAGCTCCGCGTCGCGCCGCGCCACCGCCTCGGCGGCGACGCGGTCGGCCTCCGGCATCAGCGGCAGCAGGCGGCGAATGTCGTCGAAGGGCAGGCCGGTCTCGCGCATCGCGTCTCTCGAAATGAAAAGCCCCGGACGCATCGCTGCGTCCGGGGCGAACGATCGGCTCGGCCGATCAGAACTTGAGCGCCGGCGCATCCTCGACGCCCGGCGAGGGCAGCGTGTTCAATTGCTCCATCGCCTTGGCCGGGTCAATCGTCGGCTTGGGCGGCTTCTTGCTGATGACCATGCCGGGCAGCATCATCACCAGCGCCACCATGATGACCTGGATGATCACGAAGGGCACCGCCCCCCAGTAGATCTGGCCGGTGGTGACGCCGTCCATGCGCTTGCCGGTCACGCGGTCGACATAGCTGCCGCGCGGGGCGACGGAGCGCAGGTAGAACAGCGCAAAGCCGAACGGAGGATGCATGAAGCTCGTCTGCATGTTCACGCCGAGCATGATGCCGAACCAGATGATCAGCGTCTTGGCGATTTCCTCCGGCGTCGTCAGGTTGAAGCCCGCCGCGATGGCGAGCGCCGACGGGTCGGTCTTGAACATCGCCTCCGCCGCCGGCCGGATCAGCGGCACGATGATGAAGGCGAGCTCGAAGAAATCGAGGAAGAAGGCGAGCAGGAACACCGCCAGGTTGACGACGATCAGGAAGCCGTAGAGGCCGCCCGGCAGCGAGCGCAGATGCTCCTCCACCCACACATGCCCGTTCACCCCGTAGAAGGTGAGCGAGAAGATGCGCGCGCCGATCAGGATGAAGATGACGAAGGCCGAGAGCTTGGCCGTCGACTCCACCGCCTGACGGACGATGGTGAAGTTGAAGCGGTTCGGATTGTTGTCGATGTAGCGCTTGGTGGCCGCCAGCAGCAGCGCGCCGGCCGCGCCCATCGCGCCGCCTTCGGTCGGCGTGGCGAGGCCGAGGAAGATGGTGCCGAGCACGAGGAAGATCAGCAGCAGCGGCGGCACCATGACGAAGGTCACCTGCTGGGCGAGGCGCGACAGCAGGCGCACGCCGGTCGCCTTCGCCAGGATCCAGTTGAGGATCGCGATGGCGAGCGAAACGGCCGTGCCGACCGACATGCACAGGATGACGAAATCGGCTTCCTTGTAGCTGGTGCGGCTCATCACCCAGTAGCCGATGAAGCCCGAGATCAGCACCAGCGCCAGCAGCGAGAGGAGGCCGCGCGAGCCGTTGTCCTCGCGATAGGCGATGGCGTCGGCCGGCAGGCCGGGCGCCGCCTTCGGGTCGATCATCGAAACGATGAAGACGTAGCCCGCATACATTGCCGACAACACGAGGCCCGGCACGAAGGCGCCGCCATACATCGAGCCGACGTCGGCGCCGAGCTGGTCGGCCAGCACGATCAGCACCAGCGAGGGCGGGATGATCTGCGCCAGCGTGCCGGAGGCGGCGATGACGCCCGAGGCCACGCGCCGGTCGTAGCCGTAGCGCAGCATGATCGGCAGCGAGATCAGGCCCATCGAGATGACGGAGGCCGCCACCACGCCCGTCGTCGCGGCCAGCAGCGCGCCGACGAAGATCACCGCATAGGCGAGGCCGCCGCGCAGCGTGCCGAACAGCTGGCCGATCGTGTCGAGCAGATCCTCAGCCATGCCGGAGCGTTCGAGAATGAGCCCCATGAAGGTGAAGAATGGAATCGCCAGCAGAACGTCGTTGTTCATCACGCCGTAGAGGCGTTCGGGCAGCGATTGCAGCAGCGGCCAGTCGAGGTTGATGACCTGCGGGGCGAGCGGCGCCAGCTCGACGCCGATGAGGAAGAACAGCAAGCCGCAGGCGCCGAGCGAGAAGGCGACCGGATAGCCGAGCAACAGGAAGACGATGAGCGCCCCGAACATGATCGGCGCGAGGTTGTGGGCGATGAAGGCGGCCATGTCGGCTCCGGATCGAATTCGGGTCGCGGTGGGGCGAAGAGGGGGACGGAAATCAGGGCTTGGCGGGCGGCTCGCCGGCGAGCGCGGCTTCGGCCTTCGCTGCCTCCAGGATGCGCAGCGCCTCGGCCTCGGCCGCCGCATGGTGGCCGCCGCCGAGATTGTCCTCCATCAGCCCTTGCATGATGGCGATGCGCTTGATGATTTCCGAAACGCCCTGCAACAGCAGCAGCGCGAACCCGATCGGGATCAGGATTTTCGCCGGCCACACGATGAGACCGCCGGCGTTGGGCGAAATCTCGCCGGACTGGAACGACTTCTGCGCGAAGACGGCGCCGTAGTAGAACATCACGCCGGACACGATCATCAGGAAGAAGATGTGGCCGAGCAGTTCGATCCAGTCGCGCACGCGCTTCGACAGGCGCGCGTTCACGATGTCGATGCGGATGTGCTCCTGCTGCTGCAAGGTCCACGGCGCGACGAGGAGGAAGGTCGCGCTGAACAGATACCATTGCAGCTCGAGCCAGGCGTTCGAGCTGGAGCTGACCAGATAACGGATGGTCGCATTGCCCGCCGAGACGAGGACGGCGACGAGGATGAGCCAGCTCATCAATTTGCCGATGCGCGTGGTGAAGGCGTCGATGAGGCTGCTGAGGTTCAGAAGTCCCGACACTGGCGTTCGCCCCCGAAAATGAAACGCGCCCTCTCTCGTGGGGGCTTTCGCTTCTTACATGGCAGCCATGCGTTCGCCTAGACCCCTTCATTGCGTGCGGCGCGGCGGCGCAGACGCTCGCGATGAAGGGTGTAAAGCCCTGATCCGACGATCAGAAGAATGCCGAACAGGGCCGAGGCGCCGGGCCGCTCGCCGAAGCCGAGCCAGCCGAACAGCAGGGCGAATGGGATCACCGTGTAGCGGAACGGCGACACCACCGAGATTTCCCCCGCCCGGAAGGCGCGGATGATCATCAGATTGCCGATCGTCGTCAGGCAGGCGGCGGCCGCCGTCAGCCCGTAATCGGCGAGGGCGGGCGCCCGCCATTCCTCCCCGAGCCCAAGCGCCAGCCCGCCGAGGCCGGCGGCGAGCGTCGAGGCGAGCGTCGCCGCGCCCGTCGTCACGTCGGCGGGGAGATAGCGCGTGACGATGTCGCGGATCGCCACGAACAGCGCCACCGCGACGCCGGCGAACACCCACGGATTGAGTTCGCCCGCCTGCGGCCGCGCGACGAAAACGACGCCGACGAAGCCGACGAGCGTCGCCGTCCAGCGTCGCCAGCCCACCTGCTCCTTGAGGAACAGCGCGGCGATGGCGGTCATGAGGATAGGCGTCGTCTGCGTGATCGTCGTCAGGTCGCCAAGGGTCAGCTTGCCCAGCGAGGAGACGAAGATGACGACGACGCAGGCCTCGAGGCTCGCGCGCAGCAGCACGACCGGCCGGCCAAGGCGCAGCACGCCGCGCATCTCGCCGCGCAGGTGCAGCATGCCGAGCACCAGCGCGAGGGCGAACACCGCGCGCACCGAGATCACCTCGCCCGTCGGCAGGCGGGCGGTGGTGAACTTCATCACCATGTCGCCGAGACTGAAGAACGCCACCGCCGACACCATCGAGACGATGGCGACGCGATTGGCGGACGGGCCGCCCTGCGGCGCGGCGGTGTCGTCGGAAGGCGCGCGCATGGGGCGGGGCGGTGTCGCGTCGAAGGAGGGGCCGGCCCGCTCGGCGGGCGCGTTGTTCTTGGGCGAGGCGCGCGGCCGCGGCAAGAGGCCGCGGCGCAGACCTCACCCGCCCGTCACGCTCATGTGGCGTCCGACGGCGGGCCGCGCGGTGGCGCGGTCGATCACGAAATCGTGTCCCTTCGGCTTGCGCGCGATGGCCCTTGCGATCGCGGCCTGCAGCAGATCGTCGTCGGCCGAGGCGCGCAGCGGCGCGCGCAGATCGGCCGCGTCCTCCTGGCCGAGGCACATGTAGAGCGTGCCGGTGCAGGTGACGCGCACGCGGTTGCAGCTCTCGCAGAAATTATGCGTCATCGGCGTGATGAAGCCGATCCGCCCGCCCGTCTCGGCGACGCGCACATAACGCGCCGGCCCGCCCGAATTGTAGGGCGTGTCGGACAACGTGAACCGCTGCGCGAGGCGCGCGCGCACCTGCGAGAGCGGCAGATACTGGTCGGCGCGCTGCCCCTCGACCTCGCCGAGCGGCATCACCTCGATGAAGGTGATGTCCATGCCGCGCCCGTGCGACCACTCGATCAGGCGTTCGAACTCGTCGTCGTTGACGCCGGCGAGCGCGACGGCGTTGATCTTCACGGCAAGGCCAGCGGCCTGCGCCGCGTCGATGCCGCCGATCACCTTGTCGAGATCGCCCCAGCGCGTCACCGCGCGGAACTTCGCCGCGTCCAGCGTGTCGAGCGAGACGTTGACGCGCCGAACGCCGCAATCGACCAGCTCGGCCGCGTGCCTGGCCAGTTGCGAGCCGTTGGTCGTCACCGTCAGCTCGTCCATCGCGCCGGCGGCCAGATGCCGCGACAGCGAGCGGAACAGCGTCATGATGCCGCGACGCACCAGCGGCTCGCCGCCGGTGATGCGGATCTTGCGCGCGCCGCGCGCCACGAAAGCCGAGCACAGCCGGTCGAGCTCCTCGAGCGACAGCAGATCGGCCTTCGGCAGGAAGTGCATGTCTTCCGACATGCAGTAGACGCAGCGGAAATCGCACCTGTCCGTCACCGACACGCGCAGGTAAGTGATTGCGCGGCCGAACGGATCGACAAGCGGATTGGCGCTGAGGTTCAAGGCCTTGGCCATGGTCCGTAAAGTCCCGTCCCGGATCGAACGTGTTTCGCCCCGCCCTCTATCATATAGGCGCCCTGAAGGCGAAATCGCCCCTTGCCGCAGGAAGGCGGACAACGCCGCGTCCCGGTGATGCGACGGTTCGGCGCGGCGACGCCTTATCGGCATTTCGCGGCAGGTCGCCGGAAAGGGCGCGCGCGCCTCCGCGCCGCGCAGGACGGCGAGCGCCGGCCGGCGCGGATCGGCCGCCGGATTGCCGAAGCGCGCGCCCGCGTCGCGTCCTCGCCGCCCGCGCCGACTGTCCGCTCCGCAGATCCGGCATGCGCGTCGCGCGGCGCGACGACGTCGTCCTTGTCCCGATGGCGCCAGCCCCCTATTGACGGCTCGAACGCGTTGGCGGGCGGACGGTTCGTACGCCGCGCGACGCGCATGACGGAGAACGGATGTGAACGAGCCCTGGCCGACGGAATTGCGCCTGCGCGAGGGCGGCAGGACGCTGGCGATCGCCTTCGACGATGGCGCGCGCTTCGATCTGTCGGCCGAATATCTGCGCGTGACCAGCCCGTCGGCGGAAGTGCAGGGCCACAGCCCGGCCGAGCGCAAGACCGTGCCCGGCAAGCGCGACGTGCTGATCATCTCGGCGACGCCGGTCGGCAATTACGCCGTGCGCCTCGGCTTCGACGACATGCACGACACCGGCATCTTCAGCTGGACCTATCTGCGCGCGCTGGGCGCCGAGCGCGAGGCGCGCTGGGCCGACTATCTGGACGAACTCGCCGCCAAGGGCCTGACCCGCGATCCGCCGGCGCGGCGCTGAGGGCGCGGCGAACGAAAAAGGCCGGGGCGCGCGGCCCCGGCCTCGAGCCTTCGACGGCGAGCCGCCGTCAGCGCATCACGACGACGCGCGTGCCGACGCGGACGCGATCGTAGAGATCGGTCACGTCCTCGTTGGTCATGCGGATGCAGCCCGACGAGACCGCCTGGCCGATCGTCTCCGGCTCGTTCGAGCCGTGGATGCGGTAGAGCGAGCCGCCGAGATACATGGCGCGCGCGCCGAGCGGGTTCTCGATGCCGCCGGCCATGTGGCGCGGCAGATCGGGACGGCGCTTGAGCATTTGCGGCGGCGGCGTCCAATCCGGCCACTCGCGCTTGGAGGTGATCGACTTGGAGCCCGACCATTCGAAGCCGGGCCGGCCGACGCCGACGCCGTAACGGATCGCCTGCCTGCCGGGCAGCACGTAATACAGCCGGCGCTCGCTCGTCGAGATGACGATGGTGCCGGGCGCCTGCGGGCCGGAGAAGGAGACGGTCTCGCGCGGAATCGCGCTCGCTTTCGGGCGCCCGTCCGACGTCGTGGGCGACGTCATCGGGCGGCGGGTGAGGATGTCGATGTCAAACGGGGCGGCGGCGGCGGGCAGCGCGGCAAGCGCAACCGCCGCGACGCCCAGCGCGGGCAGAAGACGACGCATTCAGGATCCTCGCAGTCACAAAATCCACCGCGCCGGAGGGCGGTCCTGGCGCGGCGATTTTCCGTGTCTACGGCCAAAGCGTTACCGCTTCCATGCGCGACGGGCGCGGCTCACGCGGGTTTGACGGGGCGGCCGGCGTTTCGGAAGCCGGCGTGTCCTGCGCGCAACATGCCTCGTCATGCCCCGAATGCGGCGGACGCATGGCGCGGGGCGCGCGCCTGCGTCTATGGTCGCCCCCCAACGGAAGCGAGACGACATGCAGATGGATCCGCGCGCGATTCCCGACACGCTGAAATTTGGCGTTGGCCAGCCCGTGCCGCGCGCCGAGGACCCCGTCCTCGTGCGCGGCGAAGGCGCCTATACGGACGATGTGGCGCTGCCCGGCCAGCTTTACGCCGCCTTCGCGCGCAGCCAGCACGCGCATGGGCGCCTCGTCTCCGTCGATCTGTCGGCCGCGCTCGCCATGCCGGGCGTCGTCGCGGCCTTCGACGGGGCGGCGCTCGCCCCCTTCGGCTATCGCGGCACGAAGACGGCGCTGCCGCTCGCCAATCGCGACGGCTCGCCCATGCGGGCGCCCGAGCAGCCGGCGCTGGCGCGCGAGCGGGTGCGCTTCGTCGGCGAATGCGTCGCCTTCGTCGTCGCCGAAACGCCAGAGGCCGCGCGCGACGCGGCCGAGGCGGTCGCCGTCGAGATCGAGCCGCTTCCGGTCGTGCTCGACGCCGCCGCCGCGCTCGCGGACGGCGCGCCGCGCCTGTTCGACGAGTTGCCGGACAATTGCGTGCTCGACTTCCACTTCGGCGATTCCGAAAAGACCGCCGCCGCCTTCGCCCGCGCCGCGCATGTCGCAAGGCTGCGCATTCTCGACAACCGCCTCGCCGTCTGTCCGATGGAGCCGCGCGCCGCCATCGCCGACTACGAGACCGGAACCGGTCGCTATGTGCTGCGCGCCCCCTCGCAGGGCGTGTTCGGCATGCGCGCCTCGCTCGCCGGCGTCTTCGGCGTGCCGGCGGACCGGGTGCGCGTGCTGACCGGCCATGTCGGCGGCTCGTTCGGCATGAAGATTTCGGCCTTCCCCGAATATGTCTGCCTGCTGCACGCCGCGCGCGAACTCGGCCGCCCCGTGCGCTGGACGGACATGCGCTCGGAAAGTTTCGTCTCCGACCATCACGGCCGCGACATGCTGTTCGAGGCCGAACTCGCCATCGACGCGGAGGGAAATTTTCTCGCCACGCGGATCGTCGGCACGGGAAACCTGGGCGCCTACACCACGGTCGTCTCGCCGTTGATGTCGTCCGGCCTCGTGATGCGCAACTCGGTCGGCATGTATCGCACCCCGCTGGTCGAGGCGGCGACGCGCTCGGTGCTGACCAACACCACGCCGATCGGCGCCTATCGCGGCGCCGGGCGCCCGGAAGGCAATTTCATCATGGAGCGGCTGATCGAGGAGGCGGCGCGAATCTCGGGCCTCTCCGCGGTCGACCTGCGCCTGAAGAACTGCATCCGCGCCGACGAGATGCCGTTCACCACCGCCGTCGGCACGGTCTACGATTCCGGCGACTTCGCGCCGCTGATCGAGCGCGCGCTGGAGGCGGCGGATTGGGACGGCTTCGCCGCCCGCAAGGCGGAGAGCGAAAGCAGGGGGCTCATTCGCGGACGCGGGATCGGCGCCTATCTGGAGATCACCGCCGCGCCTGCTAACGAGATGGGCGGAATCACCTTCGATGCGGACGGCGCGGTGACCATCGTCACCGGCACGCTCGATTTCGGGCAGGGGCACGGCACCGTGCTGGCGCAGGTGCTGAACACCCATCTCGGCGTGCCGTTCGACAAGGTGCGCCTCGTGCAGGGCGACAGCGACCGGCTGGTGGCCGGCGGCGGCACCGGCGGCTCCAAGTCGATGATGGCGTCCGGCGCCGCCGTGCTCGAAGCCGCGCAGGAGGTGATCAAGAAGGGCCGAAAGCTCGCCGCCCACCTGCTCGAGGCCGCCGAGGCCGACATCGAGTTCGCCGACGGCCGCTTCTCCGTCGCCGGAACGGATCGCGGCGTCGACGTGATGGAGCTCGCCGCGCGCCTGCGCGCCAGCCCGCCGCCCGAGGGCCTGCCGCAAAGCCTCGACGTGACGCATGTCCACAAGCATTCGGCCTCCGCCTATCCGAACGGCTGCCACGTCGCGGAGGTCGAGATCGACCCGCAGACGGGGGCGACGCGCGTCGTCCGCTACACGATGGTCAACGACTTCGGCACGGTGGTGAACCCGCTGCTGGTCGAGGGCCAGCTCCACGGCGGCGTCATCCAGGGCATCGGCCAGGCGCTGATGGAGCGCGTCGTCTTCGACGAGGAGGGGCAGCTCCTGACCGGCTCCTTCATGGACTACGCGCTGCCGCGCGCCGACGACGCGCCGGCCTTCCATTTCGAAAGCCGGCCGACGCGCGCCACCACCAATCCGCTCGGCGCCAAAGGCTGCGGCGAGGCGGGCTGCGCCGGCTCCCTCTCCTCGGTGATGCACGCCGTGCTCGACGCGCTGCGCCCCTACGGCGTGACCGACATGGACATGCCCGCGACGCCGGAGAAGATCTGGCGGGCGATTGCGGGGAAAGGCTGAAATCGCCAGCCGCGACGAGCGGTTGCGCGACGCCGGCCTGTGCAGAAGTCTGTGGAGAAATGGTGGGCGCGACAGGTGTGCCATTTTCCCGGTTTTTCGGGCTTTTCTGCGCCCTCACCACCGGAAAAGGAACCTTTGAAAAGCAAAAGGAATTTTCGGAGGCTCCCTCACCTTCCAAGGGGCTCTTGGGGCGTTTGAGGCGGCCGTGAAGGGCGATCCGGGGCCGTCGCTGGACGCCCGAGCGCCGATGTCCGGCGGCGTCGAGTGGCAGAGAGCTGGCGCTGGTTGTTCGCACAGCGCCCCGCGGGACCCAGGGCGCACACTCATAACCGACAGCTGGCGACCGCTGCGATGCAAACTGCGGCGAGGAAGTTGACGGCGTTGCGATCGTTTCGCGTCGCCAAGTAACGGACGTCCTTCAGGCGACAGAACATTCGTGAGACAATGGGGGATAGGGAGCCCCATCGGCTCGCCTAGGGTCCGGACCCATAAGAGCATTGGCATGATTGGCGGTTTGTGATTCACGGCTTCCCGAAAGGACGCGGCGATGGATCGGGATCATTTCTGGCTGACGGACGCACGGTTTTCGAAGATCGAACCGCATCTGCCGACCGATACGCGCGGCAAGGCCCGCGTCGACGACAGGCGTGTCATCAGCGGCGCCGTGCACGTGCTGAAATCAGGCGGGCGCCGGGTCGATGCGCCGCCGGACTACGGGCCGAAGAAGACGCTCTACAATCGCTACGTGCGCGGGGCGGAGAAAGGCGTATGGGCGGCGCTGTTCGAGGCGCTCGCACAAGCTGGCGGGCCGCCGCCGCAGGTCCTGATCGACTCCTCCGCCGTCAAGGCGCTCCGCTCGGCGGCGGGCGGAAAAGGGGGAGACAAATCAGGCCATCGGGCGCTCGCGCGGCGGGCGCACGACGAAAATCCACGCGCTCACCGACGCTCGACGCCGTCCGCTCGCCTTCATGCTCACCGGCGGCAATGTCGCAGACTGCACGGCCGGCGCGGCGTTGCTCGGCCGCCTGCCCGAATGCGAAATCCTGCATGGCGACAAGGGCTACGACGCCAATGACCTTCGCCGACAGGTCGAAGAGCGCGGCGCCATGCCGAACATCCCGCCCAAGGCCAATCGCAAGTGGAAGAACTGCTTCTCGCCGTTCCTCTACCGAAACCGCAACGCCATCGAGCGCATGTTCTGCCGCCTGAAGGACTTCCGACGCGTCGCGACCTGATACGACCGCAGCGCCGTCAACTTCCTGGCCGCAGTCTGCATCGACGCGACCGTCAGCTACTGGTTATGAGTCCGGACCCTAATGCAACACGTCCGCTCTTGACCCGTTGCTGCCGTCGCCGCGATTTGGTGAGGACGGACGGTCGCTTCCGGAAAGCAGACGCGATCACGTTCGTGCGAAATCCATCACCCAATTGGTTTCCCAGCTTGCCCCGCTGTCTACTGAGAAAGCCTGTGCCCATCGCGCCGACGAAGCAGTAATGTCGGACCAAGTGAAGCGCACGCGAATGTCGCGACCCTGATACGTATCATCGGCGAAGAACGTCCCGGCTCCCGCCTCGAAACGACCAGTGACTGGCACATCAAGTTGTCCCGCGCGCTCGTCAGCCCACCAAATGGACCAAAGCCGCGTGACCGGATTGAACAGTCGGATTGACGCTGCGCGATAGGTTCCTGCAGGCAATTCGATCCAGTTGTCGTCGACGTTGCCGATGCCGCCGATGATTGGCCGGCATTCGATCAATCCGTCGAAGGTCTCCCAGTCAGTATTATCGACGAGGCGCTCGCGGAGGCGACGATGCGCAACCCGCCATTTGCCAAAAAGGAAGTCAAAGTCTCCACGACCATCGCGGGGGGAGAGGTTCGTCTCAGCACTTTCAAACAGCCTCTGCATGTCGTTCTCCTATCGATTCTGCTGGACGATACAGCGCCCATCCTGACATCCTATGTCAGGAATTCGGGATATGTTGTCACATGCGCTCCAGCCGTTTGCTTGCCATCATGATGCTTCTGCAAGTGCGCGGCCGCGTCACGGCCGATGCGCTAGCAGCAGAGTTCGAAGTATCAGTGCGAACGATCTACCGCGACATCGATGCGCTCAGTGTCTCAGGGGTGCCTGTATTTGCGGACCGCGGGCCAAATGGTGGATTCCGGCTGCACGAGGGTTACCGCGCGAAGCTCGCGGGCCTCACCCCGTCGGAAGCGGAAGTCATGCTGCTTGCCGGCCTCGACCATGTGGTTGACGATCTCGGCCTCGGCGCCGCTGTGCAAGGCGCCCGGCTCAAAATGCTGGCAGCAGTGTCGACCGAGGCTGGTGCGGCGGCTGATCGCGTTTCGCGCCGGATACATGTCGATCCGACCCGGTGGTATCGTCGGCGGAGTGCACCTCGCCATTTGCTGTCCGTTGCCCAAGCTGTCCTCGGCGGACAGCAAATCAAGATGAGCTACACCAGCTGGAAGGGCTCCGTGAAGCGAACGCTTGATCCGCTCGGCCTCGTGCTCAAGGGGGACGCTTGGTACCTCGTGGCGCGCACGAACAATCAACTTCGCACTTACAAAGTTGAGAGCATCCTTTCAGTCATTGTCACGTCGGACAGCTTTCCACCCCCACGTTCATTCGACCTGGCCAGCTATTGGAGCGCGACCGTGCAGCGGTTCGAGCAAAGCCTGCTCAAGGGGCAAGCAACCCTGCGGCTTCATGAAGACGTGCTCTGTTATGTGGAGGAGCTGGGTAGCGCCGCA
Source organism: Hyphomicrobiales bacterium (assembly GCA_016716745.1). GTDB lineage: Bacteria > Pseudomonadota > Alphaproteobacteria > Rhizobiales > Beijerinckiaceae. The sequence goes on from JADJVD010000006.1 coordinate 118,856, forward strand.
GCAGAAACACTCCATCAAGCGAAGTCGAGTGCGAGCGGGTGGCGGCGCGCAACGATCCCCATTGAAGGCATTCCGCAAGCGGCGCGAATACTCCTCGGTTTCGGGCCGTCCGTCGAAGTTGTGAAGCCTATCGCGCTGCGGGAGGCACTGTGCGAGGCAGCGGAACGAATTGTGTCTGTCTACCGTCCTCAGACTGGCCAAGCCGATGTCGAAGTGGATCAGTAAGCGGACCTTATTCAGCCGTGTGGCCTGCTGCCGGTTTCGTGGACACCGAGAAAAGGTGTTTCATGAAGGCGGAGATGGGTTATGGCGAGGCGCGTATTCAGTCGTGAGTTCAAGGTCGAGGCCGTTCGTCTGGTTCGCGAACGAGGTGTGAGTGTCGCGCAGGCGGCGCGGGATATCGACGTTCACGAGAACGTCCTGCGCAAATAGGTGAAGGAGTTCGGCTCCGATCCGAGGCAGGCTTTCCCTGGCCACGGGCAGCAGAAGCCCGAGCAGCTGGAGATCGAACGTCTGCGTCGCGAAGTGACGAAGCTGAAGGCGGAGCGCGACATCCTAAAAAAGGCCGCTGCCTACTTCGCGAAGGAGTCGATATGAAGTTCGGCTTTATCGTGAAGCACCGTTCGATCTGGCCGGTGGCATGGCTGTGCGAAGCGCTGGGCGTCTCGAGATCAGGCTTCCATGCCTGGCTGCGTCGTGGGCCGAGCGCCCGGACGATCGCCGACGATGAGCTGACGACGAAAGTCCGGACGAGCTTCATCGCCAGCGCCCGCACCTATGGGGCGCGAAGGGTCTCTGGCGGGACGTGCTCGCCGATGGAGCATACTGCCGCCTGCACAGGATCGAGCGGCTGATGCGCGCCAACGCTCTTCGCGCGCGACCCCGTCGCCGTGACCTTCCGAAGGACGAGGGCGAACGGATCGCATCGGCCGTCGCGCCGAACGCGCTCGACAGGCAGTTCACGGCCGATCAGCCGAACCGCAAATGGATCGCCGACTTCACGTACGTCTGGACGGCGGAGGGCTGGCTGTACGTCGCTGCTGTCATCGACCTGTTCTCGCGAAGGGTCGTCGGCTGGTCGATGAAGGCCGACGTGACGGCGCAACTCGTCACCGATGCGCTGCTGATGGCGATCTGGCGGCGCGGCAAGCCGGACGCGCTGCTGCATCACTCCGACCGCGGCTCGCAATATAGCAGCGATCAGTTCCAGCGGCTGATGGCCGACAACGGCGTCGTCTGTTCGATGAACCGTTCAGGCAACGTCTGGGACAATGCGGCGATGGACAGCTTCTTCTTGTCGCTCAAGACCGAGCGGATCGGCAAGAAGGTCTACCGGACGCGCGACGACGCCAGGGCCGACGTGTTCGATTACATCGAGCGCTTCTACAACACCGTTCGTCGTCACTCGACGATCGGCTATGTCAGCCCGGTTGAGTTCGAAAGGAAGGTGGGTTTAGCTTAACTGCCTGTCCACGAAACCGGCAGCAGGCCAACAAGTCCGCTCTTGACCCAGAGCGGACATGGTTGCCGCGATTTATAACGTTGACGGATCCGTGCGCGCTTCGCTAGAAATCACTTGTCAGCTGAAGTCCGTCCAGGAGCGCTTTTTTGATAGGCGCAGACCTATAAATTCGGAGCTTTGCCGATGAAAATTCTTTGCGCAGTGCTTTTGACAATTCTTGGTTTGCCGGCAGCCTCTGCGAATGCCGCCGACTGCAAGGCCGAATTTGCCACCGTGCTCGCGGCAATGCGCTCCGGCGGCCCCATGCGGCGCGAGGACGTGGTTACCAAAGACGGCGCCGTCGTCGAAAAAATGGTCTTGGACCTGAGCCCGCCCGACCAGATGAAAGAGGTTTCTGAGACGGTTGGATTTGGCGCCTTCAAGATGTTCGTCTCCGGAAAGAAGGCTTGGACAATTTCTACGACAAACGGCCGAGTCGGACCTGTAAAAGAGCAGGATGCAGGCTTTGCCAAGAGTGTATTGGAAAGCGCTCTGGGTCTCGAAGAGACCAATGCGCCGTTGGTCGATTGTGCACAGGATGGCAACGGAACAATAAAGCTCACGTGGAAGGGCGAGGACGACAGAAAGTCCGTTCTCAATGTTGCAATCGTCGATGCCAAGACCCATTTGGTGAAGACACTCAATCGCAGTACGCTCGATACGTCCGACAATACGAAGTACGGGCGAAATTCAACGTACACGGCAATTCCGGCCTTCACGGTCGATGCACCGGCGCCTTGAGGCCTGCCGTCAATTCGATCGATCTTGTTTGGCAAGGATTCCGATGCTCTGCCTGAGCATCGACAACGCTGTCTACTGTGCGCAAGAATAAGGGCGAATAGGCGCCGCTCTCGATCCGGTTACGAAAAAAGGAAAAGCGCCAGGGTGCGCCCGCTCGCGTCTTAGGGTCCGGACCCATAAAAGCATTGGCCTGATTGGCGGTTTGTGATTCACGGCTTCCGAAAGGAAGCGGCGATGGATCGGGATCATTTCTGGCTGACGGACGCACAGTTTTCGAAGATCGAACCGCATCTGCCGACCGATGCGCGCGGCAAGGCCCGCGTCGACGACAGGCGTGTCATCAGCGGCGCCGTGCAGGTGCTGAAATCAGGCGGGCGCCGGGTCGATGCGCCGCCGGACTACGGGCCGAAGAAGACGCTCTACAATCGCTACGTGCGCGGGGCGGAGAAAGGCGTATGGGCGGCGCTGTTCGAGGCGCTCGCACAAGCTGGCGGGCCGCCGCCGCAGGTCCTGATCGACTCCTCCGCCGTCAAGGCGCTCCGCTCGGCGGCGGGCGGAAAAGGGGGGAGACAAATCAGGCCATCGGGCGCTCGCGCGGCGGGCGCACGACGAAAATCCACGCGCTGACCGACGCTCGACGCCGTCCGCTCGCCTTCATGCTCACCGGCGGCAATGTCGCAGACTGCACGGCCGGCGCGGCGTTGCTCGGCCGCCTGCCCGAATGCGAAATCCTGCATGGCGACAAGGGCTACGACGCGAATGCGATCTGTCTCCAGGTCGAGGAGCGCGGCGCGATGCCGAACATCCCGCCAAAGGCCAATCGCAAGTGGAAGAACTGCTTCTCGCCGTTCCTCTATCGCAACCGCAACGCCATCGAGCGCATGTTCTGTCGCCTGAAGGACTTCCGGCGCGTCGCGACCCGCTACGACCGCAGCGCCGTCAACTTCCTGGCCGCAGTCTGCATCGCCGCGACCGTCAGCTACTGGTTATGAGTCCGGACCCTAGTGGTCCGCGCCCGCCATCTAGTGCGATCGACGCTCGCCTATCGCATGGTTCGCTTGAACGACGGCGTCCCGCTTGGAGGTGGACGTCACGATGTTGTTTATAGCAGGTCTTTCAGCGCGAGGTTGTCGAGCATGGCCTCCCGCCAGCAGGCGCTCGAGTTTGGCATTTTCGTCTTGGAGGTTCTTCAGCCATTGGCTTCCGAGACCTCAATGCCGCCGAACCGCGCCTTCCAAGCGTAGAACGTCGCGATGCTTATCCCGTGCTTGCGGCACAGCTCAGCCGTGGCGACGCCGGCCTCCTGCTTCTGCAGGATCGCGATGATCCGCACTTTCCGCGTAACTCGATCGCATTCTCGTCCGGCCCTTCCTTCGGCCCCGACTCTACCATCAGGTGGGGACGTCGCGACGGGGGGGGCGGGAACTCCATGACAGCCTATTCCCTCACCCCTATTTTCGGTGAGTGAATGAAGCCAAAAATCCTAATGTTTCCGAAGAGGAGTTTCGGAAATGGTGGGCGCGACAGGGATTGAACCTGTGACCCCTCCCGTGTGAAGGGAGTGCTCTTCCGCTGAGCTACGCGCCCGGCTGTCGCCGTGGCCGCCCGTTTACGGAGCGCTGCGGGGCAAGTCAAGGGAAGCGCCGCCTTCGCGACGACGTGCGCCGGCGCACGCGCGCCGACCCTTGCGGCGCCATCGGCCCGGCCGCGCGTGCGCCGGCGCACCGAGGCGGGCGCGGCGCCCGCCTAGAACGACGCTCACGAGAGGGAGCGCCGTCATGTTCAACCGCAGCACGCTTTTGGGTTTCGCCGTCACCGCCGCCGCCGCGGCCGCGCTCGCGGTCTGCGCGACCTTCGCTTCGGCCGAGCCCTCGAACCCGCCGGCGCCCGCCGCCGTCGCCGCGCCGGCCGAAGCGGCCAAGGCGCCCGCGACCGCGGACCAGAAGCGCAAGGTGCGCGTGATCGAGCTTTACGCCGTGCCGCCCGAGCAGCGCCGCGGCTGAGGGCTCACGCCATCGCTTTCGCCAACGCGGCGACCGCCGCCGGCAGCGCGTCGAAATGCGAGATCACGACGTCCGGGTTCAGGTCCGGAACCGGGATCGTCGTGTAGCCGAAATCGACCGCGATCACCGGCGTGCCGGCGTTGCGCGCGGTCGCCACGTCCGTCTCCGAATCGCCGATCATGATCGCCCGGTCGAGCCGGCCGCCCGCCTTCTCGACGGTCATCGCCAGCATGCGCGGATCGGGCTTCGGGATGTTCGTCCCGTCCGCCTCGCGAAACGTGTCCTGCCCGCAGATCGCGTCGAACCGGTGCGCCACGCCCAGCGCCTCGAGCACCTGAACCGCCAGCCCTTCGAGCTTGTTGGTGCAGACCGCGAAGCGGAAGCCCTGCGCCGCCAGCGCGTCGAGCGCCGCCGCGACGCCCGGAAACAGCCGGCTCTCGTCCGCCACATGCGCCCCGTAATGGGCGACGAAGGCGTGGAACAGCTCCTCGATCCGCTGTTTGGGGACGGTCCGGCCGGCCGCCGCCAGCCCGCGTTCGACCAGCGCCCGCGCGCCCGCGCCCAGCATGTCGCGCGCCTCGTCGTAAGGAAGCGGCGGAACGCCCTCCTGCGCCAGCACGACGCGCAGCGTCGAAATCAGGTCGGGCGCGGTGTCGGCCAGCGTTCCGTCGAGATCGAAGACGAGGAGCGGGGCGGGGCGGGGGGAGGGCGCGTGCATGGCGCGGGGCTAGCGCAGCCCGGTCCGCGCCGCAAGTCGCGCCGCAAGTCGCCGCACCGCAAGTCGCGCCGCAAGTCGCCTCGGCCGGCGATTGCTTCAGCGTTCCTTAACAGGCGCTCTCTAACGTCACTTAGTCCTTGTGTAGTTTGGATTTTGTGACGTGACGAGAGCCGGAGGAGCAGAGGGCCAGACCATGGGCGACGGCGTGACCACGCCGTTCATCGTGATCGTCTCGGGCCTGGTCGGCGCGATCGTCATGGCGCTCATCGCGCTCGTGCCTGCGACCATGCGCGAGGCGACCATCGACGCCGTCCGCCGCGGCGCGATCGACGCGGCCGAGCAGTTGCGCATGACGCATGAGCGCTACGCGGCCACCGTCTCCTCCCGTCCGCGCCTGCCCACGCCCAAGGGCGTCGCCCGCCCTGCCGAGCCGCCCTCGCCCGGCGCGTTCATGCAGGATCTCGTCAACGAAACGCGCGCGCGTCCGAACCGCTTCGAGTTCCTGAGCCCGTTCCCCTGGCCCGGCCGGGAGCCGCCGGCGTTCGACGAGTTCCGCAAACAGGCGTGGAAGACGTTCCAGCGCGATCCCAACGTCGTCTTCACGAACGAGGAGACGCTCGACGGCCAGCGTCATCTGCGGCTCGCCGTTCCGGTGCGGATGACGACGCAGACCTGCGTCGAGTGCCATAACGGCGAGGCGACCTCGCCAAAGCGCGACTGGGCGATCGGCGACGTCGCCGGCATGATCGAGATGCTGAAGCTGATCGAGCCGAACCTCGTCCAGACCGAGCGCCACGCCACCGCGATCAAGAGCTTCGTGGTCGGCGCCGGCGTCTTCGCCATCATTCTCGTCGTGCTGCTGAACATCTCGACCGTGCGTCGCGCCCGCGAGCGCGGCGAGGCGCGCCGCCGCATCGAGTATCTCGCCTATTACGACACGCTGACCGGCGCGCTCAATCGCGGCCACTTCCTCGGCCAGCTCGATGAATGGCTGAAATCGCCCGAGGCGCGCGCCCGCGGCACCGCCATTCACTTCGTCGATCTCGACAAGTTCAAGGAAGTCAACGACACGATGGGCCACGACGTCGGCGACGATCTCGTGCGCGAGGCGGTGGCCCGCCTCATCAAGCTGTCGACGCGTTACGATCTCGTCGGCCGCGTCGGCGGCGACGAGTTCGTCGTCGCGCAGTGGAAGACGACGTCGCGCAAACAGGTGGAGGAGCGCGCCGCCGCCATTGTCCACGCCCTCGCGCAGCCCTTCGTCATCCGCGACAATACGATCACCGTGTCGGCGAGCGTCGGCGTCGTCGATCGCTACATCACGCCGAGCGCCGGCGAGATGTTGAAATGCGCCGACCTCGCGCTCTATCGCGCCAAGGCGCTGGGGCGCAACCGCTACGTCGTCTTCAACGCCGCCATCGAGGCCGAGCGCGCCGCCCAGCTCGCGCTCGAGATGCGCGTGCGCGAGGCGCTGGATCGATCCGAGTTCCGCTTGTATTTCCAGCCGATCTGCACCGCCTCGACCGGCGAGATCGAGGGCTTCGAGACGCTGCTTCGCCTGTTCGACGAAGAGGGGCGGCCGATCCCGCCGCAGGAGTTCGTCGCCTGCGCCGAAGGCATGGGCCTGATCACGCAGATCGACGAATGGGTGCTGCGCGGCGCCTGTCGCGCGGCGGCCGCGTGGCCGCGGCATGTGACGGTGGCGGTCAACCTCTCGCCGGCGAATTTCGGCCGCGTCTCGATCACGGGGCGACATCTGCGCCGCGTCGTCGCCGACGCGCTCGCCGAATCGAGGCTCGAGGCGCACCGCCTCGAACTCGAGATCACGGAGGGGCTTCTGCTGGAGAACACGGAAGAAGTGCTCGCCGAGCTGCGCGGCCTGAAGGAGCTCGGCGTCTCGATCTCGCTCGACGATTTCGGCGCCGGCTATTCCGCGCTGAACTATCTCTGGAAGTTCCCCTTCGACAAGCTGAAGATCGACGGCTCCTTCGTGCGCGCCGCGCAGGGCGGCAACCCGGCGCTGCCGCCGATCCTTCGCGCCATCGCGAGCCTTGGCCGCGGCCTGAACCTGAAGGTCTGCGCCGAGGGCGTGGAGACCCGCGCCCAGGCCGATCTGATCGTCGAGATCGGCGCCCACCAGATCCAGGGCTATCTCTACGGCCGGCCGATCCCGGAGGCCGAGGTCGCGCCGCTGCTCATCACCGATTTCGCCGCGCGCGCCCGCGACGCCCACGGCGCCATCGTCGAGATCGCGCCCGCGCCCGCGCGCGTCGCCTGAAACTTGCCGAACCATCCTCCGGCGTGTGTAGACTGACCCTGATTCGCCGGCCTCGCCGGCGCAGGCGGGAGAGGCTGCCATGACCGGGATGTTGCGTCTGTGTGCGGCGCTCGCGGCGCTTGCGGCGCCGCTGGCGGCCTCCGCCGCGAGCTACGAGTTTCTCGCCGCGCCGCAGACCAACCTCAACCGCATCTACCGGCTCGACAAGGGCACGGGCGAGGTGGGCGCCTGCCAATACGGGCTGAAGGAAGGCACGATCGGCGTCACCATCTGCTATCCCCCCGGCGAGGGCGCGAGCGCGCAGACGCCGAGCGACTATGCGCTGATCTCCTCGCGCCACGAGCAGGAGGCGGGCGTCTTCCGCGTCGATCTGCGCGGCGGCTCGGTGGCGATCTGCTACGTCTACAACGAATCCGTCGTCTGCACGCCGCCGGGCAAGTGAGGCGCGGGAATCGAGGCGGGGGAATTCGGGACGGGCGAATTCCGGGCCGCGCCACGGCGGGGTCCGATTTGATTTTGCCCCGGCCAGCGGCTAGTCATCCCGGCCGGCCGCCCGCAGGATCGCCCATGTCCACCCCTTCGCCCGACGAGATGAAGCGGCGCGCCGCCGCGCGCGCCATGGATTTTGTCCGTCCGGGCATGAAGCTGGGGCTCGGCACCGGCTCCACCGCGAAGCACTTCGTCGACCTGCTGGGGGAGGCGGTGCGCGGCGGCCTGTCGGTCGTGGGCGTGCCGACCTCGGAGGCGACGCGCGCCCAGGCCGAGAGGCTCGGCGTCGCGCTGACGACGCTCGACGAGACGCCCGAGCTCGACCTGACGATCGACGGGGCAGACGAGTTCGATCCCGCCCTGCGCCTCGTCAAGGGCGGCGGCGGCGCGCTGCTGCGCGAAAAGATCGTCGCCGCGGCCTCGCGCCGCATGGTGGTCGTCGCCGACGGCTCGAAGGAGGTGGAGACGCTCGGGCGTTTCCCGCTGCCGGTCGAGGCGGCGCCCTTCGGCCTCGGCGCGACCGAGCGCGCGGTGCGCGCGGCGGCCGCAAAATTGGCGTGCGAGGGCGCGATCACGCTACGCCGGCGCGGCGACGGGTCCGTTTTCGTCACCGACGGCGGGCACTATATTCTCGATTGCGCCTTCGGCCGCATTCCCGATGCGGATCGTCTGGCGGCCGCGCTCGACGCCGTCCCCGGCGTCATGGGCCATGGCCTCTTCATTGGACTGGCGGACACGGTCATCTGTGCGCGCCAGTCCGGGATCGTCGTCTACGGCGCGGCGGAGTGATCGCCGCGCGCAAGCCGCCTTGCGGCGCCTGAAGGAGTACGTCTGGTGATCATGAAGCCTCTGCGCGCCGTTCTCGTCGGCGGTTTCCTCGCTCTCGCACTGGCGTCGGCCCAGGCCCAGGAAGTCGCGCCCGGCCATCTCGCGGCCGCGCGCGAGCTCGTCGCCATCACCGGCATTTCCCGCTCGTTCGACGCGATGGTGCCGCAGATGATGGACCAGCTCGAGCGCACGCTGAAGACGACGCGCCCCGAGATCGCCAAGGATCTGACGGCGACGATGAAGGAGCTGACGCCGGAGTTCGCCAAGGGCGCCGACGAGATGCTGACCACCTCCGCGCGCATCGTCTCGAAATACATGAACGAGGCGGAGATCAAGGACTCCCTGACTTTCTTCAAGTCGCCCGCCGGCAAGAAGTATGTCGAGATGCAGCCGCAGATGCTGGATCAGCTCGTCGTCGCCATGCAGGGCTGGTCCGAGAAGCTCTCCGCCGCGATGATGACGCGCGTGCGCGAGGAGATGAAGAAGAAGGGGCACGACATCTGACGCCCCCCTGACGCTGACGCGGAGTTTGTGATGTCGGGACACGATTTCGATCTCGTCGTGATCGGCGCAGGCTCGGGCGGCGTGCGCGCCGCGCGCATCGCGGCCGGATATGGCGCGCGCGTGCTGATCGCCGAGGAGTTCCGCGTCGGCGGCACCTGTGTCGTTCGCGGCTGCGTGCCGAAGAAGCTCTACGTCTACGCCTCGCGCTTCGCCGATGATTTCGCCGACGCGGCGGGCTTCGGCTGGAGGCTGCCGGCCCCGCCGACCTTCGACTGGCCGAGCCTCGTCGCCGCCAAGGAGCGCGAGATCACGCGGCTTTCCGGTCTTTACGCCGCCAATCTCGAAAAGGCGGGCGTCGAACTCGTCGACAGCCGCGCCGTCGTGCTGGGTCCGCAGGAAATTCTCCTCGTCAAACAGAACCGCCGCGTGCGTGCGCGCCACATCCTCGTGGCGACCGGCGGCGCGCCGCAGCGCGCCCCGCTCGTGCCGGGGATCGAGCATGCGATCACCTCCAACGAGGTGTTCGACATGCCGACCTTGCCGGAGGCGATGCTGATCGTCGGCGGCGGCTATATCGCGATCGAGTTCGCGAGCCTGCTGGCGCGGCTCGGCGTGCGCGTCACGGTGTCGATGCGCGCCGACAAACCGTTGCGCGGCTTCGACGACGACCTGCGCGAGGGCGTCGCCAATGCGCTGACGCGCGCCGGCGTCGATCTGCGCTGCGGCGTCATGCCTGCGCGGCTCGAGAAGACCGCGGGCGGCCTCCTCGCGACGCTGAGCGATGCGAGCGCGCTCGATGTCGGCGCCGCCATGTTCGCGACCGGCCGCACGCCGGCGACCGCCGGCCTCGGCCTCGAGGGCGCGGGCGTCGCGCTCGACAGGCACGGCGCGGTGATCGTCGATTCCTTCTCGCGCACCAATGTCGGCTCCATCTATGCGGTCGGCGACGTGACGAACCGCGTCAATCTCACGCCCGTCGCCATCCGCGAGGGCCACGCCTTCGCCGACACCGTGTTCGGCGGCAAGTCCGTCAGCGTCGATCATGCGGACATCGCCACCGCCGTGTTCACGACGCCCGAACTGGGCACGGTCGGGATCGGCGAGGAAGCCGCCATCGCCGAATATGGCGACGTCGACGTCTACAAGACCGGCTTCCGGCCGATGCGCGCGACCCTGTCCGGCCGGGACGACCGTGTGATGATGAAGATCGTCGTCGACGCGGCGAGCGATCGCGTCGTCGGCGTGCACATCCTCGGCGAGGGCGCCGGCGAGATGGCGCAACTCATCGGCGTCGCGATGAAGATGCGCGCGACGAAGGCGGATTTCGATGCGACCATGGCGGTCCATCCCACCGCCGCCGAGGAGCTCGTCACCATGCGCGCGCCGACGACGCGTCACCGCCGCAAAGGCTGACCGCAGGCGTCGCTCCGGTTGTCCGGGATTGCCGCGGCCGCAGGCGGAGTTCAGACCGCGCGCATCACTTCTAGGCTTCGGCGGGCGCCTCGTCGTTGACGCGCATCATTTTGTTTTTTCTGTCGAAATGAGATCGTTCCGGCATGGACGGTCGCAGGGCTGAGCCGGCCGGGAGCCACCGGAAGGAGGCGCCCACGCGCCACGGCGCCCTGCAGCGCAGCTTCCGCGATCATCTCTTCGTCCCGGCGTCGCCGAGGCACAACCGGCGCGCCGAGGGCGGGGCCGGCGACGCGCTCGCCTCGCGGTGAGGCGCGTCCCGTCGCCGGCGAATGGGCGACAGGAGTGACCCATGTCTCAAGCCAAGAAGAACACGGGCGTCGAACGCTCGCGGCTCGCGCTGCTCGGCGCGCTGGCCGCCACGCTGACGCTGGCCGGCTGCGGCCGTCGGCCGGAAGTCGCCGGCACCGAGCAATGGCAGGACAATGCGCGCACGCGCAACCGGTTCATCCAGACCGGCGAGTTCCCGCCGGAGCCCGCGCCCGATCCGCGCACCAGCGGCGGCGGGGGTGGCGGCGGCGGCGGCGGCGGCGGGCACTGACGCCCGTGGACGCCAACCGTCGACATGTTCTGGCGGCGGCGGGGCTCAGCCTCGCCGGCGCCGCGCTCGCCGGTTGCGCGGTGGCGGAGACGACCGCCCTCGCGCCTGACGACCGCGCCGCGCCGCCGGACGCCCTGCGCCGGACCTCCGTCTACGTGCCGGGCTACGACCCGAATGCGGCCGCCGCCAACGGCGTGCCGGTCTCGCGCCATCCGCGCCTCGCGCGCGGACTGACCGATCGCTCGAAGCCGCACCGGATGCTGACCCGCATCGGCATGGACGGCGACATCGTGCAGGCGGTGCTGCCCGCCTTCGCGCATGACGTCGAGATTTCGCCCGATCGCTCGGTCGGAATCCTGTGCGGCTTCGAGGAGCGCGATCAGGTCGCCTTCGATCCGAAGACGCTGGACGTGGTGGCGACCGCGCCGGCCTTCGCCGAGGGCTGGCGCGGAGGCGGCCACGCCGTCTTCCTCGATGGCGGGCGCTTCGTCGCCCTGTCCGAGCGCGCGCCGCGCAAGGCGCTGGGCGGGGAGGGGATCGAGGCCCATCACGGCCGCGTCACCCTGCGCGATCCGCACACGCTGAAGGTGCGCGAGAGCTATTCGACGCACGGGATCGACCCGCACGACATCCGGCTGATCGAGGGCGGCAAATATCTCGTTGCGGCGAATTACGGCTCGCTGCCGAGGCAGGGCGAGAAGGACCTGTCCGTGCCGCGCGCGGTGACCGAGGCGTGCGTGACGATCGTCGACATGGCGTCGGGCAAGCTCGTCGACAAGCGCGTGACGAACCGCGACCGGACCGAGTTGCGGCATCTGGCGGCGGGCTCGCTGGACCGCATCTTCGCGATCCAGGCGCTTCTCGGCGACGTGCCCTCCGGCGCGCAGTCGATGGCGGGCGAGAGCGTCGCCTACGGTCTCGACATCACCGGCGAGAAGGGCCTCGCCTATCTCGCCGCGCCGGTGCTGAAGATCGGCAGGGGCGGCGAGCCGCGCGCGCTGGGCGACCGGCGGACGGCCGAGCGGATGCGGCACGGCCTGTCCATCGTCTACGACGCCGCGCACGATCAGGCGATCGCCACCTTCCCGACGGCGCACCGCGTGATGGTGTTCGACGGCGAGACGGGCCGCGTGCTGCGCGACGTCGACACGACGAAGACGGGGCTGCGCCACCCGTGCGGCGTGACGCTGCTGCCGGACGGCAAGCACTATGCGGTGACCGGATACTGGGAGAACCTGTTCGTGTTCGAGCGCGGCACGCACCGCCTCATGCGCGACCTGTGTCTCTATCCCGTGTTCTTCGGCCACAGCCACATCACGGCCGCCTGAGGCCTTGCCTCCTTGTCCTCCCGCGCGGCAATCTGTGCGGGAGGATGGAACTTGCGATGCACACATCACGTGATAGGCGGCGCATCGCGCTGATCGGCGCGCCGGTGGACGAAGGCGCGGGGGCGGCGGGCGCCTTGATGGGGCCGGCGGCGCTACGCGTCGCGGGCCTTCCCGCCATGCTCGCCGAGCTCGGCTGCGACGTCGAGGATCGCGGCGACATCGCGCGGCCCGCGCCCGTCGAGTCCGGCCTCGACGCGGACGCGCACGCGAAGAGTCGCAACGCCGGTCTGATCGCCGGCTGGACCCGCGCCATCCACGACGCGACCTATGCGGCGCTGCGCGAGGGGCGCTTCCCGCTCGTGCTGGGCGGCGACCATTCCCTGTCGATGGGCTCGGTCACCGCCGTCGCGCGGCATTGCCGCGAGACGAAGCGCAAGCTGGCCGTGCTGTGGCTCGACGCGCATGCCGACTTCAACACGCCGGACACGACCCCCTCCGGCAACATGCACGGCATGTCGGTGGCGATGTTCTGCGGCGACGCCGATCTCGCGCCGCTGCTCGGCGGCCGCCCCTTCGCGCCGGTGAGCGCGCGCGATGTGCGCATCTTCGGCCTGCGCTCCATCGACGCCGACGAGCGCGAGGCGGCGCTGGCGGCCGGGATCGAGCTCTACGACATGCGCCGCATCGACGAGTTCGGCGTCTCCGCGCTGATGCGCGAGATCGTCGGCGCCGTCGGCCAGGGCGCGCAGCTGCACGTCTCGCTCGATGTCGATTTTCTCGATCCCTCCATCGCGCCCGCGGTCGGCACCACCGTTCCGGGCGGCGCCACCTATCGCGAGGCGCATCTCATCATGGAGATGCTGCATGACAGCGGCAGCGTCGGCTCGCTCGATATCGTCGAACTGAACCCGTTCCTGGACGAGCGCGGCCGCAGCGCGCGCCTGCTGGCGGAGCTCGCGGCGAGCCTCTTCGGCCGCACCGTGATCGACCGGGCGCGCATGGCGCCGCGGCCGCGCTGATCGCGGTCAGACGCGCACGCAGCGATAGTGCAGCAGGCCGTCCTCGCGCGTCGGCTCGCCGGGCGCGACGTCGCGCCCATCCTCGCCGATCACGGTGACCGCGGCGAAGCCGAGCCCCGCGAGCTGGCGCGTCTGCGCGGCGGGAGACACATAGTAGAAGACGCCGCGCCACTGATGCGCCACGTCGCGCAGCATCGCGTAATCGGCCTCGCGCTTCTCGAACGGCGCCATGCGGCGAAAGTTGACGCTGCCGATGGCGAATTGCCGCGCGTCGCGCAGCAGCCGGACGGGGTTGGCCGACAGAGGCAGGCTCGGCCGCCCGCCCGCGTGCCGGCTGTCGCGATTATGCGCCGAAAACACGAAGACGCCGCCCGGCGCGAGCAGGCGACGGATCGAAAGAATGACGGCCTGGCGCTCCGGCTCGTCGAACACGTCGAGCGCGCCGTAGGAGCCGAGCGCGTAGTCCCGGCTCGCCTCCGGCAGACGGCCGAGATCGCGCATGTCCATCTCGACGAGATTGGCCGCCGGAAAGGCCCGCCGGGCGCGCGCCAGCATTTCGGGGGCGAGGTCGATGCCGAGATAGTCGGCCGCGTAGGGCAGGATGTAGCCGGTGGTGCGGCCCGTGCCGACGCCGAGATCGAGGACGCGCCGGCCCGAGAAGTCTTCGCGGCTGGCGACCAGCAGGCGCTGTTCGGCCCCCGTCGTCGTCTCGCCGAGATACCAGTCGGCGACGGACGGCAGGTTGAACATCGCGGCGTTGCGCGATCCGATGTCGATGCTGGCGTTGGACAAGATGCGAAGCCTTTCGGGACAGGCCCGCCGCGGACCGACTCTCCGCCCTGTCGATGCGATGGTCAACGCGCCTCGTCCGACCCGGCCGACAGAGTTAATTCCTGGTTAACGCCGCAGGGTTTCCTTTCCCGGCGGCGCCATGCTATGGCCGCGCCGACCATCGCCGGGGGCGGCCGGTCCGGCCCAGCCCCGATCCCGTTCGGACGAGGCTGCCATGAACCAAGCGACGCCGATCCGCCCGCTGTCCAACTCGTTTTTCTCGGCCGCGCTCGCCGACGCCGACCCGGAGATCGCCAGGGCGATCGCCCTGGAACTCGGCCGCCAGCGCGACGAGATCGAGCTGATCGCCTCCGAGAACATCGTGTCTCGCGCCGTTCTCGAGGCGCAAGGCTCTGTGATGACGAACAAATACGCCGAGGGCTACCCCGGCAAGCGCTACTATGGCGGCTGCCAGTTCGTCGATATCGCCGAGCAGCTCGCCATCGACCGGGCCAAGAAGCTGTTCGGCTGCGGCTTCGCCAACGTGCAGCCCAATTCCGGCAGCCAGGCCAATCAGGGCGTCTTTCTGGCGCTGTTGCAGCCCGGCGATTCCTTCATGGGTCTCGATCTCAACTCCGGCGGCCATCTCACCCACGGCTCGCCCGTCAACATGTCGGGCAAGTGGTTCAAATGCGTCAGCTACGGCGTCTGCGTCGCCGACCAGATGGTCGATATGGACGCGGTCGAGCGCCTCGCCGAGCAGAACAAGCCGAAGCTGATCATCGCCGGCGGCTCGGCCTATGCGCGCATCTGGGACTGGAAGCGCTTCCGCGAGATCGCCGACAAGGTCGGCGCCTATTTCATGGTCGATATGGCGCATTTCGCCGGTCTGGTGGCGGGCGGCTCGCATCCCTCGCCGTTCCCGCACGCGCATGTCGTCACCTCGACCACGCACAAGACGCTGCGCGGCCCGCGCGGCGGCCTCATCCTCACCAACGACGAGGCCATCGCCAAGAAGATCAATTCGGCGATCTTCCCCGGCCTGCAGGGCGGCCCGCTGATGCATGTCATCGCCGCCAAGGCGGTCGCCTTCGGCGAGGCGCTGACGCCCGACTTCAAGGCCTATGCGCAGGCGGTCGTCGACAATGCGGCGGCGATGGCGAGCGCGCTGAAGGCCGGCGGCTGCGATCTCGTCACCGGCGGCACCGACAATCATCTGATGCTGGTCGATCTGAGCTCCAAGAAGCTCAACGGCAAGGCGGCCGAGGCCGCGCTCGGCCGCGCCCACATCACCTGCAACAAGAACGGCGTGCCGTTCGATCCCGAGAAGCCGACAATCACCTCGGGCGTGCGTCTCGGTTCGCCGGCGGCGACCTCGCGCGGCTTCGGCGTCGCCGAGTTCAAGCGCGTCGGCGAGCTGATCGTCGAGACGCTCGACGGGCTGGCGAAGAACGGCGACGAGGGCAACGGCGCCGTCGAGGCGAAGGTGAAGGCGAGCGTCGCCGAACTGACGCGCCGCTTCCCGATCTATCAGTGAGGGCTGCGGTGGGCGCGACGCGCGGCGCGTTGTTCGCCGTCGCACTTCTTGGGTCTGCGGCGCCGGTTTGCGCTGCGGCCGTCGTCGCTCTCGGCGCGAGCAACACGGAGGGCAGGGGGCGCGGCGCGCATCCCGATGGGGCGCCGAAGTCGCAGGCCTATCCCGCGCAGCTTCAGGCGATGCTCGCCGCCCGGGGCTGCCGTGCGACCGTGCTCAACGCGGGCGTCGCCGGCGACACGACCGCCGGCATGCTGCGCCGCCTGCCCGGCGCGCTCGGCAAGGATGCCAAAGTTCTGATCCTTCAGCCCGGCGGCAACGACGCCCGCCGGGGCGCGACCGATACCGAAGCGAACATCGCGGCCATCAAATCTTACGCCGGCGCGCGCGGCGTGACGGTGGTGATGCTCGACAATCTGCGCATCGCGCGCGACCATCGCCTGCCCGACGGCATGCATTTCAGCGCCGAAGGTCACAAGATCCTCGCGCAATCCATTCTCTCCGACGTCGCAGCCGCGGCGTGCGGTCGCTGACGGCGGGTTCGAAATGCGCTGCCCCTATTGTTCGAGCCTCGACACGCAGGTGAAGGATTCGCGCCCGACCGACGACGCCTCGGCGATCCGTCGCCGGCGCGTCTGCTCGGATTGCGGCGGCCGCTTCACCACCTTCGAGCGCGTGCAGTTGCGCGAACTGACGGTGGTCAAGAAGTCGGGCCGCCGCGTGCCGTTCGATCGCGACAAGATGATGCGCTCGCTCGAGATCGCGCTGCGCAAGCGCCCGGTCGATCCCGAGCGCGTCGAGCGCATGGTCAACGGCATTGTCCGCCAGCTCGAAAGCCAGGGCGAGGGCGAGATTCCCTCCCAGCGCATCGGCGAACTGGTGATGGCCGGCCTGAAGCGTCTCGACGACGTCGCCTTCGTGCGCTTCGCCTCCGTCTATCGCGACTTCCGCGACACCACGGATTTCGAGGCGCTGGTCAACGAGCTGAAGACGCGCGAGGACGACGCCGACGAGGCCAGCGAGCCGCCGCGCGGCCGCGCCCGCCCGACCCCCGAGCCCTGACGCGATGGCGCTGAAGACAGAAACGGAGCTTGCGCCCGACGAGGCGGCGCGCGACCGTCGCTTCATGCGCGCGGCGCTGGCCTTCGGCGCGCGCAATCTCGGCCGGACCGCGCCCAATCCCGCGGTCGGCGCGCTGGTGGTGCGCGAGGGCGTCATCGTCGGCCGCGGCGCGACGCGCCCCGGCGGTCGCCCGCACGCCGAAACCATCGCCCTAGCCGACGCCGGCGAGGCCGCGCGCGGGGCGACGCTCTACGTCACGCTCGAGCCGTGCAGCCATCACGGACTGACGCCGCCCTGCGCCGACGCCATCGTCGCGGCGGGGATCGCGCGTGTCGTCTCGGCGATCGAGGATCCCGATCCGCGCGTCAGCGGGCGCGGCCATGCGCGGCTTGCTGCGGCCGGCGTCGCGACGGTGGTCGGCGTCTGCGCCGACGAGGCGCGTCGCGCCAATCTCGGCCACATCCTGCGCACGCGCGAGGGCCGGCCGATGCTGACGCTGAAGCTGGCCGAGACGGCGGACGGCTACGCCGCCGCCGGCGAGCACGATCCGCGTCTGATGATCACCGGCCTCGCCGCCAACAACCGCGTGCAGATGATGCGCGCGAGCTGCGAGGCGATCATGGTCGGCGTCGGCACGGCGCTCGCCGACGATCCGTTGATGACGGTGCGGCTGCCGGGCCTCGACGCCTATCGCCCGTTGCGCATCGTGCTCGATACCGCGCTGCGCCTGCCGTTGCGCTCGCGCCTCGTCGTCACCGCGCGCGAGCGCCCCGTGCTCGTCGTCGCGTCCGACGCGGCCTCGCCGGAGCGTGAGCGCGCGCTGCGCGAGGCGGGTGTCGAGGTCGAGCGCGTCGATGTCGAGCGCGTCGCCGCGCGCGCGGCTCGTCTCGATCTCGCCGCCGCGCTCGGCCGCCTCGCCGCGCGCGGCCTCACGCGCGTCTTCAGCGAGGGCGGGCCGACGGTCGCGGCCGCGCTGATCGAGAAGGGGCTCGTCGACGAGGTGGCGCTGTTCACGGCGCCGAAGCCGCTGGCGCGCGAGGGCGTCCGTGCGCTGGGTGCGGAGGCGCGCGCGCGCCTCGCCGATCCGCGCGCCTTCGCGCTGGTCGAGGATGCGCGCGTCGGCCATGATCGCCTGCGCCGTTACGAGAGGGTCTGAGATGTTCACCGGTCTCGTCAGCGACGTCGGCGAGGTGCGCGCGGTCGAGCCGCGCGGCGATCTGCGGCGCATCCGCATCGCCTGCAACTATGCGCGCGAGTCCATCGCGCTCGGCGCCTCCATCGCCTGCGCCGGCCCGTGCCTCACCGCGGTCGCGACCGGCGAGGCGGACGGGCGCGCATGGTTCGACGTCGATGTCGGCGCCGAGACTCTGGCGCGCACGACGGCGGGCGACTGGACGCCCGGCCGCCGCCTCAATCTCGAACGCTCGCTCAAGGTCGGCGACGAACTCGGCGGCCACATCGTCACCGGCCATGTCGACGGCGTGGCGCAGGTGATCGCGCGCGACGATTTCGACGGCATGGCGCGTTTCGACATCCGCGCCCCCGCCGCGCTCGCCCGCTTCATCGCCGAGAAGGGCTCGGTCTGCCTCGACGGAACCTCGCTGACGGTCAACGCGGTCGAGGGCGACCGCTTCTCCGTGCTGCTGATCCCGCACACGCTCACTGTCACGACATGGGGCGCCGTGACCGCCGGGACGCGCCTTAACCTCGAAGTGGATCTGATGGCCCGCTACGCCGCGCGGCTGGCAGAGGCGCGGTGAGCGCGCTTCCCCTCCGCCCCGCGCTGCGCTAGGGAGAGCGCCCGTCGCGCCGTGCGCGCCAACCTGTTGGACCTGATGGCCGAACCGAGCCGAAATCCCGCCGCCGCGGCCGAGCGTGTCGAGGGCGCCCGCTTCCTCATCGTCGAGGCGCGCTTCTACGACGCCATCGGCGACATGCTGCTTGCCGGCGCGCGCCGCGCCATCGAGGCGGCCGGCGCGACCTGCGACGTCGTCACCGTGCCCGGCGCGCTCGAAATTCCCGTCGCGATGGCGATCGCGCTCGACAACGCCGAGCAGCAGCGCCGCGCCTATGCCGGCGCCGTCGCGCTCGGCTGCGTCATTCGCGGCGCGACCTATCATTTCGAGATCGTCTGCAACGAGAGCGCGCGCGCGCTCACCGCGCTCGGCGTCGAGCGGCGCCTTGCGCTCGGCAATGGGATTCTCACCGTCGAGAGCGAGGACCAGGCCGTGGAGCGCGCCGACCCCGCGCGGCTCGACAAGGGCGGCGACGCGGCGCGCGCGGCGATTGCGCTGGCGGCGCTGAAGCGCCGCATCGGAGTTGGCAGATGGTAGAGCAGAGAGTGAGGCCGGATCGCGCCGCCGCGCGTCTCGGCGCCGTGCAGGCGCTCTATCAGATGGACGTGTCTGGCAAGGGCCTGACCGACGTGCTCGCGGAGTTCGAGTCGCACTGGCTCGGTCAGGAGATCGAGGGCGACGAATACAAGCCCGCCGAGACGGCCTTCTTCCGCGACGTGCTCTCGGGCGTGCTCGAACATCAGCGCGTCATCGACCCGATGGTGGACGACGCGCTGGCGGCGGGCTGGCCGCTGAAGCGCATCGACTCGGTGATGCGCGCCATCCTGCGCGCCGGCGTCTACGAGCTGCGCAACCGCAAGGATGTTCCGGCCCGCGTCGTCATCAAGGAGTATGTGGACGTCGCCGGCGGCTTCTTCGGCCGCGAGGAGGCGGGCATGATCAACGCCGTGCTCGATGCGCTGGCGCGCCGGCTGCGCGCCGACGAGTTCCAGTGAGCGGCGCGCCGCTTTCGGAAGACGACCTCATCGCGCGCTATTTCGCGCCGCTCGCCGGCGAGGGCGCCTTCGCGCTGAAGGACGACGCGGCGGCGGTGGTCCCGCCGCTGGATTGCGAAATCGTCCTCACCAAGGACGCGCTGGTCGCCGGCGTGCATTTCTTCGCCGACGATTCCCCGGACGCCATCGCCAGGAAGGCGCTGCGCGTCAACCTCTCCGATCTCGCCGCCAAGGGCGCGACGCCGCTCGGCTTCCTGCTCGCGCTGGCGCTGCCGGCGGGCTGGGAGGCGCCCTGGCTCGCCGCCTTCGCGCGCGGCCTCGGCGAGGATGCGCGCGACTACGCCTGCCCGCTGCTCGGCGGCGACACGGTGAAGACGCCGGGGCCGCTGACGCTCTCGGTCACCGCGCTCGGCGCGACGCCGCGCGGCGCCATGGTGAAGCGCTTCGCGGCGCGGCCGGGGGACGCGCTCTATGTCACCGGAACCATCGGCGACGCCGCGCTCGGCCTTGCGCTGCGCAAGGGCGACGCGCGGCTGGAGGCGCTGCCGCAGGCCGGGCGCGACCATCTTCTCGACCGCTATCTGCTGCCGCGCCCGCGCCTTGCGGCGGCGGAGGCGATGCGCGCGCACGCCCGCGCCGGCATGGACGTGTCGGACGGTCTCGTCGGCGATCTCGCCAAGATGATGCGCGCCTCCGGCTGCGGGGCGCGCGTCGAGCTGGCGCGCGCGCCGCTGTCGGATGCGGCGCGCGGCGCGCTCGGCGCCGATCCCGCGTTCTTCGACGTCGCGCTCACCGGCGGCGACGACTACGAGCTTCTCGCCGCCGTCGCGCCGGAGAAGAGCGCGGCCTTCGAGGCGGCGATGGCGGAGGCGGGCGTGCCGGCCGCGCGGATAGGCGTCGTCACGGCGGACGGCCAGGGCGTCGAATTTATCGGCGCGGACGGCCGCGCCCGCACATTCGCGCATGGCGCGTATCGGCACTTCTAGGGGGAACAGCGCCGCGTCGCCGACAGATATGCCGAAGCGCGCATATGAGCCGCGCGCCCCGAACGCTATCGCGCCGCGCCGCCGCGCCTTAGAGCAGGCGACGAGGGGGAGGAGCCTTCCGCATGACGACCGCCGGTCAGATCGACGACGCGCGGGCGCGCGCCAATGCGCTGCGCCTCGCCATCGCCTCGGCGCTCGCCGGCGCCAACGCCAGCGTCATCTTCGCCACCGGCGCCATCGTCGGGTCGGTTCTGGCGCCCGACAAATCCTACGCCACCGTGCCGATCTCGATCTTCGTGGTCGGCATGGCGCTCGCCACCCTGCCGGTCGGCTGGATCGCCCGCACGTTCGGCCGCCGCACGGCGTTCCAGATCGGCTCGCTGATGGGGGTGATCGGCGGCTTGCTCGGCGCGAGCGCCGTCTATGCCGCCTCCTTCCCGCTCTACTGCCTCGGCACGCTGTGCTGCGGATCCTATGCCGCCGCCGCCCAGTCCTACCGTTTCGCCGCCGCCGACACCGCCTCCGAAAGCTACAAGCCGAAGGTGATTTCGTGGGTCATGGCGGGCGGCGTGCTCGCCGGCTTCGTCGGCCCGCAGCTCGTTCAGAACACGATGAATTTGTGGCCGCCCTATCTGTTCGCGGCGAGCTATGTCGGCCAGTCCATCGTCGCGGCGCTGGCGATGATCGTGCTGTCGACCGTCGATTTTCCCAAGCCCGCGGCGGCCGCCGCCGCGCGGGCGGGCCGGCCGCTGCTGGAGATCGCCGCGCAGCCACGTTTCGTCGTGGCGGCGCTCTGCGGCGTCGTCTCCTACGCGCTGATGAACCTGATCATGACCGCCGCCCCGCTCGCCATGAAGATGTGCGGACACGACATTTCCGATTCCAACCTCGCCATCCAGTGGCACGTCGTAGCGATGTATCTGCCGAGCTTCGTCACCGGCTCCCTGATCGCGCGCTACGGCGCGGACCGTGTGGTGACGGCGGGCCTGCTGCTCACGGGCCTGGCCGGAATCGTCGGCCTGATGGGGATCACCGTCGCGCATTTCTGGACGGCGCTGATCATTCTGGGCGTCGGCTGGAACTTCGGCTTCGTCGGCGCCTCCGCCATGGTGGTGACGACGCACCGGCCGGAGGAGCGCACGCGGGTCCAGTCCTTCAACGACTTCCTCGTTTTCGGAACGATGGCGGTCGGCTCCTTCTCGTCAGGTCACGTGTTGACGAACTGGGGCTGGAGCTGGGTCAACCTGATCGCCTTCCCGCCCATCGCGCTGGCGCTCGTCGCGCTGGTCTGGTTCGCGCTCGCCCGCGCCCGCCGACCGGCGGCTTGAGGGCCGCGGCGGGGCTCCAGGAGCCGGCCCGCCGGACGCTCGGAGCCTCGCCTGCGACGATGCGTCCTCGCCAAAGGTCCGGCTGGACTTCCGTTTGCGATTGTCGCTGGATTCTGGCAAGAGCCGGGGCGGCAGGGGTCGAGTCAGGCCCGCGCGCCGCCGAACGGGCCGGCGGAAGACACAACAAATCGGGGACGCTCAACACATGGTTATGTGGCTGATCATTCTCGGCGGATTGCTATCCGTCGTGTACGGTGCCGTGACGATTTCGTCACTCATGTCGGCAGACGCCGGCTCCCAGCGCATGCAGGAGATCGCGAGCGCGATCGCCGAGGGCGCGCAGGCGTATCTTCGCCGTCAGTACACGACGATCGCGATCGTCGGCGTCGTCATCTTCGTCGCGCTCTGGCTGCTGCTCGGCGGCCTCGTCGCGATCGGCTTCCTGATCGGCGCGATCCTGTCCGGCGCGGCCGGCTTCATCGGCATGAACGTGTCGGTGCGCGCCAACGTGCGCACGGCGCAGGCGGCCTCCAAGTCGCTGGCCGCCGGCCTCGACATCTCGTTCAAGGCGGGCGCCGTCACCGGCATGCTCGTCGCCGGCCTCGCGCTGCTCGGCGTCGCGATCTACTTCTTCATCCTCACCTGGGGCATGGGCTTCAAGGTCAACGAGCGCATCGTCATCGACGCGCTGGTGGCGCTCGGCTTCGGCGCCTCGCTGATCTCGATCTTCGCCCGTCTCGGCGGCGGCATCTTCACCAAGGGCGCGGACGTCGGCGCCGACCTCGTCGGCAAGGTCGAGGCGGGCATCCCCGAGGATGATCCGCGCAACCCCGCGACGATCGCCGACAACGTCGGCGACAATGTCGGCGACTGCGCCGGCATGGCGGCCGACCTGTTCGAGACCTACGCCGTGACGGTCGTCGCGACGATGGTTCTGGGCGCGATCTTCTTCAAGGGGCAGGCGGGCATCGACGTCGCGTCGATGGTCTATCCGCTGGCGATCTGCGCGGCCTGCATTCTCACCTCGATCGTCGGCACCTACTTCGTCAAGCTTGGCGCGAACAACTCGATCATGGGCGCGCTCTACAAGGGCCTGATCGCGGCGGGTCTGCTGTCGATCATCGGCCTCGGCGGGGCGACCTCGTGGCTCGGCTGGGGCGTCGTCGGCACGGCGGCGGGCGTTCCGATCACCGGCACGGCGCTGTTCTTCTGCGGCCTCGTCGGTCTACTCGTCACCGGCCTGATCGTGTGGATCACCGAGTACTACACCGGCACGGGCAAGCGCCCGGTCGTCTCCATCGCGCAGGCGTCGGTCACCGGTCACGGCACCAACGTCATCCAGGGTCTTGCGGTGTCGCTCGAATCGACGGCGCTTCCGGCCATGGTGATCGTCGGCGGCATCATCTCGACCTACCAGCTCGCCGGCCTCTTCGGCACGGCGATCGCGGTGACGACCATGCTCGGCCTCGCCGGCATCATCGTCGCGCTCGACGCCTTCGGTCCGGTCACCGACAACGCCGGCGGCATCGCCGAAATGTCCGGCCTGCCGAAGGAAGTGCGTCAGTCCACCGACGCGCTCGACGCGGTCGGCAACACGACGAAGGCGGTCACCAAGGGCTACGCGATCGGTTCGGCCGGTCTCGGCGCGCTGGTGCTGTTCGCCGCCTACACCAATGACCTGCAGGCGTTCATCGCCGAGGGCCGCCCCTACTTCAAGGACATCGGCGCGGTCTCCTTCGACCTGTCGAACCCCTACGTCGTGGCGGGCCTCGTGTTCGGCGGCCTGATTCCGTATCTCTTCGGCGGCATCGCCATGACGGCGGTCGGCCGCGCGGCCGGCTCCGTCGTCGAGGAGGTGCGTCGTCAGTTCCGCGAGATGCCCGGCATCATGCAGGGCACGCAGAAGCCCGACTACGCGCGCGCGGTCGATCTGCTGACCAAGGCGGCGATCAAGGAGATGATCATCCCCTCGCTGCTGCCGGTTCTCGCGCCGCTCGTCGCCTATTTCGGCGTGCTGGCGATCTCGGGCTCGAAGGCGAACGCCTTCGCCGCCCTCGGCGCCTCGCTGCTCGGCGTGATCGTCAACGGCCTGTTCGTCGCCATCTCGATGACCTCGGGCGGCGGCGCCTGGGACAACGCCAAGAAGTCCTTCGAGGACGGCTTCGTCGACAAGGACGGCGTCAAGCACCTCAAGGGCGGCGACGCGCACAAGGCGTCGGTGACCGGCGACACCGTCGGCGACCCCTACAAGGACACGGCTGGCCCCGCCGTGAACCCGGCGATCAAGATCACCAACATCGTCGCGCTGCTGCTGCTCGCCATCCTCGCGCATTGAGCGCAGCCGACAACGCGAACTAGAATTGGGGCGGAGACGACTCCGCCCCTTTTCTTTGTTCGGAACGGACATGATCACCGTCGACTTCGTGCGCCTGATGGCGCGCTACAATCGTTGGCAGAATCGCAATCTCTACGCCGCCGCCGATGCGCTCGACGAGGCGGCCCGGCGCGCCGACCGTGGCGCCTTCTTCAAGTCGATCCACGGCACGCTGTCGCATCTGGCCTGGGGCGACGCGATGTGGATGAGCCGTTTCGACGGGGCGCCGAAGCCGGCGGTCGGCATCGCCGCATCGCCGGAGCTCCACGCCGACTGGTCGGCGCTGAAGGCCGCGCGCGAGGCGCAGGACGCGGCCATTCTGGATTGGGCAGGGCGGGTCTCGCCCGCATTCCTGGCCGGCGAGCTGTCCTGGTTCTCGGGGGCGCTCGGTCGGGACGTGACGGCGCCCGGCGCGACGACGGGCGCGCATTTCTTCAATCACCAGACGCACCATCGCGGGCAGGTTCACGCGATGCTGACCGCAGCCGGCGCGAAGCCGGGCGACACGGATCTGTTCATCATGCCTGCGGATGCATGAAACCCCTGGAGAGGCCGAGATGTCTGACGTTGTGACGTTCTACCACGCCGAGCCCTCGCGCTCGTCGATGACCCGGCTGCTGCTCGAGGAGCTGGGCGCGCCTTACGAGATCGAGCGGCTCGACCTGAAGGCGGGCGACCAGTTGAAGCCCGACTATCTGGCGATCAACCCGATGGGAAAGGTGCCGGCGATCCGCCACGACGGCGCGCTCGTCACCGAGACGGCGGCGATCTTCATCTACCTCGCCGACGCCTTCGCGCAGGCGGGCCTCGCGCCCGCGATCGGCGATCCGCAGCGCGGCCCCTATCTGCGCTGGATCGTGTTCTACGCCGCCTGCTTCGAACCGGCCATCGTCGAGAAGGCGCGCAAGATCGCGCCCGGCCCGCGCGCCATGTCGCCCTATGCCGACTTTGACACAGTATGGAGCGCGGTGCTGACGATGCTGAAGCCCGGGCCTTACGTGCTGGGCGAGCGTTTCAGCGCGGCGGACGTGCTGTGGGGCGCGGCGCTGAGCTGGATGACGTCGTTCGGGCTCTGCCCGCCGGCGTCGGAGGTCGAGGCCTACCTCGCCCGCCACGCGGCGCGACCGGCGGTGCGCAGACTGGCGCAGGCGGGCTAGGGGCGCGACTGCGCCGCGCCGTCACACCAGGCGGCCGAAGCTCTTCAGCATGTTCCCGAGGAAGCTCGGCTCGGCGCCGCCGGTCGGCGTCGTGCGCGAGATGAAGTCGAACACCACGCCGTCCTTCAGACCGTAATCGGCGTAGCGCTCGACGCGGTTGTTCTTGAAGTAGACGGCGACGACCCGCTGGTCGGTCACCTCGGGGGCGCTGAAGGCGAGTTTCCGTTCGACCTTCTGGCTGACGTAGTACCAGGCGTCGCCGCCGACCGTGGAGGTCGTCGAGGGCGTGCCGATAGTGTCGAGAATCTGCTGTTTCGTCGCGCCGGTCTTGATCTGCGCCATCGTCTTTTCGTCGACGACGTAGCCGCGCGTCACCTCGCCGTCGTAGTTGAGGCAGCCGCCGAGGCTGAGCGCGACCGCGAATGCGAGTCCAAGCCGGACCCGCGTGGCCGTTGCGCCAACGCAAAAAACCTTCGGCATGCGCATCGTCATCGTCTCCCGCCGGCGCCTCGGCCCGCTGGCGCGAACCCTGTTGGCGAAACCGCTTGCATCCTCGCGTGTCGATGCCTAACCCCCGTCAGGCGCGAAAGCAAGGCGTCCGCCCGCCCGCAACGCTCGGTCCCAGATGTTCCGATTCTTCCGGCGCGCATCGAACCGCGCCATCGTCGATGCGCTCTATGGCGCCGTGATGGCGGCGGCCCGCGCGCCCGCACTGTATCTTTCGCTCGGCGTCCCCGATACGGGCGAGGGCCGCTTCGCCATGCTCGTCTGCCACGCCGGCGGCGTGTTGCGCCGGCTTCACACGCTCGGGGAGGCGGGGGATGCGCGCGCCGCCGAACTCGGCAAGGACCTGTCCGACGCGATCTTCCGGCATCTCGACCACATGCTGCGCGAGCAGGGCGTCGGCGACCTCGCCGTGCCGAAGCGGATGAAGAGCCTCGCCGAACAGTTTTACGGCAGCCTCGCCGCCTACGAGCAGGCGCTCGCCGGCGACGACGAGGGGCTGGCCGAGGCGCTGGCGCGCAACATGCTGGGGGAGGCAGGGCAGGCCGCCGGGTTGCGCCCGCTCGCCGCCCATATCCGCGCCGTCTACGCGGCGATGGCCGAAGCGCGGATCGAGGATTTCGTCGCCGCGACCCCTCCCTTCCCGCCGCCGGGCCGCTAGACTCGGCCGGAATTTCGCCCCTGTTCTGATCGACGGACTGATCGCCATGTCGAAAATGTCGAAACCGTCCCGGCCGAAGCCGCCGTCCCCCCGCGCCGACGCCCGCCCGGCAGGCATGCCGGCGCCGGTCGCGCCTGTCTTCAGCCGGCCGGTGGAAGTGCGCTCGCTGCCGGCCGCCGGGCTCGACGTCAGGATCGCCGCCGAGCCGGCCGAGCGCGAGGCCGTGGCCCGCGAACTTGGCGCGGTGTCGGTCGCCGAACTGTCGGGCGCCTTCTCCGCGCGCCCCGGCGCGCGCGGGCAGGTGCTCGTCCACGGCGCGGCGCGCGCGCGGGTCGTCCGCGAATGCGTCGTCACGCTGGAGCCGTTCGAGGAGACGGTCGAGGAGAAGATCGACCTCGTCTTCGCGCCCGCGCCCGATCGCGCCGCCGCCCACGGCCGTCTCACCACCGGCCGCAGCGAGCATGAGGATGTCGACCTCGCCGCCCTGTCGTCGGTCGATCCGCCCGATCCCATCGTCGACGGCCGCATCGATTTTGGCGCGCTGCTGGTCGAGTTCGTCACGCTCGGGCTCGATCCCTATCCGCGCAAGCCCGGCGCCGTGTTTCGGGGCGGGGACGGGGAGGGGGAGGCCTCGCCGTTCGGCGCGCTCGGCGGGCTTGCGGCGCCCCGCGCGCCCGAGGAATAGGTTGGCGCGCCGGCCCGCCATGCGATAAGCATCCGGGCCGCTGGCGGAAACGCGACGGGTCGCAACAGGATATCGGGCGTCGATGGTCTCTCAGATACGGATTGCGCTCGACGCGATGGGCGGCGACCACGGCCCCTCCGTCGTGGTGCCGGGCGCGATGATGGCGGCCGAGCGTCACCCCGACGCCGTCTTCCAGATGTTTGGCGACGAGGCGGCGATTCGCGCAGCCCTCGCGGCCCATCCCGATCTCGCCGCCCGCGTCACGATCCGCCACACCGACGTCGCCATCAAGATGACGGACAAGCCGAGCCAGGCGCTGCGCTACGGCCGGCGCACCTCGTCGATGTGGATGGCGCTCGAAGCCGTCAAGAAGGGCGAGGCGGACGTCGCCATCTCCGCCGGCAACACCGGCGCGCTGATGGCGATGGCGAAGTTCTGCATCCGCACCATGCCGCAGATCGACAGGCCGGCCATCGCCGCGATGTGGCCGACGATGCGCGGCGAATCCATCGTGCTCGACGTCGGCGCCTCGATCGGCGCGGACGCGCAGCATCTCGTCGATCTCGCCATCATGGGCGGGGCGATGGCGCAGATCGTCCTCGGCATCGACCGGCCGAGCGTCGGGCTGCTGAATGTCGGCGTCGAGGAGATCAAGGGCCTCGAGGAGATCAAGGCCGCCGGCCGCCTTCTGCGCGAAGCGGCGTTGCCGCATCTCGACTATCGCGGCTTCGTCGAGGGCGACGACATCGGCCGCGGCACGGTGGACGTCGTCGTCACCGAGGGCTTCACCGGCAACATCGCGCTGAAGACGGCCGAGGGCACGGCCAAGCAGATGGCGCAGGTGCTGCGCGAGGCGATGACCGGCAGCCTCTTGTCGAAGCTTGGCTATCTGCTCGCCAAAGGCGCCTTCCAGGCGCTGCGCGCCAAGATGGATCCGCGCCGCGTCAATGGCGGCGTCTTCCTCGGACTCGATGGTGTGGTGATCAAGAGCCACGGCGGCGCCGACGCGGTGGGTTTCGCCGGCGCGATCCAGGTCGGCTACGACATGGTGCGGCAGGAGCTGCTCACGAAGATTCGCGAGGCGGTGGCGCTTGCGCAGGAAGCGCGCGCCGCCGCCCCGCCCGTCGTCACGGCCGCCGAGGCCGTGGAGACCGGCTGAACGAGGACATTTCGCGTGACTTCAGAATCCCCACGCCTGCGCTCCGTCGTCCGCGGCCTCGGCGCGTATCTGCCCGAGCGCACGGTCACGAACGCCGACCTCGAAAAGATGGTCGAGACGTCGGACGAGTGGATCGTGCAGCGCACCGGCATCCGCGAGCGCCATTTCGCCGCCGACGGCGAGACGACCTCGATGTTGGGCGAGCGCGCCGCCCGCGCCGCGCTGGCGGACGCCGGGCTCGAGCCCGGCGACATCGACCTCATCATCGTCGGCACCTCGACGCCGGACTACACCTTTCCCTCCGTCGCGACGCAGATTCAGGCCGCGCTCGGAATCACGGCCGGCGTCGCCTTCGACCTTCAGGCGGTGTGCTCGGGCTTCGTCTTCGCCGTCGCGACGGCCGACAAGTTTCTGACGTCCGGCTCGCACAAGCGCGCGCTGGTGATCGGCGCGGAGACCTTCTCCCGCCTGCTCGATTGGAACGACCGCACGACCTGCGTCCTGTTCGGCGACGGTGCCGGCGCCATCGTGCTCGAGGCGCAGCCGGGCGGGGGAACGATCGCCGACAGGGGCGTCCTGTCGTCGCACCTGCGCTCGGACGGTCGGCACCGCGCCAAGCTCTATGTCGACGGCGGCGTGTCGACGACGCGCACGGTCGGCCATTTGCGGATGGAGGGCAAGGAAGTCTTCCGCCATGCGGTCGGCATGGTGACGGACGTCATCAAGGACGCCTTCGCCGCGACCGGAACGTCCGGCGACGATCTCGATTGGTTCGTGCCGCATCAAGCGAATAGGCGCATTATCGACGCCTCCGCCGAGAAGTTGAACATCGCCCCGCAGAAGGTGGTGACGACCGTCCATCGCCACGGCAACACCTCCGCCGCGTCCATCCCGCTGGCGCTTTCGGTGGCGCGCGACGACGGACGCATCAAGCCGGGCGATCTGGTGATGATCGAGGCGATGGGCGGCGGCTTCACCTGGGGCAGCGCGCTGATCCGCTGGTGACAGGGCGAGCGGCTATTTTTGCTTGATCTGGCGCGCGTTGCGCGTAAAGTCCCGGTCGGACGCGCAAATTTGGCGTATCCCACGAAGCATTGCACGAACACATTTGTCGATCGGCGTCTTTGAGAGCTGGGTTCGCCACGACCAGGCCGAAGGATTGCGAGGAACGGGAGGGACGGCCCGGTCGCAATCGAATCGTTGAGGGGCTGAATGATGGCGAATTTGGATAGCGTCCGGCGCAGCCGGACCGTTACGCGCGCCGACCTCGCCGAGGCGGTGTATCAGAAGGTCGGATTGTCGCGCACCGAGTCGGCGGCGCTCGTCGAGATGGTGCTCGGCGAAATGTCGGACACGATCTCGCGCGGCGAGACGGTGAAACTCTCGTCCTTCGGGTCGTTTCTCGTGCGCGCCAAGGGCGAGCGCATCGGCCGCAATCCGAAGACCGGCGTCGAGGTGCCGATCACGCCGCGCCGCGTGCTGACCTTCAAGCCGTCGAACATCTTGCGCAATCAGGTTTCGGATGCTCCTGTCGCTGTCGGCGACGACGACTGAGCGGATCAGCGCGCATGGAAAAGAGCCCGGACGCCTTTCGCACGATCAGCGAAGTGGCGGAGGAGCTGGACGTTCCCCAGCATGTGCTGCGCTTTTGGGAAACCCGATTCGTCCAGATCAAGCCGCTGAAACGCGGCGGCGGCCGGCGCTATTATCGGCCCGAGGATATCGAGCTCCTGCGCGCGATCCGGCGATTGCTGTATGGCGAGGGCTACACGATCCGCGGCGTGCAGCGCATTCTTAAGGAGCAGGGCCCGAAAGCTGTCGCGGCGATGGCGCGGGGCGGGGCGCTCCCGAAGCTCCGTCCGCCGGCGGAATCCGACGACGAGGCTGACGACGATCCAGGCGCCGACTTCGTGGCCGGGATCGAGGGCGAGGCGCCCGGCGCGCCTTCGAATCACACCGCGCCGCCGGCCCTGTCCGCGCCCGCGCAGCCGGAGCTTTTCGCCGCTCCGCGCCCGCCGGGTCTCGAACCGCATGTGCGCGCCGACATCGAGGCTGCGCTGCGCGAGTTGGCCGAGTGCGAGCGCATCCTGATCGCCGCCCGCCAGGCCTGAGGCGCGGCGCGTCGCTGCGAAAAGTCGCCCGAGTTGATTGCATCGGGCCGGCCGCTTCACTATAAGGCGCGGCATCGGAGTGTAGCGCAGCCTGGTTAGCGCACCAGTCTGGGGGACTGGGGGTCGTGGGTTCGAATCCCGCCACTCCGACCATTCATTTCAAACATGCCTCGCCAACCGTCGCCCCACTTCGGCGATCGCCGTTTCGTCGGCGTTGGCGAAGGCGAAGCGCAGATGCGTTTCGTTGCCCGGTCCGAAATAGGAGCCCGGCAGCGCCAGCACGCCGCGCTCGGCCGCCAGCCGCTCGGCCGCCGCGACCGCGCGCTGGGTCGGGTCGGGATGGGCGACGAAGGCGAAGTACGCGCCGATCGAATCGATCCGCCAGCCGTTCGAGCCGCCGATCGCGCCGCGAAACGCGTCGGCGCGCCGCCCGATCACGGCGCGGTTGCCGGCGCGCCAGTCCCGTAGCCGCTCGATCATCGGCGCGACCGCGATCTGGCCGACGCGCGGCGCGCAGATCTGCATGCAGTCGAGCACCTTTGCGATCTCGCCGACCAGCGGCTTCGGCGCGACCATCGCGCCGAGCCGGTGGCCGGGGATGCAGTAGGACTTGGAGAAGGAATAGAGCTGCAAAACGGGCGCGCCCTCGCGCAGGACCGTGTGCGGCGCGCCGTCCGGCAGAAAGTCGCGATAGGTCTCGTCGAGGATGAGGACCAGCCCGCGCCGCGCCGCCAGCTCGGCGAAACGCGCGATCAGATCGGGCGGATAGACCGCGCCGGTCGGGTTGTTCGGGCTCACCAGCAGAATGGCGCGCACCCGCAGGTCGATCAGGCGCTCCGCCTCGTCCGGGTCCGGCAGGAAGCCCGCCTCCGGCCGGCAGGGCAGCGCCCGCGCCTCGCCGCCCAGCATCGTCAGCGTCATCTCGTGGTTGAAGTACCACGGGCTCGGCACGAGCACGGCGTCGCCGCGCCCGGCGAGGGCGATGGCGACGACGAAGAACGCCATGTTGCACCCTGCCGTGATCGCCACCTCGTCCGCGCCGATCCGCGCGCCGTAGACGGTCGAGACATGCGCGGCGTAGGCGCTGCGCAGCGCCTCGTCGCCGAGGATTGGCCCGTAGGAGGCGGCCGCCGGCTGCCCCGCCGCCTCGGCGAGCGCGGCCAGCATGTCGGCGTGCGGCGGGTAGCCGGGCACGGCCTGCGCCAGATCGACGAAGGGCCCGTGCGCCCCGCCATACCGCGCCCGCCAGGATTGCGCCTCGGGAATAGGCGGCGAGGCGACGTCGACGAGCAGGGGATTGGCGAGCATGGGGCAGGTCCGTCCTTTCCGGCACACTATCAAGAAGCTTGGCGCGGCCGCTACGCGACGGGTCGCAAAAGCGTCTTCCCGCCGTCACGGTTTCTCACATAGGATGCCGCCTCCGCGGGCGAGGAGTCCGCAGGGTCGAGACCGAGCGCTCAAGCTCGCGTCCGGGAGGTGACAGATGTCGAATGAAGTGAATTCCAAGGGGATCGACCGCCGCCGCCTGCTGAAGACGGGCGCCGCGGCTGGCGCGATGACCGTCGCCTCGCCTTTCGTGATGAAGGGAGCGCTCGGCGCCGGCGGCGAGCTGAATTTTCTCGGCTGGGCCGGCTATGACGGCTTCGCCGCCGTCTTCAAGCAGTTCGAGGCCGACACCGGCGTCAAGGTGAAGTTCACCGGCTTCGGCAGCCAGGACGAGTTCCACGCCCAGGCCAAGGCCGGCGGCGCCAGCAACGGCGCCTTCGACATCGCCGAGCCGACCTCCGACCGTCTGGCGAGCTGGATCGACAACGACTTCATCCAGCCCTGGGACGACAAGAAGGCGAATATCGACGGCATTGACCCTGCCTTCCTGCAAGGCAAGGCGGCCGACGCGCTCGTCATCAAGGGCAAGCGCTACGGCATGCCGTCCGTCTGGGGCACCGAGTCGGTGACCTTCAACAACAAGGAAGTGAAGCTCGACCCGGCCAAGGTCCGCCTCATGGATCTGTTCGACGACAAATACGCCGGCAAGCTCACCCTGCGCGGCCATTCGGGCCTCGCCGCTGCGGCCCGCGCGCTCGAGGCGGAAGGCAAGCTGCCCCACCCCTACGCCGAGGCCTATCAGGACGAGGCGAAGATGGTCGCGATCTACGACGCGACGCTCAAGTTCGCGTTGTCGAAGCGCAAGAATGTGGGCCAGTTCTGGTCGAACGAGAACGAGGCCCAGGGCGCTTTCCGCACCAATGGCTGCGTCATCGGCATGAACTGGGACACCTCCGCCGGCGCCATGATCAAGGAAGGCCTGCCGATCAGCTACGTCTCGCCGGTCGAGGGCGCGATGGCCTGGTTGCAGAACTTCGTGCTGCTGAAGGGCGTCAAGAACACCGAGCAGGCCTACCAGTGGATCCGCTGGATCAACACGCCGAAGGGCGCGGCCGCCTGGGCGAAGGCCTTCTCGGCCAACCCGATCGGCAAGGGCTCGGTCGACCATCTCGACGACGCCGCCAAGAACTTCTTCAAGATGGCCTATCCGGGCGACGCGACGTCCCGCCTGTTCTGGTGGCCGGCGACGCCGTCCTGGTTCGTCTCCAAGCGCACCGAATACGCCAAGAAGTTCGTCTCCGCTTGATCTGAACCGGAGACAGGGAGGACGGCCCGCGCGGCTCCGCGCGGGCCGTTTTCATGTGGGCGCCGGCGCGCCGCGCGCAATCCGGCGTACTTGCCGGCGCACTTGCGCGCGCGTCGCCGACAGGCCAGCATGTGGCGCGACTTAGCAAGACGGGGGAGGAATGGGAGAGACGGTCGAACTCGATCGACTGACGATGCGGTTCGGCGACTTCACCGCCGTGCGCAATGTCGATCTCACCATTCAGGCGGGCGAATTCTTTTCGTTTCTCGGCCCTTCCGGCTGCGGCAAGACGACGATCCTGCGTTGCATCTCCGGCTTCATCGAGCCGAGCGAGGGGCGCGTGCTGATCGGCGGCCGCGACATGAAGGGCATCGGCCCGAACTTGCGGCCGACCGCGCTGATCTTCCAGAATCTCGCGCTCTTTCCGCTGATGAGCGTCGCCGACAACATCGCCTTCGGCCTCGAGGTGCGCGGCGTCGGCCGGGCCGAGCGCCGCAAGCGCGCCGAGGAATTGCTCGACCTCATCGCGCTGCCGGACTCAGCCGACAAGCGCATCGCCGAACTCTCGGGCGGGCAGAAGCAGCGCGTCGCCATCGCTCGCGCGCTCGCGGTCGAACCGAAGGTGATGCTGCTCGACGAGCCGCTGTCGGCGCTCGATCTGAAGCTGCGCCAGCACATGCGCGCGGAATTGCGCGCCATCCAGCGACGCACGGGCGTGACATTCATCTACATCACGCATGATCAGGGCGAGGCCTTCACGATGTCGGATCGCGTCGCGGTGATGTCGCGCGGCTCGATCGAACAGGTCGGCAAGCCGGCCGATATCTACGACCGGCCGCAGAGCGAATTCGCCGCCACCTTCGTCGGCGAGAACAATCGCTTCGAGGGCGCGCTCGCCGCGCTCGACGGGGCGGACGGCGTCGTCGAGACGAATGTCGGCGCGTTGCGCGGGCGCGTCGTCGGCGATGGATTGAAGCCCGGGGACCGCGCGGTTCTGTATGTGCGGCCAGAGCGTCTCGCTCTGGCCAATGGCGGGGCCGACGCCGCCAACCGCATCTCGGCGCGCGTGACGCACGCCGATTTCGAGGGCGCCTTCGCCAACGTATTCCTGCGCGACGCGCAGGGCAGGGCGCTGATCCTGCAACTGGCGAACGACGGCAATCTGCCGGCGCTCGACACCGGCGCCGAGCTTCGCCTCGGCTTCGCCAGCGCGCAGGCGATCATCGTTCCGCCCGGCGAGCGCGCGCGCGAATGAGCCCGGCATGAGCGAACTTCTGCGCCGCTACGGACTGCCGCTGACGACGGCGATGACGTTGGCGACCCTCGTCTGGGTCGTCATGATGGTCGTGTTGCCCTATTTCGTGATGGTGGAATATTCCTTCCACCGCAATCTCACCGTCACCGAGATCGGCGGCCCGCGCGACGTTTACACGCTCGAGAACTACGCCTCGCTGTTTCGCGGAACGGATCTGACGGCGTGGGAGTTTTCGGACGATTTCCGCGTCTTCCTGCGCACCATCTGGGGCTCGGCGCTGGTCACCTTCGTGTGCCTCGTCGTGTGCTATCCCGTCGCCTACTATCTCGCGCTCGGCACGTCGAAGGAGCGCGCGGCCTTCATGCTCGTGCTTCTGGTGATCCCGTTCTGGATCAACGAGATCCTGCGCACCTTCGCCTGGTTCATCCTGCTCGCCTACAACGGCCCGCTCAACGCGGTGCTGCAAGGCATGGGGATCATCGACGCGCCGGTGCGCTGGCTGTCGGGTTCGGGCGGCGTCATCATCGGCATGACCTACGCCTTCCTGCTGTTCATGATGTTCCCGCTCTACAACGCCATCGAGACGCTCGACCGCAATCAGGTCGAGG
Organism: Hyphomicrobiales bacterium; assembly: GCA_016716745.1. Classification (GTDB taxonomy): domain Bacteria; phylum Pseudomonadota; class Alphaproteobacteria; order Rhizobiales; family Beijerinckiaceae. Next base: position 153,894 of record JADJVD010000006.1, read on the forward strand.
CCGCGCGCGATCTCGGCGCCTCGACATGGCGCGTTCACTGGCGCGTGGTCGTTCCGCACGCCAAGCCGGGCGTGGCCGTCGGCTGCATCATGGTGTTCGTGCTCGCCGCCTCCTCCTACATCGTGCCGTATCTGCTCGGCTCGCCGGGAACGCGCTGGTTCACGCAGACCATCTACGAATGGTTCTTCGAGGCGAGCGACTGGCCGCGCGGCGCGGCCTACGCCTTCATCCTGCTCGGCCTGTGCGTCGCCTTCATCATGGTGATGATGCGCGTCTTCAAGGTCGGCCTCACCGACATCGCCAAGTGAGGAGGGCAGCATGAAGACAACGCGCGGATCCGATCTGGTGATGAGGATCTATCTCGTCCTGTTCTTCCTCTATCTGTTCGTTCCGCTGGTCATCATGTCGGCGGCGACCTTCAACGCGAGCCGCTTTCCGACCGTTCTGCCCTGGCAGGGCGCGACGCTGAAATGGTTCGAGGCGCTGTGGGCCGACGAGCAGATGTGGAAGGCGCTGTGGAGCAGCGTCGGCGTCGGCATAGCCGTCATCCTCGTCTCCGTGCCGATCGGCGTCGCCGCCGCACTGCTGCTCGACGGCGTGCACAAGAAGGCCAGGAGCCTGCTCTACGCGGTGATGGTGTCGCCGCTCCTCACCCCCGGCGTCATCATCGGCATTTCGACGCTCATCTTCTGGGAGCGTCTCGGCGTGCCGGGCGGGCTGCATCTGGCCGTCGTCGGTCAGTCGAGCTTCATCATCGCCTATGTCATGCTGATGGTGCTCGCCCGCCTGCAACGGTTCGACCGCTCGCTGGAGGAGGCCGCGCTGGATCTCGGCGCGACTCATGTGCAGGCTTTCCGCCGCGTGCTGCTGCCGCATCTGACGCCGGCGATCCTGTCCTCCGCCGTGCTCGCCTTCTTCCAGTCGTTCGAGAACTACAACACGACGCTGTTCACGCGCGGCACCGACGTGACGCTGACGATCTTCCTCGCCTCGAAGGTGCGCACGGGCCTGACGCCGGCGGTCAACGCGCTCGGCCTCATCCTGATCTCGCTGACGGTGGCGGGCGCGATCGTCTACGAGATCATGCGCCGGCGCGAGGCGCAGCGCGCGCTCGCCGCGCGCAAAGCCGCCGAGCGCGAGGAGATCGGCCAGCTCGCCTTCGGGGCGGGCTGATCCATGCTGGTCGACGGCGTCGCCTACCGCACGATCTGGCCTGTCGAGGAAGGCGCCGCGGTCGAGATCGTCGACCAGACGCGTCTGCCGCACGCCTTCGTCGTCGTGCGCCTTCATTCGCTCGAGGATGTCGCCGTCGCGATCTCCAACATGCTGGTGCGCGGCGCGCCGCTCATCGGCGCGACAGCCGCCTGGGGCATGGCGTTGGCGATGCGGGAGGACGCGAGCGACGCCGGACTCGCCCGCGCCGCCGCCCGCCTTGCGCGCACGCGCCCGACGGCGGTGAACCTGTTCTGGGCCATCGAGCGCTGCCGCGCCGCGCTGTCGCCGCTCGCCCCGACGCGCCGCGCCGCCGCCGCGCATGCGCTTGCCGTCGCGATCTGCGACGAGGACGTCGCCATCAACGACGCGCTCGGCGATCACGGCCTGGCGCTGTTGCGCGATCTGGCCGCGCGCAAGCGCCCGGGCGCGCGCCTCAACATCCTCACTCATTGCAACGCCGGCTGGCTCGCGACGGTCGATTGGGGCACGGCGACCGCGCCGATCTACAAGGCCCATGCGGCCGGACTCGACGTGCATGTGTGGGTGGACGAGACGCGCCCGCGCAATCAGGGCGCCTCGCTCACCGCATGGGAGTTGGCGCATCACGGCGTGCCCGCGACGCTGATCGTCGACAACGCCGGCGGCCATCTGATGCAGCGCGGCGAGGTCGATGTCGTCATCGTCGGCACCGACCGCACCACCGCCAACGGCGACGTGTGCAACAAGATCGGAACCTACCTGAAAGCGCTCGCCGCGCAGGACAACGGGGTGCCCTTCTATGTCGCAGCGCCGTCTCCCTCGATCGACGGAGCGACCGCCGCGGGCGGCGACATCGGCATCGAGGAGCGCGCCGCCGCCGAAGTGACGTGGATGACAGGCCTCGACGAGACGGGCGCCACGCGGCGCGTCGGCATCGCGCCGCCGGGCGTTGCGGCGGCTAACCCCGCTTTCGACGTTACGCCCGCCCGCCTCGTCACCGGTCTGATCACCGAGCACGGCGTTGTTTCGGCTGAAAAATCCGCGATCTCCGCCGTGCTGGAGAAGGTGGGGCGGCCCCGCGCGGATTAGGGTTAAAAAACGGTTTCGATTGTCGCTCCAAGTCGTCTCGTCCAACGTCGCGACGATTGGAGACAACCATGTCGAACGCCGCACTCGGCCTGCATCGCGATTCGTCGACGACCCGCGTCGCGCGGTCCGCCCTTCGCTCGGGAGACGGCGCCGGGGCCAGCCTGGCGGGCGCGTTCATGGAGCTCGGCTACACGCCGCACGAGGACTGGGCGTGGGCGAACTACAAGCCGCTGATCCTCGCCTTCGCGGAGGAGATCCGGCGCAGCCGCGCCGCGCGACAAGGCGGCGCCGCCAAGGTGCGCCTTCTGGAGATCGGCGGAGGCCGCGATCCGCTCTTCACGCTCGAGGAGGCGGCCGCGCACGGCCTCGACGTCACCATCAACGATATCGATCAAGGCGAACTCGATCTCGCGCCCGCCGGTTACGGACACGCGCTGTTCGATGTCGCGGGCGACCTCGACCCGACGCGCGTCACGCTCGGCGCCTACGACGTCATCTTCTCGCGCATGGTGTTCGAGCATGTCGCCGATGTCGCGAAGGCGTGGGGCAACCAGCATCTGCTGCTGGCCCCGGGCGGCGTCGCGCTCGCCTTCCACCCGACGCTCTATGCGCCGCCCTTCCTGATCAACAAGCTGATCCCTGAGCGCCTCTCGGCGCGCATCCTGCGCCTGTTTTTCCCGGACAGGCACGAGGGCGTGCAGCCGAAATTCCCCGCCCTCTACGATTGGTGCTATGGCGACGCGCGCAAGGTCGGCGCGATGCTCGACGCCATCGGCTTCCGCGACCGGCTCGTCGCGCCGTTCTGGACGCACGGCTATTTCCGTTCGATCCCGATCCTGCGCGAGCTTGACGCTGCATTTCAGGACCTGGCGCGTCGTCGCAACTGGCGCGCCTTCACCACCTACGCCTACACGCTCGCGCGCAAGTGAGGCTCCGCGACGCGCCGTTCGGCGCGGTCGCTCGCCGCCGCCAGGCCCCATATCAGGCCGAACAGCAGGTAGAGATGGCGCCAATGGTCGGTGTCGATCTGCATGCCCTGAAGGATGTGCAGGAACAGCGCCGACCAGACGGGGATCGCCAGCGCGCGATAGGCGCCGGGCCGTAGCGCCAGACGCCAGCCGACATAGAGCGTGCAGGCGATCAGCGCGAAATAGGCCAACCCGCCGATCCAGCCGTAAGAGGCGAACGCATTGACGTAGACGTTGTGCGGATCCTCGTTGCCGACCTCGATGTGGAAACGCAGCGGGCCGAAGCCGAACGGGCGCTCCAGCAACATCGGGATCGAGCGCAACTGCGCGCCGAAGCGGCCGAGCTCGCCGGCGTCGTAGTCCTGATTGAGCGAGGCGCGAATCTCGAACACTTCGCGCACCGATTGCAACGACAGCGCGACCGCCAGCATCGCGACGAGGCCGGCGAGACCGACGAGCGACATCAGCACGATGCGGCGGCGTTGCCGGGCGTCGGAATCGACGAGAAAACGCAGCGCGATGCACAGCACGACCGCGCCGGCCGCGACGCCCCACGCGCCGCGGGAGAAGGTCAGAAACAGACCGATCATCATGATCGTCAGCGGAACGATGCGGCGAACGAGCCAGCCCACCCGCTCGCGCACGCGCATCCGCCGCTGCGCGCCGCGCACGAGTTCGTCGGAAAGCCAGACGATGGGCGCGACGAGAAACGGTCCGAGCACGTTCGGATCCTTGAAACTGCCCGTGGCGCGGTCATAGCGCGTGAAGAGATCGTGCAGCTCGCCGCTGGCGAAGTAGCCAATCGCGCCGAGCAGCGCGACGAGGACGCCGCTCCACACATAGGCGCGCTTGATCAGATCGAGCCGCGCCTGCGTGTCGTCCAGCATCACGCAGCCGAAGAAGATGGCGGTGGCCGCCATGTAGATCGAGATCAGCGTGAAGGTGACGCCGGGCTGAAAATCGAGGTAGGGCGCGAGCGCGAGCACGCCGCCGAAGTTGAACGCCGCGAGCGTGATGACGAGTGGCGCAAGCGCGCGGTGGAAGGAGAGGCCGGTGGCGAGGAACACCGCGACGGCGACGAGAAACATCACCTCATAGGGCGAGGGCTCGATCTTGGCCATCGATCCCGTGAACACGAGAAGCCACAGCGCCCCGTTGCGCAGCGCGCGATAGGAGATCCGCAGCGGTCGTAGCGCGCGTCCGCTCCCGTCCGCGATGGCGTCCGAATGCGCCAAATGCGCGTCTCCTCGTCAGTAGGCGTTCTCGCTCTTGGCGAGCGCGAAGGGCGTGATCGACAGAATGTAGAGATCGAACAGGATGGACCAGTTCTCGATGTAGTAGAGGTCGTGCTCGACGCGGCGCTGCAATTTTTCTTTGGTGTCGGTTTCGCCGCGCCAGCCGTTCACCTGCGCCCATCCGGTGATGCCGGGCCGCACGCGATGTCGCGCGAAATAGCCGTCGACCACCTCGTCATATTCGCGGTCCGCGGCTTTCGCGTGGACCGCGTGCGGGCGTGGGCCGACCAGCGAAAGATTGCCCTTGAACACGACGTTGATGAGCTGCGGCAGCTCGTCGATGGAGGTCTTGCGGATGAAGCGGCCGACACGCGTGACGCGCGGATCGTTCCGCGTCACCAGTCGCGAGGCGGTGGCGTCGAGCTTGTCGACATACATGGAGCGGAACTTGTAGATCTCGATCAGCTCGTTGTTGAAGCCGTAGCGCTTCTGCTTGAAGAAGACGGGCCCGCGCGAATCGAGCTTCACGGCGAGCGCGGCGAGCGCGAGGATCGGCGACAGCGCGATCAGCGCGAGCGTTCCGACAATCTTGTCGAACACCCATTTCGTCACGACGTCCCAATCCGCGATCGGCTTGTCGAAGACGTCGAGCACCGGCACCGAACCGATATAGGAATAGGAGCGCGGCCGGAAGCGCAGCTTGTTCGTATGCGCCGACAGGCGGATGTCGATCGGCAGCACCCACAGCTTGCGCAGCATCGTCAGCAGCCGCTCCTCCGCCGTGATCGGCAGCGCGAAGATGACGAGGTCGATCCGCGTGCGGCGGGCGAATTCGACGAGATCGTCGACCTTGCCGAGCTTGGGATAGCCCGCCAGAACGTCCGGCGAGCGGTCGTCGGTGCGGTCGTCGAACACGCCGACGACGCGCACGTCGGAATTCTTCTGCGAGGCGAGATCGCGCAGCAGCTTCTCGCCGGCCTCGCCGCCGCCGACGACGACGGTGCGCCGCTCGAGCCGTCCGAGGGCGGTCAGGCGACGAACGAGGATGGAGACGAAGCCGCGCTCGATCAGCAGCGCCGCGAGGCCGAACAGGAACCAGCTTGCGAGCCAGACGCGCGAGAAAACGCCCTCGAGCTTGGCGAAGAACACGATGGCGAGCGCGGCGAGGAACACCGAAGCCCACGCGCCGACGAGCCGGAATCCCTGATCCAGCGGTTGGCGATAGGCCGCGACATGGTTGATGTCGATGGCCTGAAAGAAGACGACGGCCAGAAGCGCGATCGAGGGAATGGCGATCGCGTAGGCGGCGGTGTAACCCCAGGCGGGCGCGACGTAGAAGCGGTGGACGAGAAAGCCGACGGCGCAGATCAGCAGGAAATCGGCGATGCGGACGAGCCCGGCCAGGACGATTGGCGAATAGGCGGGGCGCTGATCGAGACTCGCCAGCATCTCCGCCGCCCGGGCGATGCGCGTGTGATCGCCAGGCGCCTCCGGCGCGGCCTTGAGCGGCGCTCGCGCAATGTCTTCGTGGGAGAATGCGGCCGACATGTCGATGCGTTTCTTCCGTCAGGATGCGTTGCGCGGCGCGGCGAGCGGCGCGTGGGATGAGGGGCGGACGGCCAGGCGCCGGCGCGCGATCGCCTCGCGATAGCCGTCGAGCACCGTATCGATCATCTGGTCGAGCGCGAACTGGCTGTGCACGTAGTCGGCCAGCGTGCGGGCGTCCTCCCGCAGCGTCTCGGGCGCGCATGTCAGCGCTGCGGACATCCGCGCGGCGAGCGCGTCGACGTCGTCGCATGCGATGAGCCGGTCGGCGTAGGGCCCGAAGATTTCGGGAATGCCGCCGACGTCGGTGGAGATCAGCGGAGCCTGCGCGCCTGCGGCCTCCAGCACGATGTAGGGAAGCGACTCGGCGCGCGAGGGCACGACCATCACGCGCCCGAGCTGGAAGGCCCGTCGCGCCGGCATCGCGCCCGCGAACGTCACTTGCGTCGAGACGCCGAGCCCCTTGGCTTGTTCGGTCAGCATCGTCTCGTCCGGCCCGGAGCCGACGAGCACGAGGCGCGGGCGCGTGCGCGTTTCGGCGCTGACGCGCGCCAGCGCGGCGATCAGGATGTCGATGCCCTTGGCCGAACGCAGTTCGCCGACATACAGAAAATCGGCGGCGTCCGGATCGGCCTGGACGGGAACGAATTCGGCCGGCGAGATTCCGTTGAGGGCGATCCGCTCGAGCGTGCGCGTCGGGCCGACATAGGTATGGAAGCACGAGGCGATGTACTGGCTCTCGAACAGATAGATGTCCGTAGCCCGGCGCAGCGCGCCCTCGACGCCCATGTAGAAGCGATGGATCGGCGCGCCGGGCCGATAGTTGAAACTGCCGCCGTGCGGCGTGTAGGCGCGCACCGCCGCGCCTCGACGCAGCAGCGCGCCGGCGCGGGCGTAGGCGCCGCCCTTCGATCCGTGCCCGTGCACCACGTCGGCGCCCGTGTCGCGGATCCGCCGCGCGACGTGGCGCAGCGCCTGCAAGTCGGTCCAGCCGGGATTGCGCAGCATCGCCACGCGCGTGACGCCGAGTTCGAGCGAGGGCGCAAGCTCGCGCAGGATGTCCGCCGCGCGGTCGCCGCCGGTCGTCGAATCCGTCACCAGGCCGACCGCGTGCCCGCGCGCCACCTGACCGCGCGTCAGGTCGAGCACATGTCTGAACAGTCCGCCGAGCGGAGCGCGCAGAACGTGTAAAATCTTAAGCTTGCCAGCGCCTTGCTGAGCCATTTCGCGAGACTCCCGAACGGAGTCGCTTGTAGCCGCGGGACCTAAAAAAACCGTTCGCGAACTGTGAGCGTGTCGCCCGGACGCACCTGATAGGTGAGGGGAACGCTGGCCGTCACCGGCTGCCCCTCGATGATGCGCGTGACATCGACGCTCCACTGATAGGCGCGCGGCGTGAAGCCGCCCGCCACCGCCACGGCGTTCTGCACCGTCATGCCGTTGATGAACGGATACTGGCCGGACGTCGTCACCTCGCCGAGAACGAAGAAGGGCCGATAGGCCTCCACCTCGGCCGAGACCCGCGGCTCGCGCAGGAATCCGCCGCGCAATTTCTCCTCGATCACCCGCTCGAGAGAGGCGGTGGTGAGGCCGTGGGCGCGCACCAGCCCGATCAGCGGCATCGAGATATGGCCAGACCCGTCAACCGAATAGGAGTTCGACAGGCTGTCCTGTCCGAACACGATCACGCGCAGCCGGTCGCCCGCCGCCAGCGTGTAGGGCGCGTTGAGCTGCGCGTCGAAGACCCGCGCGTCGTGCCGCATCTGCGGCGCGCAGCCGGCGACGCAAGCGCTGACGACAATGAGAACCGACAACAGACGACGCATAGTCGACACATCCGCTCCGGGCGCGCTGGGCCCAATGTCGGGAAGCCTAAGCCCGTCTTGGTTAACAAACGATCACCGGCGTGAGGCCGCGCACCTCGTTAACCCGGCCTCAACCTTGATCGTATTGAGTGGGGACGGTTTGGCGTGCGGAAGGTGCGTGAGATGGCGCGAGACAGTCGAGCAGAGGCGGCGGCCGTGGACGACGGCGCGCTCGATCTGCGCGCGCTCGGCCGCGCCATCGCGGCGCGCCGTTGGTGGATTCTCGGGCCGACGCTGGCGGCCTTCCTCGCCATGCTGGCCTTCGTCACGGTCGCCAAGCCCCGCTATACGGCGGAGGCGAAGGTCTTCCTGGAGAATCAGGAGAGCTATTACACGCGGCCCGACAAGGCCGAGCGCGATCTCGGGACGCTGCCCGACGCCGAGGCGGTGCAGAGCCAGGTGCAGCTCATCACCTCGCGCGATCTGGCGCGCCAGGCGATCAAGCAGCTCTCGCTCGCGGGCAACCCCGAATTCGATCCGGTGGCCGGCGGCTTCAATCCGCTGACGCGCATCCTCGTCCTGCTCGGCATGCAGCGCGATCCGCTGACCATGTCGCCGGAGGACCGCATCCTCGAATCCTACTACGACAAGCTGTCGGCCTTTCAGGTGCCGCGCACGCGCGTCATCACGATCGAGTTCACCTCGCGCGATCCCGATCTCGCCGCGCGCGCCGCCAACGTCATCGCCGATCTCTATATCGGTCTGCGCTCCAACGCGAAGAAGGACGATGCGCGCACGGCCGGCGTGTGGCTGTCCTCTTCCATCGCCGAGCTGCGCCAGAAGGTGGAGCAGGCCGAGGGCAAGGTGGAGGCGTTCCGCGCCTCGAACGGCCTGCTCGTCGGCGCCAACAACACGACGATCAACTCCCAGCAGCTCGCCGAGCTCAACACGCAGCTTTCGAGCGCGCGCTCGGCGCAGTCCGAGTCGCGCGCCAAGGCAGGCGTCATCCGCGATCTGCTGCGGCAAGGACGGATCTTCGAGATTCCCGACGTCGCCAAGGACGAACTCATCCGCCGCATCGCCGAGCAGCGCGTGACGCTGCGCGCGCAGCTCGCGCTCGAATCGCGCACGATGCTGCCCGGCCATCCGCGCATCAAGGAATTGCAGGCGCAGATTTCCGACATCGAGACGGAGCTGCGCGCCGCCGCCGACAAGACCGCGCGCTCGCTGGAGAACGAAGCCAAGCTCGCTGGCGGTCGCGTCGACAATCTCGTCGCTGCGCTCGACGCGCAGAAGCGCGAAGTGGCGGTCGGCAATGGCGAAGAGGTGCAACTACGCGCGCTCGAGCGCGAGGCGAAGAGCGCGCGCGAGCAACTGGAATCCTATCTCGCGCGCTATCGCGAGGCGACGGCGCGCGAAGGCGCCAACTCGACGCCCGCCGACGCCCGCATCATCTCGCGCGCCACCGCGCCGCAACTGCCGAGCTTCCCGAAGAAGGCGCCTCTGCTGGCCCTCGCCGCCCTCGGCGGCCTGATCCTGTCGTCGGGCGTCGTGGTGACGCGCGAACTTCTGGCTGCGCCCGTCGCCCGCCGTCGCGAGGACGGGGCCATCGACGAACCGTCCGTCGCAGGTGGAACGCCCGTCTTCGCCCGGCTGCCCGAGGGCGAGCGCGAGGCGGACGCGCCGGGACTGGGCGAGCCGCAGACGCTGGCGCGCGCCGCGCCCCGCATGGAGGCGCAGACGACGCTCGACGAGATTTGCGCCCGCATCGTCGGCATGGGCGGCGTCGGCGCCGGGCGGCTGCTCGTCACCGGCGCGCGCAACCGGCCAACCGCGCACACGGCTTTACGGCTGGCTCGCGCCCTGTCGGAGCGCGGCCGCGCGATCCTGATCGATCTGACCGGCGAATCGCCCGTCAAGGCGGCGCAGGCCGATCCCGAACGCGCGCTGCCCGGACTCGGCGACGTGCTGAACGGCGAGGCGACCTTCGCCGACGTCATCCACCGCGATCTGGCCTCGCGGCTGCATGTGCTGCCCTCGGGCGCGCCGATCGCCGACGACGAGGGTCTGATGCTGGCGCTCGACGCGCTCGATGCGAGCTACGATCATGTCGTCGTCGCCGTCGCGCCGGCGACGGGCCTGCGCCGCGCGCTCGATCTTGCGCCCGCGGTCGACGCCTCCGTGCTCGTCGGCTCGATGGCGGACGCCGATCGCGCGGACATCGACACCGTCTACGCGCAGCTGCGCGCCGTCAGCGCGGGCGACGTTCTGGTGGTCGACGTGTCGGAGGCGATGCGCCGCGGCGCCGCGCAGCGCGACGCGGCCTGAGCCTTTAGCGGCTGCGCAGGCGGCGCGCCGCCTCCACCATGCGCCAGAGCGTCGGGTCGGTCTTGATGCGCTTCTTCAGCGCGCGCTTGGCGGATTTCACCCACATCAGCGCATGGCCGGCCGCCGTGATCGGCAGGTAGGCGTCGAACAGCGGCTCGTCGAGATCGCAGAAGGTGCGCTTGTAGCGCGCTTCGCCGACGCCGAGATCGAACGTCTCGAACCCGTCGGCGCACTTCGCCATGATCACCCGCGCCAGCAGCAGGTCGCCGGGGCTGAAGCGCGACACCGCCGGGTCGAGATCGAACGAGTTGAACATGCCGCTGAAGCGTCGCCCGCTCGCCGCGCCGGCGAAGGTCGCGACGATGCGCGCGCCCGCCCGCAGCGCATGCAACTCCACCGCCGGCGCCCGATTGCGGTCGAGCGGCTCGACGGCGACGCGCGCCAGAAACGCTTCGGGCGCGGCCCCGTCGAACACGTTGTCGAGCCCCTTGTCGTGCATGCGCTGCGCCTTCTGCGCGGCGAACACGGCGAGGATGGCGCGCGCCTCGTCGCCGGTGCGCGCGCGCAGATGCTGGAGCGGGCCGAATTCGGCGGCGAGTCGCTGCTCCTTCTTGCGCATCTTCTTGCGCGAATCGCCCGAGATGTGGGTCTTCAGCCACGCTTCGCCGTCCGGCGTCAGCGCGGCCTTGAAGCCGCCGCTCGGCGAGGCGCGGCGCGCGAGAGGGGCGAGCGGGTTCGGCTCGCCTTCCCAGGCGTAGGGCTGGTTGACGAGCGCATAGAGATCGACGCCGCCTGGCGTCGCCGCCGCGGCGGCGCGCAGCAGGGCGCGGATGTCGTCGGGCGACAGCGTCAGTCCTGGCCGGAACAGGCCGAGCGCGAAATTGGCGTCTTTTCCGCCGAGAAATTCGGCGAGCCGAAGCGGCCCCCGCGCCATCACGCCGAGCGGCAACAGGGCGACCGGCCGGCCCGCGGCGTTGCGAGCGACCACTACGGCCGGCGACACGCCATTGGCCCGGCCGACAGAGCCAAGCCAGGGCACGATCCAGTCTCGCCGCTGATAGGCCGAATAGGCGGCGACGGTTTCGAGCTCCGCCCAGTCCGTCTGGGCCGAGCGCATGTCGCAAAACACCTCGACAGAGGCGAACGGCGCGCCGCTCGACCGCGCGTCGAGCCGGGGAGCAGGGCAGGCGAGTGCGTCGGACATGCGCGGTTTCAGCCTTTGGTAGGTCTCCTGAGCTATCACCAAAGTCTCAACGGGAGATTGCGATGGGGCTGCGCCAGCGCCTGATCGGTCTGGGAATGAGCTTTTTGGAGGCGACGGGCGCGCATCGGATGGCGGCGGCGTGGACGGGCGGCTGCGGCGCCCATCCTCATGCTGCACCGGGTCGCCGACGAGGCCGCCGCGCTTCCCGGCTACGCGCCGAACGCCGGCCTGACGATTTCGCCCGCCTTCCTGGAGGCGACGCTCGACCTGCTGGGACGGCTCGGCTTCGATCTGGTGTCGATGGACGAGGCGGCCCGCCGCCTGCGTCAAGGGCAAGGGCAAGGGCAAGGGCAAGGGCAGGGCGAGCGCCCCTTCGCCGCCCTCACCTTCGACGACGGTTACCGCGACACGCTGCGCCTGGCCGCGCCGATCCTGCGCCGGCATGGCGCGCCCTATACGGTCTATGTGACGCCCGGCTTCGCCGATCGCGCCGCGCGCCTGTGGTGGTGCGAGCTGGAGGCGGCGATCGCCCGGCTCGAGCGGGTCGAACTGTCCGTCGGCGGCGAGCGGCTGAGCCTGCCCGCCCGCGACGCGGCGGAGAAGTCGGCCGCCTTCGACATCGTCTACTGGCGCCTGCGCGAGCGTTCGGAGGCCGAATTGCTGGAGGGCGTGGCGAGCCTCGCCCGCAGCGCCGGCTTGGACGCTGGCGCCTTTCCCGCCGAACTGTGCATGGACTGGGACGAACTCGCCGAGCTCGCCGCCGACCCGCTCTGCACCATCGGCGCGCACACGATGACGCATCCCCGGCTGGCGAAGATCGACGCCGCGCGCGCCCGCGCCGAGATGGCGGACAGTCGCGACGCTCTGGCCCGGCGCCTTGGGCGGGCGCCGACGCACTTCGCCTATCCCGTGGGCGATCCGACCTCCGCCGGCCCGCGCGAATTCGCGCTCGCGGCCGAGCTCGGCTTCGAGACGGCGGTCACCACGCGCCCCGGCATGATCTTTCCCGAGCATGGCCGGGCGATGGCGGCGCTGCCGCGCGTCTCCGTCAGCGGCCTGTGGCAGGACGCCGCCTATCTCGAAATCCTGCTCTCCGGCGCGCCGTTCCTGCTGTGGAACAAGGGCCGGCGCATCGCCGCGTGAGCCTCAGCGGTCCGGCCGCTCCATCCATTTGATCAGCGGCGCCATCGGCAGCGCCCAGCCGAGCCCGAGCGCGGCGTAGATCAGGACCTGCCACACGCCCGTCGCCTCCTGCACGGGGCGGGACTGGGCGAGCGCCATCGCCATCAGCGCGTAAACGATCACCAGCGCCAGAATGGCGACGGCGCCGATCAATTTGCGTGTGCGTCGCGTCATCGGGGCTCCCGGCGCGCGCCGGATTGGACGGGCGGGCGTCAGCGCCTTATGTCTCGCCGCGAGGGGGCGGATCAAGCCTGCCCGCGCGAGACGCTGATGAGCATTGTCGGTTCCATGCCCGAGCCGGTCGTCTATTCGACCTCCGGCCCCGTTCGAGATCGCGGCGCGATCCGCCTCTGGCTGTGGTGCGTCGTCGCGCTGATCTTCGTGATGGTGATCGTCGGCGGGGCGACGCGGCTTACCGAATCCGGCCTGTCGATCACCGAATGGAAGCCTGTCGCGGGCGCGCTGCCGCCCTTGTCGGCAGCCGACTGGGCGGCAGAGTTCGAGAAATACCGCGCCACGCCCCAATACGCCCAGCTCAACGCCGGCATGACGCTCGAGGCGTTCAAGACGATCTACTGGTGGGAGTGGGGCCACCGCCTGCTCGGGCGACTCATTGGCCTGGCCTTCGCGCTGCCCTTCGCCGTGTTCTGGATTCGCGGCGCGCTGTCGGCGCGTCTGAAAGGGGCGCTCGCCGGCGTGCTGGCGCTCGGCGCGCTGCAAGGCTTCGTCGGCTGGTGGATGGTGACGTCCGGTCTTGTCGGCCGCGTCGAGGTCGCGCAGGAGCGTCTCGCCATCCACCTGCTCCTCGCCTCGCTGACGATGGCCGCCATCGTCTGGATCGCGACCGGACTGCGCGCGCCCTCCAACCCGCTCGCCGAGCGCGCGGCGCGGCCGGCGCGGACCGGCGCCTGGGTCCTGCTGGCGCTCGTGTTCGCTCAGATCGGCCTCGGCGCGCTCGTCGCCGGCCTGCGCGCGGGCCTCAGCTACAACACATGGCCGCTGATGGACGGGCGCTTCGTTCCCCCGCTCGCCGATCTCGGACGTCTGTCGCCGTGGTGGGCGAACTTTGTCGATAACGTCACGACGGTGCAGTTCCAGCATCGCATGGCGGGCTATCTCGTCGTGCTCGTCGCCTTCCTGCACGCGCTGCGAGCCTTCTCGCTCCAGCGCGGCAAGCCGCCCTGCAAGCGCGCCGTGTCGATATGGCTGATGACGATGGCGCAGGTCGGCCTCGGCGCCGCGACCTTGCTGACCAACGTGCAGATCCATGTCGCGCTCGCCCATCAGGCGCTGGCGATGGCGATCCTGATCATGGCGACCGTGCAGGTTCGCCGATTGAGCTGATCGCCAGCCGTCACTGCGAGCGCAGCGAAGCAATCCACGATGAGGCGCTGGATTGCTTCGTCGCTTCGCTCCTCGCAATGACGACGAGGGGGCGCCATTCGGCCACGAGCTCGCCTGTCGCCGTCATTGGCTCCCACGTCATTGCGAGCGCAGCGAAGCAATCCATGTCAGGACGCTGGATTGCTTCGTCGCTTCGCTCCTCGCGATGACGACGAGGGGGACGCCATTCGGCCACGGGCTCGACCGTCGCCGTCATTGGCTCCCACGTCATTGCGAGCGCAGCGAAGCAATCCAGCGTTCGGACGACGGATCGCTTCGTCGCTCCGCCTCGCAACGGCGCGCGCGGCGTCAGCGCGTCGCCGCCACCGCGCCGCCGGCGGCGCGGGCGCGGATGTCCGCGAAGCTCTGCTCGCGCAGCAACTTGCCGGTTTCGTAGACGGGTTCGAGCAGATTGCGCTCGCCCGCGCGCAACGCGCTTTCGCGGATGGTGACGGCCGCGCCCTCGCGCTCGACGACTGCGAGCCGCCCCGGCTTGGACGATTTGCCCGCGTCCGTGGCCGGCTGCTTGAACACGTCGCGCCAACCCTCGCCGCCGATGCGGATCGCGCTCGCCTTCATCGCGAATTTCAACGTGTCGCGGTCGAGCGCCTGCAACATCTGCCCGCCCATGCCGAAGGCGATGTTGTCGGCGGAAAAGCCGCGCGCCTCGAGATTGGCGAGAATCGCCGCGATGGAGCGTTCGTTGATCCCGTCGCCCTGAATAACGCGCACGCGCTCGTTCAGCACGCGAAAGCCCTTGCCGTTGACGCTTGCGCCGAACGCCTCGGCGAGCAGCGCCACGATCTCGACAGGCACTGTTTCGGGATCGCCCGAGTCCGGCCGCACCACGAGCGTGCCGCCGCTCGCCTCGACCTGCGCCTTGAGACGCTTGCCCCAGATCTCCTTCACCGCGTGGAACACGTCCCACGAGTCGGAGACCACCGCGACGAGTTTGCCGGGCCCGCCGAACTGCGCCAGCATGTTGGCGTAGGCGCGTTCCTCGCCCTCGTGTCCCCATGCGGTGATCGTCGAGTGCTCGGCCGCCGGGATCGAGAAGCCCGCCATCGCCTCGCCGTAGAAGCGCCGCGCGAACAGCGCGCCGGATGCCGTGTCCGTGCCCATGAAGTTGACGAGATGCGCCGCCCCGCCGATGCCGGCCGACTGCCGGCTCGACACGCCGCGCGCGCCGAAATCGTGCAGCTTGAAGGGCAGTTGCCCCGCCGCATCCTCGCTCGTGCGATCGAGCGCGGCGCGGATGATGCCCTGGATCGCCTTCGAGCGCGTGGCGACCGTGGTCGGATACCAGATCGCCCGCAGCAGCGCCGTCTCGATGTAGGAGGTGAGCCACGGAACCGCGGGATCGAGATTGCACGCCTGCGCCAGCGCGGTGTGCGTGCGAACCACCGAGCCTTCGCGCAGCGCCTCGATGCGCAGCGGCAGGAAGCCGCCATGCGTCTTGAGGATATGCTCCCACCCCGCGCGATTGAACGGCTCGCCATGCGCGGTCCAGAAGTCTTCCGCCTCGTCGATGTCGCGCGCCGAAAACGGCGTCAGCAGCGCGTCCTTGATCCACGCCTGAAGGCCGAAGAACAGCGTGCGATCATAGGCGCCGCCGCGCGATTCCACATAGCTCGACACATGCGTCGCGCCGGGCGGGTATTGCAGGAAGTGGCTCGCCTTGTAGCTGTCGGTGTCGAGAAGAATGTTGTTCCAGTTCATGACGCGATCTCCTCTGCGTCTGCAACGCCCGCGGACTCCCCGCGGGCTCGTGCGTTTCTCGTCCTCGTCGCCGCGCGCGCATCGTCATTGCGAGCGCAGCGAAGCAATCCAACGGCGGGCGTCGTCGCTATCGCCATGACGCCGTCGCCTCGGCGCTCGCCGGCGCCCCCTCACTCGATCGCCGCGCCCGTCATCTCGCGGATGATCGCGGCGTGATCCTCGAAGAAGCGGTCGGCCGAGAGGCGGCCGAGTTCGTGCCATCGCGCGCTCGCCGCATCGTCGTCGCCGCGCACGCCGAACAGGCTGGCGCGCGCCGGCAACTCGAACAGGAAGGCCTGCGTGACGACGCGGCCGCGTTCCGAGCGATGCGGATCGTCGAACAGGCGCGTGCGCGAGTCGACGATGAAGGAGCCGAGCATCGCAGGCGGAATCTCGCCGCGCGCGTCGGCAATTCGCGTCTCTTCTTTCAGTTCGCGGATCGCCGCGTCGCGAAAGCGTTCGCCCACCTCCACATGCCCGCCCGGCAGCGCCAGCAGGCCCTTGCCGGGGCGATGGGCGCGCTCGACCAGCAGGATGTGGCCCGACTGGATCACCACCGCGTCGACGCAATTGATGAAGACGGGGTAGGGCGTCGCGCCCCACTTCGCCCTGTAATCGGCGTAGAACCGCGCCTCCTCGACGAGCCAGCGGAACGGCTCCGACAGCATGAAGCGCGCCAGGAAGTCGATGGTCGAGGGCGGGCACAGATGCGCCGTCGGCATCCGCGCGGCGGGCCGCAGATAGTCGGCGCGCAACTCCGTCGCGTTCAGCATCGCGTAGCGCGTCGCCACGTCGAGGCTGCGCCACTCTGGAAACAGGCGCAGGTAATAGCTCGTGCCGTCCTTGCCGTGGCCGACAAGACCGATCCTGAGATCGCGCGCCTCGCCCTCGGCGCGCAGCGCGCGCGCGACGATCTTCTGCACCTCGGCGATCCACGCCTGATCGTTGTAGGCGATGTCGGGCAAGGGCTGCACGACGATCTGCCCCGGCGCGGCGTCGAGTTCGCCCGCAGCGACGCAGGCCTCGATCATCGTCCGGCGCTCGTCGTAGGTGAAGGGGTTGCGCGGCGAGCGCGCCGCGTTGGACGAGCCGACGAGCACGACGAGCCGGCGCGTCTGCGTCAGCGCCTCGCGCATCACCGCGAGATGTCCGTTGTGCAAGGGCTGAAAGCGGCCGATGAAAATCAGCGCGTCGAATGCGGGCTGAGCCGTCATGTCCGGACCTCCTCCGGGCTGCGCCTCATCCGGACTCCCCGGATAAGCTCATAGTGAGCATATGCCGTTGGGGCGTCCGCGCAAGTGCGCGCGCGCACAATGGTGAACGATGCGTTCGACCGACGGCGAAACGCGCCGTCATTGCGAGCGAAGCGCAGCAATCCATCGTCGTTCGGTGGATTGCGTCGTCGCTGCGCTCCTCGCAATGACGGCGTTGGTTCGCGCGTCATTGCGAGCGAAGCGAAGCAATCCAGTCGGCGGCCAGCGCAATGAAAAAGGGGACGGCGGGCGGGCCGTCCCCAAGTCGAATGCGGGAGCGATGGGTTGGTTGCGATCAGGCGAGTGCGGAGAGCGCCTGATCGAGATCGGCGATGATGTCGTCCTTGTCCTCGATGCCGATCGACACGCGCACGACGTCGGGGCCCGCGCCGGCGGCGACCTTCTGCGCGTCGGCGAGCTGGCGATGCGTCGTCGAGGCGGGATGGATCACGAGCGAGCGCGTGTCGCCGACATTGGCGAGGTGCGAGAACAGCTTCAGGGTCTTCACCAGCGCCAGGCCCGCGTCGTAACCGCCCTTGAGGCCGAAGGTGAACACGGCGCCCGCGCCCTTGGGGCAGTACTTCTTGGCGAGCGCATGATAGCGGTCGCCGGCAAGGCCGGGATAGCTCACCCACTTCACCGCAGGATGGTGCGACAGGAAGGTCGCGACCGCGAGCGCGTTGTCGGAGTGGCGCTGCATGCGCAGCGCCAGCGTCTCGATGCCGGTCAGCACCATGAAGGCGTTGAAGGGCGAGAGCGCGGGGCCGAGGTCGCGCAGGCCGAGCACGCGGCAGGCGATGGCGAAGGCGAAGTTGCCGAACGTCTCGCCCAGCACCATGCCGTTATATTCCGGCCGCGGCGCGGAGAGCATCGGGTAGCGCTGGTCGGCGAGGAAGTCGAACGAGCCGCCGTCGACGATCACGCCGGCGATGGAGTTGCCGTGGCCGCCGAGGAACTTCGTCGCCGAATGGATGACGATGTCGGCGCCGTGCTCGAACGGGCGCACGAGATAGGGCGTCGCCAGCGTGTTGTCGACGATCAGCGGCACGCGCGCGCGCTTGGCGATCTTGGCGATCGCCTCGATGTCGACGATGACGCCGCCCGGATTGGCGATCGACTCGATGAAGATCGCCTTCGTCTTCGGCGTAACGGCGGCCTCGAAGCTCGCCGGATTGTCGGGATCGGCCCACTTCACCGTCCAGCCGAAGTTCTTCCAGGAGTGGTTGAACTGGTTGATCGAGCCGCCATACAGCTTGTTGGCCGCGATCACCTCGTCGCCCGGCTGCAACAGCGTGTGGAAGGCGAGGAACTCGGCCGCATGGCCCGAGGCGACCGCAAGCGCCGCCGTGCCGCCCTCGAGCGCGGCGACGCGCTCCTCCAGCACCGCATTGGTCGGGTTGGTGATGCGGGTGTAGATGTTGCCGAACGCCTGCAGGCCGAACAGCGAGGCGGCGTGGTCGACATCGTCGAACACGAAGCTCGTGGTCTGATAGATCGGGGTCGCCCGCGCGCCGGTCGCCGGGTCGGGCTTGGCGCCCGCATGCACCGCAAGCGTGTCAAACCCGGGGATCCGGCCAGCTTCGTCGCTCATTCTGCCCTCCAGAAGTAATATGTTATATCGACCGTGGCGTTCGCTTTACAGAACGGACGCCATCCCGTCAACCGCCGGATTGTCGCGCCGCCCCCGCGCGCTAGTGTGCGGCGATGATGCATCGCACGATCTTGGCGGGCCTTGTGGCGGCAATCTGCGCCTGTGCGCCGGCCAAGGCGGCGCATTTCAGCGTCTCGGGCGACGAAGTGCGCTTGCAGGGCTCCATCGAGACCGGCGACGTGGAGCGGATGGAGGCGCTGCTCGGCGAGCGCCGCGCCACGCCGCTGCGCGTCCTGCGCCTGCACTCGCCGGGCGGCAATCTGCGCGAGGGCATCCGCCTCGCCGATCTGGTGCGCAAGCATCGCCTCGCGACCGTCGTCGACGCGCGCTCGGCCTATTGCGACAGCGCCTGCACGCTCCTCTTCGTCGCCGGCGTGCGCCGCCACTATGTCGGCGCCGAGAGGTTGGCGGAGGGCTCCGAGGAGCTTTACGGCCTCGGCTTCCACCTCGCCTCGACGCGCGGCGACCGCGCCAATCCGTCGATGAAGAGCGCCGAGGGCGAGCGCCTGATGGCCGCGCTCTACGCCCGCATGGGCGTGCCCCGCGCCACCGATCTCGCCCGCCGCGCCGCCATCAACACGCTCTGGCGCCCGAACGGCGCCACCGCGCTTCGCCTTGGCGTCGCGACCAGCCTGACGCCGCCCTGAGGCGCGCCGCGCTCAGTCCTTGCCGTCCACCGTGAATTTCTGGAACCCGGCCATCATCGCCGGCTTGCGCGAGGAGACCATGCGCGAGTTGACGCCCGCCCAGCCGATCTCGCCGGACATGCGACCATACTCGATCTTCGGGCAGCGGTTCATGATGACGGTCAGCCCCTCGGCTTCCGCCCTGGCGGCCGCCGCCTCGTTGCGCACGCCGAGCTGCATCCAGATGATCTTCGGCTTCGGCTCCAGCGCCAGCGCCTCGTCGACGATGGGGCCCGCCGCCTCGGCGTTGCGGAAGATGTCGACCATGTCGATCGGCTCGCCGATCTCGCGCAGATTGGCGTAGACGCGCACGCCGAGCAGCTCCTGCCCCGCAAGGCCGGGGTTGATCGGAAACATGCGGTAGCCGCGCGCGATCAGATATTTCAGCGCGAAATAGGAGGGCCGCGAGTCGTTCGCCGAGGCGCCGACCATGGCGATGGTCTTCGTCTCGCGCAGGATGCGCCGGATCAGCGCGTCGGGGTAGCGGTCGTGAGGGTTCATCTCAGGGCTTTCGGTCGATCACGCCGACGAGGCGCCAGGCGCCGCTCTCGCGGCCGAAGCACACGCCGGCGTAGGTGAGTTCGTTGAGGCCGAGACTGTCCGTATAGGCGACGCGCCCGTCGGGCAACGCCAGCGCGCTCCAGCCGTCGGGCAGGGCCTGATCGGCCTCCGTCACCAGCGGGACAATGCGGCCGGCGGCGACGCGGCCGATCACCTCGGCGTCCTTCGCCGGCCTGTCGCGCGCGATCAGCTCGGCGGCGGCGAGGCGCAGATCTTCCTTCTCGATATCGGCCGCCGCGGCGATCCGGGCGACGGCGGCGCGGTCGAAATGCGGCGGCGCGGGCGCGCAGATCTGCGCCGGCTCGAACGGCGAGGCGCCGAGCGTCTCCTCCTCCAGCGCCGCGCCGATCAGGCCGAGCGCGGTCTCCTCTCGGAGCTTCGGCGTGATCTTGCCCGGCGCGATGTCGCGGCAGCACAGATCCTCGCGCAGCCGCTGCGCGGGCTTGCGCGCCAGATACGCCTTCTGTTTCGCGCCTGCGCCGCGCGGGGAACACGCCTTCGTCGGATCGAGAAAGCAGTCCCAGCTCCGATAGGCGGGGGACAGTTCCGCGTCGACGGCCTTCGCGTCGGTCTGCGCCACCGCCGCGCGCAGGCGCTCGACGAGCGCGATCAGCTCTGGCTCGACCTCGCTGACGCGCTCGAGGCGCGCTTCGGCCGGCTCGTAGGCCTTGCGGTCGGCGGCGGCGAGCGGCGCCGCCAGACAGACGAGCGCGCAGCCGGCCGCGCGCGCAAGTCCGCGGGCAAGCCCGCGCGCAAGACCAAGCGCCACGAAACGAGGCGCGATCATCTGTGTTCCCAGTTTGGTTCGCGCTTGTCGACGAAGGCGGCGATGCCTTCCTCCGCGTCGCGCGCCAGCATGTTCTCCACCATCACCGCGCCGGCATGGGCATAGGCCTGATCGAGCGTCATCTCGGCCTGTTCGTAGAAGGCGCGCTTGCCGATCTTCAGCGTCGTCGCCGATTTCGAGGCGACGAGATCGGCCCAGGCCCGCGCCGCGGCGAGCGCGCCGCCTTGCTCCGTCGCCTTGTTGATCAGGCCGATGCGCGCGGCGTGTTCGGCGTCGATCATCTCGCCGGTGAGCAGCATTTCCATCGCGTGCTTGCGCGCCAGATTGCGCGTCAGCGCCACCATCGGCGTCGAGCAGAACAGGCCGATATTGACGCCCGGCGTCGCGAAGCGCGCCTGCGCGCCGGCGACGGCGAGGTCGCAGCTCGCCACGAGCTGGCAGCCCGCCGCCGTGGCGACGCCCTCGACGACGGCGATCACCGGCTGCGGCATGCGCACGATCCGCGTCATCACGCCGGCGCAGGCCGCCATCAGTTCGGCGAAAAAGGCGCGGCCTCGGTCGGCGTCGGCGCGGCGCGCGGCAATCTCCTTCAGATCGTGCCCGGCGGAAAACGCCGGCCCGTCATGGGCGATCAGCAGCGCACGGATTTCGGCTCGCTCCGCGACTTCGTCGAGCGCGCGCCGCAACGCGGTCAGAGTTGCCATCGACAGCGCGTTGCGGGCCTGCGGCCGCGCCAGTGTCAGCGTGGCGACGGGTCCCGAGGTTTCGAGGCGGAGCGGGGAGGGGGAGTCGAGCATCGCCCGATTGTCGGCCCGCCCGCGCCGTCAGACAAGATGTCGCGTCTCGACCAAGGTCGCTTGACGCCAACCGGCGGAGCCCCTTAAGCGGGCGACATGGCGGGGCATGGGCGTACGAATGGCTGGCTGAGGCGGGCGGCGATCGCCAACGCGCTCGTCTGGCTGCTTATCCTCCAGTCCGTCGTCTCGGTCGCCGGGGCCATGCGCGCCTATGGCGCGCAGCTCAACGATGGTCCCTTCCTCGCCGCGCTCTGCACCTCCGTCGCGCAGGTCGGCGGCGAGGATGGCGACCGCCCGGTTGAGCCCGTCCGCACCGCCTTCCATTGTATCCTGTGCCCCACCTCGCTGGGCGGCATGGGGCCGGCGATCCTCGCCGCGCCGGCGCTGGCTCCGCCTGTCGCCGTCGACGCGCGTCGCCTCGTCTCCGCGCAGCCCTCGAGCGATCCGCCGCCGCGCGCGGTCGGCCAAGCCTTCGCCTGGTCGTCGCGGGCCCCGCCTTTCAACGCCTGATCGTCCCCGCTTTTCGCGAACGGCCGCGCCCTCGGGGCGGCCGCGATCTCCTGCGTTGAAAGAAAATTCCCATGACCAGACTTGCCTATCTGCTGGCGGGCGCGGCCTTCGCGCCCATGCTCGCTGCCGCCTCCGCGCTCGCCCAGACGCCCGTCGCGCTGCCGGAGATCGACGTTGTCGCCGACCGCGCCGACCGCCCGCCGACGCTTTCGTCGGACAGCGTCGCGCCGGCCGCGCAGGCCACGATCGCGGCGACGACGCCCGACGCCTCGCGCCTGTTCACGCCCGTTCCGGGCGTCGCTTTTCAGAAGGGCGGCGGCGTCTCCAGCCTGCCGGTCGTGCGCGGCCTCGCCGACGACCGCAACAAGGTGCTGCTCGGCGGGCTCGACATCGCCTCGGCCTGCGCCAACCACATGAATCCGCCGCTGTCCTACGCCGCGCCCGGCTCTGTCGGGACGGTCGAGGCGATCACCGGCGCCGTGCCCGTCAGCCGCGGCGGCGATTCGATCGGCGGCGTCGTTGTCGTGAAGCCGCGCGCCCCGATCTTCGCCCGCTCGCAGGCGCCCGCGCCGCAGCCCGGCCCGCGTGTGACGAAGGGCGAACCGGCCCCGCAGCCGGCCGGCGACGTCGTCTTCGCCGGCTCCCTGTCGACCTTCTACCGCAGCGCCAACGACGGCGTTTCGGTGTCCGGCGCCGCCACGGTCGCCACGCGAAATTTCAGCCTGAGCTACGCGGGCGCCTGGGCGAAGGGCGGAAATTATCGCGCCGGCGGCGGCCAGACTGTCCGCTCGACCGAGTTCCGTTCGGAGAACCATCTCGCCACGCTCGCCTACGAGAACGACGGCCACACGCTCACCCTGCGCGGCGGGCTCCAGCGCATTCCCTATCAGGGCTTCGTCAACCAGCGCATGGACATGCTGGGCAATGACGGGCTCACGCTCGATCTGGGCTACGCCGGCCGCTTCGGGTGGGGAACCGTCGAAGCGAACGCCTACTGGCATCGCACCCGCCACTACATGAACTTCCTCGCCGACAAGGGCGGCTCCACCTCGTCCACCGGCATGCCGATGTATACGGACGGGCGCGACATCGGCGCCAACGTCAAGGCCGACATCAACCTCTCGGCGCGCGACGTGCTGCGCGTCGGCGCCAACGCCCATCTTCAACGGCTGGACGACTGGTGGCCGCCCGTCGCCGGCATGTTCCCGGGCATGTGCTGCAACACCTTCTGGAACATCAACGACGGGCGGCGAGATCGCATCGGCGCATTCGCCGAATGGGACGCCAAATGGAGTCCGGCATGGTCCACGCAGCTCGGCGCCCGGGTCGAGGCGGTGCACATGAATGCCGGCCCCGTGCAGGGATACAGCAACGTGGACTCCGCCACGAACATGATGGGTCGCCTGGCGGTGACGAACTACCTGTCCGATTCCACCGCCTTCAACGCCGCCAACCGCGCCCGCACCGACGTCAATGTCGATCTGACCGCGCTGCTGCGTTACGAGCCCTCGAAGGCGTCGGCCTTCGAGCTCGGCCTGACGCGCAAGGTGCGCTCGCCCAATCTCTACGAGCGTTACGCCTGGTCGAAGGGCAGCCCGACCTTCGGCATGTCGCCCAACATGGTCAACTGGTTCGGCGACGCCAACGGCTATGTCGGCAACCTCAATCTGAAGCCCGAGGCCGCGCATACGATCACCGCGACGATGGTGCTGCGCGATCCGACCGACGACCGCTGGGAGCTGAAGGTCTCTCCCTACGCCAGCTATGTCGAGAACTACATCGACGCCGACCGGCTGTGGCGGCAGACCAGCATGATGGGCATGCCGACGCCCTTCTACACGCTGCAATTCGCCAATCACGACGCGCGGCTGTTCGGCGTCGACGTGTCCGGGCGCGCGCGCCTGGCCGATCACGCCGACTACGGCCGGCTGTCCCTCGCCGGCTCGCTGAGCTATGTGCGCGGCAAGAATCTCGACACCGGCGACAACCTCTACAACATCATGCCGTTGCAGGTTCGCGCCTCGCTCGAGCATCGCATCCGGCTGGGCGGCGGCGATCTGACGACGTCCTTCGAGGTCGAGGCCGTGCAGTCGAAGACTCTGGTGAACGCGACGCGCGGCGAGTTGACCAAGCCCGCCTACGCGCTCGTCAATCTGCGCGCGGCCTATGAGTGGCGCAATCTGCGCCTCGACGCAGGCGTCGAGAACCTGCTCGACAAGGCCTACTACCTGCCGCTCGGCGGCGTGAACTTCACCGCCTTCCGGGCGGGCGTGCCGCTGCGGCCCGTCGCCGGCGTCGGCCGCTCCTTCTATGCGGGGCTGACGGCGAAGTTCTGATCCTCTCGACGCGCTCCGCCCCGCATGTCATCACGCGGGGCGGAGAACGCGCGAGGGAGAACAGCAATGGCACAGACGCGCCGGCCGCTGATGACGGTCGACGAGTTGACGCGCTTTCTGGATACGGATTTCGCGCAGATCCACACCGGCGGGCGCACCTTCCATGTGGAGGCGGTGGGCCCGCTCACGGCGCACTTGCGCATGGCCTATCACGAGCGCCATCTGCGGCCCGGCGGCACCATCGCCGGCCCGTCGATGTTCGCGCTCGCCGATCTCGCCCTCTATGTCGCGATCCTGGCGCAGATCGGCCCCGTCGCGCTGGCGGTCACGATCAACCTCAACATCAACTTCCTGCGCAAGCCCGAGCCGCGCGACATGATCGCCGAGTGCCGGCTGATCAAGCTCGGCCGGCGGCTGGCGGTCGGCGAGGTGTCGATGTTCTCCGAAGGGTCGGACGAGATCGTCGCCCATGCGACGGGCACCTATTCGATCCCGCCTGCTTCGGGAGACGCCGGCTGAGGCCGGGATCGTCGAGCGCCCAACTTTGACGCATGGCATGTCGAGGACGCCTCCGATGGCCTAGACATTCGATGTTTCGAATTCTCTGGAGACCAACAGATGTCCGTGCTCGTCTCGCATTCGACCCTTCGCCTCGAGTCGGCCGATCTGCGCGCCGGCCTGATCGCCGGCGCCTTCGGCGGCGCGATGGAGGTCGTTTGGATGGCCGGCTGGCATGCGCAGCAGGCGCTCGACGCCGCGCCCGTGGCGCGCGGCGTGGCGGCGACCTTCGCGCCGCGTCTGGGCGAAGGCGCCTCCGGAGTCGCGCTGGGCGTGGCGATCCATATGGCGCTCTCGCTCGCGCTCGGCCTCGCCATCGCGGTCGCGGTGCGCACGCTGCTCGGCGCGGCGTCCCGTCCGGCCAGGGCTGCGGCCGTGTTCGCGACGCTGGTGGCCATCTGGGCGATCAACTTCTTCGTCGTCCTGCCGATCGTCAATCCGGCGTTCGTGACCGTGGTTCCCTACGGCGTCAGCCTGATCTCGAAGGCGCTGTTCGGCGTCGCGGCGGCGCTGGCGCTGTCCGGCGCGGGAGCCCGGCGCGCGCCGTAAAGCCTGTCCGGCTTCTGCGGCCATCGCGCGAAACGAGGCCCGTCGCCGCGCGCCGCGCGCCTTTCTAAATCGTTGCAGATCGTTGTTCGACGTGTAACTGTCGGCGCGACCGGCGCGCGGCTCGACCGCGGGAAGAACCGGATGGGCCAACGAGCCCGACAGGGAGAAACGCTCATGATCGAACGTATCGACAGGCGCGGATTCGTATCGGGCGCGGCCGGTCTCGGCGCCGCCGCGCTGCTGCCGGGGTCCGCGCGGGCGCAGGCAAAATACCCGTCCCGCCCCGTGACTCTGGTGTGCCCGTGGGGCGCAGGCGGCGGCACGGACGCGACCGCCCGCATCGTCGCCGCGCTGCTCGAGAAGGATCTCGGCCAGCCCTTCAACGTGGTGAACCGCACGGGCGGCTCCGGCGTCGTCGGCCACTCCGCCATCGCGACCGCCGCGCCCGACGGCTACACGATCGGCATGATCACGGTCGAGATCACCATGATGCACTGGCAGGGGCTGACCGAACTCGCCCCGGCGAGCTACACCCCGCTCGCGCTGATGAACATCGATCCGCCGGGCGTGCAGGTGAACGCCGCCTCGCCCTACAAGACGATCAAGGATCTGGCCGACGCCATCAAGGCCGCGCCGGCGGGCAAGTTCAAGGCGTCCGGCACGGGGCAGGGCGGCATCTGGCATCTGGCGCTGATCGGCTGGCTGCAGGCGATGGGCCTCAAGCCCGATCACGTCGCCTGGGTGCCCTCCAACGGCGCGGCGCCGGCGATGCAGGATCTGGCCGCCGGCGGCATCGACGTCGTCACCTGCTCGGTGCCCGAGGCCAAGGCGATGATCGACGCCGGCAAGGCCAGAAGTCTGGCGATCATGGCGCCCGAGCGCAATCCGCAGTTCAAGGACGTGCCGACCCTGAAGGAAGGTCTTGGCGTCGACTACTCCGTCGGCGCCTGGCGCGGCATCGCCGGGCCGAAGGGAATGCCCGCCGATGTCGCTGCGACCCTGACGGCGGCGTTGAAGAAGGCCTACGACTCGGCCGAGTTCAAGGACTTCATGGGCTCGCGCGGCTTCGGCGTCACCTTCGCCGATCCGGCCGGCTTCGCCGCCTACATGGACAAGGGCGACAAGGCGATGGGCGAGGCGATGACCGCCGCCGGCCTCGCCAAGAAGAGCTGATCGCGATCGACGCCCCGGCCGGCCGTTCGCGGCCGGCCGTAGCGCGCGCAAAGGTGTCCCGATGCGGCTCGACGACCGGATTCTCGCGCTTCTGTTCGCCGCGCTCGGCGCGACGATGATCGCGCTTACCGCGAACTTTCCCGAATTTCCCGGCCAGCGTTACGGGCCGGCGCTGTTCCCGCGCATTCTCGGCGGGCTGATGATCGGCGCGTCGGCGATCCTCCTGTTGCGCGCCAGTCGCGTCGGCGGCGTGCGCGGCGTGCGCTTCGATCCGTTCATGAGCGATCCGGCGCGGATGACGAGCTTCCTGCTCGTCCCCGGCGCCGTCGTCTTCTACCTCCTCGCCGCCGAGCCGCTCGGCTTCATCCCGACCGCGTTCGCGATGACGCTCGTCATGATGCTGTGGTTCCGCGTGCCGGTGCTGCGCGCGCTCGTCGTCGCGGTTGCGGCGACGGCGCTGGTGAACTGGTTCTTCGGAACGCTGATGCGCGTGCCGTTGCCGCGAGGGTTGTTCATGCAGATTGTCGCGGGCGGCTGACCATGGGCGCGATCGGGCAGGCCTTCGGCCTCATTTTCGACTGGCAGGTGCTGGGCGTCATCTTCGCCTCCGCCGTGTTCGGGCTTTTCGTCGGCGCGATGCCGGGGCTGACGGCGACGATGGCCACGGCGCTGCTCGTGCCGGTCACCTTCTTCATGGCGCCGGTGCCGGCGCTCGGCGGCCATCGTCACGGCGACGGGCATGGCGATCTTCGCCGGCGACATTCCGGCGGCGATGCTGCGCATGCCGGGCACGCCCGCCTCCGCGGCCTACGCCGACGAGAGCTACGCCATGGCCAGAAAGGGCCAGCTCGAGCTCAATCTCGGCGTCAACCTCGTCTTCTCCGCGGCTGGCGGGCTCGTCGGCGTCGGGTTCCTCATCGTCGCCGCGCCGATGCTGGCCGAGCTCGCCATCAACTTTTCGTCCTTCGAATATTTCTGGCTCGCCTGCCTCGGCCTGATGTGCGCGATCATGATCGGCTCGGCCGATCCCCTGAAGGGCTTCCTGTCGCTGATCCTCGGCCTCGGCGTCGGCTGCATCGGCATCGACCCGGCCGCCGGCTTTCCGCGCTTCACCTTCGGCAATGTCGATCTGCTTTCGGGCATCAATTTCATCCCGACGATGATCGGCGTCTTCGCGGTCTCCGAACTGCTGCGCGGCGCCGTCGAGATCGACAAGGCAGGCTATCTCGTTCAGGACAAGGTCGGCGCGCTGTTCCGCGGTCTCGGCGAGGTGACGCGCAAATACTGGCGCAATTTCATCCGCGGCTCGCTCGTCGGCACGCTGATCGGCGCCTTGCCGGGCGCGGGCGCGGACATCGCAGCCTGGGTGTCCTACGCCATCGCCAAGCGTTTCTCGAAGGAGCCGGAGAAGTTCGGCACGGGGCATATCGAGGGCGTGCTCGAATCCACCTCGTCGAACAATGCGGCGGTCGGCGGCGCGTGGATCCCCGCGCTCGTCTTCGGCATTCCGGGCGATTCGATCACCGCGATCGTCATCGGCGTTCTCTACATGAAGAACATGAACCCCGGTCCGACGGTCTTTCTGCAGAACCCGCAGTTCATCTACGCGGTGTTCATCATCTTCATTCTCGCCAATCTGCTGATGGTGCCGCTCGGCTACATCGCGATCCGCGGCGCGCGCCGTCTGCTGGGCGTGCCGAAGAACGTGCTGCTGCCGCTGATCCTGCTGTTCTGCATCGTCGGCTCCTTCGCCATGACCAACAGCCCCTACGGCATTGTGCTGATGCTGGTGTTCGGCCTGATCGGCTGGTTTCTCGAGGAGCAGGGGGTGCCCGTCGCCCCGCTGATCCTTGGTCTTGTTCTCGGCGAAATGTTCGAGCAGAACTTCATGACCTCGATGATCAAGTCGGACGGCTCGTTCCTGGCCTTCTTCGCCCGGCCGATCGCCGCCGTGCTGGGCGTGTCGACGCTGGCCATCATCGGCTGGACGCTCTTCGGCGCGCTTCGCGGCCGCGGCGACAAAATTGCGGTATCCTGATACCGTAGCTGGAAAAAGCGCGCTTTTGCTGCATTTTTTGCTCGGGTCGGCGCTGGCTTTCGCTTGACGGGCGCGTCCCGCTCGCCTATCGCAAGCCCCGGATCGCGGCTCCTTCGGGGCCGCGTCGTCTTTCCGAGGACCCCCGCGATGAAGACCTTTTCGGCGACTCCTGCCGACATCGAGAAGAAGTGGGTGCTGATCGACGCGAAGGGCCTTGTTGTCGGCCGGCTCGCCACGATCATCGCCATGCGCCTGCGCGGCAAGCACAAGGCGAGCTTCACGCCGCACATGGACGATGGCGACAACATCATCGTCATCAACGCCGACAAGGTGGTGCTGACCGGCCGCAAGCGCGACCAGAAGATGTACTACCACCACACCGGCTACATCGGCGGCATCAAGGAGCGGTCCGCCCGCTTCATCCTCGAGGGGCGCTTCCCGGAGCGCGTGCTCGAGAAGGCGGTGGAGCGCATGCTCCCGCGCGGCCCGCTCGCCCGCAAGCAGCTCGGCAACCTGCGCGTTTACGCCGGCCCCGAGCACAAGCACGAGGCGCAGAACCCGACCGTGCTCGACATCGCCAAGCTGAACGCCAAGAATTCGAGGAGCGCCTGATCATGGCCGAGACCCTCTCTTCGCTGCAGGATCTCAAGGGCGCCGGCGTCTCCGCCGCCGCGGCCGTCGAGGCTCCGAAATACGTCCAGAAGCTCGACAAGCAGGGCCGCGCCTACGCCACCGGCAAGCGCAAGGACGCGGTCGCCCGCGTCTGGATCAAGCCCGGCTCCGGCAAGATCACCGTCAACGACCGCACGGTCGAGGTGTATTTCGCCCGTCCCGTGCTGCGCATGCTGCTGTCGCAGCCGCTCGTCGTCGCCAAGCGCGTCGGCCAGTATGACGTGATCGTCACGGTCGACGGCGGCGGCCTGTCCGGTCAGGCGGGCGCTGTGCGCCACGGCCTCGCCAAGGCGCTCACCAACTTCGAGCCGGAGCTTCGCCCCGCGCTCAAGAAGGAAGGCTTCCTCACCCGCGACTCGCGCGTCGTCGAGCGCAAGAAGTACGGCCGCGCCAAGGCCCGCCGCTCCTTCCAGTTCTCGAAGCGCTGATCGGCGCATCGCCGTCGCAATCGAAAAGCCCGGGCGCAAGCCCGGGCTTTTTTCGTTTCGCCGGCGCGCTGCGGCGGTCCGCGCAGCGATTTCTTGACCACGCCGCCGGCCGCGCCCGGCGATCTGTGGCGCCGCGGCCGGCCCTGTGCGATATGGCACAGACCCGCGGCGCGCCAGCGCCTGTTCTGCCGCGGCTTTCGTGACAGTCCGCACAAGAAGGAATCGCGCCATGCCGACACGCACCGCCCGCCACGCCCTGCTCGCCTTCGCCGTGTTCGCCGCGGCCGGCGGCGGAGCGCAGATCGCGGGGGTTCCGCTCGCGCCGGCCGCCTTCGCGCAGGTCGCCACGGTGACGCTCGACAATCACGTCATCAAGCCGAAGCCCGAGACGACGATCACGCTGAAGCGCGTCGAGGTGACGAAGACGAATCTGAGCCGCGACGAGGTGATCAAGCTGCTCGCGCCCGAGACCTCGAACGAGGAGCGCACGGCGATCGCCAAGCGCATGAAGGCCGAACGCTTCGCCATCCCCAGCGCCGAGGTGAAGGCCAAGAACGGCGTCTCGACCCTCACCGATTTCGTCGCCACCAACATCGATTCCGGCAAGCTCGCCAAGGCCGGCATCGCCTCCTTCCAGGGCTCCGGCACGGACAACAAGGACAAGCCGATCTCGATCAAGTCGGGACCGATCACGCTGGAGGACGCCGATCTGTCCGGCGTCGCGACGGCGCTGTCGACGGGCGACCCCACCGGCCTTCAGGCGCGCCTCGGGCGCTTCTCCTGGAGCGGCTTCGACATGACCTTCACGGAGGAGGGGCCGAAGGACAAGGCCGGCCAGATCCGCATCGCCATCGCCTCCGTGGACATGAAGAACGCCTATGAGGGCGAGGTGTTCAAGAACGGCGTGACGACGCTCAAGAACCTCGTCATCGAACCTTCCAAGGGCTCGAAGATGGAGCGCGATCTGTCGCCCTTCGGCTATTCCAGGCTCGATCTCGGCATGAACATCTCCGCCGCCTACGATCAGGCCAAGAAGGCGCTGACCGTCGACGACTGGACCATCGACGGCGCCGGCATGGGCGCGCTGACGCTGAAGACGGCGCTCGGCTCCATCGACAAGGGGCTGTTCTCGGCCGACAAGAACCAGCAGCTCGCCGCGCTCATCGGCGGCGACGTCTCGCGCCTCGAACTGAAATTCGCCAATGCCGGCCTGGTCGACCGCGCGCTCGCCTATGTCGGCGAACAGCAGAAGAAGTCGCCGGCCGACCTGCGCAAGGAATGGGGCGGCATGGTCGGGCAGATGCTGCCGGCCGTGCTCGGCGGCGACCCGTCGGCCCTGGCGCTGGCCGGCGAAGTGCAGAAGTTCATCGCCGACTCGAAGAACCTGACCATCGCGGCGACCGGCAAGGCCGGCCCGGTCAAGTTCATCGACCTCGCCGGCATAAAGAACCCGCAGGCGCTCTTGCAGAAGGTCAAGCTCGAGGCCGCCGCCAACAAGTGACGCAAGGACGGCGCCCGGCCGACCACCGGGCGCCGCTTGACACCTTCGCCGGCATCCGCCATTCGCATCGCATGATCATCGTCGCCGCCCCGACCCGACGTTCAGCTCGCCCGCTTCGCGCGCGAGGGTGACGCCGTTCATTTGAGGACGTGACGCCCCGGCCGCGCGACATGCGCGGCCTTTTTGTTTTCCGACCCTTCGCGGAGCATCGACATGACCGCCAAAATCTTCATCGACGGCGAGGCCGGCACCACGGGCCTGCAAATCCGCGAGCGCCTCGCGCCGATGTCCGGCGTGACGCTGAAAAGCCTGTCGGACGCCGACCGCAAGAATGTCGAGGCCAAGCGCGCGCTGATGGCCGAGGTCGATCTCGTCATCCTCTGCCTGCCCGACATGGCGGCGAAGGAGACGGTGGCGCTCGCCGACTCGCTGGGGCCGAAGGCGCCGCGCATTCTCGACGCCTCGACCGCCCACCGCGTCGATCCGACCTGGACCTTCGGCTTTCCCGAACTCGCGCACGGGCAGGCCGAGAAGATCGCCGCCGCGCGGCGCGTCTCCAATCCCGGCTGCTATTCGACCGGCGCGATCGCGCTGTTGCGCCCGCTCGTCGACGCCGGCTTCGTCGATCCCGACTTCCCCGTCGCGATCAACGCCGTTTCCGGCTATTCCGGCGGCGGCAAGAGCATGATCGCCGATTACGAGAAGGGCGGCGCGCCCGATTTCGAGCTCTATGCGCTCGGCCTGGAGCACAAGCATGTGCCCGAGATCATGAAATACGGCCGCCTGACGCGCCGGCCGATCTTCGTGCCCTCGGTCGGCGACTTCCGGCAGGGGATGCTGGTCAGCATCCCGCTGCATCTCGACATGCTGACCGGCAAGCCGGAGGGGACGGCGCTGTTCCACGCGCTGTCGAAGCACTACGCGACGAGCAGCTACGTCAGCGTCCACGGCGCGGGCGACGCGACGCATGCGGCCGGCAAGCTCGAGCCGCAGGCGCTGAACGACACCAACGACATGCAGTTGCACGTCTTCGCCAACGAGGCGCGCCGGCAGGCGGTGCTGGTCGCCCGGCTCGACAATCTCGGCAAGGGCGCCTCCGGCGCCGCCGTGCAGAATGTCGAGCTGATGCTCGGCCTCGAATGAAGGCGGGGCGCCGCTGCAGGCGGCGCCGGCGCCTTCAATTTCGCCTTGAAGCGGACGCGCCGTCGCGGTCCCATGCCCGGCGACGAGGCAGGGGATCGAATATGACTCGCGCGCAAATGATATTCGGGCGACTGACGGCGGCGGCGGGCGCGCTCGCGCTGAGCGCAGGCGGCGCCTTCGCCCACACCGGCCTCGGCGCGCATGGCTTCGCGCAGGGCGCGGCCCATCCCCTCACGGGTCTCGACCATCTGCTCGCCATGCTGGCGGTCGGCCTGTTCGCCGCCCAGCTCGGCGGGCGCGCGCGCTGGCTCGTGCCGGCGGGCTTCGTGACGGCGATGGCCGCGGGCGGCGCCTTGGGCGCGGCCGGCGTCGGGATCGGACCTGTCGAGGCCGGGATCGCGCTGTCGCTCGTCGCCTTCGGTCTGGCGCTGGCTGCGGCGTGGCGCTGGCCTGCGGGCGCCGCCGCGCTGTTCGTCGCCGTCTTCGGCGTCTTCCACGGCCACGCGCACGGCGCTGAGACGCCGGCCGATGCGAGCGGCCTCGCCTACGGCGTCGGCTTCCTCGTCGTCACGGCGCTGCTGCACGCCGCCGGCGTCGGCATTGGCGGCGCGGGCATGGGCGGCGCGCTCGCCCCGAAGGCGAAGCCCGCGCTGCGGTTCGCCGGCGCGGGCCTTGCGGTCGTCGGCGCGGCGATGCTCGCCGCCTGAGCGAGCGGGCCGGGGCCGGCCCGTCGTCTCACATCCCCTTCTTCCAGGCGACGAAGCGCTGCGCCTGCTGGCCCAGCCCCTGAATGCCGAGCGAGACCGTGTCGCCGGCCTTGAGGTAGCGCGGCGGCTTCATGCCCATGCCGACGCCGGGCGGCGTGCCGGTGGTGATGACGTCGCCAGCGTCGAGCTGCATGAACTGCGAGATGTAGGAGACGATCGTCTTCACGCCGAAGATCATCGTCGCGGTCGAGCCCCTCTGCATCCGCTCGCCGTTCACGTCGAGCCACATGTCGAGCTTCTGCACGTCGGCGATCTCGTCGGGCGTGACCAGCCAGGGTCCGAGCGGCCCGAAGGTGGGGCAGCCCTTGCCCTTCATCCACTGGCCGGAGCGCTCGGTCTGGAATTCGCGCTCCGACACGTCGTTGCAGACGCAGAAGCCGGCGACGTGATCCATCGCGTTCTTTTCGGACACGTAGAGCGCCGGCGAGCCGATGACGATGGCGAGTTCGACCTCCCAGTCGGTCTTCGTCGATCCCTTGGGGATGACCACGTCGTCGTTCGGGCCGATCACGCAGTTCGTCGTCTTGTTGAACAGGATGGGCTCTTTCGGGATCGGCGCGCCGGTCTCGGCGGCGTGATCGGCGTAGTTGAGGCCCACCGCGATGAAATTGCCGGGGCGGCCGACGCAGGCGCCGATGCGCGGCGTCCCGCGCACGACCGGCAGCGAGTCGAGCTTCGCGCGCCGGATCTTCGCCAGCGCCTTCGGCGAGAGATCGGCGCCCGACAGATCGTCGACGATGCCGGAAATGTCGCGGATCTTGCCGTCCGGCCCGAGCAGGCCGGGCTTCTCCTTGCCCGGCTTGCCGTAGCGAAGCAGTTTCATGAAAGAGCCTCCCCGTGAACGCGGCGCATCGTGGCGCGCGCCATCGCGGGCGATCATGACTCCGCGCCGCAGACGCGCCAAGATAAATCGGTTCAGACGCTGCATGCGCGCCGTGCATGCAGGCGCGGCGGGAATGACGCGAACCGGCTTCAAAAGGGTTGCGAAACCCGGCCGCCTCCGCTATCTCAACCGCGCTCCGGCGCATCGCGCGGGCCCGTTGGGGGATAGTTCAACGGTAGAACAGCGGACTCTGACTCCGTTAATCTTGGTTCGAATCCAGGTCCCCAGCCACTTCTTTTCGATTCCCGCGTCGCTTCTCATGCCGGTCCGGATTCGGGCCAGCCGGGGATCATGCGCGCCGCTTCGCCATGCGTGATCACGCGCTGGAAATGCGCGCTGCCCGGGTCGGCGCGCGCGGCCTCGTCGCAGATCAGGATCGTCGCCCAGTCGTCGTGGGCGTTGAGCGTCGGCCGCAGCGTGTGCGTGCGGGCGAAGCAGGCCGCGCGCAGCGGGTAGCCCTCGGGCTGGCCGGGCTGGAAGGACTCGCGCGGACGCTTGAACTCCACATGCGCGGCCAGCACGCGCCCGGCCGCGTTGCGCAGGAAGAAGATCGCGTCGCTCTCGAGACTCCGCGAGCCCTCGATCCGGCAGACGCAGGCGCGGCCGCAGTAATAATTCGCCCAGAACGGCTGCTTCGTCGGCTTTCTGCGCCAACGCGCGGCGCGCTGCTCCTCGATCAGGATGGCCGCGCCGGCATAGGCGGCAGCCGCCGGCGTGCCGCGGATGAGCCAGTCGCGCGTCGCGGCCGAGGCGAAGACCGCCGCCGCGATCGCGTCGAGATAGGGCTGCGCCTTGTCCGAGTATCCGCCCATCCCGAGTCCTTGGGTCGGCCGCGCGACGCGTCGCCGTCAGATGCGCTTCAGCAGATCCGCTTTCTTGGCCGCGAACTCCTCGTCGGTGAGCGCGCCGGCGCGGTGCAGCGCGGCGAGGCGCTCGAGCCTCGCCAGCGCGTCGTCGGCGTCGGGAGGCGGGGGCGCGGCCTCCGGTTGCCGGGCGCTCGTCTCCGTCACCTCCGTCAGCGCGGCAAGGTCGACAGGCCCGTGCTGGCTCGCAAAGCGCAGGCCTGCGCCGCTCTGTTGCCAGACGCCGGCGATCGCGTGGTCGCCGGTGTCGAAGATCCGCAGCCGCCCGCCCTCGCGAATCGCCAGCCGGCGCGTCGCGGGGAAAACCGCGTAGGCCATGTCGTTCTGGCCTCCGCTCGCCGCCGCCGCGCCGAGGCCCTCCGGCCATTCGGCGAAATCGTGCGGCGCGCGCGCCAGTCCGGCGGCCGGCTCGCGGGCGATGTCCGCCAGCGCCGCGGCCACGCGCGCCTTGAGGGGCGCGTTGAACATGTCGCCGATCATCATCATGCCGCCGGCCATCCACTGGCCCATGCCGCCGAGCTCGGCGTGCGAGAATTGCGCCTGCCCGCCGCCGCCGGCGGCGTAGGCGCGCACCAGCTCGACGGAGGCCATCTCGCTGAGGCCGTGTCGGGCGGCGATCGCGGCGGCCAGCGCGCGGCCGGCGTCGGTGAGAGGAGACATATCCGGGGCCTCGTCGGGGCGGGGGCGCCAGCTTAGCCCGACGAAGGTCCGCCGTCGCGCGGCTTGCACGGGCGGCGTCCGTTGATAAGCTCCGCCTCAACGCATCCGTGCGACGGCCGCTGAGACGTGCGCCGTTTCGCCCGCCGCCCGGACCAGGAGAACACCAGTGGAACCCGACGCGACGAGCCCGCCAGGGGGCGCGCCGGCCACGCCGAGGGGGGAGCGACACGGGGACTCCGCGCCACATTGGCAGGAACCTCGGGCCGCCACCTACGCCGCCCTAGACCTCGGCACCAACAACTGCCGGCTGCTCGTCGCGCGGCCGACGGCGGACGGCTTTCGCATCGTCGACGCTTTCTCGCGCATCGTCCGCCTCGGCGAGGGCGTGTCGCGCACCGGCCGTCTCGGCGAGGCGGCGATCGACCGCACGCTCGCCGCCCTCGCGGTCTGTCGCGACAAGATGCGCGTCCGCGGCGTCGCCCGCGCCCGGCTGATCGCCACCGAGGCCTGCCGCGCCGCCGAGAACGGGCCGGATTTCATCGCCCGCGTGCGCGAGCAGGTCGGGCTCGATCTCGAGATCGTCGACCGGCGGACGGAGGCGCATCTGGCGGCCGAAGGCTGCGCTTCGCTGGCCGACCAGCAGGCGCGCAGCATCGTGCTGTTCGACATTGGCGGCGGATCGTCCGAGATCGTCTGGCTCGCCCGCGCTCGCCATCGCGAGCAGACGATGAGCGACCGCATCCGCATCTGGGTGTCGCTGCCGATCGGCGTCGTCTCGCTCGCCGAGCGCTTCGGCGGCCGCGACGTGCCGGCCGAGTCTTTCGAGGCGATGGTCGACCACATCATGGAGATGCTGGAGAATTTCGTCGACCGCTCCGGCGTGCAGCAACGTTGCGACCGCTTCCACCTGCTCGGCACATCGGGCACGGTGACGACCATCGCCGGCGTGCATCTCAATCTCGCCCGTTACGACCGACGCCGCGTGGACGGCTTGTGGATGGAGGATGCGGACGTGACCGCCGCCATGCGCCGCCTGCGCGCGATGAGCTTCGACGAGCGGGCGAGCAACGGCTGCATCGGGCCGGACCGCGCGGACCTCGTGCTGGCGGGCTGCGCCATTCTCGAGGCGATCCGGCGGTCCTTCCCGGCCAAGCGCATCCG
Source organism: Hyphomicrobiales bacterium (assembly GCA_016716745.1). Classification (GTDB taxonomy): domain Bacteria; phylum Pseudomonadota; class Alphaproteobacteria; order Rhizobiales; family Beijerinckiaceae. The sequence goes on from JADJVD010000006.1 coordinate 190,562, forward strand.
CATCGCCGACCGCGGCCTGCGCGAAGGAATCCTGATGCAGTTGATGAGCGCCGACCGCGCCTGGCGCGGCGCTGCGCGGCCGCCGAGGTCGCCGGCATGAGCGGGGCGGGCGGCGGAACGGGCGGAGGCCGCGAGGGCGGCCGTTCGCTGAAGACGCGGGTGAAGACGGCCAAGCGCCGCTCCGCCTCGTCGACGCAGTGGCTGCAACGCCAGCTCAACGATCCTTATGTGGCCGCCGCCAAGCGCGAGGGCTATCGCTCGCGCGCCGCGTTCAAGCTGATCGAGATCGACGACCGCTACAAGCTGCTGAAGCCCGGCCAGAAGATCGTCGATCTCGGCGCCGCGCCCGGCGGCTGGTCGCAGATCGCGGCCAAACGCGTGAAGTCGCAAGAAGGGCAGGGCAGAGACGGGCAGGGGAAAGACGGGCAAGGCAGGGAAGGGGCCGGCAAGGTCGTCGGCATCGACCTGCTCGACGTCGAGACGATGCCGGGCGTCGATTTTCAGGTGATGGATTTTCTCGACGACGACGCGCCCGAGCGGCTGAAGGCCATGCTCGGCGGCGCCGAGGCCGACGGCGTGATGTCCGACATGGCGGCCAACACCACCGGCCACAAGGCGACGGACCATCTGCGCATCGTCCACCTCGTCGAACTCGCCGCCGACTTCGCCGCGCAGGTGCTGGCGCCGGGCGGCTTCTTCCTCGCCAAGGTGTTTCAGGGCGGCACCGAGAACGACCTTCTCGCCACGCTGAAGCGCGACTACGCGACCGTGCGCCACGTCAAGCCGAAGGCGAGCCGCGCCGATTCGGCCGAGCTTTACGTGCTGGCGACGGGCTTTCGCGGCGCGCGTCCGCCCGTCGCGGATTGAGCCTCAGCGGATCGGCGGCGCGAAGATCAGGCCGCCCTTCGTCCACAGCGCGTTCGGTCCGCGCGGCAGCTTCAGCGCCGAGCCCGCGCCGAGATCGCGCTCGAAGATCTCGCCGTAGTTGCCGACGCTGGCGATGGCGGCCTTCGCCCAGTCGGCGGGCAGGCCGAGCGTCTTGCCGAACTCGCCCTCGACGCCGAGCAGACGGCGCGTCTCGGGATTGGCGCTCTTCGTCATCTCCTCGACATTCGCCTTCGTGACGCCGAGCTCCTCGGCGTTCATCAGCGCGAACATGGTCCAGCGCGCGATCTCGAACCACTGGTCGTCGCCGCGTCGCACCGTCGGGCCAAGCGGCTCCTTCGAGATGACCTCGGGCAGGATCGCGAAATCCTCCGGCGACTTCAGCTTGCGCCGCTCGCCGAGCAGGGCGGTGACGTCGCTCGTCAGCGCGTCGCAGCGCCCGGCGGCGAAGGCGGCGGTCGCCTCGTCCGAACTCTGGAAGCTGACCGGCTCGTATTTGTAACCCTGTGCGCGAAAATAGTCGGCGGCGTTCAGTTCGGTCGTCGAGCCCTGCTGCGTGCAGACCGAGGCGCCGTTGAGATCCTTCGCGCTCGCCGGACCGCCCTTCTTCGTCATGAAGCCTTGGCCGTCATAAAACATCGCGCCGACGAGGCGCAGGCCGATGGCGGTGTCGCGCGACATCGTCCACGTCGTGTTGTGGGCGAGAATGTCGACCTCGCCCGTCTGCAACGCCGTGAAGCGATTGGTCGGCGTCAGCGGCACGAAGCGCGGCGTCGCGCCCGCGCCGAAGATGGCGGCGGCGACGGCGCGACAATAATCGGCGTTGAAGCCCTGATGCACGCCCTGCGCGTCCGGCGCGCCGAAGCCGGGCAGATTCGGGTTAATCCCGCAGATCAGATGCCCGCGCGCCTTCACCTGATCGAGCGTGGCGGCCTGCGTCGTCGCCGCGCCGAGCGCCAGCGCGGCGACGATGGCGGTTGCGATGATCCTCATGCGTCCCCCTTGTCCGTCTCGGGCCCGCCAAAGAAGGCGCGTCGCGCCTCCTCGACCTCGGCTTCGTCCACGTAACCGATGTATACGCCAAGTTCGAGCTGGCGCGCCGGGCCATAGGCCTCGATTTCCGCGTCGCTTATCGTCAGGCGGCGATGATCGCGCAGCGCCCAGTCGAAGACGAGATCCTTCAGCCGCGTCCTTTCGCCCTCGTGCGCGGGATCGGCGCCGAGATCGACGAGCTCCTGCGGATCGCGCTCGAGATCGAACAGCATCGGCCGGAAAGGCGCGGCGTGGACATATTTCCAGCGCCCGTCGAAGGCCATGAACAGCCGCGCCTCGTGCGGCTTCAGGCCGAGCGTGCGCCGCGCCTCGAGCATCGAGTAATCGTACTCGCTGATCGCACAGGCGCGGGGCAGGGCGCTCGCCTGCCCGCGCAGCAGCGGCGCGAGCGAATGTCCCTCGAAGACATGCCGCGCCGGCGTTCCGCCGAAGCGCTCGACGAAGGTCGGCGCAAGGTCGATCGCCTCGACCAGCGCGTCGACGGCGCGCCCGCGCGTCGGGTCGGCCGCGCGCGAGGGATCCATGACGATCAGCGGAATGCGCGCCGAGCAATCGTGGAACAGATCCTTCTCGCCGAGCCAGTGATCGCCGAGATAGTCGCCATGGTCGGAGGTGAAGACGATCATCGTCGTCTGCGACAGCCCTTGCGCGTCGAGGAACGCGACGAGCCGGCCGATCTGGTCGTCGATCTGCTTGATCAGGCCCATATAGGCCGGGATCACCGCCGCCCGCACCTCGTCGCGCGAGAAGTTGCGGCTGACGCGCATCGCCTGAAACGCGGCGTAGACCGGATGCGGATCGGCCCGCTCGGCGTTGGCGCGCACGGCCGGAGGAACGTCGGATGCGCCATACATCGAAGCGTAGGGCTCGGGCGCCACATAAGGCCAGTGCGGCTTGATGTAGGAGACGTGCAGGCACCACGGGCGCGCATCGTCCTTCGCGCCGGCGATGAACTCCATCGCGCGGTCGGTGATGTAGGGCGTCTCGGAGTCTTCCTCCGCGATGCGCGCGGCGAAGCGCGAATTGGCCAGCAGCCAGCCCGAGCGCAGATCGCCCTTCTCGTCGAGACCGGAATTGGCCCAGTCGTGCCAGGGATTGTCGCCGTCGTAGCCGCGCGCGGCCATCTCGCGATTGTAACGGACGTGCTCGACCCCCGGCTTGTCGGGATGCAGCCCGTCGTCGCGCTCGTATGGCTCGAAGCCGCATTGCGACAGATGCACGCCGAGATCGGAGGACGGGTCGACGCCGAGATCGCGCAACCCCTCGGCGTCGGCGCGCATATGCGTCTTGCCGACGAGCACGTTGCGCACGCCGAGCTTTTTCAGCGCGTCGCCGAGCGTCGGCTCGCCGACCTTCAGCGGAAACTGGTTCCAGTTCGAGCCGTGCGAACGCATGTAGCGCCCGGTGTAGAAGCACATCCGCGAGGGCCCGCACACGGGCGACTGCACATAGGCGCGGGTGAAGCGCGCGCCGCGCGCGGCCAGCGCGTCGATGTTCGGCGTCTGCGGCGCGGCGGCGCCGTAGCAGGAGAGGTAGTCGAACCTCAACTGGTCGCACATGATCCAGAGAACGTTCGTGCGCCCGCTCATTCCGCCGCCTCCTCGTTCGCGTCGCCGCGCCGCCGGACGCCGCGCAGCGAGGCGCCGGCGTCCTTCGGCAAGGTCATGAACACGAGCGCGGCCAGGGTGGAAATCGCTCCCACGATGAAGAAGGCGGGCGAGAAATCCTGCGCGCTCAGCGCCGTCTCGTGATGCGCGCGCCGCGTCAGCTCGACGATGCCGGCGCCGACGGCGACGCCCGTGGTCAGCGACAATTGCTGCATCGTGCTGGTGAAGCTCGTCGCCTTGCTCATCCGCCCGTCCGGCATGTCGGCGTAGGCGATGGCGTTGATCGAGGTGAACTCCAGCGAGCGCAGAAATCCGCCGACGAGCAGCGTGCCGAGGATCGCCCAATGCGGCGTGTCGGGCCGGAACAGCCCGCAGGCCGCCAGCATCGAGGCCGAGAGCACCGCGTTGACCACCAGCACCGGCTTGAAGCCGAAGCGCGACAGGATCGGCGAGGCGGTCGGCTTCATCAACAGCGCGCCGGCCGAGGAGGCGAAGGTGAGCAGGCCGGACTGGAACGGCGTCAGCCCGAAGCCGAGTTGCAACATCAGCGGCAGCAGGAAGGGAATGGCGCCGACGCCGATGCGGAAGACGAAGCCGCCCGTCACGCTGGCGCGGAAGGTCGGGATCCTCATCAGCGACAGATCGACGATGGGCGCGGGCGAGCGCCGCGCGTGGACGCCGTAAAGGATCAGCATCGTCGCGCCCGAGAGGATCAGCGCGATCACGCCCGCGCGCGGCAGGAAACCGCGCCCCAGAATCGTCAGCCCGAAGATCAGCGAGGCGAGCCCCGCGCCGACCAGCAGGAAACCGGTCAGATCGAAGCGCTCCGGCTTGTCCTCGCGAAAATCCTCGATGAAGCGGGTGGCGAGCAGGATGCCGACGACGCCGATCGGCACGTTGATCCAGAAGATCCAGCGCCAATGAAAATAGGTGGTGATGAAGCCGCCGACGGGCGGCCCGAGCACCGGGCCGATCAGCGCCGGCGTCGTCAGGAAGGCGAGCGCGCGCACGAGGTCGCGGCGCGGCACGGAGCGGAACACGACGAGCCGGCCCACCGGCACCATCATCGCCCCGCCGATGCCCTGCACGAAGCGCGCCCCGACGAATTGCGGCAGGCTCGACGACAGGCCGCACAGGATCGACCCGACGGTGAAGCCGGCGATGGCGAGGCGGAACACGGTGCGCGAGCCGAACCTGTCCGCCGCCCAGCCGGAGGCCGGAATGAAGATGGCGAGCGACAGCAGATAGGAGGTCAGCGCCAGCTTCAGCGAGATCGGGTCTTCCTTCAGGTCGAGCGCGATCGCCGGCAGCGAGGTGGAGATGATCGTCGAATCGAGATTCTCCATGAACAGCGCCGTGGCGACGATCAGCGGCGTGAGGAAAAAAGGTCGATTCAACGGAGCCGTCGGGGCAGGGGGCCGGGGAGCCGCAATCTAGGCGAACGCCGCCCCCCGTCCAGCGCCCGCGTCGGCAAGGCTGGCATGTGAGAGGCGGGACGAGGGGCGTTCTCCTGTCCGGCGGGCTTGCCCGGGCATCCACGGCCCGCCGCACCCGCCGCCCCGGCGTGGATAGCCGGGACAAGCCCGGCCATGAAAGGCATCGTCCCTTTCCCCCGCCGCCGCAGCCATGCTAAGAGCCCGCGCCAACCCTGACGCGCCCTGAGTCCCTCACGGCCGCAGTCCTTTTCCGGAGTTGGCTCCCCATGTCCGCAACGCGCCCGACCTTCATCGAGGCCCTCACCTTCGACGACGTGCTGCTGCGGCCCGGCCACTCCACGGTGATGCCGTCCGGCGTCAACGTGCGCACCCGCTTCGCCCGCGACATCATGCTGAACCTGCCCATCGTCTCCTCGGCGATGGACACGGTGACCGAGGCGCGGCTCGCCATCGCCATGGCGCAGGCCGGCGGCATGGGCGTCATCCACCGCAATCTCGAGCCTGCCGAGCAGGCCGACGAGGTGCGCAAGGTCAAGCGCTTCGAGTCCGGCATGGTGGTCAACCCGGTGACGATGTTCCCGGACGAGACGCTGGCCGACGCGCACGCGCTGATGAAGCGTCACGGCTTCTCCGGCTTTCCCCGTGGTCGAGCGCGGGGCGGACGGCAAGCCCGGCAAGCTCGTCGGCATCCTCACCAACCGCGACGTGCGCTTCGCCGACAACCCGCTCCAGCCGGTCTCCGAACTGATGACCAAGCGGCTGATCACGGTGAAGGAGGGCGTCTCGCAGCAGGAGGCCCAGCGCCTGCTGCACCAGAACCGCATCGAGAAGCTGCTGGTGACGGACGACGACGGCAAATGCGTCGGCATCGTCACCGTCAAGGACATGGAGAAGTCGACCTCCCACCCGGACGCGGCGAAGGACGATCAGGGCCGCCTGCGCGTCGCCGCCGCCTCCACCGTCGGCGACAAGGGCTTCGAGCGCGCCGAACTGCTGATCGACGCGGGCGTCGACTGCATCGTCATCGACACCGCGCACGGCCATTCCCAGTCCGTGCTGGATCAGGTCGGCCGCGTGAAGCGCATCTCGAACAAGGTGGCGATCGTCGCCGGCAACATCGCCACCGCCGAGGGCGCCAAGGCGCTGATCGACGCCGGCGCGGACGCCATCAAGGTCGGCATCGGGCCGGGCTCGATCTGCACCACCCGCATCGTCGCCGGCGTCGGCGTGCCGCAGCTCACCGCCATCATGGAGGCGGCGGAGGAAGGGCATAAGGCCGGCGTGCCCGTCATCGCCGACGGCGGCATCAAATATTCCGGCGATCTCGCCAAGGCGATCGCCGCCGGCGCGGACTGCGCCATGATCGGCTCGCTGCTCGCCGGCACCGACGAGAGCCCCGGCGAGGTGTTCCTGTATCAGGGCCGCAGCTTCAAGGCCTATCGCGGCATGGGCTCTGTCGGCGCGATGGCGCGCGGCTCGGCCGACCGCTACTTCCAGCAGGACATCAAGGACTCGCTGAAGCTGGTGCCCGAGGGCATCGAGGGGCAGGTGCCCTATCGCGGGCCGGTCGGCGCGATCATCCACCAGCTCGCCGGCGGCCTGCGCGCGGCGATGGGCTATGTCGGCGCGCACGACATCGCCGAGTTCCAGAAGCGCGCGAGCTTCGTGCGCATCTCCTCGGCCGGCCTGCGCGAAAGCCACGTCCACGACGTGGCGATCACCCGCGAGAGCCCGAACTACCCCTCGCGGATGTGACGATCGGCTCGATCCGCGTCCGTTTCGAAGCGCCCGACGGGACCTCCCGCCGGGCGTGATTTTTTCCGTGGGGAACGAGGCAATCGGGTTTGACAGAGCGTACGGATGTTATATCCAAACGTTACGATATAACATAACATTCTGAGGCCTGCTCATGTCCCGGCTTTCGTACCGCCCGATTGGCCTCGTCCTCGCGACCATCGTCTCTGCAACCGCACTCGGCCCGGCCATGGCCATTGAGCGGCCCTTTGGCCAGGAGGATGTGCCGACCCGGCCGTACCGCACGCCGCAGAAGCTGGAAGGTCACAGCCATGGCCACGGCCATCACCATCATGGTCATGACGGTCACTCCGGCGGGCATGATCACGGCGTCGAGACCGAGAACCTTTTCGGCTTCACGCTCGGTTCCGATGTCGACGAGGCGGGTGCGCGCTCGCTCGCGCTCGAATCGGTGGTGCTGGCCGGCCGGCGCGACGGACGCTTCCGCACCCTCGGCGCCAAGCTGGAATTCGCCTATGCGCCGATCGACGGCATGTCGTTCTCGGCATCGGTGCTGGGCGCCCATGCCCATGTGGCGGGGGTTACCGGCTTCGCCGACACCCGCACGGGCTATGCCTGGAACGGCCTGGGCGCGGAGTGGCGGTGGCGGCTGCTCGATCGAAAGTCGGCGCCCTTCGGCCTGACGCTGCATGTCGAACCGTCCTACCGCCGCTACGACGAGGCCAGCGGCCTGCCGGGCCGTGGTTTCGGGTCCGAGAACAAGTTGATCCTCGACCAGGAGCTTGTGCCGGATCGTGTCTTCGGGGCGCTCAACATCACCTACGACATCGAACGGTTCCGGGAGCGCGGCGCGACCACGAGCGAGCGCGGCTCGACCGTGGGCCTGGGCGCCGCAGCATCGGTGAAGGTCACCGAAGGCGTCTTTCTCGGCTTCGAGGCCCAGTATATGCGCGCCTATGACGGCTATTTCCTGCGTCGCTACGCCGGCCAGGCGCTGTTTGCCGGGCCGACACTCCATGCCCGTCTTCCCGGCTCGGCCTGGATGTCGCTGGCCTGGAACGCCCAGGTTGCAGGCCGCGCTGCTGGCGCCAGCGGCGCCCGGCTCGATCTCGAGAATTTCAGCCGCCACCGGCTGCGCCTGAAGCTCGGATTCGAATTCTGAGGGGAACCCCGATGTTGCACCTACCGACCCGCCGCCTGACGCTCGCCCTCGTTCTCGCCTGCGCCGTCAATGTCGTCCCGGCCTTCGCTGCCGAACGCATCAAGGTCGTTGCCAGTTTCTCGATCCTCGCCGACCTCGTGCGACAGGTCGGCGGCGAGCGTGTTTCAGTGACGACGCTTGTCGGCGCCAATGCGGATGCGCATGTCTACAGCCCGTCGCCTGCCGACGCGGTGCGCGTCCGCCAGGCCGATCTCGTCGTCATCAACGGTCTCGGCTTCGAAGGCTGGGCCGATCGCCTGGTGCGGGCCGTCGCCTATGAGAAGGCGCGCCTCGTCGCGTCGCAGGGTATCAGCGCCCTGCGCTCGGGCGGCGGGATCGACCCTCATGCCTGGCAGGATGTCGCCAATACTAAGCGCTATGTCGCCAACATTCGCGACGCGCTGGCGGAGATCGACCCGGCCGGGCGCGCGGAATATGCCGCGCGTGCGACTGCCTATTCGGCGCGGCTCGATGCGCTGGACGGCGAAATCCGCGCGCTCGTCGCCGCGATCCCTCCCGATCGTCGCAAGGCGATCACCTCGCATGAGGCATTCTCCTATTTCGGCGATGCCTACGGCATCGTCTTCCATTCGCCGCAGGGCGTGAGCACGGAAAGCGAGCCCGGTGCGGCGCAGGTTGCAGCGCTGATCCGCCAGATCAAGGCGGAATCGATCAAGGCGGTGTTCATCGAAAACATGAGCGACCCACGTCTTGTAACTCAGATTGCGAAGGAAACCGGGGCCAAGCTTGGCGGACGTCTGTATTCCGACGCCCTGTCGTCGGGAGGCCCGGCGGGCACCTATGTCGACATGATGCGCCACAATGCCCGCGCGATCGCGCGGGCATTGCAGTAGGCGGGCGCAGTTGAATCTGATGCTGAACTTGAACATGCTGGCTCCCGGCTCAACAGGAATCGGATTCTCAGCATGTCAAGCCAAGCCGCTGTTCTGACTCCGGTTTTCCTGCAAGTCGCGCTCACCTTCGCGCTGCTGGTGGCGATGGGCCGCGCCCGCGTGGCGGCCCGCCGCGCCGGCCAGATCCGGACGAAGGACGTCGCGCTCGGGCAGACCGAGCCGTGGCCGGAACGGCCGAAGCAGATCGCCCGCGCCTACCACAACCAGCTCGAGACGCCGACGCTGTTCTACGTCGCCGTCGCGATCGCGCTGGCGACCGGCAAGGCGGACGGCGTTTTCGTCGTGCTGGAGTGGGCGTGGCTCGTCGTCCGGATGGCGCACGCCTATGTCCACGTCACCTCGAACCACGTTCCGACGCGCTTCCGAATTTTCCTCGGCTCGGTTCTGGCGCTGGCGGCGATGTGGATCTGGCTGGCGGTGAGGACGTTCGTCATCGGATAAGGGGCCGCCCCGCCACCGCTCGCCGCTCCGCCTGTCATTCCCGGCCGAGCGGAGCGAGGGGAAGGGAATCCATCCGCCCCGCCGCCGCCCTTCGACATGGGACCCCTTCCCGGCGGCTTCGCCGCCGCCGGGGGTGACAGCCCCTCCCGCTGCGTCTCAGCAGCGCACGCGGCCGGATTCGAGCTGGGTCTTGGCGTCGCATTTGCGCGCGGGGGCCGGCGGGGCCTCGGGCTCGGGCGGCGGCGACGCGGCGCAGGCGGCGATGGAGAGCGCCAGGCCGAGCGCGGCCGCGGCGCGAATGAGTTTCATCATCTGCAATTCCCTCGAATGCGTCCGGAGCGTCCGCCCCGGGGTTGCGCCGCCGCCCCGCCTGTGAAACGTGACCGCGACGCCCCGAACACGCCCGCCCTTTGCGGCCGAACAATGTCCCGAAAGGCAGATTGCCGATGATCCCCGCCGCCCGCATCGCCGCAGCCGTCGAAGTGCTGGAGGATGTCGAGGCGCGCCGCCGCCCGGCGGCCGACGCGCTGAAGGACTGGGGCCTCGCCCACCGTTTTGCCGGCTCGAAGGACCGGGCCGCCATCGCCAACCACGTCTACGACGCGCTGCGCGTGCGCGAGTCGGCGCGCTGGCTGATGGGCGCGGACACCGCGCGCGCCACCATGCTCGGCGCCCTGCTGCGCGCCGGCGCCGACGTCGACGCGCTGGCGGCGGCCTTCTCGGGCGAGGGCCACGCCCCCGCCGCGCTGACGGATGAGGAGCGCGCCCGTCTCGCCGCGCCGCCCGCGCTCGACGACGCGCCCGACCATGTCGCCGGCGACTATCCGGAATGGCTGGCGCCCGCCTTCGCGGCCGCCTTCGGCGAGGCGGCGCGCGTGGAAGGGGCGGCGCTCGCCGCGCGCGCGCCGGTCGACCTTCGCGTGAACACGCTGAAGACGACGCGGGAGAAGGCGCTCGCCGCGCTCGCCCATCTTCATCCGACGATGACGGCGCTGTCGCCTGTCGGCCTGCGCCTGCCGCTGGCGGCGGACGGTCGCCCGCCGGCGCTGCCGGCCGAGCCGGCCTATGTGAAAGGCCTCGTCGAGGTGCAGGACGAGGGCTCGCAGCTCGCCGCCCTGCTGGGTGCGGCGGGCGCGGGCGAGCAGGTGCTGGACCTTTGCGCCGGCGGCGGCGGCAAGACTCTGGCGCTGGCGGCGGCGATGGACAATCGCGGCCAGATCTACGCCGCGGATTCGGACGGCCGGCGCCTGATGCCGATCTACGAGCGCCTCACCCGCGCCGGCGCCCGCAACGTGCAGGTGCGCGCGCCCAAGGGCAGGGCGGGCGCCGAGAGCGCGGTCGCCGACCTTGCAGGGCGATGCGATCTCGTTCTCGTCGACGCGCCCTGCACCGGAACCGGCGCCTGGCGGCGCAATCCGGACGCCAAATGGCGCGTCCGCCCCGGCGCGCTGGAGCAGCGCATGGCCGATCAGGATCGCGTGCTGGCGCAGGCCGCGAGGGCGGTCCGGCCCGGCGGCCTCGTCCTCTACGTCACCTGTTCGGTGCTGATCGACGAGAACGAGGCGCGCGTCGCGGCGTTTCTGGCCGCCCATCCCGACTTCGAGGCGATGGATCCGGCGACGCTGGCCCGACGCGCCGGCCTGCCCGATCTCGCCCGCTTCGCCAGCCGCCACGGCCCCGGCCTGCGCCTGTCGCCGGCGACGACCGGCACCGACGGGTTCTTCGTCGCCGGGCTGGCGCGGGCGCGCTGAGTAGCGCAGTCGCTGGCGAGCGCGTCGCTCGCCTGTTTGATGCGCTCGGCCGGCGAGCGCGTCGGCGGGAGGATAGCGTGAGGATCTGCATTCTGGGCGCCGGCTCGCTTGGGTCGGCCATCGGCGGAACGCTCGCCGAGGCGGGCCACGAGGTGACGCTGGTCGCCCGCAATCGCGCCCATGTCGAGGCGGTCAACGAACGCGGATTGATCCTGCGGTCCGACGTCGGCGACCGCACCGTCCGGCCGCGGGCCGCGCTCGACGCCTCGGGCGTCGGCGCGGTCGACCTCGCGATCGTGCTGGTGAAGTCGCGCGACACCGCCGCCGTGATGCATGCGGCCCGTCATGTCGTCGGGCCGGCCACTGTCGTGATGTCGCTGCAGAACGGGCTCGGGCAGGAGGACGTGCTGGGCGAAATCGTCGGCGCCGCCCACATTGTCGCCGGCAAGACCTATGTCGGCGGCCTGATGCTCGCGCCCGGCCATGTTCTGGCGAGCGCGCGGGGCCGCGAAACCATCGTCGGCGAACTCGACGGGTCGATGTCGCCGCGCATTGTCGCGATCGCGCAGGCGTTCACGGAGGCCGGCCTTGCGACCGTCGCCAGTCCGAACATTCTGGGCGCGATCTGGGACAAGCTGCTCGTCAACGTCGCCACCGGCGCGCTGGCGGCCGTCACCGGCCTTCCCTATGGCGACCTCTACGCCGTCCCCGAGCTCGAGGCGACGGCCGTGGCCGCCGTCGCCGAGGCGATGGCCGTGGCGCGGGCGCGCGGCGTCGCCATCGCCGCGAGCGACCCGCGCGAGCCCTGGGCGAAGGCCGGCGCCGGCCTGCCGGCCGAGTTCCGGACCTCGATGCTGCAAAGCCTCGACAAGGGCGCCCCCACCGAGATCGACTTCATCAACGGCGCCGTGGTGCGCGCCGCCGCCGGAACGGGCGTGCCGACGCCGGTGAACGCGACGCTCGTCGCGCTGGTCAAGGGGCTCGAGCGGCGCCTCGTCGCCGACCAGCGGCTCGCGGCGGAGGGATGACGATGTCCGGTCCGCCCCGCGCCTATCTCGAACACGTCGCCGTTCGCGTGCGCGACATCGGCTGGCACATCGGGTTCTTCGAGGCGCTGTTTGGCTGGACCGTCCGGCAGGTGGACGGCGACTCGGCGAGCCCGCGGCAGGTGTGGATCGGCGGATTGCAGCTCATGGCGGCGCCGGCCTTCGACGGCGCGGAGGGCAGGGTGAACCATCTCGGCGTGCGGTGCGAGAATGTCGAGGCCGCCATCGCCATCGCCCGCGGCTTCGCGGGGGTGACGGCGCTGGAGAAGGGCCCGAACTGGCTCGTCCTGCCCGAGGGCCTGATCGTCGAGCTGTTGCCCGCCAGCGACGCGGCGGTCGCCGCCGCCGTGCGCATTCACCCACAGATGTGAGGTCAGCGAATGGACGCCGTCGGCCCCGCCAAGAAAGCCCATGAGCGCTATTTCGACGAGGTGCGGGTCGGCGACGAGGGCGTCACCCCCGAGGTGACGGTCACCAAGGCGATGATCCGCGCCTATGCGGACCTGTCCGGCGACCACACGCCCGTGCATGTCGACGAGGATTTCGCCAAGGCGAGCCATTTCGGCGGCATCGTCGCCCATGGCCTGCTCGGCCTGTCCCTCGCCGACGGTCTGAAGACGCAGGGCTCCTTGCAGTTTCCGCCCGGCGCCTCGCTCGGCTGGACCTGGGACTTCAAGCTGCCGATCCACGCCGACGACCGGTTGCGCCTGAAGTATCGCATCGCGGCCATGCGCGAGACGAAGAAGCCGGGATGGGGAATCCTCACCATCGCTTCGGACCTCCTCAACCAGCGCGGCGAGATCGTGCAGACAGGCGTGCACAAGGTGATGATCCTGAAGCGCCCGCCCGCCTGAGCGGCTGCGCGCGATTCACGCCGACGCCGCCAGCGCGCCGGCGCCGAGGAAGAACACCCAGGACAGATGCCGGCCGCGCGAGGAGACCAGCGCCACCGCGCCCATCACGATCGACGAGGCGCCGACGAGCCGCAGCGCCAGCCGCGCCGGCGCGTCGATCTCGGCGAAGGCGTAGACGGCGAGCGGAGCCGCGAGGCCGACGAAGGCGACGCTGGTCAGATGCCAGGCGAAACGCAGCACGTCGCGCGCGAAGCGGCTTTTCGCGAGCAGGCCGGCCCGGCCCGCCTCGCTTGTCAGCGGGCCGATCAGCAATCGCTCCCCGAGAAAGGAATGGGCGACGCCGAGGCCGGTCAGAATGACCGCCGCCAGCATCAGCGAGGGGTGCGTCATAGCCACGTCACAGTCTCCATACGCTGCGTATGGAGACTGTGACGGCTCACAGTGGCGCTGTCAATACGCTACCGTATGGAGATGGTTTGGAGCCCGACGACGCCCGCTCGCAATGGATCGACGCCGGCCTGCGCGCGCTGAGGCGCGACGGAGTCGAGGCCGTCCGCGTCGAGCGCCTCGCCGTCGACCTCGGCAAGACCAAGGGCTCGTTCTACTGGCACTTCGCCGACCGCAAGGCGTTGCTGGCGGCGCTGCTCGAGGCCTGGCGCGGTCGCGCCACGCAGGCGGTGATCGAGGATGTCGAGTCCGCCGGCGGCGACGCCCGCGCACGGCTGGCGACGCTCATGGCGACCACTCTGGCCGCCGACGGCCGGCTCGAGCGCGCCATGCGCGACTGGGCGCGCGGCGACGCCGCGGTCGCCGCCGCAATGGCCGGGATCGACGACCGGCGTCTGCGCTACGTCGCCGAGCTTCTGGTCGGAGCGGGCGTCGCGCCCGCCGACGCGAAGCTGCGCGCGCGCTTCGCCTATCAATCGCTGATCGGCCGCTTCGTCATGGCGGCGGACCCGCCGGAGCGGGCGGGACGCAGCGCACGGTCGCCGCGCTGGTCGACCTGCTGACGCGCTGACCCCGCCTTGCGTCGCCGCATTTCCGTGCTATGCCCGCGCGCCTCCACGAACCGGGATCATCCAAATGCTGCTTCGTCGCCGCGATCTTCTCGCCGCCGCCGCCATTCTCGCCGCCGCGCCCGCGCTGGCGCAGGGCGCCGACCTCGAGAACACGATCTATCTCGACTTGAAGGACGGCCGCGTCACGATCCGGCTGCGCCCGGACCTCGCGCCCAAGCATGTCGCGCAGATCAAGGCGCTGGCGCGTCAGGGCTTTTACGACAACATCGTCTTCCACCGCGTGATCGAGGGCTTCATGGCCCAGACCGGCGATCCGACCGGCACCGGCATGGGCGGCTCGAAGCTGCCGAACCTTCCGGCCGAGTTCTCGAAGGAGAGCTTCAAGCGCGGCACGCTCGGCATGGCGCGCTCGTCCGATCCGAATTCGGCGAATTCGCAGTTCTTCATCTGCTTCGGCGACGCCTCCTTCCTGAACAACAACTACACCATCGTCGGCGAGGTGACGTCCGGCATGGAGGCGGTGGACAAGATCAAGAAGGGCTCGCAGGCCAATAACGGCCAGGTCTCGAATCCCGACAAGATCGTCAAGATGAAGGTCGCCGCCGACAAGTGAGGCGCGCATCCGGCCTTTGCGCGCTGGCGCTGGCGTTGGGGCTCGCCCCCGCGCACGCCCGCGCGCAGGCCGATCCGCCCGGCCCGCAGCGCCTGATCCCGACGCCGCATCCCGAGATACTCGGCGGCGGTGCGCGCGAGCCGCCGCAGCATTTCGTCCGGCCGCACGGCCAGCGACTGTTGCCGCTCCCCTATCCGCAGGCGCTCGGCGACAACGCGCTCGACGATCCCGCGATCCTCTCGCCGCGCGGGCGCCGGCAGCGCCTGATCCCGCAGCCCTATCCGTTATGGCGGCGCGCGCTCGTTCCGCCGCGCGGCGGTGTGACGATCCTCGCGCAGGCGGGCGAGGGCGCGCCGTCGGCGCGGCTCGCCCGCATCGCCGATATCGGCCCCTATCTCGCCCGCTGCTGGCGGGCGGACGCGGCGGCCGACGCGGGCAGCGAGGCGACGCTACGCTTCGCGCTGCGCCGCGACGGATCGCTGATCGCGCCGCCGCGCGTGATCCGCGCCGTCGGGCCGACGCCGGCGGCGCGCGACACCGCGGCGCGGGAGGCCGAGCGCGCCGTCGCGCGCTGCGCGCCCCTGCCGCTCGATCCCGCGCTCGGGGCGGCCATCGCCGGTCGGCCGCTCACGGTGCGGTTCCGCGACGACCGCTAGGCCCGGCGCCCCCTCGCAAGTCGCCGTCGCGCCCTATCTCGGCCGGGCGCGTTTACCTCCGGCCCCGCCTGCGATAGAGCGGTGCGCCATTCGCGCCGTCGCCAATGACGGCGGACCCCTCAAGACGAAAGACGGTTCATGACTGACGCCGGCAACACGCTCACGCTCGAGACCACGAAGGGCCCTGTGGTCATCCGCATGCGCCCCGATCTTGCGCCGAACCACGTCGCGCACATCAAGAAGCTTGTCTCGGAAGGCTTCTACGACGGCATCGTCTTTCACCGCGTGATCGACGGCTTCATGGCGCAGACCGGCTGCCCGCATGGCACCGGCGTCGGCGGCTCGAAATATCCGAACCTGAAGCAGGAGTTCAACGCCGAGCCGCATGTGCGCGGCGTCTGCTCGATGGCCCGCGCCAGCGACCCGAACTCGGCCAACTCGCAGTTCTTCATCGTCTTTGACGACGCCACCTTCCTCGACCGCAAATATACGGTGTGGGGTCAGGTCGTCTCCGGCATGGAGAATGTCGACAAGATCAAGCGCGGCGAGCCGGTCCGCGATCCGGACAAGATCGTCTCCGCCAAGCTGGGCTGAGAGGCTGAGCCCGGCGTCCGCGGCGCGCCGTATTTGCGCGCGCCGCGCCGTCGCGGATGCGTCAGGCGGTCCTTGCGATGCGCGTCGATCTCTTCGATTTCGATTTGCCGGAGGACCGCATCGCGCTGCGGCCGGCCGAGCCGCGCGAGGCGGCGCGACTGCTCGTCGTCGGCGACGACGGGCCGTTTCATGATCGCGCGATGCGCGACTTTCCCGATCTGCTGCGCCCCGGCGACGCGCTCGTCGTCAACGACACGCGCGTCATCCCCGCCCGGCTGGACGGCGTGCGCGTGCGCGGGGAGGCGGTCGCGCGCATCGAGGCGACGCTGCACAAGCGCGAGAGCGACGACAGCTGGCGCGCCTTCGTGCGCCCTGCCAAGAAGCTGAACGTCGGCGAGCGGATCCGCTTCGGCGAGACGTCGGAGAGCACGGCCTGCCTGCTCGCCGCGCTCGACGCCGAAGTGATCGAGAAGGGCGAAGGCGGCGAGGTTCTGTTGCGCTTCGCCTTCGCTGGGCCTGCGCTCGACGAGGCGATCGCGCGGCTCGGCCGGATGCCGCTGCCGCCCTACATCGCCCATCGCCGCGCCGGGGACGCGGCCGACGCGCGCGACTATCAGACGATTTTCGCCGACGAGTCGGGCGCGGTCGCCGCGCCGACCGCCGGCCTGCATTTCACGCCCGACCTCATCGCCCGCGCCAAGGCGGCGGGCGCGCGCCTGCATCGCGTCACGCTGCATGTCGGCGCCGGCACCTTCCTGCCGGTGAAGGCGGACGACACCGCCGACCATCGCATGCACGCCGAATGGGGCAGGGTGGATGCCGCCGTCGCCGACGCGCTGAACGAAACGCGCGCGCGGGGCGGGCGCATCGTCGCCGTCGGCACCACCTCGCTGCGCATTCTGGAGAGCGCGACGGACGAGGCCGGGCGCGTCGCGCCCTTCGCTGGCGACACCTCGATCTTCATCACGCCCGGCTACCGCTTCCGCGCTGTTGACGCGCTGCTGACCAATTTCCATCTGCCGCGCTCGACGCTGTTCATGCTGGTCAGCGCCTTCGCCGGGCTCGAGCGCATGCGGGCGGCCTATGCGCATGCGGTGGCGCAAGGTTATCGCTTCTATTCCTACGGCGACGCCTGCTGGCTCGAGCGGTAGCCGCGTCGCGCCTCAGGGCGCGCGCCTGACGGCCTCGCCCTCGCGCGCCTGACGCACGATGGTGATCGTCTGCGCCTGGATCGGCGCGCCGGCGCCCATCATCGGCGCGTTCACCTGCGGGCGCGCGGCGGGGGTGTAGACGCGCACATAATAAGAAGACTCCAGGCCCCGCGTCGCGCGCCCCTCGCCGAGATCGGCGTCCGACAGCACGTCGATGCGCCGGCAGCCCCAGTCGTCGCCGGCGCGCGGCTGCGACTGCGGATCGACATACGGGGAGACGCGCACGATCAGGCTCGACGCGCGGCTGGAGGAGCAGGAATAGTCCTTCGCATCGCCCCAGAACGGCAGCGAGGTCGCAAAGCCGACCGGCAGCGCCAGCACGAAACCGGGGAGATAGGCGAGGAACGGGACGCCGAGGGCGACGAGGCCCCATCTGAGCGCGCGCGGCCAGCGCGTCTTCGTCGATGGATCGGCGGCGGTGCTCATCGGCGTCCTGCGGTTGTGGTCGCCTCTTGTAGCGCCAAGCCGTTCCGGCCCGTTTTCGCGGATCGCTCGAATTGTCCGGAAATCCGGCGCCGCTTGGTCGCCATTTTGTCGCCCATCGCGAGGGTGATAACCGTAAGCGCGAAGCGCCGCGGGCCGACCGCCGCGCCGGGGCTGCACCTTGAGCGACGAGTTCAAATTCACCGTCGCCGCGCGCGACGGCGCGGCGCGGACAGGCGACATCCGGATGCCGCGCGGCGTCATCCGCACGCCGGCCTTCATGCCGGTCGGCACGGCGGCGACCGTCAAGGCGATGTACGCCGATCAGGTGAAGGCGGCCGGCGCGGACGTCGTTCTCGGCAACACCTATCACCTCATGCTGCGGCCCGGCGCAGAGCGCATCGCCGAACTCGGGGGACTGCACAAATTCATGAACTGGCCGCACCCGATCCTGACGGATTCGGGCGGCTTCCAGGTCATGTCGCTCGCCAAGCTGCGCAAGCTCGACGAGAACGGCGTCACCTTCCAGTCCCACATCGACGGCTCGCGCCACGAGCTGACGCCCGAGCGCTCGATGGAGATCCAGAGCCTCCTCGGCTCCGACATCCAGATGCAGTTCGACGAGTGCGTGAAGCTGCCCTGTTCGGACGAGGAGGCCGAGCGCGCCATGCGCCTGTCGCTGCGCTGGGCGGAGCGCTCGAAGAAGGCGTTCCGCGGCGGTCCGGGGCAGGCGCTCTTCGGCATCGTGCAGGGCGGCGCGGTCGAGAAACTGCGCGTCGACAGCGCCAAGGCGCTCGTCGATATGGAGTTCCCCGGCTACGCCATCGGCGGCCTCGCGGTCGGCGAGCCGCAGGCGGTGATGCTGGCGATGATCGAGACCGTCGCGCCCTATCTGCCGCAGGACAAGCCGCGCTACCTGATGGGCGTCGGCACGCCCGACGATCTGATCGAGAGCGTGCGGCGCGGCGTCGACATGTTCGATTGCGTGATGCCGACGCGCGCGGGACGCCACGGCCTCGCCTACACGCGCTTCGGCAAGGTCAATCTGCGCAACGCAAGGCACGCGGCCGATCCGCGCCCGCTCGATCCGCAATCGCGCTGCCCGGCGACGCGCGACTATTCGCGCGCCTATCTGCACCACCTCGTCAAGTCGGGCGAGATCCTCGGCATGATGCTGCTGACGTGGTCGAACATCGCCTACTATCAGGAGCTGATGGACGGCATGCGCCGCGTCATCCGCGAGGGCCGCTTCTCGGACTTCTACGGCGAGACGAAAGCGGCCTGGGCGCGCGGCGAGATCGAGGAGCGCGGCTGACGCCGCTCACGGCGTCGGCTTCTTCACCACGGTGCGCCTGTCCAGTTTTTCGTGCCGCGGCTGCTCGCGCACGAGCATGCGCCAGACCACGAGCCCGACCAGCGCGGCGTGGATGCAGGCGTTCAGCGCGAACAGCGCCGATGGTCCGTAGTGCTTGATCAGCCAGGCCGCCACGGTCGGAAACAGGATCGCGCCGACGCAATAGAGAAAGAGAAGCGCGGAGGCCGCCTCCACGCCATGCGCGGGGCCGATCCTGTCGTTGGTGTGCGAGGCGGCGAGCGAGTAGAGCGTCATCGTCGTCGCGCCGATGGCGAACATCACGGCGAGCAGCAGCCCGTATCGCGGCCCCGCCAGCAGCACCAGCGCCGCCTCGAACACGGCGCCGGCGGTCGCGCACCAGATCATCACGAGCCGCCGGTCGAACCGGTCCGAGATGCGGCCGATGGGATAAACCGCGATCGCCGAGCCGAGAATGGTCGCCGTCATCATGCCGCCGACCTGCCGCGCGTCGAGCCCGACCTGCAACGCATAGACGGGCGCGAGCGACCAGAACGAGCCGTTCGCCGCGCCGACGAGGAACGAGCCGACCGCGCCGACCGGCGCCATGCGCGCGATCCAGCCGACCCTGACGTGCGCCGATTCAGGCTCGCCCGGCGGGTCCGCCTTCGTCATCGACAGCGGCACCAGCGACAGCGCGAACAGGCCGGCGGTGGCCGAGAATAGGGCGAACGACATCGTGTCGCCGACGCCGAGCAATTGCTGGCCCGAAGCGCTGCCGGCGAAATGCACGACCTGATAGACGGCGTAGACGCGACCGCGGTTCTCGTTCTCCGCCTTGGCGTTCACCCAGCTCTCGATGACCGCGTAAAGCCCGGCGAAGGCGAAGCCGATGACGCCGCGCAGGTTGATCCAGGCGAGCGGTGCGAGCGCGATCGGATAGGCGAGGACGACGACGACCGCCACCGCGATGAAGGCGGTGAAGGCGCGGATATGCCCGGCCCGCCGAACGATCGCGGGCGAGGCGAGCGTGCCGGCCAGCATGCCGAAGAAGTAGCTCGAGCCGATGAGGCCGATCTCGATCTCGGAAAAGCCCTCCAGCTTGGCCCTGAGCGGCGTAAGCGTCGAGACGAGGCCATTGCCCGCGATGACGAGGAAAACCGAGACGAGCAGGGCGACGATGGCGGACGGAATGGGCACGAAGCGGTCCCCGGATGGCGAGACAAGGCGATGTCGCCCGCGCGCGGGGCGGCGCCTGTCCTCGTTGCGAAGTGCGGCGGAACAGCGGCGACGACGGCGCTCCGGCGCCCGACGGGGCCGGGGCGCGGCCCTCGCTTTTGTCCGGACCGTCGTGTATAAGCCCGGCGCTCGGCCGCCCGAAATCACAATCAAGATGGGCGGCCGTCCCGTTTCGGACGACGAGTGGAGCTTGGGTCATGGGTGAGCCGCGCTGGACGCCGGATAGCTGGAGGGCCTCGCCGATTCAGCAGGTCCCGACCTATGCCGACGCCGAGGCGCTCGCCTCCGTCGAGCGTCAGCTCGCCGGCTTTCCGCCGCTCGTCTTCGCGGGCGAGGCGCGCAAGCTGAAGAAGACGCTCGGCTCCGTCGCCGCGGGACAGGCGTTCCTGCTTCAGGGCGGCGACTGCGCCGAGAGCTTCAGCGAGCACTCCGCCGACAACATCCGCGACTTCTTCCGCGTGTTCCTGCAAATGTCGGTGGTGACGACCTTCGCGGCCGCCTGTCCGGTGGTGAAGGTCGGCCGCATCGCCGGCCAGTTCGCCAAGCCGCGCTCCTCGCCGACCGAGAAGGACAAGGCGACCGGCGTCGAGTTGCCGAGCTATCGCGGCGACATCATCAACGACAACGCCTTCACGCCGCAGGCGCGCGAGCCCGATCCCAAGCGTCAGCTCGAGGCCTACCGCCAGTCGGCCGCGACGCTGAACCTGATCCGCGCCTTCGCCACCGGCGGCTACGCCAATCTCGAGAACGCGCATCGCTGGATGCTCGGCTTCGTCAAGGACAGCCCGCAGTCGGAGAAATATCAGGAGCTCGCCGGCCGCATCACCCAGACGCTCGATTTCATGCGCGCCATCGGCCTCGACGCCGAGCACCATCAGGAGCTGCGCCAGACCGACTTCTACACCTCGCACGAGGCGCTGCTGCTCGGCTACGAGCAGGCGATGACGCGCGTCGACTCGACGACGGGCGACTGGTACGCGACCTCCGGCCACATGCTGTGGATCGGCGACCGCACCCGCCAGCCCGACCATGCGCATGTCGAGTTCCTGCGCGGCGTGAGGAATCCGATCGGCCTGAAATGCGGCCCCTCGCTGACGCCGGACGGCCTGCTCCAGCTCATCGACAGGCTGAACCCGGAGGACGAGGCGGGGCGCCTGACCCTCATCTGCCGCTTCGGCGCCGACAAGGTGGGCGAGCATCTGCCCGCGCTCATCCGCGCGGTGCAGCGCGAGGGCCGCACGGTGGTGTGGTCCTGCGATCCGATGCACGGCAACACGATCACCGCCGGCGGCTTCAAGACCCGGCCGTTCGACCGCATCATGGGCGAGATCCGCTCCTTCTTCGACGTGCATCGCGCCGAGGGCAGCTACGCGGGCGGCATCCACCTGGAGATGACCGGCAAGAACGTCACCGAGTGCATGGGCGGCGCCCGCGCCATCTCGGAGACGGATCTGGCGGGCATGTACGACACCTCCTGCGATCCGCGCCTCAACGCCGAGCAGTCCATCGAGGTGGCGTTCCTCATCGCGGACTCGCTGAAGGGCATGCGCGCCTCGCAGCCGCGCGCCCCGCGCGTCGCCGCCGAGTAAGGACGCCCGATGCAGCGCTTGTGGCAGGCGTGGCTCAACTCGCGGGATGGGCTCGCCTTCTGTCTGACCAAGGAGGCGGCGGTCCGGCTCGAGATCGCCGTTTTCGTTCTCGCCGTGCCGGCGGCGATCCTGATCGCGCCCGACTGGGGGCGGCGGCTGGCGCTGCTGGCGGCGCTGCTCTTTCTGATTTCGGTGGAGCTGCTCAACACCGCGATCGAGAAGCTGTGCGATCACGTCACGCCGCAGATCCATCCGCAGATCAAGATCGTGAAGGATGTCGGATCGGCGGCCGTGCTGGTCGCCGCGCTCGCCTCCGGCGGGGTCTGGCTCGCCATCCTGCTCGGTCTCTGAGGCCATCCGCAAAGTCGCCCTTGCGGCCGCGCAACTGCGTTCGGCCTCGGGTTTTCCTATCTAGGTCGCAACCTCCACGGGGCTTGCGGCCATGTTTCCCACCCTCTTCGTTTCGCACGGCGCGCCGAATCTGCTTCTGCACAATTCGGCCGCCCGCGACTTTCTCGCCGGCTACGGCGCCGAGCTGACGCGCGCGCATGGCCGGCCGAAGGCCATCCTGATGGCGACCGCCCATTTCGAGACCGACGAGCCGACGCTCACCGCCGACGAGAAGCCCGAGACGATCTACGATTTTGGCGGCTTCGAGCCCGAGCTCTACCGCATGACCTACGACGCGCCGGGCTCGCCCGACCTTGCCGCGCACGCCGCCGAGACGCTCGCCGCGGCCGGCTTCGCGCCGCGGCTCGCCAAGAACCGCGGTTTCGATCACGGCACGTGGGCGCCGCTGAAGCTGCTGTTCCCTGCGGCCGACATTCCCGTCGTGCAGCTTTCGGTGCAACCGATGCGCGGCGGCGAATGGCACGCCGCGCTCGGCCGCGCGCTGGCGCCGCTGCGGGAGGAGGGCGTGCTGATCATGGGATCGGGCACAGCCACCCACAATCTGCGCGAAATTTTCCGCATGCTGCGCTCGGGCGCCGCCGACGCGCCGCAGCCCGAATGGGTCGCCAGGTTCAACGACTGGCTGCACGAGAAGGCGGAGGCCGGCGCGCTCGACGACATCGCCCATTATCGCGAGCGCGCCCCCTTCGCGCGCGAAAACCATCCCACGGAGGATCACTTCCTGCCGCTGCCCGTGGCGCTCGGCGCGGCGGGCGAGGGCGCGCGGGGCGAGCGCGTGCACGCCTCGACGCAGTTCGGCGCGATGGCGATGGACGCCTACGCCTTCCAGTGATCCTCACACGCCCGAGCGCGGCGCCCGCGCCAGCATCGGCGCATAGACGATGAGGAACAGAACCATTGCCGCGAACCACGCCAGCGCGGCGACGTGGAACAATGCGAAACTCGCGGCGGGCGCGAACCCAGCCGCGATGCGCGCCAGCGCCGCGACGACGATCAGGGCGTAACACGCGCTCGTCCTGCGGTCGTCAGCGAGCGCCCGGCCGGTGTGGCCGCGCGTCGCCCGCGTCATCACCGCAAGCGTCATCAGCCCCACGGCGCCGACCGTCCAGGCGTGCGCCGCCGCGCTCGCCGGCAGCGCGGCCGGGGCGAGGATCGCCAGCGCCTCCAGAAGAAAGCCGAGCGGAATGAAAGCATAGGCCGCGTGCAGCGCGAACAGCAGCGGCTCGAACCATGTTCGCTCGCCGGCCCAGCGCGCGAGGCGCGCCGCCTGCGTGAGGCCGGCCGCGACGAGCAGCGCGGCGCTGACGGGATGGACGGGCAGGGCGGTCCACACCGCAAGCGCCACTGCGCTGACGGCGATCGTCGCGCCGTCGAAGCGCGCGAACGGCGTCGGCAATCGCCCCGCGCCGGCGCGCGCCAGCGCGTTGCGCGTGAAGCTCGGCGCGATGCGCCCGCCGATCAGCGAGATGAGCAGCACCGCGCCGGCGAGGCCCAGCCTGACGCCGAACCCGGCCCGGCCGCGCGTCGCCGCCTCGATGTGGAAGGCGGCGTTCGCCGCCGCGATCAGCAGCACGAGGGCGACGACGCGCAGATTGCGCCAGTTCTTTCCCGCTGCGATCTCGCGCGTCGCCAGCGCGGCGAAAAGGAGGAAGAAGCCGACGTCGATCGCCATCGCGACCCAGGCGCCGATCCACGCCGACGTGGCGACGGCGAGGCGCCCCGCGATCCACACGCCCCACAACGCGGCGAGCGGCGGCCCGGCGACCGGCAGCCGCCCCGTCCAGTTCGGAACGGCGGTCAGCAGGAAGCCCGCCATCGCCGCGCCGAGATAGCCGAACAGCAGCTCATGCGCGTGCCAGTCCACCGGGGCAAAGGCGGTCGGCAGCGTGAAATGGCCCTCCCACATGGGCAGCCACAGGGCCATCGCCAGCGCCCCCAGCGCGCCTGCGGCGAGAAAGAACGGCCGGAAGCCGTATGAAAAGAGAACCGGGCCGGCGCGGCGACGCCAGTTGCCTGGCGAATCCGCGCGGCGTGGCGGGACGTTCGACATTGCGCTCCTCCGCAAAGTTGGTCGCCACAGTGCCGCGTGTCGTCGGCCTCGCCTTGTCCAACGTCAAGCCCTCTTCTAGAAAACGCCCAAGGCCGCGCGCCGGACGCGCGGCGGCAACGGATCGGACCAGACATGAACGAGCGCGCGCAGGCTCCAAAGCTCATCAAGGGCGCCACCGGCGATTGGGAAGTCGTGATCGGCATGGAGATCCATGCCCAGGTCAATTCGCGCGCCAAGCTGTTCTCCGGCGCCTCCACCGCCTTCGGCGGCGAGCCGAACAGCCATGTCTCGCTGGTCGACGCGGCGATGCCGGGCATGCTGCCGGTCATCAACGAGGAGTGCGTGGCGCAGGCCGTGCGCACCGGCCTCGGGCTGAAGGCGCAGATCAACCTGCGCTCGGTGTTCGACCGGAAGAACTACTTCTATCCCGACCTGCCGCAGGGCTACCAGATCTCGCAGTACAAGAACCCCATCGTCGGCGAGGGCGAGGTGGCGGTCGACGTGACGCCGACCGAGCAGATCCGCGTCGGCGTCGAGCGCCTGCATCTGGAGCAGGACGCCGGCAAGTCGCTGCACGACCAGTCGCCGACGATGAGCTTCGTCGATCTGAACCGCTCCGGCGTCGCGCTGATGGAGATCGTCTCGCGTCCCGACATGCGTTCGGCCGACGAGGCGAAGGCCTATGTCTCGAAGCTGCGCACCATCTTGCGCTACATCGGCTCCTGCGACGGCGACATGGAGAAGGGCAATCTGCGCGCGGACGTGAACGTCTCCGTGCGCCGGCCCGGCGCGCCGCTCGGAACGCGCTGCGAAATCAAGAACGTCAATTCGATCCGCTTCATCGGTCAGGCGATCGAGGTCGAGGCGCGCCGCCAGATCGATATCATCGAGGACGGCGGCACAATCGATCAGGAGACGCGGCTGTTCGACAGCGTCCGCGGCGAGACGCGCTCGATGCGCTCGAAGGAGGAGGCGCACGACTATCGCTACTTCCCCGATCCCGACCTGCTGCCGCTCGAATTCGAGCAGGCCTATGTCGACGCCCTCGCGCGCGATCTGCCCGAGCTGCCGGACGCCAAGAAGGCGCGCTTCATGCGCGACTACGGATTGCCGGCCTACGACGCCGGCGTGCTCGTCGCCGACCGCGAGACGGCGGACTGGTTCGAGGCCGTCGTCGCGCATGGCGGCGTCAGGCGCGACGCCAAGGCGGTGGCGAACTGGGTGATGGGCGACGTCGCCGCCTACGCCAACAGCGTCGGCAAGGCCGTCTACGAAACGCATCTGACGCCCGCGCAGATCGCCGGCCTCGTCGATCTCATCGGCGAGAACGCGATCTCCGGCAAGATCGCCAAGGACGTGCTCGCGCTGTTGATCTCGGAGGAGAAGACGGCCGATCCGCGCGCGCTCGTCGATGCGCGCGGCCTGCGTCAGGTCACCGATACGGGCGCCATCGCCGCTGCGGTCGAGGCCGTCGTCGCCGCCAATCCGGAGAAGGCCGAGCAGGCCAGAGCCAAACCCACGATGCTCGGCTGGTTCGTCGGACAGGTGATGAAACAGACCGGCGGCAAGGCCAATCCGCAGTCGGTCAACGATCTGCTGAAGGCCAGACTCGGCATCTGAACGATCGCGAATCAACGACGCCGATTCGCGATTGTTGCGCGCCTAGCATCCGCCGCGGGCCTCCGCGGCGGATTTTTTTCGCCGGTTGCGTCGACTCCACAAAAAAATTTCTTGCCGTCGCGCCAGCGCATCGCGCGACTCGCGCTCGGCGTCCACGCTCGACGCGGCGCGCCCTCGCGCATCCGCCGCGTCGCGCCCTCGCGCGCCCGGCGCGCGCCAGTCCCGGCGCCGCGGCGCTGCGCAGCGCGTGTTCAAGATGTGCTTTGAAATTGGGCGCAACTTTCACGTCGCATGCAATGCCGCGCGATGTCGCGCGCCGTCTTGTCGCCACGCCGCTCCGCCTTCCCGAGGCGGCGCAGGCGGACCGAAACCAGGCGGAGGACACGCGTCGGCGTGCGTATTGGCGGACGAGGCGACGGGCGCCGACAGTGTTTGCCGGTCGAGATACGCCTGTCGTTAGGGCGTGAATCGAACGCCGCCGCGTCGGCCCTACTTGCACGAGTGGTTAACCGGGTTAACCTAAATTCGCCTCTTGTCGATGAGCTCTCGCTTGTCGACGACATCTTCAGAAGGGACCTCACGATGGCGAAGGCAGCGAAAAAGGCGACCAAGAAGTCGGCCGCCAAGAAGACGGCGAAGAAGGCGACGAAGAAAGCGACGAAGAAGGCGACGAAGAAGACGGCGAAGAAGGCCGTCAAGAAAGCCGCCAAAAAGACCGCCAAGAAGGCCACCAAGAAGGCCGCCGCCAAGAAGGGCGCTCGCAAGGCCGCCAAGAAGACGACCCGCAAGGCGACCAAGAAGGCCGCTGCTCCGGCTGCTCCGGCCGCCTGATCGACGGATCGAATTGAAGCCGGGCGCGCGACTGCAGCCGCGCCCGATGCACCGGTCGCGCGGCGCTTGCCGCCGCCAGTCATCGGGAACGTGAGGTCAGTCGGCGTCCGGCTTTGTGTTTGGAGAGGCCATGCCATCCTGCAGGCCCCTCGGCGGAGCAGCCGCCTCGAGCGGTCTGCGCGCCTAAATGGCTAACCCGGACAACTTCCTCGCGCCGGACCGCGTCCGTCCGCGAGCCTCCGTCAGCGCTTCTGACACTCGGCCCAGAATTGGCGCCAGGTCGATGCGCCTGCCTCGCCCGATCGCTTTCTGTCCTCCCATTCGCGGGCGCAGCGCAACAACGTCTCGCGCGCGACCTGGCGCGCGACCTGCGACGCGCGTTGCGGCGCGCGCGTGGCTTCGGTCGGCGTCGAGGCGTCCGCCCGGGCGGGTCGCGCCATTGGCGGCGCAGCCCAGCCGAGCGCGCAGAGCAGGGCGATTCCGATTTTGCGTCCGCAACTTGCCGCCATCGTCCGCTCGACCCTCCGTCGTCGTCTTGTGCGCCAACACACTTTGGCCCCGTGTCGTTCCCGCTTTAATGGGGCAGGGCGGCCGCGTCGACAGCCGCATCGTAACCTGGGATTGCCGATGTCCGGGCCTGCGATCGAACTCTACTCCTGGCCGACGCCGAACGGATTGAAAATCGCGTTGATGCTGGAGGAGTGCGGGGCGCCCTATCGCATCCGCCCTGTCGACATCACCCGCGGCGAGCAGTTCAACCCGCACTTCCTGCGCCTGTCCCCCAACAACAAGATTCCCGCCATCCTCGATCCGCAAGGGCCGGACGGCGAGCCGATCACGGTGTTCGAGTCGGCGGCGATCCTTCAGTATCTCGCCCGCAAGACGGGGCTGTTTCATGGCCGCGGCGAGCGTGAGCGGGTCATGGTGGAGGAGTGGCTGAGCTGGCAGGCCTCGGGTCTCGGCCCCGCCGCCGCTCTCGCCCATCATTTCCGCATCCACGCGCCGGCGCGCATCGACTACGCGATGAACCGGGCAACGAACGAAATGAACCGCTTGTACGGGGTTATGAACCGTCGCCTGCAGCGCGCCGAATATCTCGCCGGCGACTACTCGATCGCCGACATGGCCTGCGTGTTCTGGACGCGGCTGGCGTCCCGTCAGGGGCAGGACATCGACGAGTTCCCGGAGATCGCGCGCTGGCTGCGCGCCATCGAGGCGCGGCCGGCGATGCGCCGCGTGCTGGAGACCCCGCGCGATCTGCGCGGCGGGCCGCCGGTTTCGGAAAGCTCCGGCGCCGTCGCCTCCACCGCCGCCTGACCTCGCGCGCCAATTCCTTGCCAAGCCGCGCGCGCTCATGCATATGAAACCGCCCGCCGCGCCGAGCGGACGGGTCGCCGGAGACGTGGCCGAGAGGCTGAAGGCGGCGGTTTGCTAAACCGTTATAGGGTTGTAAAGCCCTATCGAGGGTTCGAATCCCTCCGTCTCCGCCATTGCCTTTTTCCATCTCTCGACCGACGCGCGCCGGCTACGGCGCGATGATCGCGTCCTGCTGGCCGTCCTGCGCCAGCGCCGCGGCGACGAAGCCGCTGGCCTTCAGCTCGGCGAGCGTCGCCTGCGCCCATGCGCGCGCCGGTCCGCGCCCGCGCGGCAGCGCGATCGCCTGCAGGATTTGCATGAACGGCTCGTCCAGCACCCGCAGGCCGCCTTCGCGCGCGGCGAAGAGCATGGCTGGCCGGCGGATGTTCGCGCCTGCCTCCAGCCCGTCGCGCAGGAAGCCCGTCAGCGCGTCTGCCGAGGTCGGGTAGCGCCGCAGCGCCGCACGCGCGAGCGAGCGGCCGAGGAAGAGGTCGTAGGCCGCTCCGGCGCCGACGGCGATGCGCACGCCGGGCGCGTCGAGATCCTGCGGCTTCGCATAGGGCGCCGCCTCGCGCACGATGTAGGCGCCTTCGATCAGCGCATAGGGCGCGGTGAAATCGATCGTGTCCGCGCGCAACGGGTCGACCGCGAGGTAGCCGATGTCGAACGCGCCGCCGCCAAGCGCATCGACGACCCTGGCCGCCGTGTCGAAGCCCGTCATCTCGAGCGGAACGCCGAGTCGCCGCGCGATCTCCTGCGACAGGTCCACCGTGACGCCGGCGGGGCGCCCCTCCGCATCGCGACGGGCGAGAACCGCATTGCCGAAATTGATCGCGGCGCGCAGCCGGCCCTGGGGCGCGAGCGCGCGGCGAATGTCGGGGAGATCGAAGCCGGCGCCCATGTCCCGCCCTCCGCCATGCCCGAGCGCGATGGCGCCCGAGGATTGGCGTGAACGCCGCCAGCGTCAATCGCCGGCGCCCGTGCGCTCGCTCACGCCGGCGCGAGGCGCCCGCGCGTCATCGTCGCCGTCCGGTCGCAGACGAGGCGAACCGCGTCCGCATCGTGGCTGACGAGGAGCAGGGCGAGGCCGCTCTCGCGCTTCAGCGCGCCAAGCGTGCGCAGCAGGCCGGCCGCGGTCATCGCGTCGAGCGCGGCTGTCGGCTCGTCGAGGATCAACAGGTCCGGCTCCGGCGCCATCGCGCGGGCGAGGCCGACGCGCGCCTTCTGTCCGTCCGACAGTTGGTGCGGCCGGCGATCGAGGAGATCGAGCCCGAGGCCCGCGCGCTCCGCCGCACGGATCGCGCGCGCGCGTCGCTCGGCGGCGCTCGCGCGCGGCGCCAGCGCGCGCAGCGGATCGGCGATGGCTTCGCCCGCCGCAAGGTGAGGGGCGAGACTGTCGGCCGGATCCTGAAACGACATCTGCACGCGCCGCCGCTCCGGCGCGCGCGCGAAAGCGGCCGGCGTCCGACCCAGCAGCGAGCGCCCGTCGAGCAGAAGGTCGCCCGAATCCGGCTCGATCAGACGGGCGAGCAGCCGCGCCAGCGTCGTCTTGCCAGAGCCAGACGGACCCACGAGCCCGACCGCCTCGCCTCGCGCGATGACGAGATCGACGCCGTCCACCGCCGCGACGCGCTGCGCCGCGCCGCCGAACGGGCGCGCCGGCGCGAAGCGCTTGACGAGCGCCCGCGCCTCGAGAAGCGGCGTCACAGCGGATGGGCGCATCGCGTCGCGCTCCCTTGCTCGTCGCTCGTCCAGGGTGGCGCCGCGCAGGCGGCGTCGCGCCGCGCGCATCGTTCGGCGAAACGGCAGGCCGGCAGGTCGGCGCGGCACAGATCGGGCGCGCCGCCGCCGATCGGCGAAAGGTCGTCGAGCGCGCGCGCCCGCGCCGGCGCGCTGGCGAGCAGCGCCGCCGCATACGGGTGGCGCGGCCGCGCGAAGAAGGCGCGCGCCGGCGCGGTCTCGACGATCTGCCCCGCACACATGACCGCCACACGGTCGGCGAAGCGTTCGGCGAGCGCCAGATCGTGCGTCAGCACGAGACACGCGCCGCCCGTCTCGGCGAGGGCGGCGCGCAACAGCGCGAGCGTGGCGCGCGCGGACTCCGCGTCGAGGCCGGAGGTCGGCTCGTCGACGATCAGCAGGCGCGGGCGCCGCGCCGTCGCCAGCGCGAGCCCGACGCGCCGCGCCAGGCCGACCGACAATTCGTGCGGCAGCGATGCGAGTCGCGCGCGTGGTTCGTCGACGCCGAGCCGCGCCAGCGTCGCCTCTGCGATCTCGGCGACGCGCGCGCGCGGCGTTCCCTCCAGCGCATCGACGAAATGCGCGCCGACGCTGCGCGAGGGGTTGAGCGCGCCGCGCGCACTCTGCAACGCCATGCCGACGATGCGCCCGCGCAGCGCGGCGCGTTCGCGGGGCGACAGGCCGAGCGCGTCGCGCCCCTCGATCAGGATGCGCCCGCCTTCCACGCGCGCCGCCGGATCGAGCAGGCCGATCACGGCGAGCGCGAGCGTCGTCTTGCCGGAGCCGCTCTCGCCGATCAGCGCGACCGTCTCGCCCGGCTCGACGGTCAGCCGCGCCGCGTCGAGCGCGCGCACGCGCATCGGGCAGGCGCCGTAAGCGACGCTGAGATCATCGACGACGAGAAGCGGCCCGCTCATGCCGCGCCTCGCGCGCCGATGCGCGGGTCGAGCCGGGCGCCGAGCGCCTCGCCGGCGACGCCGAAGGCGAGCGTCGCCAGCGTCAGCGCAAGGCCGGGAAACAGCGCGATCCACCAGCGGCCGGACAATACGTATTGCGCGCCCTCGGCGACCATGACGCCCCATTCCGGCGTCGGCGGCTTCACGCCGAGGCCGAGAAAGGAGAGCGCAGCCGCGTTCAGCATCGCCCATCCGCAATTGACTGCGGCCGGCGCGACGAGCGTCGGCGCGAGCGCCGGCAGGATGAAGCGGCGCAGGATGCGCGCCTCGCCCGAACCGCCGACGCGCGCCGCCTCCACGAAACCGGCCTGCCGCAACACGCTCGCTTCGGCGCGCGCGAGACGGATGTAGAAGGGCAGGTTCACCGCCGCCGTTGCGAGCGCGACGCTGGCGACCGAGGCGCCGAGCGCGGCGACGATCCCCATCGCCAGCACGAACAGCGGAAACGCCGCCAGCGCGTCGACGAGCCGCGCGACATAGCGTTCGAGCCGGCCGCCGACGAAACCGATCGCCGCCCCGAGCGGCGCGCCGACGACGACCGACAGGCCGACCGCGGCAAGCGCCATGCCGAGATCGAGCGGCGCCGCCGCCAGCAGGCGCGAAAGCACGTCGCGGCCAAGCTGATCGGTCCCGAACGGATGGGCGAGCGAGGGCGCGGCGAGCCGCGCCGCCGCCTCGCTCGCCAGCGGATCGTAGGGCGCAAGCAATGGCCCGGCGAGCGCCGCGACGAGCAGGCAGCCGACGGCGAGCTTTGCGCCGCGCTCACGCATGATCGACGAGCCGCAGGCGCGGGTCGATCAGCGTCGCCGTCACGTCGACCGCCAGATTGACGAGGAGCGAGATCGTCGCCATCGCCAGAATGAAGCCCTGCACGGGCGAATGGTCGAGCGCGATCAGCGCGTCGAGCGCATAGGCGCCGACGCCCGGCCAGGCGAACACGCGCTCGACGAGAACGCCGGCGCCGAGCAGCGCGGTGAAGACGAGGCCGGCGGTCGTCAGAATCGGCGCGGCGGCGTTGCGCAGCACATAGCTGAGCGCGATGCGCCGGCGCGACAGGCCGTTGGCGCGCGCCGCGCGCACATAATCGGAGGCGAGCGTCGCCGCCGTCGCCGCCTGCGCGACGCGCGTCAGCGGCGCGGCGGCGAACAGCGCCAGCGTCGCCGCGGGCAGGGCGAGATGCGCCAGCGCGTCCAGGCATGCGCGCCCGTCGAGCGCCAGCACGGCGTCGATCAGCAAGAAGCCCGTGACATGCGGCGGCGGCGCCAGCGCCGGCGCGAGCCGCCCGAACGGCGCCGGCGCGAGGCCCGCCGCATAATAGAAGAGAAGAATGAGACACAGACCCGTGACGAAGGTCGGCGTCGCACCGCCGAGCGCGGCGACGAGGCGGCCTAGTCTCGCAACCCAACCGCCCGGCCGCGCGGCGGCGCGCGCGCCGAGCGGCAGCGCGACGGCGAGCGCGACCGCCATCGCCGCCAGCGTCAGTTCGGCGGACGCCGGCAGGCGTCGCGCCAGATCGTCGAGCACCGGCCGGCCCGAGACGACGGACTGCCCGAGATCGCCCTGCGCGAGCCGGCCGAGATAGATCGCGAACTGCCGCCACAGCGGCTCGTCGAGCCCGAGCGCGCGGCGCGTCGCCTCGACGACGCTCGAATCCGCGCCGGGGCTGGACGTGAAGAACGCCGCCGGATCGCCCGGCAGCAGATGTGTCAGCGCGAAGGTGGCGACGACGACGACCGCAAGCGTCGGCGGCACGGCGACGAGCCGCCGCAGTACCGCGCTCATTCCGCGCCCCTCGCGCCGCGACGCCTCATCCGCTCAGCGTGCGCAGATCGAGCTGGCGGTGGAATTGCAGCTTCATGCCTTCGACGCGCCGCCGCATCGCGACGTCGAGCGCCGGCTGCCAGAGCAGGATGATCGGCAACTCGTCTTTCGCCAGTTCGATCATGCGCCGCACGTCGCGCGCATAGGCGGCGTGGTCGGTCTCGAACCGCGTGCGCTCTACCAGCGCGGCGAGCTCCGCATTGGCGTAGGAGCCGAAATTCCAGCGCGTCGGCCCTGTGTAGAAGATGCGGAAGAAGTAGTCCGGATCGGCGAGGAAGGCGGCCGACGCCTCGAAGTAGAAGGGGACCTCCTTCTTCTGCAACCGCGCGCCAAGCTGGCCGGCGGGCGTCTTGTCGATCGTCACGCGCACGCCGATCTTGCCCAACGCCTCCTGCGCCAGCAGCGCGACGGGCTCGGCGATGGAGGCGAGTGACAGCTCGTAAGTGAAGGTCGTGTCGAAGCCGTTCGGCAGGCCGGCCTCGGCGAGCAGCGCCCTCGCTTTCGCAAGGTCCGTCGCCGTGCCGAGCGGTTGGGGAAAAGCCGGATCGTCCGGCGCCGCCGGCCCGAACAGCGGCCGCCCGCGCCCGAACAGCGCGGCCTGAAACATCGCGTCGTAGGGCAGGGCGGCGGCGATGGCGCGGCGCACCTTCACATTGTCGAACGGCGCCGTCGCGCAATTCATCGCGATGAACTGGAACACGCCCGTCATCGGCGCGCCGACGACCTTCAGCGCGGGATCGGCGGCAAGGTCGGCCGCGTCCTGCGGGCTCACGTCCTGCGCAAGATCCGCGTCGCCGCGCTGCAACGTCGCGCGCCGGAGCTGGGCGGTCGGCGCGACGCGCCAGATCACGCGGGAGAGAGCAGGAGCGGCGCCGTTGCGCCAGGCCTCGTTGCGCGCGAAGACCGCGCCCTCGCCCGGCGCGTAGCTCTCCAGCCGGAACGGCCCGCCGCCGGCGACGTTGGTCTTGAGCCAGGCCGTCGCCCACGGATCGTCGGCGCCGGCATGGCGCCGGGCTTCTTCCGAGTTGACGATGATGGGGAAGGTCAGCGCCAGATTGGGCAGCGCGAAGCGGTCCGCGCGCGGCAGGCTCACCTGAAACGTCGTGTCGTCGAGCGCGACGAACTGCTCCGGCGCGGTGAGCGAGCCGGTGGCGAACTGCGCCTTGCCGATGGGCAGGCTGACGACGCGGTCGAGCGACCATTTCACGTCGCGCGCGGTCACCGGCGCGCCGTCGTGGAAGGTCGCGCCCTTGCGCAGGTGGAAGACGATGCGCGTTGCGTCCGGCGAGACCTCCCACGCCTCCGCCGCCTCGCCCTCCAGCGCGAAATAATCGTAAGTCGATGCGCCGCCCAGCCCCTGCTTCGTCCCGAAGCGCAGCAGCCGGTCGTAGACGTTCCAGGTGATCTGGATCGAGTTGCGGTTGACGCCGACGCCGATGGGATCGAACGAATTCGGCCCCGCCTCGCTGACGACGGTCAGGCTCGTCGGCGCGGCCGTCGCGCGGCGCATCGGCGCGCCGGCGGCGGCAAGCGCGCCAAGGCCCAGTCCCAACACGTCCCGTCGACGCATTCCGCGCTCCGCCTCCGATTCAGGATGGTCTCACATAACGGAACGGGCGCGCCGGCACAAAGCAGGATCCGTCCCGGTCGCCGGGTCGGTCCCGGTGGCCTATGATCGGCGGATCGGGATTCGCCTGCCCGCTGGGAGCCTTCCGCGTGTCCGAAACGACGACTTTTCCCTCCCATGCGCGCATCGTCGTCATTGGCGGCGGCGTCATCGGTTGCTCGATCGCCTATCACCTGACCAGGCTCGGCGAGCGCGACGTTCTGCTGCTCGAGCAGGGCAAGCTCTCCGGCGGCACGACATGGCACGCCGCCGGCCTCGTCGGCCAACTCCGCAGTCATTCCGGCCTCACCCGCCTGATGCGCGAATCGGCCGAGCTCTACGCCGGGCTCGAGGCCGAGACCGGCCTCGCCACCGGATGGAAACGCTGCGGCTCGCTGTCGGTCGCGCGCACGCCCGAGCGCATGACGCAACTGCGCCGCACCATCTCCGCGGCGCGCGCGCAGGGCGTCGAGATCGAGGAAGTGTCGCTGCAGGAGGCGGCGCGGCTGTTCCCGATCATGCGCACGGACGACCTTGCCGGCGCGGTCTGGCTGCCGGGCGACGGCAAGGCGAACCCCGCCGATCTGACGCAGGCGCTGGCGCGCGGCGCGCGCATGGGCGGGGCGCGCATCCTCGAGGGCGCTCGCGTGACGGGGATCGAGACGAAGGACGGCCGCGCCCGCGCCGTCGTGACGGATCGCGGCCGCGTCGAGGCCGAGATCGTCGTCATCGCCGCCGGACAATGGTCGCGCGCGGTCGGCGCGATGTGCGGCGTCGGCGTGCCGCTGCATTCGGCCGAGCACATGTATGTCGTCACCGGCCGCATCGCCGGCGTCACGCCCGATATGCCGGTGATGCGCGATCCCGACGGCTACATCTATTTCAAGGAGGAGGTGGGCGGCGTCGTCATGGGCGGCTTCGAGCCCGACGCCAAGCCCTGGGGCATGGACGGCATTCCGCATCCCTTCGAGTTCCAGCTTCTGCCCGACGACTGGGACCAGTTCGCCATCCTGATGGAGAAGGCGCTGGAGCGTGTGCCGGCGCTCGAGACGGCGGAGGTGAAGACCTTCCTCAATGGGCCGGAGAGTTTCACGCCCGACAACAATTTCCTGCTCGGCGCCGCGCCCGAATGCGCCGGCGTCTATGTGGCGGCCGGCTTCAACTCGATGGGCATCGCCTCGGCCGGCGGCGCCGGCAAGGCGCTCGCCGAATGGATCGTGCAGGGCGAGCCGACGCGCGATCTCTGGCCGGTGGACATCCGCCGCTTCGCGCCCTTCAACGCCAATCCGGCCTGGCTGAAGGATCGCATCAAGGAAGTGCTCGGTCTGCATTACGCGATGCCGTGGCCCAATCGCGAACTCGCGACAGCGCGCCCGTTCCGGCGCTCGCCGCTCTACGAGCGCCTCGCCGCGAAGGGCGCCGTGTTCGGCTCGAAGATGGGCTGGGAGCGCGCCAACTATTTCGCCCGCAACGAGGACGAGCGGACGATCCGCTACTCCTTCGGCCCGCAGAACTGGATGGCGGCGGCGGCCGGGGAGCATCGCGCCTGCCGCGAGGGCGTCGCGCTGTTCGACATGACCTCGTTCGGCAAGCTGCGCGTCGAGGGGCCGGGCGCGCTGGCGCTGCTGCAACATCTCTGCGCCAACGACATGGATGTTCCCGTCGGCCGCTCCGTCTACACCGGCATGCTGAACCGCCGCGGCGGTTACGAGAGCGATCTGACGGCCCTGCGCCTTGCGGCGGACTCCTTCCTTCTCGTCACCGGCTCGGCGCAGCCTGTGCGCGATCTCGACTGGATCGCCCGCAACCGGCCCGCCGGCCTCTACGCCTCGGTGAGCGACGTCACCAACGCATGGGCGGTGCTGGCGCTGATGGGGCCGCGCGCCCGCGATCTGCTGGCCCGGCTGACGGCGACGCCGCTCGACGACGCCAGCTTCCCCGCAAACGACTGGCGGACGATCGCCATCGGATACGCGACGGCGCTCGCCTCGCGCCGCTCCTATATGGGCGAGCTCGGCTACGAGATTTTCGCGCCGGTCGAATTCGCCGCGATGATCTACGACGCGCTGCACGAGGCCGGCGGCGCCTTCGGCCTGCGCGACGCCGGCTATTACGCGGTCGATTCCCTGCGCATCGAGAAGGGGTTTCGCGCCTGGGGCAGGGAGCTGTCGCCGGATGTGACGCCGTGGGAGGCCGGGCTCGGCTTCGCCGTGAAGATGGCCAAGGGCGACTTTCTCGGCCGCGACGCGCTGCTTGCGGCGCGCGAGCGCCCGCTCGCCCGTCGCGTCGTCTGCCTGCGCGGCCCGCGCCCGGGCGCGGAGACCGGCGGTCAGATGGCGTGGGGCGGCGAGGCGCTGCTCGCCGATGGCGATCCTGCCGGCGAGGTCGCCTCCGCCGCCTACGGCGCGAGCCTCGACGCGCTGACCGCGCTCGCGCTCGTCCGCCGCGCCGACGGTCCCGTCGATCAGGCCTGGCTCGACGCGCGGAAATGGACGGTGGATCTCGCCGGAACGCGCGTGCCCGTGCGCGCAAGCCTCAAGCCCTTCGCTCCGGCAGGGGCGACGTGAGAGGCTTCGCAGCCATCGCGCTTGCGCTTGCTTTCGCATCGCCGGCCGGCGCGCGCGCGCAATCCTATGGCCAACCTTACGGCGACGTGAACGCGCCGCCGCAACCCGGCTTCACCCATTGCGCCGCGCCTCGCGCCCCGTCCTGCGTCCGCGCCGACGCGACCTACGCGGACGACGCGGCGGCGCAGCGCTGCAAGGCCGAGCTCGACCGTCACGGCGAACTCGTTTTCCTCTATCGCGCCTGCCTGATGCGCGAGATCACCCGCGCCGTGCTCGAGGTGAACGTGCTCGGCTACCTCTATCGCTGCAAGTCGGGCGACAAGCGCGCCTGCGAGGATCATCGCGAGGCTGTTTCGGAGCAGAAAAAACGCCCCGCGCCGGAGCGGCCCTGAATGGAGCCGCATGTCTTTCTCGCCGTGCTGGCGGCCGCCGCGATGCACGCGACATGGAATGCGCTGCTCAAGCTGAAGCTCGAGCCCTTCCTCACCATGACGCTGATGACCGGCATGGCGGGCCTCGCCGGCCTGCCGGCGATGGCGGTGTTCGGCGCGCCGCGCATCGAGGCGTGGCCGTGGCTGATCGCCTCCGTCATCCTGCATCTTGGCTATTACTTCGTGCTGTCGGCGGCCTATGCGCGCGCCGACATGAGCCAGATCTATCCCATCGCGCGCGGCGGCGCGCCGCTCGCGACCGCGCTCATCTCGATGATTGCGCTGCGCGAGGACATCAGCGGCGCGCAGCTCGCCGGCGTCGCGCTGCTCGCCTCGGCGGTCGCCGCGTTGTCGATCGTCGGCCGCCGCAAGGGCGCGCCCTTCGACCCCAAGGCCATCGGCTTCGCGCTGGCGACGGCCGCGATCATCTGCGCCTACACGCTGGTGGACGGCGTCGGCGCGCGCACGGCGGGCGATGCGCACGCCTATTCCTCGACGCTCTTCGTCATCGACGGGATTCCGCTGCCGCTGGTGGCGTTGTGGCTGCGCGGCCGCGCCGGCCTTGCGCCCTTGAAGACCTATCTCGTTCCGGGCTTCATCGGCGGCGCGCTGTCGCTCGGCGCCTACTGGATCGCGATCTGGGCGATGACGGTCGCGCCCATCGGCCTCGTCGCCGCGCTGCGCGAGTCGAGCGTCCTGTTCGCGGCGATCATCGCGGTCGTGTTCCTGAAAGAGCCGTTGCAGACGGGCAGGGTGCTCGCAGCCCTCGTCATTCTGATGGGGATCGCGCTGATCCGCCTCGGCTGAGCCGCGTCGGCGGCGCCGCGGCGAGCGCGTCGAGAAAGGCGCGCAGCAACGGGATGCGCCGCCGCTCCTCGAGACAGACGGCGTATTCCGCGACGTCGAGATCGGCGCCGGTGATAGCGATCTTGCGCAGGCCCTGGCCGGCGCGGAACTCGCTGTCGAAGACGACGCCGACGCCGAGCCCGGCGCGCACCGCCTCGTGCACCGCCTCGCGCGATTGCGCCTCGAACAGCGCGCCCGGCCGCACATTGGCGCCGGCGAGGCGCCCCTCGAACACCTCGCGCGTCACCGAGCCGCGCTCGCGCAGCACGAGATCCTCGCCGGAGAGCGCCTCGATCGGAATCTTGCGATGGCGCGCCAGCGCATGTCCTGCCGGCGCGAAGCCGACAAGCCGGTCGCGCCGCAGCAGGATCGTGTGCGTGCGCGGATCGGTGATCTGGCGCGCCGTCACGGCGACGTCGGCGGAGAAATTCATCACCTGATCCAGCACGTCGGACGAGTTGCCGATGCTGAGAGAAAAAGTGACCGCCGGATGCGCCGCGCGGAACCGCGCCAGCCCCGGCATCACATGGCTGGCGCTGTCGGCGGCGATGCGCAGATGCCCGCGCCGCAACGTGCGCGTGGCGGCGAGGAGATCGGCCGCCTCGTCCTCCGCCGCGATCAGCCGGGTCGTGATGACGAACAGGCTCTGGCCGAGCGCGGTGAGGCGCGCGGCGCGGCCCACGCGGTCGAACA
Organism: Hyphomicrobiales bacterium; assembly: GCA_016716745.1. Taxonomy (GTDB): domain Bacteria; phylum Pseudomonadota; class Alphaproteobacteria; order Rhizobiales; family Beijerinckiaceae. The sequence continues at coordinate 229,089 of JADJVD010000006.1, forward strand.
GCTGCACGTCGTGCGTCTGCTCGAGGCCGCGGACCTGCGCCGACAGGGTCGGCTGCGAGACGCCGCGCGCCTTCGCCGCGCGCGTGAAGCTGCCGGCCGCCGCCACCGCATGAAAGGCCCTGAGGCCGGAGAGAAACGCGCTCATCGATAGATAATATCTATTGATATGATCGAAACAGCATATTGGACCTATGCAATTCCGCCGTCTAGCCTCTGCGCATCAGGCCCAGTCCCCGCGCGAAAGGCTTCCCATGACGATCCGCCCCGCCGCCTCCGAAACCGGCGACCCGCTGCTCCTCACGCCCGGCCCGTTGACCACGACGAAGCGGGTGAAGGAGGCGATGGTCCACGATTGGGGCTCGCGCGACGCCACCTTCATCGGCGTCAACAAGGCCGTGCTCGAGACGCTGCCGAAGATCATCCACGGGCAGGACGATTTCGTCGCCGTCCCGATGCAGGGTTCGGGCACCTTCGCCGTCGAGGCGATGCTGACCACCTTCGTGCCGCGCAACGGCAAGGCGCTGATGCTGATCAACGGCGCCTACGGCCACCGGGCGAAGAAGATTCTCGACATCGCCGGCCGCGCGACGATTGTTCACGAGACGCCCGAGGACACCCCGCCGAACCTTGTCGAGATCGAGGCCATCCTCGCCGCCGATCCCGCGATCACGCATGTCTTCGTCGTGCATTGCGAGACGACGAGCGGCATCCGCAACCCTGTCGAGGCGATCGCCGCGCTCGTCGCCCGCCACGGCCGTCGCCTGCTGATCGACGCGATGAGCGCCTTCGGCGCCCTGCCGCTCGACGCGCGCGTGACGCCGTTCGACGCGGTCGCCGCCTCCTCCAACAAATGCATTCAGGGCGTGCCGGGCCTCGGCTTCGTTGTCTGCCGCAAGTCCGCGCTGGCGCAGACCAGGGGCGCCGCCACGACCCTCGTGCTCGATCTGCACGATCAGGCCGAGGTTCTGGGCAAGACGGGCCAGTATCGCTTCACCCCGCCGATTCACGTCATCGTCGCCTTCCATCAGGCATTGCAGGAGTTTCTGGCCGAGGGAGGCGTCGCCGGCCGCGGCGGGCGCTACGAGGACAATGCGCGCATTCTCATCGACGGCATGGCGAAACTCGGCTTCGCGCCGCTGCTCGCCCCGGCGTTGCAGGCGCCGATCATCGTGACCTTCCACATGCCGAAGGATCCGGCCTTCGTCTTCCAGCGCTTCTACGACGCGTTGAAGGAGCGCGGCTACGTCATTTATCCGGGCAAGTTGACCGTGGCGGATTCGTTCCGCATCGGCTGCATCGGCGCGCTGGGCGCAGCCGAAATGCGCGGCGCGCTCGCCGCGATCGAGGACGTGCTCGCCGAAATGGGCGTGCGCCTCGCGGCCAAGGCCGCGTGAGGGAGACGAGAATGAACGCGCAGAGCAAGCCCGCCGTCGTCGCCAACGGCCGCAGCTACGCCTGGCCGAAGGCGCCGACCGTCGTCGTCTGCATGGACGGCTCGGAGCCCGGCTATATCGAGGCGGCCATCGCCAAGGGCCTTTGCCCCAACCTCGACCGCCTGATGAAGACAGGCACCAATCTCCTGGCGAAGTCGGCGATGCCGAGCTTCACCAATCCGAACAATATTTCGATCATCACCGGCCGTCCGCCGGCCGTGCACGGCATCGCCGGCAACTATTTCTACGACCGCGAGGCGAAGGAAGAGGTGATGATGAACGACGTGCGCTTCATGCGCGCCGACACCATCATGAAGGCCTTCCACGACGCCGGCGGCAAGGTCGCCGTCGTCACCGCCAAGGACAAGCTGCGCACGCTGCTCGGCAAGGGGCTGGACCCCGCCTCCGGCCGCGCCATCGCCTTCTCGTCGGAGAAGGCGGATCAGGCCACGGTGGAGAAGAACGGCGTCGGCGACCTGCTGAACTTCGTCGGCATGAAGCTGCCCGACGTCTATTCCGCAGACCTGTCGGAATTCGTCTTCGCCGCCGGCGTGAAGATCCTCGAAAAATATCGCCCCGACCTGATGTATCTGTCGACGACGGATTACGTGCAGCACAAGGCCGCGCCCGGCTCGCCGATGGCGGACTCCTTCTACGCGATGATGGACGGATATGTCGGCGCGCTCGACCGTCTCGGCGCGATCATCGTGCTCACCGCCGATCACGGCATGAACGACAAGCACCTGCCGAACGGCGATCCAGACGTCATCTTCCTGTCGGAGAGTCTCGACGCGAAATTCGGCGCCGGAACGACGCGCGTGATCCTGCCGATCACCGATCCCTATGTCGTCCATCACGGCGCGCTCGGATCCTGGGCGACGGTGTATCTGCACGGCGCCGACGCGGCCTCCGTTCTGGCCGAGATTTCGCGCATCGCCGGCGTCGACGAGGCGATGAGCGCGGCGGACGCCTGCGCCCGCTTCGATCTCCCGGCCGACCGCATCGGCGACATCGTGGTCATTTCGGCCAAACACAAGGTGCTCGGCACGGCGCGCGCGCGCCACGACCTCTCCGGCCTCACCGAACCGCTGCGCTCGCATGGCGGGCTCACGGAGCAGGTGGTTCCGATGATCGCCAACCGCAAGGTGACGCCGCGCGCCGGCCACGATCTGCGCAATTTCGACGTCTTCGACGTCGCGCTGAATCTGGTGTCGGCATGAACGTCAACGTCGCCGCTCCCCGTCGCGAGGCGATGCGCATCGCCGGCCAGCGCGTCGAGACCGACCAGACGGTCGAGGTGCGCAATCCCTACAATGGCGCGCTCGTCGGAACCGTGCCGGCCGCGCGCCCCGAACATGTGCGCGCGGCCTTCGCCAAGGCGCGCGCCTTCAGGTCGAAACTGTCGCGCTACGAGCGCCAGCAGATCCTTCAGAAGACGGCCGAAATCCTGCGCGACCGCAAGGAGGACTTCGCCCGCCTCATCACCGCCGAATCCGGCCTGTGCTGGAAGGATTCGCTCTACGAGGCGAGCCGCGCCTACGACGTCTGGTCTTTCGCCGCGCAACTGACGATCAAGGACGACGGCGAGATCTTCTCCTGCGACATCTCGCCGAACGGCAAGGCGCGCAAGATCTTCACGACGCGCACGCCGCTGCTCGGCGTCATCTCCGCGATCACGCCGTTCAACCATCCGTTGAACATGGTGAGCCACAAGCTCGCCCCCGCGATCGCGACCAACAACCGTCTCGTGCTGAAGCCGACCGAGCTGACGCCGCTCACCGCGCTGGCGCTGTGCGACGTGCTCTACGAGGCGGGTCTGCCGCCCGAAATGCTCTCCGTCGTCACCGGCAATCCGGCGACGATGGGCGACGCCATGATCACCGATCCGGACGCCGATCTCGTCACCTTCACGGGCTCGGTGCGCGTCGGCAAGCATATCGCCAACGTCGCCGGCTACAAGCGCCTCGTGCTGGAGCTTGGCGGCAACGATCCGCTGATCGTGATGGAGGACGCCGATCTCGACAAGGCGGCCGAACTCGCGGTGCAGGGCGCGACCAAGAATTCCGGCCAGCGCTGCACCGCGGTCAAGCGCATCCTCGTCGTCGAAAGCGTGGCGGACGCGTTTTCGGCGCTGGTGGTGGAGAAGGCGAAGAAGCTGAAATGCGGCGACCCGATGGACCCGGCGACGGATGTCGGCTGCGTCATCAACGCCCGCTCGGCCGATCTGTTCCAGCGCCGCGTCGACGATGCGGCGGGCAAAGGCGCGCGGGTGCTGTACGGCAAGCGCGCCGAGGGCGCGCTGTTCCATCCCACCGTCGTCGACCATATCCCGTACGATTGCGAACTCGTCCACGAGGAGACGTTCGGGCCGGTCATCCCGATCGTCCGCTGCCGCGACGACATCGCCGACGTGATCCGCGTCTCGAACTCGACCGCCTATGGCCTGTCCTCGGGCGTCTGCACCAACCGGCTCGACTATATCGCCCGCTTCGTCGCCGAGCTCGAGGTCGGCACGGTGAATGTGTGGGAGGTGCCTGGCTATCGCATAGAGATGTCGCCCTTCGGCGGCATCAAGGATTCCGGCCTCGGCTACAAGGAGGGCGTCGTCGAAGCGATGAAGAGCTTCACCAACGTGCGCACCTGGTCGATGCCCTGGTCGGCGTGAGGAAGCCGGGCGTGGCGCGCGGAGAGGGCGCGCCACGCCCGAAAAAGCGGCGCAATCGCCCCGGATACGGCCTTGCGCAGCGTCACCGGACTGTCACAAGCTAGGGCTACCGGTCGCCAAGGACTGGAGGGGAGAGTGATCATGAAACATCGTCACGTTGCAGGTCTTGCGATCGGACTGGGGCTGGCGCTGTTCGCCGGAGACGCGTTCGCGCAGAAGACCAAGGTCACGATCTACACCGCGCTCGAGAACGATCAGCTCGCGCCGTTCAAGTCGTCGATCGAAAAGGCCGTGCCAGACGCCGAGGTGGTGTGGGTGCGCGATTCCACCGGCGTCATCACCGCGCGCTTCCTCGCCGAGAAGGACAATCCGCGCGCCGACATGGTGATGGGCCTCGCCGCCTCCAGCCTGCTGATGTTCGAGAAGGGCGGCCTGCTTGAAACCTACGAGCCCAAGGGCGCGGCCGGGCTGAAGCCCGCCTTCCGCGACGGGCAGGCGCCTTACACCTGGACGGGTATGGACGCCTATCTCGGCGTCGTCTGCTTCAACACCGCCGAGGCCGCCAAGGACAAGGCGACCGCGCCTGTCTCGTGGAAGGATCTCCTCCAGCCCGGCCTGAAGGGCAAGATCGTGATGCCGCATCCGGCGTCCTCCGGCACCGGCTACCTGATGGTCGCGGGCTGGTTGCAGAGCATGGGCGAGGAAGCCGGTTGGAAGTTCATGGACGGCTTGCACGAGAACATCGCCGCCTATCTGCATTCGGGCTCGGCCCCTGCGTGCAGGCCGCGCGCGGCGAGCGCACCGTAGGCCTCGCGCTCGACATGCGCGGCGCCTCCGAGAAGACGAAGGGCGCGCCGATCGAGGTGATCGTGCCGAAGGAGGGCGTCGGCTGGGAGATGGAGGCGAGCGCCATCGTCAAGGGCACGAAGGTCGGCGACGTAGCCAGGAAGATCGCCGACTGGTCGGCGACGAAGGAGGCGAGCGAACTCTATTCCAAGACCTACGCGATCGTCGCCTATCCCGGCGTGCAGAACACGCCGCCGAACTATCCGCCGAACGCTGAGGCGGGCATGATCAAGAACGACCTCGCCTGGATGGCCGACAACCGCGAACGCGTGCTCGCCGAGTGGTCGAAGCGTTACGAAGCGAAGGCGGCGCCCAAGAACTGAAGTCCGGGCCGGCGCGGCGCGGTCTCCCCGCGTCGCGCCGCTCGCGCAGGATCGCATCATGGCGCTCGTCGATCAGGCCGTCACACCGGCTCTCCGCATCTCGCATCTGTCGAAGCGCTTCGGCGCCTTCGTCGCGTTGCGGGACATTCATCTCGACATTCCGAAGGGCGAGTTCGTCTGTTTTCTCGGGCCGTCCGGCTGCGGCAAGACGACGTTGTTGCGCGTCATCGCCGGCCTCGATCCGCAGGATGAGGGCCGCATCGAGATGGGCGGGCGCGATGTCTCGGCCTTGCCGCCGGCCGACCGCGACTTCGGCATCGTCTTCCAGTCCTACGCGCTGTTTCCCAATCTGACGGTCGACGACAATGTCGCCTACGGTCTTGTCAATCGCGGCTCGCCGCGCGAGGCGATCCGCCGTCGCGTCGACGAGCTGCTCGGGCTCGTCGGCCTGCCCGAGCAGCGCGACAAATATCCGGTGCAGCTTTCCGGCGGCCAGCAGCAGCGCGTCGCGCTCGCGCGCGCGTTGGCGACCTCGCCCGGCCTGCTCCTGCTCGACGAGCCGCTCTCCGCGCTCGACGCGCGCGTGCGCATCCGGTTGCGCGACGAGATCCGCGGCTTGCAGAAGCGCCTCGGCGTGACGACGATCATGGTCACGCACGATCAGGAGGAGGCGCTGGCGATGGCCGATCGCATCGTGGTGATGAACCACGGCGTGATCGAGCAGATCGGCGCGCCGCAGGAGATCTATCGCGCCCCCGCGACGCCCTTCGTCGCCGATTTCGTCGGCCACATGACGTTTCTCGACGCCGTGGCGACCGGCCCTGGCGGCGTGCGCATCGGCGCGCTCGCTCTCGTCGTCAACCAGAAGGACCTGGCGCCGGGCGCGCGCGTGCGCCTCGCCATGCGGCCCGAGGAGGTGCGCACGCGCGGCCTGCGCGACGGCGAGCCGAACACCTTCGAGGCGCGCGTCGGCGAGCTCGCCTTTCTCGGCTCCTTCTGTCGCGCGCGGCTCGAGCCTGTCGCCTCGCCCGGTTCGTCCATCGTCGCCGAATTCTCCGCCAATGCGATACGCGATCTCGGCGTCGTTTCGGGCGAGGTGCGGCGCGTCGGCCTGTCGGCGGAGACGTTGCGCGTGTTCCCCGCGGTCGAGGCTGCGCGTTGAGCGCCGCCGCCGATGCGCCGGGCGTCGCCGCCGCGCCGCCGGCCGGGCGCGCGGCGAACAGGGAGAGTCAGGTCGCGACCGCGCTCGTCGCGTCCTTATGCGTCGTTCTCGTGCTCGCCATTGCGCTGCCGCTGTGGATGCTCCTGTCCAAGAGTGTGCAATCGCCCGACGGCGCTTTCGTCGGCCTGTCGAACTTCGTCGTCTACGCGACGACGCCGGCGCTCGTCGGCTCGCTCGTCAACAGCGTGTTCGTCGCGACGCTGTCGACGGCGATCGTCATCCCGCTCGCCTTCGCCTACGCCTACATGCTGCGCAGGAGTTGCGCCCCGGCGAAGGGCCTGTTCTACGCGGCCGCGCTGCTGCCGATCTTCGCGCCCTCGCTGCTCTCGGCGCTCGCGCTCGTCTACATCTTCGGCAATCAGGGATTTCTGAAGCAGGCGCTTCTCGGCGCCTCGCTGTACGGGCCGGTCGGCATCGTCATCGCGGAGTCGCTCTACGCCTTTCCGCACGCGCTGCTCATTCTCGTCACCGCTCTCGCGCTGGCGGACGGGAGGCTCTACGAGGCGGCGGCGGCCATGGGAACGACGCGCGCCCGCGTCTTCCGCACGATCACGCTGCCCGGCGCGCGCTACGGCATCATCAGCGCGACCTTCGTCGTCTTCACCATCGTCATCACCGATTTCGGCATTCCGAAGGTTCTCGGCGGCCAATATTCCGTGCTCGCGACGGACGCCTACAAACAGGTCGTGGGGCAGCAGAATTTCCCGATGGGCGCGGTCGTCGGCATCATCCTGCTGGCGCCGGCCGTGCTCGCCTTTCTGGTGGATCGGCGCGTGCAGCGCCGTCAGGTGGCGCTGCTCACCGCGCGGTCCGTTCCCTACGAGGCGAAGCCGCGGCGCGCGCGCGATCTGGCGCTGACGATCTTCGCCGCCCTCGTCGCAGGCGCCATCGTCTTCACCTATGGCGTCGCGGTGTGGGCCTCCTTCATCACATACTGGCCCTACAATCTGTCGCCGACGCTCGCCAATTACGACTTCGCGACCTTCGACGCGAGCGGCTGGTCGCCCTACGTCAACTCGTTGAAGATGGCGGCCGCCACCGCGCTCATCGGCTCTGTCTTCGTGTTCGCCGGCGCCTATCTCATCGAGAAGGTGAAGGCGTTTTCGGCCGGTCGCGCCTTCGCGCAGTTTCTGGCGATGCTGCCGATGGCCGTTCCCGGTCTCGTGCTCGGGCTCGGCTATGTCTTCTTCTACAATGCCGCGTGGAACCCGCTCGGCGTGTTCTACGGCTCGCTGCTCGTGCTCGTCGTCAACACCATCGCGCATTTCTACACGGTGGCGCACATCGCCTCCACGACCGCGCTGAAGCAGATCGACGGCGAGTTCGAATCCGTCGCCGCCTCGTTGAAAGTGCCGTTCTGGCGTCACGCCACGCGCGTCACGACGCCGATCTGCCTGCCGGCGATTCTCGATGTCGCCGTCTACATGTTCGTCAACGCGTTGACGACGGTGTCGGCCGTGATCTTCCTCTACGGCGCGGATTCAAAGCTCGCCTCCATCGCCATCGTGCATCTCGACGAGGCGGGCGCCATCGCCTCGGCCGCGGCGATGGGCGCGGTCATCATGGCGACCGCCATCGCCGCCAAGCTCGCCCATCTCGTCGTCGACCGTTTCGTCATCAGCCGCCTGCAACGCTGGCGCGCGCGCTGAACGGTCAGGGCAGGGGCGGGATGGCCGAGACGCCCGCAAACAGCGGATGCGTCGACATCAGGGCGGCGTAAACGCAAGCGCCGGCGATCAGCCGCGTCGCCGACAGATCGGCCGGATGCGGCCATGCCCTCGGCAGCAGCGCGCGCCAGCCCGCCTCGCCCATCACGCGGCGATTGCGACGGTCGATGACGCTCATGCCAACCAGCGCCATCGCCAGAAAGGCGCCGAACAGGATGACATGCGCAAGATCGCCGTTCGGAACGAGATGCGCCCCCGCCCATAGCGCCAGCGCGGCGAGGATCGGGTGGCGCGTCACCCCGACGACGCCGGGCCGGGCCGGGTCGTAATCGCCGTCCCGCGCGCCGCCGAAGGACAGCGGATTGGGCGCGCCGACGGCGAGCGCGGCGACGAGGCATGCCGGCGCCATCGCGACGACAGGCGCCCACATCCGCCACGGCGCGAAGCCCCAGAGCTCGACGTATGGCGCGCGCGCGGCCGCGCCGATGAGCCAGAGCAGCAGCGCGACCGACATGGCCGAATAGGCCGCGACATAGACGCCGCGCCCGAGCCCCGCGATCAGGCGTGCGCGCAATCCCGGTCGCGCCGGAATCATATGCGTCAGCAGGAACAGGGCGAAGGCGAGCGCGAACTCGCCCCAGCCCGCGAACGCGATCATCGGCTTAATACCCCAGCGCCAGACCATCCTTGCGGTGGTCGGAGCCGCCGATCAGCACGTCGCGCTCCCAGTCGATCATGATCGCCTGACATCCGCCGATCGGATCGGCCGACCACGCGGTCTTGTGGCCGCGCTTTTCGAGATCGAGCTTCGTCGCCTCGGGGATCGTCGTCTCCAGCGACAGCGTTCCGTCGAACGAGAAGCTGCGCGGCCGGTCCGAGGCGCGCTGAGGGTTGTCGCGATGATCGACGATCCGCGACACGAAATGCGCGTGTCCGGCGGCCTGATACTGCCCGCCCATGACGCCGAAGGGCATCGTCGCGCGGCCGTCCTTCATCATCAGGGCAGGGATGATCGTGTGCATCGGCCGCTTGCGCGGGCCGATGGCGTTGGGGTGGCCCGACTGGAGCTTGAAGCCGAGGCCGCGATTGTGCAGCAGCACGCCCGATTTCGGCGCGTAGATCGTCGAGCCGAAGGCCCAGAACACGCTGTTGATGAAGGAGATCGCGTTGCGGTCCTTGTCGACGACGGTCACATACACCGTGTCCTTGTGGTCCGGGCCGTCGAACTCGGCCGGCGCGGCGGCGCGGTCGAGCCGGATCGGCTTGACGAGGCGGTCGATCGCCGCGCTCGACAAGGCGGCCTCGATGTCGACCGGCGCCGCGTCGGGGTCGGCGACGATGAGGTCGCGCCGGCGATAGGCCGCCTTCGTCGCCTCGGCGTGGAGATGGATGCGGTCGGCGTCGGAGAGGGAGGGATCGGCGAGGTCGAACCGCTCCAGAATCTTCATCAGGATCAGCGCGGCGAGGCCCTGGCCGTTCGGCGGGCATTCGAGGATCTCGTGATCGCGGTAGCTGGCGCCGATCGGCGTGGTCCAGTCGGCGGTCTGGGCGAGAAAATCCTCTTCCGTGTGCAATCCGCCAAGCTCGCGCAGCGCGGCGGTCATCTCCTCGGCGACGGGGCCGTCGTAAAATCCCTTGCGACCCTCGCGCGAGATGCGCTCCAGGGTCGCGGCGAGGGCGGGGTTCTCCATGCGGTCGCCGGGCAGGGGCGCACGTCCCCCCGGCAACAGGGCCGCCGCGGCGGCGCGATTGCGGGAGAGGCGCCCCGCCTCGCGCGCCCAATCGGAGCCGACGCGGGGCTGCGTCACATACCCGTCCCGCGCCGCCGCAATGGCGGGGGCGAGCGAGGCGGCGAGGCCCTTGCGGCCGTACTTCGCCGAGAGCTTGTCCCAGGCGTCGACCGCGCCGGGAACGGTCACCGCATGCGGCGAGGCGTCGGGCAGGGCGGTCATGCCCCGTTCCAGATACCAGTCGAGCGCAGCGGCGGCCGGCGCGCGGCCGGAGCCGTTGATCGACACCGGCGCCTTGCCCGCCGGCGCATAGATGACAAAGCAGTCGCCGCCGATCCCCGTCATATGCGGGTCGACCACGCCCTGCACCGCCACGGCGGCGATGGCGGCGTCGACCGCATTGCCGCCCGCCCGCAGCAGATCGAGGGCGGCGAGCGTCGCGGCAGGGTGGGAGGTGGCGACCATCGCCGAGCCGGCGAGGGCGGCCGACCGGCCGCGGCGGGAGAAATCGCGCGTCAGTTTCAAGACTTGGCTCCGCGGCGTGGCTGCGTCTGGGTTGAGGCTACGCGGCGCTGCCCGCCCCGCAAGTAGAATCGGGGCGGCGTCTCCGGCGATCTGTGAGGGCCGCGCACGCTGGCGGGAGCCCGGCGTCCGCCGGGCGGCGCGCGCGCCGCGGTCGCGCGGGCCCGCGGCGCAGGCGGAGATCCGGCTGCGCCGCCAAAGGGTTAACAAGTCCTTTCGGCGCCCCGCCGCGCCAGTGTCGTTTGTGCAACAGGGGGGTCGAAAACGCCCTTTCCGGGCTTGTGGATAGGCTTTCTCGCGTTGATCGGGCGGTCGGCTCGGCTATGGTGGCGCAGCGAACGGGAGCATCCCCGGCCGCAAACTGAATCGGGGCCGGCTCGCTCTGGTTCGGTTGACGGGAAAAAGGACGCTGACTGGTTTGTCGTCGGATCGCCGGCGCGGGTTGGAAAGCAAATACCGACTCCCGAATGGGTCTCATAACTGGAGGTTAACCATGAAGCTCGTTAAGAGCCTTCTCCTCGGCTCCGCCGCCGGCCTCGTGGCCGTCGCCGGCGCCCAGGCTGCCGATCTGCCCACCAAGAAGTCCGCTCCCGTCGAGTACGTTCGCGTTTGCGACGCTTACGGCGCCGGCTTCTTCTACATCCCCGGCACGCAGACCTGCCTGCGCGTCTCCGGCCGCATCCGCGCTGAGTACACCTGGCTCAACACGCGCACGTCCGGCTCCTGGAATGGCGCGGGCGCCATCACGGGCATCACCTCGGCTCGCGCCAAGGACCAGACGGGCTTTCGCGCTCGCGGCCGTCTGAACATCGACGCGCGCACGCAGACGTCGTGGGGCACGCTGCGCACCTACATCCGCTACGAGATCACCCGTAACTCCGGCGTGTACCTCGGCGGCAACACGGGTCCGGGCGGCGTTGGCTCGGCCTCGCACCTCTCCTACGGCTTCATCCAGTTCGCTGGCATCACCGCCGGTCGCGCGCAGTCGTTCTACGACTTCTACGCCGACACCTACAATTACGAGACGCTCCGCGACTCCGACGCGGCCGTCAACATGCTGGCCTACACCGCCACGTTCGGCGGCGGCTTCTCCGCGACGCTGTCTCTCGAGGACAAGAACGAGCGTCTCGGCGCGCTCGCCTCGGTCCCGGCTGGCAACCTCGCGGTCCCGGCCTTCCTCCCGGGCGGCACGGTCGGCTATTCCGGCTATCGTTCGCCTGACCTCGTCGCCGCTCTGCGCGTCGACCAGGGCTGGGGTTCGGCTCAGCTGTCCGGCGTGATCGGCCGCCGCAACACGATGGCGTCCAACGCTGTCGGCGCTGCGTCGCGCTCCTACACCGCCTGGGCGCTGCAGGCTGGCGTGCAGATCAAGCTTCCGATGCTCGCCGCTGGCGACGAGCTCTGGATCCAGGGCGCCTACGCGAACGGCTCGCTCGACTACATCGGCGTCGGCCCGAACAACGGCACGCTCTCCGGCGGCTTCCTCGGCCGCTTCCAGGGTGGTCTGCTGCACAACGACTTCGACGCGATCGCGGTCGGCCTTCCGCTCGGCGGCTACAGCCTCGAGCGCACGAAGGGCTGGACGGTCATGGCTGCTCTCCAGCACTACTGGGCGCCGTCCTTCCGTCAGGTCGTCATGCTGAACTACACGAAGGTGAACTACGGCGCGGCGGCTAACACCCTCCTCGGCGACGCCTCCGAGTGGCGCGCGGGCACGCAGCTGATCTGGTCGCCGGTCTCCGGCTTCGACATCGGCCTCGAGCTCATGTACGCCAAGCTGAAGCAGGACCTCCCCACGGGCCTGACGCCTGCCGCGCTCGCCGCTGCCGGCCTCAAGAAGAACCCGTCGGCTTACGAGGCTCGTATCCGCCTCCAGCGCGACTTCTGATCTGATCGTCTGATCTGATCGAAACGGCCCCGGCGCGAAAGCGCCGGGGCTTTTTGCTTTTTGGCTCTGTGTCTGAAGATCGCGCGTGACTTGTGATCGCGTCGGCGCGGCGACGCTGCGCTCCTGTCACGCCGGCGATAGGTCCTAAAGTGCTGCTCGGGTGTCGCGGCGTCGCCCCGCCAGCGCGCGGTTCCTGTCGGCGACGCTTCGCGGCTCAGCCGGCGGCGCGAACGAACTCTGCGATTCGCGCGATCGTCGGGGCGTCGGCCAGCAGCGGCGCGTGGCCCTGTCCGGCGACGGTCAAGGTGGTGAGGCGCGGATGCCGCGCCGCCATCTCGCGCAGCGTGGCGTCCGACAACAGGTCGGACCGCTCCCCGCGAATCGCCAGCACAGGCGCATGGGCCAGCGCCTCGAACTGCGGCCAGAATTCGGGCAGCGGCGAATCGAGGTCGAGCGCCTCCAGCGTCTTCGCCAGGCGCGGGTCGTAGCGGGGGACGATCCCGCCGTCGCGCTCCTGAAACGTCGTCTCCGCGAAGAGCCGCCAGTCCGCCTCGCCGAGCGCGGAAAACTGCGCCTGCATCAGCGTGCGCAGAAGATCGACGGCGTCCGCCATGTCGCGCGGCGCCGGCAGCTTGCCGACATAGCCGCGAATCCGCATCAGCCCGGCCGCCTCGAGCCGGGGGCCGACATCGTTGAGAACGACCCCGCGCAGCAGCGTCGGGCGCGTCGCTCCGAACAGCATGGCGTGCAACCCGCCGCGCGAGGTTCCGACGACGATCGCCTCGGCGACCTCCAGCGCGTCGCAGACCGCGAGAATGTCGGCGTTCTCGGTCGCCATCTCGTAGCGCCCGTCGGGATCGAGATCCGACAGGCCGCGCCCGCGATAGTCGAGCGCGACGACGCGGCGCGGCGCGCCGGCCGCGCCTTCGCTCAGCGCCCGCGCCAGCGGGTCGAAGTCGGCGGATGTGCGGGCGAGGCCCGGCAGGCAGAGCACCGGCGCGCCGGCGCGCCCGGCGCCATAGACGCTCGCATGAAGCCGGACGCCGTCGGGCGCCGTGACGAATCGACTTTCGAAGGCGCTGTCGCGCTCCGGCTCGCTCATTCGTCCCCCCGGCGTCCGTGGGCTGCGGCCGCCAAAGCGCCGCCGCAGCCGGGTGTCGATTGCGTTCCCAGATTACTTCGCGTGGGCTTTCAGCCAAGTCGTCATCCAGGCGATCTCCTGCTCCTGCGCCTTGATGATCTCCTGCGCCAGCTTGCGCACCTCCGCGTCCTTGCCGTGCGCGAGCACGACCTTGGCCATGTCGATCGCGCCCTGATGATGCGGGATCATGCCGCGCACGAAGTCGACGTCGGCGTCGCCGGTGAATACGATGGCCATGTTCCTGTGCATCTTCGTGTTGGCGTCCTCGAACGCCTTGGTCGAGGCGCTGGCCCCGGCCGTCGCCGGCGCGCCATGGCCGGCGTGCCCGGCCGGTTGCTGCGCCAGAGCGGGCGCCAGAGAGAGGGCGAGGGCGGTCGCGCCCGCGAGAATCAGACGGTTCATATCGGTCTCCATGCGCGGCGCGTGTCGCCGCCGCGTCGATTCGATGGGAAAGGATAGGATGCGGCGATCAGGCCGGTTTGGGCGGCCGGTCGAGCCGATCCGCCGCGCGGCCTTCGGGCGTCGGCGCGCCGACGGCGAGAGGCCGCAGGATGGACGGGCCGGCTCGCTCCGGCTGCGCGGCAGCCTCGACGAGGCAGCCGGCGCAATGCAGCGCGCAGGCGAGCCGCGCGAGCACGCCGTCGCGGTGGCCGTCGGGGCCCGTCGGCGCCTGAGTTTCGTGGCAGGGCGGCGGCGCGGCGCCCGCGGCCTGCGCGCCAACGGTCCAGGAGCTGGCCACCAGCGCGGCGGCGAGCAGGAGCGGCAACAGCAGGAGGCGGCGCAGACGGTTCATCGCGAGCGATTGCCGCTCCGCAAGATGGCGAAATTGCGTCACCGCCTATTGCGTCACCGCTTGCGACGCAGATCGTCCTGGATCAGCAGCGCGCTGCGCTCGCCGAGGCGGGCGCGGTAGACCTGCAGATTCTCCATGATCTTCTGCACATAGTCGCGCGTCTCCGAGAACGGGATGCGCTCGATCCAGTCGACAGGGTCGACCGCCGGATCGCGCGGATCGCCATAGGCGGCGATCCACTGCTTCACCCGCCCGCCGCCGGCGTTGTAGGCGGCGAAGGTCAGGATGTAGGAGCCGCTCTGCTCGCCGAGCAGATCGCCGAGATGCGCCGCGCCGAGTTGCGCGTTGAAGGCGGGGTCGGAAAGGAGGCGTCGCTCGTCGAAGGCGACGCCCGCCCGTTCGGCGGTGCGCCGGGCGGTGGCGGTCAGCATCTGCATCAGCCCCTTGGCGCCGGCATGGCTGACGACGTCGGTCTGGAACGCGCTCTCCTGCCGGGCGATGGAATAGACGATCGCCTTCTCGGCCGAGGCGCCGACGGCCTGATAGTCGGGCACGCCGAAGATGGGGAAGGCGGCCTCGTCCAGCGGCGCGCCGCGCTGCGTGGCGAGCTTGCCCAGAATGAGCAGGGCCCGCGCGTCGCGCTGGTGGCGCAGCACCTCGCCGATGGCGGCGACGTCCTCCTCGCTCGAGCCGCCGCGCGCCGCATCCGCCGCCAGCGGCAGGGCGAGCTGCTTCTCGCCGATGGAATAGAGAAGCTCGACGACGCGGGCGACGTCGCTCTCGCGCGTCGGCGCGGGCGCGATGCGCAGCGGCAGGTCGTCCCAGTCCAGCCGGGCGCGCGCGAGCTGCCCGTAGAAGGATGTGCCGTTGCCGGCCGCGCGGCGGAAATGGGCGAGCGCGGCGCGGTCGTCGCCAAGCTGCTCGGCGGCGCGGCCCTGCCAATAGGCCGCGCGGGCGATGGATTGCGGCGACTCGGCGGCCGCGGCGGCGCGGTCGAAATGGATCTTGGCGAGGCGCGCGTCGCCGGCGCCGCCGTCGAGGAACCGCAGGGCGATCCAGCCGGCGTGGAATTCCGCCTCGACCTTCCAGCGCGAGCTTTGAGCGGAATGGCCGGCGGCGAGGCGATAGGCGGTCGCCGCCTCGCCCGCGTCGAGCAGCTTGCGCGCGACGATGCGCCGCTCGGTCCACCATGCGTCGCCGTCGATCAGCGCGGCGGCTTCGCGCGGCGCCGTTTCGATCATCGCCGCAGCCTCGGCGAATTTTTGCGCGCGGCGCAATTTCTGAGCCCGGGCAAAGATCAGGCCCGGATCGGCCTGCAACTCCTTCGGCACGGCGGCGATGGCGGCGTCGGCGGCGGCTGTCCCCTCGTCGTTCGTCAGCGCCCGCGCCTTGGCGAGCTTGGCGACGTCCGCCCCGGCGAGGGCGGCCGCGCGCATGGCGGGCGCGTTCTTCTCGTCGTAGAGCAGCCGGTCGGCGCGATATTTGTGGTCGGCGCGGGTCAGAAGGTGGCCGAATTCGCGCAGCAGCGCCTGCTCCATGGCGGGCCCGAGATCGTCCTGACGCCAAACGGCGGCGACGGCGGAAGCGGCGTCGGTCGTGCGGCCCTCGTCGACAGCCACGCGCGCCAGCGCAAGCTTGCCGGCCGACGTCAGCGGCGCGCGCCGGGCGAAGACGCTCTTGATCAGCGCCGCCTGCTTGCGGTCGCCGTAAAGCGACTCCTCGGCCCGCTTCGCCAGCCAGTCGGCCGAAGGCCAGCCGGGATTGCGCGCCAGAAACCCGACGATCCGGTCATAGCCGGCCGGGCGCGGCTGAAGCCGCAGCGCCGCCCATTCCAGCGCGGTCCGCGCGACGGGATCGGAAAAGCGCCGGCCCGCCTCGTCGCCGGCCGCCAGATCGCCCTTGCGATACAGCGCCACGACCTGACGCATGGCGTCGGCGTCGAGCGCCAGCGGCAACGCCTCGTCCTCGACGGTCGGCAGCGTCACGCCGGGCAGGGCGAACTCTGCGCGCGGCGGGGCGATCTGCGGCGCGCCGGCCTGCGGCGCGTAGGCGAGCGCGCCCGCCGGCGCCGCGGCGAAGGGCGGGGCGGCGGGAAAGGCCGGCGGCCGCGCCGCCTTTAGCGCGCCATACGGCACGTCCGGCGGCAGCGAGGCGGTCACGTCCTCGCGGGCGACGGCCGGCCGCGCCTCGTGCGTCTTCGAGGGGGAGGCGAAATAATACAGGCCGGCGACCGCCGGAACGACGAGCAAAGCGATCATGGCGGCGCCCCGGCCAGCGCGGTTGTGCGCGAACATGCTCACTCGATCGTCTCTCCTTCGCGTTGCCGAAGCCTTAACCATGCCGGAATCGACACGCGCCCGGCCGCGGGGCTTTCCTCGCGGTCGGGCAGTCGGTATGTCTACCCGCCACGAAATCCAGCCAGCCGATTGCGGCGGCCTCGGGGCGCCGCCCCGTCGCAGGAAGCGCACGACAGGTCACGACATGACGAAGACGTCTCTGAAGCTCCGCGGTTCGATGCCTGCGCTCGTCACCCCGTTCCGGGACGGCAAGATTGACGAGGCGGCCTTCCGCGCGCTGATCGACTGGCAGATCGAGCAGGGCTCGACCGGCCTCGTCCCGGTCGGCACGACGGGCGAAAGCCCGACGCTGAGCCATGAGGAGCATCACCGCGTCGTCGAGATCTGCGTCGATCAGGCGAGGGGCCGCGTGCCGGTCATCGCCGGGGCGGGCTCCAACGCCACCGACGAGGCGGTCGACCTCGCCCGCCACGCCGAAAAGGCCGGCGCCGACGCCGTGCTCGTCGTCACGCCCTATTACAACAGGCCGACGCAGGAGGGCATGTACCGCCATTTCAAGGCGGTGAACGACGCCATCGGCCTGCCCATCGTCATCTACAACATTCCCCCGCGCTCGGTCGTCGACATGTCGGTCGACACGATGAAGCGGCTCTACGAGCTGAAGAACATCGCCGGCGTGAAGGACGCGACGGCCAATCTGGCGCGCGTCTCGCTCCAGCGCATGGCGATGGGGCCGGACTTCGTCCAGCTCTCGGGCGAGGACATGACGGCGCTCGCCTACATGGCCGCCGGCGGCCACGGCTGCATTTCGGTCGTCGCCAATGTCGCGCCCAAGCCCTGCGCCGACCTGATGGCCTGCTGCCTGTCCGGCGACTACGCCGGCGCGCTGGCGGTGCAGGACCGGCTCGCCCCGCTGCACAACGCGATCTTCCTCGAGCCCGGCCTCGCCGGCGCCAAGCACGGCCTGTCGATCCTCGGCAAGACGAGCGAAGAGGTGCGCCTGCCGCTGATCCCGGTGACCGAGCCGACCGGCAAGGCCATCCGCTCGGCGATGGTCCATGCGGGTCTGATCAACGGCTGCCCCCCGCCGGGCCCGCCGGCCCGCGCGCCCGGGGCCCCGGCCCGGCGGGGGGGGGCCGGGGGGGCATGGTATCACCCCCGCATTTCCGCATGCAGGACGAGGCGGAGATCGTCGAGATCGTCCGCAAACATTCGCTCGGGCTGCTGATCACGACCGGCGCCGGCGGGCTGATGGCGGACCCGATTCCGTTCCTCTATTTCGAGGGACCGCCGCGCCGCCTCGTCGCCCATCTCGCGCGCGCCAATCCGCAGGTCGCCTCGATCGGCGAGGGCTGCGAGGCGCTGGTCGTGTTTCAGGCCGAGAACGCCTACGTCTCGCCCGGCTGGTACGCCGCCAAGCGCGAGCACGGCAAGGTCGTGCCGACATGGAACTATGTGATCGTGCAGGCCAGGGGCCGCGCCCGCATTCACGACGACCGGCAATGGCTGCGCACGCAGGTCGGCATGTTGACCGACCAGCACGAGATCGGCCGCGCTGAGCCCTGGGCCGTGCGCGACGCGCCGGAGGATTTTCTCGCCTCCCAGTTGCGCGGCATTGTCGGCCTGGAGATCGAGATCGAGACGCTCGAAGGCAAGGCGAAACTCTCGCAGAACCGCAGCGAGGCCGACCGCGCCGGCGTGCGCGAGGGCCTGTCGCAGGAGCCCTTCATCGGCGCGCGGCTGATGGCCTGGCGGCTCGGCGACTGACGGGCGCCCCTTCGCAAACGGCCCCGGCGACGCTACATCGGGGGCATGGCCGAAAAACCCGCCTCCAATTTCCGCGTCGCCGCCGACAACCGGCAGGCGCGCTATCACTACGAGATCGGCGAGACCTTCGAGGCCGGCATCGCGCTGACCGGCACCGAGGTGAAGTCGCTGCGCACCGGCAAGGCGACGATCGCGGAGAGCTACGTCTCGCCCGAGAAGGGCGAGATCTTCCTCATCAACGCGACGATCCCGGAATATCTGCAGGCCAACCGCTTCAATCACGAGCCCAAGCGCCCGCGCAAGCTGCTGCTGCACGCCAAGGAGATCGACAAGCTCGCCAAGGGCGTCGAGCGCGAGGGCATGACGGTCGTGCCGCTGCGCATCTTCTTCAACGACAAGGGCCGCGCCAAGATTCAGATCGCGCTCGCCAAGGGCAAGAAGCTGCACGACAAGCGCGAGACCGAGAAGGCGCGCGACTGGAAGAAGGAGCAGGGCCGCCTGCTGCGTGACAAGGGCTGACGCGCCGCCGGCGAGGAGACAGCGCGATGACGACGACGCCCGATCCGCTGATCTGCGATCTCGTGGAATGGCTCGCCGCCGCCCCGCGCACGCGCGCCGAGGTCGTGGAGGCCTGGCGCAGCTCCTGCCCGCGCCTGACGATCATCGAGGATGCGATGGAGGGCGGCTCGATCGAGCGCGCCGGCGCCGCCTTCGCGCCGACGCCGGCCGGACGCGCCCTCGCCGGGCAATTGCGCGCGGCGCGCCGCGAGGCCTGAGCGTCGACCGCGCTACTGCACCGCCGACGATTCCAGCATGCGCGCCGGATCGAAACGCTGGAAGCGTTCGCGCATCGTCTCGACCGTCAGCAGCGTGAACACGTCGACGGTCGCGAACTGATGGTCGACCACGGCGCCGTCGCCGAACGTCGCGCCGAGCCGCAGATAGGCCTTGATCAGCGGCGGCAGCGCCGCCAGCGCCCGCCGTTGCTCGATCTCGCGCATCGGTTGAAGAACGAAGTCCGCGCGCCGGCCCGCGACGGGCGCGACGCAAAGCGCCGCCGGCGCCGGGGCGGCGTGATGCAGGAAGCTCAGCAGACCGGCATGCGCGCTCGCCTCGCGGCCGGGAAAGCTCGCGCATCCGATCATCATGTCGATGCGGTGATGGGCGATATAGGCCCACACGCCGCGCCACAGCAGTTCGACGCCTTTCGTCCGGCGATAGGCCTGCGCGACGCAGGCGCGGCCGATCTCGACGATGCGCTTGTCGCCGTGCAGCGCCAGCAGCCCGTCGAGGTCGAATTCGTTCTGCGTGCAGAAGCCGCCGTGAAGACGCGCGATCTCGCCGCGCAGCAAGCGGCACGTCGCGATCACCTTGCGCTTGCGCCGCCCGCTCGCGCCGACGGCCTGCGTGTCGACGACGACGATGTGATCGCACAGCGCGTCGAACGGGCAGTATTCCCGCCGCGACAGCCTTTCGCGCAGGGTCGCGACGGCGCCGCCTTCCTCGTAGAATGTCTTGAACCGGAGACGGCGGGCCTTGCCGATCTCCTTGCGCGTCGCCGCGATGCGTATCTCGAACGCGCCGACGCGCTGGATCAGCGGGCCGAGCCCCGCATTGTCCATCTCGCGCGCCGGCCGCGCGAGGACCTGTGTTCCGATCTGCGTCGCGCCTGCGGTCTCGTGTCTGTGCGTCATCGATTCGCCCCCCGGATCGCAGGGCAGGTTGGGCAAGGCGCGGCGAAGCCTTCGTGACGGATCGACGACGGCGCCGTCACTGAACCGTCGCGCGGCCGTCACGCGCGCGAGAGACGGAAGGTCGAAATGCGGCGCATGACGATCCTTCGCGCCGCGCTGATTCCCGTCGTGCTGTCGACCTATGTGCTGATGGCCATTCCGGTCGAGCGGCTTGTGGCGCGCCGGGCGCCGGCGGCGCGCGGCTGGACTTCGCCCTGGCTCGCGCGCCTGCTTCTGGCTCTGTTGCGCATTCGCGTCGAGGCGAGCGGGCTCGACGCGCTGCGCGCCGGAACGCTCGTCGTCGCCAATCATGTGTCGTGGATCGACATTCTCGTCATCGCGTCGCTGCGGCCGATGCGCTTTCTCGCCAAGGCGGAGGTCGGCCGCTGGCCGCTCGTCGCCGCCGTCGCGCGGGCGCAAGGAACGATCTTCGTCGACCGCGCGCGTCGCCGTTCGATCCTGCCGGCGAATGCGGCGATCGCGGCGGCGCTGGCGGCGGGCGATGTCGTCGTCGTCTTTCCCGAGGGAACGACCGGCGCCGGGGACGAGGCGCTGCCGTTTCGCTCCTCGCATCTGCAACCGGTCTGCGACGCGCGGCCGGCGTCGAAGCGCATCGTCCCGCTCGCACTGCGTTACGACAATTCGCGCGCCGCCTGGCTCGGCGACGCGACGCTTCTGCCGCATCTGTGGGAGATGCTTCGCGCGCCGCCGTCGGTCTGTTGCGCGGTCTTTGGCGCCGCGCGCGACATCGAGCCCGGCGTCTCCCGCAAGCGCCTCGCGCGCCTGATGCAGGATCAGGTCGCGCGCCTTGCGTCGGAGCGGGAGAAGCCCTCGCTCAGCCCTTAGCCTTGGCGAAGTTCTCCGCCGCCTTGTCCCAGTTCACGACGTTCCACCAGCCCTTGAGATAGTCGGCGCGCTTGTTCTGATACTTGAGATAATAGGCGTGCTCCCACACGTCGACGCCGAGCACGGGCTTCGCGCCTGTCTCGAGCGGCGTGTCCTGGTTCGGCGTCGACATGATGTCGAGCTTCTTGTCCTTGCCGACCACGAGCCACGCCCAGCCCGAGCCGAACCGCGAGAGGCCGGCTGCGTTGACCTTGTCCTGCAGCGTCTCGAGCGTGCCGAAAGCCGCGTCGATGGCGAGCCGCAGATCGCCGCCGGGCGCCTTGGCGCCGCCCGGCGTCATCAGCTCCCAGAAGAAACTGTGGTTGTAGTGGCCGCCGAGATTGTTGCGCACGGCCTGCCGCACGGCTTCGGGAATCTGCGCGGGATCGGCCATGATCTGGGCTGGCGCCTTCGTGGCGAGGTCGGGATATTTTTCGACCAACCCGTTCAGCGCGTTGACGTAGGCCGCGTGATGGCGGTCGTGATGGATCATCATCGTCGTGGCGTCGATATGCGGCTCCAGCGCCTCGTTCGGATAGCCGAGCGGCGGCAGCGCGATGGCGGGCTTGGCCTGCGCCAGCGCCGGGGCGACGCCGAAGCGCGCGAGGCCAATCCCGGCGGCGGCGCCGAGCGACAGGGTGAGCGTCTGGCGGCGAGTGATCATCGCGTCCTCCAATAGCGCGCCGGAGCGTCCGGCGCCGCGACATCATAGGGGGCGAGCGCGCCGCGATTTCAAGGCGCGTCGAGAAAGCGACGAATGTCGGCGAAGACGGCGCGGAACATCTGCGGCGTCAGCACGCCCGTATTCGTGTTGTAGCGCGAGCAATGATAGCTCGCGAACAGCGTCAGGTCCCGCCCGTCCGGTCGCGTCAGGGGCGCGGCCATGCCGTGCGCGAAAGGCGCGGCCGAGAGCTTGCGGCCGAGCGCCCGCAGCGTGCTTTCATGCGCGATGCGTCCGAGCACGAGAATGGCTGCGAGCCGGGGCAGGGCGGCGATGGCGTCGGCGAGGAACGGGCGGCAGGTGGCCATCTCGGCCGGCGTCGGCTTGTTCTGCGGCGGCACGCAGCGCACGGCGTTGGTCACCATGCAGTCGACGAGTTCGAGCCCGTCGTCGGCCCGTTCCGCATAGGTTCCGCGCGCCAGTCCGAAGGCGAGCAGCGTCTCGTAGAGAAGGTCGCCGGCCCAGTCGCCGGTGAAAGGCCGGCCTGTGGCGTTCGCGCCCTGCAGACCCGGCGCGAGGCCGACGATCAGCAGCCGCGCCTGCGGGTCGCCGAATGAGGGGACCGGCGCATTGCGCCAGTCAGGTCGCCGCAGCCGGTTCTCGGCGCGGAAGGCGGCGAGGCGCGGACACAGCGGACAGTCGCGGCCGGGTCCGGCCGACGGCTCGGCCGACGGCTTGACCGATGGCTTGGGCATGGCCGATCAGAGATCGAGATCGCCGTCCGACTGGGAGGGGGAGGGCGCCGGCGCGCTCACGCGGCGATCCTGGTAGCGTTGCGAGCGCTCGGCAGGGTCGCGGCCGACGCGAGCGCTGAGATGCGACAGGTCGATGAACTCGTCCGCCTGCCGGCGCAACTCGTCCGCCACCATCGGCGGCTGCGTGGCGATGGTCGACACCACCGAGACGCGCACGCCCTTGCGCTGCAACGCCTCGACGAGGAAGCGGAAGTCGCCGTCCCCGGAGAACAGGATGATCTGGTCGACATGGGGCGCCATCTCCATCGCCGTCACGGCGAGCTCGATGTCCATGTTGCCCTTGACCTTCCGCCGCCCGATCGAATCGACGAACTCCTTCGTCGGCTTCGTGACCACGGCGTAGCCGTTGTAATCCAGCCAGTCGATCAGCGGCCGGATGGAGGAATATTCCTGATCCTCGACCAGCGCGGTGTAATAATACGCCCGGACGAGATAGCCCTTGCTCTGGAACTCTTTCAGGAGCCGCTTGTAATCGATATCGAAACCGAGCGATTTGGCGGTTGCGTAAAGATTTGCGCCGTCAATGAACAATGCGATCCGGGAGGAGTCAGGCATAGCATCTCTCTGCAATTCGGAACCCGCGAAGCCGATAGGAAAAAAGACGTCACTCTCTCTTCGCGCCGCAAACCGAACGTCTGCCCTGCGCCGGCGGACGGAGAATCCCGCGCGCTTTCAGGAGTATCGTTTTTGTGCGCCGCCTACCATCGAGTCAAGCCGCGTCGTGCAGGATCGCCAATGCGGATTAACCATTTAGCCGGAGCCGAACGTCGCACGAGGCGGCCCGTGGCGCGAAGCGGCCGACCTGCTTGCTTGATTCCGTCGGGGCTTACGGATATAGGCTCGCGGCTTCTGCCCATCACGATCATGTTAGGGAGCCGGCTCATGGCCCGCGTCACTGTCGAGGATTGCATCGACAAGGTCGAGAATCGCTTCGATCTCGTTTTGATGGCGAGCCACCGCGCCCGTCTGATCTCCTCCGGCGTGCCGATCACGGTGGACCGCGACAAGGACAAGAATCCTGTCGTCGCCCTGCGCGAAATCGCCGAAACCCGCCTGTCGCCGGACGATCTGCGCGAGGATCTGATCCATTCCCTGCAAAAGCATGTCGAGGTCGACGAGCCCGAGGCCGAGACCGTGCCGGCGCTGACCCCGGCCGCCGCCGCCGACCCGCAGGCCTCCGACGCCTCCGGCGACGTGCAGTTCGACCGGATGACGGAAGAAGATCTGCTGCGCGGCCTCGAAGGTCTCGTGCCCCCGGCCGAGAGCGACGACGACGGCGAATAGGCAGAAGCGTCCTTGCGCATTTGAAAGCCCGGGCCCGCCGCCCGGGCTTTTTCGTGCGCTCTGCGATGCGCGCGCGCCTCTTGCTTCGGCGCCTCGCGGCGCCGATAGTGGACGCACGAAGGCGCCGGCGGCGGGCGCCGGGCGGCAGGTTCTGCTTTCCTCATGATGCGTCAATACGAACTCGTCGAACGCGTGCGGCGCTACAATCCGCAAGCCGACGAGGAGCTTCTGAACCGCGCCTATGTCTACGCCATGCAGGCCCATGGCCAGCAGAAGCGCGCCTCCGGCGATCCCTATTTTTCCCATCCCCTCGAAGTCGCGGCGATCCTCACCGATCTGAAGCTCGACGACGCGACCATCGTCGCCGCCGTTCTGCACGACACGATCGAGGACACCGCGTCGACGCGCGAGGAGATCGACACGCTCTTCGGTCACGAGATCGGCGCGCTGGTAGACGGTCTCACCAAACTCAAGAAGCTCGATCTCGTCTCCAAGAAGGCCGAGCAGGGCGAGAATTTCCGCAAGCTGCTGCTGGCCATCGCCGACGATGTGCGCGTGCTGCTCATCAAGCTCGCCGACCGCCTGCACAACATGCGCACGCTGCATCATGTGCCGCCGGCCAAGCGCGCCCGCATCGCCGAGGAGACGCTGGAGATCTATGCGCCGCTCGCCGGCCGCATGGGCATGCAGGGCATGCGCGACGAACTCGAGAATCTGGCCTTCCGGCATCTGCTGCCGGACGCCTATGCGATGATCGTGCAGCGGCTCGAGGATCTGCGCAAACGCAACGGCGCGATCATTCTGGAGATCGAGAAGGAGCTGTCGCAACGCCTCGCCGAACAGGGCATCGAGGCGGAGGTGAAAGGGCGCCAGAAGAACCCTTACTCCGTGTGGCGCAAGATGGAGCGCAAGTCGATCGCCTTCGAGCAGCTGTCGGACATTTTCGGCTTCCGCGTCCTCGTCGGGACGCAGAACGATTGCTATCGCGTGCTCGGCGTCGTGCATACGACATGGCCGATGGTGCCGGGCCGCTTCAAGGACTACATCTCGACGCCCAAGCAGAACGACTACCGCTCGATCCACACCACCGTCGTCGGGCCGGGCCGTCAGCGCGTCGAGTTGCAGATCCGCTCGCAGGACATGCACGACATCGCCGAATACGGCATCGCCGCCCATGCGCTCTACAAGGACGGACGGGCCGGCGACGTCGCCTCGCTCTCGCATGAGAGCCAGGCCTATCTCTGGCTGCGCCGCACCGTCGAGATGTTCGCCGAACGCGATACGCCGGAGGAGCTGCTCGAGAACACCAAGCTCGAACTGTTCCACGATCAGGTGTTCTGCTTCACGCCGAAGGGCAGCCTGATCGCGCTGCCGCGCGGCGCGACGCCGATCGACTTCGCCTACGCCGTGCACACGAATGTCGGCAATTCCGCCGTCGGCGTGAAGGTCAACGGCAACGTCGCTCCGCTGCTCTCCGAACTGCAGAACGGCGACGAGGTCGAGATCATCCGCGCCGAGGGGCAGACGGCGCCGCCGGCGGCGTGGGAGAATCTTGTCGCCACCGGCAAGGCGCGCGCCGCCATCCGCCGCGCCACGCGCGAGGCGGTGCGCGCGCAATACGCCGGCCTCGGCAAGCAGATCGTGGCGCGCGCCTTCGAGCGCGCGGGCAAGCCCTTCTCGGAGGATCGCCTCGTCGCCTCGCTGTCGCGGCTCGCGCGCCCCACCGTCGACGACGTGTTCGCCGCCGTCGGTCGCGGCGAGATGTTCTCTGGCGACGTCGTCAAGGCCGTGCATCCTGACTTCGGGAGGAGCGCAAGGCCGGCCCCGCCATGCCGAAGAACGAGGGCGGCTGGTTCGGTCTGCGCAAGGCCGCGAGCCTCGTTTTCAAGGTGCCGGAAAAGCCTGCGACCGCCGGCGACGCCAACATGTCGATCCCGATCCGCGGCCTGCGCGGCGACCTGCCGGTGCGCTTCGCGCCGAATGGCGGCGCCGTGCCGGGAGACCGCATCGTCGGCATTCTCACGCCGGGCGAAGGCATCACCATCTACCCGATCCAGTCCCTCGCGCTCACCGCCTTCGAGGAAGAGCCCGACCGCTGGCTCGACGTGCGCTGGGACATCGACGAGACGCGGCGGGAACTCTACCCCGCGCAGATCCTGGTGACGGCGCTGAACGAGCCCGGCGCGCTCGGCGTCGTGGCGACGACCATCGGCGAGTCGCAGGGCAATATCGACAACGTGTCGTTCCGCGAGAGCTCGCCCGATTTTCGCGACATCACCATCGACCTCGAGGTCTGGGATCTGAAGCACCTGACGACGATCCTCACGCAACTGCGCGCCAAGAGCGTCGTGCACAAGGTCGAGCGCGTGAACGGCTGATCTGTGCGGTCGCTTCACAATCGGCTTCGATTTCAATGATTTGATGAAAAGCCGAGCTTGCGGGTCGCATCCGGCTCGCCGATCATCCGCCTCGACGCATGGGCGCTGACACGCATTCGGACGGCACGGCGAGGGCCGGCGCGCGCGGCGCGGCCGTCGAGATCGCCCTGTTTGGGGAGCCGCGCGTCTCGGCCAACGGCGCGCGCCTGCAATTGCCCGACCGCGCGCTCGCCGTCGTCGCCCTGCTGTCGACCCATGCGGGCGGGGCCATGCGCCGCGCCGACGCGCGGCGCCTCGTCTTCGCCGAGGCCGATCCGGAACGGGCCGCCGCCAATTTCCGTCAGACGCTGGCGCGCCTGCGCAAGTTGCAGGTCGAGACGGGCGCGACGCTGATGGAGGAGGAGGGCGAGACGCTGCGCCTCGTCTCCGGTTGCGCCAACGACGTCGCCGCGTTTCTCTCCGCGCCGCAGGCCTCGCGCGATCCCGCGCAGGACGCGCGCGAGCGTCTCGGCCTCTATCGCGGCGAATTTCTCGCCGGCTTCGACAGCCTCAATCCCGAATTCGACGAGTGGCTTGCCGAGCAACGAGAGGCCTTGCGCGCGCTGTTCGTCGAGACGGCCGCCGCCGCCGTCGCGGCCGACGATCTCCTGTCCGAGCGCGAGCGGGTCGACCTCGCCCGCCGCGTCCTGCTGCTCGATCCGGCGCGCGAAAGCGTGGCGCGCGCGCTCATGCGCCTGCTCGCCGCGCGCGGCGACGCGGCGGGCGCGCAGGCCGTCTACGACACGGTGAAGACGCGACTGGCGCGCGACTACGGCGCCCGGCCGGAGGCCGCGACGCGCGCCGCGCTGGAGCACATTCTCGCCCGGCCGGACGCGGCGGCCCCGCCGAGCCCCGAGCCGGACGCCGAACGCCGGGTCGGCGCGCCGCGTGTCCTCATCCTGCCGCCCGTCGCGATCTCGCACGACGCTGTCGATTCCGGTCTGTTCGCCGCCTTCCTCGAGGATGTGACGGTCGGCCTCGCGCGCTATCGCAGCTTCGTCGTGCTCGCGCCCCACACCGCGCGCGTCGCCGCGCTGGCGGCCGACCGCGACGAGGCGATCCAGCGCGTCGGCGCGGACTTTCATGTCTCGACCGCGCTGAAGCCGGCCCTCGGCGGCGCCGCCGTCTCCGTGCGCCTCACGGCGGCGAACGGTCAGGTGCTGTGGGTGACGGACATCGACTGGCGCGCCGACCAGATGACGCGCGCCTTCGCCGAGATCGTGCGCCACGTCGTCGCCTCGCTGGTCGACGCCATCGAGCGCACGACGCTGCGCGCGCCCGCCGCCGCGCCGGACGCGACCGCCTATCGCCTCGTGCTCGAGGGGCGGCGCTGCCTCGTCACGGTCGACCTGCCGAATCTGCGCCGCGCCCGCAAATGGTTCCGGCAGGCGATCGCGCGGGCGGATGGATACGCCGCCGCCTATGCCGATCTCGCGCGCACGTTGGTGCTCGAATATCTCGTGCTCGGCCTCGCCGACGGCGAGGGGCTCGACGATGCGGCGAGCCTCGCCGACAGGGCGACGCATCTCGATCCGGCGGATTGGGCGGGCCTGCGCAGTCGCGCGCTCGCCGACCTCTACGCGCGCCGGCACGACCCGAGCCTCGAGCGTTTCGCGCGCGCCGCCGCGCTGGCGCCGAACGACGCGGATCTGCGCGCCGACTACGCCGACGCGCTCGCCTTTTCGGGCGATCCGGAAGGCGGGCTTGCGATGATCGGCGAGGCGATGCGCCTAAACCCGCTGCATCCGGGCTACTACGACTGGATTCGCGGCTCCATCCTGTTTCAGATGCGCCAGTATCGGGAGGCGCGCGCCGCGCTCGACCCGGTCAAGACCAATCCGGCCGTCGCGCGATTGCTCGCCGCGACCTGCGCCCGCGCCGGCGATCGCGCCGCCGCCGGCCGCTTCGCCCGCGCGCTGCGGGAAAACTATCCCGGCTTCCGCGCCGACGACGTGTGGCGACTCTCGCCCAACCGCCGCGCCGACGACACACGCCATCTCGTCGAGGCGCTGAAGGAGGCCGGCGTCGATTGACCGTGACGGGCCGTGACACGCCATGACACGCCGGTCACGCCTGCGTCACGCCGCCTTCCCTAGCCTGTCCCGCATCGTCGCAAACGGGCGCCGCAAAGGGAGACGGCCATGGATGAGATCGCCAAGCTCTGGGTCGAGTACGCGTGCGCCGACGGCCCGGCCAAGGGCGCCGCCTGGCTGGCGCTGGTGCGCTATCTCGTCGCCAATCCGAATGCGGCGCGACTGCTCTATTCGAGCGCGGGAGCCGTTTTCGATTACGCCACGGTTGTCGCCTTGCGCGCCGCGGTGATCAGGGCGCTGGTGCAGCGGCGCGCCCTGCAACAGCTCGGCGGCGAACTGGTCGCCAGCTCGATCTCTACCCGCTTCGTCACCATGCGCCTCGCCGCCGCGCTGGGCGCGATGCCGAAGATTCCGGTGCCGCCGCAGGGCCAGATGGTGATCGCGCTCGCCGTCGTCATCGGCACGACGGGACAGGCCTTCGCCGAGGGACGGCGGCGCCAGGACAAGGCGGAGGCCTACCAGAACTATGTCGTCGAATATCTCATCAAGGTGCTGAAGGTGGCCGCGATCCATCCGGACCGCGTCGAGCGCCTCGTGCCGCCGCAGACCTTCGACGAGTGGTATCTGGAAAACCAGTGAACGCGCCGGGCCGGCGGGTGACAAAGGCCGCTCCGGCGGCTATGCGGGCGTCCAAGCCGCCGACGCAACGGCTGCCGACGCCACGCAGGTCGCCCCATGACGCAAGACGAAGTCCTCGCCGAATTCCGCGCCGCCGGCGCGCTGCTCGAAGGTCATTTCATCCTGTCCTCGGGCCTGCGCAGCCCGGTGTTCCTGCAGAAGATGTTCATCTTCCAGGACCCGGCGCGCACCGCCACGCTGTGCAAGGCGCTCGCCGAAAGGGCGCAGGCCGCCTTCGGCCGGATCGACGTGGTCGTCTCGCCGGCGGTCGGCGGCATCGTGCCGGGCTACGAGACGGCGCGCTGGCTCGGCGCCAAGGCGATCTTCGTCGAGCGCGTCGACGGCGAGTTCCAGTTGCGTCGCGGCTTCGAGATCGCGCCCGGCGAGCGCGTTCTGATGGTGGAGGACATCATCACCACGGGCCTCTCCTCGCGCGAATGCATCGAGGCGATCCGCCGCCATCCCGGCGAACTCGTCGGCGCCGCCTGCCTGATCGACCGCTCCGGCGGCAAGGCCGAGATCGGCGTGACGCGCGTCAGCCTGGCGACGCTCGACATTCCGAACTACGAGGCCGACAAGCTGCCGCCCGAACTCGCCGCCATTCCGGCCATCAAGCCCGGCAGCCGCGGCCTCTGATCGGTCAGAACAATTTGGTCGCCACGCCCGGCGTTCCGTTGACGCTGATGGTGAAGCCGTTCGGGTTGAACGGCATCGGCGTCCACACCTCCACCGTGCCCGTCTTGCGCCAGCAATAGGTGATCGTCGGCGCGGTCGAGAACCAGTAGGCGCCGCCCGTGGCGCTGCCGCTGGTGAGCACCTGCGCCTTGTTGGTCGGCGCCTTCAGCGTGTAGTAGGCGCGCCCGTCGTCGCGCACATAGTAGAACTCCACGCGCGCGCCGTAGACGATCATCCACCAGCCCCTGATCGCCGCGCCCGCCGTCGCCAGCGTCGCGTCGCCGGAGACGAAGTGGATGAAGGTGTAGGCGTAGTGATCGCTCAGCCACCACACGTCCGTGTAGTCGGCCGGCGTCAGCCCCATGAAGCGGCTTTTGGTGTGGCAGGTGACGTGGCCCTCGTCGCCCGCGGCGCCCGTCTTGCCGCAGAACATCGTCGAATGCGTGTAGCGTTTGGCGCCGCCGTAATCGCCGTCGTCGGCGATGTTGAAATAGCCGATCATGTCGCCGGGCTTGAACAGTCCCGCGTCAATGACGCGCTGGCCGCCGGCCCGGCTCACCTTCTCGCAGATCGTCTTGGTGTCGGCGCGCGCCTTCAGCGCGTTGACGAGACTGCCGACGCCGCGCTCGTCCGTCGTCGCTCCGCCGGCGGTAAGCGACTTCGACAGGAAATGCGCGCAATCGGCGAGGCCGTCCCAGCCGTTGATCAGCTTCTCCTCGCGCACGCCGCTCCGCACGCGCTCGAACACGAATTTCTCGCCGCCCGCGCCGTCGGGGCGGAATCGCGCCAGCCATCCGTCGGCCTCGGGCGCGCCGAATTCCTTGCGCTTGCGCGCCACGTTGATGGCCTCGTTCGACAGCCAGACGACGCCGTCGTCGCAGGGGTTGTCCCAATGCGTCTTGGCGTAGTCCAACGCCTTCGTGCGGTCGTAGGGCATGGGCGCGCGTCTCCGCCGGCGAGGCGGAAGTGTTGCCGCACCCGCGAGCGGCGCGCTGTGTCCGGCCGCACGCGGCGGCTCAGCGGCCGCGCACGAACGCCTTCGTCGCCGCCGCCTCGTCGATGGCGCGCGCGAGGTCCGCGATGCGGCGGGCCGTGTCGCTGGTGCAGCGCGTGTCGAGCGTGACGCGCTTCACGCTGGTTCCGAACGCCGCCTCGATCTCGATGCGCTGGCCGTCCGCCTTCGCCTCGCCGCACGCCGCATCGCCCGGCGCGATCGTCTCCGGCGCGTCGCGGAACGCCGCCTCGCCGAACGGGCGCAACGCCGCCGCCGCCCTCGCTTCGTCGATCCGGCGCGTCGCGCGCCCGCTCTTGCGCACGAAATGGCGACCCTCGTAGGCGACTTCGCCGTCGCCGGCGATCGAGGCGGAATAGACCGCGCAGCGCGCCTCGCAGGCGCCGCGCCGCAGCGTCACCTTGGCGTCGAGCGCGAGCGCGGGCCCCGACAGCGCGGCGAACATGACGGGCAGGGCGAAGCGCGCGGCGATCATGACGAAATCTCCTCGCGCCCAGCCAAGCCGCCCATCGTGGCGGTTTCAGGGTCGCGCCCGGCGCATGCGAGGAGAGCGGCCGGGCAGATGACAAGCGCGGACGGCCCGTCTAACCATGACCGCCCCACGCAGTCCGAAGGTGTCGCCCGTGTCGCTTCCCCGTCTCCGCCTGGGCGTCAACATCGACCACGTCGCCACCGTCCGTAACGCCCGCGGCGGCGCGCTGCCCGATCCGGTGCGCGCCGCGCTCGCCGCCATCGCCGCCGGCGCCGACGGGATCACCGCGCATCTGCGCGAGGACCGCCGCCACATCCGCGACGCCGACATGACGCGGCTCAAGGCCGAAATCTCCAAGCCCTTGAATTTCGAGATGGCGGCGACCGACGAGATGGTGGCCATCGCCACGAGGATCGCCCCGCACGCCGTCTGCCTCGTGCCCGAGCGGCGCGAGGAGCGCACCACCGAGGGCGGGCTCGACGTCGTCGGCCAGCACGCCCGGCTGAAGCCGGTCATCGCCGAACTGGCGCGCGCCGGCGCGCGCGTCTCCCTGTTCGTCGAGCCGACCCGCGAGGTCGTCGCCGCCTCCCGCGCCGCCGGCGCGCCGGTGGTCGAGCTGCACACCGGGTCCTGGTGCGAGGCCTTCGTCGCCGGCGAGACCGAAAAGGCCAAGCACGAATTCGCCCGCATCGCGGCGGCGGCGGACGAGGCGGCGAAGCTCGGCCTCGAATGCCACGCCGGTCACGGGCTGGACTACGACACCGCCCGGATCGTCGCGGCGATCCCCTCCGTCGTCGAGCTGAACATCGGCCATTTCCTCATCGGCGAGGCGATCTTCGTCGGCCTCGCCGAGGCCATCGGCCGGATGCGCGCGGCGATGGACGAGGGCAGGGCGCGGGCGCGATGATCCTCGGCCTCGGCAGCGACCTGACCAATATCGAGCGCATCGCCGAGACGCTGGAGCGGTTCGGCGAGCGCTTCACGCATCGCTGCTTCACCCCGATCGAGCGCGCGAAGTCCGACCGGCGCGCCAATCGCGCCGCCTCCTACGCCAAGCGTTTCGCCGCCAAGGAGGCCTGCGCCAAGGCGCTCGGCACCGGCATTCGCCGCGGCGTCGCCTGGCGCGACATGGGCGTCGTCAACCGGCCCTCGGGCATGCCGACCATGGCGCTGACCGGCGGGGCGGCGGCGCGCCTCGCGGAATTGACGCCGGCCGGCTGCGAGGCCGTGATCCACCTCACCCTGACGGACGACCACCCCTGGGCGCAGGCCTTCGTGGTGATCGAGGCCCGGCCGCGCGCCGCCGGCTGAACGCGGGCGGCCTCAATTTCCGCCCGCTTTGCTTGTAAGCCGGGGCCGAAGCGCGATAGGTGCTTGCCCGGCCGCAAGGCCCTGGAGACGCTCATGACCACGGAGCCGGCCCGCTTGAACACCGACGGCCTCGACAAGTCCAAGAAGCACGCGGAGGAAGGCGGCCTCGGCGAGACGATCAAGGTGATCCTGCAAGCGCTCGCCATCGCGCTCGTGGTTCGCACCTTCTTCTTCCAGCCCTTCAACATCCCGACCGGATCGCTGATCCCGACGCTGCTGGTCGGCGATTATCTGTTCGTGTCGAAATACACCTACGGCTATTCCAGGCACTCCTTCCCCTTCAGCCCGAACCTGTTCTCCGGCCGCGTGCTCGCCTCCGAGCCCAAGCGCGGCGACATCGCGGTGTTCAAGCTGCCGCGCGACAACTCGACCGACTACATCAAGCGCGTCATCGGCCTGCCCGGCGACAAGGTGCAGTTGATCAAGGGCCGCCTCTACATCAACGGGCAGGCGACCGAGCGCGAGCGCGCGCCCGATTTCCTCACCAAGGGCGCCTTCGGCCGCGACGTGGCGACGCCGGCCTATTTCGAGACGCTGCCCGGCTCGCCCGGCCAGCCGCCGGTGCGCCACATGATCATCGAGCGCGAGGGCGACAGCGGCTTCCTCGACAACACGGACGTGTTCGAGGTGCCGCCCGGCAACTACTTCATGATGGGCGACAACCGCGACAACTCCACCGATTCCCGCGTCCCCGCCTCCGAGGGCGGCGTCGGCCCCGTGCCGTTCGAGAATTTCGTCGGCCGCGCCGAGATCATCTTCTTCTCCGTGCAGGAGGACGAGGCGGCCTGGCAGTTCTGGAAATGGCCGTGGACGGTGCGCTGGAGCCGGCTCTTCCAGCCGGTGCGATGACGCGCCGGCACGCTGTCGCGGGCGGCGAACTCGCGCCGCTCGAAGCGCGCATCGGTCATGTCTTCGCCGACCGCGATCTGATCGACCACGCGCTGACCCATGTCAGCGCGGCGACCGGCAAGCGCAACTATCAACGCCTCGAATTCCTCGGCGACCGCGTGCTCGGCCTCGCCGTCGCCGATCTTCTGCATCGCACGTTCCCGGCCGCGCGCGAGGGCGAGCTGTCGCGCCGCCTCGCCGAACTCGTGCGCCGCGAGACCTGCGTCGAGGTTGCGCTGGACTGGGAGGTCGGCGCCTTCATCCGGCTCGGGCCGGGCGAGAAACAGTCGGGCGGGGCGGGCAAGGCGGCGATCCTCGGCGACGTCGCCGAATCGATCATCGGCGCGGTGTTCCTCGACGCCGGCTGGGAGGCGGCCCGCGGCCTCGTCGAACGGTTCTGGGGCCCGCGCGTCGCGCACCTTCCGCGCCGCCTCGCCGACCCGAAGACCGAATTGCAGGAATGGGCGCAGGCGCGCGGCCTGCCGCCGCCGACCTATCGGCAGGCGGCCCGCAGCGGGCCCGAACATGCGCCGGTCTTCGTGCTCGCCGTCGAGGTGCGGGGCTTCGTCCCGTGCGAGGGGCCCGCCGAATCTTCCAAGAAACTCGCCGCGCAGGCGGCGGCGACCGCCTTTCTGACGCGCGAACGGATCAATGGCCGATCGGCCGCGCCGCAACCGGAGTCCGGGGCATGAGCGAAGCGAAAACCCGCGCCGGCTTCGTCGCGCTGATCGGCGCGCCCAACGCCGGCAAGTCGACGCTGATCAACCAGCTCGTCGGCGCGAAAGTGTCGATCGTCTCGCGCAAGGTGCAGACGACGCGCGCCCAGTCGCGCGGCATCGCCATCGTCGGCGACAGCCAGATCGTGTTCGTCGACACGCCCGGCCTGTTCAAGCCCAAGCGCCGGCTCGACCGCGCGATGGTGACGTCGGCCTGGGGCGGGGCGGGCGAGGCGGACGTCGTGTGTCTGCTGATCGACGCGCGCAAGGGCCTCGACGAGGAGGCGCGCGAGATCGTCGCCCGCCTCGGCGAACTGCGCGCGCCGACATTCCTCATCCTCAACAAGGTCGACGTGATCGACCGCGAGAAGCTGCTCGCCCTCGCGCAGGAGGCCAACGGCCTGCACGCCTTCGCGCACACCTTCATGATTTCCGCGCTGACCGGCGACGGCGTCGAGACGCTGACGAAGGCGCTCGCCGCCGAGATGCCGGCGAGCCCCTGGCTCTACCCGGAGGATCAGCTCACCGACGGCAATCTGCGCATGCTCGCAGCCGAGATCACGCGCGAAAAGCTGTTCGAGCGGCTGCACGAGGAATTGCCCTACCAGCTCACGGTCGAGACCGAGCAGTGGAAGGAACAGCAGGACGGCTCCGTGCGCGTCGAGCAGACGATCTACGTCACCCGAGAAGGCCACAAGAAGATCGTCATCGGCGACGGCGGCCACGTGTTGAAGACCGTCGGCTCGATGGCGCGCAAGGACATCGCCGCCGAAGCCGGCCAGAAGATCCACCTCTTCCTGTTCGTGAAGGTGCGGGAAAACTGGCTCGACGATCCCGAGCGCTACCGCGAGATGGGGCTCGACTTCCCGAAGGAGTGACGGCCCGGCCGCCGTCGTTTCCCCGTCAAACCGGGGGACGGCGCGATGGGCCGCGTTGAAACCGCAGGCCGCCCGCGCTACTCCAGCCTCTCATGAGCCCGTCGCCGCCTTTCGCCGCCTCGCCCGTCCCGGCCCCCGTGGTCTTCGTCAAGGCGAGGCTGGTGGACCCGGCCTCCGGCCGCGAGGAGATGGGCGGCCTTCTCGTCGTCGACGGCGCGATCCGCGATTTCGGTCCGGCCGTCGCGGCCGATTCGGCGCCGGAGGGGGCGAGCGTCGTCGATTGCGCAGGCGACGTGCTGGCGCCCGGCCTCATCGACATGCGCGCCTTCATCGGCGAGCCCGGCGCCGAGCATCGCGAGACCATCGTCACCGCCACGGCTGCGGCGGCGGCCGGCGGCGTCACCACCATCGTCGCCTCGCCCGCCACCCATCCCCCGCTCGACGATCCGGCGGTGGTCGACTTCCTGCTGCGCCGCGCGCGCGACCGCGGGCTGGTGCGCGTGCTGCCTTCGGCCGCCCTCACCAAGGGCCGCGAGGGCAGGGAGATTTCCGAGATCGGCCTGCTCCAGCGCGCCGGCGCGGTCGCCTTCGGCGACGGCGCGCGCACCATCTCGAGCGCGCAGGTGATGCGCCGCGCGCTGACCTATGCGCGCGATTTCGACGCCCTCGTGATGGCCCATCTCGGCGACCGTGAACTGACCGCCGAAGGCGTGATGAACGAGGGCGAGTTCGCAAGCCGCCTCGGCCTGCCCGGCATCCCGCGCGAGGCCGAGACCATCCCGCTCGAGCGCGACATGCGCCTCGTCGCGCTCACCGGCGCGAAGTATCACGCCTCGGTCGTCACCTGCCGCATGTCGCTCGACGTGCTGCGCGCCGCCCGCGCCGCCGGACTGCCCGTCACCGCCGGAACCTCGATCAATCATCTCACGCTGAACGAGAACGACATCGGCGACTACCGCACCTTCCTGAAACTGTCGCCGCCGCTGCGCGGCGAGGACGACAGGCTGGCGCTCGTCGACGCGCTCGCCGAAGGGCTGATCGACGTAATCGTCTCCGATCACGATCCGCAGGATGTCGAGACCAAGCGGCTGCCCTTCGCCGAATGCGCCAACGGCGCCATCGGGCTCGAGACGATGCTCTCCGCCGGCCTGCGCATGGTCGCTTCGGGCGATGTCGGCCTGACTCGATTGCTGGCGGCGATGTCGTCTCGCCCGGCCGACATTCTCGGCCTGCCGCAGGGTCGCATCGCCAAGGGCGCGCCGGCCGATCTCATCCGCTTCGATCCGCACGAGCCCTGGATCGTCGATCCGGCGAAGCTGCGCTCGCGCTGCAAGAACACGCCCTTCGACGAGGCGCGCATGGAGGGCCGCGTCAAGCTGACGATGGTCGCCGGCCGCATCGTCCACGAGGCGTGATCGGCTTCAGATGCCGTTGAAGGCGTAACGCTCGCCGGCGCCCGTCGCCACCAGCGCGCAGAGCGCGCGCGCATCTTCGTCTGGCACGAGATAGGACGCCGCGACGCTCTGCCCTAGCATGCGGTCGGCAAGATGCAGCGCATAGGCGTGGCCGCTGGCGCGCGGATTGGCGATCGCGCCGAGATTGAAGCCGTATTGCCGCCGCGTGATCGCGCCGACGAGATAGGCGGCGGCCTCTGCGAGTTGCGGCGAAACCTGCGCCCGTTGGAAATCCTGGCGTGCGGCTTGTGCTGGGGCCGGGAACGCCGCCCCTCGACGCGGCTCTCGCGAGCAGATCGCCCGTTCGCGCGGACGCGCGGGTTGACCCACAGCGGCCGGCCGCTGGGCGTCGGGCGCCGTCGGCGATGCGGCAGGGGCCGCGGCGGGCCGCCATGCCGAGCCGGCCGACGTCGGTGGTCACCTGCACGACGCCGCTCGAGATCGCGCGCGCGATGTCCTGCGAATAGCCGCTGGGGTAGACCAGCAGCGGCCCGAGGCGGAAATTCAGCCGCAGCACATGCGGCGACGTCAGACAATCGAGGATGAAGTCGCGAAGCAGCATGCCGCCCCCTGCCGGCGCCCGCGCGCAGCCTGCCAAATCCTGCGCCGGACGCAAGAACGCCGGTCGCCCCCCGCGCTTGCCCCTCGCGCCGGGGGCGCGCTAGGCTCGCGCGCTCGCCTTTCAGGGATCGCCCGTGACGCTGCTTCTCGCCGGTCTGCTCGGCTATCTGTTCGGATCGATCCCCTTCGGTCTCGTCATCACGAAACTTGCGGGCACGCAGGACATCCGCTCCATCGGCTCCGGCAACATCGGCGCGACCAACGTGCTGCGCACGGGCCGCAAGGGCCTCGCCGCGGCGACGCTGCTGGCCGACGGGTTGAAGGGCACGGTCGCGATCCTGATCGCCCTGAACTGGGGCCGCGAGGCCGGCATGGCCGCCGCCGCCGGCGCCTTCGTCGGCCACATCTTTCCCGTCTGGCTCGGCTTCAAGGGCGGCAAGGGCGTCGCCACCTTTCTCGGCTGCCTGATCGGCCTGGCCTGGCCCATCGCCTTCGTCTTCGCGGCCGTCTGGCTCGCGGTCGCCTTCGCCACGCGCTACTCCTCGCTCGCCGCGCTCGTCGCCAGCGTGGCGGCGCCGGTCGCGCTTTATGTCGGCGGCTGGCCGCGCGAGGCGCTGCTGTTCGCCGCGCTCGCGGCGTTCCTGTGGTTCATGCATCGCGCCAATATCGGCCGTCTGCTCGCCGGAACGGAAGGCAAGATCGGGGCGAAGGGATGAACGAGGGTCTCGCCGCCGGCGCGACGCGCCTGCGTCTGTCGCAGGCGCAGCGGCGCGACTGGCTGCGCCTGATCCGCTCGGAGAATGTCGGCCCTCGCACCTTCCGCGCGCTGCTGAACCGCATGGGCGGCGCGGCCGCCGCGCTCGCGGCGCTGCCGGAACTGTCCCGCAAGTCGGGCAAGCCCGTGCGCGTCGCCCCGCTCGACGAGATCGAGCGCGAGATGGAGGCGGCCGAGCGCCTGGGAGTCGCCTTCGTCGGCATGGGCGAGCCCGACTATCCCGAGAGCCTGCGCGCGATTGCGGACGCGCCGCCGCTGATGGCGGTGCGCGGACAGATCGCAACGTTGCGCCGGCCGATGGTCGCCATCGTCGGCTCGCGCAACGCCTCCGCCGTCGGTCTGGCGATGGCCGAGCGGCTGGCGCACGGCCTCGGCGAGGCGGGCTATGTCGTCGTCTCGGGCCTCGCCCGCGGCGTCGACGCGCGCGCCCATCGCGCCTCGCTGGAGCGAGGCGGCGTCGGCGTGCTCGCCGGCGGCCATCGCCGCATCTACCCGTCCGAGCATGTCGATCTCGCAGATGCGCTCGCCGGCTCCGGCGCGCTTGTTTCCGAAATGCCGCTCGACTGGGAGGCGCGGGGCCGCGACTTTCCCCGTCGCAACCGCATCGTCTCCGGCCTGTCGCTCGGCGTCATCGTGGTGGAGGCGGCGCGGCGCTCCGGCTCGCTCATCACCGCGCGCTTCGCCGCCGAGCAGGGCAGGGAGGTGTTCGCCGTGCCCGGCTCCCCGCTCGATCCGCGCGCCGAGGGCCCGAACGATCTGATCGCCGACGGCGCCACGATGTGCCGGTCCCTCGACGACGTGATCCGCGTCCTCGACGCGATGCGCGGTCGCCCGCAAGAGGACCTGTTCGCCGAGGGCGCGCCGCTCGCCGACAGCGAGCCGCTTTGGGACGAGCTCGATCTGTCCGACGCGGCCGCCGCGCCGCGCGCTTCGCTGGAGTTCGAGTTCGACGAGCCGGCGGTCGTCATGGCGCGCGAGGCTCCGCGCGAGACATCGCGCGGAATGGATGCGCGCGCCGCCTTGCTCGCGCTTCTCGGTCCCGCGCCGATCTCGGTCGACGAATTGCTGCGCCTCGCCGAGTTGCCTGCGCCGGTCGCGCGCGCCGCGCTTGTCGAGCTGGAGCTCGACGGACGCGCGCTGCGCCACGACGGCGGCCTCGTCTCGCTCGCGACGTGAGGGGTCAGACGGTGGCCCAGGCGGCGAGGCCGCCGGCGGCGAGCGAGACGAAACTGCCCGCCGCGACGCGGCCCGCAAAGCCCGCGCCGCCGATGGCGGCGGCGAGCGCCGCCTTCGAGACGGTGTTGACGCCGACCGCGATCAGGATGGCCACACTCGCCTCGCGCAGGCTGAGCGATTCGCCGGCCATGCGCGCCATCGACAAGGTCAGCGCGTCGACGTCGGCGACGCCGGAGGCGGCTGCGAGAAGGTAGACGCCGGCCGAGCTTGCGCTGTCGGCGAGCCCCTTTGGCCAACACGAGAACGATGGAGATGATCGCGGCCAGTTGCAGCACCGGCGTCAGCTCGAACGGATTTTTCATGTCGAGTTTCGGCCCGGCCCGATCGCCGCCCCGCCGGCGCAGCAGCAAAGGCAGCGCCGCCAGCAACATCGCAAGCGTGGCGGCGGCGAGCGCCGGCGCAAGGCTCGGCGCGAGGCGCGGCGCGATGACGCCGGCCAGAACGCCGACCCTCGCGAACATCGTCGCGCCGGAGAGCAGCACGCCTTGCGCCAGTTCCGTCGCGCCGGCCGGATTGTCGCGCGCCAGCCGCGAGAAGGAGACCGTAGTCGCCGTCGACGATGTGAGCCCGCCGGCGATGGCCGCGAGCGCCAGCCCGCGTCCCTCGCCGAACAGCTTCATCGCGCCATAGCCGACGAACGACACCGCCGCGATCAGGATCGCGAAGAACCAGATCTGCGCCGGGTTGAGCGCGCTCCACGGATCGACGGGGCGATTGGGCAACACCGGCAGCAGCAGGAAAGACATCGCGGCGAGCACCAGCACGCTGCGCAGTTCGATCCATGTGAGACGTCGCACCCAATTGTGCAGCGGGTCGCGCAGCGCCAGCAGCATCGCCATCGCGACGGCGGCGGCGACCGCCACCACCTGATCGCCGACGACGGCGTAGGCGCCGAGCGCGTAGGTCAGCAGGCCGGCGACGGCGCCGGTGGCGCTCACCGAATTTTCGGCCGCCGCCTCGCGCGCGCTGAACCAGGTCAGCGCGGCGGCGAAGGCCAGCGTGATCGCCGCGAACGTCGCGCCGCCGAGCGATTGGCCGACCAGCGCCGCGACGCCGCCGAGCAGGCCGGAGAGGGCGAAGGTGCGCAGCCCCGCCGCGCGCTGGCCGTCATGCTCCTCGCGCGATTGCCAGCCGCGCTCGAGGCCGACGAGCAGGCCGATGGCGATGGCGACGGCGAGGCGACGGAAGAGTTCGACCTGATCCATGAGGCGTGTCTGCGCGGGCGTGTCGCGCGCGATCCTAGCAGCATCGCGCGCCGCGCGGCGATGCGCTCTAGGCCTCGCGCCGTGACGCGTCGTCGCCGGGTTGCGCCTGCGCCTCGGCCTCGAGCCACGCCATGGTGAGGAAGTGCGCCAGCAGGTCGAGCCGGGCGTGCGTGGCCATCCGCGCGAGCTGGGCCGAAATCTCCGCCACATAGGCGGCCGCTTCCTTGCCCGATGGCGGACGCCCCGCCGCCGGTTTCAGCGGAACCGGCGCGGCGGCGCGTTGTTTCGATGAACGGGGCATGACGTCCGGCCATATGCGCAAGCGCCGCGCGATCGACGCGATCTGTTCGGGATCGAAGGCGGCGAACGCCGCAACAACTGCAAGTTGTGCCGAAATGGCGCCGTGGGGTCAAGCGATTAACCATAGCTGCATCAACTGTTCACGGCGGGTTCACACGCCACCGGCGATAAGCTGCGCAACCTCGCGAAAGGAGTGCGCCGCATGAACTTCGAGATTTCCGCCTTCCTCGGTCGGCGCGCCCGTCGCGCCGCCGTGGCCGTCCTCGCCGGCGCCGCCGTGCTCGCCACGTCGCTGCCGTCCTTCGCCGCTCCGGCCAGCCCCGGCTATGTGCCGCAGGCCGCCGGCCCGCAGGTCGAGACGGTCGCTGCGCGCAAGCACTACAAGAAGCGCTACGTCCGTCGCTCCGGCGCCGGCCTGGCGCTCGGCGCGGCGGCGATCGGCCTGCTCGCGGCCGGCGCGGCGGCCGCCGCCGCCGACAACGACTATTACGACGGCCCCTATACCGGCGCGCCCGTCTATGGCGCTCCGTACTACGGCGGCGGCTACCGGACGCAGTATGTGTACGACGGCGGCGGCTACTACTACCGCGACGGCCGTCGTCACTATCGTCGCCCCGGCGGGCGCGACGGCATTGCGCCGGGCTATGTGCGCCCCGGAACCGGCTACGGCGGGCGCGACGGCATCGGTCCGCGTCCGGGCGGTCGCGACGGCATCGGCCCCGGCGGCTACCGTCAGGGCTACGGCGGGCAGGGCTACGGCGGGCGCGACGGCATCGGTCCGCGTCCGGGCGGTCGCGACGGCGTCGGCCCCGGCGGCTACCGTCAGGGCCATGGCGGGCAGGGCTATGGCGGTCGCGACGGCATCGGCCCCGGCGGCTATCGCGGCGGCTATGTCGGCTCGCGCCGCGGCCCGCCGATCACCCCCGGCCCGGCCGAGGGCAACAACATCGCGCACTGACGCTCCGCGCGCAGGCGTGTCGACGACGAGGCCCGGCGGCGACGCCGGGCCTTTCCTATGAAGCGTCCGCCTCGCGCGCGAGGCGAGCCAGAAAGTCCAGCGCCCCCTGCAGGATGTAGGCGGCGGCCATGCGGTCGACGACTTCGGCGCGCTTGGCGCGGCTGGCGTCCTGTTCGATCAGGCTGCGCGTCACGGCGGCGGTGGACAACCGCTCGTCCCAGAACAGGAACGGCGTCGGC
The DNA here is from genome assembly GCA_016716745.1 of Hyphomicrobiales bacterium. Classification (GTDB taxonomy): domain Bacteria; phylum Pseudomonadota; class Alphaproteobacteria; order Rhizobiales; family Beijerinckiaceae. Next base: position 270,629 of record JADJVD010000006.1, read on the forward strand.
GTCATTCGCGCGATGTTGCGCACGAAGGCGCGCGTCGCCTGCGCGCGCGGCCCTTCCGTTCCGTCCATGTTGAGCGGCAGGCCGATGACGACGGCCGCCGCCTCCTGCTTCGCAGCGATGGCGATCAGCTTGCCGGCGTCGGCGCCGAACTTCACGCGCGCGATGGTCTCGACCGGCGTCGCGATTCGCCGCTCGACGTCGGATACGGCGACGCCGATGGTCTTCGTGCCGAGATCGACGCCGATCAGCCGCGCATGACGCGGCAGCGTCGGCGCGAAATCGCTCAGCGCATCGCGGAAATCAGCCATTCGCGGACCGTCTCCGGCGCGCCGCATTGCCGCCGGGCGCGCGCTGTCGATAATGCGCGGCGACGCGCGTCGCGGGGGAAAAGACACACATGAAGCTCACCTGGTTCGGCCATTCCGCCTTTCGGCTCGAGATCGGCTCGTCCGTCATCCTGATCGACCCGTTTCTCACCGGCAATCCGATGTTCAAGGGCGACGTCGCCGACGCCAGCGCCGGCGTCACCCACATTCTGCTGACGCATGGCCACGACGATCATGTCGGCGACGCCGCCGCCATCGCCGCCCGCACCGGCGCGCAGGTCGTCTCCAATTTCGAAATCTGCATGTTCCTGATGGAGCAGGGCGCGAAGAACATCAATCCCGGCAACACCGGCGGCACGGTCCCCTGCGGCGAGTTCGCCGTCACGTTCACGCAGGCGCTGCATTCCTCCGGCACGGTGAAGGACGGCAAGTCGATCTATCTCGGCAATCCCAACGGGTTGATCATTCGCCATCCCGACGCGCCGACGATCTACCATATGGGCGACACCGACCTGTTCGGCGACATGGCGCTGATCGACGAGATCTACCGGCCCAAGATCGGCATGGTCCCGATCGGCGACCGTTTCACCATGTCGGCCCAGTCGGCCGCCTTCGCGCTGACGCGCTACTTCTCTTTCGACTTGGTGGTGCCCTGCCACTACGCGACCTTCGATCTGCTCGCTCCCAACGCCGACGAATTCATCGCCGAAATGGCGGGGTCGAAGACGCGCGTGCTCGTGCCGACCTCCGGCGAGGCGGTGACGCTGTGAGGGCGCGGCTCCTCGCGCTGGCGGCTGCGGCCGCCGTCGCGCTGGCGCTCGCCGGCTGCGCCGGCGGCGAGGGCGTGGCGGTGCGGGTGCGCGGGGTGACCGCGCAGGCGAATTGATTGCGCCGCAGCATGGCGCGGGCTAAGAGCGGGCGAGGCGCGGGCCCGCGCATGTTTTCTGGAGCGACGCATGTCGGTCGATCAGGCGACCGTCCGCCGCATCGCGCATCTGGCGCGCGTTGCGGTGAAGGACGAGGAAGTGCCGCATCTGCAAGGCGAGCTGAACGCCATTCTCGCCTTTGTCGAGCAACTCGACGAGGTCGACGTGGCCGGCGTCGAGCCGATGACCTCGGTCGTCCCCATTTCCATGAAGAAGCGGCCCGATCTGGTCAACGACGGCGGCCTCGCCGACGCCGTGACGCAGAACGCGCCGGTCTCCGAGGATAATTTCTTCGTCGTTCCCAAGGTGGTCGAGTGAGGCGCCCGCCTCGCCGACCCGCCGCGACCCGATCCTGACGTGATCCGAGCCTGACGTGACCGATCTCACCCACCTTTCCCTCGCCGAAGCCCGCGACGGCCTGCGCGCGAAGACCTTCTCCGCCCTGGAGCTCACGGAGGCGCATGTCGCCGCCGTCGAGGCCGCGCGCGGACTCAACGCCTATATCGTCGAGACGCCGGACCACGCCCGCGCGCAGGCGAAAGCGTCGGACGAGAAGCTCGCCCGCGGCGCCGCCGGCCCGCTCGAGGGGCTGCCGCTCGGCATCAAGGATCTTTACGCGACCAAGGGCGTGCATACGCAGGCCTGCTCGCACATTCTCGACGGCTTCAAGCCGCCCTACGAGTCGACCGTCACCCACAATCTGTGGCGCGACGGCGCGGTGATGCTCGGCAAGCTGAACATGGACGAGTTCGCCATGGGCTCGTCGAACGAGACGTCCTACTACGGGCCGGTCGCCTCGCCCTTCCTGCCGCCGAACTGGTCGGCCGAGCAGGGTCGCGCCGCGCTCGCCGCCGGCCGCAAGGGCCTGCTGGTGCCCGGCGGCTCCTCCGGCGGGTCGGCCGCGGCCGTCGCCGCGCGCCTGTGCCTCGGCGCCACCGCGACCGACACCGGCGGCTCGATCCGCCAGCCGGCGGCCTTCACCGGCACGGTCGGCATCAAGCCGACCTACGGCCGCTGCTCGCGCTGGGGCATCGTCGCCTTCGCCTCCTCGCTGGATCAGGCCGGCCCGATCGCCCGCACCGTGCGCGATTGCGCCATCCTGCTGCGCTCGATGGCCGGCCACGACCCGAAGGACACGACCAGCGTCGATGCGCCCGTGCCCGACTACGAGAAGGCGGTCGGCGCCTCCATCGCCGGCAAGACCATCGGCATCCCGAAAGAGTATCGCCTCGACGGCATGTCGCCCGAGATCGAGAAACTGTGGGCCGACGGCGTCGCCTGGCTGAAGGACGCCGGCGCCAAGATCGTCGACATCTCGCTGCCGCACACCAAATACGCGCTGCCGGCCTATTACATCGTCGCCCCGGCGGAAGCCTCGTCGAACCTCGCGCGCTACGACGGCGTGCGCTACGGCCTGCGCGTGCCGGGCAAGGACATCGTCGACATGTACGAGCAGACCCGCCGCGCCGGCTTCGGCGGCGAGGTGCGCCGCCGCATCATGATCGGCGCCTATGTGCTCTCGGCCGGCTACTACGACGCCTACTATGTGCGCGCGCAGAAGATCCGCACGCTGATCAAGCGCGATTTCGAGCAGGCCTACGCCGCCGGCGTGGACGCGATCCTGACGCCCGCGACGCCCTCGGCCGCCTTCGGCATCGGCGCCAAGACCTCGGACGATCCGGTCGAGATGTATCTCAACGACGTCTTCACGGTGACCGTGAACATGGCCGGCCTGCCGGGCATCGCCGTGCCGGGCGGCGTCAACGCGGAAGGGCTGCCGCTCGGCCTCCAGCTCATCGGCCGCCCGTTCGAGGAGGAGACGCTGTTCGCCGTCGCCGCCGCGATCGAGAAGGCCGCCCCGAAGATCGCATTCCCCAAGCCTTGGTGGTGACGATGGGCCCCTTCGCCTCGACGGTTCTCTATGGATGTCTCGAGGCGCTGAAGTGGCTGTTGTGGGCGACGGCGGGCCTGCTCGTCGTGCTGATCGTGACGCAGGCGTTGCGCGGCGACGCCGATGCGCGGCCGCTCGTCAATCTCGCGATGGCCGGCGCGTTTCTCGTCGGCGGGGCGCTCTGTCGCTGGGCGGCGGCGCTCGTCCGGCGAATGGCGGACTCCTGACGCCTCAGGCCGTCTTGCGCCAGCGCGCGGCGCGTTCCCCGTCCGGATTGGCGTCCAGCATCCGGTCGTAGGCCTCGCGGCTCATCGTCTCGCAGGCGAGGTCCGGCAACAGCGCGCGCACGAAAGTGAGGTCGACCAGCGCGAATCGCCGGCGCGCGAGTTCGCCCTCCAGCGCCGCCAGGGCGCCGGCGGCGTCGGCGGGTTCGCCATAGAGGCCCAGCACGACGAAGGCGCGGCCGATGGCCAGTCCATAGCCGCCGGCGGCGGCGCTCGTGGCGAAGCAATGGGCGTAGCCGCGGTCGAACAGCCGGGCGTGCGCATGGCGCAGGATCGGCGAGGCGGCGTCGAGCGGCGCGCGCCGGGCGGCCGCTTCCGCCGACAGCGCGATGGCGTGGTCGCAATCGAGATCGAACCGGGCTTCCGGCGCGGCCGCCGCCGAGGCCGGGATCGCGCGCACGAGGCGCCGGACGGGCGCCCACCAGCTCGCCGGGCCGAACGGGGCGCGCGCGTGCAGCCCCTGCGAGTAGGCCTGCATCAGCGTGGTCGGCGCGAGGTCGGAGGCGGCGCCGCAAAATCCTTCGGGGCGCGTCATCGCCGAGGCCGGGTCGGGCAGGGCGGCGGCGCCGACGGCGCGGTCGCGCAGCATGATCTCCACATAGGCGGGCAGCGCGACGAGCCGGCGCGGATCGCCGAGCGCGGCGAGCCCGCGTCCGATACGCGCCATGCGCTGGACCAGCGTCTCCGAGAACAGCTTCTCCCGCTCCGAACGAAGCCTGAGCGGCGTCGGCTCGGAACCGGATTCGATTCCCTCCGAGAACATCCCGGCGATATTGTTGACTCGGAACGCGACGGACATGGCGGCGACCCTTGACCCTGTTGCCGCTGACGATAAGGACGCCGGCTTGCCCGCCATTGAAGCGGAACGCTCGAATGCGGGTTAAAAGGCGTTAGGAGACAGGGAGTTCGACCGGAATGCCGCTGTATTTCGCTTATGGCGCGAACATGCACGAGGCGGAGATGGCGCTGCGTTGCCCCGGCGCCCGCGTCGTCGGCCGCGCGCGCCTCGCCCGCCACCGCTTCTTCGTCATGAACCACGGCTACGCGTCTGTGACGCGCGATCCGGCGCGCGACGTTCACGGACTGCTCTGGGAGATCGGCCTCGCCCATGTGCGCACGCTCGACGCCTTCGAGGAGCTGGGCCGCGGCCTCTACACGAAGATCAGTCAGGGCGTGATTCTCGCCGAAGGCGGCGCCCGCCGCGCGCTGATCTATGTCGGCGCCAGCCTCGAGCCGGGCCGGCCGAAGCCGGGCTACATGGAGCGCATCGTCGAGGCGGCGGAGGCGGCCGGCCTGCCCGCGGCGTATCGGCGCGAACTGTCCGGCTTCCTGCCGCGCGGCGCCGGACAGCCGCGCGTCAAGCCGGCGACGCCGACGCAGGGCCCTGTCGCCGGCGTGCGCCCGCGCTTCGCCTCGCCGGTCGATCCCGCGCGCGGGGGCGAGGCATGACGAGCGTGAGGATCCGCGCCGTCGGCCGCGTCCAGGGCGTCGGCTATCGCGCCTTCGTCGAGCGCGAGGCGCTGCGGCTCGGCCTGTCGGGTTGGGCGCGCAACTGCGCGGACGGGACGGTCGAGGCCGTGATCGCCGGCGAGGCGGCGGCGGTCGAGGCGATGCTGGCGGCGATGCGGCGCGGGCCGACGCATGCGCGGGTGAACGACCTCTCGGTCGAGCCCAGCGATCCGCCGCCGCCGGGCTTCGCGATCAGGCCGACGCTCTGACGGTCGGACCGAAAACGGTCTCGAACGCCGCCCGCAGCGCGACGTCCAGATCTTCCATGACGGCCGGAACGCCGAGATCGACGAGGCTGGTCACGCCGAAATGCCGATCCGCAATCCCGCACGGCACGATGCCGGCGAAATGCGACAGGTCGGGCTCCACATTGATCGAAATTCCGTGGAAGCTGACCCAGCGCCGCACGCGGATGCCGATGGCGGCGATCTTGTCCTCCGCGCTCGTCCCGTCGAGGCCGGGCGGCTTGTCCGGGCGCTTCACCCACACGCCGACGCGATCCTCCCGGCGCTCGCCGCGCACGTTGAAGGCGGCGAGCGTGGCGATCACCCAGTCTTCCAGCGCGGCGACGAAGGCGCGCACGTCGCGCCGGCGGCGGTTGAGGTCGAGCATGGCGTAGGCCACCCGCTGGCCGGGGCCGTGATAGGTGAACTGTCCGCCGCGCCCGGCGTCGTAGACCGGGAAGCGCCGCTCCAGCAGGTCGCCCGCCTTGGCGCTGGTGCCGGAGGTGTAGAGCGGTGGATGCTCGACCAGCCAGACGCATTCCCGGCCCGCGCCGGCGGCGATAGCGGCGGCCCGCGCCTCCATGAACGCGAGCGCGTCGGGATAGGCGGTCAGCCCCTCGGCCACGATCCACTCGACCGGCGGCGCGCCCGGCGCCGCGCGCATGTCGGCGCGTGCGCCGGCGGCGGCGAGGCGCGGCTGCGCGGCGGGCGGCGAAGCGTCGGGAAAACTCATGGCGCCGAGCGAAATCACGATTGCGCGCCCTTGTCACGCCACACGCCATTTGTTAGACGGGCGCCCGGACAGCGAGCCCCCTCGGGAGCGCGCAGCCTGAGCGGTCGTGGCGGAATTGGTAGACGCGCTAGCTTGAGGTGCTAGTAACTTAACCGTTGTGGAGGTTCGAGTCCTCTCGACCGCACCAATTCAGGCGAAAGCCTCGATGAAACGGCGCCTTACAGGCGCCGTTTCGCGTTTTGGATGAGGATTCGGGGGGGGGGGGGCGGGCTCGCCGGCCGGGAATGACAGGCGGGGCTTCGCTCGGCCAAGAGTGACATGCCCTGTCATCCCCGGCGGCGACCGCAGGTCGCCGGGAAGGGGATCTATGCCGAGGGGCGTGAGGCGGGGCGGTGGATTCCCTTCCCCTCGCTTCGCTCGGCCGGGAATGAGGCGGGGCGGGCCCGGCCGGGGCGAGGGGCATGCCCTGTCATCCCCGGCGGCGGCCGCAGGTCGCCGGGAAGGGGATCCATGCGGAGGGCGCGAGGCGGGGCGTGGATTCCCTTCCCCTCTCTTTCGCTCGGCCGGGAATGACAGACTGGGCTTCGCTCGGCCGGGAATGACAGGCGCCGCCCCGCCCGCGTCTCAATCGTCCGCGCGCCGCATCTCACAGAAATCGTAGACGGTGACGCCCCCGGCGCTGTGCATGTGGTGCGCGCCGACGAGGCCGGGGAAGAAGTCCGGCGCGATCGTGCGCACCGGCGTCTCGGCATAGGCGTCGGCGTCGAGCGCGTCGATCCGGTTGATCGCAAGGCCCGCCCCGTAGGTCAGAAACCCTTGCCGCTGGGCGACGCGATGCAACGCCCCGTCGGCGCCGACGAGCAGGCCGCCATTGCGCGCCCGTTCGGGGTCGACGATCACCGGAGTCCACGCATGCGGCGTCCATGGCCCGTCGAGCGGCGCGTCGGCGAAGAACAGCGACAGCTCCGTGCAGTGCTCGCCCGCCGGTCCGCCCACGAGGTCGATGTTGGTCGCCATCGCCCAGCGCCCGCCCCACGGAAACACCATCGTGTCGGCGGCCGAAACGCCGGCCATCAGCGTGCGGCGGAACCGCCAGCGCAGCGGAAACTCGACGCATTCGTAGAGGCGGATTTCGCCGGCCTGCCACGTCTCCGGGATCATCCACAGCCGCCCCTCGTGCCGGAACAGGAAGGGGAAGGACATGTGGAAGGGCTCGACGATCGCATCGCCGAGGCGTCGCGCGCCGGCGGGCGTCAGCTCGTAGGCGGCGATGTGGCCGAGGCCGCGGGCATAATCGAAATCCTCGACGAAACAGACCGCCCGCCCGTCCTCATGCGTCACGAAAGGATCGGCGAGGAAGTGATTCGGAGGATTCGGGATTTTCGTTCCACGTGAAAGATCGAGGCCGGGCCAGTCCGCGAATTGGAAGGCGACGCTCCAGCGCGGGCCGCGCTTGCGGACGCGGCGCCGCCAGGCCTGTCCGAGGCGGGCGCGCAGGCGGTCGCGCGCATAGGCGCGGTCGTCGCCGGGCGGGGGCAGGAACGCCGGCGGCTCGCCGACGCGGCCACGTTTTCGCGTCAGCCGTTCGAGCACGATCTTCAGATGCGCCAGCGCCCGGCCGCGCGTCGCGGCGTCCGTCGCGGCCGCCGTGTCGAGGGTCGGGAAGGCGCCGTCCCAGAAGGACAGCTCCTCGCCCTCCCGATGCAGGATCCATGCGCAGCGGACGGACGGCCGCCGCGCGAGGATGGCGGCGCGCGCGTCGTCCATGCGCAGTTCGAACAGGCCGCGCGAGGCGGCGTGCTCGATCTCGGGGTCGGCCGGGCCGGGGGCGAGACGGACCACCGAGTCGATGGCGCCCAGCGCGCGGATCGCCGCGATCTCGGCGTCGGCGTAGCGCGGGATGCCCGTCCCGGCTTCGACGACCGGCGCGACCTCGAACGTGGCGGCGACGGGGAGCGCGACAATCTCGCCCATTCCGGCCCAGACCGAGCGGGCGAGCCGGCGCGCCTCCGCCTGTCGAGCCCGCGTCGAGGCGGCGCGGCCGCCGCGCTCGATGACGACCGCGGCCAGTTCGATCCCCGGCGCGCTGCGCGCCCATTCGATGCAATCGGCGATGGGCCGCGCGACCCGCGTCGAGTCGACGATGACGACGAGACGAAGCGGCCCGCCCGTCATCGCGACCTGCGGCCGGGCGCGTTCACTGTGTCGCCTTCGGCGCGGCCGCGCGCCGCGCCGCCATCAGGCCGGAGATCAGCCTGTCGGTCTCTGACCGCCAGCCCGGCCCTGCCTCGACCGTGGCGGGGCGGCCGGCGCCGGGCTCGATATGGACGATCCGGTAGCCGCGCGCCTTCAACTCGCGCAGGAAGGCCGGCATCATCTGCGCGGTCTGCTCGCGCGTGTCGTGGAACAGGACGATGCCGCGCCGGACCTTCTCGATCCGCCCCATCACCAGCGCGAGCTGCTGGGTCGGCGACATCGGCGTCCAGTCGGACGCCCAGACGTCGGTTCCGAAGACCAGAATGTCGCGTCGGGCCAGCCAGTCGACCAGCGGTTTGGTGTCGGCGAAGCCGGGGAAGCGGAAGAACGGCGCGCGGGCGCCGGCGCCGGCGGCGCGTTCGTCGGCGGCGATCCCCTTGTCGATGTCGGCGCGCGCCGCCTCGTCGCTGAGCCCGCGCAGCGTCACGGCCGGGTGGGAATAGGTGTGGTGGGCGACGGTGTGGCCCTCCGCCGCCTCGCGCCGCACAAGCGCGGGATTGGCGTCGGCGTTGCGGCCGATCAGGAAGAACGTCGCGCGCACGCACTCCTTCTTCAGGGCGTCGAGCACCTTCGTCGTCGGGCCGGGCAGGGGCCCGTCGTCGAAGGTCAGCACGATCTCCTTGTCCGCCAGCGCCAGCGTGCGCGGATAGGATTTCAGGCCGACGCCGCCGCCGCCCGCCGCGCCGACGCGCATGACGCGCGAGGTGCCGAGCGCGTCCGGCCCGCACTGGGCCCGGGCGAGGGTGGTCGCGGCGAGGGCGAAGCCGATGGAGAGAAGCAGGGAAACAGGGCGCATCGTCGAAATCATCTGTCCGAAATGCATTACGTTTGCGTTCAGGTAATGGCGCGTCTATAGCGCGAAGATTCCCGCCCGCGAAGACGAGGGTTGCGCCGATGGCCGAGACGCCGGACCCGGAGACGATCCCCGTCGCGCCCGCGCAGGCCGCCGAACTCGCCCTTCGCGACGCCGAGGGCGACCTCAATCCGGCCTTCGTCGAGACGGTCGCCGCCGCCATCGCCGCCGGCGACGCGACCCGCCTGAACGAACTGGCCGGCGACATCCACGAGGCCGATCTCGGCGCCCTGATCGAGGCGCTCGACGCCGACGACCGGCCGCGCCTCGTCGAACTGATGGGCCGCGAATTCGACTTCGCGGCGCTGAACGAGGTCGACGACACCGTCCGCGACGAGATCCTCGAGGAGCTCGAACCCGAGACCGTCGCCGAGGGCGTGCGCGAGCTCGACGCCGACGACGCGGTCGCCCTGCTGGAGGATCTCGACGCCGAGGATCGCGAGGAGATTCTCGAGGCGATGCCGGACGTCGAGCGCGTCGCGCTCGACCGCTCGCTCGACTATCCGGAGGAGTCGGCCGGGCGTCTGATGCAGACCTCGCTGATCTCCGTGCCGGCGCACTGGACGGTCGGCGACGCCATCGACCACATGCGCGACGCCGACGCCGACGACCTGCCGGAGAGCTTCTTCGAGATCTTCGTCGTCGATCCGCGCGGCAAGCTGCTCGGCAACGTCTTCCTCGACAAGCTGATGCGCGCCCGCCGGCCGGTGCCGGTCTCCGAAATCATGGACGAGGATCGCCGGCGGGTGAACGTCGCCGACGACCGCGAGGACGTGGCGCGCCTGTTCGAGCGTTACAACCTCGTCTCGGCCGCCGTGGTGGACGAGCACGAGCGCCTCGTCGGCGTCGTCACCATCGACGACGTGGTGGACGTCATCCAGGAGGAGGCGGGGGAAGACATCCTCGCCCTCGGCGGCGTCAAGAATGACGAGGAGCTGTCCGACAACGTCTGGTGGATCGCGCGCAGCCGCTTTCTCTGGCTGTTCGTCAACCTCGTCACCGCCTTCGTCGCCTCCTCGGTGATCGGCTTGTTCGCCAACGAGGTGCAGAAGATGGTGGCGCTCGCCATTCTCGTGCCTATCGTCGCCAGCCAGGGCGGCAATGCGGCGACGCAGACCATGACGGTCGCCGTCCGCGCGCTGGCGACGCGCGAACTGACCGCGATGAACGCGATGCGCGTGACGACGCGCGAGGCGACGGTGGGCCTGCTCAACGGCGCGGCCTTCGGGCTGCTGACGGGGCTGGCGGCGGGAGCGTGGTTCGCCGATGTCGGCATCGGCGTCGTCATCGCGCTCGCCATGTTGACCAACCTCGTCGCCGGCGCGCTCGGCGGCATCCTCATTCCGCTGACGCTGGAGCGGATGGGCTACGACCCGGCGGTCGCCTCGTCGCCCTTCGTGACGACAGTGACGGACGTGGTCGGCAATTTCGCCTTTCTCGGCATCGCGACTTTGTGGTTTGGCCTCGGCGCGGCCGCGCATTAACGCTCCGTTACCGGGATCGCTCTAATGATCTGCGAATGATGTCGAAACGTCGCGTTTTCGCCCGCGTCGTCGCGGCCGCCTGTGCGGTCGCCGCGGCGCTTTCGCTTTCCGCCTGCGGCAGCGGCGTGCCGATCGTCGGCGACGCCAGCCGCGCCGGCCACGGCAACTCCCATTTCGTCGGCGGCCATCCGAACGACTACGAGATCCACGGCATCGACGTGTCCAAATATCAGGGCGCGATCGACTGGGACGCCGTCAAGCGGTCGGGCGTCAAGTTCGCCTGGATCAAGGCGACCGAGGGCGGCGACCATCTCGACGAGAAGTTCATGGAGAACTGGGCGCTCGCCGCGCAGGCGGGCGTGCCGCGCGGGGCCTACCATTTCGTCTATTGGTGCCGACCTCCGCACGAAGAGATGGCCTGGTTCAAGCAGAACGTGCCGGTCGATCCCGACGCGCTGCCGCCGGTGCTCGACGTCGAGGCGACGCCGACCTCCAAGACCTGCAAGCGCCGGCTCGAACGCGAGACCGTGCTGGCCGAAATGCGCCAGATGCTGGTCGACATGGAGCGCCACTACGGCAAGCGCCCGGTGATCTACGTCACGGTCGACTTCTACGAGGCGATGATGCAGCCCAACGAGTTCTCGGACTATCCGGTCTGGGTGCGCTCGACCAAATATCCGCCGCACGTGAAATATCCCGGCCGGCGCTGGACCTTCTGGCAGTATCAGTCCGACGGCGTCGTTCCCGGCGTCCCCGCCAAGATCGACCGCAACGCCTTCCACGGCTCGAAGAAGCAGTGGGAAGCCTGGCTGCAGGGCAAGTGAGACTCAGCGCCGCGTCTTGAGATGACAGACGCGCGTCATGCCGCCGGGACGCCTGATCCATCGGCAGCCCTGCCGCGCCGGCCGACGGTCGTAGAGGTGGATCACGGCGCTGCGCTTCGGCCCGTAGGTCTGGTGCGAAAAGTCGTGGCCGCCGATGCGCACGTTGCGGCCGAACCGCACCTCCGCCTGCGCCTGCGACGCGATCAGCGCCGCCAGCGTGGCGACGAGAACCGGCAACCTCATCGCCTCTCTCCCGATCAGAACCAGCGCCGGACGCGCGCCTTGTAGGCAAGATAGGACGCGCCGAACTTGGCGGCCAGATACGCCTCCTCGCGCTCGATGGCGAGTTTCGTCACGGCGTAGACGCAGACCGGCGCCGCCAGAACGAACCACGCCGAGCCGAGCGCCGGGCCCATGCCGACGAGCGCCAGCGTCATGCCCAGATACATCGGGTTGCGCGTGACGCGATAGATGCCGGTGGCGACAATGGTCGTCGTCGGCCGCGTCGGCAGCGTGTTTGTCCCGGCCCGCCAGAACACGAATTCGGCCGCCAGCGCGACGGCGCAACCAAGCGCGATCAATCCGTAGCCGGTCCACGCCATGAGGGCGCCGGCGCCGGGCAGGGCGAGCGGCGCGAGCCGCGTCAGCGCGAGCCCGGCGAGCGCCGCCCCGCCAAAGATCGTCGGCGGCCACAGGAACCGGCTCGAGGCGTCGCTCATCGTTTGGCCTCCTCGCCTCGTGCGCCGCTGTCATCCCCGGCGGCGACCGCAGGTCGCCGGGAAGGGGATCCATGCGCGCGGGCAAGGTGGATTCCCTTCCCCTCGCTTCGCTCGGCCGGGAATGACGGAGGCGCGTGCCCCGCTCCCTCGCCTCGGGCGCCGCTCGCGCTCACAGCCGCGCCGGCAGGCGGTCGTCCTCGACGAGATCGGAGAAGCGCGTCACCTCGGCGTCGAACTGCAGGCGCACCGTGTCCGTCGGGCCGTGGCGCTGCTTGCCGATGATGACCTCGGCCTTGCCGTGCGCGGCCTCCATGTTGGTCATCCACGTCACATGCTCTTCGGTTCCGGGCTTGGGCTCGCGGTTCTTGAGGTAGTATTCCTCGCGATAGACGAACATCACCACGTCGGCGTCCTGCTCGATCGAGCCGGATTCGCGCAGGTCCGAGAGCTGCGGCCGCTTGTCGTCGCGCGATTCGACCTGACGCGAGAGCTGCGACAGCGCCAGCACGGGCACTTTCAGCTCCTTAGCCAGCGCCTTCAGGCTGGTGGTGATCTCGGTCAGCTCCTGCACGCGGTTGTCGCCGCGCGATTTCGAGCCGGACAGGAGCTGGAGATAGTCGATGACGAGCAGGTCGAGCCCGCGCTGGCGCTTCAGGCGCCGGGCGCGCGCCATCAGCTGCGCGATCGAGATGCCGCCGGTCTGGTCGATGTAGAAGGGGATCGCCTGCATTTCGCGCGCCGCTTCCGAGATGCGATGGAACTCCATCTCGGTGATGTCGCCGCGCCGGATTTTCCACGACGGCACGCCCGATTGCTCGGCGATGATGCGGGTGGCGAGCTGTTCGGACGACATTTCGAGCGAGAAGAAGCCGACGATGCCCCCGTTCGTCGTCTCCAGCGCGCCGTCGGCGCGGGTGCGCGATTGCCAGGCGCGGGCGATGTTGAAGGCGATATTGGTGGCGAGCGCCGTCTTGCCCATCGCCGGACGGCCGGCGAGGATCACGAGATCGGACGGTTGCAGGCCGCCCATCGAGCGGTCGAGATCGACGAGATTGGTGGCGATGCCGGAGAGCTTGCCGTCGCGCTCGTAGGCCTTGGCGGCCATGTCGACGGCGATGGTCAGGGCGTCGGCGAAGCGCTGGAAGCCGCCGTCGTAGCGCCCCGTCTCCGCGATTTCGTAAAGACGGCGCTCGGCCTCCTCGATCTGCTCGCGCGGCGTGTGGTCGACGGGCGCGTCGTAGGCGACGTTCACCACCTCCTCGCCGATCGTGATGAGCTGGCGGCGGATGGCGAGGTCGTAGATCGTGCGGCCGTAATCGGCGGCGTTGATGATCGTCGTGGCCTCGGCGGCGAGGCGGGCGAGATAGCGCGGCACGGTCATGCCGCCGCCGACGTCCTGCTCGCCCAGAAACGTCTTCAGCGTGATCGGCGTGGCGATCTTGCCGGCGCGGATCAGCGCCGAGGTGATCTCGTAGACGCGCCGGTGCAGCTCTTCAGAGAAATGTTCCGGCTTGAGAAAGTCGGAAACCCGGTCGAACGCGTCGTTGTTGACCAGGATCGCGCCCAGCAGCGCCTGCTCCGCCTCGACGTTGCGCGGCGGCGTGCGATAGGCGGGCTCCGCCTCGGCGGCGGGCCGCCCGGCCAGATGTTCGACAGACGACATAATATCTCGCGGCGCGTGACGGCGCCGAGCTTAGGGCGCCCGACGGGCTGCCGCCATCCTTACGCCCCTCGCGCGCGCGGGGGGACGAAAAGTCTTGCGAAAGCGTGTGGAGGGCGAAATGTCACCGCAATCCACATCGGCCTTCGGATGGCTTGACAGGAATTGTCGCCAGCCGCGTCAGCGCCTCCATCGCCGCCAGGCCGAGGAGGGACACGCCGAACGATAGAACCAGCATGGTGATCGCGTCGGTCCGGCTCAGCACGGCGGAGAACAGGATCGGCGCGGCCGCGCGCGCGGCGAGGCTCGGCGCGGACAACAGGCCCAGCGTCGCGCCGTAGCCGCGCGCGCCGAACAGATGCAGCGACACCGCGCCCTTGGCGATGGTGATCAGCCCGTTGGCGAGCCCGTAGGTCAGCGCATAGAGGAAGGCGAGCGCATGGGCGTGGGGCGTCGCGATCAGGAAGGCGAGGCCGACCGGCAGCAGCGCCGCCGAGGCGCGGCCCACCGTCAGCGCGCTGTGGCGGGCGCCCGACAGCATCTCGACGAACCGGCCGAGCACCTGCGCCGGACCGATCGCCATTCCGACCAGAACGGCGGTGCGCGCGTCGAGCCCCAACTCGTCCAGCGCCTTCAGGAAATGCACCGACATGCCGGAAAAGACGAAGCTGTTGACCGTCAGCACGGCGGCGAACAGCCAGAAGGCGGCGCGCCGCGCGCCGCCCTGCAACGCCCCGTCCGCGGTTGAGTCGGCCGGCTCGGCCGCTGCGGTCGGCGCGAAGTCGCGCTGGTCCGGCCCGTCGGCGAGCGTCAGCCAGTGGATCGGCAGGCAGATCAGCAGATGCGCCGCCGCATAGGCGAAATAGGTCTCGCGCCAGCCGAAGGCGGCGGCGAGCCAGCTCGTCAGAGGCCAGGAGACGGTGGAGGCGAAGCCGCCGAACAGCGTGAGCAGCGTGATCGCCCGCCGCGCCCGACGCCCCGCGATCTGCACCAGAGATGCGAAGGCGGGATCGTAGAGCGTCAACGCCGCCGCGAGCCCGAGCAGCAGGCAGGCGAACAGATAGCTCCAGGGGCCGGTCGCCGCGCCGGTCAGCGCCAGTCCAGCGGCGGCGACGAGCGAGCCCGCGCTCATCACCTTGCGCCCGCCATGCGCGTCGATGGCCCGGCCGACGGCGGGCGCGGCCAGCGCGCCGACCACGAGCGACAGCGAGAAGCCGCCATAGATCCATTCCGGGCTCGCGCCGAGCGCGGCGACGAGCGTCGGGCCGATCACGCCGATGACGTAATAGACCGAGCCCCACGCGATGATCTGCGAGGCGCCGAGGCCGACGATGGCGCGGCGCGCGGCGAAGGGCAGGGGATCGGAGGGGGAAGGGGCGTCGGGCACGTCGGACTCTGGCTTCGGCGTCCGATTGTGCACGCGACGACGCGCCGCGCCACCGCGCGGCGCGCATGCGCGCCCGTCAGTTCCGCCGCGTCAGACGAACCAGATGTCGGTGGAGGCGAGCGAATTCAGGCCGACGAGGGTGGCCACGAAGATTCCATGGCCGGCGCCGGTTCCGTCGCCGTCCCAGAGCAGCGCCTTCGTCGTCGTGTCGAAGACGAACTGGCCGTTCGCGCGCGTCGCCGCGTCGAGGGCGAACAGGTCCGGGTTCATCACCGCGTCGGCGGCGAGGCCGAGCGTCGCGGCCTTGAAGGTCAGATGGTCCTCGCCGGAGACGAAGTTGAAGATCTGGTCGGCGGCGCCGTCGAGCGCGTCATAGCCGAACATCTGGTTGTCGGTCCCGCCGGTCATCCGGTCGGCGCCCGCGCCGCCGATCAGCGTGGCGTTGCCCGTGCGCGCGGCCAGCGTGTCGTCGCCGGCGCCGCCCGCGAGCGTGCTGCATCCGCTGATCGAGGTGATGACGTCGTCGCCCTCGCCGCCCGACAGCATGTTGTTGCCGACCGAGGCGGTGATGCGGTCCGCGCCCGCGCCGCCCTCGATCAGATATTCGCCGGTCGTGACGGTGATCGCGTCGTCGCCGTCCTCGCCGTAGATCGAGCAATTGCCGGCCGAGGCGGTGAATTTGTCGGCGCCGGCGCCGAGACGAACCTCGGCCGCGCAGCGCGTCAGCGCCACCACGTCCGCCCCCGCGCCCGCATCGAGCTTGCACAGCGCGTCGGCGATGGTGACGCGATCGTCGCCCGCCCCGGCCGAGACGGTGACGGACGCATAGATCGCGGTGATGACGTCGTTTCCATCGCCCGCGTCGATGACGCCGCTGCCGTAGCGCAGGGTGATGGAATCGTCGCCGAGCCCGCCGCCGAGCCAATGATCGCCATACATGCCGGTGATGACGTCATTGCCGGCGCCGCCGTCGATCACGCCGCCGTCGCCATAGATCGTCAGCACGTCGTCGCCGTCGAATCCATAGAGCTGCGCGTTGTTCCGACGCGAAAGAAGCGAGTCCGCCCGCGCGGTTCCGAAGAGTCTGTTGCTGGCGAAAGGCGTCACGAATGAGCAATCCGGTGTCGCGGCCCATGCCGCTGCGTGAGCCTCTTCTACGCCCGCGGCGCCGCCGCGCCGAGCGAATGACGTTCGCATCGGTAACGCTTTCTTGCGTTGGCGAATTGACTTTGTGCGGCGCGGCGCCTATGTCGCATCTGTCCGCGTCGCGGACGAAAGCGCTCCAGCCGCGTTCGCCGGTCATATCGACCGATCCGCTGTCGAGCCGCTTCCCTCTCACGACATGACGCGCCCGGTTGACGCGGGGCCTGTCGCCCGAGACCCCGAGCGCGCGCATTCGCGCGGCGCTTTCAGGAAAGATTTAACCATTGACGACTTTTGACGACCTTGGCCTCGCCGAGGTCATTCTCCGCGCCTTCCGCGACGACGGCTACGTCTCGCCCACTCCCATCCAGCTCAAGGCCATCCCGCTCGCGCTCGCCGGCCGCGACGTTCTGGGCCTCGCCCAGACCGGCACCGGCAAGACGGCGGCCTTCGCTGCGCCGATCATCCATCGCCTGCTCGCCGAGCGTCGCCGGCCCGCGCCGAAGACGGTGCGCGCGCTGGTTCTCGCGCCGACGCGCGAACTCGCCGCGCAGATCGCCGACTCGTTCCGCAGCTACGGCCGCCACGCGCGCCTGTCCGTCGCCACCGTGTTCGGCGGCGTCGGCTACGGCCCGCAGACGCAGGCGCTGGCGCGCGGTCTCGACGTGCTCGTCGCCACGCCCGGCCGCCTGCTCGATCATCTCGAGCGCCGCGCCGTCGATCTGTCGCACACCCATGTCGCGGTGCTCGACGAGGCCGACCACATGCTCGACCTCGGCTTCGTGAAGCCGATCCGCCAGATTCTGTCGCGCCTGCCGAAGGATCGGCAGAACATGTTCTTCTCGGCCACGATGCCGGGCGAGATTTCCGGCCTCGCCGCCGAGATGCTGCGCGATCCTGTGCAGGTGTCCGTCGCGCCCGTCGCCAAGACGGCCGACCGCGTCGCGCAGTCGGTCATCCGCATCGAGGCGGGCGCCAAGCGCGCGCTGCTGGCGAATCTTCTTGCCGATGCGAGCTTCGAGCGCACCATCGTGTTCACGCGCACCAAGCGCGGCGCCGATCGCGTGGCCCAGCATCTGCTCGACGCCGGCGTCGACGCGGCGGCGATCCACGGCAACAAGAGCCAGTCGCAGCGCCAGCGCGCGCTCGACGGCTTCCGCGCCGGCGCGACGCGCGCCCTCGTCGCCACCGACATCGCCGCGCGCGGCATCGACGTGGACGGCGTCACGCACGTCGTCAACTTCGAGCTGCCCGACGTGCCGGAGGCCTATGTCCATCGCATCGGCCGCACCGCGCGCGCCGGCGCCGAGGGCATCGCCATCAGCCTGTGCGCCGACGACGAGCGCGATCTGCTGCGCGCCATCGAGCGGCTGACGCGTCAGGTCATCCCCGTCGAGGATCGTCGCGGAACGACGCCGATCGCGCCCGCCCCGCGCGCGCACGCCGAGCGCGGTCATTCCCAGCACGGTCATGCCGAGCGTCCCCGCGGCGCCGACGGCGAACGGCCGCGCGGCGCGCAGGGTCGCGGGCCCCGTTCCGCGCCCTCCGGCGAGCGCGGACCCCGCCGCGCCGGCGCGCAGGGCCGTCCCGCCCATGCGCATGCGTCGCAGCCTTCGGGCGCCTCGCGTGGCCGCAGCCGCCGCGCCAAGGCCGATTGAGCTTGATCCCGTGAGCCGACGCGGCGACAGTCGCGCGGTTCACGGGAGCGGTCCATGCTCAAGCAGTTCGGACAGGTCGACGGCGCGCCGGTCTTCGAGGCGACGCTGACGAACCCCGCCGGCGCCGAAGCGAAGATCATCAGCTGGGGCGCCTCGCTGCGCGACTTGCGCGTGCCGCATGGCGGCGCCTCGCAGCGCGTCGTCCTCGGCCTCAACACGATCGAGGATTACGTCGCCCATTCCCCGCATATGGGCGCCGTGGCCGGGCGCTTCGCCAACCGCCTCGGCAATGCGCGTTTCGCCATCGACGGCGTCACCTACGAGGTGCCCGCCAACGCCGGCCGCGCCTCGCTGCATGGCGGCGGCAAGGGCTTCGGCAAGCGGCCGTGGAAGCTCGGCGCGCACGAGCCGGGGCGCATCGAGCTCAGGCTGCATTCGCCGGCCGGCGATGCGGGTTATCCCGGCGCGCTCGACGTGACGTGCGTCTATACGCTGGTCGGCGCGGCGACGCTGCGCATCGAACTGACGGCGACGACGGACGCGCCCACCATCGTCAATCTGGCGACGCACTCCTATTTCAATCTCGACGGCTCGGCCGATGTGCGCGACCACGAGTTGCAGCTCTTCTCGGCCTTCATGACGCCCGTCGACGAGGATCTCGTGCCGACGGGCGAGGTGCGCGCGGTCGCCGGGACGCCGTTCGATTTTCGCGCCCCGCGCGCGCTCCGCCATCCCTCGGGCCAGAGCTACGACAACAATTTTCTCGTCGCCCGCTGGCCGGATGCGCAGACGCGGCTCGCGCATGTCGCGACGCTGCGCTCGCGCGCCAACGGCCTTGCGATGCAGCTTCATTCGACAGAGCCGGCCGTCCAGCTTTACGACGCGGCCAAGCTCGCGGTTCCGGTCGCCGGACTCGGCGGCGCGCGTTACGGCGCGCATGCGGGCGTGTGCCTGGAGCCGCAGAACGTTCCGGACGCGCCGAACCGCCGGCATTTTCCCAACGCGATCCTGCGGCCGGGCGAGACCTACGCGCAGACGACCGAGTATCGCTTCGGCTGACGCGCCGGGCGGCGCGCGAGAAGGACAGGGCGCCGGAAACGAAAAGAGCGGCCCTAAGGCCGCTCCCGTCATCGCGTCGGACTCTCGCGCGTCACGCGGCGCGGCGCTGGCCCATCTGCGCCTTGCCGACGCGGCGCTTCACCGAATTCCACAGCTTGCGCAGTTCGTCCGCCGCATCGCCGCTCGGCGCGATCTCGGTGACGCCGAGCCCGTAGCGCGCCGCCTCCTGATGATCGACGCGCGCCGAAACCGGCGGCGAGATCAGGCCGCCCATCGCCTCGAGCGCGGTCACGCCCTCCTCGATGCGCGCGCTCTGCTGGGCGGGCGGGCACTGGTTGAGGAGGAAGGCGTAATCCTTGCGCGCCGCCTTCACCGCCTTGCGCGTCGCCTCGGTCGACCACAGGTCGAACACGTTCGGGCGCGCGGGAATGATGGTGAGGTCCGCATGGCGGATCGCAGCTTCGGAGGCGGAGGTTTCGCCCGCCGGCGTGTCGAGCACGACCAGCGACGCGCCCGCTTTTTCGAGCGCGGCGAGCACGGCCTTCAGCTTGCCGGGAGTGGCGGCTTCCACCGCGATTTCGCTCTTGCCGCGCACCTTCGCCCATTTGACGAGGGACATCTGCGGGTCCATGTCGATGACGACGACGCGCTCGCCGGCTTCGGACGCCGCGACGGCCAGAGATGCGGCCAGCGTGCTCTTTCCGGCGCCGCCTTTCTGGGTGACGAATGCAATGGTCCGCATGAATAGGGTCTCTCTTGGCCTCTCCCCGGCGGCGACGAATCCGTCGGCCGCCAGCAGCATGATGACGAAAAAATGCTGATTCGTTACATTTTTCTGTATTCGACGCCCGAACAGGCCGGCAATGTCGCCAAAATGCGACGTCCCATCCGCGCCAATCGCGTGAGCGCGCGTCGCCGGATCGCCGCATGACGGACCTTTTTTTCAACGCCGACGAACCCTTGCGACCGCTCGCCGACCGCCTGCGGCCGCGCACGCTGGAGGATGTCGTCGGCCAGGATCATCTGCTCGGGCCGGACGGCGCGCTGACCCGCCTCATCCGCTCCGGTTCGCTCGGAAGCCTGATTCTCTGGGGCCCTCCGGGCTCCGGCAAGACGACGGTGGCGCGGCTGCTCTCGAATGAGACCTCGCTCGCCTTCGAACAGATCTCGGCGATCTTCACCGGCGTCGCCGATCTGAAGAAGACCTTCGAGCAGGCGCGCATGCGCCGCGCCGGCGGGCGCGGCACGCTGCTGTTCGTCGACGAGATCCATCGCTTCAACCGCGCCCAGCAGGATTCCTTCCTGCCGGTGATGGAGGAGGGGATCGTCACCCTCGTCGGCGCGACGACGGAGAATCCGTCCTTCGAGCTGAACGCCGCTCTGCTCTCGCGCGCCCGCGTGCTGACCTTCCGCGCGCTCGACGAGGCGGCGATCCTGAAGCTGCTCGACCGCGCCGAGGCGGTGGAGGGCAAGCCGCTGCCGCTCGACGCCGAGGCGCGCCTGTCGCTTGCGCGCATGGCCGATGGCGACGGCCGCGCCGCGTTGACTTTGGCGGAAGAGCTGTGGCGCGCCGCAGCGCCCGGCGAGACGTTCGATCCCATCAAGCTCGGCGAGATCGTGCAGCGCCGCGCGCCGATCTACGACAAGGGGCAGGAGGGCCACTACAATCTCATCAGCGCCCTGCACAAGACGGTGCGCGGCTCCGATCCCGACGCCGCGCTCTACTACCTCGCGCGCATGTTCGACGCCGGCGAGGATCCGCTGTTCATCGCCCGCCGCGTCGTGCGCATGGCGGTCGAGGATATCGGCCTCGCCGATCCGCAGGCGCTCGTCGTCGCCAATGCGGCCAAGGACGCCTACGATTTTCTCGGCTCCCCCGAAGGCGAACTCGCCATCGCGCAGGCGGTGATCTATTGCGCCTCCGCGCCGAAATCGAACGCCGCCTATGTCGCCTACAAGGAGGCGACCCGGCTCGCGAAGGAGCACGGCTCGCTGACGCCGCCCAAGACCATCCTCAACGCGCCGACGAAGCTGATGAAGCAGGAGGGCTACGGCTCGGGCTATCGCTACGATCACGACGAGCCTGACGCGTTTTCGGGCCAGGACTACTGGCCCGAAAAGCTCGGCCGCCGGCGCCTTTATGCGCCTGTCGAACGCGGCTTCGAGCGTGAGATCGCCAAGCGTCTCGACTGGTGGGACAGGCTGCGCCGCGAACGCCGCCGCGACGAAACGTGACGCGCGCCCGAATCCTGCCACGAAGATGAACGCGAGGCGCTGACCGCGATCATTGTGGGTTCAGTTTCACAATGCGAGCGTCGTTGCGTCGCGCTTGGCGCGAGCGGGTTCGAGCGGGGGCCGTTAGGAGGAATCGATGCGTCTTCCGATTGTCGCAGCTTCGTTGTTCATGTTGGGCGCCGGCGCCGCCGTCGCGCAGTGGGGTCCGCCCCCGCCCTCGCATGGCGGCTGGGGTCCGCCGCCTTACGGCTACCGTCGCCCGCCGCCGCCCCCGCCGGGCTGGGGCCCGCCGCCGCCGCGCCGCTTCGCGCCGGCCCCGGCGCCGGTGCGCTGCTGGTGGCGCGAGACGCCCTGGGGGCCGCGCCGCGTCTGCCGCCGCGCCTATTACTGAACGGCGGTTCGTTCCGCCCATTGCGAGCGCCGGCCCTCGGGCCGGCGCTTTCTCGTTGCGGCGGACGTGACGGTCGCCCGGCGAGCGGCTATATCCTGCCGATGCAAACGACCTTTCTCGTCTTCGTCGGCGCCGGCCTCGGCGGCGCGCTCCGCCACCTCGCCAACGGCGCCCTGACGCGCGCGCTCGGCGCCGAGTTTCCATGGGGCATCCTGTCGATCAACGTGTTCGGTTCGCTGGCGATGGGCCTGCTGGCGGGCTTGCTCGCCTTCTTCGACGGCGAGCACTGGTCGCAACCCGCGCGATTGTTCCTGACCACCGGCGTGCTCGGCGGCTTCACCACCTTTTCCGCCTTTTCGCTCGACGCCGTGCTGCTGATGGAGCGCGGCGAATGGGGGCAGGCGGCCGCCTATGTGCTTGCCTCCGTCGCGCTGTCGATCGGCGCGTGCGTGGCCGGCGTCGCGCTGATGCGAGCGGCCTCGTGAGGACGCGATGACCGAACCGACCGAATTCTCGCAGGTCCAGACGCTTCTCGTCGCCGAGGAGGAGGACGGCCTGCGGCTCGACCGCTGGTTCAAGCGGCGCTTTCCTGCGCTGGCCCTGTCGCATCTGTCCAAACTCATGCGCAAGGGCGAGGTCCGCGTCGACGGCAAACGCTGCGAGGGCGCGACGCGGCTCGTCCCCGGCCAGAAGGTGCGCGTGCCGCCGATGCGCGTCGAGGCCGCCGCCGCCGCGCCCGCCGTCAAACGTGCGCCTTCGCAGGAGGACGCGCGCGCGCTGAAGGACATGATCCTGTTCGAGGATCGCGATCTGATCGTGCTCAACAAGCCGTTCGGCCTCGCTGTTCAGGGCGGCTCCGGCACGAAACGGCATGTCGACGGCATGCTCGCCGCGCTCGAGGACCGCAAGGGCAATCGGCCTCTGCTCGTGCATCGGCTCGACCGCGACACCTCGGGTGTCTTGCTTGTTGCGCGCACGCGCAAGATCGCCGCCGATCTCGGCGCGCTGTTCCGCTCGCGCCAGACGACGAAGATCTACTGGGCGCTGGTGCAGGGCGTGCCCAAGCCCGCGCAGGGACGCATCTCGCTGTTTCTCGCCAAGGGCGCCCGCATGGGCGACGACCGGTCGGCGCCGCGCCCGCAGGGGCGCGAGGACCGCGACGCGCGCCAGCGCGATCAGGAACGCATGCGCGTCGCCCGCCACGGCGAGGAGGACGCGCAGCATTCGCTGACCTACTACGCGACCGTCGACAAGACGCCGCCGCGCCTCGCCTGGCTGTCGATGAAACCGGTCACGGGGCGCACGCATCAATTGCGCGCCCATGCCGAGGCCATCGGTCATCCGATCGTCGGCGATCCGAAATACGGCCAGTTCGCCGAGAACGATCCGCGCGTGAGCGATCCGCTGCGCGCCGTGCCGGCCGGGATCGAGCGCAAGCTGCATCTGCTGGCGCGTCGCCTCGTCCTGCCGCATCCGCGCGGGCAGGGGACGATCGACGTCGTCGCGCCCCTGCCGCCGCACATGCGCAAGAGCTGGCACATGCTCGGCTTCGACGTGGCGACCTACGATCCCATCATGGACGCGCCGGAGGACTGATCGCCCTCGTCCTCGCGCCGCGAGGGAAACGCCCAGCACAGGCCCGCGATCGCCAGCAACAGGATCGACAGGAGGTAGGGGCCGAAAAAGCCCAGAATGATGACGGCCGCGATGAAGGCGATCATCGCCGCGTGACGCAAAGGTCGGGTCATGACGAAAACTGTCTCCCGAAAAGCAATGAACGCACGTTAACCCGCAAAGCCTGAACAGGCTGCGAACGAAAAGGGTTAACGGCGCCGCCGTTCAGGCGGCCGAACGGCCTGCGCCCGAAGGGGCGACGGCCGCGCCGGGCGAGAGCTTGTCGAGCGCGGCCATCGCCCCGCGCACGAGGCCGGGCAGGGCGCGCGCGATCTCGGCGGCGTCGGACAGGCGCCTCTCGCGCGACAGCCGCTCCACGTCGGCGCACGCGGCCGCGACCTTGCGCGCGCCGACATTGTAGCTCATCGACTTCAGCGCATGCGCGGCGCGCGCCGCCTCCTCCGCCGCGGACCCGCGCAGCGCGATGTCGATATCCGACAGGGCTTTCGGCGTGTGCTCGGCGTAGAGACCGATGACGCGCGTCAGCACGTCGCCGCGCCCCGCGCTCGCCAGCGCGGCGAGCTGGCCGATCGTCGCCTCGTCGAGATCGTCCGACGCGGCGTGCGCTTCGGGCGGCGGCGGCTCGACGGCGCGCGGCGCGTCCTCGGCGGGCTGCGGCGCGCCGAGCCACTGCGCCAGGCAATCGCCGATCGCCAGCATCGTGTAGGGCTTCAGCAACAGCCCGTTCATGCCGGCCGCGCGCCAGGCGTCGGCCTCGGCGCCGGCGATCTGCGCCGTGAGCGCGACGATCGGCGTCGGCTTGCGCTGTTGCGCCGCTTCGTCCGCGCGGATGCGGCGCGTCGCCTCGAAGCCGTCCATGCCGGGCATGCTGACATCCATGAAGATGATGTCGTAACGCTGCCCGGCGGCGATCAACACCGCGCTCTCGCCGCTCTCGGCGAGGTCGATGTCGAGTTGGAATCGCCCGAGCGCGGCGCTCGCCACCTCGCGGTTGACGGCGTTGTCGTCGACGACGAGCGCCCGGCGGCCGGCGTATCCGCCGAGCGTCGCGTCATGGCCGGCCCGCGCGCGAGCGAGGCGCGGGGCGACGCCGCTGGCCAGACACGAGACGATGTCCTCGACGTCGATTCGCGACAGCGGCCTCGGCAGCGACACATCGGCGCGTTGGCTTGCGATCAGGCTTTCCTCCAGCGCGTCGGCGCCGCCGAGCGCGGCGACGCAGGCCGCCGGCAGGCGCGCGCGGTGTTGCAGGCGCTCGGCGTCGATCAGCGCGAAGGCCGCGCCGCGGCAGGCCTCCTCGAGCTCGTCCTCGCGCGCGTCGCGCACCACGAAGCCGCACAGGGCGAGATAGTAGTTCGCGGTCGCCGTCGTCGCCTCGCCGCGCAGGCACACCACGGCGCGCGCCGCGCCCGGCATGAACGGCAGGATGCGCGTTTCCGCGCGCGCGGGCAGCAGGATCGAGAAGGTCGAGCCGACGCCGAGCTCGCTGGCCACGACAATGCGCCCTTTCATCGCTGCGACCAGCCGTTTGGCGATGGCGAGACCGAGGCCCGTGCCGCCGAAACGCCGCGCGACCGATTGGTCGGCCTGCGTGAAGGCGTCGAAGATCGTCGCGATCCGGTCGCGGCGGATGCCGACGCCGGTGTCGGCGACGTCGAAGCGGATATGGTCCGGCCGCTCGCGATCCTGCCGCACCGTCACGAGAATATGGCCGGCGCGCGTGAACTTGATGGCGTTGCCGACGAGATTGGTCAGCACCTGCGTCAACCGCGCGGTGTCGGCCTTGATCCGCGCCGGCGCGTCCATCTCGATGCGCGCGGCGAGATCGAGTCCGGCCGCGCGGGCGCGCTCCTGGAACAGCGCGAGCGTCTGGTCGACGATCTCGGCCGGATCGGCCGGAGCGAGCTCGAGTTCGAGCCGTCCGGCCTCGATCTTCGAGAAATCGAGAATGTCGTTGATGATGGCGAGCAGACTCTTGCCGGAGCGCGCGATCACTTCCGCGTGGCGGCGCAGGCGCGGCGGCAGCGAGCCGGCGGCGAGCAGTTCCGCCGTAACCAGAATGCCGTTCATCGGCGTGCGGATCTCGTGGCTCATCGTCGCCAGGAAGTCCGATTTCGCCCGGCTCGCCGCCTCGGCGATGTCGCGCGCGGCGCGGAACTCGCGCGTGCGCTCGGCGACGGCGTGCTCGAGTTCGGCGCTGTGGCGCTTCAGCCGGTTGTCGCGATGACGGATCTCCTCGATCATCATGTTGAAGCTGGCCACCAGGCTGGACACCTCGTCGCTGCCGCGCGGATCGAGCGACACCGTGTAGTCGTGCCGCCGGCTGACGCGCGACATCGTTTCGCTCAGCTCCGAGAGCGGACCGAGCATGCGGCCGAGCAGCCGCATGGCGAACAGCAGCGCGATCGCCAGCATCGCCGCCGAGATCGAGATCATGCCGCCGCTGCGCGCCCAGATCTGCTCGAACAGATCGTCGGCGACGCCGATCACGACGATCGTGCCGACCTCCGCGCCCTGATGCTGGATCGGCGCATTGAGTCCGAACGCCTCGCGCCCGGCGAGCACGTCGAGCGGCACCCGCCGGTCCGATGCGCGCAGCCACGCCCCCTCGCGTGGCGTCGCGGCCGGCCCGGTCGCGGCGAGCGTGCGGCCGTCGCGGCCGAGCACGCGGGCGTGCAGGACGCCCGGCGGAATGGGAACGTCGCGCAGCGCCCGCCGAACGGCCTCGGCGTCGCGCGCCGCAGTCTCGGCGTGGACGACGGCGGCGTAAAGCTGCGCCGCGCCGAACAGGCTGTCGCGTTTGAGTTCGCCGTAGCTCGAAATGTCCTGCCAGACTGCAAGCGTCAGCGTCGCCGCCTGCGTCACGGCGACGGCGCCCGCGACGAGCGCGAGCAGTTTGGTGCGGATCGACCAGCGCGACACGAGACAGTCCGGAAGGCGACGCAGGTTTGCGAGGGTTAATGAACAGGAAAAAAGTGAGCGCAATATTAAGCCTATCGCTCAACGCCGGATTAGGGGCTCGCCCGCTAGAGTGACGCAGGAGAGTATGCCGATGTTGGTCGCCGACACAGCGAGCCGGATCACCTATGTCCTGGACGAGCCTGCCCGGATTCTGGTCGTCGACGACGACCCGATCATCCTGGAGTTCGCGCGCGTCTACCTGACGACGCCCGTGGTCGACATCCAGACCGCAGGCGGCGGCGCCGCCGCGCTCGAGGCGCTCGTGTCGGAGCGGTTCGATCTTGCGCTGGTCGATCTCGAAATGCCTGGCATGAGCGGGTTCGAGCTGATCCAGCGCATCCGCTCCGTGCAACGGCTCGCCAGCCTGCCGATCATCGTGGTGACGGGGCGCGAGGACGTCGAGTCGATCGACGAAGCGTTCCGCGCGGGCGCGACCTCTTTCGTCACCAAGCCGATCAACTGGCGCCTGCTCAGCTACCAGATGCGCTACGTCCTGCGCGCGCACGCGGGCGAACGCGCCGCCTGAGCGGCGCCCGCCCCGAGCGTTGGCGGAGCAGGGTTTTCGCGCGCGTCAGGCGCAGCGCGGGGGCGTCAGGCGTTGCGTTTGCGTCGCCATCAGCGCGTCGATCTCCTCGGCCGGAACGGGGCGGGAGAAATAGAAGCCCTGCAAGGTGTGGCAGCCCGCCGCCTTCAGGAAGATCTGCTGCTCGCGCGTCTCGACGCCTTCCGCCGTGACCTTGAGCCCGAGCGCCCGCCCGAGCGCTGCGATCGCATGCACGATCGCCGCGCCCTGCGGGATGTTCGCTTCCGCCACGAAGGACCGGTCGATCTTGATCCGGTCGAGCGCCAGATGGCGCAGATAGGAGAGGCTGGAATAGCCCGTCCCGAAATCGTCGAGCGCGATGCGGAAGCCGTGCGCGCGCGCCGCCGCAAGAATGGCGCGGCCGCGTTCGGGCCGGTCGATCAGGACGTTTTCCGTGATCTCGAGCTCGATGCGGCGCGGATCGGCGTTCTCGGATCGCACGATGGCGAGGGCGTGGTCGGCGAAATCGACGTTCTCGAACTGCTTCGGCGAGACGTTGACGCTGACGTCGAGCGTCGGCCAGCGGGCGAGGTCGCGGCAGGCCTGCCGCAGCGCCCAGTCGCCGACGGCCGAAATCAGGCCGATCCGCTCGGCCAGCGGAATGAACATGTTGGGCGGAACGAGGCCCTGCGTGGGATGGCGCCAGCGCGCCAGCCCCTCGACGGCGACGATCCGCGCCCCGTCCGCCGTCAGTTGCGGCTGATAGAACAAAACCAGTTCGTCGCGCCCGATGGCCGCTCGCAAGTCCGCTTCAAGCATGACCAATACACACGCTCCACACCTGCGCCGATCCTATCGCCCGCCGGGTTAACGAACGCTGGCCGCCATTCTCGGCAGAGCCCTAACAGCCCGTTCTTTTTTGCAGGTCCGGTCTTCGTCTGCGGCAAACCGCGCTCGTCATCCGGCGCGGAGCGGGATATTCCTCTGCGAAGCGGCGCGCAAGACGCCGCCGGGAGTGCATGGAATGGACGCCAAACGCCTCGACGTGATCGCCATCGGCCGATCCTCGGTCGATCTCTACGGCGAGCAGGTGGGCGGCCGGCTCGAGGACATGGCGACCTTCTCCAAGGCCGTCGGCGGCTGCCCCACCAACATCGCCATCGGCGCCGCGCGCCTCGGGCTGAAGTCCGGCGTCATCACCCGCGTCGGCGACGAGCACATGGGCCGCTTCATCCGCGAGCAGCTGGTGCGCGAGGGCGTCGACGTGACCGGCGTCCACACCGATCCGCAGCGCCTGACCGCGCTCGTCATCCTCGGCATCAAGGACGACAAGTCCTTTCCGCTGATCTTCTACCGCAGCGATTGCGCCGACGCCGCGCTCGACGAGAGCGACATCGACGAGGCGCATGTCGCCTCGGCTCGCGCGATCGTCGTCTCCGGCACGCATTTCGCCCGCGCCAACGCAGCCGCCGCGCAGAGGAAGGCGATGGCGCTGGCGAAGAAGCACGGCGGGCGCGTCGTCTTCGACATCGACTACCGGCCGAACCTCTGGGGCCTCGCCGGGCACGGGGCGGGCGAGTCGCGCTACATCTCCTCGGCGGACGTCACCGAGCATCTGAAGCCCATCCTTCCCGCGTGCGACCTCATCGTCGGCACTGAGGAGGAGCTGATGATCGCCGGCGGCAGGGAGGAGCCGCTCGCCGCCGTGAAGGCGGTGCGCGCCGTCTCCGCCGCGACCATCGTGATGAAGCGCGGGCCGATGGGCTGCGTCGTCTTTCCCGGCGCCATTCCCGACGATGTGGAGCAGGGGATCAAGGGGCCGGGCTTCCCGGTCGAGGTCTACAATGTGCTGGGCGCGGGCGACGCCTTCATGGCCGGCTTCCTGCGCGGCTGGCTGCGCGACGAGCCGGTGGAGACCTGCTGCGCCTACGCCAACGCCTGCGGCGCCTTCGCCGTCTCGCGGCTGCTCTGCTCGGTCGAATATCCGACCTGGGAGGAGCTAAGCGGCTTCCTCGCGCATGGCTCGACATTCCGCGCGCTGCGCCGCGACCCCGATCTCACGCATGTGCATTGGGCGACGACGCGCGACCGCCTGACCTCCGTCGCGCCGTTCGGCGAGCTGTTCGCCTTCGCCATCGACCATCGCGCGCAGCTCGAGGCGATGGCCGACGAGGCGGGCGCCGACCGCGCGCGCATCGCCCGCTTCAAGCAGCTTGCGGTCGAGGCGACCGTCGCGGTGGCGCAGGGGCGGCCCGGCTTCGGCATGTTGCTCGACTCGACTCATGGCCGCGAGGCGCTGTTCCGCGCCGAGGCGGCGGGCCTGTGGATCGCGCGCCCCGTCGAGGAGCCGGGCTCGCGCCCCTTCGATGTCGAAGGCGGCGGCTCGCTTGCCGCGCGCCTCGTCGAGTGGCCGCGCAACCATGTCGTGAAAGCGCTGTTCTTCGCCCGCCCGGACGATCCGCCGGAGATCGCGGCGCGTCAGGAGCGCGAACTGACGCGTCTGTTCGACGCCGCGCGCGGCATCGGCCGCGAATTGCTGATCGAGATCGTCGCCGGCAAACACGGCCCGCTCTACGACCGCACCGTCGCCGACATGATGGCGCGCATCTACGATCTCGGCGTCAAGCCGGATTGGTGGAAGCTCGAGGCGCAGCCCTCGGCGGCGGCATGGGCGGCGATCGACGCCGTGATCGGCGCGCGCGATCCGCTGTGCCGCGGCGTCGTCATGCTCGGGCTCGACGCGCCGGAGGCGGAGCTTGCGAAATCCTTCGCGCTGGCGAAAGGCTCGCCGCGCGTGCGCGGCTTCGCCGTCGGCCGCACGCTGTTTTCCGCGCCGGCGCGCGACTGGCTCGCCGGTCGCATCGACGATCAGGCGGCGACGGAGCTGATGCAGGACAATTTCGCGCGCCTCGTGCGCGCATGGGAAACGCGGTGAGGGCGCCGGCATGACAACGATTCGTCTCACCATGGCGCAGGCGCTGGCCCGCGCGCTCGCCGCCCAGCAGGTCGAGATCGACGGCGCGCCCGTTCCGATGTTCGGCGGCGTCTGGGCGATCTTCGGTCACGGCAACGTCGCCGGTCTCGGCGAGGCGCTCTACGGTCTGCGCGAGACTCTGCCGACCTATCGCGCGCATAACGAGCAGGCGATGGCGCATGCCGCCGTCGCCTTCGCCAAGGCCTCGCGCCGGCGCCGCATGATGGCGGTGACGACCTCCATCGGCCCCGGCGCCACCAACATGGTGACGGCCGCCGCCGTCGCGCATGTCAACCGCCTGCCGGTTCTGTTCCTGCCGGGCGACGTGTTCGCCAATCGCAGGCCCGATCCGGTGTTGCAGCAGATCGAGGATTTTTCCGACGGCGCCGTCTCGGCGAACGACTGTTTCCGTCCCGTCTCGCGTTACTTCGACCGGTTGCAACGGCCCGAGCAGTTGATCCCAGCGCTCGAACGCGCCTTCGGCGTGCTGACCGATCCGGCGGCCTGCGGCCCCGTCACGCTCGCGCTCTGTCAGGATGCGCAGGCCGAGGCCTACGATTATCCCGCGCACATGTTTCAGCCGCGCCTGTGGCGCGCGCGCCGGCCGCGGCCGGATCGCGCGGAGCTTGCGGCGGCCGCGTCCGCGCTGCGCGAGGCCAAGCGGCCCGTCATCGTCTGCGGCGGCGGCGTGCTGTATTCGCAGGCCGAGGAGGATCTCGCCTTCTTCGCCGAGACGCGCGGCGTGCCCATCGTCGAGACGCAGGCCGGCAAGAGCGCGCTCGTCGACGCCCATCCGATGAACATGGGCTCGGTCGGCGTCACCGGAACCGAAGCCTCGAACGGTCTGTGCGCTGAGGCCGATCTCGTGCTCGCCGTCGGAACGCGCTTGCAGGACTTCACCACCGGCTCGTGGGCGCTGTTCGCCGGCGAGGGGCGCCGCATCGTCGCGCTCAACACGCAGCCGCTGGACGCCGGCAAGCATCGCGCGCTGCCGCTCGTCGCCGACGCGCGCGAGGGGCTTCGCGAACTCGACGCCGCGCTCGGCGCCTGGGGCGCGCCGGCGGCGTGGACGCAGTCCGCGCGCGAGGCCAAGGCCGCATGGAGCCAGACGTCGGCGCGCTACACGCAGGCCGCCAATGTCGACCGCCCGAGCGACGCGCAGGTGATCGGCGCCGTGCAGCGTCAGGCGCAGCCGAACGACGTGGTGGTCTGCGCCGCCGGCGGCCTGCCGGGCGAATTGCACAAGCTCTGGCGCGCCGGCGCGCCGGGCGGATATCACATGGAATACGGCTATTCCTGCATGGGCTACGAGATCGCCGGCGGGCTCGGCGTCAAGATGGCGGACCCGGCGCGCGACGTGACCGTGATGGTCGGCGACGGCTCCTATCTTATGATGAACTCCGAGATCGCGACCTCGGTGATGCTCGGCTTGAAGCTCGTCATCGTCGTGCTCGACAATCGCGGCTTCGGTTGCATCAACCGCCTGCAGCGCGCCACCGGCGGCGCGCCATTCAACAATCTGCTCGAGAACGCGCGCCACGAAACGCTGCCCGACATCGACTTCGCCGCGCACGCCGCCTCGCTCGGCGCCGCCGCCGAGAAGGTCGCGAGCCTCGGCGCGCTCGAGGACGCGCTGCGCCGCGCCCGCGCCAACGATCGCACGACGGTGATCGTGATCGACACCGATCCGATGATCTCGACGGACGCCGGCGGCGCGTGGTGGGACGTCGCGGTGCCGGAAGTGTCGGAGCGCGCCGAAGTGCGCGCCGCGCGCGAAACCTACGAGAAAGCCCTCGGCGCGCAGCGCCTCGGCGATTGAGATCGTGCGGGCGGCGCGCCCGCGAGGAAAGGAACAGGCATGACGATCCGCATCGGCGCCAACCCCATCGGCTGGTCGAACGACGATCTGCAGGACATCGGCGGCGCGACGCCGCTCGAGACCTGCCTTGCGGAGGCGAAGGAGGCGGGCTTCGTCGGCATGGAGCTGGGCCATAAGTTTCCGCGCGAGCCGAACGCGCTGAAGGCCGCGCTCGCGCCCTTCGGCATGGCGTGCGTCTCCGGCTGGTATTCGGCCGAACTGTTGCGCCGCGACGCCGATGCGGAAATGGCTGCGCTGCGGCCGCATCTCGATCTGCTGAAGGCGATGGGCTCGAATGTGCTCGTCTTCGCCGAAACCTCGAACGCGATCCATGGCGACCGCGCCAGGCCGCTGTCGCAGCGCCCGCATCTGAAGGCGGGGGAGTGGGCCGAGTTCGGCCGCAGGATCACGCAGGTCGCCGAGCGCACGCTCGCCGAGGGCGTGCGCCTCGTCTACCACCACCACATGGGCACCGTGGTGGAGAGCGAGGCCGACATCGACGCCTTCATGAACGCGACGGGCGAGGCCGCGCATCTGTTGCTCGACACTGGTCACGCAACATGGGGCGGCGCCGATCCCGCCGCGCTGGCGCGCCGCTATCGCGCCCGCATCAGCCACGTCCACGCCAAGGACGTGCGCAAGGATGTGATGGAGCAGGCGCGCCGCGAGGACTGGAGCTTCCTCGACGCGGTGCTCGGCAAGGGCGAGGCGCTCGGCGTCTACACCGTGCCGGGCGACGGCATGGTCGACTATCCGGCCGTGTTCCGCGCATTGCCGGGCTATTCCGGCTGGGTCGTCGTCGAGGCCGAGCAGGATCCCGAAAAGGCCAATCCGCTCGCCTACGCGAAGAAGGGCGTCGCGCATCTGCGCGCCGCGCTCGCGCAGGCCGGGCACGCCTGACGCCGCCACGAGAGAGACCGCTCATGCCGAACCTGCTGCGCCATCCCACAGCTCCCGACAGCGAAGGCGCGATCCATCGCATCACGCCAGAGAACGCGGGCTGGACCTATGTCGGCTTCGATCTGCATCGCATGGGCGACGGCGCGCGCCTGTCGCGCGAGACGGGCGGGCGCGAGGTCTGCCTCGTGCTGGTCTCGGGCAAGGCGCGCGTGTCGGCGGGCGGCGAGTCCTTCGGCGTGATCGGGGAGCGCGCCGATCCGTTCTCGGGCAAGCCGTGGTCGCTCTATGTTCCCGCGCGCTCGCAATGGCAGGTCTTCGCCGAAGGCCCGTGCGAACTCGCGGTCTGCTCCGCGCCCGCCAAAGGGAGCAAGCCGGCGCGCCTCATCCCGCCGGACGAGGTGGGCGAGGAGACGCGCGGCAAGGGAACCAACACGCGGCACGTCCGCAACATCCTGCCCGATACGTCGCCGCATGCCGAAAGCCTGCTCGTCGTCGAAGTGATCACGCCCGGCGGCAACTGGTCGAGCTATCCCCCGCACAAGCACGACGTGAACGATCCCCCGCGCGAGACGCTGCTGGAGGAGACCTATTATCATCGCCTCGCGCGCGGCGCGGGCTTCGCGCTCCAGCGCGTCTACACCGACGATCTGTCGCTGAACGAGACGATGGCGGTGTCGGACCGCGACGTCGTGCTCGTGCCGCGCGGTTATCACCCCGTCGGCGCGCCGCATGGCTTCGATCTCTACTATCTGAACGTGATGGCCGGGCCGGTGCGCGAATGGCGGTTCACCATGGCGCCCGATCACGCTTTCCTTCAGTTCGCCTGAGCGCGCCTGCGCTTGAACGGATTGCGCTTGCGCAGGAAGGCCTCGACCGCCGGGCGCAGCGGCGCCTGCGCCGTTCGCGCGCCGGCGGGGTCGCGATGCAGCGTGATCTTGCCCGCGCCGCACTCGCCGCCGACGAGCCGCAGCGGCGCGACGGGAAACAGCGCGTCGCCGATGTCGTAGACGCGGGCGATCGCCCCGTGCCGGCGGATGATCCTCGACGGCGACGGCCGGCGGCGCTGGTCGGCGATCCGCCATCCGGCGGCGCGGCGGTCGACGCCTGTTCGGCGGACGGCGCCATGACCGCACATCTCGCAATTCGTCCCGCGCACATGCAAGCCGGGCCGCCCCGTGACGAGGAGACCCGGCGCCTCTCAGGCCTTCTGCATCTTGCGCTCGAAGAACAACGCCTGACTGATCGCGGCGCGCACCGAATCCGGCTGGAAGGGCTTGGTGATCAGGAAGGCGGGTTCGGAGCGCTCGCCCGTCAGCAGCCGCTCGGGGTAGGCGGTGATGAAGATCACCGGAAGATCGAAGCCGGAGAGGATGTCGTTCACCGCGTCCAGCCCCGAGCTGCCGTCGGCGAGCTGGATGTCGGCGAGCACGAGACCGGGGCGCTTGTCCTTGGCGAGGGCGACGGCCTCGTCCCGGGTGCGGGCGATGCCGCAGACGCGGTGCCCGAGCTCCTCCACCAGCGTCTCGATGTCGAGCGCGATGATCGGCTCGTCCTCGATGATCAGCACGTCCGTCGCGACCTGCTGCGCGATCTCGATTCCCGCCGTCTTGACCAGCTCCTGCGCCTCGGCCTCGTCGACCTCGAGGATGCGCGCCACATCCTCGCTCGAGAAGCCCTCGACGGTGCGCAGCAGGAACGCCTGACGGGGCCGCGGCGTCACGGCGCCGAGACGGCGTTCCGCCGCATCGGCGGCGGCCGGCGCCGCGTTGACGCCGACCGACGACCACAGCTTCAGGAAGATGCGGTAGAGCGCGATCTTGGCGTCGATGTCGCGCGGGAAAGAGGACGGGTCGGCGACGAGCGCCTCGAGCGTGGCCACGACATAGGCGTCGCCGCTCGTCTGCGATCCGGTGAGGGCGCGGGCGAAGCGTCGAAGATAGGGGAGACAGGGCGCAATCGACTTGCCGACGGACATCCCGCGCCCCCCACTCTACCGCCAGGACCGGAGATATGTTTGAGCGCTTATTGCACATTTCCAGTTCTACCGATCCGGCGCGCGGTCGAAAAATTTCCGCCGCGTCGCGGGAACCGGCCGTCGCTTGCGTAGTATCTAGAGTTGGACCCGAGCCCCGAATGGGGCGGGCCCGGTCGTGCGGCTTCGAACGCCGGGGCCGGAAACGTTGTGGAGAGCAAGGATATGGCTGCCACGGGCGACGCCGGCGAGGCCGGACCTCGAAATGAGGGCGCCGCGACCGGTTCGCCCGTAGAGGACGGCGCGACCGATCGGGAGCCGGCGCCGATCGACCCCAGGCTCGACCGTTTGATCGGCCAATCGCTGGAGGCTCATTACGAGGACATTCTGTCGGCGCCGCTTCCCGACAGGTTCCTCGTCCTCCTCGCCCAGCTCGAAGCCTCGGAGCAGAAGGCTTGAGCGCCGCCTTCCGGGATCTCCTCGTCGCGGAGCTGCCGAACCTGCGCGCCTTCGCCGCGTCGCTGTCCGGTTCGATGCAGCTCGCCGACGATCTCGTTCAGGACACGGCGGTCAAGGCCTGGAGCAATCAGGACAAGTTCCAGCCCGGCACCAGCATCCGCGCCTGGCTGTTCACGATTCTGCGCAACACTTACTTTTCGCTCTATCGCAAGCGCGGACGTGAGGTTCAGGACGTCGATGGCGCCTATTCCGGCAGGATCGCCGTGATCGGCGGGCAGGAAAGCCATCTCGACCTCGCCGATTTTCGCAAGGCGCTGGCCTCGCTGCCGGACGAGCAGCGCGAGGCGCTGGTGATGATCGGGGCCTCGGGCCTGTCCTACGAGGAGGCGGCCGAGATCAGCGGCGTGCCGGTCGGCACCGTCAAGAGTCGCGTCAATCGCGCCCGCGCCAAGCTCGCGGCGCTGCTGGCCATCGAGTCGCCCGACGATTTCGGCCCCTCGAAGGACGCAGCCGGCGTGGCCCTGGGCGCGCATGTGCGGTCCGACTGACCGACGGAGCCCGCAGGGATGCTCTTTCATCGTTTCAGCTCGCTCCGCACGCGACTTGCCGCGATTTCGTTCGCCCTCATGGCGCCGATGACCCTGATCGTCGGTCTCAACGCCGCGCTGACCTATTCCACGGTGCAGAAGGCGGTGGCGCTGGCGCCGGACGCCTCGGCGACGGCGCTGCGGCAGGCGCTGCGGGCGACGTTCTGGGGCGCGGCGCGCGTCGGCGTCACCGCCGGGCGAATGGCGTCGATGCGCGAGCCGGGCGAATGCGCCGCCGTGCTGGAGCAAACGCTCGCCGTCAACAGCGGCTATCTGGCGATCCGCATCGACGCCGACGGCCGCCGTTGCGCCGCCGTCCGCGCGGCCGATGCGGCGCGCACGGAACCGATCGCCGCCGCCTTCGACCGGCCCGCGACCGGCGAGCCGACAGTCGGCGTCGACGGCGCCATCCGCATGTGGGTGACGACGGTGCGCGAGGGGGCGATGCACGCCCCCCTCATCGAGGCGCGCTTTGGCCCTCCCGGCTCGGAAGGCCGCGTTTGGATCATGCTGGGCGAAGACCTGCTCGAGGCCGTCGTCGTCAGCGCCGACAGCGCCACGACCGCCAGCCTCGGCCTCGTCGACGCTTCCGGCGCGCCTATGCTGGAGCGACGCGTCGAAGGCGAGGGCTGGCTGCCCGCCTCGGGCCTCGTCGCCATCGCCGACGAGCCGGCCAGAGTGCTGCGCGGACGCGACGGGGCCGAGCGCAGCTACGCCGTCAAGCCGTTGTTCGGTCCGTCGGCCTATGTCGTCGCCGGGCTCGATTCGCACTCGACGCGGATGGTGCTGTGGCAGCTCGCCTTGTCCATCGTCGTTCCCATCGCGACCTTGCTGGCGCTGCTTGTGCTGTATTCGCGGACGATGAAGTCGTCCGTGGTCGATTGGGTGGACTCGCTCGATTCCGTCGCCCGCCAGTCGACTTTCGATCCCGGCGTTCGCGCGCCCGTTTCGGCCCGCATGCCGGCCGAACTGCAAAACGTCGCGCGCTCCTTCAACGACATGCTGTCGAAGCGCGAGGCGCGCGAGAACGCGCTGTCGGGCGCGCTCGTCCACAACCAGTATCTGGCGCGCGAGCTGCACCATCGCGTCAAGAACAGTTTGCAGATCGTCCAGAGCCTGCTGGCTCAGGGCGCGCGCGAAGGATCGCCGGAGACGCGGGCGGCGATGGCGGCCGCGCAGGTGCGCGCCTATGTCCTGTCGGCCGCCTATCGCCGCGCCTTGGCGGACGGCGAGATGCGCCCGGTCGAACTCGACCCGCTGCTCGAGGACGTCGCCGGCTTCGCCGGCGGCCGGTTCGCGCGGCCCGGCCAGAGCGCGCAATGGACCTTCCACACCCGAAGCCGCGTGGCGATCGACGACGCGATCCCGCTCGGCATGATCGTGGTCGAACTGCTGGCGCGCGCGCTGCCCGCCGCGCAGGCCACGCGCGTCTCCGTCGCGATGGAAGTCGACGCGGCCGGCTGGCGGCTGAGCGCAGGGACGGACGGGACGTTCGGCGCGGTCGACGATCTGCTCAAGGCGTTCGCGCGGCAAGCGGCTGCGACGATGAGCATATCGCCGGACGGGCGCGCGCTTTCGGCGGCTGCGCCGCTGCGCGTCGCAGGCGATCCGCCGGACGTCCAGGTTTGACGGAACTTTTTCGGGATTTGCGGATTGTGCAACCAGAGCTCGCCGCACAGGGCGCGCGGCCGCAAGGGGTGCAAAGATGGATCAGAAGGACGTGCACGCGCAGATCGACGATCTGCGCTCCGATATCGCCGGTCTCGCGCAGAAGATTGCGGGCTATGTGGAGCGCGATTCCGCCGCGCTCGGCGAGGCCGTCTCGCGCGGCGCGCGATACGCCCGCCGGGCCGTCGACAAGCAGTTCGCCACCGCTGCCGCGCAGGGCGCGGACATGGCCGACGCCGCCCGCGCCCGGACGAACGACCTGCAGGATGCGGTGGAGGCCTACGTCTCAGAGAACCCGATCCGCTCGATCGCGATCGCGGCTGGGATCGGCCTTCTGCTCGGCGCGATGAGCCGGCGATGATGGCGCTGTTCGCTCCGCTCGCGGCCTACGCCGCCAACGAGGTGCGGGGCGTCGTCGGCCGGCAGGTGTCGAGGATCGCCGGATATGCGATCGCCGCGCTTGGCGCCGTCGGTCTCGCGATCGTCGGGCTCGTCAGCCTGCATCGCTATCTTGGCGACCTCTGGGGCCCGTACATGGCCGATCTCGCATTGGCCGGCGTGATGATCGCGGTGATCGCGGCCGGATATGTCTACGCCTTGCTCGCCTCGCGCCCGCCGCGCGAGGCGCCGCAGGCGAGCGCGCTGTCGGCGGCGGCGGCTTCGGCGCCGGCGGCGCTTGGGCTTCTGAAGGCGGGCGGGCGCGGCGGACTCTACGCCGCCGCCGCGGCGATCCTCGTCGGCGTTCTGGCCGGCCGGGCCGCGCAACGCTGAACCGGGCTGCAAAGGCCCTCGTCGCATCCGAAGGGGCCTCGCGCGGCCCCTTCCTGCGTTTCGCTTTTCGGCATGTCGGCGCTGGTGCCGGATGAGGGGATTGAACCCCCGACCTTCGGTTTACAAAACCGCTGCTCTACCGCTGAGCTAATCCGGCGGCGCGAAAGCGCTACCAGCCTGCGACATTTCACGCAACAGTGGTCAAATTGTCGCCATGGGGGTGACGCCAGGGCGGCGCAAACCGTATATATCTGAACGGCAAGGAAGCGAAGCATGCGCCAAGGGCGATGTCGCCCACGCCGCTTCGCCCTGCACAGGGAGATCGACATGGCTCCGTTCGGTAAGAAATTCGGCCTCACGGCCATGGCGGCTGCGACGACGCTGATGCTCGGCGTGATGGCTCTGCCCGACACCGCGTCGGCCCAGTATGGCCCTGGCATGCGCGGCCAGCGCGCCGCCGGCGCACAGCGCTCGTTTGCGGCGCCGCGCGCGGTCGCGGGTCAGCGCTCCTTCGGCGGCCAGCGCGCCTATGGCGGCGCGCGGTACGGCTATCGCGGCGGACGCGGCTGGAACCGCGGCGGCGCGGCGGCGGCCGGCATCATCGGCGGTCTGGCGCTCGGCGCGATCGCGGCCGGCGCGATGGCGCAGCCCGCTCCGGCCCCCGTCTACGAGGACGCCTGCCACATCGAGCGTCAGCGCTACTGGAACGGCTACCGCTGGCGCATCCGCAATGTCGAGGTGTGCCCGTAAGGTCTGACGCTCGACGCCTCTCGCGAGACGTCGGGCTCGAACGAAAAAGCGCCCCGCGACGCAAGTCGCGGGGCGCTTCTGTTTCAGGCCGTCAGCTCCGCCGCGCTCAACGCGCGTCGCTGGCGTAGATGTCGCGGTCCTTGGTCTCCGGCATGAAGATCAGGCCGATGACGAAAGTCATCAGGGCCACGATGATCGGGTACCAGAGGCCGGCGAAGATGTCGCCGGTGGCGGCCACGATGGCGAAGGCGGTCGGGGGCAGGAAGCCGCCGAACCAGCCGTTGCCGATGTGGTAGGGCAGCGACATGCCCGAGTAGCGGATGCGCGTCGGGAACAGTTCGACGAGCAGCGCCGCGATCGGCCCGTACACCATCGTCACATAGATAACGAGGATGAAGAGCAGGCCGATCAGCGTCAGCGCACGGCTGTCGGACAGGGCTGCGCCGATGCTCTGCGCCTTCAGGATCGTCGGGTCGCCCGCCTTCGGATAGCCGGCGACCTGCGCCGCGGCCAGCGCCTTGGCGGCGAAGTCCTTCTCGACCGGCACGTCCGCGCCGCCGATGGTGACTTTGATCGGCGAGCCGGCCGGCGCGGCCACGAGGTCGTACTTGATCGCGTTGGCGGCGAGGCCGCGGCGCGCGATGTCGCACGGCTGCGTGAAGACGCGGACGTTGACGGGGTCGAACACGTTGCCGCAGGTCGCAGGATCGGCGGCGACCGTCACCTTCACATTGTCATGCGCCGCCATCAGGCCGGGATTGACCGTCGTGGCGATCTTGCCGAACAGCGGGAAGTAGGTGATCGCCGCGATCAGGCAGCCGAGGAGGATGATCCACTTGCGGCCGACCTTGTCCGACAGCCAGCCGAAGAAGACGAAGAACGGCGTGCCGATCAGCAGCGACAGCGCGATCATGATGTTCGCGGTCGTGCCGTCGACCTTCATCGTCTGGGTGAGGAAGAACAGGGCGTAGAACTGGCCCGTGTACCACACCACCGCCTGGCCGGCGGTGCCGCCGAACAGCGCGATGAGCGCGATTTTGGCGTTCTCCCAGCGGCCGAACGCTTCCGACAGCGGCGCCTTGGAGGCCGTGCCTTCCGCCTTCATCTTCTGGAACGCCGGCGACTCGTTGAGCTGCAGACGGATCCAGATCGACACGGCGAGCAGCACGATCGAGACGAGGAACGGCACGCGCCAGCCCCAGTCGTCGAAGGCCTGTGGCGTCATGCTCAGGCGCAGCGTCAGGATGACGATGAGCGAGACGAACAGACCGACGGTCGCCGTGGTCTGAATCCACGACGTGTAGTAGCCGCGACGGCCTGGAGGCGCGTGTTCGGCCACATAGGTCGCCGCGCCGCCATACTCGCCGCCGAGCGCAAGGCCCTGCAGCAGGCGACAGGCGATGAAGCCGACAGGCGCGGCCATGCCGATCGAGGCGTAGGAGGGCAGCATGCCGACCACGAAGGTCGAGATGCCCATCACGATCATGGTGACGAGGAAGGTGTATTTGCGGCCGATCAGATCGCCGAGGCGACCGAAGAACAGCGCGCCGAACGGACGCACGGCGAAGCCCGCCGCGAAGCCCAGCAGCACGAAGATGAAGCCGGCGGTCTCGTTCACGCCGGAGAAGAAGGTCTTGTTGATGTTCGCCGCCAGAGAACCGGCGAGATAGAAGTCGTACCATTCAAACACGGTGCCTGCGGACGACGCCACGATGACCTTGCGCTCTTCAGCGGTCATCGGACGCACCGCAGCCGACCGCGACGTCGCGCTGGCCATGCTCATGGGTGTTTCCTCGATGTTGTTATGGTTGGGCGTCGCGACGTGTCGCGCGCAAAGCAGTTTGCGCCGGACTTTCGCCGCGCGCCTTCCCTCCCGTTGGCCCCGTTCTTTTTGGTTGGCGAATTCGAACGGGAGGGGCCTTGCCCGTTCGCTTGCAGGCCGGAATCGGCATGGGCGTGCTGGCCCGGCCCGCAATTGTTGATATGCTAACCATGAGGAGGCCGCCTCGTCGATGGAGTTGGACATGCGACTTTGGTGTAGGTCGTTGACGGCGCTCGCGCTTCTCGTCGGTTCGGCCGCCCTCGCGCACGCTTCGCCGCAGGGCGCCTTCCCCGGCGGCGTCATTCATGGCCCCGGCGCTGCGCCGGGGCAGGGCGGACAGGCGACGCGCTGGCATCGACAAGGCGCCGCGGCCCCGGTCGCGCGCCCGCTGCGCGGACCCACGGTCGCGCCCGATGCGGGATCGCCGCCGGTCTGGCGCGGCGCGCATGGCCTCGGCGGATGGCGGCTCGCCCCGCCGCCGCCGCGCTCCGAAGGCCGCTGGTCGCACGGCGCCGGCGCGCATGGGCGTTGGGCGCAAGGCGGTCAGCATCGAGCGCATCAAGACGCGCATCGCAATTGGCGAGACGGCGGTTGGCGGCGCGAACGTTCGCGAATCCTGTCGCTCGCCGGTTCGGACGTGACGAATTCGCGGCCGCTCTATATCGACCCGCCGCTCGTGCCGACGGCGACCTTCGCGATCGCGCCGCAGATCATCGTGTTGGGCGCGCCGCAGCCGGCGCCGCGCGTGCGCGTCATCCGCGGTCCGGGGTCGCAGGCCGCCGCCGCCCGCGCGGCGGGACGTTCGGTCTGGCGCGACGAGAAGGGCGCGCTCTGGCGCGAATTCTGAAGCCGCGCGGCGGGCCCGGCCCGCCGCTCAGCCCTCGATCTCAGCCCTCGAGTTTGGCCCGCGCGATGGTGAGCGCGACGGCGCAGGCGTTCGACACGTTGAGGCTCTTGATCGGGCCCGGCATGTCGATGCGCGCCAGCGCGTCGCAGCGTTCGCGCGTCAGCCGCCGCAGGCCCTTGCCCTCGGCGCCGAGCACCAGCGCCAGCGGCCGCGCCAAGGTTGTCTGCGCCAGCGAGGCCGGCCCCTCCGAATCGAGGCCGACGCGCTGGAAGCCCATGTCGCCGAGCTCGTCGAGCGCGCGGGCGAGGTTGACGACGTGGATCACGGGCACATGCTCGAGCCCGCCCGACGCGCTCTTGGCGAGCGCGCCCGACAGGTCCGGCGAGTGCCGTTCCGTCGTCACGATGGCGTCGAGCGCGAAGGCGGCCGCCGTGCGCACGATGGCGCCGACATTGTGCGGATCGGTCACCTGATCGAGCGCCAGCACGAAACCGTTCGCCGGAATGTCCGAGATGTCGAGCGCGGGCAGGGGGCGCGCCTCGAGCAGCAGCCCCTGATGCACCGCGTCGGCCGGCAGGCGGCGGGCGATCTCGTCCGCCTCGACGATGCGCAGCGCGACGCCGCGCGCGGCGATCTCGGCCGCGAGCCGCTCGGCGGCGGCCTCCGTCGCGAGCAGGCGGTCGAGTTCGCGCAGCTTCGAGCGCAGCGCCTCGCGCACGGTGTGGAATCCGTAGAGCAGGGCGCGGTCGGGCGATCCGCCGCGCCGTCCCCCGCCCTCCTCGCGCGCAGCGCGCTGGCCGCCGTCGCGCCGGTCCGCGCCGTCGCCGCGCCCCTGCCGTCTGTGCTCGCCCGAAGGGTCGCGCCCGCCTGCGCCGCGTCGCCGTGTCATGCCATTCTCCCTGGTCGCGCCGTCTATGGCGCGGCGGGCCGCCCGGCGCAACGAAGCGGCGGCTCCAAATCCGCGAACGGCGTTTTTCCGGTTGACGGGGAGGGCGGGGGTGCGGGATAAGCCCGCTCGCTGAGGCCCGCGCGAGCGGGCCTTTGCATCCGGGCCGGCCGCGAGCCGGATCGGCGGGAGAGTGTCCCGAGCGGCAAAGGGGGCGGACTGTAAATCCGCTGGCTACGCCTTCGTAGGTTCGAGTCCTACCTCTCCCACCATTTCCCCGCTACAAATTTGGCCCACGCGCGGCCATCGCGACCTCGCGATTGCGATATTTTCGCGCGCGCGCGACAATTGCGGCAATTCTGGCGTTCGGCGACAGGCGCGACATCCCAAGTCTTAGAGCAAGTCTTGGCCGAAGTCTTGACCGAAGTCTTGACCTAAGTCTTGGCGCGGCGGAGGTTCTTCTATGGCGATCAGCATCTTGTCGAGCGCGCAGGTTCTCGACGCCCGCAAGTCGAACGCCTTCGCCGACTGGCCGTCACGGGACGAGATCAATCGCGTCGAACCGCTGGCCACGCCGGCCTTGAACGCCGGGTTCAGGTTTCGGCCGCGCGAACGCATCTTCACGATCGGCTCGTGTTTCGCTCGCAACGTCGAGCAGGTCCTCGAGGAGCGCGGCTACGACGTGCCGGTGCGCCAGCTCCTGCGGCAGCCCGAGTTTGCCGGCCTCAACCCGGCCTTCCTGAATAACTATGGCGTGACGTCGATTCGTCAGGAACTGACATGGGCGTTCGACGCCCGGCATCCTTTCGATCCGACGACGAATTTCCTCGAATACGCGCCAGGCGCCTTCGTCGACTTGCACCTTCCGGCACAGATCCGGCCGGACAGATTCGAGGTCGTCGAGCGCCGTCGACGCGGGATCATCGAATGCACGCGCCTGATCTCGACCTGCCGCGTCGTCGTCATAACCCCCGGCCTCTCGGAGGTCTGGTGGGACAGGTTGGGCCGCTGCTATGTCAACACCTCGCCGCGTCTGAGCACTCTGCATCGCGAGCCAGACCGATTCGAACTGCATGTGC
This sequence comes from Hyphomicrobiales bacterium, assembly GCA_016716745.1. GTDB lineage: Bacteria > Pseudomonadota > Alphaproteobacteria > Rhizobiales > Beijerinckiaceae. Next base: position 313,883 of record JADJVD010000006.1, read on the forward strand.
TCGATTTCAACGAGACGCACGACAACCTCGCCGCGGCGATGACGCTCATCCACGAAAATGCGGAGCCCGGCGTTCAGGTGCTGCTGACCGTATCGCCGGTTCCCATGAATCCGACCCACCGCGCGATGGACGTGATGGTCGCCAACACCTATTCGAAATCGCTGTTGCGCGTCGCCGCCGAGCATGTCGCGGCGAGCATGGATTTCGTGCACTACTTTCCTAGCTATGAAAGCGTCGTCATGTCCGACAGGTCGCGCGCCTGGCGCGACGACCAGATCCACGTCTCGCCAGAACTCGTCACCCTCAACGTGACGCGCATGTTGCGCGCCTATGGCGAGACGGAGACGCTCGACGCACCCGCCGTTCTGGCCGAATTGCAGCGCCTGCGCGAGAAAGGCGTTCGGCCGCAATGGTTCTTCGTTCAGGAACATCGGGACGTCGTACGCGGCAATCCGCAACTCGCCGTCCAGTTCGCCAGGCTGGCCATCTCGCAACGCGACCCCGATAGCGCGCTCTGGGCGATCGAAGCTCTCGAGGCCTTGAAGCCGCCGTTTACGCGCGAGTTCCTTTCGGCCGAGACGCTGTTTGCCGCCGAGCGATATCAGGATGCGCTGCAGGCGCTCGACATCGTGGCCGCGCAGCCCCGCCACGAGAAACTGCAACCGGCCATCAACAGGGATCTGTATCGTCTGCGAACCTCTGTTTATCTGGCGCTCCGCAACATCGAGGCGGCGACCGCGGCGGCGATGGACTGGTCTCGCAACGCCGGTTCGCGATTGCAGGAACTGACCCCGTTGCTGGTGCTGGCGCGTGGTTTGAGAGACCTTGGCCGCGGGGCCGAGGCGCTCGGCTACATGGAGCAGATCGCCCCGTTCTTCGCCGAAGAGCCCGCCGCGATGGTCGACTATGCGGAAATGCTGGCGCGCGGCGGCCAATACGCGAAGGCTCTGGAGGTGGTCGGCCATCTCAAGGTCGACCTTCCCGTGCTGTTGCGCAGGATCGAAGCGATTCGCGCCTTCGCGACCCCGCTTGCGCCCGAGCCGCAAGGCGGCGGCGGAGCCACCGGTGCGTGAGGCCGGCTGCGGCGCGCGCCTGTGTTGCCTTCACGCGCGATTGCGCTAAACATGCCGCCCGACGCGGGTGTAGCTCAATGGTAGAGCAGCAGCCTTCCAAGCTGAATACGAGGGTTCGATTCCCTTCACCCGCTCCATTCTCCGCGCGACGCGCGTAACGCCATGACGCCCGACGCGCTCGCCGCGCTGTGGCCGACGCTCGCCGCCGCGCCGCCGCGCGCGCCCTCCGCCATCGACGTCTGGCTCGCCGATCCCGATCTCGTGTCGCCGCATGGGTTCGAGGCGTGTGTGGCCGCGCTGTCGTCGCAGGAGCGCACGCGCGCCGACGCCTATCTGGCGGAGGCGCCGCGCCGCCTCTTCGTCGTCGCCCACGCCCTGCTGCGCGTCGCGCTGGCGCGCGGCGGCGCCGTCGCCCCGCAGGCGCTGCCGGTCGAGACCGGCGCCGGCGCGCCGCCGCGCTGCGCCGGCGTCTCGCTCAGCCTGTCGCATACCGACGGGCTCGTCGCCTGCGCCCTCGGCCCGGCGGGCGAGTTGGGGCTCGACGTCGAGACGCACGATCCCGAGGCCGATGTCGATGCGCTGGCCGAAGTGGTGATGAGCGCGGCGGAGATCGACGCGCTGCGCGTCTTCGAGGCGCGCGAACGCCGCGCGCGCTTCTATGAATTGTGGACGCTGAAGGAGGCTTATCTGAAGGCGACCGGCCTCGGCCCCGCGCTCGACGCCCGCGCGCTGTCGTTCGCGCTGGAGGGAGAGGCGCCGCGCATCGCCTTCGGCCCGGCGCGGCGGGACGATCCGGCGCGCTGGCGCTTTCGTCTCGCGCGCCCGACGGCGATCGCGACGCTGGCGCTCGCCGCCGCCGCGCCGCTCGATCCGGCGGCGGCGACGATCCGCTTCGCCTGACCGGTCAGAACTTGACCTTGTCGGCGCCCTTCAGTTGCAGGATGTCGCGCGCCTCGTCGGGCGTCGCCACCGACAGGCCGAGCCCCTCGATGATCTGCCGCGCCGCGCGCACCTGCTGCGCGTTGGTCTCGGCGAGCTTGCCGGGCGCGATCCATAGCGAATCCTCGAGGCCGACGCGCACATTGCCGCCCATCGCCGCCGCCATCGCCGCGATTGGCAACTGGTTGCGCCCCGCGCCCAGCACCGACCAGCGATAGTCCTTGCCGAACAGCCGGTCCGCCGTGCGCTTCATATGCGCCACGTCCTCCGGGTGCGGGCCGATGCCGCCGAGCAGGCCGAACACCGACTGCACGAAGAAGGGCGGCTTGACGATCCCGCGCTCGGCGAAATGGGCGAGCGTGTAGAGATGGCCGATGTCGTAGCACTCGATCTCGAAGCGCGTGCCGTTCTCCGAGCATGTCCGCAGGATGAACTCGATGTCCGCGAAGGTGTTGCGGAAGATGCGGTCGCGCGAGCCTTCCAGATACGGCTGCTCCCAATCGTGCTTGAACTCCTTGAAGCGGTTCAGCATCGGGTAGAGGCCGAAATTCATCGACCCCATGTTGAGGCTCGCCACCTCCGGCGCGAAATGCGCGGCGGGGCCGACGCGCTCCTGCACCAGCATCGTCGGCGCGCCGCCGGTGGTGATGTTGACGACGCAGTTGGAGCGCTGCTTGATCACCTTGAGGAAGGGCTCGAACGCCTCCGGCCGCTGGTCCGGCTTGCCGGTCTGCGGATCGCGCGCATGCAGATGCACGATGGCCGCGCCCGCCTCCGCCGCGCCGACCGCCGCATCGGCGATCTCCTGCGGCGTGATCGGCAGATAGGGCGACATGGAAGGCGTGTGGATCGCGCCGGTGACGGCGCATGTGATGACGACCTTGCCCTGAGACGACATGCTGCTCACTCCTGATCCGGTTTGCGCGTCGCCGCGCGTTTGTGCGCCTTGAGCTGCGCGAGGCGGCTGTCGCGCCAGCGCGAGAGCGCCGCGACCTGATCGGCCGATTTCGCGCCGCCCCAATCCGCCATGATCTTGTCAATGGTCTCCGGCCCGAAGGGATCCTCCGAGATCACGTCCGACGCCATGCGGTCGAGCGACGCGCCATAGCGCGCGCAATAGTCGGGAATGCCGCCGGGCGCGTTCAGCTCGATGGTCTCGAACGGACCCATGAACGACCAGCGCAGGCCGAGCCCGTCCTTGATCGTCTTGTCGAGATCCTGCGGCGAACACACGCCCGCGCCGACGATGCGGAAGGCCTCCGCCAGCAGCACGGCTTGCAGACGGTTCAGCACGAAGCCGGGCGCCTCGCGCTTCAGCACGATGGGAGTCTGCCCGGCCTGCTCGTAGAGCGCGTAGGCGCGGCGCACGACGTCCGGATCGGTGAAGGGCGCGGGCGCGAGTTCGACGATGGGGACGAGATGCGGCGGGTTGACCGGATGCGCGACGAGGCAGCGCGCGCGGCCCTTCACCTCCTGCGCGAAGGCCGAGGCGACGATGAACGAGGTCGAGGAGGCCAGGAATGCAATCGGGCGCGGAGAGCCTGTCCATCTCCGCGAACAGCGCCGCCTTCGCCTCCAGCCGCTCCGGCCCGTTCTCCTGCACCAGCGCCGCGCCCTGCACGGCGTCTGCGAGATCGCGCGCGACGACGACGCGCGAGGCCGCCCGCGCCGGATCGTCGACGAGACCGAGCGCGGCGAGTTCGGCGAGGCTCGCGGCGACGAAATCGCGCGCCGCCTCCGGCGCGCCGGGCGCAACGTCGGTGAGCGAAACGTCGAAGCCGTGGCCGGCGAACACGGTCGCCCAGGCCCGTCCGATGAGCCCCGATCCGACGATGGCGATCTTCGTCATGCGAGCACCTTCAATGGTCAGAGCCAGAGCACCTTGCGGCGCAGATCGAGATCCTCGCGCAGCGCCTGCGAGGGACCCTCGTGCATCACGCGCCCGCGCTCCAGCGCGATGGTGCGATCCGAAAGCGCCAGCGCGAGATCAAGATGGTGATCGACGATGATGATGGATATGTCTTGCCGCAGGCGATGGAACGCCTCGAACAGCTCTTCCGTGACGGCCGGCGACAGCCCTTCGAACGGCTCGTCGAGCAACAGCACGCGCGTATCGCCCGACAGCGCGCGCGCCACCGCGACCATCTGCTGCTCGCCGCCGGAGAGATAGTCGGCGGGCGTGTCGAGCCGTTCCTTCAGCCGCGGGAAGAAGGCGAGCAAACGCTCCTCGTCCCAATGCTTGCCGGCGCCTGTGAGGCGGCTGTGCCTGCCGAGGCCGAGATTGTCGCGCACGCTCATGCCAGCGAACAGGCCGCGCCCCTGCGGCACGAAGCCGACGCCGGCGCGCGCGATGCGCCAGCTCGGCAGTCGCGCGATGGACGCCCCGGCGAGCGCGATCTCGCCGGTGCGCGGCGGCGCGACGCCGACGATGGTCTTGAGCAGGGTCGACTTGCCGGCGCCGTTGCGGCCGAGCAGGGCGATCACCTCGCGCTCGCGCACCTCGAAGCTCACATCGTTGAGGATGTGGCTCTTGCCGTAGAAGGTGTTGACGCCCTCGAGCTTCAGAAGGACGCCGGCGCCCGCCGCCGTCTCGCGCGGCTTGTCGGCGATGGCGTGCGCGCCGGAGCCGATATAGACCTCTTGCACCTTCGGCGAGGAACGCGCGTCCTCCACCGTTCCGTCGACGAGAACGGCGCCGTCGTTCATCACCGTCACATGGTCGGCGATCTGGAACACGCGGTCGATGTCGTGCTCGACGAGCAAGACCGGAATGTCGCGCGACAAGGTCTTGATGAGATCGCCGACGCGGCCGCGCTCGGCCGCCGCGAGTCCCGCCAGCGGCTCGTCGAGCAGCAGGATGCGCGGGCGCGTCGCCAGCGCCAGCCCCATGTCGAGCAACCGCTGCCCGCCATAGGAGAGCGAACCCGCCTCCGCCTGTTCGGCGCCGGCGAGGCCCGTCCAGCGCATCAACTCGGCCGTCTCCGCCGCGACGCCGGGCATCGCGTCGGCATTGCGCCAGACGCTGAGGCGCTGCGGATGGCGCGCCTGCACTGCGAGGCGGATGTTCTCCTCCACGCTCAGCGCGGGGAACAGATTGGTGATCTGGAACGAGCGCCCGACGCCGGCCGCCGTTACCGCCTCCGGCGAAAGCCCGCCGATGTCGCGCCCGTCGAGTCTCACGCGGCCCGCATCGGGCGCAAACATGCCGGAGACAAGATTGAAAGCGGTCGTCTTGCCGGCGCCGTTCGGGCCGATCAGCGCATGCAACGTCCGGTCGGCGACCGTGAAGCCGACGCCGCGAACGGCGCGGATGCCGCCGAAGCTCTTGACGACATCGTCGACGACGAGCGCCGGCCCGGCGCCGCCGGGTTCGCGGATGAGCGAAGGAGGAACCGCGCCCGATGCGCCGGCCTGCCGGTTCGCCATCGCCGCCGCCAGCGTCTCGCTCTTGCGCAGCGGCGCGAGCAGGCGCTCGGCGACGCCGACGAGGCCCGTCGGCGAAAACATGATGAAACCGACGAACAGCAGGCCGAAAAACAGCAGCCAGTCGGCCGTGATCGTCGAGAGATATTCGCGGAACAGGATGAAGAACAGCGCGCCGAGCGCTGGCCCCAGAAAGCTGCGCATGCCGCCGATGACGACCATCGCCAGCAACTCGCCGGAGAAGGCGACGGAGATCGGCTCGGCGGAGGTGAGCCGGTTGTTGAACAAGAGCAGCACGCCGGCAAGGCCCGTCAACGTCGCCGACAGCGTGAAGGCGACGAGCTTGTAACGGTTTGTCGGATAGCCGACGAAACGCGCCCGCTGCTCGTTCTCGCGGATCGCGACCAGCACGGAGCCGACGGGCGAGCGCTGGAACCGCCACAGCGCATAGACGCCGGCGAAGGCGACAGTGGCGACCAGCGCGTAATAGTTCGCCGAGGATTCGAAATCGACGCCGAACCAGCGCGGCCGCTCGATGCCGCCGAGCCCGTTCTCGCCGCCCGTCACGGCGGTCCAGCGGAAGGCGACGACATAGAGCAGCGCGGAGAGCGACAGCGTGAGCAGCGAGAAATAGACGCCGCGCCGGCGCAGGATCAGCGCGCCGAACAGCGCGGAAATCGCAGCCACGGCCGCGAGCGCCAGCAACGCCGGCGCCAGCGCCGAGCCGGGGAACCACTCGCGTTGGGCCAACGCGGCGACGTAGGCGGCGAGGCCGAACCACGCGCCATGGCCGAAGCTCACCAGCCCGGTCTGCCCCACCAGCACGTTGAGCGCCATGCAGGCGAGCGCGAAGACGACAACCTCGGTCGCCGACGTCCATGTCAGGCCGACGGCGTTGAGCAGGAGCGGCAGGAGCGCAAGCGAGGCCGCGGCGGCGACGAGCGAGCGGAAATCGGGGCGCATCGCGTCACTCGAACCGTTGGATGCGCTCGCCGAACAGCCCGCGCGGACGCACGAGCAGCACGACGAACATCAGAAAATAGATCGCGGCGATGGAGCCGGCCGAGTAGTCGATCGCCACCATGAAGCCCTTCACGAGGCCGACGAGGATCGCCGCTGCGACGACGCCCCAGAACGAACCGAGCCCGCCGATGACGCAGACCACGAAGGCGGGCGTGATGATCTCCTGACCCATGGCCGGATGGATCGCGTAGATCGGCGCGAGCAGCACGCCGGCGAGGCCCGCGAGGCCGATGCCGAGCGCGGCCACCGCCGTCATGTAAGGCTGTAACGAAATGCCGAGCGCGCCGACCATATCGGGATTCTGCACGCCCGCGCGGACGACGCGGCCGAACGACGTGCGGTTGAGAAGCAGCCAGATCGCCATCACGCAGGCGGCGGCGACGACGAGAAGGATCGTGCGGTAGTAGCTGTAGACGAAATCGCCGATGAAGATCTGTCCGCGCAATTCGCGCGGCATCGAATAGGAGAGGGGCGGGGCGCCGAAATACCAGCGCAGCGCCTGTTCGGCGACCATCGCCAGACCGAAGGTGAGCAGCAGCGACAGAATCGGATCGGACCGATAGAAGCGACGGAACATCAATCGCTCGATGACGACGCCGAGCAGCGCCACCGCAACCGGCGCCGCCACGAAGGCGCCGGAAAAGCCGAGATAGGGCGAGATGACGATCGTCAGATACGCGCCGAGCGCATAGAACGCGCCATGCGCCAGATTGACGATGCCGCCGAGCGAGAAGATCAGCGACAGGCCGAGCGCGATCAGCAGATAATAGACGCCGTCGAGCAGGCCGTTCAGCATCTGCTGGAGAAACAGAGTCACGTCGCCGCTAGCCCCGGTCGGAGAATGTGAGGGGATGGCGGCGCGCGCCGCTTCGCCGCGCGCGCCGCGTCGCCGTCCGTCAGGTCGGGAACTTGCAGGAGGCTTCCTCCGGCGTCGTCGCGATGATCTCCAAACTCTCGTTCGCGCCGGGCACGGCCGCCGAGGAGGTGAAGATGTCCCACTGGTTCTTCACCTGCGCCGGCGCCATCGCCGTCACCGTATACATCTCGTGCATCATCTGGTGGTCGGAGGCGCGGAAATAGCCCTCGCGCGTCTTGAGAAGATCGAACTTCGCGCCCTTCTCCCAATGCTCCATCAGCTTGATCGAGTCGGTCGATTTCGTCTCAGCGATCGACTGGGCGAGGACCTTCATCATCATGTAGTCGCCCCAGGCCTGGTTCTCGGGCGGCTTGCCGTATTTCTTGGTGAAGGCGGCGACGAAGGCCTTGGTCTTCGGCGTGTCGATGAGGTGATGCCACACGACGGGCCATGTCCCGAGGAAGTTGTCCTTGCCGGCGGCCCATGCGAGCGCGGTGTCGAAGCCGAAGCCGGCGACCGGGAAGGTCAGGCCGAACTCGGAATACTGCTTCAGGAAGTTCGTGATCTGGTTGCCGGCGAGGTTCGAGATCACCAGATCCGGCTTGGCGTTGCGGATCTTCAACAGATACGCGGAGAAGTCGGTCGCGTCCGTCGGCACCAGATCGTCGGCGACGAGCTCGCCCTTGTTGGCGGTCATGAATCGCTTGGCGACCGAGGTGAGGTCGTGACCGAAGGCGTAGTCGGCGGTGAGCGAATAGATCTTCTTGCCTGAGATCAGCCCCTGCTGCATCAGCGAACGGCCGGCCGTCTTCACATACATCGAGTTCTGGCTCTCGATGTGGAACATGAACTTCTTGCAGTCCTTGCCGCGCAGCGCGTCCGAATTGCCGCCGGTGTTGATGAACAGCGTCTTCGTGCGGTCGGCGACCTGCGCGATGGTCAGGCACGAGGCGGAGGAGATTTCGCCCACGATCGCCATCACCTTGTCGCGCTCGATCATGCGCTCGGCCTTGGTCGAGGCCGTCTGCGGATTGACCGAGTCTTCCTTCAGCGCCTCGATCTTGCGGCCCATCACGCCGCCGGCCGCGTTGATCTCCTCGACGGCGAGGTCCACCGCCATCACGGCGTATTCGCCGAGCGGTCCAAGAAAGCCCGTGCGCGGCGTCAGATGTCCGATGCGGATCACGTCGGCCTGCGCGCGCGAGATCGCCGGCATGCCGACGCCGGCGGCCAGCGTCGCCGCGCCCGCGCCCTTGATCAGCCCGCGACGAGAGGGGCGAATGAGATCGGTCATGAGGATGCGTCTCCCTGTTTGGCGTTTGCGTCCCGTCGGCGGGGCTTGTTGTCGATGCGCCCTTGCCGATATCTGTGATCACAGTTAGCATGGCCCAACTCGCCCGCCCTGTCCAGTCGCGGGCCGGAGAAATCCGTGCTGCACGTTCCCGCCTATCAGGAGGAGCTCGAAGCCTCGGCCGGCACATTGACCGACCGCGTGTATCGCCACCTCGCGGATCGGCTCGTCGGCGGGCGGTTCGCGCCGGGCGACAAGCTCTCGCTGCGCGCGGTGGCCGAGGCGCTCGGCGTGTCGATCATGCCGGTGCGCGAGGCGGTGTCGCGGCTTGCGGCCGAAGGCGCGCTGGAGGTCGAGCCGAAGAAGGCGGTCGCCGTGCCGCTGATGCGCGCCGCGCAGTTTCGCGACGTGACGCGCGTGCGCATCGAGATCGAGGGCGCGGCGGCGGCGATGGCCTGCGGCGCGGACCGTGCTGCGATCCGCGAGATCGCGGCGCGCGAGAAGGATTTCCGCGATCTGTCGCGCGCCCGCGCGCCCGATCTGGCGGCGGCGGTGGCCGCCAATCAGGCCTTTCACTTCGCGGTCTATCGCGCCGCCGGCTCGGCCGAGCTGCTCGCCATCATCGAGCGCCTATGGCTGCGCGTCGGCCCGGTGATCAATCTCGATCTGCGCGAGAATCCGCAGCGCCTGAAGCTCGGCGAGGCGATGGCCTTCCATGCCGCCGCGCTCGCCGCCATTCGCGCCGGCGAGGCGCGCAAGGCGCGCGAGGCGATCGCCGGCGACATTCGCGGCGCCTCCAACTTCATTCTGTCGCGCGGGCGCCTGCCCGAGTGACGCCGACGGGGACATCTCGACCATGGACATGATGATCGAAGGCTTGCGCGTTCTGGTGACGGCGGGGGCGGGCGGCATCGGCCTCGAAGTGGCGCGCGCCTTTGTGCGCGAGGGCGCGAAAGTGTTCGTTTGCGATGTCGACCGCGCCGCGCTCGATGCGATGGCTGGAACCGATCCGGCGGTCGGCCGCACCTATGCCGACGTCGCCGACCGCGCCGACGTCGCGCGCCTGTTCGAGGAGGCGACAGACTTCCTCGGCGGGCTCGACACGCTCGTCAACAACGCCGGCATCGCCGGGCCGACGGCGCGCGTCGAGGACATGCGGCCGGAGGATTGGGACCGCTGCGTCGAGGTGTGTCTGACGAGTCAGTTCAACTGCGCGCGCCTCGCCGTGCCGCTGCTGAAGCAGAGCAAGAACCCCTCGATCGTCAATCTGTCTTCGGCCGCCGGAAAGAACGGCTTTGCGCTGCGCAGCCCCTATGCGGCGGCCAAGTGGGGCGTGATCGGTTTCACGAAATCGCTGGCCATCGAGCTGGGAGAGTTCGGCGTTCGCGTCAACGCGATCCTGCCGGGCCTCGTCGCCGGCGACCGCATCCGCCGCGTGCTGGAGGCGAAGGCGCAGCAATACGGCAAGAGCTTCAAGGAGGTCGAGCAGGGCGCCTTCGCCGCCGCCTCGATCAAGGAGTATATCCTGCCGCAGCAGCTCGCCGACCAGATGGTGTTTCTCGCCTCGCCGCGCGGCCGCACCATCTCCGGTCAGGCCATCGCCATCGACGGCGACACCAAGATGCTGATGTAGCGTTACAGAAACTGCGACAGCGCCTTCGCGCCGCTCGTCACCGCGATGGCGAAGAGCAGCGCGAGCGCGACGCGCCGATGCGCGCGGCCCTCGTTCCAGCGAAACAGCCGCACGCCGACAAACGTGCCTGCAGCCATCAGTGGAAAGCCGAGCGCGGTGAGCGCCAGCGCGGGCGCGCCGACGAGCCCGCTCCAGGCCAGCGCGATCAGACCGGCGACGGCGGTCGCCAGAAAGAACACGCTGAGCGTCGCGCGCATGCGCGTCGGGGCGAGGCCGCGCGCGACGAGATAGGCGACGGCGGGCGGCCCTGGCATGGCGGCGACGCCGTTGAACACGCCGGCCAGCACGCCGGAGGCGAAGGCTTCGCGCCGGCGAAACGGCCCGGTGATCGCAAAGCCTCTCGCGAGGGCGATCACCGAAACGAAACAGATCGCCGAGATCGCCAGCAGCGCAAGCCGCGCCGGCACGGCGGCGAGCGCGGCCGCGCCCAGCGGCGAGCCGGCGACGGCGCCGCCGATCATCCAGACGAGCGGGGCGCGCTCGCACTCCGCGCGCGCGGACGGCGCATCGAGAAGGCCGCCGAGCAATTGCATGCCGACGGCGATGACGACCACCAGCTCCGGCGCCATGAACAGCGCGAGAAGGGGCACCGCGGCGATGGCGAAGCCGAAACCGGAATAGCCGCGCAAGACCGCCGCCGCGAAGACGATCACGCCGAAGGCGGCGATTTTCGCGGTCGAAAGTCCGGCGAATGCGCCGGCGAAAGCGCTGGCGATGTCGAGCCCCCACATGCCCGTGTCCTTCGCGCGCCGCGCCGCCGGCGTCAATCCGTCCGCCGCGCCGAGATCGGCCGAGGACGTGGCGATGGTCGAGTTCTTGCCGCCGATCGCGGCGACGGCGTGGCGCTTGCTCTCCTCGTCCGGCTTGCCGTCGACGATGTCGGCATGGCTTTGGCGGCGCCGCGCCTGCATCGCCGGAATTTTGCGGTCGAACATCGCATGCAGGCGCGCGCAATCGAGGCCGATATGGGTGCAAGCGACGCGCGGAGCCCGTGGCGTCGCGGTGCGGTCTAGTCGTCGGGCGCGATCCTCGCCTTGCGCATCGCCGCGCGGAAGCGCTCACCCCAGCTCGGCGAGCGCCCGCGACAACTCTTCGCGCCCCTGCGCTGAGAGAGGCTTCTGCGGCGCCAGCGGATCGCCGACGTCGTAACCCTGAAGCGTCAGCCCGCCCTTGATGCAGGCGGCCAGATTGTATTTCGCGAAGGCCTGGTTGAGGCGCCACAGGCGCCGTTGCAGCGCCATCGCCTCCTCCCACCGTCGCGCGACGCACAGATCGTAGAGCGCGACGCTCTGGCGCGGCGCGACGCAGGCCGGCCCCGCCATCCAGCCCTTGCCGCCGATCAGCATCACCGCGGCCGGAATATGCGCGGAGGCGGCGAAGATCTCGATCCGGCCCTCTGCGCGCTCCATGATCGAGAGCAGCCGCCCCGTATTGGTCGAGGCGTCTTTCAGGTAGCGCACGTTGGCGATGCGCGAGAGCCGGTCGATCACCGGCAGGCTGAGATCGGCGCGCTGGAAGTTCGGATTGGTGTAGAGCACGACGGGCAGCGCCGTGGCGCCGGCGACCGCCGCGAAATAGTCGTGGATCGCCTCGTCGTCGAGCGGGAAGTAGGCCTCCAGAATGGCGAGCACGCCATTCGCGCCGAGCCGCTCCATCTCGCGCGTCTGCGCCACCGCGTCCGCCGTCGTCGTCGCCGCGACGCCGACGACGACGGGCACGCGGCCGGCGGCCGCCTCGATCGTCACCTCGACGATGCGGCGTTTCTGCGCCGGGGAGAGATAGGCGAATTCGCCGGTCGAGCCGAGCGGCGTCAGTCCGTGCACGCCCGCCGCGATCAGGTCGTCGCAGAGCCGCGCGAGCACGCCGTCGCGAACGCGCCCGTCCGCGTCGACCGGCGAGACGAGATATGGAAAGACGCCGTGAAAAGCCCTGCCCATCGCCGCCTCCCTCTCACTCGCCCGTGTGAAACCACTCCGCGCGCGTCAGCGGCATGATGGAGGGGCCGTTGACGCGCTTCGTCGCAACCGTCTGGAACACGTTGATGACGCCGCGCTCGAAGCTCTTGGCGCACATCGACATGTAGAGCAGCCATAGTCGCGTGCGCGGCCAGCCGACGAGCGCGCTCGCCTCCTCGCGCCGCGCCCACAGGTTCTGCACCCAGTGGCGCAGCGTCAGGTGGAAATGCATGCGCATCGGCTCGATGTCGTGGATCTCGAACTGGTGGCGCTCGAGATTGGTCGCCGTCATGCCGATATGGTCCATCTCGCCGCCGGGGAAGATGAAGCGGCGGATGATCGCCATATAGGGCGTCTCCTTGCGGAAATTCGCGCTGTCGAGGATCGCGCGGCGCACGCTCGCCTGATGAAGGTAGCGCCCGCGCGCGTTCATCAGTTCGCGCATCTGGATGAAGTGGCGGTCGTGATTGTCGATGCCGACATGCTCGAACATCTCGATCTGCGCGATCGCGTCGTATTCGCGCTTCGGCTCGATACTGCGGTAGTCGCGCAGCTCGACGTGCACGCGATCCTGCAAGCCCTCACGCGCGATCTTGGCGTTGCACCAGGCCAGTTGTCGTTCCGACAGCGTCACGCCGTGGGCGGTGACGCCGTAGTGCTTCGCCGCATGACAGATCAGCCCGCCCCAGCCCGAGCCGATGTCGAGCAGCTTCTCGCCCGGCTTCAATTGCAGCTTGCGGCAGATGCGGTCGAGCTTGACCTGCTGCGCCTCGGCCAGACTCGCCTCGGCGCTCGGGAAGTAGGCCGAGGAGTAGACCATCTCCGGGTCGAGGAAGAGCGCGTAGAACTCGTTCGACACGTCGTAGTGGAAGGCGATCAGCTCCTGATCGTTGCGGCCGGAGGCGTAGTGGCTGGCGACGTCCTTCTCGTGGTCGGGCAGGGGCGGCGCCTTCTTCGCGCGGCCGATGAGGAAGGGCGCGACGGCGCGGGCGAGCCGCGCCTTGGAGAAGGCGCGGCCGGCCTTCAGCGCGCGCGTGTGGTTCCAGCGGTCGGCCGCTTCGAGCGGGCTGCCGCCGACGACGTCCAGCTCCTGCTCGGCGTAGAGCTCGAACAGCGTCATCAGCTTCGGCTTCTTCAGCAGGCGCCGCACCGCGTCCGGCGAGCGCACCTGAAAGCGGATGTCGTCGCGCGCGTTCGGGCCGAGCGGCAGCACCTCGCCGTTCCACAGTTCGAGGCTGAGATCGGCCTGGAGGATCGGCGCGGCCTCCGCGATGAGGGAGCGAACCGCGGCGATCCGCATGTCGTCGAAAGCCATCTCGTCTCCTTGCGGGCGTCGTCGTCGTCGGCGAGGCTCTTACCCGATGCCGACGCATTTGACGACAAGGGAGCGGACATGCCCGACGCGCTGAGCCGGATGACGGCGGGCGAGCTCTACGATCCGGCCGACCCGGAGCTCGTGCGCGCCCGCGCCGAGACCGCGCGCTGGCTCGTCCGTCTCGCCGCCTGCGCCGCCGAGCCGGACATGCGCCGCGCGCTGCTGGCCGAGCGGCTGGCGGAGTTGGGGGAGGGGGCCGAAATCCGCGATCCCTTCCGCTGCGACTATGGCTTCAACATCCGCGTCGGCGCCCGCGCCTTTCTGAATTTCGGCTGCGTGATCCTCGACGTGGCGCCTGTGACCATCGGCGAGGGCGCGCAGATCGGCCCCAACGTGATGCTCTGCGCCGCCGACCATCCGCGCGAGGCGGCGACCCGCCGCGCCGGGCTCGAGTTCGGGCGGCCCGTCGTCGTCGGCCCGCATGCGTGGATCGGGGCGGGCGCCATCGTCCTGCCGGGCGTGACCATCGGCGAGGGGGCGGTGGTCGGCGCCGGCGCGGTGGCGACGCGGGACGTGCCGGCAGGGGCGACGGTGGCGGGCAATCCGGCCCGCCTTCTGCGGCGCTGAGGCGCGGACGACGCGCCGACGACCCTTGCAAACCGAAGGGCGATGCGGCAAAAGACGCGCGCCCTGCAGGAGTGTAGCTCAATTTGGTTAGAGCACCGGTCTCCAAAACCGGGGGTTGGGGGTTCGAGTCCCTCCACTCCTGCCAGTCGGGCCTTTCTCGTTCATTTCATTGAGAATTTCGGGACCTACGCGGCGCGGCCGCGGCTGGCCTTGTTCCCGTCGCGCGCCCGTGCATAGTTAAGATGCGAACCATCTCGCGGGAGCCGCGATGACGATCCTTCCGGCCGACCATCCCCGACTCTGGAAGCGCGCTTACAGCCACGGGGAGCTGGTGGCGGACGCCTTCGTCCACGCCGTCGCCATCGTCGCGGGCGTCATCGCCTTCGCCTATCTGTTCGTGCGCGTCTCGCATGTCGGCGCGGCGACGGACGTGCTGGCGATGGCGGTCTACGCGGCGGGCTTCTTCCTGCTGTGGGGTTTCTCCTGCGCCTACAACATGGTCCCGCCCTCGCCGCTGAAATGGCTGCTGCGGCGGTTCGACCATTCCTGCATCTATCTGATGATCGCCGGCACCTACACCGCCGTCATTTCGCAGATCGGCGTCAGCGCCTGGTCGGCCGCGCTGATCGGCGTGGTCTGGGCCGGCGCGCTCGCCGGGGCGGCGCTGAAGCTGTTCGCGCCCGGCCGGTTCGACGGTCTGGCGATCGCCATCTACCTGCTGCTCGGCTGGGCCGGGATCGTCGCCATCAAGCCGCTGGTGGCCGCGCTGCCGGGGCTGACGCTGACGCTGATCGTCGTCGGCGGGGCGGTCTATTCGGTTGGCGTGCTCTTCTACAAGTGGCACGCGCTGAAGTTCCAGAACGCGATCTGGCACGCCTGCGTCGCCGTGGCGGCGGGGCTGCAATTCGCCGGCGTCGCCTACGCCGTCGGCCGAGTCGTCTGACCGGCGGCCGGGTCCGGCCGGCCCGACTTGCGCGCGCCGCACCCTTGCGTCTATATGAGCCTCGTGGCGCGCGACCCCCCGGGGTCCCGCGCCGCGAATGTTTTGGGGACTCGGCGCGGGCCGGGTCCATGCGGCGGTTCGCGGACCTTCCGCGGGGAAATCCGATGGCCAATCCGTTCGAATTCATTCAGCAGGTCCGCTCCGAGGCGGCCAAGGTCACCTGGCCGACGCGCCGGGAGACGATGATCACCACCGGCATGGTGCTGCTCATGGTCTTCCTCGCCAGCATCTTCTTCGTCGTCGTGGATCAGGTGATCCTGCTGGTCCTGAGCTTCATTCTCGGCTTCGGGCGCTGAGCCCGCATCGCATTTCGGCAGGCGGGCGCTGAGCCCGCGTCGCACTAAGGCAAAGAAAGTCAGACACGATGAGCGACACGCCGCAGCGCTGGTACATCGTCCACGCCTACTCGAACTTCGAGAAGAAGGTGGCCGAATCGATCCGCGAACAGGCTGGCCATCGCGGCCTCGCCGACAAGTTCTCCGAGATCCTCGTGCCGACCGAGCAGGTCGTCGAGGTGCGCCGCGGCCGCAAGGTCAACGCAGAGCGCAAGTTCTTCCCCGGTTACGTTCTGGTGCGCTGCGACCTCACCGACGATGTCTACCACCTGATCAAGAACACGCCGAAGGTGACCGGCTTCCTCGGCGCCGACAACAAGCCGATGCCGATCCCCAATCACGAGGCCGAGCGCATCAAGGGGCAGGTCGCCGAGGGCGTCGAGCGTCCCAAGCCCTCGATCCATTTCGAGATCGGCGAGCAGGTGCGCGTCGCCGACGGCCCCTTCGCCTCGTTCAACGGCGTTGTCGAGGAAGTCGACGAGTCGCGCTCGCGCATCAAGGTCGCGGTGTCGATCTTCGGCCGCGCGACGCCCGTCGAGCTCGAATACGCGCAGGTCGAGAAGCTCTGAAGGCGTCTCCTGCGCCAAAGCAAAACCCCGGCCTCGCGGCCGGGGTTTTTCGTTTCACGGGTCCTCGCGATGCACGTCGTGCACGCGCACGGCCTCATCGGGCGGCGGCGGGGCGAGCCAGTGCGGATGCTTCAGCGTGCGCAGCGTGTCGGCGCGGCCGCTCGCCCAGTGCTCGCGCATCGAGGCGGCGGAGAACTCGAAATCCTGCGACTGCTCCTCATAGGCCTTGTGGCGGTAGATGAGGTGAAGGATCGTGACCTGCGGTGTGTCCTCGGTGTCGGCGAGGAAAGCGCGGTCCTGTTCGGTCAGCGCCTTCGGCGGCAGCCGCTTCAGCGCCGCGCGCAGGGCCGCGCGGGCCTCGTGCGTGCGCTTGAAGGCGTCTGTGTTGGCGCGGGTGCGGGAGGAATAGAGGATCTCCTTCTGCCGGGCGAGCACCGCCGGCATATCGGCCGGGCAGTCGCCCAGCGCGGAGAACAGATCGACCTGAAACACCAGCGTGTCGCGCAGCGTCTCCCACTCCAGCAGATATTGCAGCGGCGTGTTGGAGACGAGGCCGCCGTCCCAATACGCCTCGTTGTCGATCTCGATCGCCGGAAAGCCCGGCGGCAGCGCGCCGGAGGCCATGATGTGGCGCGCGCCGATCTCTTCCTTGGCGGAATCGAAGTAATGGAAATTGCCGGTCGTGACGTTCACCGCGCCGACCGAGAGGCGGACTTTTCCGCTGTTCAGCACCTTCCAGTCGATCAGCTCGTTCAGCGTCGCCTCGAGCGGGCTGGTGTCGTAGAAGCTCGTCGCGCCGTCGACGCCGGCGGGCAGCAGCCACGGATTGACGATCCGCGGCGAGAAGAAACCCGGCGCGCCGAAGGTCATGGCGGCCGCCGCGCTGCCGAGATTGAACAGGCGGTGCAGCGGCGTCGGCGCCGGGGCGGGCAGGGCGTAGGCCGCGTTGGTGATCCGCTCCCAGAAGGCGCGCAAGCGCTGCGTGCGGTTCTCCGGCCGGTTGCCGGCGACAATGGCGGCGTTGATCGCGCCGATCGAGACGCCCGTCACCCAGTCCGGCTCGATCTCAGCCGCCTGCAGCGCCTCGTAGACGCCGGCCTGATAGGCGCCGAGCGCGCCGCCGCCCTGCAACGCCAGGGCGGTGCAGGCGAATTTCGCCCGCGCCCGCTTCAGCGCGGCGATGGTCTCTGCCGGCAGGGCGGCGCCGTCGGGGGCGTTCACAGCCGCGCCTTCAGGATGGCGATCTCCTTCGGCCCCGGCGCGCCGAACGGCGCGTCGACCGCCTTCAGCGCCTCCGAGCGCAGCAGTCCGTAGGCGCGCGAGCCGTCGAGCGCGACCAGAATGGCGACGAAATTGCCGCCGCAATCGTGCGCCTTGCAGATGTTGCCGGCCAGAAACGGCTTGCCGTCGAGGCTCACGGCGTCCATCGGCGTGCCGACGCCCTGAAATTTCGCCACCCAGCCGACCCGCGCATAGGCCTTCGGCACGATCTTGCGCCAGGCCGCGGCGGCGGCCGGATGCTTCTTCGGCAGATCGAAGGGGTAAATGTCGGCGGCGAGCGCCGGCGCGGCGAGGAGGAGCGCCGCGAAAGCGGCGAACGGGCGGATCATGCTTGGCTCCTGAATGCGGCTCCTCTATAGCACGGCCCGGCGCGGCGGCTTGCCTGAACGGGCGAAGCCTGTTAATTCGCGCGCCTTCATACGTGGAAGTCGGTCCCGGCCGCCAACCGGGAGCGCCCGACGCACCACGGACTGCAAACCGGCCCCGCAGGCGCAAGCCCGCGACGGCCACCCTTTGGAGCAGAGAAAATGGCAAAGAAGATCACGGGTTACGTGAAGCTTCAGGTGCCGGCCGGCGCGGCGAACCCGTCGCCGCCGATCGGCCCCGCGCTCGGTCAGCGCGGCCTGAACATCATGGAATTCTGCAAGGCGTTCAACGCCAAGACCCAGCAGATCGAGAAGGGGACCCCGATTCCGGTGGTCATCACGGTCTTCCAGGACCGGTCCTTCACCTTCGAGATGCGCCAGCCCCCGGTCACCTTCTTCCTCAAGAAGGCCGCCAACCTGAAGATCGGCAAGAAGCCAGCCTCCGGCGCCAAGACGCCTGGCCGCGGCTTCGTCGGCAAGGTGACGAAGGCGCAGGTGCGCGAGATCGCGGAAAAGAAGATGCCCGACCTCAACTGCGCGTCGGTTGAGTCCGCGATGTCGATGATCGAGGGTTCCGCCCGCGCGATGGGCCTGCAGGTGGTGGAGTAAGACGATGGCTCACGTCGGAAAGCGCATCAAGAAGGCCCGCGAGGGCGTCGAGCGCACCAAGCTCTATCCGGTCACCGAGGCCGTGAAGCTCGTCAAGGGCGCCGCCAAGGCGAAGTTCGACGAGTCGGTCGAGATCGCCATGAATCTCGGCGTCGACCCCAAGCACGCCGACCAGATGGTCCGCGGCGTCGTCAATCTGCCGAACGGCACCGGCCGCACGCTGCGCGTCGCCGTGTTCGCGCGCGGCGCGAAGGCGGACGAGGCGAAGGCCGCCGGAGCCGACATCGTCGGCGCCGAGGATTTCGTCAACGAGGTCGCGGCCGGCAAGATCGAGTTCGATCGCTGCATCGCCACGCCGGACATGATGGGCCTCGTCGGCCGCCTCGGTAAGGTGCTCGGCCCGCGCGGCCTGATGCCGAACCCTAGGGTCGGCACCGTCACGATGGACGTCGCCGGCGCCGTCAAGGCGTCGAAGGGCGGCGCGGTCGAGTTCCGCGTCGAGAAGGCGGGCATCGTGCAGGGCACGGTCGGCAAGGTCTCTTTCGACGAGGCCAAGCTGATCGAGAACATCAAGGCCTTCGTGGACGCCGTGAACAAGGCCAAGCCGACGGGCGCCAAGGGCACCTATCTGCAGCGCATCGCGCTGTCCTCGACGATGGGCCCCGGCGTCAAGGTCGAGCTGTCGACGGTCTCCGGCGCCGCCTGATCGGTCGCCTCGCAAGCGAAACACGAGAGCCCTCCCGGCCCGCCGGGAGGGCTTTTTCGTATGCGCCTATTGCCTGGGCGTCTCGCGCAGGTGGCAGGCGGCGTAATGCGCCGGCTCGACCTCGTGCAGCGCCGGATCGTCCCGGCGGCAGCGGTCGAAGACGTAGGGGCAGCGCGTGTGGAAGTGGCAGCCGCTCGGCGGGTTGAGCGGGCTCGGCACGTCGCCCTGCAACAGGATGCGCTTCGACGTCACGGTCGGGTCGGGCGCCGGCGCTGCCGAAAGCAACGCCTCGGTGTAGGGGTGCTGCGGGCCGGCGAACAGCGCGCGCTTGCCCGCCAGTTCGACAATGCGGCCGAGATACATCACCGCGACGCGATGGGCGATATGCTCGACGATCGCCAGATCGTGGCTGATGAACAGCAGCGCGAGCCCCAGCTCCTTCTGCAGATCCTGCAGCAGGTTGACGATCTGCGCCTTCACCGACACGTCGAGCGCCGACACCGCCTCGTCGCAGATGATCAGTTCGGGCTCGGCCGCAAGCGCGCGCGCGATGCCGATGCGCTGGCGCTGGCCGCCGGAGAATTCGTGCGGCCAGCGTCCCGCCGCATCGCGCGGCAGGCGCACCTTGTCGAGCAGCGCGGCGATGCGGGCGTCGATCTCCGCTTCGGATTTGGCGAGGCCGAAATTGCGGATCGGTTCGGCCAGAATCTCGCGCACGCGCATGCGCGGGTTGAGGCTCGAGAACGGATCCTGGAACACGACCTGAATCTTGCGCCGCAGCGGCCGCAATTCGCGGCTCGTCATCTCGTCGATGCGCTCGCCGTCGAGCAGCACCTCGCCCTCGGTGATGTCGAACAGGCGCAGGATCGCCTTGCCCACCGTCGACTTGCCGCAGCCCGATTCGCCGACCAGCGCCAGCGTCTCGCCCCTCGAAATCGAGAACGTCACGCCGTCGACCGCGCGCACCGCGCCGGCGCCGGAGGCGGCGCGGCCCTTGACGCCGTAATGCTTCTTCAGGCCGCGCACTTCGAGAATGATCGGGTTCATGCGGCGGCGCTCGCGACGCTGGCGTGATGGCAGGCGACGATGTGGGCGGGCGCCTTCTCCTCCAGCGCGGGCGCAACCTCGCGGCAGACGTCCGTCGCGCGCGGGCAGCGCCCGGCGAAGACGCAGCCGACGATGCGCTGCTTCAGGCTCGGCACGAGACCGGGAATCTCGGAGAGTCGCGAGGCCTCGCCCGTCACCGAGCTCCCGAGCTTCGGCACCGCGCCGAGCAGGCCTTGCGTATAGGGATGGCGCGGGCGCGCGAACAGATCGCGCACCGGCGCCTCCTCCACCTTGCGGCCGGCATACATCACCACCACCCGCTCCGCGACCTCCGCGACGACGCCGAGATCGTGCGTGATGAGGATGATCGCCGCGCCGACGCGCGTCTTCAGGTCGCGCATCAGGTCGAGGATCTGCGCCTGCACCGTCACGTCGAGCGCCGTGGTCGGCTCGTCGGCGATCAGGAGCTTGGGATTGCAGGCGAGCGCCATCGCGATCATCACGCGCTGGCGCATGCCGCCGGACAGCTGGTGCGGATATTCGCCCACGCGCTTCTCGGGCGCGGGAATGCCGACGAGCGTCAGCATCTCGATGGCGCGCTTCTCCGCCGTCGCCTTGTCGAGCCCTTCGTGCAGGCGCAGCGTCTCGCCGATCTGCCGGCCGATGGTCAGCACCGGATTGAGCGACGTCATCGGCTCCTGGAAGATCATCGAGATCTCGTTGCCGCGGATTTCGCGCATCTCCTTGGCCGAGCATTGCAGCAGGTCGCGGCCCTGAAACAGGATCTTGCCGGCGATCCTGCCTGGCGGCTCGGGATGAGGCGCAGCACCGACATGGCGGTGACGGATTTGCCGCATCCCGATTCGCCGACGATGGCGAGCGTCTGCCCAGCCTCCACCTTCAGGTTGAGCCCGTCGACGGAGCGGTTCACCCCGTCCGGCGTGCGGAAATGCGTTTGCAGGTTCTCGATCTCGAGCAGCGCCATCACAGCCTCTTCACCATGCGCGGATCGAGCGCGTCGCGCAGGCCGTCGCCGACGAGGTTCACCGCCAGCACCGTCAGCGACAGGAAGATCGCGGGAAAGAAGATGATGTAGGGCTTGACCTGCCAGAGCGCGCGCCCGTCCGCCATGATGTTGCCCCAGGACGGGGTGATCGGCGGCGTGCCGGCGCCGATGAACGACAGGATGGATTCGACGATCATCGCCGAGCCGCAGATATAGGTCGCCTGCACCGTCAGCGGCGCGATGGTGTTCGGCAGGATGTGCTTGAGAATGATGCGCGGCGTCGTCGTGCCGGTGGTGATCGCCGCCTCGACATAGGGCTGCTCGCGCAGGCTCAGCACGACGCCGCGCACCAGCCGCGCGACTCGCGGGATCTCCGCGATGGTGATCGACATGATGACGTTGCCGACGCTGGCGCGCGTCAGCGCCATCAGCGCGACGGCGAGCAGGATCGGCGGGATCGACATCAGCCCGTCCATCGCGCGCATGACGATCCCGTCCACCGCGCGGATGTAGCCGGACAGGAGCCCGATCACGAGGCCCGCGAACGAGGCGAGCGCCGCCACCGCGAAGCCGACCAGCAGCGACACGCGCGCCCCGTAGAGCACGCGGGAATAGATGTCGCGGCCGAAGGCGTCCGAACCGAACCAGAAATCCGCCGAGGGCGCGCGCGTGCGCTTGGCCGGCGCGAGGGCGGTCGGATCGACCGTGCCGAGCAACGGCGCGAAGATCGCGACGAAGGCCATCACGGCGAGAATGGCGAGGCCGATCGCCATCGTGGGATGACGGACGACGAAGCCGGCGAGCCCGCGCCGCGCCTTCACCGGCGGCAGGATATCCGGCAGGTCCGGCGCCGCGACGACGCGGGCTGAAGCGGCGTCGGTCAATAGCGGATCCTCGGATCGAGCAGCGTGTAGATCAGATCCACGGCGAGATTCACCAGCACATACAGGAAGGAGAACATCAGCACGACGCCCTGGATGACGGGATAGTCGCGCCGCACGATGGCGTCGATGGTCAGGCGCCCGAGGCCCGGAATGGCGAACACGCTTTCGGTGACGACCGCGCCGCCGATCAGCAGCGCGACGCCGATGCCGATGACGGTGACGATCGGCACCGCGGCATTTTTCAGCGCGTGCATGAACAGCACGGCGCGCTCGCCGAGGCCCTTGGCGCGCGCGGTGCGGATGTAGTCCTGCGACAGCACCTCGAGCATCGTGGCGCGCGTGATGCGCGCGATCAGCGCGATGTAGACGAAGCCCAGCGCGATCGCCGGCAGCACCAGGTTCTCCAGCCACGGCAGGAGGCCGTTGGAGATCGGCGTGTAGCCCTGCACCGGAAACCAGTCGAGCTCGAGCGCGAACACATAGGCGAGCAGATAGCCGACGACGAACACCGGCACGGAAAAGCCGACGACGCCGACCGCCATCAGCAGCCGGTCGATCCAGCTTCCCGCCTTCCACGCCGAGACGACGCCGATCGGCACGCCGACGAGAATGGCGAGCAGCAGCGTGACGAACATCAGCGAGAAGGTGGGTTCGAGCCGCTGCTTGATCAGCTCCGTCACCGGCAGGCCGGTGAACATCGAGGTCCCGAGATTGCCGGTCAGCACCGATCCAGCCCATTCGGCGAACCGCACGACGAAGGGCCGGTCGAGGCCGAGGCTCTGGCGAATGCGCTCGACGTCTTGCGGCGAGGCCTGATCGCCCGCGATGACCGCCGCCGGGTCGCCCGGCGCGATGTAGAGCAGCGAGAAGACGAACAGCGCGACGATGGCCATCACTGGGATCATGGCCAGCACGCGGCGGAAGATGTAACCGGACATCAAGAGCGCCTCGCCTTCCCCCGGCGCGAAGGCCGGGGGAAGGGCAGGGAGTTGCAGGACAAGCTCAGGCCTTCTTCACGCCCCAGAACCACGGCAGCGGGCCGGAGGTGACGCCCTCGAGCGAGGAGCGCCAGCCCTGATAGCCGAGGAAGAAGCCGGTCGGGATGTAGGTGACGTTCTCCATGCAGCCGCGATTGATCTTGTCGGCGATCTTCTTCTCCTCCTCGACCGACTTGGCGTCGTACCAGGAGGCGATGTCGGCCTCGACCTGATCGTCCTTCGGCCAGCCGAACCAGGCCTTGTCGCCGCTGGCGCGAATGCCGATGTTGCCGACCGGCGTCGCGGTGTCGACGCCGGCGTGCCAGGTGTGGAACATGCTCCAGCCGCCCTGCGCCGGCGGGTTCTTGGAGGCGCGGCGCTGGCCGACCGTGCCCCAGTCGGTGGCGACGAAATCGACGTTCATGCCGATCTTCTTCAGGATGTCGGCGGTGATCTCGCCCATCGCCTTGGTGATCGGCTGGTCCTGCGCCACCACGCAGACGACCGGCTGGCCCGAGTAACCGCTCTCCTTCAGCAGCTTCTTGGCCTTCTCGATGTCGGACTTCTTCAGCGCCTCGCCGCCGGCCTCCGAATACATGTAGGAGCCGGGGGTGAAGAAGCCGGGGCAGGGCTTCCACAGCGCGTCCTCGGAGCCGACGATGGCGCGCATGTAGTCTTCCTGGCTGATCGCCGCCTGCACCGCCTGGCGCACCTTGATGTTGTCGAAGGGCGGATGCATGTGGTTGAGGCGGAACGAGCCGATGTTGCCGAGCGGGTCGGCGATGTCGACCTTGATGTTCTTGTTGCGCTTGAGAACGGGCACGAGGTCGGAGATCGGGTTCTCCCACCAGTCGACCTCGCCGTTCTGCAGGGCGGCCGCCGCCGTCGCCGGGTCAGGCATGATCAGCCATTCCACGCGGTCGACGAACATCGGCTTGGCGCCGGCGAACCAGTCGGTCGCCTCGCTGCGCGAAACGTAGTCCTTGTTGCGCTCGAAGGCGGCCATCGCGCCGGGCTTCCAGTCGCCCTTGACGAACTTCATCGGCCCGGAGCCGACATATTCCTCGATCTGCTTGAACGGATCGGTCTTGGCGATGCGCTCGGGCATGATGAAGCAGATCGGCGTGCCGATCTTGCCGAGCGCCATCAGCATCTTCGGATAGGGCTTGGCGAGCGTCCATTTGAAGGTGCGGTCGTCGACCGCGACGAGCTCCTTCTGGATGGCGCGCAGCATCTGCCCCATGCCGTCGCGCACCGACCAGCGTTCGATCGAGGCGACGCAGTCCTTGGCGCGGACCGGCTCGCCGTCGTGGAACTTCAACCCGTCGCGCAGCTTGAAGGTCCAGACCAGACCGTCGGAGGAGACCTCCTCGCTCTCCACCATCTGGCGCTTGGGCTGGAGCTTGGAGTCCATGCCGTAGAGCATGTCCCAGACGAGCTGGGATGCGTTGCGGACCACATATTGGGTGCCCCAGATGGGGTCGAAATTGGCGAGATTGGCCTGCGGCACGAATTTGATGGTCTTCACGCCCTGGGCGATCGCCGGCGCCGCCAGCGGACCGACCGTCGCTCCGACGCCCGCCGCGCCGATGCCCTTCAATACGTGTCTGCGATCCATGTCTCGCTCTCCCCTGGATGATCGACGCCGTCCGGCGACGCTGGCGATCCGCTTGGCGCCCAAACAAGTTTGGGGCCAATTCTTTTTATGGCGCAGGGATTTCCACTTTCAGGAACGGACCTTGGCGATCCGGCCTCCGGCGCCCGAAAGAGCATCGGAGCGGGCCGGCGCTGACATGTCAATCCGATTTAGAACGTCGTCCAGCTGTCTGTGAAACGGGCGCCCCGCACGGTCCTTGGGCGCCGTCGGGCCGCACGCCCCTGCAGACGAGGCCTGTGGACGGCGCGGCAAAAGGGTTGACTGGCGCCCGTTTTGCCTCTTGGCAGGGGCGGTTCAAATGTATAGATAGCGCGCACGGGGCTGGCAGCAGGCGGCCCCGCGTTCAATTCAGCTTCCGCTCCGCGCTTTCGGGCGGGGAGGCGGTGGGAAGGCCGGAGGACCCGGGGGGAAAACCTCGCGTCCGATCCGGCCATGTCCTGTCCGAGACTGCGGGCGCGCCCGATTCGCTTGTGCGATGAGGGGCTTAATTCCGGGAGACCGGAGCCGGCACAGACGGGGAAGACGGGTTTCGTCCCGGCCGCGTGCGGCCGGGGCTGATCGGTTCGAACCATTCTCATCCGGTCGGCTCTTCCCGAGTCGTCCCGGGGACAGGCGCTTCGATGCCGCGGTGTCCGCAAGGGGCCGCGGTTGTGCAACTGGCGGGGTTCGCCCCGCCAACCGGAGAGAGCACCTCGTGGATAGAGCGGAGAAGAAAGAGTTCGTCTCGTCCCTTCGCGACGTCTTTTCCAAGACGTCGGTCGTGGTCGTCGCGCACTACTCCGGCCTCACGGTCGCCCAGATGCAGAAGTTGCGCAAGGAGATGCGCGCTGCCGGGGCTTCCGTCCAGGTCGCCAAGAACCGCCTCGCCAAGATCGCTCTCGACGGCACGGACGTCGCCTCCATCGGCTCCCTGATGAAGGGACCGACCCTGATCGCCTATTCGGACGATCCGGTGGCGGCGCCGAAGGTCGCCGTGGCTTTCGCTAAGGATCACGACAAGCTCGTGCTTCTCGGCGGCGCCATGGGCACGACCGCCTTGAACGTCGACGGCGTGAAGGCTTTGGCCACCATGCCCTCGCTCGACGAACTGCGCGCCAGGATTGTGGGGCTCGTCAATGCGCCCGCGACCAAGCTCGCCCAGCTCGCCAATGCGCCGGCCGCCAAGCTCGCGCGCGTGTTCAAGGCCTATGCCGATCGGGACGCGGCCTGACCGAGGCCACCCAAACCAACTGACCGGTTTAGAACCGATATTCTGAAGGAACGAACGATGTCGAAGATCGAAAAGCTCGTTGACGAACTGTCCACGCTGACCGTCCTCGAGGCGGCCGAGCTGGCCAAGGCGCTCGAAGAGAAGTGGGGCGTCTCCGCCGCCGCCGCGGTGGCCGTCGCCGCCGCTCCGGGCGCCGCCGCCGCCGCCGCCCCGGTCGAGGAGCAGACCGAGTTCACGGTCGTTCTCGCCGCCGCCGGCGACAAGAAGATCGAGGTCATCAAGGAGGTCCGCGCGATCACCGGCCTCGGCCTCAAGGAAGCCAAGGACCTCGTCGAGGGCGCGCCGAAGACCGTCAAGGAGGGCGCCTCCAAGGACGACGCCGCCAAGATCAAGGCGCAGCTCGAGAAGGTCGGCGCCAAGGTCGAGCTCAAGTAATTGGAGCGGGGCCGCGTCCGCGGCTCCACTCGCGTATGCGTTCAGGCCCCGGGGCGCGGCTCCGGGGCCGTTCTGGCGTTAGGCCGGAAATGAATATGGCCCCGGCGCCGATGCGCCGCGACCCTCGCCCGCCCCGGGCGAGAAAACCAGTTTTCCGGCGATGACCGGCTTTCGCTCCCCGCCCGACGATGCGGCAGGGAGCTTCGGCGAGAGGCAGTTCCGCCCGCCGTACAGAGGTAGAGGTGCGAGGAGCGACATGGCGCAGACGTTCACCGGCCGCAAGCGTATCCGCAAATTCTTCGGGCACATCCGGGAAGTTGCGGAGATGCCTAACCTGATCGAGGTGCAGAAGGCCTCCTACGATCAGTTCCTCCTCGTCGACGAGCCGAAGGGCGGCCGCGCGGACGAGGGGCTTCAGTCCGTCTTCAAGTCCGTCTTCCCGATCTCCGACTTCTCCAATGCCGCGCTGCTCGAATTCGTCAAATACGAGTTCGAGGCGCCGAAGTACGACGTCGACGAGTGCCGCCAGCGCGGCATGACCTTCGCCGCGCCGCTCAAGGTGACGCTGCGCCTGATCGTGTTCGATGTGGACCCCGACACCGGCGCCAAGTCCGTCAAGGACATCAAGGAGCAGGACGTCTACATGGGCGACATGCCCTTCATGACGTCGAACGGCACCTTCATCGTCAACGGCACCGAGCGCGTCATCGTCTCGCAGATGCACCGTTCGCCGGGCGTGTTCTTCGATCACGACAAGGGCAAGACGCATTCGAGCGGCAAGCTGCTGTTCGCCGCCCGCATCATTCCCTATCGCGGCTCCTGGCTCGACATCGAGTTCGACGCCAAGGACATCGTGCATGCGCGCATCGACCGTCGCCGCAAGATCCCGGTGACGAGCCTGCTCTACGCGCTCGGCATGGACGGGGAGGAGATCCTCTCCACCTTCTACAAGAAGGTTGTCTACTCGAAGACGAAGGACGGCTGGCGCGTTCCGTTCGACGCCGACCGCATGAAGGGCGTCAAGGCCGCCGTCGACCTGCGCGACGCCGACACCGGCGAAGTCGTGGTCGAGGCGGGCAAGAAGCTCACCGCCCGCGCCGCCCGCATGCTCGCCGAGAAGGGCGTGAAGGCCCTCTCCGCGCAGGACGAGGATCTGGCCGGCCAGTATCTGGCCGAGGACATGTACAACCCGCAGACCGGCGAGATCTACGCCGAAGCAGGCGACGAGATTTCGCTGAAGCTGCTTGGCCAGCTGGTCGATTTCGGCTTCGAGGAGATTCCCGTCCTCGACATCGATCACGTCACCATCGGCCCCTACATCCGCAACACGCTCGCCGTCGACAAGAACGCCTCGCGCGAGGACGCGCTGTTCGACATCTATCGCGTGATGCGCCCCGGCGAGCCGCCGACGGTGGACACCGCCGAGGCGATGTTCCACTCGCTGTTCTTCGATTCCGAGCGCTACGATCTCTCGGCCGTCGGCCGCGTGAAGATGAACATGCGCCTCGACCTCGACGCGCCCGACACGATGCGCGTGCTGCGCAAGGACGACATCATCGCCGTCGTGCGCGCGCTCGTCGACCTGCGCGACGGCCGCGGCGAGATCGACGACATCGACCATCTCGGCAACCGCCGCGTGCGCTCGGTCGGCGAGCTGATGGAGAATCAGTATCGCCTCGGTCTGCTGCGCATGGAGCGCGCCATCAAGGAGCGCATGTCGTCGGTCGATATCGACACGGTCATGCCGCAGGATCTGATCAACGCCAAGCCCGCGGCCGCCGCGGTGCGCGAGTTCTTCGGCTCCTCGCAGCTCTCGCAGTTCATGGACCAGACCAACCCGCTGTCCGAGATCACGCACAAGCGTCGCCTGTCGGCGCTCGGTCCGGGCGGCCTCACGCGCGAGCGCGCCGGCTTCGAGGTGCGCGACGTGCACCCGACGCATTACGGCCGCATCTGCCCGATCGAGACGCCGGAAGGCCCGAACATCGGCCTCATCAACTCGCTCGCGACCTTCGCGCGCGTGAACAAGTACGGCTTCATCGAAGCGCCCTATCGCAAGATCAAGGACGGCCAGCTGACCGCCGACGTGCTTTATCTCTCCGCGATGGAGGAGCAGAAGCACTACGTCGCGCAGGCCAACGCCGTCGTCGACGCCAAGGGCAATCTCTCCGAAGACCTCATCGTCTGCCGCCACGCCGGCGACGTCTTGATGGCGCCGCGCGAGCGCGTCGACTTCATGGACGTGTCGCCCAAGCAGATCGTCTCCGTCGCCGCCGCGCTGATCCCGTTCCTCGAGAACGACGACGCCAACCGCGCGCTGATGGGCTCGAACATGCAGCGTCAGGCGGTGCCGCTGGTGAAGGCGGACGCGCCCCTCGTCGGCACCGGCATGGAGGCGGTGGTCGCGCGCGATTCCGGCGCCGCCATCGCGGCCCGTCGCGCCGGCGTGATCGACCAGATCGACGCCACGCGTATCGTCATCCGCGCGACGGAGGAGATGGATCCGGCCAAGCCGGGCGTCGACATCTATCGCCTGATGAAGTTCCAGCGCTCGAACCAGTCGACCTGCATCAACCAGAAGCCGCTGGTGCGCGTCGGCGATCTGGTGCGCAAGGGCGACATCATCGCCGACGGTCCCTCGACCGACCTCGGCGATCTGGCGCTCGGCCGCAACGTGCTCGTCGCGTTCATGCCGTGGAACGGCTACAACTTCGAGGACTCGATCCTGCTCAACGAGCGCATCGTCAAGGACGACGTGTTCACCTCCATCCACATCGACGAGTTCGAGGTGATGGCGCGCGACACCAAGCTCGGGCCGGAGGAAATCACGCGCGACATTCCGAACGTCTCGGAAGAGGCGCTGAAGAACCTCGACGAAGCCGGCATCGTCTACATCGGCGCGGAAGTGCAGGCGGGCGACATTCTCGTCGGCAAGATCACGCCGAAGGGCGAGAGCCCGATGACGCCGGAAGAGAAGCTGCTGCGCGCCATCTTCGGCGAGAAGGCCTCCGACGTGCGCGACACCTCGCTGCGCGTGCCGCCGGGCGTGCAGGGCACCATCGTCGAAGTGCGCGTGTTCAACCGCCACGGCGTCGACAAGGACGAGCGCGCCCAGGCGATCGAGCGCGAGGAGATCGAGCGGCTCGCCAAGGACCGCGACGACGAGCTCGCGATCCTGGACCGCAACGTCTACGCCCGTCTCGGCGACGTTCTCGTCGGCAAGACGGCGATCTCCGGCCCCAAGGGCCTGAAGAAGGACACCGAGATTTCGCGCGTCACGCTCTCGGAGTATCCGCGTTCGCAGTGGTGGACCTTCGCCGTGGCCGACGATCGCCCAGATGGGCGAGATCGAGGCGATGCGCAAGCAGTACGACGAGGCGAAGAAGGGGCTGGAGAGCCGCTTCCTCGACAAGGTCGAGAAGCTGCAGCGCGGCGACGAGCTGCCGCCCGGCGTGATGAAGATGGTCAAGGTCTTCGTCGCGGTGAAGCGCAAGATCCAGCCGGGCGACAAGATGGCGGGCCGCCACGGCAACAAGGGCGTCGTCTCGCGCATCGTGCCGCAGGAGGACATGCCCTTCCTCGCCGACGGTCAGCCGGTCGACATCGTGCTGAACCCGCTCGGCGTGCCCTCGCGCATGAACGTCGGCCAGATTCTGGAGACGCATCTGGGCTGGGCCTGCGCGGGCCTCGGCAAGCAGGTCGGCGAGGCGGTCAACGCCTATCTCAAGCGCGGCGACGCCAAGCCCCTGCGCGGCAAGCTGAAGGAGATCTACGGCGAGCACGAGGATCTGAAGGGTCTCGACGACTCCGCTCTGGTGGAGCTCGGCGAGAACCTGCGCCGCGGCGTGCCGATCGCGACGCCGGTCTTCAACGGCGCGCGCGAGCAGGACATCGTGGCGATGCTGCAGCAGGCGGGGCTGTCCTCGTCGGGTCAGGTGACGCTGTATGACGGCCGCACGGGCGATCCCTTCGATCGTCAGGTGACCGTCGGCTACATCTACATGCTGAAGCTGCACCACCTCGTCGACGACAAGATCCACGCCCGTTCGATCGGCCCGTACTCGCTCGTCACCCAGCAGCCGCTGGGCGGCAAGGCGCAGTTCGGCGGCCAGCGCTTCGGCGAAATGGAGGTCTGGGCGCTCGAGGCCTACGGCGCCGCCTACACGCTGCAGGAAATGCTGACGGTGAAGTCGGACGACGTCGCCGGCCGCACCAAGGTGTACGAGTCGATCGTGCGCGGCGACGACGCCTTCGAGGCCGGCATTCCCGAGAGCTTCAACGTGCTCGTCAAGGAAATGCGGGCGCTCGGCCTCAACGTCGAACTTGACCTCGGCAGAAGCCGGGATCGCGGCGGAAGCCGCCGAGGTGAAATTGACGATCCCGGCGGCGCGAACCCCGGCAGCCGTTTCGAGATTGTCCCAGCGGGTTGCGTCGAGGCCGGGCCGGACGCAATCGAGCTCCAGGAGACGGTGATGAATCAAGAGGTGATGAATCTCTTCAACCCGGTCGTGCAGCCGCAGGCGTTCGACCAGATCCAGATTTCGATCGCCAGCCCCGAGAAGATCCTGTCGTGGTCGTTCGGCGAGATCAAGAAGCCGGAGACCATCAACTACCGCACGTTCAAGCCCGAGCGTGACGGCCTGTTCTGCGCGCGCATCTTCGGTCCGATCAAGGACTACGAGTGCCTGTGCGGCAAGTACAAGCGCATGAAGTACAAGGGCATCATCTGCGAGAAGTGCGGCGTCGAGGTCACGCTCTCGCGCGTGCGCCGCGAGCGCATGGGCCACATCGAGCTCGCCGCGCCCGTCGCGCACATCTGGTTCCTGAAGTCGCTGCCCTCGCGCATCGGCCTTCTGCTCGACATGACGCTGAAGGATCTCGAGCGCATCCTCTATTTCGAGTCCTACATCGTCCTCGATTCCGGCCTGACGCCCATGAAGGATCGTCAGCTCCTCAACGAGGACGAGTATCTGCGCGCGCAGGACGAATACGGCCAGGATTCCTTCACGGCGATGATCGGCGCGGAAGCGATCCGCGAAATCCTGCGGTCGATGGACCTCGAGAAGATCGCCGCCGAACTGCGCGTCGAGATCGCCGAGGCCAAGACCGAGCTGAAGCCCAAGAAGCTCGCCAAGCGCCTGAAGATCATCGAGGCCTTCATCCAGTCCGGCAACAAGCCGGAATGGATGGTGCTGACCGAGGTGCCGGTGATCCCGCCGGATCTGCGTCCGCTCGTTCCGCTCGACGGCGGCCGCTTCGCGACGTCGGATCTGAACGACCTGTACCGTCGCGTCATCAACCGCAACAACCGCCTGAAGCGGCTGATCGAGCTGCGCGCGCCGGACATCATCATCCGCAACGAGAAGCGCATGCTTCAGGAGGCGGTGGACGCGCTGTTCGACAACGGCCGCCGCGGCCGCGTCATCACCGGCGCCAACAAGCGTCCGCTGAAGTCGCTCGCCGACATGCTGAAGGGCAAGCAGGGCCGCTTCCGTCAGAACCTGCTCGGCAAGCGCGTCGACTATTCCGGCCGCTCGGTCATCGTCGTCGGCCCCGAACTCAAGCTGCATCAATGCGGCCTGCCGAAGAAGATGGCGCTCGAGCTGTTCAAGCCGTTCATCTACTCCAAGCTCGACGCGCGCGGCCTCTCCGCCACCGTCAAGCAGGCCAAGAAGCTGGTCGAGAAGGAGAAGCCGGAGGTTTGGGACATCCTCGACGAGGTGATCCGCGAACATCCGGTGATGCTGAACCGCGCGCCGACGCTGCACCGTCTCGGCATCCAGGCGTTCGAGCCGGTGCTGATCGAAGGCAAGGCGATCCAGCTGCATCCGCTGGTCTGCGCCGCGTTCAACGCCGACTTCGACGGCGACCAGATGGCCGTGCACGTGCCGCTGTCGCTGGAAGCGCAGCTCGAAGCGCGCGTGCTGATGATGTCGACCAACAACATCCTGCACCCCGCGAACGGTCAGCCGATCATCGTGCCCTCGCAGGACATCGTGCTCGGCCTCTACTATCTCTCGCTGATGCGCGACGGCGACGTCGGGCAGGGGATGGCGTTCGCCGACATGGGCGAGATCGAGCACGCGCTGTTCTCGCGCTCGATCACGCTGCACACCAGGATCAAGGGCCGCGCCCGCGCCTACGACGCGGACGGCAAGGAGATCTGGAAGACCTACGAGACGACCGCCGGCCGCATGATGCTCGGCCAGCTGTTGCCGAAGAACAATCCGAAGGTGCCTTTCGACGTCGTCAACAAGCTGATGACGAAGAAAGAGATCTCGAACATGATCGACACCGTCTACCGCAGCTGCGGTCAGAAGGAGACGGTCATCTTCTGCGATCGCATCATGGCGCTCGGCTTCCGCGAGGCGTTCCGCGCCGGCATCTCGTTCGGCAAGGACGACATGGTGGTGCCCGACACCAAGCCGCGCATCATCGCCGAGACGAGCGCGCTCGCGAAGGAATACGAGCAGCAGTACAATGACGGCCTGATCACCCAGGGCGAGAAATACAACAAGGTGGTCGACGCCTGGGCGAAGTGCTCCGACAAGCTCGCCGAGGAGATGATGGCGCGCATCTCGACGGTGAAGAAGGACAACACGGGCCGCGATCAGCCGATCAACTCGATCTACATGATGGCCCATTCCGGCGCGCGCGGCTCGCCGGCGCAGATGAAGCAGCTCGCCGCCATGCGCGGCCTGATGGCCAAGCCCTCGGGCGAGATCATCGAGACGCCGATCATCTCGAACTTCAAGGAAGGCCTCACCGTTCTCGAGTACTTCAACTCGACCCACGGCGCCCGCAAGGGCCTCGCGGACACCGCGCTGAAGACGGCGAACTCGGGTTACCTGACCCGCCGTCTCGTCGACGTCGCGCAGGACTCGATCATCACCGAGTACGATTGCGGCACGCAGGGCGGCATTCGCATGCGCGCCATCGTCGACGCGGGTCAGGTCGTGGCCTCGCTGGCGGTTCGCATTCTCGGCCGCACCGCGGCCGAGGATCTGGTCGA
The DNA here is from genome assembly GCA_016716745.1 of Hyphomicrobiales bacterium. GTDB lineage: Bacteria > Pseudomonadota > Alphaproteobacteria > Rhizobiales > Beijerinckiaceae. The sequence goes on from JADJVD010000006.1 coordinate 347,174, forward strand.
TCTCGACGGCGGCGTGATCGTGCCGGCCGGCGAGATGATCCAGGAGCAGCATATCGAGCGCATCAACGCCGCCGGCATCCAGGAGGTGAAGATCCGCTCGGTGCTCACCTGCGAGGCCAAGAACGGCGTCTGCGGAAGCTGCTACGGGCGCGATCTGGCGCGCGGCACGCCCGTCAACATGGGCGAGGCGGTCGGCGTCATCGCGGCGCAGTCGATCGGCGAGCCCGGCACGCAGCTGACGATGCGCACCTTCCACATCGGCGGCGCGGCGCAGATCGCCGACCAGTCCTTCATCGAGTCGAACTTCGAAGGCGTGGTCAGGATCCGCAACCGCAACCTCGCCCGCAACTCCGAGGGCGACCTCATGGTGATGGCGCGCAACGTCGCCGTCGTCATCGTCGGCGCCGACGGGGCGGAGCGCGCGGTGCATCGCGTCCAGTACGGCTCGAAGCTGCGCGTCGACGAGGGCGACAAGGTCAAGCGCGGCCAGCGCATCGCCGAGTGGGACCCCTACACCCGTCCCATCCTCACCGAGGTCGGACGGCGCGGTCGGCTTCGAGGATCTCGTCGAAGGCACCTCGATGTCCGAGACGATCGACGAGTCGACCGGCATCGCCAAGCGCATGGTCATGGACTGGCGCCTGAACACGCGCTCGGCCAGCCTCAAGCCCGCGATCATCATCAAGGGCAAGGACGGCAAGATCGTGAAGCTCGCCCGCGGCGGCGACGCGCGCTACACGCTCCCCGTCGAGTCGATCATCGCGGCCGATCCCGGCTCGCAGGTGAAGGCGGGCGACGTCATCGCGCGCATCTCGATGGAAGGCGCCAAGACGCGCGACATCACGGGCGGTCTGCCGCGCGTGGCGGAGCTGTTCGAGGCGCGTCGTCCGAAGGATCACGCGATCATCGCGGAGATCTCCGGCACGGTGCAGTTCGGCCGCGACTACAAGAACAAGCAGCGCCTCTCCATCGTCCCGCACGAAGAGGGCGAGGAGCCGCGCGAATACCTGATCCCCAAGGGCAAGCACATCCATCTGCAGGATGGCGACGTGGTGGAGAAGGGCGACTACATCGTCGACGGCAATCCGGCGCCGCACGACATCCTGGCGATCAAGGGCGTGGAGGAGCTTGCGGCCTATCTCGTCAACGAGATCCAGGAGGTCTACCGGCTGCAGGGCGTGAACATCAACGACAAGCACATCGAGGTGATCGTTCGCCAGATGCTGCAGAAGGTCGACATCAACGACGCCGGCGACACCGACTTCCTGCCGGGCGAGCAAGTTGACCGCTTCGAACTCGATCAGGCCAACGCGACGATGGCCGAGGAGGGCAAGAAGCCGGCTTCCGGCACGCCGGTGCTGCTCGGCATCACCAAGGCGAGCTTGCAGACGCGCTCCTTCATCTCGGCCGCCTCCTTCCAGGAGACGACCCGCGTCCTCACCGAGGCCGCCGTCAACGGCAAGGTCGATACGCTCGAGGGCCTGAAGGAGAACGTCATCGTCGGCCGCCTGATCCCGGCGGGCACCGGCGCGGCCATGACCAAGCTGCGCGAGATCGCCACCAAGCGCGACGAGCTGATCCTCGCCCAGCGCGCCGACGCCTCGCAGGCCGAGGCGACGCCGCAACTGCCGCCGGCCGCCGAGTAAGGCCTGCCGCAGCGCAACAAATCGGGCCGCCCCTCGGGGCGGCCCTTTTTTTGCCCCTCGATCGCCCGCCGGCGGCCTCGACGTCACCATCCCCGCGCCCGCGCCGTCCGGTCGACTGCGTGCGTTGACGCACATGATTCGCCGCCGGTCTGCGCAATTGTCCTGAAACGGGACCCGCGCTCCGCCGACGGGTCCGCGACAGGGATGGGGAGCATGACGAGCGAATTGCCGGGCGACGCGCACGAGCTGGCCATCATGATGGCGGGCGCCCGCGCGCGCGGCGTGGCGGACGCGCTGGAGATGTTGGGCCTGCCGGCCATTCTTCTCGACATCGACGGTTTCGCGCTGCACATCTCGGGCCGGGCCGCCGAGAAGTTCGGCGCGCGCCTGGCGATCGTCCGGCGCCGGCTGGTCGCCGGCCGGGCGCAGGACCATGCGGCGCTCCGGAAGGCGCTCGGCGACACGCTGGGGGCCGCCCGCCTTTGCGCCAGGGTGACGCTCGGTCCGGTCGAATCGCCGCTCTGTGTGGCGCTGTACCCTGCGCCCGCCGGGGACGCGCAGCTTCTGGGGGCCGTGGCGGTGCTGATCGACCCGCAGGACAAGGCGGCCGACGCGCTCGTTTCCGCGGCGTTTTCGGGCTTCGTCGGCGGCGCCGGCGGCCGGATCGCCATCCACTGAGTCAAGTTCACGTTTCGGACTCAAAAAGGGTTGACGCCCTCCTGCGACCCGTATAGAGACCGCCCAGCTTCGACAGGCGGTAGGGACTTTTCGTTCAGGGCGACGCGCCCCGGACACTCGAGCCCCTAAACGCTGTCGGCCTCACCGTGACTGAGACGTCATTCCGCGACGGGCGCCAGCCCAGAGCGGGCAAGAGGCAAGACCGCGTTCCGCGCGGTCCTCTGCGTTTACGCGCCGGACGCCGCAAGGCCGAAGGCGCGGCTTCGCGTTGCGCGTCCATTCGGGACGTTCAGGGCGGAGTCGGGGACTGACCTCGATTGTTTTCGCTTGGGAAGGGCGACGATGCCGACGATCAGCCAGTTGATCCGCAAGCCGCGGCAACCGAAGACCTATCGCGAAAAGGCCCGCCATCTCGGCGCGAGCCCGCAGAAGCGCGGCGTCTGCACGCGCGTCTACACGACGACGCCGAAGAAGCCGAACTCCGCGCTCCGCAAGGTCGCCAAGGTTCGCCTCACCAACGGCTTCGAGGTCATCGGCTACATTCCGGGCGAGGGCCACAACCTGCAGGAGCACTCGGTCGTCATGATCCGCGGCGGCCGCGTCAAGGATCTGCCGGGCGTGCGCTATCACATTCTGCGCGGCGTGCTCGACACGCAGGGCGTCAAGGACCGCAAGCAGCGCCGTTCGAAATACGGCGCGAAGCGTCCGAAGTAAGATCAGAGGAACGAGACCATGTCCCGTCGCCACAGCGCCGAGAAGCGCGAGATCATTCCCGACCCGAAGTTCGGGGACGTCGTCGTCACCAAGTTCATGAACTCGATCATGTACGACGGCAAGAAGTCGGTCGCCGAGGCGATCGTCTACGGCGCGCTCGATACGATCGAGACGCGCGCCAAGTCCGATCCGCTGCAGGTCTTCCGTCAGGCGCTCGACAATGTCGCTCCGGCGATCGAGGTCCGCTCCCGCCGCGTCGGCGGCGCGACCTATCAGGTGCCGGTCGAGGTCCGCACCGAGCGTCGTCAGGCGCTCGCGATCCGCTGGATCATCACCGCCGCGCGCGGCCGCAACGACAAGACGATGATGGACCGGCTCGCCGCCGAGCTCCTGGACGCCTCCAACAACCGCGGCAACGCGGTGAAGAAGCGCGAAGACACGCACCGCATGGCCGAGGCGAACCGCGCCTTCGCTCATTATCGCTGGTAATACGCGCGGCGCGCCGTCGCCCGCTTCTCAGGATTGATCACGATGCCTCGTAGCCACCCCATCGAAGACTACCGAAATTTCGGTATCATGGCGCATATCGACGCGGGCAAGACGACGACGACCGAGCGCATCCTCTACTATTCCGGCAAGTCGCATAAGATCGGCGAAGTCCACGACGGCGCCGCGACGATGGACTGGATGGAGCAGGAGCAGGAGCGCGGCATCACGATCACGTCCGCCGCGACGACGACCTTCTGGAACGGCAAGCGCCTCAACATCATCGACACGCCCGGCCACGTCGACTTCACCATCGAGGTCGAGCGTTCGCTGCGCGTGCTCGACGGCGCGGTGGCGTGCTCGACGGCAACCAGGGCGTCGAGCCGCAGACCGAGACGGTGTGGCGTCAGGCCGACAAGTACAATGTTCCGCGCATCGTGTTCGTCAACAAGATGGACAAGATCGGCGCCGACTTCTACCGCTGCGTCGACGACATCGTCGGCAAGGTCGGCGGCAAGCCGGTGTGCATGCAGCTGCCGATCGGCGCGGAGAACCATTTCAAGGGCATCATCGATCTCGTCCGCATGAAGGCGGTCGTCTGGGAGGACGAGGGCCTCGGCGCGAAGTTCCACGACGAGGAGATCCCCGCCGATCTCGTCGACAAGGCGCACGAGTATCGCCTCAAGCTGATCGAGGCCGCCGTCGAGCTCGACGACGACGCGATGGCCGCCTATCTCGACGGTCAGGAGCCCGACGAGGCGACGCTCAAGCGCCTCGTGCGCAAGGCCGTGCGCCACATCACCTTCCATCCGGTGCTCTGCGGCTCGGCCTTCAAGAACAAGGGCGTTCAGCCGCTGCTCGACGCCGTCGTCGACTATCTGCCGTCGCCGATCGACCGCGAGGCGATCAAGGGCGTCGACATGGACACGGGCGCCGAGCTCGTCCGCAATCCGTCGGACGAAGATCCCTTCTCCATGCTCGCCTTCAAGATCATGGACGACCCCTTCGTCGGCACGATCACCTTCTGCCGCGTCTATTCCGGCAAGGTCGAGACGGGCACCAGCGTGCTCAACTCGACGAAGGACAAGCGCGAGCGCGTCGGCCGCATGTTGCTCATGCACGCCAATAATCGCGAGGACATCAAGGAAGCCTATGCGGGCGACATCGTCGCGCTCGCCGGCCTCAAGGACACGCGCACCGGCGACACGCTGTGCGACCCGCAGAAGGCCGTGATCCTGGAGCGCATGGAAGTTCCCCGAGCCGGTCATCGAGATCGCCATCGAGCCGAAGTCGAAGGCCGATCAGGAGAAGCTCGGCATCGCGCTGTCGAAGCTCGCGGCCGAGGATCCGTCCTTCCGCGTCTCGACCGATCAGGAA
>JADJVD010000007.1 GCA_016716745.1 Hyphomicrobiales bacterium
CGGCAATCAGGTCGACGTGAAGCCCGGCAATGCGATGCCGCTCGCCAACATGCCGGTCGGCACGATCGTCCACAATGTCGAGCTGAAGATCGGCAAGGGCGGCGCGCTCGCCCGCTCCGCCGGCGCCTATGCGCAGATCGTCGGCCGTGATCAGGGCTACGTCATCCTGCGCATGAATTCGGGCGAGCAGCGCCTCGTTCACGGCCAGTGCTTCGGCACGGTCGGCGCGGTGTCGAACCCCGACCACATGAACACCAATCTCGGCAAGGCCGGCCGCAAGCGTTGGCTCGGCCGTCGTCCGCACAATCGCGGCGTCACGATGAACCCGGTCGACCATCCGCACGGCGGCGGCGAAGGCCGCACCTCCGGCGGCCGTCATCCGGTCTCCCCGTGGGGCAAACCCACCAAGGGCAAGAAGACGCGCAGCAACAAGTCGACGACGAAGTTCATCGTGACCTCGCGTCACAAGAGCAAGAAGAAGGGCTGATCCATGTCACGCTCGATCTGGAAGGGCCCGTTCGTCGACGGCTACCTGCTCAAGAAGGCCGAGGCGAGCCGCGGCTCCGGCCGCTCCGAGGTCGTCAAGATCTGGAGCCGTCGCTCCACCATCCTGCCGCAGTTCGTGGGCGTCACCTTCGGCGTCTACAACGGCCACAAGCACGTGCCCGTCACCGTGACGGAAGACATGATCGGCCATCGCTTCGGCGAGTTCTCGCCGACGCGCACCTTCCACGGTCACGCTGCGGACAAGAAGGCGAAGAAGTAAGATGTCGAAGCCGAAGTCCCCCCGCGCGCTGAAGGACAACGAGGCCAAGGCTGTGGCCCGCAACCTTCGCGTCAGCCCGCAGAAGCTCAACCTTGTCGCGCAGCTCATCCGCGGCAAGAAGGTCGCGAGCGCGCTCGCCGACCTCGAGTTCTCGCGCAAGCGCATCGCCCACGACGTCAAGAAGACGCTCGAGAGCGCGATCGCCAACGCCGAGAACAATCACGATCTCGACGTCGACGATCTCGTCGTCGCCGAGGCGCATGTCGGCAAGGGCATCGTCATGAAGCGCTTCCATGCCCGCGCGCGCGGTCGCGCCGGTCGCATCGAGAAGCCTTTCTCGCACCTCACCATCGTCGTCCGCGAGGTCGACGCCGAGGCGGCGAAGTCGAAGTCGGCGGCCTGAGGAGAAGACTATGGGTCAGAAGATCAATCCGATCGGGCTGCGCCTCGGCATCAACCGCACCTGGGATTCGCGCTGGTTCGCGAGCAAGGGCGAGTACGGCAAGCTCCTGCATGAGGACATGAAGATCCGCGAGGTCCTCATGAAGGCCCTCAAGCAGGCGGCGGTGTCGAAGATCGTCATCGAGCGCCCGCACAAGAAGTGCCGCGTCACGATCCACTCGGCCCGTCCGGGCGTGGTGATCGGCAAGAAGGGCGCCGACATCGACAAGATCCGCAAGATGGTGTCGAAGATCACCAAGTCCGAGGTGGTCATCAACATCGTCGAGGTGCGCAAGCCCGAGGTCGACGCGACGCTCGTCGCCGACTCGATCGCCCAGCAGCTCGAGCGCCGCGTCGCCTTCCGTCGCGCCATGAAGCGCGCCGTGCAGTCGGCGATGCGCCTCGGCGCCGAAGGCATCCGCATCAACTGCTCCGGCCGTCTCGGCGGCGCGGAGATCGCGCGCCTCGAGTGGTATCGTGAGGGCCGCGTGCCGCTGCATACGCTGCGCGCCGACGTCGATTACGGCGTCGCCACCGCGCACACCGCCTACGGCACGTGCGGCATCAAGGTGTGGATCTTCAAGGGCGAGATCCTCGAGCACGACCCGATGGCGCAGGACAAGCGCGCCGCCGAGGGCGACCATTCCGGCCCGAGCCGTCCGCGCCGCGAGCGCGAGCCGCGCGAGCCGCGCCAGGCCGCCTGATCCGGCCGACTGAATTTGAGAGTTTGAACCATGCTGCAACCCAAGCGCACCAAGTTCAGGAAGGCCTTCAAGGGCCGCATTCGCGGCGACGCGAAGGGCGGCTTTGAGCTGAACTTCGGCCAGTACGGCCTGAAGGCGATGGAGCCCGAGCGCATCACCGCGCGCCAGATCGAGGCGGCCCGCCGCGCCCTGACGCGCCACATGAAGCGCGCCGGCCGCGTCTGGATCCGCATCTTCCCGGACGTGCCGGTGTCGAAGAAGCCGACCGAAGTCCGCATGGGCAAGGGCAAGGGCGCGCCCGAGTTCTGGGCCGCGCGCGTCGCGCCCGGCCGCATCATGTTCGAGATCGACGGCGTGCCGCACGATCTCGCGCGCGAGGCGCTGACTCTTGCGGCCGCCAAGCTGCCGATCAAGACGCGCTTCATCCAGCGCATCGCCGAGTGAGGGAGAGACAGATGAAAGCCAAGCAGCGCCTCTCCGACCTGCGCGCGATGACCGGCGATCAGCTCTCCGACGAGCTGATGAAGCTGAAGAAGGAGCAGTTCAACCTGCGCTTCCAGCGTGCGACCGGACAGCTCGAGAACACCGGCCGCATCACCGAGGTCCGTCGCGACATCGCGCGCCTCAAGACCTTTGCGACGGCCAAGGCCGCGGCCAAGAAAGCCTGAGGATCCGAACAATGCCGAAGCGAATTCTCCAGGGCGTCGTGGTCAGCGACAAGCAGGACAAGACGGTGGTGGTGAAGGTGGAGCGCCGCTTCACCCATCCGCTGCTGAAGAAGACCGTGCGCCGCACGAAGAACTACCACGCTCACGACGAGGCCAAGAAGCACAAGGTCGGCGACGTCGTCTCCATCGAGGAGACCAAGCCGATCTCGAAGCTGAAGCGCTGGATCGTCGTGGACGAGGCGCCGAAGGCCTGATCCGGCCGAACGTCAACATGAGAGGGGACGCAAGTCTCCTTCAGGCGAAGTCCGGCGGCCGCTCCGCCGGAAACCTGTCTGGGAAGAAAGGCTACAGGCCATGATTCAGATGCAGACCAACCTCGACGTCGCCGACAATTCCGGCGCGCGTCGCGTGATGTGCATCAAAGTTCTGGGCGGCTCGAAGCGGAAATACGCCTCGGTCGGCGACATCATCGTCGTCTCGATCAAGGAGGCCATTCCGCGCGGCCGCGTCAAGAAGGGCGACGTCATGAAGGCGGTCGTCGTGCGCACCGCCAAGGACATCCGTCGCTCCGACGGCTCCGTCATCCGTTTCGATTCCAACGCGGCCGTGCTGATCAACAATCAGTCCGAGCCGGTCGGCACGCGTATCTTCGGGCCGGTTCCGCGCGAGCTGCGCGCCAGGAACCACATGAAGATCATCTCGCTCGCGCCGGAGGTGCTGTAATGGCCGCCAAGATCAAGAAGGGCGACAAGGTCGTCGTCATCGCCGGCCGCGACAAGGGCAAGTCCGGCGAAGTGGTGCAGGTGATGCCGAAGGACGAGCGCGCGCTCGTGCGCGGCGTCAACCTCGTCAAGCGCCACCAGCGCCAGACCGCCAACCAGGAAGGCGGCATCATTTCCAAGGAGGCTCCGATCCAGCTGTCGAACATCGCGCTGGCGGACCCCAAGACCGGCAAGCCGACCCGCGTCGGCTTCAAGATTCTCGACGACGGCCGCAAGGTTCGCGTCGCCAAGCGCTCGGGAGACCTGATCGATGGCTGAGCCGAAGAACGACAAGGCGGGCAAGGACAAGGCCGCCAAGAGCGGCGCGGCGCCTGCCAAGGATTCCGCCAAGGTCGCCAAGGAGCCGAAGGCCGCCAAGGGCGCGAAGGGCGCGGCTGCGGCCGGCGCTCCCTCGCCGGCGGTGCCGAAGGACTACAAGCCGCGCATGAAGAAGCTCTACGAGGAGCAGATCCGCGCGACGCTGATCAAGGAATTCGGCTACAAGAACCCGCTCGAAGTGCCGAAGATCGACAAGATCGTCCTCAACATGGGCGTGGGCGACGCGGTCAACGACACCAAGAAGGTGACGACGGCCGCCGCCGACCTGGCGATGATCGCCGGCCAGAAGCCGATCGTGACGCGCGCCCGCAAGGCGATCTCGACCTTCAAGGTGCGCGAGAACATGCCGATCGGCGCGAAGGTGACTCTGCGTTCGACGCGCATGTACGAGTTCATCGACCGCCTTGTGAACATCGCGCTGCCGCGCGTTCGCGACTTCCGCGGGCTCAACCCGAAGTCGTTCGACGGCCGCGGCAACTACGCGATGGGCATCAAGGAGCACATCGTGTTCCCGGAAATCGACTACGACAAGGTCGAGTCGGTTCTCGGCATGGACATCATCGTCTGCACGACGGCGAAGTCCGACGACGAAGCCCGCGCGCTGCTGCGTGCGTTTAATTTCCCGTTCCGGCAGTGAGCGCCTGACGGCTCTCAAACGCGGAAACCATAGGAAACACTGATGGCCAAGAAGAGCTCCATCGAGAAGAACCAGCGCCGCGCGAAGCTGGTGAAGAAGTTCGCGGCGCGCCGGTCCCGTCTCAAGGCGATTGCGGACAACGAGCAGCTGAGCATGGAGGAGCGCTTCGAGGCGCGCCTGAAGCTTGCCGAGCTGCCGCGCAACTCCGCGCCCTCGCGCATTCGCAACCGCTGCGAAGTGACGGGCCGCCCGCGCGCCTTTTACCGCAAGTTGAAGATGTCCCGTATCGCGCTCCGCGAGCTGGGCAACAAGGGGTTGATCCCCGGCCTCGTCAAGTCGAGCTGGTAAGGAGCGCGAGCGATGTCGATGAACGATCCTTTGGGCGATATGCTCACGCGCATCCGCAACGCGCAGATGCGGCGCAAGAACAAGGTCTCGACGCCGGGCTCGCGCATCCGCGCGAACGTGCTCGACGTGTTGCAGCAGGAAGGCTACATCCGCGGTTATTCGACCACGGAGTTCGGCAACGGCCGCACCGAGTTCGAGATCGAACTGAAGTATCACGAGGGCGAGCCCGTCATTCGCGAGATCGAGCGCGTGTCGAAGCCCGGCCGCCGCGTCTATACGGCGGTCACCGCCATGCCGCGCGTCGCCAACGGCCTCGGCATCACGATCATTTCGACCCCGAAGGGCGTCATGGCCGATCATGCGGCGCGCGACGCCAATGTCGGCGGTGAAGTGCTCTGCAAGGTGTTCTGACGGAGCGACGAGGAACTGTCATGTCTCGTATCGGTAAGAAGCCCGTCGCCATCCCCGCAGGCGTCACCGCCAAGGTCGAGGGCCAGAAGGTCTCGGTCAAGGGCGCGAAGGGCGAACTCAACTTCGCTGTCCCCGACGACGTTCACGTCGCCATCGAGGACGGCGCCATCAAGGTCGATCCGCGCTCCGAATCCAAGCGCGCCCGCGCGATGTGGGGCATGTCGCGGTCGATGATCAACAATCTGGTGGCCGGCGTCACCGCGGGCTTCGAAAAGAAGCTCGAGATCAACGGCGTCGGTTATCGCGCCGCCGTCGCCGGCAAGAACCTGCAGCTCTCGCTGGGCTACAGCCACGACGTGGTGTATCCGATCCCCGCGGGCGTCGCCATCGCCACGCCGAAGCCGACCGAGATCACCATCTCCGGCATCGACAAGCGTCAGGTCGGTCAGGTCGCCGCCGAGATCCGCGCCTTCCGCGGCCCCGAGCCCTACAAGGGCAAGGGCGTGAAGTACGCGGGCGAGTTCATCTTCCGCAAGGAAGGCAAGAAGAAGTAAGGAGTGGCCTATGGCTAAGGATCTCAAGGCCGAAGGCCGGCGCAAGGCGCGTGTGCGCCGCTCGATCAGGGCCCACGCCTATGGTCGTCCGCGCCTCTCGGTGTTCCGTTCGTCGAAGCAGATCTATGCGCAGATCATCGACGACGAGCAGGGCGCGACGCTGGTCGCCGCCTCCTCGCTCGAGAAGGACAATCGCGCCGCGATGAAGACCGGCGCGAATGTCGACGCCGCGCGCGAGATCGGCAAGCTGATCGCCGCGCGCGCGACCGAGAAGGGCATCAAGGAAGTCGTGTTCGATCGCGGCGCCTACATGTATCACGGCCGCGTCAAGGCGCTGGCCGAGGGCGCCCGCGAGGGCGGCCTGAGCTTCTGAGCGGCGCAAAGCCTCTCGGACAATCGACGAAGCGAGCGGCGCGCAGCGCGTGTCCGCGCAAGTGACGGATGACAAGAATGGCTCGTGATGGAGAGCGCGGTCGCGATCGCGATCGTAAGGAAGTCGACAGCGAATTCGTGGATCGCCTGGTCCACATCAATCGCGTCGCCAAGGTTGTGAAGGGCGGCCGTCGCTTCGGCTTCGCCGCGCTTGTCGTCGTCGGCGACCAGAAGGGTCGCGTCGGCTTCGGCCACGGCAAGGCCCGCGAGGTTCCCGAGGCGATCCGCAAGGCGACCGACGCCGCCAAGCGCGCGCTGATCCGCGTGCCGCTGCGCGAGGGTCGCACGCTGCATCACGACGTGTACGGTCGCCACGGCGCCGGCAAGGTCGTCCTGCGCGCCGCGCCCGCGGGCACGGGCATCATCGCCGGCGGCCCGATGCGCGCCGTCTTCGAGACGCTCGGCATGGCTGACGTCGTGGCCAAGAGCCAGGGCTCGTCCAACCCCTACAACATGATCCGCGCGACGTTCGACGCGCTGAAGCGCGAGGATTCCCCGCGCTCGGTCGCCGCCCGCCGCAACATCAAGGTCTCGACCCTTCAGTCCCGCCGTCAGGGTGGCGACGCCGAAGCGGCCGCGGAAGCCTGAGGGGAGGGGACGACATGACCACCGCTCAGAAGAAGACCGTCACCGTCGAGCAGACGAAGAGCCCGATCGGCCGCCCGGCTTCGCAGCGCCAGACGCTGCGCGGCCTCGGCCTCGACAAGGTCGGCCGCCAGTCGGTTCTCGAGGACACGCCCGCCGTTCGCGGCATGATCGCCACGGTCGCGCATCTCGTGCGCGTCGTCGAAGGCTGAGGAGGCGACCATGGTGAAACTCAACGACCTTCGCGACAACGCGGGCTCCTCCAAGAAGCGCATGCGCATCGGCCGCGGCATCGGCTCGGGCAAGGGCAAGACCGGCGGGCGCGGCGGCAAGGGCCAGACCGCGCGCTCCGGCGTGCGCATCAAGGGCTTCGAGGGCGGCCAGATGCCGCTGCATCGTCGCCTGCCCAAGCGCGGCTTCACGAACATCTTCGCGCGCGACCTCAACGAGGTGAATCTCGGCCGCATCCAGGAAGCGGTGGAGGCGGGCAAGCTCGCCGCCGGCGCTCCCGTGACGGTCGAGACGCTGGTCGCCGCCGGCGTGCTCTCCAAGCCGCGCGACGGCGTGAAGATCCTCGGCAAGGGCGAACTCAAGGCCAAGCTCGCCTTCGAGGTGGCCGGCGCCTCGAAGTCCGCCGTCGCGGCGATCGAGAAGCTCGGCGGCAGCGTCAAGCTGCTGGCTGAAGCCGTCGCCGCCGAAGCGTGAGACAGCGCCGACGAGGGCTTCAACTGAGCCCGTCGGCCGCCCATATGTGACCGACGGGGCGAGGGCGAAAGCCCGTCCGCCCCGTCGCCGCGTCAGGGGATGGCGCATCATCCGGCGTCGGCGGAGACCGGCGTCGCGCGATAACCGGGGCGAGGCGCCCCACGGAGCGACGACATGGCATCGGCCGCCGAACAGCTCGCAGCCAACATCAATTTCTCGGCGATCGGCAAGGCCGAAGAGCTGAAGAAGCGCATCTGGTTCACCCTCGGCGCGCTGATCATCTACCGTCTCGGCACCTACATTCCGATGCCCGGCATCGACCCGGTGGCCTTCGCCCAGAGCTTCAGCAATCAGCAGAAGGGCGTGCTCGGCCTCTTCAACATGTTTTCGGGCGGCGCTGTTCAGCGCATGGCGATCTTCGCGCTGAACATCATGCCCTACATCTCCGCCTCGATCATCATGCAGCTCCTCACCAGCGTGGTGCCCTCGCTGGAGGCGCTGAAGAAGGAAGGCGAGAGCGGCCGCAAGATCATCAATCAGTACACGCGCTATCTCACCGTCGTGCTGGCGGCCTTCCAGGCCTATGGCATCGCGGTCGGCCTCGAGGGCGCCTCGGGCGGCATCGTCGCCGAACCGGGCATGTTCTTCCGCATCTCGACGACGCTGACGTTGATGGGCGGCACGATGTTCCTGATGTGGCTCGGCGAGCAGATCACCTCGCGCGGCATCGGCAACGGCTCGTCGCTGATCATCTTCGCCGGCATCGTCGCCGAATTGCCCGCCGCCATCGCCAACACGCTGGAGCTCGGCCGTCAGGGCGCGCTGTCGACGGGCCTGATCCTCGCCGTCATCGTCATGGCGGTCGCCGTCATCGCCGGCATCGTGTTCTTCGAGCGTGCGCAGCGCCGCCTCGTCATCACCTATCCCAAGCGCCAGGTCGGCAACCGCGTCTACGAGGGGCAGACGTCCTTCCTGCCGCTGAAGCTGAACACGTCGGGCGTCATCCCGCCGATTTTCGCCTCCTCGCTGCTGCTGCTGCCGACGACCATCGTCAATGTCTCGGCCTCGGCCGCGACCGGCGGGTTCCTGGGCCTCGTTGCGACCTATCTGGCGCACGGCCGGCCGCTCTACATGTTCATGTATGTCGCGCTGATCGTGTTCTTCGCCTTCTTCTACACCGCGATCGTCTTCAACCCGACCGAGACTGCGGACAATCTGAAGAAGCACGGCGGCTTCATCCCCGGCATCCGCCCGGGGGAAAAGACGGCGCAGTACATCGACTTCGTGCTCTCCCGCGTCACCGTCATCGGTGCGGCCTATCTGGCGGTGATCTGCCTCATACCCGAACTGCTGATTTCCTACGGCGGCTTTCCGGTCTATTTCGGCGGAACGTCGCTTCTCATCGTGGTGAGCGTGACGATGGACACCGTGGCCCAGATCCACGGCCATCTGCAGGCGCATCAGTATGAGGGGTTGATCCGCAAGGCCAAACTTCGGGGGAGGAAGAGATGAGGTTGATCCTGCTTGGGCCGCCGGGCGCCGGCAAGGGAACGCAGGCGCAGCGGCTGGTCGCAAGATATGGGATCCCGCAGCTCTCCACCGGCGACATGCTGCGCGCCGCCGTCAAGGCCGGCACGCCGGTCGGCCTCAAGGCCAAGGCGGTGATGGACGCGGGCGGTCTGGTGTCGGACGACATCGTCGTCGGCATCATCAACGACCGCATCGAGGAAGCCGACGCGAAGAAGGGCTTCATTCTCGACGGCTTCCCGCGCACCGTCGCGCAGGCCGAGGCGCTCGACAGGATGCTGGCGCAGAAGGGCCTCAAGCTCGACGCCGTGCTCGAGCTCAAGGTCGACGAAAAGGCGCTGCTCGCCCGTATCGAGAACCGCGCGCGCGAGACCGTCGCCGCCGGCGGCGCGGTGCGGGCCGACGACAATCCCGAGGCGTTCAAGGTGCGCCTCGACGCCTATCGCGCGCAAACGGCCCCGGTCTCGGCCTATTACGAGGGCAAGGGCGCGCTGAAGACGGTCGACGGCATGGCGCCGATCGACGACGTGACGGCGGCGCTCGCCAAGGCGCTCGGCTGACGCGCAATTTACTGTCGCGTATGTTAAATTGGGGCCGACTGCATTGCGGTCGGCCTTTTTACGCGCGCCTTTCGGCTGTCGAAAGATCTACAGCGAGCGCCTTGGTTGTCTGTGATGTGACTATACACACAGCGGCGCCCGCCGCTCGCGTCGCTACTGTGCGGAGGCGCACAGACGCTCGCGCGAGTACGGGAGATCCGCCATGACGGCGTTTTACTATAACTTCTACACCTCTACGAACGCAGTCGCCGATCATGTCGTCGATATGGTGGCGGGCGACACGCTGTTCGTCACGCAATATGGCGGCCTTGTCGCGCTCGGCGCCTCGTCCCGCGGCGTCAGCGCCGCCGGCGACGTCAACATCAAGATCAGCGGCGAGGTCTATTCGGCGACGGGCTACGGGATTCTCGGCAACGTCGCCTACAGCACGGTCGATATCGGCGCCTCCGGCTCGGTAACCGGAGGCGATGGCGTCTATCTGAACGGAACGCAGAATGCCATCGCGAATTCGGGAGACGTGCAGGCGACGAACGGCTACGGCCTCTGGAACTCGGGCGACTATAGCCGCATCTCCAACACCGGTCGCGTCTCGGCCCATCAGGATGGCGTCTGGAGCGACGGCTCCTACGGGCTCGTCGTCAATTCGGGCGTTGTCGAGGCAACGGACAACGCGATCTACGTGGCCTATGGACGCAACACGGTCGTCAATTCGGGCGTCGCCGCGTCGCAAAGTGACGCCGTCGTCGTCTTCGGCGCCGGCGGAACGGTCTCGAACTACAACAAGATCGTCAACTCCGGCGAAATCACCTCCGCGAACGGCAAAGCGATCTACATTTATTCCTCGAACGGCGATCTCGTCGATAATTCGGGAAAGATCGTCGGCGAGACCCAGGGCGTCTATGTCAACAGCGCGTCGGGCACGTCGATGCTGATCCGCAACAGCGGCGAGATCCGCGGCGGCAGTGGCACGGCGATCTTCGACAACGCCGGCGACATGTCGATCCTCAACACCGGCGCGATCTTCGGCGACGTGCAGCTCAACAGCGGCGCCGACGTCTATAACGGCGTCGGGCAGGGCGTCGTCGTCGGCGCGGTCTATGGCGGCGCGGGCGCCGACGCGCTGTCCGGCGGCGAGCTCGCCGACCGCCTGTACGGCGGCGACGACGCCGACGCGATCAACGGCCGCGGCGGCGACGATCTGCTTTACGGCGAGGCCGGCGTCGACACGATCTACGGCGGCGCGGGCGCGGACTACATCGAGGGCGGGCTCGGCGGCGACCTGCTTTACGGTGGCGACGGCTTCGACGAGATCCACGGCAACGAAGACATCGACTTCATCTATGGCGGCGGCGGCGACGACAATCTGTTCGGCGAGATCGGCGCCGACACGATCCGCGGCCAGGCGGGCGACGACGTCATTCAGGGCGGCGACGACGCCGACTATCTGTCGGGCGACGCCGGCAACGACGACGTGCGCGGCGGCCTCGGCGCCGATCAGGTGTTCGGCGGTCTCGGCGAGGATCTGGTGAAGGGCGACGACGGCGACGACACGGTGCGCGGCGGCTCGGGCAACGACGAGGTGTATGGCGGCGTCGGCACCGACCTTCTGCGCGGCGACGCGGGCGACGATCTTCTGCGCGGCGAGGTCGGCGACGACACGCTTTACGGCGACTCGGGCGCGGACCTGTTCGTGTTCGAGAACGTCAACAACGGCGCGGACATCGTGCGCGATTTCGTCGACGGGATCGACAAGCTCGACGTGCCGAACATCGCCTACGCGCTGGCGCACATGGCGACGGTCGGCGGCTCGGCCGTGATCCAGCTCGACGCCGGGCCCGGCAATCAGGTGACGCTGTTCGGCGTCAACTCCGCCCTCATCACCGCCGCCGATCTGGTGTGACGGGCGCTGGCGCGGCGGCGGCCCTGAAGCAAGGGGCCGCTGCGGCGGCTCGTCGCATGATCGTCGCCGATCTCTGTGATGTGCTGTCACGCACAACGAGGATGGCAAACCGATCTCCTAATGGGTGCGGAGGCGCACAGAAGCTCGCGCGAGTACGGGAGATCAGCCATGACGGCGTATTATTATAACTTCTACAGCTCGACGAACGTGGCCGGCGACCATGTCGTCGATATGGTGGCGGGCGACACGCTGTTCGTCACGCAATATGGCGGCCTCGTCGCCCTCGGCGCCTCGTCCCGCGGCGTCAACGCCGCCGGCGACGTCGACATCAAGATCAGCGGCGAGGTCTATTCCGCGGCGAGCTACGCAATCTACGGCAACGTCGCCTACAGCACGGTCGATATCGGCGCCTCCGGCTCGGTCACAGGAACCTATGGCGTCTATCTGAACGGAACGCAGAACGGCATCGCTAACTCCGGCGACGTGCAGGCGACGGGCTCCTACGGCATCTGGAGCACGGGCGACTACAGCCGCATTTCCAACACCGGCCGAATCTCGGCCGTTGGGGACGGCATATGGAGCGACGGCTCTTACGGGCTCGTCGTCAATTCGGGCGTCGTCGAGGCGGACGACAACGCGTTCTACCTGTCCTATGGGCGCAACACGATCGTCAATTCGGGCGTCGCCGCGTCGCAAAATCAGGGCGTCTATGTCTACGGCTCCGGTGGAACGGTCTCGAACTACAACAAGATCATCAACTCCGGCGAAATCACCTCCGCCAGCAGCAATGCGATCTACTTCTCGGATTCCAACGGCGATCTCGTCGACAACTCGGGACGTCTCGCGTCGGCCGATATCGAGGGGATTCGGGTCGACAGCACGGCCGCGACGTCGATGCTGATCCGCAACAGCGGCGAGATCCGCGGCGGCAATGGCACGGCGATCCTCGATTACTCCGGCGACATGTCGATCCTCAACACCGGCGCGATCTTCGGCGACGTGCAGCTCAATGGCGGCGCCGACGTGTATAACGGCGTCGGGCAGGGCGTCGTCGTCGGCGCGGTGTATGGCGGCTCGGGCGCCGACACGCTGTCCGGCGGCGAACTCGCCGACCGCCTGTATGGCGGCGACGACGCCGACGCGATCAACGGCCGCGGCGGCGACGATCTGCTCTACGGCGAGGCCGGCGTCGACACGATCTACGGCGGCGCGGGCGCGGACTACATCGAGGGCGGGCTCGGCGGCGACCTGCTTTACGGTGGCGACGGCTTCGACGAGATCCACGGCAACGAGGACATCGACTTCATCTATGGCGGCGGCGGCGACGACAATCTGTTCGGCGAGGTCGGCGCCGACACGATCCGCGGCCAGGCGGGCGACGACGTCATTCAGGGCGGCGACGACGCCGACTACCTGTCCGGCGACGCCGGCAACGACGACGTGCGCGGCGGCCTCGGCGCCGATCAGGTGTTCGGCGGTCTCGGCGAGGATCTGGTGAAGGGCGACGACGGCGACGACACGGTGCGCGGCGGCTCGGGCAACGACGAGGTGTATGGCGGCGTCGGCACCGACCTTCTGCGCGGCGACGCGGGCGACGATCTTCTGCGCGGCGAGGTCGGCGACGACACGCTCTACGGCGACTCGGGCGCGGACCTGTTCGTGTTCGAGAACGTCAACAACGGCGCGGACATCGTGCGCGATTTCGTCGACGGGATCGACAAGCTCGACGTGCCGAACATCGCCTACGCGCTGGCGCACATGGCGACGGTCGGCGGCTCGGCCGTGATCCAGCTCGACGCCGGGCCCGGCAATCAGGTGACGCTGTTCGGCGTCAACTCCGCCCTCATCACCGCCGCCGATCTGGTGTAGCCGACGACCGCCCGGCGGCCCCTGAAGCAAGGGGCCGCTGCGGCGGATCGTCGCATGATCGTCACCGATCTCTGTGATGTGCTGTCACGCACAACGAGGGCGGAAAATCGATCTCCTAATATGTGCGGCGGCGCACAGACGGCGCGCACGGGAGATCAGCCATGACGGCGTATTATTATAACTTCTACAGCTCGACGAACGTGGCCGGCGATGATGTCGTCGATATGGTGTCGGGCGACACGCTGTTCGTCACGCAATATGGCGGCCTCGTCGCCCTCGGGGCCTCCGCCTACGGCGTCAACGCCGCCGGCGCCGTCGCCATCAAGATCAGCGGCGAGGTCTATTCGGCGACGAGCTACGCAATCTACGGCAACGTCGACTACAGCACGGTCGATATCGGCGCCTCCGGCTCGGTAACCGGAAGCGATGGCGTCTTTCTGAACGGAACGCAGAATGCCATCGCGAATTCGGGAGACGTGCAGGCGACGAACGGCTACGGCCTCTGGAACTCGGGCGACTATAGCCGCATCTCCAACACCGGTCGCGTCTCGACCCAGCAGGATGGCCTCTGGAGCGACGGCTCCTACGGGCTCGTCGTCAATTCGGGCGTTGTCGAGGCAACGGACAACGCGATCTACGTGTCCTATGGACGCAACACGGTCGTCAATTCGGGCGTCGCCGCGTCGCAAAGTGACGCCGTCGTCGTCTACGGCTCCGGTGGAACGGTCTCGAACTACAACAAGATCGTCAACTCCGGCGAAATCACCTCCGCGAACGGCAAAGCGATCTACATTTATTCCTCGAACGGCGATCTCGTCGATAATTCGGGAAAGATCGTCGGCGAGACCGAGGGCGTTCATGTCGACAGCGCGTCCGGCACGTCGATGCTGATCCGCAACAGCGGCGAGATCCGCGGCGGCAACGGCACGGCGATCCTCGACAGCGCCGGCGACATGTCGATCCTCAACACCGGCGCGATCTTCGGCGACGTGCAGCTCAACAGCGGCGCCGACGTGTATAACGGCGTCGGGCAGGGCGTGGTCGTCGGCGCGGTGTATGGCGGCGCGGGCGCCGACACGCTGTCCGGCGGCGAACTCGCCGACCGCCTGTATGGCGGCGACGACGCCGATGCGATCAACGGCCGCGGCGGCGACGATCTGCTCTACGGCGAGGCCGGCGTCGACACGATCTACGGCGGCGCGGGCGCGGACTACATCGAGGGCGGGCTCGGCGGCGACTCGCTCTACGGCGGCGACGGCTTCGACGAGATCCACGGCAACGAGGACATCGACTTCATCTATGGCGGCGGCGGCGACGACAATCTGTTCGGCGAGGTCGGCGCCGACACGATCCGCGGCCAGGCGGGCGACGACGTCATCCAGGGCGGCGACGACGCCGACTATCTGTCCGGCGACGCCGGCAACGACGACGTGCGCGGCGGCCTCGGCGCCGATCAGGTGTTCGGCGGTCTCGGCGAGGATCTGGTGAAGGGCGACGACGGCGACGATACGGTGCGCGGCGGCTCGGGCAACGACGAGGTGTATGGCGGCGTCGGCACGGACCTTCTGCGCGGCGACGCGGGCGACGATCTTCTGCGCGGCGAGGTCGGCGACGACACGCTCTACGGCGACTCGGGCGCGGACCTGTTCGTGTTCGAGAACGTCAACAACGGCGCGGACATCGTGCGCGATTTCGTCGACGGGATCGACAAGCTCGACGTGCCGAACATCGCCTACGCGCTGGCGCACATGGCGACGGTCGGCGGCTCGGCCGTGATCCAGCTCGACGCCGGGCCCGGCAATCAGGTGACGCTGTTCGGCGTCAACTCCGCCCTCATCACCGCCGCCGATCTGGTGTAAGGGCGCGGGCGCGGCGGTCAGGGCCGGATCGGGCGGGGCGGGCGCAAAAAACGTCCGGAATCCGGCCCGGCGCCCCGCGATCCGTGTTGACGGCCCGGCGAGCTTGCCCTAGAAGCCCGCCATCACTCGACGATGAGTCCCGCCTCCTCGCCTCTGCGAGGGCGCGGGCCTTTGTCTTTTGATCTCCGCAAGGGCCGGCCTCCACCGGACGCGGAGCTCGACAACCGCCGGACGATCCGGCCGACATGGAGAGACCGATGGCTCGTATAGCGGGCGTCAACATCCCGACCAACAAGCGCGTCGTCATCGCGCTTCAGTATATCTATGGCATCGGCGCGAAGAACGCGAAGGACATCTGCGAAAAGCTGAAGATCGCCGACGACCGTCGCGTCGCCCAGCTTTCGGACGCCGAAGTGCTGCAGATCCGCGAGACGATCGACCGCGATTACATGGTCGAGGGCGATCTGCGCCGCGACACCGCGATGAACATCAAGCGCCTGATGGACCTCGGCTGCTATCGCGGCCTGCGCCATCGTCGCCAGCTGCCCGTCCGCGGCCAGCGCACGCACACCAACGCCCGCACCCGCAAGGGCAAGGCCAAGCCGATCGCCGGCAAGAAGAAGTGATCGGCTGAAGGCCGGTCGCCCCCGGGGCCTCGTCCCGGAACGCCATCGCCGCCGGCGCCGGGCTTGTCCTGCCGCCGCGGTTCGCAAATGCGGGGCGCGAGCCCCATATCCCCAGCGCCTGGCGTTACGGGCGCGCCTGAAGGACAAGAGACAGAATGGCCAAGGAAGCTAACCAGCGCGTCCGCCGTCGCGAACGCAAGAACATCGCCTCGGGCGTCGCGCATGTGAACTCGTCGTTCAACAACACGATGATCACCATCACCGACGCGCAGGGCAACACGATCTCGTGGTCGTCGGCCGGCACGATGGGCTTCAAGGGCTCGCGCAAGTCGACCCCCTACGCCGCGCAGATGGCCGCCGAGGACGCCGCCCGCAAGGCGTCCGAGCACGGCGTGCGCACCCTCGAGGTGGAAGTGTCCGGCCCCGGCTCCGGCCGCGAGTCGGCGCTGCGCGCGCTGCAGGCGGCGGGCTTCACCGTCACCTCGATCCGCGACGTGACGCCGATCCCGCACAACGGCTGCCGTCCGCGCAAGCGCCGTCGCGTTTGATCGCCGGCGTCGCGCGTCGCCGCGTGGCGGCGCGCATCGTTTCCAGGCGCCGGGGCTCGAGTCTGTCTCGCTCCGGCGGCCGCAACCAGAGGCGTCCATCGTGATCCAGAAGAACTGGCAGGAACTCATCAAGCCGAACAAGCTCGAAGTGGCGCCGAGCGACGACGATCCCAAGCGCATCGCGACGCTGGTGGCCGGCCCGCTGGAGCGCGGCTTCGGCATGACGCTCGGCAACGCGCTGCGTCGCGTGCTGCTGTCGTCGCTGCAGGGCGCGGCGGTGACGTCGATCCACATCGACGGCGTGCTGCACGAGTTCTCGTCGATCCCGGGCGTCCGCGAGGACGTGACCGACATCGTGCTGAACATCAAGGACGTCGCCATCAAGATGCATGGCGACGGCCCCAAGCGCATGGTGCTGAAGAAGACCGGTCCCGGCCAGGTTCTGGCGGGCGACATCCAGGTCGTCGGCGACGTGCAGGTGCTGAATCCGAACCTCGTGATCTGCACGCTCGACGAGGGCGCCGAGATCCGCATCGAGTTCACGGTCGCCACCGGCAAGGGCTACGTCCCGGCCGACCGCAACCGCGCCGAGGACGCGCCGATTGGCCTCATCCCGGTCGACAGCCTCTACTCGCCGGTCAAGAAGGTCAGCTATCGCGTCGAGTCGACCCGCGAGGGCCAGAACCTCGACTACGACAAGCTGACGCTGACGCTGGAGACCAACGGCGCCATCACGCCGGAGGACGCGGTCGCCTATTCCGCGCGCATCCTGCAGGACCAGCTCAACGTCTTCGTGAACTTCGAGGAGCCGAAGAAGGAAGAGGCCTCTCCGTCGATTCCGGAGCTCGCCTTCAACCCGGCGCTGCTCAAGAAGGTCGACGAGCTCGAGCTGTCGGTGCGTTCGGCGAACTGCCTGAAGAACGACAACATCGTCTACATCGGCGACCTGATCCAGAAGACGGAAGCCGAGATGCTGCGCACGCCGAACTTCGGCCGCAAGTCGCTCAACGAGATCAAGGAAGTGCTGGCGCAGATGGGCCTGCACCTCGGCATGGAAGTGACGGGCTGGCCGCCGGAGAACATCGACGAGCTCGCCAAGCGCTTCGAGGAGCACTACTGAGCGCGTAAGAGTTTCGGAGGCGGCCGCGCCGCCTCCGTTCGCGGCCCGCAAGGGCTTCAAGCACAGAGCGGCCGTTCCTTGGCACGGCGGTCGCAACAATCAGGAGAGCCGACATGTATCACGGTCGCGCAAAGCGCCGCTTCAACCGCACGGCCGAGCATCGCAAGGCGATGTTCTCGAACCTGTGCCAGAACCTCATCAAGCACGAGCAGATCGTCACCACGCTGCCGAAGGCGAAGGATCTTCGCCCGGTGGTGGAGAAGCTCGTCACCCTCGGCAAGCGCGGCGATCTGCATGCGCGCCGTCAGGCGATCGCGCAGATCCGCGACGTCGCCCTCGTCAAGAAGCTCTTCGACGTGCTCGGCCCGCGCTACAAGACGCGCAACGGCGGCTATACCCGCGTGCTCAAGGCCGGCTTCCGCTACGGCGACAACGCGCCGATGGCGGTGATCGAGTTCGTCGACCGCGACGTCGACGCCAAGGGCAAGGACTCCGGTCCGGTCCAGACCGCGGACGAAGCCGCGGAGTAATCCTGCCCTTCATCGCGACGATGTGAATCGGGGCGGCCTGCGGGCCGCCCTTTTTCGTGCCAGTCTCGTGTCATCGGACGCGAGCGGACGAGGCGCACGAGAATGGCTTGCGAACTCGCCCGCCGCGCATGGCTCGCGATGGCGGCCGCGACGGCCGGCGATGACGACGGAGGCGGGCATGGCGCAGGCGGGGCAGGGCGAGGCGCCGCTTGCGGCGGCGCATCGCCGCGCGCATCCGCGCCGCCGGCGGGCGCTGACTCACATCGGCCGGCGCGGCTCGCGCGCGCTCGTCGCCAGCAGCGCGGCGCCGCCGACGCCGGACAGGATGGAGCCGAGGAGCACGCCGATCTTCACCTCGTCCTGCAACATGGGTGAGGCGGGGAAGGCGAGCAGTCCGATGAACAGGCTCATCGTGAAGCCGACGCCGCACAGCACGGCGACGCCGTAGATCTGCCGCCAGCTCGCCTCTGCCGGCAGGTCCGCCCATTTCATCTTCACCGCGAGCGCCACGGTGGCGAAGATGCCGACCTGCTTGCCGACGAACAGGCCCGCCGCGACGCCGAGCGGAACCGGATCGGCGAGCGCGGCGAGCCCCATGCCCGAGAATGACACGCCCGCATTGGCGAAGCCGAAGATCGGCACGATGAGGAAGGCGACCCACTTCGCCAGCCCATGTTCGAGAATGTGCAGCGGCGAGTCCGCGTCGTCCGGGCGCGCAGGCGAGGGGCGCAGCGGAATCGTCAGCGCCAGCAGCACGCCCGCGACCGTCGCATGCACGCCCGACTTCATCACCGCGAACCACAGCGCCGCGCCGATGGCGAGATAGATAGGCAGGCGCTCGACGCCGAAGCGATTGAGCGCGATCAGCACCGCCAGCGCGCCGGCGGCGGCCCCCAGCCACATCGCCGAAAGATCGGACGTGTAGAACATCGCGATGATGAGCACCGCGCCGAGATCGTCGAGGATCGCCAGCGCGGTGAGGAAGATTTTCAGCGACACCGGCGCGCGCGAGCCGATGAGCGAGAGCACGCCGAGCGCGAAGGCGATGTCCGTCGCCGCCGGTATCGCCCAACCCCGCATCAGCTCGGGCGAGCCGCGCGTGAGGGCGAGATAGATCAGCGCCGGCGCGATCATGCCGCCGAGCGCCGCAAGGCCGGGCAGCACCCGGCGCGGCCATGTCGACAGCTCCCCGTCGAGCACCTCGCGCTTGATCTCAAGCCCGACGAGCAGAAAGAACACCGCCATCAGCGCGTCGTTGATCCAGTGCAGGATCGAGAGGCCGCCGACATAGGCCGACAACGCGCCGAAATAGTCGGTCGAGAGCGGCGAGTTGGCGACGATCAGCGCCAGCGCGGCGGCCGCCATCAGCACGACGCCGCCTGCCGCCTCGCTGGTCAGGAAATCGTGCAGCGCCGAGAAACGGCGCGCGGGTTTCGTCGAGGTCATTCGCTCACATGGAATTGCGCGGGGGATCGGGCAAACCGCCCCGGGGGCGGCGCGACAGGCGCCCTTGTTCCCGCCTCAGCGCAGCGGCGTCAACACTTCCGTTCCGCGCCCGTCCGCGTCGGCGATGGTCCACATGCCTTTCAGCACGCCGTCCGGCTGCACCTCGTAGGTGACGATGCCGACCGCGCCTTCGCGAAACTGGTAGGCGGCGACGAAGACGAAGCCCGAGCGCATGCAGATGCCGCGCTGCTCGGAGCGTTTGCCGGTGCGCCAGACAATGCGGCAGCGGTCGCGCCCGGAGGCGATGATCTCGGCCTCGCCCTCGTAGGGCGAGCCGTCGAGATTGGCGCCTTGCGTGCGATAGCGCCCGCCGACGCGCGCCTGCGCCCCGGCGAGCTGGCGCGGCGAGAGGCCGCCGTCGGCGGGAGCGGCCGCGGCTGGCGCGGGCGCGGCTTGCGGCGCAACTTGCGGCGCAACGGGTTGAGGCGGGGCCGGCGCGGGCGCGGTCGGCGCGGCGAATGTCTCGTCGGCCAGTTGCTGCGCCTGCGGCGCGGTCTGTGCGAAAGCGTGCGACGCGACCAGAACGGCGACGACCGTCGCGACAGGCAGTCTCCTCATATCGCTCTCCCGCCACAATTTCAGCCATTCTGCGCAAGCGCCCGCCGAACTCAACGCCCCTGCGCCGCGCAAGCGCCCCGCGCTCGATTCCCGGCTTGGGAAATGGCGCGCGAGGCGCCATCTTCCCGCCGATCCGTCCACGGAGGCTCCATGCTCCGAATCGCTACTCTCGCCGCCGCGCTGCTCGCCGCCGGCGCCGCCTTCGCCCAGCCCGCGCCGACCCGTCAGGCGCCGCAGAGCCGCGCCGAGGTGCAACTCTCCTTCTCGCCGGTGGTGAAGAAGGCCCAGCCCGCCGTCGTCAACGTCTACGCCTCGCGCGTCGAGCGTCAGCAGACCAACCCGCTGTTCGACGATCCGATCTTTCGCCGCTTCTTCGGCGACCGCATGGGCCAGCCCGAGAGCCGCACCTCGCAGTCGCTCGGCTCCGGCGTGATCGTCGATCCGGCGGGCCTCGTCGTCACCAATCACCACGTCATCGAGGGGATGACCGAGGTGAAGGTGTCGCTGGCCGACCGGCGCGAGATCGAGGCCGACATCATCCTGCGCGATCCGCGCACCGATCTGGCGGTGCTGCGGCTGAAGACCGGCGCGAATTATCCGGCCATCGAGCTTGGCGATTCCGACGCGCTCGAGGTCGGCGATCTCGTCCTCGCCATCGGGAATCCCTTCGGCGTCGGGCAGACGGTGACGCAGGGCATCGTCTCGGCCCTTGCGCGCACGCAGGTCGGCGTCACCGATTACGGCTTCTTCATCCAGACCGACGCGGCCATCAATCCCGGCAATTCCGGCGGCGCGCTGATCGACGTCAACGCCCGCCTCGTCGGCATCAATTCGGCGATCCTGTCGCGCTCCGGCGGCAGCGTCGGCATCGGCTTCGCGATCCCGATCAACATGGTGCGCATCGTCGTCGAGGCGGCGAGGTCCGGCGGCAAGGCGGTGCGTCGGCCGTGGGTCGGCGCCTCGCTCCAGCCGGTGCAGAAGGACATCGCCGATTCCATCGGCCTCGACCGGCCGGCCGGCGCGCTCGTCGCCTCGGTGCGCGACGGCGGCCCGGCGGCGGAGGCGGGCCTGAAGCGCGGCGATGTCATCGTCTCGGTCGACGGGCAGGCCATCGACGATCCCGAATCCTTCGGCTGGCGCATCGGCACCAAACATCTCGGCGCGACCGTGCAGCTCGGCGTGCTGCGCGCCGGCAAGCAGATCGCGCTGTCGATGAAGACGGTCGCCGCGCCCGAGACGAAGGCGCGCGAGGCGATCGTGCTGAAAGCGCGCTCGCCGCTCACCGGCGCGACGGTGTGGAACGTCTCGCCGGCCGTAACGGAGGAGCTCGGCGTCGAGACGACGCAGGCGAGCGTCGTGATCGCCGATGTCGAGCCGGGCTCGCCCGCCGCCGACGTCGGCCTTCAGAAGGGCGACGGCATCGTCGCGGTCAACGACGTGAAAATCGGCGCGACGCGCGATCTCGAAACGGCCACCGCCGAGCGCAAGCGCCTGTGGCGCATCACCATCGAGCGCGGGGGGCAGGTCATCAACGCCGTCCTCGGCGGTTGAGCCGCGGCCGCCGTCCATCCCCCCCGCGCGCTACCCCTCGAAGCGCTCGAAGTCGCTGTAGAAATAGGGCGTGTCGGGCGCTCGGCCCGGCCTGAAGGCGAACAGGCCCTCCGGTGCGGCGAACGCCGGCGCCTCGCCTCGCGCGGCTGCTTCGGCCTCGCGCGCCCGGTAGGAGGCGAGCGGCTCCTCGTAGCCGCGCTCCTCGAAGCCGAGCTCGTAGCGCGCGAAATCGTTCGCAGCCCAGCGCCGCGCGACGATGGTCGCGATTTCGACCCGCGCGGGGCCGATCCGCCCGCCGGCGTCGAGCGCCTCGAAGGAATTGTTGGCGTGGAAGATGTGCGCAGCCGTCGCCGCGTCGCAATCGGGCTGGCGCACGATCCAGAGGAAGATCTCGTCCATGCCGTCGGGGTCGGAATTGACGGCGATCTCGTGCCACAGATCGGGCTGCGGCGGCTGCCGTTCGAGCCAGCCGAGCAGGCGCGCCCGGCGCGTATCGGGATCGCGGGGCCCGAGCAGGCTCTCGAGGTCGATCTTGCCCGCCGAGGCCGGGATGACAGGCGGCGTCGGCGCCGGCCGCGCCGCGCGCGGCTGCCGCAGCGCCGCCGACTCCGCGCGCAGATCGCTCAGGAACGCGCGCGCCGCCGCCGAGCGGCCCGGCAGCGTGGTCGCGAAGGCGGCGTCGTCCTCGAAGATGGCGGCGTGAACCGACAGCAGCGTGTCGAGGCGGGCGACCGGCAGTTGCGCGAACTCCGCCGCGCCGGCCTCGCGCAGCCCGTCCCTTATGTGTCGGAAGAAGACGCCGAACGCTTGCGATTCCGCCGGCGTGAGCAGATCGCGTTCGCGCGCGTAGCGCTTGCTCGCCTCGTTGAACTTGCGGGCGAGTTCCTCCGCGCGCGAGGTCCGCTTGCGTCCGAAAAACCACATTCTGCGCCCCTCCTGCCGTAGAGAGGGATCGTGGCAGCAAGCGGTAAACGCGCCGTTGCGCAAAAAAGCCGCCCGCGCTGCGCGCGCGGACGGCCATGGCGTTTGCAGGGAGCGGCCCGCGGCCGCCCTGGCGATCACATCTCGGCGTTCGGGCCGGCCTCGGCGAGCGCGGCGCCGACTTCGAGGCCGAGATCGTCCATCGAGGTCTCCTCGCGCGTCGTCGTCGACTCGCCGCGCGCCTGACGCTCGGCCTCGTCGGGCGAACGGGCGACGTTGATCGTCACCTTCGCCTCGACTTCCGGATGCAGGTGCAGCGGCACCGCGTGCATGCCGAGCGCCTTGATCGGCGTCTGCAGGACGATCTGGTTGCGGTCGATCGAGAAGCCGCCGGCGGTGATCGCGTCGGCGATGTCGCGCGTCGAGACCGAGCCGTAGAGCTGGCCGGACTCGCCCGCCTGACGGATGATGACGAAGCTCTGGCCGTTCACCTTCTCGGCGACGGCGTCGGCCTCCTTCTTCAGTTCGAGGTTGCGGGCCTCGAGCTGGGCGCGCTGCGATTCGAACTTCTTCTTGTTCGCCTCGGTGGCGCGCAACGCCTTGCCGCGCGGCAGCAGGAAGTTGCGGGCGTAGCCGGGCTTGACGTTCACGGTCTCGCCCATCTGGCCGAGCTTGGGAACGCGTTCGAGCAGAATGACTTCCATTTTGGTCTCCTTGGATCAGTCGTTGGTTGAAGGGGGAGGGGCGGCGGCCCGGCCCGCGCGCAGGCCGAACAGCTGATCGGCGACGCCGAACAGCCCGACCAGCGGCGCGAGCCAGGGAACGAAGAACAGGATGGCGTAGAGCGCGAACAGCGCGCTGCGCCGCTGCGGCCAGCCGCGCGTCAGCACATGCGCGGCGGCGAGCCCCTGCAGCGTGAACGCCATGAAGGCGGCGGACGCGATGGCCCAGCCGATCAGGCCGGGCAGGCCGCTCAGGAACGCCAGAACCAGCCCGAACGGCAGCAGGCCGAGCATCGCCTTCGGCAGCACGAATTCGTCCGCCACGTCCGGCCACGGGCGAGGCAGGCGGCCGGAGAGCAGCGTCGCCCGCCCGGCGGCCCAGAGATTGACGAGCAGCATGGCGACGCTGGAGGCCGCCGCCGCCGGCGGCGTGAAGCGGATCATCGCCTCGGCGACGGTCTCGACCGAGACGCCCTGCGGCAGCCGGCCGGGGCCGACGAGCTTTTCGAGCGCCGGGGCGAGCTTGGCGGCCGCGGCGGCGACGGCGCCGTCGGCGCTCAACCCGGTCGCCCACATCAGCGAGCCGAGCCAGGCGACCGCGACCGCGACGCCGATGCCGACGGCCCAGCCGGCGATCAGCGAGATCGGATACCAGCGGCGCTCGCCCTCTGCCGGCGCCTCGGCCTCCAGCGGCGGATCGGCGACCAGCGCGAGCTGCGCGAGCCGCCAGCCCGGCAGGGCGAGGCCGATGGCGAAGGCGATGGCGAGCGGGGCGGGCAAGGCGAGGGAAATCGAAAGAGCGCCGAGCAGGGCGGCGAGCAGGCCGGTCCAATGCGTCCAGCCGAGGGCGGCGAGCATGATCGGCAGCGGCGCCAGCGCCGCCAGCAGCGCGGCGAGCACGGTTCCCTTCGCGGAGAGGGCGAAGAGGATCGCGGAGGCCAGTCCCGCGCCGAAGGCTATGCCGAGGGCCTGAAAGAACATCTCGCTCGCTGTCCCGCGCCAGGGCGGTTAGAGGCGGGAGTGTCCCGCCCCAACTCGGCCGCCGGTCGTCCGGCGGCCGTCTGTCTCGATCCGCGAAGGTCGCGGCCGGGTTGCGCCGGCCGCGCGCCGATCAGCGGATGACGTAGGGCAGCAGCCCGAGGAAGCGGGCGCGCTTGATCGCCTGGGCGAGTTCGCGCTGCTTCTTGGCGGAAACCGCCGTGATGCGCGAGGGCACGATCTTGCCGCGCTCGGAGATGTAGCGCGAGAGCAGACGCGTGTCCTTGTAGTCGATCGCCGGGGCGTTCGGGCCCGAGAACGGGCAGGTCTTGCGACGGCGGAAGAAGGGGCGGCGCGGAGCAGTCGACATCAGTTAGCCTCCCCCTGGGAACCGGCGAAATCCTCACGCGGGCGCCGCGGCGGACGGTCGCCGCGCGGACCACGCGGACCGCGATCGTCGCGGTCGCTCTCCTCGCGCTTGCGCATCATCGCCGAGGGGCCGTCCTCGAGCGTCTCGACGCGCAGCGTGATGAAACGCAGGATGTCCTCGTTGATGCCCATCTGGCGCTCCATCTCGGCCACGGCGGCCGACGGGGCGTCGATGTTCATCAGCGTGAAATGCGCCTTGCGGTTCTTCTTGATGCGGTAGGCGAGGGACTTGACGCCCCAGTACTCGACCTTGCCGACCGTGCCGCCGAGCCCGGCGATGACGGTCTTCATCTGCTCCGTCATCGCCTCGACCTGCTGGGCCGTGACGTCCTGACGGGCAAGATAGACGTGCTCGTAAAGAGCCATGTTCGCTTGCCTTTCTCTCAACATCGCATCGTCCGGCGCGGAGCCCTTCGAGCCGTTGGAAAGGCTCGAACGTCACTTTCGAAGGCGGAGACACGGGACGACGGGGCGAGGCCCCTGTTGTGCGAACACAACCGTCCGTTCAGCCCCCCGGCCGACAGATGCGAAGCGCGGGTTATAGCCGGGTTTTCGGGTGGATCAAGCGGAAACGAGCGAGGCGCGCGCCCCGCATCGCTCACCGGATGATCGCCTTCGCCCACGGGTAGCGGAAATTCAGCACCTCCAGCGATTTCGCCAGATGCGCCAGCCCGTGCCAGTCGGTGACGTAGAGATTGCCGCCGACGCCAATGACGATCGCCTCGTTTTCGATCTCGAACACGCCGGCGGCGTTGCGCGAGGGCCAGCCCGCGCCGACCTCCCCGGTGATCTTGTGCGGCACCTGAAAATCGGCGGACTTGCCGTGCTGATAGCCGCGCCAGTCGACGGGTTTGCCCGTGAACTTCTCGATCGCCTTGGAGATCAGCCGGTTCCAGTGGGCGACTTCGCGCGGATCGTCGTTCGGCAGCCATTTGCGGCCGCTCAGCGTCGGGACGAAGGTCTTCCCGTCGGGATGGCGCAGGATGTAAAAGGTCTTGCCGCCTTCGGCGATCGGCTCGCGATGATTGTCGAGCCACGGCCCGCCTTGGGGCTCGTATTCTCCAGATAGGGCTGGCCGGGCGGACCGACCTCGCGCGCCTGGATGCGGAAGCCGGCGCCCTCCTGTTTCAGCGAGTAATGGCCGGCGATGTATTTTTCGAACTCGCCCTTCTCCACCATGTATTCGCCGGTCCGGCCCGTCTTGGCGGATTTGAAGTCCTTGAAGTAGCCCGGTTTGAAATGCACGCCCGACAGGCCGCCGGAGCGCTCGATCGCCTCGACGCGGGCCGGATTGCAGGAAGATCTGGAAGACGCTCCTTGTCGTTTCGGCGATCGCTTTCCATTCCGCCTCGAGGAGCCCGACGGCCCGCGCCTGCGCGGCAGTTGTTATGCAACTGGCCTGAATGCGGGTCGTCAGCCGGTTGACCATGAAGCGCGTCGACTGCGCGCGCATCAGCTTGCCGGCGCCCTTCGTCAGCGCCGTGACGATGGCGAGCGGGATCACCGCCCCGATGATCAGCGCGATGGCGCGCGCCATCAGCCGCGCCGCCTCCTCGCGGTTCCGGTTGAGCGCCTGCGTGACGCCGGCGGCAAGAAGGTCGAGCGCGATGTTGCTGATCTGGAAGGCGACTTTGGCCATCGTCACGACGCCGGCCGCCAGCAGCGCCCATTGCGCGATCAACGAGCCGAGCGCCGCCCCGCCGGCGATCGTGAGCGGCTCGGCTGGCGGCAGCAACAGCCCGAGCCCGGCGCCGATCACCGCGCCGACGCCGGCGCCGGTGACGATCCACTTCAGATTGTCGACCAGCCCCTTCACGAGGTCGTCGACGAGCGGGCGCCAACCCTCCGGGAACAGGCTCTTGAACGCCTGCCCCAGATAGGGCGGCGTGCAGGCGAGCGCGAAGGCGTCGGCGATCAGGCACGCCGACTCGTAATACCGGTTGGTCAGCGCGACGCCGGTGCGGAACGCCTGTTCGCCCGGCTCGCCCATGGGGAAGCGGATGCCGAATTCGCGGCCGTCGGAGACGATGACGTAGGGGTTGGGGGGCGCCATGACGAAACCCTCTGCCTGCCGGGTCCAGCGTCGAACCCTGCGGGCGAGACTGGGTTATCGGGCGTGACCGAGGCGTGACCGGAGGTCGGCGCCCGTCACGCCGTCGGCGTCCACTTGCCCGAGGCGTGGATGCGCCAGCCCTTTACCCCGGACTTCGCCGTCACCGTATGGCCCTCCTTGGCCTTGGCGACGAGGTGCCTGAACACCATCGGGTTCTTCAGCCAGTCCATTGGCCGGTCGGGATGGCAGACGGCCAGATACGCCTCGCTGTCGGCGTCGATCATCAGGATGACGCCGGTGAGGTTCGGCTTCAGCTTCGGCCCGAGCGCGCGGTCGCGAATCCATTCGCATTCGAACTCGCGGCACACTTTCGGGCGCGTCAGATAGATCGCGCAGCCCCCGCTCGCCATGCAGTTGGGGCAGTTCGGGCCCGGCGGCTTGTCCAGTTCGGGAATGTCGAGCACCTGGCAGCACATCATGCACGCGCCGCAGTCCTTGCCCGGTATGCCGATGGCCATGTCTCGAATCGTCTCCGCTTCTGCCGGCACCATAGGCGCCGGCGGCGCAATGGCGAGCGGGAATGAGCGGCGCCCCGCGCGGCCGGCGCCGTCGGCTTGACTCTTCGTCCGTCCTGACCGACGACGCGCCCGAAAAGGCGGGGGTTCGCATGGGCAAGTCGGCCTACATCTTTCCGGGTCAGGGCTCGCAGGCGGTCGGCATGGGCAAGGCGCTGGCCGACGCTTTCGCGCCGGCGCGCGCCGTCTTCGCCGAGGTCGACGCGGCGCTCGGCCAGAAGCTCTCGCATCTGATGTTCGAGGGGCCGGAGGCGGAGCTGACGCTGACCGCCAACGCCCAGCCCGCGCTGATGGCGACCAGCCTCGCGGTCGTGCGCGTGCTGGAGGCGGAGGCCGGACTCGACCTGGCGAAGGACGCCGCCTTCCTCGCCGGCCACTCGCTCGGCGAATATTCCGCGCTCGCCGCCGCCGGCGCCTTCTCCGTCGCCGACGCCGCGCGCCTGCTGCGCATCCGCGGCGACGCCATGCAGAAGGCCGTTCCGGTCGGGCAGGGGGCGATGGCCGCCATTCTCGGCCTCGACTTCGGCCCCGTCGTCGCCATCGCCACCGAGGCGGCGCGCCGTCACCATCTCGACGGCGCGGTCTGCGCCGCCGCCAACGACAATGGCGGCGGGCAGGTGGTCATCTCCGGCACGAAGGACGCCGTGGCGACCGCGATGGAGCTCGCCAAGGCGGCCGGCGCCAAGCGCGCGTTGCTGCTGCCCGTCTCCGCGCCCTTCCATTGCGCGCTGATGCAGCCGGCCGCCGAGGCGATGGCCGAGGCGCTCGCCAAGGTCGCGATCAAGCCGGCGAAGGTTCCCGTCGTCGCCAACGTGCTCGCCGCCGCGATCGCCGATCCCGACGACATCCGCGCCCGCCTCGTCGAGCAGGTCACCGGCACGGTGCGCTGGCGCGAAAGCGTCGCCTGGATGGCCGAGCAGGGCGTTGATTCATTTTATGAGCTGGGCGCCGGCAAGGTGCTGGCCGGACTCGTGAAACGCATCGCCTCCGGCGCGGCGGCGACGAGCGTCGGAACGCCGGCGGACGTCGACGCCTTCAAGGCCGCGCGCGGCTGAGTTGAATCACTTTCTGAAGTCGCTCGGGCCGCCTCTCCGCGACTTGAAGCGATCTCTCAACGCGAGAGGATGACCCGATGTTCGATCTGACGTCGAAGACCGCGCTGGTGACCGGCGCGAGCGGCGGCCTCGGCGGCGCCATCGCCCGCGCGCTGCACGCGCAGGGCGCGACGGTGACGCTCTCCGGCACGCGCCGCGAGGCGCTGGAGGCGCTGGCGGGCGAGCTGGGCGCGCGCGTCCATGTCGTTCCGGCCGACCTGTCGGACGCCGCCTCCGTCGAGGCGCTCGTGCCCGCCGCCGAGAAGGCGATGGGCGGCCTCGACATCCTGGTGAACAACGCCGGCCTCACCCGCGACAACCTGTTCATGCGGATGAAGGACGAGGAGTGGGACCGCGTCATTGCGGTCAATCTCACCGCGACCTTCCGTCTCTCCCGCGCCGTGCTGCGCGGCATGATGAAGCGGCGCTGGGGCCGCATCGTGTCCATCGCGTCGGTCGTCGGCGTCACCGGCAACCCGGGGCAGGGCAACTACGCCGCCTCCAAGGCCGGCATGATCGGCATGTCGAAGTCGCTCGCCGCCGAGGTGGCGGGGCGCGGCATCACCGTCAATTGCGTCGCGCCGGGCTTCATCGAAAGCCCGATGACGGACGCGCTGAACGACAAGCAGAAGGAGGCGATCCTGACTCAGGTGCCCGCCGGCCGCCTCGGCTCGGGCGCCGACATCGGCGCGGCGGTCGTCTACCTCGCCAGCGCCGAGGCCGGATACGTCACCGGCCAGACGCTGCATGTGAACGGCGGCATGGCGCGGCTTTGAGTCGCCGCAAGGGCCGGAAGCTGTGGAAAATCGGGGGGTCCGGGGGGATGTCCGCCCCTCGCCTTGGGAAATAAAGTGTGTTAGTCACCACCCGGATTTCGCCGGGGGAAGCCTCGGAACCAAAGGCTTGCGCCGAATCCAATCAAGCTGACAGGGAACGAAAACGATGAGCGATGTCGCCGAGCGCGTGAAAAAGATTGTGGTCGAGCACCTCGGCGTCGATGCCGACAAGGTGGTCGAGAACGCCAACTTCATCGACGATCTCGGCGCCGATTCGCTCGATACGGTCGAGCTGGTCATGGCGTTCGAGGAAGAGTTCGGCGTCGAGATTCCGGACGACGCGGCGGAGACCATCGTCACCGTCGGCGACGCCGTGAAGTTCCTCAGCAAGGCGCAGCAGGCCTGATCCCGGCCGCTTCGTTTAAGTGATTGACGAAGGGCCGGTCACAAGCCGGCCCTTTCTTTGTTTGTCGCGGCGCGCTTTCATTCGCCGCCGGAATCGTTCGGAGGATCTGCGATGAGGCGTGTCGTCGTCACCGGGCTCGGAATCGTGTCGCCGCTCGGAACCGGCGTGGATGTCGTCTGGAGGCGAATGCTCGCCGGCGAAAGCGGCGCGGTGCGGGTGACGGAGTTCGACGTCTCGGACCTTCCCTGCCAGATCGCCTGCCGCCTGCCGCGCGCGGGCGAGGGCGCCTACAATCCCGACGACTGGATGGACCCGAAGGAGCAGCGCCGGGTCGACGATTTCATCCATTTCGGCGTCGCCGCCGCCACGCAGGCCCTGAAGGACGCCGGCTGGGCGCCGAAGACCTACGAGGAGCAGACCTCGACGGGCGTGCTGATCGGCTCCGGGATCGGCGGCATCGGCGGCATCTACGACGCCTCGATCACGCTGAAGGAGAAGGGGCCGCGCCGCATCTCTCCCTTCTTCATTCCCGGCCGCCTGATCAACCTCGTCTCCGGCTACGTCTCGATCATGCACGGCCTGAAAGGCCCGAACCATTCCGTCGTCACCGCCTGCTCGACGGGCTCGCACGCGATTGGCGACGCGGCGCGCCTCATCGCGCTCGGCGATGCGGACGTGATGGTCGCCGGCGGCGCCGAATCGGCGATCAACCGCATTGCGCTGGCGGGCTTCGCGGCCTGTCGCGCCCTGTCGACCGGTTACAACGAGACGCCCGAGAAGGCCTCGCGCCCCTATGACAAGGGGCGCGACGGCTTCGTCATGGGCGAGGGCGCGGGCTGCGTCGTGCTGGAGGAATACGAGCACGCCAAGGCGCGCGGCGCGAAAATCTACGCCGAGCTGATCGGCTACGGCATGTCGGGCGACGCCTATCACATCACCGCCCCGGCGGAGGACGGCGACGGCGCCTTCCGCTGCATGTCGGCGGCGCTGAAGCGAGCCGGCGTTTCGGCCGGCGAGATCGACTATATCAACGCCCACGGCACCTCGACGCCGCTCGGCGACGAGATCGAGCTGCGCGCGGTCGAGCGGGTCGTCGGCAACCACGCCGCGCAGGTGTCGATGTCGTCGACCAAGTCGTCGGTCGGCCATCTGCTCGGCGCGGCCGGCGCGGTGGAGGCGATCTTCTCGATCCTGGCGATCCGCGACGGCGTCGCCCCGCCGACGCTCAACCTCGACGATCCGTCGGTGGAGACGCCGATCGACCTCGTTCCGAAGGTCGCGCGCAAGCGGCGGATCGACACGGTCCTGTCGAATTCCTTCGGGTTCGGCGGCACCAACGCCTCGCTGGTGATGCGGCGGGTTTGACGCCCAGTCGGCAATTCGCCACATTCCCGGCGCCTGTTCGACGGCCGACGCGTGCGACAGAGCGCGCGGCCGAGGCGGCGCATCAACGCTGAAGGCATGGCGGATCCTTGAACGACACGAGCGACACATCAGGCGGCGAGACCGGCGGCGCGAAGCCGGCCGGGCGGGGCTTTTCGTTCGGGCGCGCCTCCCTGCGCAGCCCCAACGAGGCGCTGCAGCCGGACGCCGCGCCGCCGCCGCCCGAGCAGAAGCAGAAGCGCAAGCGCAAATCCTCGACGCTCGGGTCGCTGTCGGGGCTGCTGACCTTCCTGCTGATCGTCGCCATCGGCGTGCTGGCCGCCGTCACCGTCGGCAAGAAGCGCTTCGAGGCGGCCGGCCCGCTCGAGGCCGACAAGGTCGTCGTCGTCGCCCGCGGCGCCGAGACCTCGGATATTCTCGAGCAGCTCCAGCGCGACGGCGTCATTTCCAGCGCCAGCCTGTTCAACGCCGGCCTGACCGCCTACGGCAAGCGCGGCGACATCAAGGCGGGCGAATACAATTTCAAGGCCCACGCCTCGATGCGCGACGTGATGACGACGCTCGTCGAGGGCAAGTCCATCCTGCACGCGATCACTATTCCCGAGGGGCTGACGAGCGAGCAGATCGTCGCGCGCCTGAAGGAAAACGACGTGCTGATCGGCGACGTGCGCGAAGCCCCGAAAGAAGGCGCGCTCTATCCCGACACCTACAAATTCGCGCGCGGCATGACGCGCGAGCAGTTGCTGACGGCGATGCGCCGCAAGCAGGACGAGGTGCTGAAGGAGGTGTGGGCGCGCCGCGCGCAGGACATTCCCGTGCGCTCGCCCTTCGAGATGCTGACGCTCGCCTCCATCGTCGAGAAGGAGACGGGCAGGGCGGACGAGCGCCCGCGCGTCGCCGGCGTCTTCGTGAATCGCTTGCAGAAGCGCATGCGCCTGCAATCCGATCCGACCATCGTCTACGGTCTCGTCGGCGGCAAGGGCACACTCGGGCGCGGCATCATGCGCTCGGAAGTGACGCAGGCGACGCCCTACAACACCTATGTGATCGACGGTCTGCCGCCGGGCCCCATCGCCAACCCCGGCCGCGCCGCGCTCGAGGCGGTGGCGAATCCCTCGCGCACCGGCGATCTCTATTTCGTCGCCGACGGAACCGGCGGCCACGCCTTCGCCGAGACGCTGGACCAGCACGCGCGCAACGTCGCCCGCTGGCGCCAGATCGAGAAGTCCGCGAGCGACAAGGTCGATCCCGAAGCCGCGACGCCGGCGCCCGGCGCCGCGCCGACGCCCGGCGCGCCGGCCGCGCCCGCGCAACGCCCCGGCAGGCGCGGCGATCTCGGCCCCGCGAACGTCTTCGGCGCTCTGCCGGGCGCGGTGGTCGCGCCGCAGGCCGTCGCAGCCGTCACCGAACAGCTTGCGCCGCGCAAAGGCTGGGCGGGGCGTTTCGACGCGGCCGCGCTCGCGCCCTCGCCCGAACTCGCGGCCGCGCCGGAGCCGGCGACGCGCGGGGCGCAGCAACCCAAGCCCACGGCCGACAAGGCCGCGCCGGCCGCCCGGGAGCAGGGCGGGCCGGACAAGCCCTCGCCCTTCGCGGCGTTCGCCCTGTCGCCCGGCGCCGAGAGCGTGCCGATCGCCGGCGTCACCGCGTCGGACGGGCTGATCGAGCCCGAGCTCGATCCCGACATGGCGACGCCGGGGTCGATGGCGACCTATCCGCTCTCGCCCGCCCGCCGCGCCGAGATGAAGGCGAAGGCCGCCCATTACGGCTTCGCCTCCGGGTCCGACGCTCCGCCGCCGCCCGCGCCTGCGCAGATGGCCTCCGCCCCCGCGGCGGCCGCGCCCGGCGCTCGCCCGCGCGTCGTCGACGCCTCCGAAGGCACGCCGCTCGACCCGTTGCTCAATCGCTCCTACGATCTGAATTCGGCGAAGACGATTCCGGCGTTCCGGGCGACGCCCTGAACCGCCGCAGCCGCCGCGCGCCCCGCGCGGCCACCCGACCGGCCCGGTTGACGGGCCACGCATAGAAGAACGCGACACATGACCGAGAAATTCGACCTTGCCGACCTCAAGCGCCGCATGACGGGCGCGAACGAAACATTGAAGCGCGAACTCGCCGGCCTGCGCACAGGCCGCGCCAGCCCGCATTTGCTCGAGCCGGTCCGGGTCGAGGCCTATGGGCAGACGATGCCGATCACGCAGGTCGCCACCATTTCGGTGCCAGAGCCCCGCGCGCTCGCCGTGCAGGTGTGGGACAAGAGCATGGTCGGCGCCGTCGACCGCGCCATCCGCGACGCCAATCTCGGCCTCAGCCCGACCGTCGAGGGGCAGATCCTGCGCATCCGCATCCCGGAGCTGAACGAGCAGCGCCGCAAGGAGATGGTCAAGGTCGCGCACAAATACGCCGAGGAGGCGCGCGTCGCCATCCGCCATGTGCGCCGCGACGGCATCGACATCCTCAAGAAGCTGCTGAAGGACCACGCCATGAGCGAGGACGACGAGCGGCGTCAGCAGGCCGAGGTGCAGAAGGCGACCGATCACGCCATCGCCGACGCGGACGCTGCGCTCGCTTCCAAGGAGAAAGAGATCATGCAGGTCTAGGGACCGGCTGGTCGAACGGGAATGCGACATGGCCGCGCCGATGGAGCGAGGGCTCAGATGAGCGTGTCGGAACAGGGAGCGCCCGCCGTCCCCCGCCATATCGGCGTGATCATGGACGGCAACGGCCGCTGGGCCGCCGCGCGCGGCTATCCGCGCATCGAGGGCCATCGCCGCGGCATGGAGGCGCTGCGCCGCGCGGTGCGGGCGGCGCAGGATCTCGGCGTGCGCTATCTGACCGTCTACAGCTTCTCGTCCGAGAACTGGACGCGGCCGGCCGACGAGGTCGGCTTTCTTCTGACGCTGCTGAAACGGTTCGTCCGCAACGATCTGGCGGAGCTGCACGCGATGGGCGTGCGCGTGCGCGTCATCGGCGAGCGCGCTTCGCTCGCGCCCGACATCCGCGCCTTGCTCGACGACGCCGAGACGGTGACCGCCGGCAATGACCGGCTCGATCTGATCGTCGCCTTCAACTATGGCGGGCGACAGGAAATCGTCGCCGCCGCCCGCCGCCTCGCCGAGGCCGCGGCGCGGGGCGAGCTCGATCCGGCCGCGATCGACTGCGCGCGGCTCGCCGGCGAACTCGACACCGCCGGCGTTCCCGATCCCGATCTCATCATCCGCACCTCGGGCGAACAGCGCCTGTCGAACTTCCTCCTGTGGCAGGCCGCCTACGCCGAATTCGTGTTCCTGCCGCTGCACTGGCCGGATTTCGACCGCGCCGCGATGGAGGAGGCGATCCGCGAATACGCCCGCCGCGAGCGTCGCTTCGGCGGCGTCGGGGCAGGGGCGCCGCTGACCGCGAGGACGGGCTCATGACCGACGCGGCCAAACCCGTCGCCAAAAAGTCCGATCTCGGGCCGCGCGTCGCCTCCGGCATCGTGATGATCGCCGCCGCGCTGGGGACGGCCTGGGCCGGCGGGCACTGGTTCGTCGCCTTCTGGCTGGCGGCCGGCGTCGCGATGCATTGGGAATGGCAGCGCCTCGTCGGCGGCGAGCGGCAGACCGCGCGGTTCGTCGTCGGCGCGGGCGCGATGGCGGCGGCGGCGGCCTCGACCTTCAACACGGCGCCCGAGATCGGCGTCCTCGCCGCATTGGCCGCGGCCGCGATCTGCGGCGCGCTGGCGGGGCCGGCCTCGCGCTGGTGGGCGGCTTCGGGCGTGCTCTACGCCGCCGCGCTGGTCATTTCGGTGATCTTCCTGCGCGAGTCGGTAATCGGCGGCTTCGTTGCGATCCTCTGGCTGTTCGCCACCGTCTGGGGCACCGACATCATGGCCTATTTCGGCGGCCGGACCATTGGCGGCCCGAAACTCTGGCCGCGCGTGTCGCCGTCGAAAACTTGGTCGGGCTTCCTCACCGGCGTCACCTGCGGCGCGCTCGCGGGCCTAGCGGTCGCCCCCGCCGGCTCGTCGATCCTCTACGTCCTGATCCTGACGGCCGTCGCGGCGGCGCTGTCGCAGGGCGGCGATCTGTTCGAATCCTCGATCAAGCGGCATTTCGGCGTGAAGGATTCGAGCCATCTCATTCCCGGCCACGGCGGCGTCATGGACCGGCTCGACGGTTTCATCGCCGCGGCGGTGTTCGCCGCGCTCGTCGGCTTCGTGCGCGCCGGCTACGGCTCGCCCGCGCAAGCCCTGTTTCACTGGTAGTTCGATGCCCTTCGCCCATTCCGCGCCGCGCGAGGCTCGCGAGGGCCGCCCTGTGGAGGCCGCCGCGCCCCGCTCGCTCGTCATTCTCGGCGCGACCGGCTCGGTCGGCCGCTCGACGCTCGATGTCGTCGCCGCCCAGCGCGGGCGCTTTTCGGTCGCGGCGGTGGCCGGCGGCTCGGACGCCGTGGCCCTCGCCAAGGCGGCGCTGGCGAGCGGCGCGCGTCTCGCCGCCATCGCCGATCCGGGCGCCTATGCGGCGCTGAAGGACGCGCTGGCGGGCAGGGGGATCGAAGTCGCCGCCGGGCCGGACGCGGTGATCGAGGCGGCGCTTCGCCCCGCCGACATGGTGGTCGCCGCCATCGTCGGGACCGCTGGCGTTGCGCCAACCTACGCCGCGCTGGCCGCCGGCCGCACCGTCGCGCTCGCCAACAAGGAGAGCCTCGTCTGCGCCGGCGGGCCTGTGATGCGCGCGGCGGCCGCCGCCGGGGCTCGCATCCTGCCGATGGATTCGGAGCACAACGCGATCTATCAGGCGCTCGGCGACGCGCCGGTCGAGCGCATCGAGAAGATGATCGTCACCGCCTCCGGCGGGCCGTTCCGCACCTGGAGCGCCGAGGCCATCGCGGCGGCGACGCGCGAGCAGGCGCTCGCCCATCCCAACTGGGCGATGGGGCCGAAAATCTCCATCGACTCGGCCACGATGATGAACAAGGGGCTGGAGCTGATCGAGGCCCACCACCTGTTCGGCGTGCCGGCCGAGCGTCTCGATGTGCTCGTCCACCCCCAGTCCATCGTCCACGGCCTCGTCAGCTTCGCCGACGGCATGGTCGTGGCCGGGCTCGCCCATCCCGACATGCGCGTGCCGATCGCCCATTGCCTCGGCTGGCCCGAGCGGTTGACGACGCCGGCCCGCCGGCTCGATCTCGCCGCGCTCGGCGGCCTCAGCTTCGAGGCGCCCGATCTCGTCCGCTTCCCCGCCCTGCGGATCGCCATTTCAGCGATGCGGGCGGGCGGGGCGGCGCCGACCGTGCTGAACGCCGCCAACGAAGTCGCCGTGGCGGCGTTTCTGGCCGGCGGGATCGGCTTTTCGGCCATCGCCGAACTGGTCGAGCGGGTGTGCGAGGCGATGGCGGGCGCGCCCTCGGCCGAGCCGGGGACGGTCGCCGAGGCGCTCGCCATTAACGATGCCGCCAGACAAAAGGCGGGCGAGATGCTGGGGCGGCTTGGCCTGACCTCTTAACTCCGGCATTCTCCTGTAACCAATCGGTAACTATATGCCGGTCGGGCGTGCGGCGTTTGGAGGCCAGGACATGACGGTAGCCGGAATCGCGGAAGGCTTGGCGTGGTCGCTCCCCGCCTTCCTGTTCGTGCTCACCATCGTCGTGTTTTTCCACGAACTGGGGCATTTCCTCGTCGGGCGCTGGTGCGGCGTGAAGGTCGACGCGTTCTCGGTCGGCTTCGGGCCGGAACTGTTCGGCTTCAACGACCGCCACGGCACGCGCTGGCGCTTCGCGCTGCTGCCGCTCGGCGGTTACGTCAAGTTTCACGGCGACGCCGACGGTTCGAGCCGGCCGGACGCCGAGGCCCTGAACGCCATGCCGGCGGCCGAGCGCCAGGTCAGCTTCTATGGCCAGCCCGTCTGGAAGCGCGCCGCCATCGTCGCCGCCGGGCCGATCGCCAACTTCCTGCTCGCCATCGTCATCTTCACCGCCGTTTTCTTCACCTTCGGCCGTCCGGTGATCGAGCCGCGCATCGCCGGCGTGCAGGCAGGCAGCGTCGCCGACGCGGCGGGCTTCAAGTCGGGCGATTTCGTCCTGTCGATCGATGGCGCGCCGGTGAAGAGCTTCATCGACATGTCGAAGGTCATCGCCGCCAGCGCCGAGACCGAGTTGACCTTCGAGGTCGACCGCGGCGGCGTGCGGCAGGTGATCCGCGCCACGCCGGAGCGCAAGGACGTCAAGACGCCCTTCGGCAACCACCGCGTCGGCCGCCTCGGCGTGCAGGCCTCGGCGGCCCCCTCCGACATCCGCGTCGAGACCTATGGCGTCGGGGAATCGCTGCAACTGGCGGTCGCCGAGACCTGGTATGTGGTCGAGCGCACCGGCGCCTATGTCGGCGGCCTGTTCCGCGGCAAGGAGACGGTGGAGCAGATTTCCGGCCCGATCCGCATTGCAGAAGTGTCCGGCGCGGTCGCCAAGATCGGCATCGACGCGCTGCTGGGCCTGGCCGCCATCGTCTCGATCTCGATCGGCCTGATCAATCTCGTGCCGGTGCCGCTGCTCGACGGCGGGCACCTGCTGTTCTACGCCATCGAGGCGGTGCGCGGCCGGCCGCTGAGCGAACGCTCGCAGGAAATGGGCTTCCGCGTCGGCCTCGCGCTCGTGGTCATGCTGATGCTGTTCGCGACCTCGAACGACCTGATCCACCTGTTCGGCAAATGGGGCTGAATCGAGGCCTGAAGGTCCGAGCGCAAGTGCTTGAACGCACGGCGTTAACCAGCCGGTCACCAAGACCCGTGGCGGATGCGCCACGGGCGCGGCGATTCCGCCCGGATAGGGCAAATCGCGGTTTGCACTGATCGCTAAAACTTGTAGAAGCGAACATCTGTAAGAGGGACCGCTGTCGCGCGTTGCGTAAGGCGCGGCGAAGTTCTCTAGGCCGTCCGACGGCCGTGATGAGACGGGGACTGATCGGCAATGATGTTTTCTCGCGCGTTTCCGGGCCGTGCTGTCGCCTCGGCCCTGTCTGTCGCGGCCTTGCTCGCCGCCGGCTCGGCCCTCGCCCAGACGGCGTCTCCGGACCAGCCTGCGATTCGCGCCGCCAAGGGCCAGCCGATCAATCGCGTCGCCTTCGAAGGCAACAGCAAGGTCAAGGGCGAGCAGATTTCGGGCTTCCTCGCGCTGAAGACGCGCGGCGTGTTCAGCGAGGCCGACGCGCAGGGCGACGTCGAGCGCATTCGCGAGATCTACCGCCGCAACGGCCGCGGCGCCTCCAAGGTCAGCTACCGCACGGTGCCGCTGCCGAACGGCAAGATCGACGTCGTCTATACGATCGAGGAAGGCGACAAGACCGGCGTGCGCGCGATCAAATTCGTCGGCAACAGCGCCTATTCCGACGGCAAGCTGCGCGGTCTGATGCAGACCACGGAGATGAACTTCCTCTCCTGGCTGAAGACGACGGACGTCTACGATCCCGACCGCATCCAGGCTGATCAGGAGCTGATCCGCCGGTACTACGTGCGCAACGGCTACGCCGACTTCCGCATCGTCTCGACCGACGTGCAGTTCGACGCGCAGCAGGGCGGCTACATCATCACCATGCAGGTGGACGAGGGTCCGCGCTATCGCGTCGGCGACGTGCGGGTCGATTCGCGCTTCGGCGATCTCGATCCGGCCCAGCTCCAGAAGATGATGCGGGTCGGCTCCGGCGACTATTACGACGGCGCGGCGGTCGAGCGTTCGCTCGAGGACATCACCCGCGAGGCGGCCCGTCGCGGCCATTCCTTCGCGCAGGTCCGTCCGCGCGGCGACCGCAATCCCGGCGCCGGCGTCATCAACCTTGAAGTGGTGGTGGACGACGGTCCGCGCCTCTACATCGAGCGCATCAACGTGCGCGGCAACACCCGCACGCGCGATTACGTGATCCGCCGCGAGTTCGACATCGGCGAGGGCGACGCCTACAACCGCGTCATGCTCGACCGCGCCGAGCGCCGCCTGAACAATCTCGGCTTCTTCAAGAAGGTCCGCATCACCAACGAGCCGGGCTCCTCGCCCGACCGCGTGGTCGTGAACGTGGACGTCGAGGATCAGGCCACCGGCTCCTTCGCCATTTCCGGCGGCTACTCGACGGCGGACGGCTTCCTCGCCGAGCTGTCGCTGACCGAGAGCAACTTCCTCGGCCGCGGCCAGTTCGTTCGCGCCGCCGTCTCCAACGGCCAGAATTCGCGCGGCTTCGACTTCTCCTTCACCGAGCCGTATTTCATGGACCGCCGCATCGCGGCCGGTTTCGACATCTTCCACAAGCAGAACGACAACACCCGCTACGCCCGCTACGAGACGTGGGTGACGGGCGGCACGATCCGCTTCGGCATTCCGCTCACCGACGAACTGACGATCAGCCCGCGCTGGTCGCTGTTCACGACGCGCGTCAAGGTGCCGAACGAGAAGGACCGGCCCTACAACGACTGCTCGGTGCAGATCATCGGCACGACGCCCGGCACCGCCGGCGCGGTGCCTGTGGACGCCACCAACAACTGCCTGAGCAATGGCGAGGCCTCGCTGGCGGTGAAGGAGGCGGTCGGCCG
The DNA here is from genome assembly GCA_016716745.1 of Hyphomicrobiales bacterium. GTDB lineage: Bacteria > Pseudomonadota > Alphaproteobacteria > Rhizobiales > Beijerinckiaceae. The sequence goes on from JADJVD010000007.1 coordinate 39,389, forward strand.
TCGCCTGACCTCGATGCCCGGCTACTCGATCCAGTGGAACACGCTCGACAACAACCGCAACCCGACGAGCGGCTGGTACGCCGAGTTCCGTCAGGACATCGCGGGCGCGGGCGGCGACGCCAAGTTCATTCGCACCACGGGCGATCTGCGCGTCTATCGCGAGCTGTATGACGAGGTCGTCGGCTTCGTCCGCTTCCAGGCCGGCCACATGCAGGCCTTCGGCGGCGACCGTCTGCGCATCGTCGACAACTTCAACCTCGGTCCGAGCCTCGTGCGCGGCTTCGCGCCGGGCGGCATCGGCCCGCGCGACATCTCGGACCCGAACAACACCGAGGCGAACGGCCTCGGCGGCTCGACCTATGTCGGCGGTTCGGTGGAAGTGCAGTTCCCGATCCTCGGCCTGCCGCGCGAAGTCGGCCTGAAGGGCGCGCTGTTCGCCGACGCCGGCACGCTGTTCGGCTACAAGGGGCGCACGAACTTCTCCGAACTGCTCGGCCTGCCGGCTAACTCGGCCTGCACGGCGACCAATGCGCCGCCGAACTACTCGCAGGGCAACTGCATCTCCGTCTACGACTCGCACAAGCTCCGCGCGTCCGTCGGCGCGAGCATCATCTGGGCTTCGCCGCTCCGGACCGATCCGCTTCGACTTCGCCCGCGCCGTCAGCAAGGCGAAGTACGACGTGACGCAGTTCTTCCGCTTCTCCGGCGGCACCTCGTTCTGATCGAGGCCGCACGGCGTGCGCGACGGGCCCTTCGGGGCCCGTTTCGTTTTCGCTGCCCGAATCGGGCGGCGGGCGCCCGAGAATCTTTGTCCCGCCGCGCGTTTCGGGCTATCCGTCAGCCATGAGCGATCCTGTCTTCTTCCGCCGCGCCCTCGATCCGACGCTGGCCGACGTCGCCGGCTGGGTCGACGCCCCGCTTCCGCCCGGCGCGGACGCGGCGGCCAAGATCCTCGGCGTCGCCCCGCTGGATCGCGCCGGGCCGGACGATCTCGTCTTCCTCGACAATCCGAAATACGCCGACAATCTGGCGGCGACGCGCGCGCGCGCCTGCCTCGTCGGCGCCCGCTTCGCCGACAAGGTCCCGCCCGCCACCGCCGCGCTCGTCGTCGCCGATCCCTATCGCGCCTTCGCCACCGTCTCGGCGCGGCTCTATCCCGAGGCCAATCGCCCGGGCTCCGGCTTCGGCGCCTCTGGCGTCTCGCCCAACGCCTCGATTCATCCCGAGGCCCGTCTCGAGCAGGGCGTCGTCGTCGATCCGGGCGCCGTGATCGGCCCGCGCGCCGAAATCGGCGCCGGCACGGTGATCGGCGCCAACGCCGTTATCGGGCCGGATTGCCGCATCGGCCGCGACTGCGCCATCGGCGCCAATGCGTCGATCCTCAACGCGCTCGTCGGCGACCGCGCGATCCTGCATCCGGGCGTGCGCGTCGGGCAGGACGGCTTTGGCTTCGCCATGGGTCCGCGCGGCCACCTGAAAGTCCCGCAGACCGGCCGCGTCGTCATTCAGGACGATGTCGAGATCGGCGCCAATTCGACGATCGATCGCGGCGCCAACCGCGACACGGTGATCGGGCAGGGGACGAAGATCGACAACCTCGTCCAGATTGGCCACAACGTCGTCATCGGCCGCCATTGCGTGATCGTCAGTCAGGTCGGCATTTCGGGCTCGTGCGAACTGGGCGACTTCGTCGTGATCGGCGGTCAGGCGGGTCTGGCCGGCCATCTCAAGATCGGCGACGGCGCGCAGATCGGCGCTTCCTCGGGCGTGATGAACGACATCCCGCGCGGCCAGAAATGGATTGGCTCGCCCGCCCAGCCCTTGCGCGAGTTCTGGCGCGAGGTGGCGGGCATCCGCAAACTCACCCGCCCGGCGGGCGCCAAGCAGACGCAGACAGAGAGGGAGACGACATGACCGAAGCGCCGAAAAGCCCTGGGGCCGGGCAGACGCTGGAGTCGTTCGACATCCTCAAGCTGCTCAGCTATCTGCCGCACCGCTACCCGTTCCTGCTGGTCGACCGCATCATCGAGGCGGACAGCGACGAATCCTGCATCGGCATCAAGAACGTCACGTTCAACGAGCCGCAGTTTCAGGGCCATTTTCCCGAGCGGCCGGTCATGCCGGGCGTGCTGCTGATCGAGGGAATGGCGCAGACGGCGGGCGCGCTGTGCGTGCACGCCTCCAAGTCCGCGCGGCCGAAGATCGTCTACTTCATGACCATCGACAAGGCGAAGTTCCGCAAGCCCGTGGGCCCCGGCGACACGGTCGAGTTCCATCTCAAGAAGATCAACCAGCGACGCAACATGTGGTGGTATCGCGGCGAGGCGAAGGTGCGCGGCGTCGTCGTCTGCGAGGCGGAAGTCAGCGCTATGCTGGTGACGGAGTGAGCATGTCGGCCCGCATTCATCCCACCGCCATCGTCGAGCCGGGCTCCGAGCTTGGCGAGAACGTCGTCGTCGGCCCGTTCTGCCATATCGGCCCGCAGGTGCGCCTCGGCGCCGGATCGGAGCTGAAGTCGCATGTCGTGCTCGCCGGCCGCACGACCATCGGCCCGAACGCGCGCATCTTCCCCTTCGCCTCGATCGGCCATCAGCCGCAGGATCTGAAATTCCACGGCGAGGAGTCGCGGCTCGAGATCGGCGCGAACTGCCTCATCCGCGAAGGCGTGACGATGAATCCCGGCACCGAGGGCGGCGGGCTTCTCACCTCCGTCGGCGACAATTGCGCGTGCCTCGCCAATTCGCATGTCGCGCATGACGCGCGCGTGGGCAACAACGTCATCCTGTCGAACAACGTGATGCTGGCCGGCCATGTCAGCGTCGGCGATTTCGTCATCATGGGCGGCGGCTCGGCGGTGCATCAGTTCGTGCGCATCGGCCAGCACGCCTTCATCGGCGGCCTTGCGGGCATCGAGAACGACGTCATTCCCTTCGGCATGGCGCTCGGCAATCGCGCCAATCTCGCCGGCCTCAATCTCATCGGCCTGAAGCGCCGCAACTTCACGCGCGAGGCGATTCACGATCTGCGCCGCGCCTATCGCCTGCTGTTCGCGCCGGAGGGGACCTTGAAGGAGCGCGTCGAGGACATCGCGGAGGAGTTCGCGGCTCATCCGCATGTGCACGAGATTCTCGACTTCATCCGCGCCGGCGGCGATCGCGCGCTGTGCACGCCGCGCGACGCGAAGGACGCGACGTGAGCACCCCCGTCGCCATCATCTGCGGCGGCGGCGGCTTTCCGCTCGCGGTGGCGGAGGCCGCCCGTCGCGCGGGGCGCGAGGTGTTCCTCGTCGGCCTGCATGGCGCGGCCGATCCCGACATCGCCGTCTATCCGCATATGTGGTTGAAGCTCGGCGAGTTCGGCAAACTGTTCCGCTCGCTCGCCGAACGCAGCGTCAAGGAGCTGTCCATCGTCGGCTCGCTGACGCGGCCGGACTTCTCGGACCTGCGTCTCGATTTCGGCGGCGTGCGGCGGCTGCCCGACATCGCGCGCATCCTGCGCGGCGGCGACGATCACGCGCTGCGCGGCGTCGTCCGCTTTTTCGAGGACGAGGGATACACCGTCGTCGGCGCGCATGATCTGGCGCCCTCGCTGCTGCTCGGCGAGGGGCCGATCACCATGCGCGAGCCGGACGCGGCCGCGCGCGAGGACATCGCGCTCGGCTTCGCGCTCGGCGACGCGCTGTCGGCCTTCGACACCGGCCAGTCCGTCGTCGTCGCCAACCGGCGCGTCGTCGCGGTCGAGGCGGCCGAGGGCACGGACGCGATGGTCGAGCGCGTCGCGCAATTGCGCGCGACCGGCAAGCTGCGTCTGAAAGGGCGCTGCGGCGTGCTGGTGAAGGCGCCCAAGCGCGGCCAGGATCTGCGCGTCGATCTGCCGGCCATCGGGCCGCGCACCGTCGCCGCCGCCGCCGCCGCGCAGCTCGACGGCATCGCGCTCGCCGCGCACGGCGTGCTGGTGCTTCAGCGCGACGACATCGCGGCCGAGGCCGACCGCCTCGGCCTGTTCGTCGCCGGCGTCACGCGGCCGGCCGCCGGCGCGTGAGCGGCGCGCCAAACGTCTTCATCGTCGCCGGCGAGGAATCCGGCGACCAGCTCGGCGCGCGCCTCATGCAGGCGCTGAAGCGCCTCGGCCCGGTTCGCTTCGCCGGCGTCGGCGGCGTGGCGATGGCGCAAGAGGGGCTCGCCAGTCTCTTTCCGCTGCGCGACATCGCGGTGATGGGCGTGCTGCCCGTGCTCAAGCGCCTGCCGACTCTGCTGAGGCGCATCGACGAGACGGCCCGCGCGGTGATCGAAGCCGCCCCGGACGTGCTCGTCATCGTCGACAGTCCCGACTTCACCCACCGCGTCGCGCGAAAGGTGCGCGCCGCGCGCCCCGCCATCCCCATCGTCGATTATGTGTGCCCCTCGGTGTGGGCGTGGCGGCCGGGCCGCGCGCGCAAGATGCGCGCCTATGTCGATCATGTGCTCTGCCTGCTGCCCTTCGAGCCGGACGCGCTGCGCCGTCTCGAGGGACCGCCCGGAACCTATGTCGGCCACCCGCTCGTCGAGCGGCTGGGCGAGTTGCGGCCGGACGCCGACGATCTCGCCGCGCGCGAGGCCGCCCCGCCGACGCTGCTGATCCTGCCCGGATCGCGCGGCTCGGAGCTGGAGCGGCTGCTGCCGGTCTTTCGCGACACGCTGGCGCGCCTGCGCGCGGCGCACGGGCCGCTCGACGCCGCGTTGCCGGCCGTCGCCAAACATGCCGACGCGCTGCGCGCCGCGCTCGCGGACTGGCCCGACCCGCCGCGGCTCGTGCTGGGCGAGGCCGAGAAGTTCGCGGCCTTCCGACGCGCCCGCGCGGCGCTCGCGGCCTCGGGGACGGTGACGTTCGAACTGGCGCTCGCCCGCACGCCCACGGTCGTCGCCTACAAGGTGTCGGCGCTCGAGGCGGCCATCGCCCGCCGGCTGATCACGGTGCCGAGCATCGTGCTGCCCAACCTCATCCTCGGCGAGAACGCCATGCCCGAGTTCATTCAGGAGGATTGCGCCCCCGCGCCGCTGGCGACTGCGGTCGCCGCGCTGCTGGCGGACGGGCCGGCGCGCGCCGCGCAGCTCTCCGCCTTCGAGCGCATCGAGGCGCGAATGACGGAGCCGGGCAGGGCGCCGAGCGAGGTGGCGGCGCGTATCGTCGCCGACCTCTCCGGACGGACGATGTGAAACGCCAGCGCCGCGTCGTCCCGCCATGCGGCATACGCAGCGGCGGAGCGGCGCTGTTCGCGTTGCTGCTTGCTGGTCCGCCGCGGCTCCTGCATCGGCGGGCTCGGCAATGGCGACGCGACCTACGGATCGCTCGGCGCGCGAGGCGCGACGACGGCGGACGGGGTTGGCAAGTCGGCGAGCTGATGGCGCCGTGACAAGAGAAAGGCCGCCGACGTCGCGTCGGCGGCCTGTTCACGTCGTGCGATGCGATCAGCGCTGCGAGATCGGCACGAACTCGCGGCGCGGCGCGCCGGTGTAGAGCTGACGCGGACGGCCGATCTTCTGATGCGGGTCCTCGATCATTTCCTTCCACTGCGCGATCCAGCCGACGGTGCGCGCGAGCGCGAACAGCACGGTGAACATCGAGGTCGGGAAGCCCATCGCCTTCAGCGTGATGCCCGAATAGAAGTCGATGTTCGGATAGAGCTTCTTCTCGATGAAATATTCGTCGTGCAGCGCGATGCGCTCGAGCTCGACGGCGACGTCGAGCAGCGGATCGTCCTTGATGCCGAGCTCGGTCAGCACCTCGTGCGCCGTCTTCTGCATGACCTTCGCGCGCGGGTCGTAGTTCTTGTAGACGCGATGGCCGAAGCCCATCAGGCGGAAGGGATCGTTCTTGTCCTTCGCCTTGGCGACGTATTTCGGAATGTTCTCGACCGTTCCGATCTCCGACAGCATCTTGAGCGCCGCTTCGTTCGCGCCGCCATGCGCCGGGCCCCAGAGGCAGGCGATGCCGGCCGCGATGCAAGCGAAGGGGTTTGCGCCCGAGGAGCCGGCGAGGCGCACCGTCGAGGTCGACGCGTTCTGCTCGTGGTCGGCGTGCAGGATGAAGATGCGGTCGAGCGCGCGGGCGAGCACCGGGCTCACCTGATATTCCTCGCACGGCACGGCGAAGCACATGTTCAGGAAGTTCGCCGTGTAGTCGAGCGAGTTCTTCGGAAACACGAAGGGCTGGCCGATATGGTACTTGTAGGCCATCGCCGCCAGCGTCGGGATCTTCGCGATCATGCGCATCGAGGCGATCATGCGCTGCTGTCGGATCGGAGATGTCCGTCGAGTCGTGATAGAAGGCCGACAGCGCGCCGACCGAGGCCACCATCACCGCCATCGGATGCGCATCGCGGCGGAAGCCCTGGAAGAAGCGGGCCATCTGCTCGTGGATCATCGTGTGGCGCGTCACGCGCAGGTCGAAATCGGCCTTCTGCGTCTTCGTCGGCAGATCCCCGTAGAGCAGCAGGTAGCACGTCTCGAGGAAGTCGCCATGCTCGGCGAGCTGCTCGATCGGATAGCCGCGATAGAGAAGGACGCCCTCGTCGCCGTCGATATAGGTGATCTTCGATTCGCAGCTCGCCGTGGAGGTGAAGCCCGGATCGTAGGTGAACATATGCGTCTGGCCGTAGAGCTTCTGGATGTCTACGACCGACGGCCCGATCGTGCCTTTGCGAACCGGCATCTCGATCGACTTGTCACCATAGTTGAAAGTGCCGGAGTCAGGCATGGGCGGCGACCTCTTGCGTGGGAAGCTGGAGCCGGGGGCGCTTGGCCTCCGGCTTCTTTTTGTGCATCGCGAAAAGCCTAGCGCGCCCTCATTCCGCCTTCAAGACGACCAATGGATGACGGCGCCTAGACTGTAGGCAGTCACGCCGCCTGATCGGCGATGCGCGCGAGACTTTCGGCGCGCCCGAGCACAGCCAGAACGTCGAAGATCCCGGGCGAAGTCGAGCGCCCCGTCAGCGCGGCGCGCAGCGGCTGGGCGGCCTGTCCGAGCTTGGCGCCGGTTTCCTCCGCGTAAGCGCGCACGGCGGCCTCCGTCGTCGCCGCGCTCCAGTCGGCGAGCGTGGTGAGGCGCGGCAGCAGCGCGGCCAGATGCGCCCGCCCGCCCTTGGCCAGAATCTCGCCGGCCTTCTCGTCCATCGGCAGCGGCCGCGCCGCGACGAGATAGTTGGCGCTCTCGGCCAGTTCGTTCAGCGTCTTGGCGCGCTCCTTCAGGCCCGGCATCGCGGCGGCGAGCTTGCCGCGCACCTCGGGCGACCACGCCGCGCGGAACCCAGCGCCTTTCTCGAGCCAGGGCAGGGCGCGCTCGAACTCGGCGAGCAGCTCGTCGTCGGGCGTCGCCCGCATGTAGTGGCCGTTGACGTTTTCGAGCTTCACGTAGTCGAACCGCGCCGGCGAGCGGCCGATGCCCGAAAGGTCGAAGGCGGCGATCGCCTCGGCCTCGGTGAAGAACTCCTGATCGCCGTGGCTCCAGCCGAGGCGCAGCAGATAGTTGCGCAGCGCCTTCGGCAGGTAGCCCATCGCGCGATAGGCGTCGACGCCGAGCGCGCCGTGCCGCTTCGAGAGCTTCGCCCCGTCCGGCCCGTGAATGAGCGGAATGTGCGCGAAGCTCGGCGGCGTCCAGCCGAAGGCGTTGTAGATGTGCGTCTGCCGCGCCGCGTTGGTGAGGTGATCGTCGCCGCGGATGACATGCGTCGCGCCCATGTCGTGATCGTCGACGACGACGGCGAGCATGTAGGTCGGCGAGCCGTCCGAGCGCAGCAGCACGAGATCATCGAGATCCTTGTTCGGGAACACGACGCGGCCCTGCACGCGATCCTCGACGACCGTCTCGCCCTCCTGCGGCGCGCGCAGGCGCACGACGGGCTTCAGACCCTTGGCCTCGGCCGCCGCGCGGTCCGCGTCGGAGCGGTCGCGCCAGCGCCCGTCGTAACGTGGCGGGCGGCCCTCGCGCCGCGCGCTCTCGCGCATCTCGTCGAGTTCGGCCGGCGTCGCGTAGCACAGATAGGCCGCGCCCTTGGCCAGCAGCTCGCGCACGGCGCTCGCGTGACGCTCGGCGCGCGCGGCCTGATAGACGATGTCGCCGTCCCACGTCACGCCGAGCCATTTCAGCCCGTCGATGATCGCCTCGATAGCGGCCTGCGTGGAGCGCTCGCGGTCGGTGTCCTCAATGCGCAGCGCCATCACGCCGCCGGTCTTCTTCGCGTAGAGCCAGTTGAACAGCGCGGTTCGCCCGCCGCCGATGTGCAGGAAGCCGGTGGGGGAGGGCGCAAATCGCGTGATCACGGGTGCGGACATCAGGATCTCGACAGGGAGGGAGGCGCAAGGGGAGGCGAAGCCGTCGGCGCTCGTGTAGCATGGGCGCGCGCGCCAGCGGTAGAGCGGCGCGGACGAGGGACTGCGCGAAGCCGTGGCCGGGGGCGGACGACGGATCGACGGGCGCGCCGCCGCGGCGGCCGCCCCGGCATGGGCCGGGCTCGCTCTGGGCGAGGCGGGCGCGTTGCGCGCCGCATTCGCGCGCTGGGCCGAGCGCGAGGTCGCCCATCGCCGGCCGTTCCTGTGGCTGCCGGTCGTCTTCGGCCTCGGCGTTCTCGCCTATTTCGGCGCGGACCGGGAACCCGCCCTGTGGGCGCCGGCGACGGCGGCGCTCGTCTTCGCCGGGGCCGCGCTGGCGCTGCGCCGGCGCGCCGCGAGCGGGCCGTTCCTCGCCACGCTCGCGCTCGCCTTTCTGTTCGCGGGATTTGCGGCCGCGACGCTGCGCACGCGCCTCGTCGCCGCGCCCGTGCTGGAGCGCCTGACCATCGCCCGCGTCACCGCCTTCGTCGAGACGGTGGACGATCGCGGCGCCGGCGGCCGGCTGCTGCTGCGCGTCGTCTCCATCGAGGGGCTGGACAAGGCGGCGACGCCCGAGCGGTTGCGCGTCACCACGCGCACGCGCCCCTCCGTCGCCGCCGGCGCGACCGTCGTCGCGACGATGCGCCTGTTGCCGCCCTCGCGCGCCTCCGAGCCCGGCGGCTACGATTTCTCGCGCGACGCCTTCTTCGCGATGATCGGCGGCGTCGGCGGCGTGCTCGGCGCCATCGAGCGCGCGCCGGACGCGGAGGTCTCCGCGCTCGCCCGCTTCAACGCCTGGATCGACCGCGCGCGCAACGCGCTGACCGACCGCATCGTCGACGTCGTCGGCGGCGGCCTCGCGCCGGGCGACGGGGCGGTGGCCGCGGCGCTCGTCACCGGCAAGCGCGGCCTCATTCCCGAGAGCGCCAACGCCAGCCTGCGCGCCGCCGGCATCTATCACGTCGTGTCGATCTCCGGCCTGCACATGGTGCTGGCCGCCGGCCTGTTCCTGTGGCTGGCGCGCGGCGCGCTGGCGACGGTGCCGGGCCTTGCGCTGACGAAGCCGATCAAGAGCTGGGCCGCCCTCGCGGCGATGGCGGGCGCCGTCGCCTACGACGTGTTCTCCGGCTCGGAAGTTGCGACCGAACGCTCGCTGATCATGACGCTCGTGATGCTCGGCGCCATCGTCGTCGGCCGGCGCGCGATCTCGATGCGCAATCTCGCGCTCGCCGCGCTGATCGTGCTGGCGCGCGAGCCCGAGACGCTGCTCGGCCCGAGCTTCCAGATGTCGTTCGCCGCGGTGGCGGGCTTGACCGCCGCCTTCGAGCGCGGGCCGGGCTCGGAGCGCGCCGCGCCGGACCCGGACGCGCGCTTCGGCCTGTGGGGCCATCGCGTCCGGCTCGTGCTCTGGGCCACCGTCGTCTCGACCCTCGTCGCCTCGCTGGCGACCGATCCGTTCTCGACCTTCCACTTCCACCGCCTGACGCCCTACGGGCTGATCGGCAACGCGCTGACCCTGCCGCTGGTCGAATTCGTGGTGATGCCGGCCGCGCTGATCGGCGTCGCCGCCTCGCCCTTCGGGCTCGACGCGCCGGTGTGGACGGTGATGGGCTGGGGCGTCTCGGGCGTCATGGCGGTCGCCCGCTTCGTCGAGGCGTTGCCGGGCTCCACCGTGTTCACGCCCGCCTTCGGCGCCGGGGCGCTGCTCGCCATGGCGCTCGCGGTGATCTGGTGGGCGATCTGGATCACGCCGATCCGCTGGCTGGCCGCGCCCGTCTTCGTCGCCGGGGCGCTGCTCGCCGCGCGCGCGCCAAAGCCCGATCTCGTGGTTGACGCGCAGGCCCGCGCGATGGCGGTGCGCGGCGCCGACGGGCGATTGCAGATCGTCGGCGGCCGCGCCAACGCCTTCGGCGCAGCGCAATGGCTGCTGGCCGACGCCGACGGCCGCGACCCGCGCGCCCCCGAGACGATGGGCGGCGCGCGCTGCGACGCGATGGGTTGCGTCGCTCTTCTGGCCGACGGCCGCGCCGCCGCGCTGATCCACGACCGCCGGGCTTTGCCGGAGGATTGCGGCCGCGCCGCGATCGTCGTGACGCGCCTGTTCACGCGCGGCGTCTGCGCCGGGCCCGACCTCGTCATCGACGGCGCGCATCTGGCCGAGCGCGGCGCGACCGCGGCGCGGCTCGCCGGCGGGCGCGTCGTCGTCGTCGCCGACCGGCCGAAGGGCTACGACCGTCCCTGGGCGCCGGCGCCGAAGCCACGCCCGGCGCCGCCGCCGACGCACGCGCCCGAGCTGGCCGACCCGGCCGATCCGTCTCTCTACGCGCCGGATTGAGGCCCCGGCGCTCGCTTTCGCGCGGGCGGCGCGCTATCTCCCGGAGCGGGAAGGGGGAAGCATGGTTCTGTTCGGCGTCGATCTGCACATGTCCGGCGCGATGGCGATCGCGGTGTTTCTGACGATCTGGTGGATCGTCCTGTTCGTCACCTTGCCCATCGGCGTGAAATCGCTGCACGAGACCGACGAGGCGCTGGCCGGCGCCGATCCGGGCGCGCCGGTCGCGCCCAATCTCGGCCGCAAGATCGTCTGGACGACGCTTCTGGCGCTCGCCGTGTTCGTCGCGCTGGTGATCTTCATGAACGTCACCGACGCGTAAGACCGGTCAGGCATCGGGCGCGCGAAACGTTCCGATGCGGCGCGCATTCGCTCCTCGCCGCGCTCGACCGGGCGAACCGCTGGACGATCCGCGACGCGCTGGCGCAGCCGGACCCGTGGGGGCCGTTCTCCGAGACCCGCCAGACCATTCCCGCCGGGGCGCTGAAATTAGTGGCGGGGATCGGCTGATCGGCAGGGTTGAATTGTCCCGCCCCCTCCCTTAGCAGAGCGCTTTGGCAAGCCAGCGAGGCTGAATTGGGCGCGACGACTGCTCCGGCCGCGGGCGTGGACCCGCATCACGACGCCATTCTCATCATCGATTTCGGCTCGCAGGTGACCCAGCTCATCGCCCGCCGCGTGCGCGAGACGGGCGTCTACTGCGAGATCCACCCCTTCCAGTCCGCCGACGCGGCCTTCGCCCGCCTGAAGCCCAAGGCGGTGATCTTCTCCGGCGGTCCGGCGTCGGTCACGACCGAAGGCTCGCCCCGCGCCCCGCAGGCGGTGTTCGACTCCGGCGTGCCGATCCTCGCCATCTGCTACGGCCAGCAGACTCTGGCGACGCAGCTCGGCGGCAAGGTCGAGGGCGGCCACGCCGCCGAATTCGGCCGCGCCGACGTCGAGATCGTTTCGCCCTCCGCGCTGTTCGAGGGCGTGTGGGAGAAGGGCCGTCGCTATCCCGTCTGGATGAGCCATGGCGACCGCGTCACCGCTCTGCCGCCCGGCTTTTCCGTGCGCGCCGTCTCCGAGAACGCGCCCTTCGCGGTCGCGACCGACGAGGCGCGCCGCTACTACACGACGATGTTCCACCCCGAAGTGGCGCACACGCCGGACGGCGCGAAGCTGATCGCCAACTTCGTGCACAAGATCGCCGGCCTCAAGTCCGACTGGACGATGGCGGCCTATCGCCGCGAGATGATCGAGGCGATCCGCGCGCAGGTCGGCAAAGGCAAGGTGATCTGCGGCCTATCCGGCGGCGTCGACTCTTCGGTTGCCGCCGTGCTGATCCACGAGGCGATCGGCGACCAGCTCACCTGCGTCTTCGTCGATCACGGGCTGATGCGCCTCAACGAGGCCGAGCAGGTCGTCAGCCTGTTCCGCGATCACTACAACATCCCGCTCGTGCATGTGGACGCCAGCGAGCAGTTCCTCGCCGCCTTGCAGGGCGTCGAGGATCCCGAGACCAAGCGCAAGACCATCGGCCGCCTGTTCATCGAGGTGTTCGAGGCCGAGGCGAAGAAGATCGGCGGCGCGGAGTTTCTGGCCCAGGGCACGCTCTATCCGGACGTGATCGAGAGCGTCTCTTTCTCGGGCGGCCCGTCGGTGACGATCAAGAGCCACCACAATGTCGGCGGCCTGCCCGAGCGCATGCACATGAAGCTGGTCGAGCCGCTGCGCGAACTGTTCAAGGACGAGGTGCGCGCCCTGGGGCGCGAGCTCGGCCTGCCGAGGCCTTCGTCGGCCGCCACCCGTTCCCCGGCCCGGGCCTCGCCATCCGCTGCCCCGGCGCCGTGACCCGCGAGAAGCTCGACATCCTGCGCAAGGCCGACGCGATCTATCTCGACGAGATCCGCAAGGCCGGCCTCTACGACGCCATCTGGCAGGCCTTCGCCGTGCTGCTGCCGGTGCGCACCGTCGGCGTGATGGGCGACGGCCGCACCTACGACTACGTCTGCGCGCTGCGCGCGGTGACCTCTGTCGACGGCATGACGGCCGATTTCTACCCCTACGACATGGCCTTCCTCGGCCGCACGGCGACGCGCATCATCAACGAGGTGAAGGGCGTCAACCGCGTCGTCTACGACGTGACCTCGAAACCGCCGGGGACGATCGAGATCGGCCGGGGTGGGTTCGAGCCCATCCGCTCGAGACAGAGCCGGACACTGCTCGTGGGGGACGTTCTGCGCCGGATAGAGCCGCACGGGCCCCGCGCACTCGGCCACGATATCGACATCCGCAACGTCGACGGCCGCCAGCACGCCGAATGTGGTGAGCAGGTCGGAGACCTCCGTCGCCTCGTTCAGCACCACGATGGCGACGCTCGGTCGCCGCCGCGCGTCGGCCGCAGACCGTCGATTGTCGCGGCCTGCTCGGCGGCCGGCACGGGATCGGCCGGCGGGGGCGTCGACGCGGCCGGCCCGGGCGCGAGCGCGATTGGCGCCGCGACGCCTAGGGTGGCCAGAGTGAGCGCGAGACGGGGCCTAGCCATGCGCCCCCCCGTCGCTCGCGGAGAGCGCGGCGAACGCGCCGTCAATCCGGAGACAACAAGGCGCGCTCGCGCGGCGTGCGGCAGGCGGGCCGGTCCTTGCGTCTTCCAGCAAACCTTGCGTCGCCGGCCAAGTCGTGGAACCGCAGGGGCGACGGCGCGTAGACGAGCCGATTCTCGCGATCGGGACAGGATGAATCAGCCAGGCCAGCTCAAGCCCATTCCGCGTCTGCGGCGTTCGCGCAACCGGACGATCTGGACCTTCGGGCTCCTGCTCGCTGCGCTCGTCGTCGGCTGGGCGGGGGTGAAGTATTACATGCGGCCGGCCCGGCTGGTCGTCGCCGTGGCGCAGGACGACGCCGACAACGTGAAGGTGCTGAACGCCTATCAGCGCGTGATGTCCTCAGGCCGCATCGGCGTCACGCTCGACGTGGCGCCGATGCCGTCGCGCAAGGACGTCGTCTCCGCCTTTCTCGCGCGCAAGGCAGATCTCGCGGTCGTGCGCGCCGACGACGATCTGCATGGCGAGGCGGCGGCGGTGGCGATCATGCGCAAGGCCATCGCGGTCGTCGTCTCCTTCGATCCGAAGATCGACGAACTCGAGAAGATCAAGGGCAAACGCCTCGGCCTTGTCGGCGTCGGCGGCTCGTCCGACCCGTTGCTGACGGCGTTCCTGCGCGCCTACGACATTTCGGAGCGCGACGTGCAGGTCGTGCGGATCGCGCCCGACAAGATCCTCGAGGCGATCGAGCAGAAACGCGTCGACGTGGCGATGGGCCTGACGACGTTGTTCAACGGCGCCTATGGCGCGCAGTTCCGCGCCCTTGCGAAGTCGCGCAAGCTCAAGCCGAAGCTGCTCGCCATCGACAGTTCCGAGGAGGTGGTGCGCGACAATCCCGCCTTCGAGGAGTTCGAGATCCCGAAGGATTCCTTCGCGGCGATGCCGGAGGAGGCGACGGAATCGGTGTCGCTCGCCACCTATCTCGTCGCCCAGTCGCGCATGTCGAACGAGGTCGCCGCCACGCTCGCGCGGCAGTTTCTCTCCAACAAGCAGGCCGTGCTGGCCGCCGCGCCCTCGGCCGCGCAGATCGAGGCGCCCTCGGTGGAGAAGGACGCGTTGCTGCGCGTGCATCCGGGCGTCGGCGCCTACATCGACAACACCGAGCTCACCTTCTTCGATCGCTACGGCGATCTGATGTATATCGGCATGGCGGTCGCGGGCGTGTTCGGCTCGGCCTTCGTCGCGCTGCGCCGCTCCTTCGGGCCCGATACGGAGGGCGAGGCGTGCGATCTTGTCGACGAGTTCGGCGAGCTGCGGCGCTCGATCCGGCAGATCGCCATCGCCGGCCGCGACGACCCGGACGGGCTTCCGGACCGATGGATCGCGGCCTCGCATCGGTTCGAGGAGATGCTCTCGCGCGCGCTCCCGCTCATCGCCGACTCGCATGTGCAGGATCGGACGGTTCAGGCGCTCGGCGCCGCGCTGTCGACGACCGAGCGCGCGCTGGCCGAGATCGCGCCGCTGGCGCTGCGCCGCGTGAAGGCGGAGGGCGCCTCGCAGGCGCCGCCGCAGACGCCTGCGCCGCAAGCGTAGGCGGGACGCGCCGCCGCGCGCGCCGTCTCTACCTGATTACTTCGGCAGCGCGGCGAGCCGCCGGGCGCTGTCGCTCGATCCCGCGGCGGCCGCCCGCGCATAGAGATCGCGCGCCTTGCCGGCGTCGGCGGAGGCGCGCAGACCGCGCTCTTTCAGCGCCTGCGGATCGTAGGTCTCGGCCAGCATGTGCAGGGCGCGCGGCGCGCCTGCGCGCACGGCGCGGGTCAGCAG
Organism: Hyphomicrobiales bacterium; assembly: GCA_016716745.1. Classification (GTDB taxonomy): domain Bacteria; phylum Pseudomonadota; class Alphaproteobacteria; order Rhizobiales; family Beijerinckiaceae. The sequence goes on from JADJVD010000007.1 coordinate 54,415, forward strand.
CAGGCGCGCCGAGGCGACGGCGCCGTCCTCCAGCTCGCGCCCGGCGCGATCGCACAATTCGTCCGTCTCGCCGGAAGCCTCCGCGCTCGCCGCAGGCGCGACGGCCAGCGCCGGCGCGGCGGGGCGCGCCGCGCCGACCGAGCGGGTGATCGCCGTCTGGCCGCCATCGGTCGGCGCAGGCGCCGGCGCGAGCGCCAGGGTCTGGCGGGGCAGGGGCGAGGAGACAGGCGAGGGGGCGAGGGCGGCCGCCGCCTCGACGGGCGCGGCGGGCTGAGCGACCGGGGCAGGCGCGGCCGGAGCCGCCGCATCGGCCTGGTTGGCGCGCAGCGCCTGATCCAGCTTGCGGCGCGCCTCGACGACCTGCGGATTGACCGGGCCGCCGGGCCTGGCGGCCTCCGTTTTCTCGTCGCCCGCGCGAAGGGCGGCGACGCTCGACTCCGGCGTGGGGCGCACCGCGACGCCGACGACCACAGCCGCGGCGAGCGCGATCATTCCGGCCCCTGCCTTGATGACGCTAGGAACGATCATGGACCGCCTCTTCTCAGTTTGCGGCGGATTTGTCCATCCAGGCCTGCGCTGGCGCGAAGCGCGGCAGCGTAGTCTTGGCGGCAAGATTAACGTCGCGCCAGCGCGGCGAGCCGCCGGCGGCCAGCCCGTCGACGGCGGTGAGGAAGGCGTCGGCGAAGGCGGTCAGCCGCTCGCGGCGCGCCGGATCGTCGCCGGCATTGCGCGCCACCAGCAGCGTCGGCACGGCCAGCGTGTCGACCGGCTGTCCGCCGACGAGGGCGGGATAGTCCGCCTTCGTCAGTTCGGCCGGCAGGAACGCCTGGCGGATCGCGGGCGCGAAGGGGATGGCGACGAAGCTCGCGCCCTTCGGCGCGCCGGCGAGGCCGCCGCGCGGACCGATGACGACGACCGCGTCCGCCTCGCCGCGGCCGAGCTTGCGCATCGCCTCCTCGCGCGGCCCCTCGACGAGCCGGGCCGCCACGCCGAGATCGCGGAACAATCTTTGCGCGGTGAGCGCGCCCTGCGAGCCGGCCGGGCCGATCTCGACGCGCTTGTCGGCGAGGTCGGCGACGGTTCGCGCCGGGCCGATCGTGACGATGTGGACATGCGCGTCGTAAAGGCGGGCGACGGCTTGCGCCGATGCGCCGGCGTCGGCCGCCAGCGGCGCGTAGATCAGGGCGACGTCCGCGTCGGCGCGTCCCTCGGCCTGATCGAGCGCGGCGACCGGGGCCACGGCGGCGGCGACTTCGGCGAGCGCCTTCTGGTCCGGCGCGTCGATGGAGAGGGCGAGCTTGACGGCCTTGCCCGGCGCCTTCGGCGCATCGGCGGCCTTGTCCGTCGCGAGGCCGGCGGCCGCGGTCCCGGCGAGCGCCGCGGTCGCCGCCGGTTTCTCGACGGCGCGGACGGCGCCCCTGCGGGCGGCGGCCGGTTCTGCGGATTTGCCGTCCGCCGATCTGGCGTCGGCGGCGCGCTCCTTGCCCTTGCCGCGCCAGCCGCCGTGCCAGAGCACGAGGCGGCCATTGCGCATCACCGGCTTGTCGTAGGCGACGGCGCCGGCCGGCATGTTCTTCGGGCGCGCGGCGCGCGTGGTGCGCGCGATGGCGGATGTGCTCGCCGGCGCGGCGGCCTTTGGCGTCGGCTCGGGCTGGATGCGGCCTTCGGTGTCCTGCGCCGATGCGCCCGACGCCGCCGCAAGGGCGACGATGACGCTGGCGATGACAGGCCCGACCCGCATGTCCTCTCCCCAAGCCGCCCGACGGCGCGCAGGCGCATGCCCGCACAATCGAGTGACGCTGGTGAACACAGAAATTTGGACCACTTCAAGGCGCCGCGTCGTCACGCCCTTCGGCTCGCCTTTCGGGGCGGGGCATGGTAACTGCCGCCCCGACCGCGCGGGACGCCGCGCAACTCCCGACGGAAACCGCCCGATGGCAGACATTTTTCGCGAAGTCGATGAGGAAGTCCGCCGCGACAAAGCGGCTCAGGTCTGGGACAAATATCAGAACCTGATCATCGGCGCGGCGCTTCTGGTCATCCTCGCGACCGGCGCCTGGAAGGCGTGGGAATACGTCCGCATCGGCCAGGCGCAGACGGCGGCCGCGCAATACGAGTCGGCGATCGACCTGCATCGGCAGGCCAAATTCGCCGAATCCGAGAAGGCGCTCGCCGAAATGGTGGCCAAGGCGCCCACCGGCTACCAGCAGATCGGCAAGCTGCGCGGCGCCATCGAGACCTCGATGCGCGATCCGGCCGAGGGCGTGAAGGCCTTCGACGCGCTCGCCGGCGACCAGAGCCTCGACCCGCTGTTCCGCGACGTCGCGCGCCTGCGCGCCGCGATCCTGCGCATCGACGTGGCGGACGCCGCCGAGACCGCCCGCCGCCTCGAGCCGATGGCGGAGGCGGGCCAGCCCTTCCGCGCCACCGCGCGCGAGTTGCTCGGCGTGAAAGCGCTGGAGACGGGCGATTTCGAGCGCGCCGCCAAATATCTCGACATGATCGTCGTCGATTCCGCCGCCCCGCCGTCGATCCGCCAGCGCGCCGAATTGCTGCTCGGCCTCGTGCGCGCCGGCAAGCCGACCACGGCGAACTGAGACGATCGTGACGCCGACCATCGCCATCATCGGACGGCCGAATGTCGGCAAGTCGACGCTGTTCAACCGGCTCGTCGGCAAGAAGCTCGCGCTCGTCGACGACACGCCCGGCGTGACGCGCGACCGTCGCTCCGGCGACGCCTCGCTCGGCGATCTCGATTTCACCATCGTCGACACGGCCGGCCTCGAGGAAAGCGAGGGCGACACGCTGACGACGCGCATGCGCCAGCAGACCGAGATCGCGGTCGAGGAGGCGGACGCGATCTTCTTCGTCGTCGACGCCCGCACGGGCGTCACACCGACCGACCGGCATTTCGCCCAGCTCGTGCGCCGCGCCGGCAAGCCGGTGATCCTCATCGCCAACAAGGCGGAGGGCGCGACCGGCAAGTCCGGCGCGCTGGAGGCTTTCTCGCTCGGCCTTGGCGATCCCGTGCCGCTCTCGGCCGAACACGACGAAGGCTTCGCCGACCTCTACCAGACGATGCTCGAACGCCTGCCGCAGGACATGACGCGCCCGGCCGACGAGATCGAGGAGGAGCGCGCGCCCCTCGTCCTCGGCGAGGAGGAGGACGGCAGCGAACTCGACGAGGCGAAGCCCCTGCGCATCGCGGTCGCCGGCCGCCCCAACGCCGGCAAGTCGACGCTGCTCAACCGCATCCTCGGCGAGGATCGCCTGCTCACCGGCCCGGAGCCGGGCGTGACGCGCGACTCCATCGGCGTCGAGACGGAATGGCGCGGCCGCAAGCTGAAGCTGTTCGACACGGCGGGCCTGCGCCGCCGCGCCCGCGTCGAGTCGAAGCTCGAAAAGCTCGCCGCCGCCGACGCGCTGCGCGCCGTGCGTTTCGCCGAGGTGGTGATCGTCCTGCTCGACGCGACGATCCCGTTCGAGAAGCAGGATTTGACCATCGTCGGCCTCGTCGAGCGCGAGGGCAGGGCGCTCGTCATCGGCCTCAACAAGTGGGATTTGATCGAGGATCGCGCCGCGAAGCTCAAGGAGCTGCGCGAGGAGGCCGATCACATCATGCCGCATGTGAAGGGCGTGCCGATCGTCCCCGTCGCCGGGCTGACGGGGGAGGGCGTCGACAAGCTGCTGCACGCCGTGATCAAGGCCAACGAGGTGTGGAACAAGCGCGTCGCCACCGCGCGCCTCAACCGCTGGCTCGGCGACGTGGTGGACCGCACGCCGCCGCCCGCCGTCTCGGGCCGGCGCATCAAGATCCGCTACATGACGCAGCCGAACGCGCGGCCGCCGACGTTCCTCTTGTTCGGCAACCAGCTCGACGAACTGCCCGGCAGCTATCTGCGCTTCCTCTCGAACGGCCTGCGCCAGACCTTCGACCTGCCGGGCGTGCCGATCCGCATCCAGATGCGCATGAGCGCGAACCCGTTCGACAAGCGCAAGAGGCGCTGAGGCCGCGTCCCCGCGCCTCCGTCGTCATCGCGAGGAGCGCAGCGACGAAGCGATCCACGGGCGCGGCTCGGCCTGGATCGCTTCGCTTCGCTCGCGATGACGGGTGTCGTCGCATCGGGAGCGTCCGTCCCTACCGCATCCGTCATCGCGAGGAGCGCAGCGACGAAGCGATCCAGCGTCGTCGTCGTTCATGGATCGCGTCGCCTCGCTCGCGATGACGGCGGCAGGGCGTTCCGTTGTCATGGCCGGGCTTGTCCCGGCCATCCACGCCCCGCCGCGTGAGCAGCGATGCGAGCCGGAGGCTCGCGGTCCGTGGCCGGCGATCGCCCGCGCCTTACGCCGCGCCGCGAAAGCTCAGCACGCGGTCGGTCGGGAAGTCGTAGATGCGGCCCGTCTCGCTCCAGTCGGGCGAGCAGAGCGCGACGACCTTCGGCGCGAACTCCTGCGGCGTGCGCAGCGTCATCGGGTCTTCGCCCGGCATGGCGGCGGCGCGCATCTTCGTGCGCAGCGGGCCGGGATTGACGCTCATCACCTTGATCGGCGTCAGATTGCGCGTCTCCGACGCATAGGTGCGGGCGAGCGCGTCGAGCGCGGCCTTGCTGGCGGCGTAGAGGCCCCAATAGGCGGCCATCTCGTCGCGCTGCGAGGCGCCGGAGGAGACGAGCACGACGCGGCCGGCGTCGGACTTGCGCAGCAGCGGGTCAAGCGAACGGATCAGCCGCCAGTTGGCGGTGACGTTGACGCTCATCACCTTGTCCCAATCCTTCTGGTCGGCGTGGCCGAGCGGGGTGATCGGCCCCAGCACGGCGGCGTTGCCGACGAAGATGTCGAGCTTGCCCCAACGCTCGTGGATCGCCGCGCCCAGCCGGTCGAGCGCGTCGTAATCCGTCACGTCGGCGGGAACCAGCGTCGCCTCGCCGCCCTTGGCGCGGATCTCGTCGTCCAGCTCCTCGAGCGCGCCCTGCGTGCGGGCGAGCGCGATGACATGCGCGCCGGCCTCGGCGAGGGCGAGCGCGACGGCGCGGCCGACGCCGCGCGAGGCGCCGGTGACGAGGGCGAGACGATTGTCGAGGGACGCCATCGGCGAGAAGCTCCGCGGGTCGTTGAAAAGACCCGCGAGGCTCTAGAGCCGCGCCGCCGCTCTGGCAAGCTGGTCCGGCGAGCGCGGCCCGTCTCAGGTCAGAGCTGCGCCGACCACTGCGCCGGCGCGAGGCGGAACTTGTCGCCGTCCCTGGCGATGTAGCCGGTGGCGGGGAAGGGCGCGTGATAGAAGGCGACCTGCGCCTTCTCGCTCGCCGCCATGTCGAGCAGCTTGCGCCGGGTCTGGCGGGCCTGCTCGCCGTCCATGTCGAAGATCGCCATCCAGTCCGGGTTGCGCACGAACAGGGCGGGATGGTTCGTCGTGTCCGACATCACCATCATGCGGCCGGCGCCCGATTGCAGGGCGAAGGCGGTGTGGCCCGGCGTGTGCCCCGGCGCGGCGACCGCCATCAGGCCGGGCGCGGCCTCCTTGCCCCACTCGAACGGCTTCACGTCCTTGGCCATCGGCCCGAACACGCGCCGCACCATGGCGAAGTTGCCCTTCAGCCCGTCCGGCGCGGCCGCCATCCGGGCGTCGTCCATCCAGTAGGCCCATTCCGGCGCCGGAACCGTGATCTCGGCGTTCGGGAACACGGCGGTCCCGTCCTTGAGGCGCAGGCCGTTGATGTGGTCGCCATGGAAATGGCTGATCACCACCTGATCGACGTCCTTGGGGTCGAATCCGGCGGCGCGGAAATTCTTCATCCACACGCCGCTGGTCGGCGCGCCGGAATCGCCGTTGCCCGTGTCGACGAGAATGAGCTTCGAGCCGGTATTGACCACCAGAGTCGTGAAACTGATGGTGATCTTGTCGTTTGGCAGCATGGCGTCCTCCATCGCCTGCTGCACGTCGAACAGATCGGCGTTCTTGACGAAGCCTTCGAGCCCGCGCGTGAACGAGCCGTCGTGGATCGCCGTCACCTCCACGTCGCCGACCTTGTAACGGTAGGCGGCGGGCTGCTGCGCGCCCGCCAGCGGCGCCTTGGCGAGCGCGGCGGGCGAGGCGAGGGCGGCGGCCCCGGCCGCGAGAGGGTGCGACGTGAAACGAACATTTCCGATCTCCCATGATCCGCCGGTCGCCGCCGGCCTTCCTGCGCACACCTGTTTTAGGCCGCACCGGCGGTTTGGGGAGAGGCGGCGCCTCAAATCGTCGTGACGGCGCCGCTGGCGCCGGGCCGCGCGAGGCCTTAAGTCGGCGGCATGAGAGACGATCTGACCCGCGACCTCACTCCCGCGCCGGGCAAAGGCGTCGACCCGGTCGAACTCGCCCGCCGCGATCAGGTCAAGCACCTGCCCAAGCGCTTCTACGCCGAGGCGCGCGCGGTCGAGCGAGACGGAGTTTGGACGCTGGAGCTCGACGGCCGGCCGGCCCGCACGCCGAAGCGCCGTCCGCTCGCCCACGCCGCCCGGCTCGTCGTCGAGGCGGTCGCGCTGGAATGGGCGGCGCAGGGCGAGCGCGTCGATCCGGCGACGATGCCGGCGACGCGGCTGCTCAACGTCGCCATCGACGCCGTCGGCGAGACGGCGGACGCCGTGCGCGCCGACGTCGTGCGCTACGCCGGCTCCGACCTCGTCTGCTACCGCGCCGCCGAACCGCCCGCCCTGGTCGAGGCCGAGAACGAGGCCTGGGCGCCCGTGCTCGACTGGGCGCGCGAGGCGCTCGGCGCCCGCTTCATCCTGGCCGAGGGCGTCGTCTTCGCCGCCCAGCCCGAGCACGCAGTCGCGGCCTTCCGCGCCGCCGTCGAGACTGTGCGCGACCCGCTGGCCCTCGCCGGCCTGCACGCCATGACCTCGCTGATGGGCTCGGCCGTCCTCGCGCTGGCGGTGCTGCGCGGCGCGATCGAGCCGCAGGAGGCCTGGCGCGCCGCCCATGTCGGCGAGGACTTCCAGATGCGCGTCTGGGGGCAGGACGCCGAGGCGCTGGAGCGCCGGGCGCGGCGCTGGCGCGACATGGAGGCGGCGGCGCTGGCCGCCCGCGCCGCCATGCAACCCCTTAGTGCGGATTAACCGGGCCGCATTATCCGTCTGTTAGTCGGGCGGCGCTATATCCTGAAATCTGCAACCGCTGCGTGTGTCGCGGAGATCAGGGCATGGGCGCCAGATTGACAGCCACAACGACCGCGCTCGTCGTTTGCCTCGCCATGTTCGCCGCGCGCCCCGCGCAGGCTGCGGAGGCGGCGCCGGCGGGGCCGATCCTGACCATCGAAAGCCGGCTTGCGCCGATCCGTCAGATGACGATGGCGGAGATCGAGCGGCTGCCGCGCGGCGGCTTTGCGACGCGCACGCCCTGGCACGACGTCAAGACCCGGTTCGAGGGCGTGCCCTTGCCCGCCTTCCTCGCCGCCATCGGCGCGACGCGCGGCGTCGTCACCGTCTCGGGCCTCGACGGCTATGTCGTCGACCTGCCGGTGGAGGATCCGCGCAACGCGCAGGCGGTCGTCGCCTACAAGCGCGACGGCGAATACATGCGCATTCGCGACAAGGGGCCGCTCTTCATCATCTACGATTACGACGCCGACCCGGCGCTCCAAACCGATCAGTATTACGCGCGCTCGATCTGGCAGATCAGATCGGTGAAGGTGGAGTGAGCCGATGGCCGCCGCCGTGGCGCTGGACAATCCGAAGCGACGAACGATGGCCGCACGCGCCGCCCGCATGCCGTGGCTGCTGCCGATCATCCTGCTTGTCTGCGCCATCGGTCTGGCCGCCATCGCCAAGCTGCAGCGCGACATCGACACGATCAACGCCCGGTCAAGCCGCTTCGAGATCGTCGCCGCCACCCCGCGCGCGCTGTTCGAGGCGGACGAGACGCGGCTTGCCGCGCACGCCTATTTCGAAAAGCCCGGCGAGGAGGCGGCCGCGCGCCTGAAACAGGCGTTTGAAATCCTCTACGGCCGCATGAACGATCTGCGCGCAGGCGCGCATCGCGAGTTGCACGCCGCGTCGGAAGTCGCCCGCTCGACGCACGAGCGCGCGATGGACACGGTCGAGACCCTCGATTCGGAAATCCAGTCTCTCGGATTGTTCTCGCGCCACGAGCGCTTCGACGCGCTGTTCGTCGACCTCGTGCACAATCTCCAGAGCTTCGCGGCGGAGGGACTGCGCTTCCACGCCGCCCGCTCGCGCGCCGACTACGAGCGCGTGCAGAAGCTCGGCTGGTGGCAGGTCGTGCTGACCGCCGCGCTGCTGGTCTCGATCTCGTCGAGCTTGCTGCTGGCGCTCGCCCAGACGCGCCGCCTGCGCGCCGCCCACGCCGCCGCGCACGGGCTTTCTCAGAAATACGCCTATCTCGCCAATCACGACCCGATGACGGGCCTCGCCAACCGTCGCCACGGGCTCGACCTCGTCGAGCGGCTGATCGCCCGAGCCGAGGCTGAGGACGCCGAGATCGGCGTCGTCTGTCTCGACGTCGATCGCTTCAAGCAGGTCAACGACACGCTCGGCCACGCCGCCGGCGACGCGCTGATCGTCGCCTTCGCCGAGCGCCTGCGCGCCATGTCCGAGAGCTGGACCGACGCGGCGCTGATGCGGCTCGGCGGCGACGAATTCGTCCTGTCGATGATCGTCCGCGCCGACGGGCCGCAGCTCATCGACTATGCGCGCGAAGTTTCGGAACGATTGGCCGACGCCTACGAGATCGAGGGCCATGTCGTCTCCATCGGCGCGAGCGTCGGAGCGACGAGCCGCAAGGCCGCCGGCTGCCGCTGGATGCGCATGCTGGCGCAGGCCGACATCGCGTTGCGTCACGCCAAGGAGCGCGGCCGCGGCCAGATCGCCCTCTACGAAAAGGGCATGTTCGAGACCGAACGGCGGCGCCACCGCATGGAGCAGGATCTTCGCTTCGCGATGGAGCGCGGCGAGATCGAGCTGCACTATCAGCCCATCGTCGCCCTTGGCGGCGGCCTGAAGCGCGTCGAGGCGCTGCTGCGCTGGCGCCATCCCGACTACGGCATGATCAGCCCGACCGACTTCCTTCCGGTCGCCGAGGACGCCGGCCTCATTCTCGAAATGGGCGAGTGGGCGCTGCGCGCGGCCTGCCGCGACGCGATGCGGCTGCCCGCCCATATCGGCCTCAGCGTGAACCTGTCGGCCGCGCAACTGATCCGCGTCGACATGGCCGAGCGCGTGCGCGACGCGCTGGCCCAGTCCGGCCTGCCGGCCCGCCGCCTCGAGGTCGAGATCACCGAAATCGCGATGATGCGCAACGAGGCGCGCGTCGCCCGCTTCATCGCCGAGGCGACGGCCTCCGGCGTCAGCGTCGCGCTCGACGATTTCGGCGCCGGCTACTCCTCGATCGGCTATCTGCGCCGCTTCCCCTGTTCGCGCCTGAAGATCGACCCGTCCTTCATTCAGGACGTCGAGCGGGACCCGGAGGCGCGCGCCGTCGTGCGCGCGGTCGTCTCGCTCGCCCACGCGCTCGACATGAGCGTGACGGCGGAGGGGGTGGAGACCCAGGGTCAGGCCCTGCTGCTCGCCGCCGAGGGCTGCGAGGACGCGCAGGGCTTCTTCTTCGCCCGCCCGATGCCGCTCTCCGCCCTGATCGACTGGGCGACCCGCGCCGAGGGGCAGGGGCTGAAACAGGCGGGCTGAGCCGGGCAGGGCGCGAGCCCCTTCACCCCGGCGGCGTTTTCCCTTAGACGGGGCGCGACCCATTCCAGCCCCGAACGGCCCGCGCCAAGCCCAGCCAGGACCAACCAGCCAGGACCAAGATGCATCGCTATCGCAGCCACACCTGCGGCGCGCTCCGCGCCGAGGACGCAGGAAAATCCGTCCGCCTCTCCGGCTGGTGCCACCGCATCCGCGACCATGGCGGCGTGCTCTTCATCGACCTGCGCGACCATTACGGCCTGACCCAGTGCGTGGTCGATCCGGATTCGCCCGTCTTCAAGCTGGCCGAGACGTTCCGCTCGGAATGGGTCGTGCGGCTCGACGGCAAGGCGCGCCTGCGCCCGGCCGGCACCGAGAACCACGAATTGCCGACCGGCCTCGTCGAGATCTACGTCACCGACGCCGAAGTGCTCGGCCGCGCCGACGAACTGCCGCTGCCCGTGTTCGGCGAGCAGGACTATCCGGAGGAGACGCGGCTTCGCTACCGCTTCCTCGATCTGCGCCGCGAGCGCATCCACGCCAACATCATGCTGCGCGGCAAGGTGATCTCGTCGCTGCGCAACCGCATGCAGGGGCAGGGCTTCAACGAGTTCCAGACGCCGATCCTCACCGCCTCCTCGCCCGAGGGCGCGCGCGACTTCCTCGTGCCGAGCCGCATCCATCCCGGCAAGTTCTACGCGCTGCCGCAGGCGCCGCAGCAGTACAAGCAGCTGCTGATGATGGCGGGCTTCGACCGCTACTTCCAGATCGCGCCGTGCTTCCGCGACGAGGACCCGCGCGCCGACCGCCTGCCCGGCGAATTCTACCAGCTCGACGTCGAGATGAGCTTCGTCGAGCAGGAGGACGTGTTCGCCGCGATGGAGCCGGTCATCCGCGGCGTGTTCGAGGAGTTCGCCGACGGCCGCTCCGTGACGCCGAGCCCGTGGCCGCGCATTCCCTACGCCGAGGCGGCGCGCAAATACGGCTCCGACAAGCCGGACCTGCGCAACCCGATCGTCATGCAGAACGTCTCGGAGCATTTCCGCGGCTCGAACTTCAAGGTCTTCGCGCGCCTGCTCGAGGTCGAGAAGAACGAGGTCTGGGCGATCCCCGCGCCCGGCGGCGGCCAGCGCACCTTCGCCGACCGCATGAACGCCTGGGCGCAAAGCGAGGGCCAGCCGGGCCTCGGCTACATCCTGTTCTTCGACAGGGCGAGGGACGAGACGACCCAGCAGCAGACGCCGGGCGCGACGGGCGTCGGCGCGCGCGGCCCGCTCGCCAACAACATCGGCCCCGAGCGCGCCGAGGCGATCCGCGCGCAGCTTGGCCTGACCGCCGGCGACAGCGCCTTCTTCGTCGCCGGCGACCCGGACAAGTTCGTCAAGTTCGCGGGCCTCGCCCGCACGAAGCTCGGGACCGAGCTGAAGCTGATCGACGAGACCCGCTTCGAATTCGCCTGGATCGTCGATTTCCCGATGTTCGAGTGGAACGAGGACGACAAGAAGGTCGACTTCTCGCACAACCCCTTCTCGATGCCGCAGGGCGGTCTCGAGGCGCTGAACGGTCAGGATCCGCTGACGATCAAGGCCTTCCAGTACGACATCGCCTGCAACGGCTACGAGCTCGCCTCCGGCGGCATCCGCAACCACAAGCCGGACGCGATGGTGAAGGCCTTCGAGATCGCCGGCTACGGCCGCGAGACCGTCGAGGAGCGCTTCGGCGGCATGTTCCGCGCCTTCCATTACGGCGCGCCGCCGCATGGCGGCATGGCGGCCGGCGTCGACCGCATCGTCATGCTGCTGGCCGGCGAACAGAATCTGCGCGAGGTGGCGCTGTTCCCGATGAACCAGCGCGCCGAGGACATTCTGATGGGCGCGCCCTCGCCGGCGACGACGAAACAGTTGCGCGAGTTGCACCTGCGGCTGAACCTGCCGGAGAAGTGAGGCAGGCGCGCGAGCGCAGCCCCTTTGTCATTCCCGGCCGAGCGCAGCGAGGGGAAGGGAATCCATCCTCGCCGCCGTGCTTTTCGCCATGGCCCCCCTTCCCGGCGGCTGCGCCGCCGCCGGGGGTGACAGCGTCCGTCATTCCCGGCCCGGCGACGCCGCGCTGTCATTCCCGGCCGAGCGCAGCGAGGGGAAGGGAATCCATCTCCCGCCACTATTCCTCAGGCGTCGTCGCGATGCGGCTTCCCGCGATTGATTTGCGCGGCCCGGCCTGCGACGCTCGCGGCAAACAGCTATCGCAGGGGGAAACGCCATGGCCGCCAAGATGTCGGACGATCTGCGCTCGGGCGCGCTCGTCTATCACCGCCTGCCCAAGCCCGGAAAACTCGAGGTCGTCGCCACCAAGCCGCTCGCCAACCAGCGCGATCTGGCGCTCGCCTATTCGCCGGGCGTGGCGGTCGCCTGCGAGGCCATCGCCGAGAATCCGGCCGAGGCGGCCGAGCTGACCGCGCGCCAGAATCTCGTCGCTGTGATCTCCAACGGCACGGCCGTGCTCGGCCTCGGCAACATCGGCCCGCTCGCCTCCAAGCCCGTGATGGAGGGCAAGGCGGTTCTGTTCAAGAAATTCGCCGGCATCGACGTGTTCGACATCGAGGTCGCCGAGAACGACGTCGACAGGCTGGTCGACGTTGTGGCGGCGCTCGAACCCACTTTCGGCGGCATCAACCTCGAGGACATCAAGGCGCCCGAGTGCTTCGAGGTCGAGCGCAAGCTGAAGGAGCGGATGGGCATTCCGGTCTTTCACGACGATCAGCACGGCACCGCGATCATCGTCGGCGCGGCGGTGCTGAACGGGCTCGAACTCGGCGGCAAGGACATCGGCGCGGTGAAGGTCGTCGCCTCCGGCGCCGGCGCCGCGGCGCTCGCCTGCCTCAACCTGCTCGTCTCGCTCGGCGTCAAGCGCGAGAACGTCTGGGTGACCGATCTCGAAGGCGTCGTCTACGAAGGCCGCGAGAAGTTGATGGACCGCTGGAAGTCCGTCTACGCGCAGAAGACCGACAAGCGCACGCTGGCCGAGGTGATCGAGGGCGCCGACGTCTTCCTCGGCCTGTCCGCCGCCGGCGTGCTGAAGCCGGAGATGGTGGCGAAGATGGGCGCGCGCCCGCTGATCCTCGCGCTCGCCAATCCGAACCCGGAGATCATGCCGGAAGAGGCGATGAAGGCTCGCCCCGACGCGATGCTGTGCACGGGCCGCTCCGACTATCCGAACCAGGTCAACAACGTCCTGTGCTTCCCCTACATCTTCCGCGGCGCGCTCGACGTCGCGGCGCGCGAGATCAACGAACCGATGAAGCACGCGGCCGTGCGCGCCATCGCGCAGCTTTCGCGCGAGGCGCCTTCGGAGGTCGCGGCGCGCGCGCTCGGCGGCGAGGCGAAGACCTTCGGCCCGCAATCGCTCATTCCCTCGCCCTTCGATCCGCGCCTCATCCTGCGCATCGCGCCCGCCGTCGCCCGCGCCGCGATGGAGACGGGCGTCGCGCAAAAGCCCATCGACGATTTCACCGCTTACGAGGAGCGCCTCTCGCGTTTCGTCTTCCGCTCCGGCTTCATCATGAAGCCGATCTTCAACGCCGCACATAAGGACCCCAAGCGCGTCATCTACGCCGACGGCGAGGACGAGCGCGTGCTGCGCGCCGCGCAGGTGGCGATCGAGGAGGGAATCGCGATCCCGATCCTCATCGGCCGTCCGCAGGTGGTCGAGGCGCGGCTGCAACGCTTCGGCCTGTCGGTGCGGCCGGGGCGCGACTTCGAGCTCGTCAATCCGCAGGAGGACGCGCGCTTCCGCGACTACGTCAACGATTACGTCGACGCGGCGGGCCGCAAGGGCATCACGCCGGAAGTGGCGCGCAATCTCGTGCGCACCAACCCGACCATCATCGCCGCCATCGCCGTGCGCCGCGGCGACGCCGACGCGATGCTGTGCGGACTCGAAGGCCGCTTCACCACGCGCCTGAAGCATCTGCGCGACATCATCGGCCTCGCGCCCGGCGTGCACGAGCCCTCGGCGATGACGCTGATGATCACCGCCAAGGGCTCGTTCTTCCTCGCCGACACGCATGTGCGCCTCAACCCGAGCGCCGAAGAGATCGCCGAGATGTCGTTGATGTGCGCCAACCACGTGCGCCGCTTCGGCCTGCCGCCGAAGATCGCGCTGATCTCGCATTCCGATTTCGGCGCGTGGGACACGCCGTCGGCGCGCAAGATGCGCGAGGCGCTGGAGATCATCGAGGAGCGCGCGCCCGACATCGAGGTCGACGGCGAGATGCAGGCCGACACCGCGCTGTCGCAACTGCTGCGCGACAAGAAGCTGCCGTCCTCGCGCCTGAAGGGCGAGGCCAACGTGCTGGTGATGCCCAACCTCGACGCCGCCAACATCGCCTACCAGATGACGCGCATGCTGGCGGACGCGCTGCCCGTCGGGCCGATCCTGCTCGGCATCGCCAGACCCGCGCATATCCTCTCCACCTCGGTGACGGCGCGCGGCGTCGTCAACATGACGGCCATCGCGGTGGCCGAGGCGCAGGACCGCGCCGAGCGCGGGCCCTTCATGTGGGGTTGAGAAGGCGAGGGACTCGCGCCAGCGCCCGTTAATACTTGCGCATTACAGTCGTCCGACCGCGCCGGTTGCGGCGCCGCCACGGACGGATAGATGAACGCTGCGTTCCTCAAGCATATGGCGCTCGGCTTCCTCGTCGCCGCCGCTCTCGCCGGAGCGGCGACGATCGGCTTTCTGCTGATTCCCGGCGCGGCCATGTTCTTCATTGTGGCGCCGCTCCTGGGCGTCGCGGCGGTGGTCGGCCTGCTTCTGCTGTTCTGCCTCACAGGTCGCTTCGGCTACGCCGCGGGCGTCGCGCTGTTCGCGGCCGCGGTCCTTGTCAGCCCGTACGGGCGCCTGGTGACCGGGAGCGTCGCGTATGCGGCGCGCAGCCTCAAGACGTCGTCGGAATTCTCCGACATGGTCGCCGGCATCTGCGCGAAGGATGTCGCTGCGCCCAAGCGCACCGATCTGCCGCCGCTGACGCGCGTCGTCTTCGAGAATCTCGGCAACATCAGCTATGCCGGCTACGACGCCGCCGACACGGTGGCGCTGCTGACCGGGCGCGAGGTCGTCGAGATCCGGGAGTCTCTCCACGCGCCGTCCGTCATGTCGACGATCGCCCGGCCGCTCGGCGATTGCGGACCCTCCGAACGCGCGCGCATCGTCGAGCCGACGCGCATGGGGCAGGGGCCATTCCCCAAGCCGGTGAAGATCGATGTCTGCCTCGACCGCCGCAAGACGACGAAGCCGACCCTCGATGAGGCCGCCATCGTCCTGCGACGCGGCAAGGACATCATGGGTTGCGACAGGATCGACGTCTTCCAGCGTGCGGGCGGGTCGGAGACGCTGCTCGGCGCCGTCGGCTACCAGCACGGTCGCGACGTCATGTCTCCCGATCTGCGCCGGCGCGGCGAAACACGGCGCGGCGACTGGTTCCTCGCCATGCTGCGCGCCGCGCTCGGTCAGGAGATCGGCGAGGCCGCGCTGCTGACGCGCGTCGCGCGAGACTGAAGCCGGTCACACCGGCTTCAGCAGGACGTGCTTCTTCTTGCCGAAGGAGAGCTTGGCGACGCCGTCGACGAGATCGGCCCGGCTCAGCGTCGCGCGTTCGTCGCTGACCTGCGCGTCGTTGAGGCGCAGGCCGCCCGCCTTCACCTGACGGCGCGCCTCCCCGGTCGAGGGAACGAGGCCCGCGCGCACGAAGGCGGTCAGCGCGCCCATGCCCTCGAACTCGGAGGCCGCGATCTCGACGGTCGGCAGCGAGGCGGCGAGCGCGCCTTCCTCAAAGGTCTTGCGCGCCGTCTCGGCGGCCGCCTCGGCCGCCTCGCGGCCGTGCAGCAGCGTCGTCGCCGCGCTCGCCAGCGCCTTCTTGGCCTCGTTGATCTCGGCCCCGCCCAACGCCTCCAGCCGGCGGATTTCGTCCATCGGCAGGATGGTGAAGAGTTTAAGGAACTTGCCGACGTCGGCGTCCTCGGTGTTGCGCCAGTACTGCCAGAAATCGTAGGGGCTGAAGCGGTCGGCGTTCAGCCACACCGCGCCCTGCGCGGTCTTGCCCATCTTGGCGCCGGAGGCGGTGGTCAGCAGCGGCGTCGTCAGCGCATAGAGCTGATGCGAGCCCCATGCGGCGGCCGAGGTCGACGCCGTTGACGATGTTGCCCCACTGGTCGGAGCCGCCCATCTGCAGATTGCAGCCGGTGCGCCGCGCCAGCTCTACGAAGTCGTAGGACTGCGCCACCATGTAGTTGAACTCGATGAAGCTCATCTCCTGCTCGCGCTCGAGCCTGAGCCGCACCGAGTCCATCGTCAGCATGCGGTTGACCGAGAAATGGCGCCCCACCTCGCGCAGCATCTCGATCCATTTGAGCTGCGTCAGCCATTCCGCGTTGTCGATCATGATCGCGTCGGTCTTGCCCTCGCCGAAGCGCAGCACCTTGGCGAACACGCCCTTGATCGAATCCTTGTTCGCCTCGATCTCGGCGACCGTGCGGATTGCCCGCGTCTCATCCTTGCCGGAGGGGTCGCCCACCATCGTCGTGCCGCCGCCCATCAGCGTGATCGGCTTGTTGCCCGACTGCTGGAGCCAGTGCAGCATCATCATCGTCAGGAAATTGCCGATGTGCAGCGAGGGCGCGGTGCAGTCGTAGCCGACATAGCCGACCGCCTCGCCCCTGGCGGCGAGCGCGTCGAGCCCGGCGAGGTCGGACCCCTGATGGATGAAGCCGCGCTCGGACAGGATGCGCAGGAAATCGGACTTGAAGGACGGCTGGCTCATCGTTCGGCCTTGGCGGTTCGGGGCGGGCGAGGTTTAGGCGCCGCGGCGGGCGCTGGCAACCGCCGTCCACAGCGCAAGCGCGGGAGACGCCGGCGCCGTCGCCTTCCACTGCGCGGAGAGCGTGACATTGGCGCGCAAATCTGCGAACGCTGTCCCGAAATCAGCACAATGGCGCCGGCCCAACGGCGCGCCCGGGGACGCCGGGCGTCGCAGGCGGGCGCCGAGCACGGGGGATGTCATGCGTAACGGACAATCGTCGCAGGTCAAGGAAGCAGCCCAGCCGGTCGCCCAGCCCACCGCCGACACGATCGAGCAGGTCCGCGAGCTGCTGTTCGGCCACGAGAAGCGCCGCACCGAGCAGACCTTCGCCTCGCTTCAGGCGGAGATGCACAAGTCCTTCTCCGATATGCGCTCGGAGATGCAGCATCAGGTCGACGCGCTGACCAATCGCCTGCTCGATCTCGAGCGCGCGACCGAGAAGCGCCGCCTCGAATCCCTGACGGACATCGGCCTCGCTTTGTCCGATCTCGGCGCCAGGGTCCAGAACATGGGCGCCGAGAAGCCGAGGAAATGATGCGTCCGGACGTCGAGCACGCCAATGCGCTCGGCGAACTGCGCAGCCTCCTGTTCGGGGGCGAGGCCCGGCGCCTCGAGGCGCTGGAAGGGGAGGTGCGGCGCCTCGCCGAGCTGAAGCTCGCGCGCGCCGATCTGCTTGCGGCGACGGCGGACGTCATCGCCGGCTCGCTGCGCGAGGCGGAGGTGACGCGCCACCGCGAGCTTGCCGACGCGCTCGCGCCCCTGATCGTCGCCGCCATCCAGGCCGAGATTCGCAATTCCAAGGATTCGATGGTCGAGGCGCTCTACCCGTTGATGGGGCGGCTCGTCTCGGCGGCGGTGGCCAATTCCATCCGGCAGCTGTCCGAGAGTCTGGCCCAGCGCATCGACGCGCTGGTCTCCACCCGCCATTGGAAATGGCGCGCCCGTTCGCTGATGACCGGCCGACCCATCGGCGAGATCGCGCTCGCCGAGACGCAGCGCGCCCGCATCTCGCGCGTGCTCTGCCTCGAGCGACATTCCGGCACGCTGATCGCCGTCTGGCCGGAGGCCGAGACCGATGACGGCCGCTCCGATCTCGTCAGCGGCCTGATCGCCGCCATCACCGAATTCGCCGCCACGACGTTCGCGCGCGAGGGCGGCGAGCTGCGCGCGCTCGATCTCGGACCGGCGCGCGTGTTGCTGCGCTCATCAGCCACCACAATCGTCGCCGCCGAGATCGAGGGCGTGTTGCAGCCCGACGACGAGGAGCGGATCGACAACGCCTTCCTCGCCCTGATTGGCCGGCTGGAGCAGGAGGGCGGCATCGAGGGGCGCCATCTCGCCGGTCTCGACGCCGCGCTCGACCGGGCGCCGGAAGCGCAGCGCGGCGCGGCCGGCCGCTGGATCTTGCGCGCCGTCGCCGCCGCGCTGGTCGCCGCGCTGCTCTGGTGGGCCGGCGCCGCCGCGATCGACTGGAGTCGGGAGCGGCGCATTGTCGCGGCGTTTGAGACCGCCCGCGCCGCTCGCCCGGCGCTGGCGGCGTTTCCCCTGCGGGTCGATGTCGATCACGCCGCCCGCCGCGCCGCCATCGTCGGGGTCGCGCCGGACGCGGCGGCGGCCGCCGCTCTGGCCGAGGCGGTGGCGCCGGCCGCCGCGCCCTACGAGACGGTCCGTCGCGTCGAGATCGTCGCGACCGAAGGCGAGTTGCGCGCCGCCTCCGAGGCGGCCGTCCGCGCCGCGCAGGATCGCGGGCAGGCGGCCGAAACTCGCGCCGCCGACGCCCTGCGCGTCGCCGCCGACCAGTCCCGGCAGATGCTGGAATCTCAACGCGCCGCACTGTCGCAAATGGCGGCGCGCGTCGAGGCGCTGGGCGCGCAGGAAACGGCGCTGACCGAGCGCCTCGCCGCCGTTCAGGCCCAGGCCGACGCAGCGCTGGCGCGCGCGGCGGAGGCGGCCGGGCAGGCCGCCGAAGCCCGGCGCGCGCTCGCCGCGGCCGCCGAGTCCGAGCGGCAGCCCGCCGCCCGCCTGCGCCGTTTCGTGGCGACGGCGGCGATCTTCTTCGGCCCGAACACCGAGTGGAAGGATCAGGCGGCGGCCGAGGAAACCGCCGGCGCGATCGCCGAGCTGATGAACCAGACCGGCGCGCGCGTGCGTCTGGTCGGCCATACGGATGAAACCGGCTCGCCCGACGCCAATCTGCGCGTCTCCCGCGCCCGGGTCGATGCGGTGGCGCGCCTCTTGACGGACCGCGGCGTTCCGCAGCATCAGATCGTCATTGCGTCGAGGCGGGCGACGGTTCCACTCTCGGACGCGCCGGCGACTGCCGCCTTCTCGGTCAATCGCCGAGTCACGTTTGAACTGCCGTTCGACCACGAGCCGGGTCCCTGATGTTTTCGACCAAGGTCATGATTTTGGGATCGGCGTGCGTCGGCAAGACGTCGCTGACGAAGCGACTCGTCTTCGACCGCTTCGACGCCGAATACAAATCGACCATCGGCGTGAACATTCTCAGCCACGAAATCCTGCTCGGTCCGGATTGCGCCAACGCCGCGATGCGCCTGATCCTGTGGGACACGGACGGCAATTTCGAAAGCCACATCTTCACCAGCGCGCATGTCGCCGGGGCCTCGGGCGCGGTGATCGTCAGCGACATTTCGCGGCCCGAGACGATGGAGGTCGCGGTCGATTTCTGCGCCCGCTTCGCCGCCAAATTTCCCGGCCGGCCGATCCGCACGATCATCAACAAGATCGACCTCGTGCCCGATCCGATGGCGGTGAAAATCCCCGATTTTGCGCCCTATGCGCCGCTCTACGCCTCCGCCAAGACCGGCTCGGGCGTCATCGATCTGTTCCGCTCCATCGGCGAGGCGATCTGGCGGCGGGGCCTCGAGGAGCCCCGCGGACGCCGGTGATTGCCGCGGCAAGCTGTCCTTAATCATCTGTTAACTCAATCGAAATTCATCCTCCGCCGCCTGTGGATCGCCTGTGGACAAAGAACAAAACAGCAACATAATGGGATGAAAGACGGAACGTTGAGGAGGACGAGATGCTTCGCGCTTTCATCGAGGACGCTTTCGAACTGATGGCCCTGTCCGCCGTCGTGTCGTTGATCGGGCTGATCGCCCCGGCGGTCGTGGGCGCCTGACCCACGTCGCCGGGGATGACGCGGCGGGCGGACTCGGAGCGGCGGAGAGGGGGCGCTATGGTCGCGCCTTCCTCGGAGGACGGTCAGTGAGTCTCGACGCGCCGGCGGGCGATCCCGGATTCGTGCATCTGCATCTGCACACCTCCTTCTCGTTGCGCGAGGGCGCGCTCGCCATCGACCGGCTGAAGAAGATGGCCATCGCCGACGCCATGCCGGCGCTGGCGATCACCGACACCAACAATCTGTTCGGCGCGCTCGAATTTTCCGAGAAGCTCGCGAAAGAGGGGATACAGCCCATCGTCGGCCTCGCCGCCACGGTCGATTTCGGCGACGGCGCGACCTTCGGCGGTCGGTTCGAGCGGGCGGAGGCGGGCCGCGCCTCGCTCGTCCTGCTGGCCCAGAGCGAACGCGGCTACGCCAATCTGATGCGCCTCGGCTCGCGGCTGCATCTCGACCCCGGCCCCGCCGAGCCGCCGCATCTGGCGCTCGCCCGGCTCGAGGGGCTGACGGACGGCCTGATCGCGTTGACCGGCGGTCCCGCCGGTCCGCTCGACCGCGCCATCGCCTTCGACCGGCTGGACATCGCCGAGCGCCGTCTCGACGTGCTGCAACGCCTGTTCCCCAACCGCCTCTATGTCGAGTTGCAGCGCCACGGCCTCGACGCCGAGCGCCGCGCCGAGCCGCTGCTGGTCGAACTCGCCTATGCGCGCGACCTGCCGCTGGCGGCGACCAACGAAAGCTATTTCGCCGGCCCCTCCGATTTCGAGGCGCACGACGCGCTGCTCGCCATCGCCGACGGCGCCACGGTCGGCTCGCCCGACCGCCGGCAGGCGACGCCCGAACACCGATTCAAGACGCGGGCCGAGATGATCGCGCTGTTCGCCGATCTGCCGGAGGCGACCGCCAACACGGTCGAGATCGCGCGCCGCTGCGCCTACCGCCCGACGACGCGCAAGCCGATCCTGCCCGTCTACACCTCGGAGGACGGCGCCGCGCTCGACGCCGTGGCCGAATTGCGCCGTCAGGCGCATGACGGTCTCGACGGCAGGCTCGCGCAGCATGGCTGCGCGCCCGGCTTCTCGCCGCAGGATTATCGCGCGCGGCTCGATTTCGAGCTCGACACCATCATCCGCATGAAGTTCCCGGGCTACTTCCTGATCGTCTCGGACTTCATCAAATGGGCCAAGGCGAAGGACATTCCGGTCGGCCCCGGCCGCGGCTCGGGCGCCGGCTCGCTGGTGGCCTGGGCGCTGACCATCACCGATCTCGATCCGCTGCGCTTCGGCCTGTTGTTCGAGCGCTTCCTCAATCCCGAACGCGTCTCGATGCCGGACTTCGACATCGACTTCTGCCAGACGCGCCGCGACGAGGTGATCGCCTATGTGCGCCGCCGCTACGGGGCCGATCGCGTCGCGCAGATCATCACCTTCGGCTCGTTCCTGGCGCGCGGCGTCGTGCGCAATGTCGGCCGCGTGCTCGAAATGCCGCTCGGCCAGGTCGACAAGCTCGCCAAGATGGTGCCGCAGAACCCGGCCAAGCCCGTCACGCTGAAGGAGGCGATCGAGGGCGAGCCGCGCCTGCAAGAGGCCGCCGACGCAGAGCCGCGCGTAAAAAGCCTGCTCGACATCGCCGAGAAGCTCGAAGGCCTTTACTCGAACGCCTCGACGCACGCCGCCGGCATCGTCATCGGCGACCGTCCGCTCGACGAGCTGGTGCCGCTCTATCGCGATCCGGCCTCCGACATGCCGGCGACGCAGTTCAACATGAAATGGGTCGAGCCGGCGGGCCTCGTGAAGTTCGACTTCCTCGGCCTGAAGACGCTGACGACGCTCTCCACCACCATCGCGCTGCTGAAGCGCCGCGGCGTCGACGTCGATCTGGCGACGATCCCGCTCGACGACCCGAAGACCTACGAGATGCTCGGGCGCGGCGAGACGGTCGGCGTGTTCCAGGTGGAATCGGCCGGCATGCGCAAGGCGCTGGCCGAGATGCGCGCCGACCGGCTGGAGGACATCATCGCGCTCGTCGCGCTCTATCGCCCCGGCCCGATGGCGAACATCCCGACCTACTGCGCGCGAAAACTCGGGCAGGAGGAGCCCGACTACATCCACCCGCTGCTCGAGCCGGTGCTGAAGGAGACGTTCGGCGTCATCATCTATCAGGAACAGGTGATGCAGATCGCGCAGGTGCTCGCCGGCTATTCGCTCGGCGAGGCGGACCTGCTGCGCCGCGCGATGGGCAAGAAGATCCAGGCCGAGATGGCCCAGCAGCGCGAGCGCTTCGTCACCGGCTGCCTCGAACGCGACATCACGAATGCGAAGGCGAACGAGATCTTCGACCTGCTGGCGAAGTTCGCCGATTACGGCTTCAACAAGAGCCATGCGGCGGCCTACGCGCTGATCGCCTATCAGACGGCGTGGTTCAAGGCGAACCACCCGGTCGAGTTCCTCGCCGCCTCGATGACGCTCGACAAGTCGAACACCGACAAGCTGTCCGAATTCCGCAACGAGGCGCGCCGTCTCGGCGTGCCGGTCGAGCCGCCCTCGATCCAGCGCTCGGTGGTGGATTTCGACGTGCGCGAGAGCGCCAACGGCCTGTCGATCGTCTATGCGCTGTCGGCGGTGAAGGGCGTCGGCGAGTCGCAGGCCGCCTCGCTGGTGGAGAGCAGGGGCGGGCGCGAATTTTCATCGCTCACCGACTTCGCCAACCGCCTCAACCCGAAGCAGGTGAACCGCCGCGTGCTCGAAAGTCTCGCGGCGGCGGGCGCCTTCGACGCGCTGGAGAAGGCGCGCGGCCGCGTCCACGCCGCGCTCGACGCCATCCTCGCCTACGCCAACCGCGTGCATGAGGAGACGGCGGCCGGCCAATCCGCGTTGTTCGGCGGCGGCGAGCAGGAGCCGCTCGCGATGCCGAAGGCGCAGGACTGGTCGCAATCCGACCGGCTCTCGCGCGAGTTCGACGCGGTCGGCTTCTTCCTCTCCGGCCATCCGCTCGACGCCTACGAGACGGTGATCAAGCGCAAGCGGCTCGAAAGCTGGGCCTCCTTCTCGCGCGCCATCAAGCATGGCGACCGCGCCAATTCGATGCTCGCCGCGACCGTGCTCGACCGCACCGAGCGACGCACCAAATCGGGCTCGAAGATGGGCATCGTCATGCTGTCCGATCAGAGCGGGCAGTATGAGGCGATCCTGTTTCAGGAAGGGCTGAACCAGTATCGCGACGCGCTCGAACGCGGCGCCAATGTCTGCGTGACCCTGCAGGCGAATGTCGAGGGCGAGGACGTGCGCGCCCGCATCGTCGCGGTCGAGTCGCTCGAGCAGATCGCCGCGCGCGCCGGCAAGGGCCTGCGTGTCTTCCTGCGCGACGCCGCGCCCGTGTCCTCGCTCGCCGAGCGCCTGAAGGGCAGGGCGATGGAGCGCGCCGAGGGCGAGGTCAGCGTCGTCGTCATGCTGGAGCGCGACCGCAGCGAGGTCGAGATGCGCCTGCCGGGCAAGTACCGCGTCACCGCCGAGATCGCCGGCGCGATCAAGGCGATCCCCGGCGTGGTTGCGGTGGAGCACGTGTAAGGAGCAGTCTTGGCGTTTCCTTTCGATATTGAAAGAGGTTATCTGGATATTTCCGGCACAACGCCGGGCTAAGGCTGGAAGCGTTTTGCTCGGCATCCCTTGATTCGGTTGCGAATTATTTTGCTTTGAATGGTGGGCCTCGTGTTGAATTTATGTTTTCGATGAACCAACACTCTACAAAATTGGAACTGTTAAACTCATACAGGCGGCCGATGTTTGGTAACAAACGGACCAGAAAAGAATTCAATGAACATTGCACAGAAAAATACCATGTAGAGAGTTTTTCGTGATTAGAAAACGAAAGACAACTTGGCTGTTACCAAGATTCTCTAGAATATTATTGTGTCACGAAAAGCTCATCTGTCTAAGGGCACATAAGTTGGCTTGGGGGCCGGTACATATTCAAAGCAAAGGGAAAAGATCGTTCCGATTGTAACAAACACTTGAATGGGACGCCGAGCAGTACTTGCACGCGCAAAGAGGCGTAGGATGACCCTCCGTATTTTATGGACGCACTTCAGGCCCTACAACCGGGGTAGCATATATTTGCTGATGCGGATTAGGGGCAAGAAAGGAACGTCGGCGCGTCGGCGGTCAGATCGTAGACGATCAGCGTCGAGCCGGATTTGAAGGCGTCGTCGCGATCCTGATAGGCGATGCGCGCGATCAGCGCGAAGGGCGCGCCCGTCTCGCTCACGCGCCACTCCACCACCTTGCCGCCGTCGACATTCGGGAAATGCCCGGCCTCGAAGCGCACGGTCATGTGCTCCTGCAACGGGAACAGGCGCCCCTCGCGCCGCAGCGCCAGCCAGCTCCGGTCGGGCTCGGAGACGACATAGACCGAATAGCCGCCCGCGCCCTTGCATAGATGAACGCCGCGCTCCAGCGTCAGCGCCGGCAATTGCAGCCGCGCCGCCGGACACTTCTGGATCGCGGTGTAGACGGAGGCCGGCGCCGCCCCGGCCGCCCCCGAATAGAGGCCGCAGGCGAAAGCGAGCGCGCATCGGGTCGCAAACCGTCGCGTCATGGCGCAGGACTCCCGTGACGATCCGCTCCTACGCCGGGCCGTCGCGCATCGCCAGCGACTGGATCAACACTGCCGCGCGTAGACGAAGACCAGCGTGTCGGCGACGAATTCGCCCGTCGGCGCGCAGGCGCGGTAGAGGCGGCGCTGGCCGCTGAGCACGACGCGCGTTCCCCCGTCGAGCACGGGCCCGGAGACGGCGTAGCTCGTCGCTTCGCCGGGGCACTCGGTCGAGAACACCTTGGCCTGTCCGGAATAGGTCTTGCCGTCCGTCGCGCCCCAGAACACGGTGTCGCCGGGCTTCACGCCGATGTCGGCGAGGCCCTTGCGCGGAACCTCGTAGGCGAAGGCGCGCTTCTCGCCATTGGCGCCGAGCCGCATCAGCGAGCCGTTATGCGTCCAGCACGAATCGGCGAGCGCCGGCCCGGCGAAAAGCGCGGCGGCGAGGGCGAGGGCGGCGCGCGCGCTCACAGCGCCTTGACCGCCGCCAGCGCCTCGGCGGCGTGGCCCGGAACCTTCACCTTGCGCCAGATGCGGGCGATCCTGCCGGTCTTGTCGATCAGATAGGTGGTGCGCTCGACGCCCATGTATTTGCGGCCGTACATGCTCTTTTCCACCCACACGCCATAGGCCTCGAGCATCGCCTTGCTCTCGTCGGAGGCGAGGGGGAAGTCGAGCCCGTGCTTGGCGCGGAACTTGTCGTGCGCCTTCACCGGATCGGGCGAAACGCCGACGATCTGCGCCCCGGCGGCGGCGAAGTCCTTGCGCAGGGCGTTGAATTCGATCGCCTCCTGCGTGCAGCCCGACGTGTCGTCCTTGGGGTAGAAATACAGCACGACGGCCTTGCCCTTCAGCCCGGCCAGCGAGATCGTCTCGCCGCCCGCGCCCGCCAGCGAGAACGCGGGCGCCTTGTCCCCCTCTTTCAATGCCTCGGCCGCCATTGCGCCTTCCTTTCGACGAAAAACTCGGGCAAACGCCAAGGCGTTGCGGTTTATTCGTTTGCCGCGCCGGCGCCATTGGGCCGGCGCGGGCGTTCATGTCGTTTGAAGTCTAGGCTGGGCAGGGCCCCGCGCAAGCGGGGCGCGGGAGCGAGAGCGGAATTTGACCGACGATCGGGCCGTGAAACTGCGCGACGGAAAGCGCGCGCGCGTGACTGCGCGCGGCCTCGTCCTCGCGTTTCTCGGCGTCGTCGGCGGCCTCGTCCTGCTCGCCGCGGCCGGCTTCGGCTATCTGGCGATCTCCCTCAAGAACGGCCCCATCGACGCTCCCTTCATCGCTCGCGAGATCGAGGCGCGGCTCGAGGAGAGCTTCGGAAAGGGCGTCGATTTCTCGCTTGGCGCGGCCCGAATCGAGGATAGCGAGAGCGGCCCCGTCCTTGCCGTGGATCGGCTCGTCGTGCGCGACGCCAGGGGCGCCGTGGTGGTCAGTTCGCCGAAGGCGCTCGTCGCCGTCAGCCTGATGCCGCTGCTCGGAGGCACGGTCGCGCCGCGACGGCTGGAGCTGGTGGGAATCGACCTGCGGCTCGACCGGCTGGAGGACGGCTCGGTCGTCTTCGCGGCGGGCGCGGACGATGCGCGCGCGATCCCCATCGGCATTGGCGGGGGAACGCGACCCGCCGTCGCGCCGCCGCCGGAGGTGGCCGCCGCCGCGCCGTCCGATGCGCCCGTCGATGCGCCCCCCAATGCGCCTGCCAACGCGCCTCCCAAATCGCGCGCCGAGGGCGCGGCGGAACTCGTCGGCGCGCTGCTCGATCTCGCCACCTCGTCGGAAAGCGCCATCGGCTCGCTCGAGCGCTTTGGCGTCTCGCGCGGTCGCCTGACGGTCACCGATCGCGTCTCCGGCGTGGCGACGACGTTCGAGGGCGTCGAGATCGCCTTCGACCGTCCGGCGGCCGGACGGGCCTCGCTTCGCCTGTCCGCGCTCGGCCCGAACGGCCGCTGGAGCATTTCGGCGCGCGCCAGCGGCGAGGCGGACGCCGCGCGCAAGCTCGAGGTCGACGTCGCCGAACTGTCGCTCGACGAGATCGCCCTCGTCGCCGGGTTCCGCGAGCGCCCGGTCGATTTCGACATGCCGATCTCGGCCAAGCTCGCCTTCGAGCTCGGTCCCGACCGGCAGGTGGCGGGCGCGACCGGCCGCTTCACCCTCGGCGCCGGCCTCGTCAAGCTCGACGATCCCGATCACGAGCCCTTCCTGATCGACGAGGCGGTCGGCGGGTTCCGCTGGGACCCGCAGGCGCGCGTGGTCATCGTCGAGCCGACGCAGCTGAACGCCGGCCAGACGCAGATCTCGGTCGAGGGCAGGATCGCGCCGCCGGCCGTCGCGGGCGAGGCCTGGGCGATCTCGCTCGCCTCCCGCGACAATGTGCTGGGCGCGGAGCGCCCGGGCGACAAGCCGCTGTCGCTCGGACGCCTCGTCGTCGAGGCGCAGTATGCGCCCGCCGCCACGCGCTTCGCGATCGACAGGTTCGAGGTCGCCGGCGGCGACGTGGCGCTGTCGCTGACCTGCGAGATCGTCGGCGGCGAGACCGGACCGAATCTCAAGCTCGCCTTGCAGGCCTCGCGCATGTCCGCGCGCGGCTTCGTCCGCCTGTGGCCGAGCTTCATCGCCTCGGAGACGCGGGCCTGGTTCCTGCGCTCGCTGAAGGGCGGCGTGCTCGAACAGGCGAGCCTGCGGGTCGATCTCGACGGCGAGGGTTTCCGGCAGCTGCGCGCCGAGCAGCCGCCGCCCGATCAGTCCGTCGCGCTCGATTTCACGCTGTCCGACGCCACGCTCGACTATCTGCCCGACGCGCCGCCGCTCACCGGCGTGACGGGCGAGGGCAAGGTGACGGGTCGCGCCGCCGTCTTCTCCGCCAAACGCGCGCAGGTCGACCTCGCCAACGGCCGCAAGCTCACCGTGCCCGAGGCCACCTTCACCGCCCCCGACTTCGCGCAGAAGCCCGCGCCGGCGACGCTGGCGATCCGCGCGCAGGGCAGCGTCGAGGCGGCGATGGAGTTCCTCGCCAAACCGGCCTTCCGCGCCTATGCCGATCTCCCCCCGCAGGCGCAGGGCGCGCGCGGCCAGCTCGACGCGCGCATCGACATCGCCCTGAAGCTGGGGCCGCCCGAGACCAGGGGCGACAAGCCGGAGCCGGCCAAGGCTCGCGCCAGAAACGCGCCGGACGTGTCGGTCCGCGTGCAGGCGCAGGGCGCCGGCGTCACGCTCGACGGCGTGCTCGGCGGCGAGAAATTCGAGAACGGCGCGCTCTCCATTTCGGCGGACGCCGCGAACCTGCTGATCAAGGGCGACGGCAAGATCCTCGGCGCGCCGGCGCAGCTCGAACTGAAGAAGGGCGCCGGGCAGGGCGGCGACGCCGTCGTCTCGATGACGCTGGACGAGGCGCAACGCGCGCGCATGGGCCTCAACGCGGCCGGCGTCTCCGGCCCGGTGGCCGTGCGCCTCGCCGCCCCGCTCGACGCCAAGGGCAAGACACGCCGGGCGCAGGTGGACGTCGATTTCGTCCGCGCCTCGCTCGACGGACTGGTGCCGGGCTTCAGCAAATCGTCGGGCAAGCCGGCGAAGGCGAGCTTCGCGCTGATCGAGGCGGATGGCGGCTACACGCTCGACAATCTGAATTTCGATGGCGCCGGCGCGTCCGTTCGGGGCTCGGCGCATGTCGGCGGCGACGGCAAGTTCCAATGGGCGAAGCTGAGCCAGGTGCGCCTGTCGCCCGGCGACGATCTGAAGGTCGACGCCACGCGCGGCGGGGACGGGCTGAAGCTGGTGGCGCGCGGCGCCGCGTTCGACGCGCGGCCCTTCATGCGCGCGATGTCGGCCTCCGCCGGCGAGGCCGCGCCGAAGGATTTCGACCTCGATCTCAAGACGACGCTGCTCACCGGCCACAACTTGCAGGCCATCGCCAACGCCGAGTTGCGGCTGGTGCGCGCCGGCGGGCGGCCGCGCACCATGCAGCTCGCCGGGCGCTTCGGCCGCGATCCGGTAACGGTCGGGCTGGCGCAGAGCGCCGACGGCTTCGTCTTCCAGACGCAGGACGCCGGCGCCGCCCTCGGCTTCCTTGACATCTACAAGCGCATGGAGGGTGGGCGCCTCTCCGGCGGCGTCCGCTTCGATCAGGAGCGGATCGACGCGAGCTTCACCATTCGTGATTTCGTGCTGCGCGACGAGCCGGGCGTGCGCCGCCTCGTCGCCGAGTCGGCGGCGATCCGCAACGACGGCGGCAAGCAGGTCGACACGCGCACCGTGCAATTCCAGAAATTGCAGGCTCGGCTGACGCGCGCCGGCCAGCGCCTCGTCATCCACGATGCGGTGATGTCGGGATCGAGCATCGGCCTGACGGTGGAGGGCGACGTCGATCTGCGCAGCGAACGCATCCAGCTCTCGGGCGCCTTCGTGCCCGCCTACGGCATCAACAACTTCTTCGCCAAGCTGCCGCTCTTCGGGCCGATCCTCGGCGGCGGCTCGAACGAGGGTCTGTTCGCGGTCAATTATCGGGCCAGCGGCACGATGTCCGCGCCGGCCGTCTCGGTGAACCCGCTCTCGGCCATCGCGCCCGGCTTCCTGCGCAAGATTTTTGGCGCAATCGACGCCGGACAGGAGGCCGAGCGGTCCGACGTGGTGTCAGACACCACGCCCGCGCCCGCCGCCACCCGCCGCGCCGGCGCGAAACCCGCGCCCGCCAAGCCGCAGGCGCCGGCGCGTGCGGCGCCGGCCGCGCCATTGCAACTCGGCCCCGCGCGCTGACGGCGCCCCGGTCGGGCGCGCGGCTTACTTGCGCGAGGTCTCGACCTTCACCTTGCTCCACACCTGCTCGGGCTGTTTCGACGTCGCTGCGTCGAAGATGCTGACGCCGGGGCTCGCCGTCAGCGTCACCAGCAGCGGCGACTTGGGATCGCGCAGGAACGCCTCGACGGCGTCAGCGATCTTGTCCATGAACGGAATCTTCTTGTTGGCGTCGAAGGGCTTGCGCGCCTCGGCCGCCATCTCGCGCCGCGCCGCGCTCTTCTCGATCTTCTTGTTCCGCGCGCGCAGGTTGACGGCGGCGGCGATCAGCCCGTTGTCCTCGACGCGCGCCTCGGCCTTCTTCACCGCGATCGGCAGCGCCGCGACGGCGGCGATCTTGCGGTCGGCGGTGAAGATCGCCTCGGTCAGGTTCGACACGTCGACCTTGGCCGAATAGACGCCCATGCCGGCGCCCGAGCCGTCCGTCGACAATGACGCCTCGCCGGTCGCCCACGACCAGTCGAAGATCGTGCGGAAGCTCAGGTCGAGGCTCGAATAGCCAAGCTCCTGCATGCCGGACAGGCGCTTGTCGCCGGCCTCGCCGGAGACGCGGATGTGATCGTGCGCCAGCCGCCAGCGCAGCGAGTCGGCCTTCAGGTCACGGTCGGCGGAGATGTTGTCGATCGTCACCTTCAGCGGTGCGGCGTTCGCCGGCGCGTCCTTGGCGGCGCTCGTCAGGTCGAAATTGCGCAGCGAGAAATGGTCGATGCGCGGCATCATCCGCATCGGGTTGAAGCTGTCGAGGGAGGAGGGGTCGGCGGCGATGCTCGCCAGCGTCTCCAGCGTCGGGCGCATGTCGTAGCCGCGCACCTCGATCGGCCCGAGCCGCATCGCGAAGCCGGCGTCGTTGCCGGCAGTCACCGACTGGATCACCGTCGATCCGACGACCGCATCCTCGAAGTCGCGCGCCTGCACGCCGGAAATCGTGAAGGTGACCGGATCGGCGCCTTCCTTGATCCGCATCGTCATCTCGTCGACCGACGATGAGCCGACCGACATTGCGCGCAACAGCTTCGAGGCGGAGCCGAAGATCGCGAACGCCTCGCTCGGCTGCGGCTTGGCCGGCATGGCGGCGAACATCGCGAACATCGCGCTCAGCGGTTCGCCGGTCGGCTTCATCTTCACCGGACCGCCGGCCATGCCGCGGATTGCGATGTCGGCCTTCTTCATCTTCAGCGTGTAATCGGCGAAGCGCGCGCTTTCATAGGCGACGACCGGCTTGCCGTCGCTCGTCTGGCCGGTGGCGAACAGGCGCGCCATGCCCGCCACGTCGATGCCGGTGAAGACCAAGGGGCCAAACTCGCCGGACATCGATTCGCCGTCGGCGGCGCCGGACAACGTGCCGCCAGAGGCGGTCGCCTGGGCGATACGCCCGCCCGCGATGTCGAGGAGAATCACGTCGCGATAGACGATGGTCTGGCGCATGCCGCCCGCCGTCACTTCATATTCCAGCTCGGGGATGTTGATGCTGTCCGCCTTGAGTGCGGCGAGCCGCTCGGCCGTCGCGCCCTGGCCGCCGGTCAGCGTCGCGCGCCAGTCGTCGGCGCTCATCGGCGAGCCGATCACCTCCATCCGGCGGATGCGGTAGACGGCGACGCCGAGATCGAAGGAGAGATTTTCCACCACGGCGGTCGGCGTCTGCGCCATCGCCGCGCCGGCGGGCGCGGGGATGCGGCCGGCGGTCGGCGCGGGCCAGTCGAGCCAGCCGAGCGTGACCACGCCCATGGCGGCCAGAAGCGCCGTCGCCGAGACGCGCGCCAGTTTGCGAGTCCTCATCCAATCCTCCCCCGCCGCGCCGGTCAGGCGAGCGCGGCCATCGTCGCATCGAGATCGGCGCGCGCCGGCAGCCCGGCCTCGTTGCCGATATGCTGCACCTTGAACGCCGAGCCGGCGCGCGCCCATTCGAAATGGTCGCGCCAGCTTGCCTGAGGTCGCGCGAGATATGACGCGAGGTATGTGCCGTGGAACACGTCGCCGGCGCCGGACGTGTCGACCACCTTCTCGCGCGGCACGGGCAGGGCGGGCAGGCGGCTGACGACGCCCTTCTCGTCATACCAGAGCATGCCGCGCTCGCCCTCGGTGACGCCGCCGATGCGGCAGCCGCGCGATTTCAGATAGTCGAGCATGCCCTCGGCCGAAAGGTTCATCTGCTCGCACAGGCGCTCGGCGACCACCGCGACGTCGATGAACGCCAGCAGTTCATGGGTATTGGAACGCAGGCCGCCGCCGTCGAGCGAGGTCAGGATGCCGCGCTCGCGGCACATGCGGGCGTAGTGCAGGGCGGCGTCGGACTGGTGGCCGTCCAGGTGCAGCGCCTTGCACGCGCCGAGATTGAGCTGCGGGAAGGGGTGCAGATAATCGTCGTCGCGGGCGCGCAGGATGGCGCGCTTGCCGTCCTTCGGCAGGATGAAGGACAGCGACGAGCGGTTCACCTTGCGCGGATGGACGGGGATGCGATAGCGCGCCGCCATGTCGAGGAACATCCGCCCGAGCCAGTCGTCGGCGAGCGAGGTCAACAGGTCGGGCGCGTGGCCGAGCTTGGCGCAGGCGAAGGCGGCGGTCACCGCGTTGCCGCCGAACGAGACGGCGTAGTCCTTCGCGACGTCCTTGGCGTCTCCCGTCGGCATGACGTCGGTGATCATCGTCACGTCGATATAGGTCTGCCCGATAAACAGCGCCTGCATGGCCCCTCGCTTGAATTGCTGCGGCGGCACCGTAGAGGGGCTGGCGCGAGCGCGAAAGTCCGCAACCGGCGATTGTCTGTGATTTGGGCGGATCGCCGCAAGGCGCGGCGCCGACGCTACATCGAGAAGCTGGTTCCGCAGCCGCAGGAGGCGGTGGCGTTCGGATTGTGGATCTTGAACGACTGACCGATGAGGTCGTCGACGAAGTCGATCTCCGCCCCGCGCAGGAAATCGAGCGAGACGGAATCGATCAGCACCGTCGCCCCGTCCCGCTCCAGCGCCAGATCGTCGGCCGCCCGCTCGCGGGTGATCTCGAAGGCGTATTGAAAGCCCGAGCAGCCGCCGCCGTTCACCGCCACGCGCAGCATCGCCCCGGCCGGTTCGCCCGCCAGAACCTTGACAATGCGCCGGGCGGCGCGGGCGCTGACGGTGACGGGGGCGGTCGTTTCGGCGGTCATCGGCGCTCCGGGGGCTCCTGCGCGCCGCTTTCGCTTGCCGGCGGCGCAGGCAAAAGATATGCGCCGACAGGGACCACTTCAATGCAAGGCCGCCAGTTGCCAGAGGCGCCGAAGGGGAGCGAGGCGACGCCCCCCGATCTTTCGCCCCGTCCGCGCGCGCTCGCGCCCTGGGCGGCGGATTGGCGCGCGACCCGCGGCCGGCTCGCGCCCGAACCCGCCTCGCGCACCCGCGGCGAGTTCCAGCGCGACCGCGACCGCATCATCCATTCGACGGCGTTCCGCCGCCTCGCCCACAAGACGCAGGTCTTCGTGCCCTTGCAGGGCGACCACTACCGCACGCGCCTGACCCACACGATCGAGGTCGCCCAGATCGCCCGCGCGCTGGCGCGCGGCCTGTCGCTGGACGAGGATCTGGCCGAGGCGGTGGCGCTCGCCCACGATCTCGGCCACACCCCGTTCGGCCATTCCGGCGAGGATGTGCTGGCCGAGGCGATGGCCCCGTTCGGCGGCTTCGACCACAACGCCCACGCCCTGCGCATCGTCACCGCGCTCGAGCGGCGCTATGCGGATTTCGACGGGCTCAATCTGAGTTGGGAGACGCTCGAGGGGCTGGTCAAGCACAACGGCCCGCTGACCGACCGGGCGGGCGCGGCGCTGAAAGGCGATCTGCCCGAGGCCATCGCCGCCTTCGATCTCGTCCTGCCGCTCGACCTGTGGAGCCACGCCAGCGCCGAGGCGCAGGCCGCCGCCATCGCCGACGACATCGCCTACGACGCCCACGACATCGACGACGGGCTGCGGGCCGGCCTGTTCGCGCTCGAGGATCTGCGCGCGGTGGACTGGCTCGCCGGCCTGCTCGACGAGATCGCCGCCTGGCGCCCGGGCCTCGACCGCGCCCGCACGATCCATGAGCTCGGCCGCCGCGTCATCACCCGCTTCGTCGAGGACGCGCTCACCGAAAGTCTCGCCCGCCTGTCCGCCTCCGGGGCGGCTTGCGCCGACGACGTGCGTCAGGCGCCCCGTCCGCTCGTCGCCTTGTCGCCGGCGATGCAGGCGGCCGACGCGGCGGTGAAGGGCTTCCTCTATCCGCGCATGTATCGCCATCCCAGGGTGATGGCGGTGCGCGCCCGGGCCGACGACGTGCTGCGCGACCTGTTCGCCCGCTTCATGGCGCAACCCGCCGACCTGCCGGCGGAATGGCGCCCGGCGCAAGGCTGCGACGAGGCCTCGCTCGCCCGCGCCGTCGCCGACTACATCGCCGGCATGACCGACCGCTACGCCCTCGCCGAGCATCGCAGGCTGTTCGAGTGGGCGCCCGATCTGCGGTGACGGGGCGTCCGTTTTGACGGTTCGGCCGATTTGCTCTAGGTCGCAGCACTTTCCCGGACCCATCGCGCATATGAACCTGTTCGCCGACTTCCACGCCCGCATCGCCGCCATCCTCGCGCGCCTCCAGACGGAGGGGCGCCTTCCGGCCGAGCTCGATTTCGGACGCTTCGTCGTCGAGCCGCCGCGCGATCCCTCGCATGGCGATCTCGCCTGCAACGCGGCGATGGTGTTCGCGAAGGAGGCCAAAGCCGGCTTCGGCGCGCCGCGCGCCTTCGCCGAGGCGATCGTCGCCGCGCTGGCGCGCGAGGACAGCGTGGCGAGCGCCGAAGTGGCGGGGCCGGGATTCATCAATATTCGCGTGAAACCAGAAATCTACGACCGGATCATCGCGTTCTGCGTGAACAATCCGGGCGTCTTCGGCCGGGCCGCGTCGGCGCCGGGCGCGGGCAAGGTCAACGTCGAATACGTCTCGGCCAACCCGACCGGCCCGATGCATGTCGGCCATTGCCGCGGCGCCGTGTTCGGCGATGCGCTGGCGAGCCTGCTCGCCTTCGCCGGCCGCGCCGTGACGCGCGAATATTACATCAACGACGCCGGCGCGCAGGTCGACGTGCTCGCCCGCTCCGCCTATCTGCGCTACCGCGAGGCGCTGGGCGAGGCCGTCGGCGACATTCCCGAGGGGCTCTATCCGGGCGACTATCTCAAGCCGGTCGGCGTCGCGCTGGTGGCCAAGTATGGCCGCTCGCTGCTGGATCAGCCGGAGTCGCAATGGCTCGCGCCGGTGCGCCAGTTCGCCATCGACGCGATGATGGACCTCATTCGCGAGGACCTGAAGGCGCTCGCCATCGAGCACGAGGTGTTCTTCTCCGAGCGCTCGCTGACCGTGAAGCACGGCGCAAGCGATGCGGTGATGGCCGCCGTCGACGCGTTGCGGGCCAAGAGCCTCATCTACGAAGGCCGTCTGCCGC
This sequence comes from Hyphomicrobiales bacterium, assembly GCA_016716745.1. Classification (GTDB taxonomy): domain Bacteria; phylum Pseudomonadota; class Alphaproteobacteria; order Rhizobiales; family Beijerinckiaceae. Next base: position 88,893 of record JADJVD010000007.1, read on the forward strand.
CGCCCAAGGGCCAACTCCCCGAGGACTGGGAAGACCGCGAGCAGACGCTGTTCCGCTCCACCCAGTTCGGCGACGACGTCGACCGGCCGCTGCTGAAGTCGGACGGCGCCTACACCTATTTCGCCTCCGACATCGCCTACCACCGCTCCAAGTTCGAGCGCGGCTTCACGACGATGATCGACGTGTGGGGCGCCGACCATGGCGGCTACGTCAAGCGGATGAAGGCGGCGGTCGCCGCGATCTCCGGCGGCGCGGCCGGGCTCGACGTCAAGCTGTGTCAACTCGTGAAGCTGATGCGCAACGGCGAACCGGTCAAAATGTCGAAGCGGTCCGGGGACTTCGTGACGCTTCGTGATGTAGTGGACGAAGTCGGCGCCGACGCCGTCCGCTTCATGATGCTGTTCCGCAAGAACGACGCGCCGCTCGAATTCGATCTCGCCAAGGTGATCGAGCAGTCGAAGGACAATCCGGTCTTCTACGTGCAGTACGCCCATGCGCGCGGGCGCTCGACCCTGCGCAAGGCGCTGGAGGCGTTTCCGGACATGGACCTGACGCCGGCCGCGCTTCGCTCGGCCGATCTGGCGCTGCTGGACGACGCAGGGGAACGGGCGTTGATGGCGCTGATCGCCCAATACCCCCGCCTGATCGAGCAGGCCGCCCACGCCCACGAGCCGCACCGGATCGCGTTTTATCTGCACGACCTCGCGAGCGCCTTCCATTCGCACTGGAATCGCGGCAAGGACGAGCATGGCTTACGGTTTATTAATGAAGAAAAGCGATTTTTGACCCATGCGAGGCTGGCCTTGGTGAGTTCGTTCACCGCTGTCTTGGCCTCAGGCCTCGCGATTTTGGGCGTTTCGGCGCCCGAGGAGATGCGCTGACGCTGAGCCGGAGGCCATAATCTGGCCCAGCCGATCGCGCAGGACATTTTTGGCGCCCGCGAGGCGCCGGGACCGCGGCGTAGCGTGACGCGGTCCGTCTGCGAGGTGTTGAGATGAGCGAGCCGGCGCCTAAGACCCAGATCGACATCGAGGAATTCGAGCGTCGTCTGCGCTCTGCGACTACCGGTCGCGGGCAGGACGATCCACTCGCCGAGCTGGCGCGGCTCGTCGGTCGCGACGAGCGCCGCGGCCCCGCCGCCATGAGCGACGACGAGGAGGCGTTCCTCGCCGAATTGACCTCGCTGGCCGCCAAGCCGACCCGCGCCGCGCCGCCTGTCGCGCCGCAGCCGGTCAAGCCGCTGCCGAGCGCCACCATTCACGAGCTGGCCCGGCCCGACCTCGGGCGGCCCGCCCCGCGCCCCGAGCCGGCGGCCCACGAGCGCGCGCCTTCGATCGATCCGGCCTCGCGCCCGGCGCCGGCGGCGGCCGTCGCTGCGTCCCCGGTTCCGGTTCCGGTTCCGGTTCCAGTTCCGGCGCCGACGGCGCCTGTCGCCGTCGCGCAGCCGCCGCTCGCCGTTCCGGATGTCGAGCCCGCGGCGCCGGCCCCGACGCCCTCGATGGAGTTGCGCGGCGCGATCCTCGAGGACGCCGCGCCCGAGGCGTATGCCGAGCCCGCGCCCGAACTGCATCTGCCGCGCGCCGAGCCGATTGTCGTCGTGCCGGCCGAGCCGCTCGCCACGGCGAGCTTCTCGCCGACCGTGCGCGCCGCCGCCGCGCCTGCCCAGCGTTGGGACGTGGAGCCCTCGCCGGTCGCCGCGCCGGCGCCGCCGCCGGCCCCGCGCGATCTCGACGAAGGCGTCGTGCCGCCGCTGGCCCCGGTCGAGCCCGAGCCGATGCTCGAGGCGGCGGAGGCCGTCGACGAGGCGGAGGCGCCCGCCCGCTCCCGCAAGGGTCTCATTCTGGTGGCCGGTCTCGTCGGCTTCGGCGTCGTCGCCGCCGGCGCCGCCATCGGCCTGAAAGGCATGGGCGTCGTCGCCCCGAAGGATCCGCCGACCATTCAGGCCGGCGCCGCGCCGATCAAGGTTCAGCCGCCGGCCTCGGATGCGACGCAGACGAGCGGGCAGAGCGCCTCGGTGCTCGACCGCAAGACGGATTCGCCCGCCGCCGCCAAGGTGGTCTCGCGCGAGGAGCAGCCGGTCGACCTGTCGCGCCAGGCTCCGCGCATCGTCCGCACGACGCCGATCGCCGGCGCGCCGGTGGCCGGCGCCTCTCCGCTGACCGCGGCGCCGGGCGCCAATCCTCAGGGCGCATTCCCGGAACCGCGCAAGGTCCGCACCGTCACGGTTCGTCCGGACGGTTCGCTGCTCGGCGCGCCGTCGCAGACCGGCGCTCCCGCCATCGTCGCGTCGATTCCTTCTCCGACCGTCGCGCCAACCGTCGCGCCAACCGTCGCGCCGACCGTTGCGCCGCCCGCGCCGCCGCCGGTCGTCGCCGCCGGCGCTCCGCCGCAAGCGGTTTCCGCGCCGTCGCCCGCCAATCCGGCAGCCGCCGCAGTTCCGGCGACGCCCGCCGCGCGTCCGCAGATCGCCGCCGCGCCGCCGGCGCCGAAGGTCGAGGCTCCCGCCGTCGAGACGCCGAAGCCGGCGCAGGCCGCGCCTGCGACCCCGGCGGTCAAGACCACGAGTCGCGTCGTCCCGAACCCGCCGGCCCCGGTGACGACGGCCAAGCCGCGCTCCGTCGCCGCCGCGCCCGCGCCTCGCTCGGCCGTCGTCGAGCCCGAGGCTGCGACCGACGAGCAGGTGGAGGAGGTCAAGCTCCCCTTCGGCCGCCGCACCGCCTCGGTCGCCCCCGCTGCGGAGGCGCCGGCCTCCACTGGCGCGACGCAGCCGGCCAGCGCGCCGCGCGCCGCGGCCTCGACGGGCGGGGACTTCGCCGTCCAGCTCGTCGCCGCGCCCTCCGAGCAGGAGGCCAGGGAGACCGCGAGCCGGCTGCGCAGCCGCTACTCGGCGCAGCTCTCCGGCCATTCCCCCGCCGTCCGCAAGGCGGAGGTGGGCGGCAAGACGGTGTATCGCGTGCGCGTCGGCGGCATGAGCCGCGACGAGGCGACGTCGCTCTGCACGCGCCTGCAATCGGCTGGCGGAAGCTGCTTCGTCGCGCGCAACTGAGTCGCGCGGGTTTTCGTCGATCAGGCCCGGCCCAGCGCCGGGCCTTCTTTTATCCAGGAGGGTCGGACGGCATGGCGATCCACGCCTTCATCTGCGGCTGCGCCGGGCTCGAACTGACGGCCGAGGAGCGCCGCTTCGTCGCCGATGCCCGGCCCTGGGGCCTCATCCTGTTCAAGCGCAATATCGGCGATCCCGCGCAGGTCTCGAAATTGACTCGCGATTTTCGCGAGGCGTGCGGCCGCGACGACGCGCCTGTCCTGATCGATCAGGAGGGCGGTCGCGTGCAGCGCATGGGTCCGCCGCACTGGCGCCGCTATCCGCCGGCGGCGATGTTCGAGCGCGTCGCCAACGATCCGTACGTCGCCCGCGAGCTGGCGCGCATGTCGGCGCGCATGATGGCGCACGACCTTCTGTCGGTCGGGATCAACGTCGATTGCGTTCCCGTGCTCGACGTGCCGGCGCCTGGCAGCCATCAGATCGTCGGCGACCGCGCCTATGCGGCGGGGGCCGAGCGCGTCGCCGTTCTCGCCCGCGCCGCCGCCGAGGGGCTGATCGCCGGCGGCGTGCTGCCGGTTGTCAAGCACATGCCCGGCCACGGCCGCGCGACCGCCGACAGCCACCTCGAACTGCCCGTGGTCGACGCCCCGCGCGCCGAACTGGAGGCGAGCGACTTCCTGCCGTTCCGCGCGCTCGCCGACATGCCGATGGCGATGAGCGCGCACGTCGTCTTCACCGCGCTCGACCGCAAGGGGCCGGCCACCACCTCCCGCAAGGTGGTGCGCGGGATCATGCGCGGCGCGCTCGGCTTCGACGGGCTGATCATGTCGGACGATCTGTCGATGCAGGCGCTGAAGGGCGACATGCGCGCCCGCGCCGAAGCCGTGTTCCGCGCCGGCCTCGACATGGCGCTGCATTGCAACGGCAAGCTCGACGAGATGCGCGCCGTCGCCGAGGCCGCGCCGAAGCTCGCCGGCAAGGCGAAGCGCCGCGCCGAGGCGGCGCTGGCGCGCGCCCGGCACGCCCCGAGCCGTTCGATCCTGTGGACGCCGCCGAAAGGCTGGACAGGGCGCTTGCGAACAAGGGATAGAGCGAGCAATGTCCGACGCTCCAAGACCTAGTGGCTCGGAGCGTGATTTGGCCGCCGAACTCCCGTTCGAATCGGACCTCGCCGTCGACAAGGGCGACAGCGAGCCGACCTTCGTCGTCGACGTCGACGGCTTCGAAGGTCCGCTCGACCTGTTGCTCGAGCTGGCGCGCCGCCAGAAGGTCGATCTGGCCAAAATCTCGGTCCTGAAGCTCGCCGAACAGTATCTCGCCTTCGTCGAGGAGGCGCGCCGCGTGCGCCTCGAACTCGCCGCCGACTATCTCGTCATGGCGGCCTGGCTCGCCTACCTGAAGTCGCGCCTGCTGCTGCCGGTGACCGGCAAGGCGGAGGAGCCGCTGGCCGCGGACCTCGCCGCCGCGCTGGCGGAGCGCCTGCGCCGGCTCGAACAGATGCGCGCCGCCGCCGAGCGCCTCGTCAACCGCCCGCGCCTGGGACGGGACATCTTCACGCGCGGCGCGCCGGAGGAGATCCAGACTACCTCGCAGGTGATCTGGAAGGCCTCCCTGTTCGACCTGCTGACGGCCTACGCCCGCCAGCGCCAGACTCAGGCGCTCTCGCGCGTCACCTTCAAGAAGCGCGAGGTCTGGTCGCTCGCCGAGGCGCGCGAGGCGCTGGAGCGGCTGGCCGGCATCGCCCGCGAATGGACGGTGCTGGACGATTTTCTGATCGAGTATTGCGTCGACCCGGCGATGCGGCGCACGGCGCGCGCCTCGTCCTTCTCGGCGTCGTTGGAGATGGTGCGCGAGGGGCGAATCGACCTACGTCAGGATGCGGCGTTCGCGCCGATCTGGGTGCGGGGCCGGGGGCCGCGTCTCGTCGCTGCGGGCGAGGAGGGGTGATGGATCGCGTGGACGTGCGTGACGAGGCAGACCTGCGTGAAGAGCTGGTCAACGGAGACGACGACATGACCGATCCGGCGCGCTTGTTCGAACTCGCAGCCGAAATGGGGGCCGCCCCCGAGGCGCCGCTGCCGGCCGGCGTTCCCTCCGAGGCGGCGCGCATCGCCGAGGCGCTGCTGTTCGCCTCCGCCGAGCCGCTGGAGGAGCGCGAGATCGCCCGCCGCCTGCCGGAGGGCGTCGCCGTCAAGGAGACGCTCGCCGAGCTGAAGGCGTTTTACGCCCCGCGCGGCGTCAATCTCGTCCGCGTCGCCGGCAAATGGCTGTTCCGCACCGCCTCCGATCTCGGCTGGCTGATGTCGCGCGAGGCGGTGGAGCCGAAAAAGCTCTCGCGCGCCGCGCTCGAGACGCTGGCGATCGTCGCCTATCACCAGCCCGTCACCCGCGCCGAGGTCGAGCAGATTCGCGGCGTCGCCATCTCCAAGGGGACGATGGACGTGCTGCTGGAGACGGGCTGGGTGCGCATGCGCGGCCGCCGCCGCGCGCCGGGCCGGCCGATCACTTACGGGACGACCGAGGCGTTCCTCATGCATTTCGGCCTCGAGACGGTGGGCGATCTGCCCGGCCTTGACGAGTTGAAGGGCGCGGGCCTGTTCGACGGCCGCCTGCCGCCGGGCTTCGGCGTGCCGGCGCCCTCCGACGATCTGGCGCTGACGGAGGACGAAGAGCCGCTGGAGGACGGGGATTCGCTCGGCGAATTCGCGCCCGAGGCCGCCGCCAACGAGGACGAGCCGTCGCTCGATCTCGACGCCGCCCCGCGCGCCGAAAGCGCCTGACCCGCCGCCGGACTTGAATGGCCGCCCGATCCGGGCGAAACAGCGGGCGCCGAGCGTTCGGCGCCCCGCGATGCGAGCCCGGACCCGCCCTTGACCGCGCGCATTCCGAAACCTGCCGGCGAACCGGCGCCCCCCGGCTGGGGCGAACGCGGCACGGCGGGCGCCGTCATCGCCGCCGAACTCGCCTTCGAGAAGCTCTGGCGCAGCTACGGGTCGGGCCTCGCCATCGACGGGCTGAGCCTCGTCGTGCGGCCGGGCGAGGTGGTCTGTCTCGTCGGCCCGTCCGGCTGCGGCAAGACCACGCTGCTGCGCCTCGCCGCCGGCATCGAGCGCCCGAGCGGCGGCCGCGTGCTGCTCGACGGGCGGGAGGTCTCCGGCCCCGGCGGCCATGTCCCGCCGGAGCGGCGCGGCGTCGGCCTGATGTTTCAGGATTACGCGCTGTTTCCGCATCTCTCGATTCTCGACAATGTGCGCTTCGGCCTCGCCGACATGAGCGAGCCCGCCCGCAGCGATCTCGCCCGCCGCGCGCTCGCCCGCGTCGGCCTGTCCGGCTACGAGGCGGACTTTCCGCACATGCTCTCGGGCGGCGAGCAGCAGCGCGTCGCGCTCGCCCGCGCGCTCGCGCCGCGTCCGGGCGTCCTGTTGATGGACGAGCCCTTCTCCAATCTGGACGGCCGGATGCGCGACGAGGTGCGCGAGGGCGCGCTCGCCATCATCCGCGAGACGCGCGCTACCGCCATGATCGTCACCCACGATCCGGAGGAGGCGCTGCGCGTCGCCGACCGCATCGTGCTGATGCGCGCCGGCCGGATCGAGCAGACGGGGCGCGGCGAGGACCTCTATCTGCGCCCCGCGAGCCTGTTCGCCGCGCGCTTCTTCTGCGAGCTGAACGAGGCGCCGGGCCGCGTCGCGCGCGGCCGGGTCGAGACGGCGCTCGGCGCCTTCCCGCCGCCGGCGGGCGCCGAAGAAGGGGCGGCCGCGCTGGTCTGCGTGCGGCCGACGGGTGTCGCCCTCGCGCCCACAGGGGCCGGGCAGGGCGTCCCCGGACGGGTTCTGGCGCGCCGGTTCCTCGGCGACGTCGATCTCTACGAGGTCGCCGTCGGCGGCCTGTCGAAGCCGCTCGCCTGCCGGCACAGGCCGGCGCGCGCCGGCGGCGCCGACTACGCGCCCGGGGCGGACGTCGCCGTCTCGATAAGGCCTGAGGACGTTCTTGTTTTTGCCGTGTCGGACCCTTAGGTTCGCGGTGAGGCCGCCCTGCGCGGCGCAATGGATTGCGCGGAGTGACGCACAATGGGTGGCTTCAGCATTTGGCACTGGATCATCATCGGTCTGATCGTCGTCCTGCTGTTCGGCAAGGGCAAGATTTCGGACCTGATGGGCGACGTCGCCAAAGGCATCAAGTCCTTCAAGAAGGGCATGGCCGAGGATGACGAGGCCAAGGCCGATCCGGCCAAGCCGGTCGAGCCGATGCGCACGATCGACCATCAGGCCGCCGCGACGGTGGAGAAGAAGGCCGAAGACGTCCGCAAGGCTGTCTGATCCCGCGCGCCAAGGCGTTCCGCCGCTCCCGGCGGCGGAGAAGAAGACGTTCCGCCCCTTCGTGAGGGCGGAGAACGGGTCTCATGTTCGACATCGACGCATCGAAACTTTTGATCATCGGCGTCTTCGCGCTCATCTTCCTGGGCCCGAAGGAGCTGCCGCGCGTCATGCGTCAGGTCGGTAACGCCGTGGGCAAGCTGCGCCGCATGGCGTCCGACTTCCAGGGCCAGTTCATGGATGCGATGCGCGAGGCCGAGCTCGACGACATCCGCAAGGAAGTGACGAAGATTTCCGACTCGGCGAAGGTCGATCTGCCCTCGCTCGATCCCTCGGCCGAAATCCGCAAGGCGATCGAGACCGGCGGCCAGCCCGCCGATCCGAACGCGACGCCGCCCGGCGCCGCGCCGCTCGACCTCGCGCCGCCGGCGCTCGCCGAGGTTCCGCCGGCCACGAGCGAGACCATCGCCGACGCGATCCGCGCCGAAACGGCCCGGGCGGACACACTGGGCGCGCCGGTGGAGGAAGTGACCTTCCGCCAGCCGCCGCCGGAGCCCGCGCCCGCGCGCGCCGAGCCCGCGCAGGACGTGGGCTCCGACGCCGCGCCGCGCCGCCGCAGCGCCCGACCGACGGGGGCCTGAGCGGATGACCGACGCCGACATCGAGGCCACCAAGGCCCCGCTGATGGATCATCTGATCGAGCTGCGCAGCCGCCTGATGAAGGCGCTCGTCGCATTCCTCCTGATGTTCCTGATTTCGTTCTACTTCGCCAAGGACATCTACAATCTTCTGGTGGTGCCCTATCAGCAGGCCGCCGGCCCGGAAGCCAAGCTGATCTATACGGCGCCGCAGGAGTTCTTCTTCACGCAGGTGAAAGTGGCGGCCTTCACGGCGGCCTTCCTCGCCTGTCCGGTGATCCTCGGCCAGCTCTACGCCTTCGTCGCGCCCGGCCTCTACAAGCACGAGCGCCACGCGTTTGCGCCCTATCTGGTGGCGACGCCGGTGTTCTTCGCGCTCGGCGCGCTGCTGGTGTTCTTCGTGGTGATGCCGAACCTGCTGCATTTCTTCATCGGCATGCAGCAGGCCAAGGAGCCGGGCCACGCGCAGATCGAGCTTCTGCCGAAGGTCAGCGAATATCTCGGGCTGATCATGACGCTCGTCTTCGCCTTCGGCCTGTGCTTCCAGCTGCCGGTGATCCTGACGCTGCTGACCAAGATCGGCGTCATAGATTCGCAGTTCCTGAAGGACAAGCGGCGCTACGCCATCGTCATCATCGCCATCGTCGCCGGCGTGCTGACCCCGCCGGACGCCTTCTCGATGCTGGCGCTGATGGCGCCCACCTATTTCCTTTACGAAATGACCATTCTCGTCGCCCTCTTCATCGAACGGAAGAAGCGCGACGAGGAAAAGGCCGAAGCGTCGACCTGACCGACTGACACGCGCGCCGCCCGCTGCTAAGGAGGGCGCCGCTGACGTGAGCAGGGCCATGTACGACATTCGCTGGATCCGGGATAACGCCGACGCTTTCGACAAGGGCCTCGCCCGCCGCGGCCTCGCGCCGTTGTCGGCCGAGCTGCTGAAGCTGGACGACGCGCGCAAGGGCGCGATCCTCGCCTCGCAGGCGACGCAGGAGCGTCGCAACGCCGCCTCCAAGGAGGTCGGCCAAGCGATGAAGGAGAAGGACCTCGCCCGCGCCGAGGCGCTGAAGGCCGAGGTCGCCGGCATCAAGACCCGTCTACCGCAGCTCGAGCAGGCCGAACGCGAGGCCGCCGCCGCGCTCGACCGGCGCCTGTCCGAAATCCCCAATCTGCCCGCCGACGATGCGCCGGACGGGGCGGACGAGAACGACAATATCGAGATCCGCCGCTGGGGCGACGCGCCGAAATTCCCCGAGGGTTTCCAGCCGAAGGAGCATTTCGACATCGGCGAGGGCCTCGGCCTGATGGATTTCGAGGCCGCCGCCCGGCTTTCGGGCGCGCGCTTCACAGTGCTGAAGGGCCCGCTCGCCCGACTCGAACGGGCGCTGACCGCCTTCATGCTCGACCTGCACACCGGCGAGCACGGCTATATGGAGGTGAACCCGCCGCTGCTGGTGAAGGACCCGGCGGCCTTTGGCACCAACCAGTTGCCGAAATTCGCCGACGACCTGTTCATCGCCTCGCGCACCCGCACCCGCGAGGAGCAGCTCAACGACGCGCTGACCTACGCCACCGACGCCGATCGCGCCCGCTTCGCGATCGGCGAGATCACGCTCCAGCATGTCGTCGCCAACGCGCTGGAGCGCGCGCCGGCGAAGGAGGATTTCTGGCTCATCCCGACCGCCGAGGTGCCGCTCACCAATCTGGTGCGCGAGCAGATCGTCGAGGAGGCGAGCCTGCCGATGCGCGTCACGGCGGGCACGCCCTGCTTCCGCGCCGAGGCGGGCGCCGCCGGCCGCGACACGCGCGGCATGATCCGCCAGCACCAGTTCACCAAGGTCGAACTCGTCTCGGTGACGACGCCGGAGCAGTCGGCCGACGAGCACGAGCGCATGACGGCCTGCGCCGAGGCGGTGCTGAAGCGCCTCGGCCTGCATCACCGCACCGTGGTGCTGTGCACCGGCGACATGGGCTTCGGCGCGCAGAAGACCTACGACATCGAGGTCTGGCTGCCGGGGCAGGGGCGCTTCCGCGAGATTTCGTCCTGCTCGGTGTGCGGCGACTTCCAGGCCCGCCGCATGAACGCGCGCGTGCGCGCCGCCGACGGCAAGGCGAACCGCTTCGTCCACACGCTGAACGGCTCGGGCGTCGCCGCCGGCCGCGCGCTCGTCGCGGTGTTGGAGAATTATCAGAACCCCGACGGCTCGGTGACCGTGCCGCCGGCGCTGGTTCCCTACATGGGCGGGCTGACACGGATCGAGCGGGCGCGCTGATGCGGATCCTGATCACCAACGACGACGGCGTGCACGCCGAAGGGCTCGACGTGCTGGAGGCCATCGCCCGCCAGCTCTCGGACGACGTGACGGTCGTCGCGCCCGAGACCGATCAGTCCGGCGTCGCGCACTCGATGTCGCTGAACGACCCGCTGCGGCTGCGCAAGCTCGGCGAGGGGCGCTACGCCGTGCGCGGCACGCCGACCGATTGCGTCATCATGGGCGTGCGCCACATCCTCAAGGGCAAGCCGGACCTCGTGCTCTCCGGCGTCAATCGCGGCTCGAACGTCGCCGAGGACGTGACCTACTCCGGCACCATCGCCGGGGCGATGGAGGGCACGCTGCTCGGCGTTCCCTCGATCGCGCTGTCGCAGGCCTTCGGGCCGACGACGGGGCGGATGGGTATCCTGTGGGAGTGCGCGGCGGCGCATGGCGCGGCCATCGTCCGCAAGATCCTCGATCTCGGCGTGCCGAAGGACAGTCTCGTCAACGTCAATTTCCCCGACCGCAAGCCGGACGAGGTGGCCGGCGTCGCCGTGACCTTCCAGGGCAAGCGCGACACCGAGCTGATGAATGTCGAGGAGCGGCGCGACGGGCGCGGGCTCCCGTATTATTGGTTGACCTTCAACCGCAACCGCTTCGAGCCGGGCACGGGGACCGATCTCGAGGCGCTGGCGCAGGGCAGGATCTCGATCACGCCGCTCCGGCTCGATCTCACCGACGAGCCCACGCTGACGCGTTATGCAGCCGCTTTCGGCTGAGGCCGACCGCGAGGCGACGGCCGCCTTCCTCCTGCGCGTGCGCAGCCGGGGCCTGCGCGACCTCGCCGTCCTGCGCGCGCTCGAGGCGACGCCCCGCACGCATTTCACGCCCCAGCGCTACCGCGATCTCGCCTTTCGCGAGTTGAGCCTGCCGATCGCCTGCGGGCAGGTGATGCCCGACCCCTATTTCGTCGCGGCGCTGGCCGGCGCGCTCGCCGTCGAGCCGCATCACCGCGTGCTCGAGATCGGCTCGGGCTCGGGCTATTGCACGGCGGTGCTGGCGCGCCTCGCCGGCGAGGTCGTGTCGCTCGAACGCTATCGCTCCCTCGCCATCGAGGCGGGCACGCGGCTCGAGCATGTCGGCGTCAAGAACGCCCGTTGCCTGTGGGGGGACGGGCGCGACCCGCCGCCGACGCTCGGGCGGTTCGACCGCGTCGTCGTTCACGCCGCGCTCGAAAGCATTCCGCCGGGCGTTGGCGCGCTGCTGGCGCCCGCCGCCGCGCTCGTCGCCGGCGCGCCTGCGGTGCGCGGCGTCGCCGACGTGCTGATCTGGGAGCGGGCCCGGGAAGGCGAGCCGCTCGCCGCCCGTCTGCTCGCCAGGGCGCGGATGCGGCCGCTGGAGCCGGGCCTCTCGCGCGGCCTGTGAATCGATCTTAACGACGCAAAACCCCTGATTTTCGGGGGGATGTGCGAATCGGGCAAAATTTTCGCGGTTCGCCGAAGATTCCATTCATCTTAAACCGTCCCTTAACTCACGCCGGCTTTAATGCCCCTGTCTGGTTGAGTTGTGAGTGAGTAGGGCGATGAGTGATCGTATTGCGTTGCGCCGTTCGGGGCTCGTCGGCCGGCTCGCTTTCGCCGGTCTTGCCGCCGCGTTTCTCGGCGGCTGTTCGTCCGACGCGATGCGTCTCGACGCGTTCTCCAATCCATTTTCGTCGTCGAGCGCCGACGTGACCAATTCGGTCCCCGCGCCGACCCCCGGCGTCAATCCGAAGCTGCGCGGCGCGGCCATGCCGACCGCCTCCGGAAACTACGCGACCGCCGCCGTCGCCAGCCCGCGGCTTGGCGCGGCTGCGCCCGTCACCGGCAACATCGCCGGCTGGTCGGCGACCGGCGGAACGCCGATCGTGCTGGCGCAGGGCGAGAACCTCTCCACCATCTCCCAGCGCTACGGCGTGCCGGAGGCTGCGCTCCTCCAGTCCAACGGCTTCACCTCCGCCGCGCAGGTCCAGCCCGGCGCGCGCCTCGTCGTCCCCGTCTACAACGCCGGCGCCTCGGCCGCCCGCGCCGCCGCGCCCGCGGTGACGCGCCCCGCCATCGCGCAAGCGCCGCTCGCCCCGCCGACCCCGCGTCTGGAGCAGGCCAAGCCCTCCAGGCCGCTGACCAAGGCCGAGATGAAGGCCGAGGCCGTGAAGACGGCGAAGGTCGAGCCCGTGAAAGCCAATGCCGAGGCCAAGGTCGCGCAGGCCAAGGCGCCCGCCAAGGTTGCGCAGGCCAAGGTCGCACAGGCCAAGTCCGAGCCGGCGAAGAAGGAAGTCGCCAAGGCCGAGCCCGCCAAGCTCGAGCCGACCAGGAGCCAGGACAAGGCCGCCTCGAAGTCCGCGAAGGTCGAGACGAAACCGCTCGCCAAGGACGTCGCCAAGGATGTCGCCAAGCCCGTCGCCAAGGCGGAGGCGGCGCCGGTCAAGCAGGTGCGCGTCATCGAGACGAAGCAGGCGCCCGCCAAGCCGGAGCCCGCGCCCGAGCCCGTGAAGGCCGCCAAGGTCGAGAAGGCGACGGTCGCCGAGCAGAAGAAGGCCGCCGATCCGGCGACCACCGCCAGCCTTCCGCCGGCCGAGCCGGAGAAGACCGCCGACGCCGGCGGCAGCCCCGAGTTCCGCTGGCCGGCGCGCGGTCGCGTCATCCAGGGCTTCCGCTCCAACGGCAATGACGGCATCAACATCGCGGTGCCGGAAGGCACGACGGTGAAGGCGGCCGAGGGCGGCGTCGTCGCCTACGCCGGCAGCGAGCTGAAGGGCTACGGCAATCTCGTCCTGATCCGTCACCCCAACGGCTTCGTTTCGGCCTACGCCCACAATGGCGAGATTGCGGTGAAGCGCGGCGAACAGGTCAAGCGCGGCCAGTCGATCGCCAAGTCCGGCCAGTCCGGCAACGTCTCCACTCCGCAGCTCCACTTCGAGCTGCGCAAGGGATCGACCCCGGTCGATCCGACCCAGTATCTCGCCGGCCTGTAATCCGGCGACAGGAACGTCGATCCGTTTCCGCGAGACACGAAGGCGGATCGATCGAAGAGGGGCGGCGGGTCCAATGAAAGGCCCAGCCGCCCTTTCTCCGTTGCGCAGGGGCGCCAAGTTCGCGCAATGGCGCCAAGTTCGCGCAATGGCGCCATGCCGCCGTCGCTCTGGTGCTCGCGCCCGCGCCCGCCTAGCGTCGCCGGCGCATGTCCTCTCCCCGCCCGCTCGATCGCGTCGCGATCCTCCTCGTCGTCGGCTTCTGCGCGATCTGGGCTTTGCAGCAGGTCGCCGCCAAGCTGGCGCTGCCGGAGGTCGGGCCGCTGACGCAGGCGACGATCCGCTCCGCCGTCGCCGGCGTGCTCGTAACGCTTTACGGATGGCGGACCGAACCGCGCATGTTCGCGCGCGACGGAACGCTGCTGCCCGGCGTTCTGGCCGGCGTGCTGTTCGGTCTCGAATTCGTCGCGCTGTTTCTCGGTCTGGCGGCGACGACGGCGGGGCGGACGACCCTGTTCCTCTACACGGCGCCGTTCTTTCTGGCGCTCGGCGTCGCCTTCGCGCTGCCGAACGAGCGCCTGTCGCGCCGGCAATGGCTGGGGCTGGCTCTGTCCTTCCTGGGCGTGGCGCTGGCGCTCGGCGTCGCGAAGGCGGGCGCGGGGGCATCGCTCGCCGGCGACGGGCTGGCGATGGCGGCCGGCGCGATCTGGGCGGCGACGACGCTGGTGATCAAGTCGACCGCGCTGCGCGCGGCGCCGGCGGTGAAGACGCTGGCGATCCAGCTCGTCGTCTCCGCGCCAATCCTCGGTCTCGCGGCGGCGCTGGCGGGCGAGACCTTTCCGACGGCGTTGAGCGGAACGGCGCTCGCCGCGCTCGCCTATCAGACGCTCGTCGTCGCCTGCGTCAGCTATCTCGGCTGGTTCTTTCTGATCACGCGCTATCGCGCGGGCGAATTGTCCGCGTTCACGTTCCTGACGCCGATCTTCGGCATGCTGACGGGCTGGCTGGCGCTCGGCGAGAGGCTGTCGGCAGACTTCGCGCTCGCCGTCGGCCTTGTCGCCGCCGGCATCGCGATGGTGAACTGGCCAGACCGCGCCCTGCGTCAATCGAGCGCCTGACGCGCCGCGCGCGCCGGCGCCATGATCGTGGGCGAACCGCGTTCGCGGAGCCCGCGCGGAGGTCGCGTGAACAACCAGACCGGTCTGCCCGACGATTCGTCGCTGCCGGAGCCGTTCCGCCGCATCAACGCTTTCGCGCTGCAGACGATGGCGTGGATCAACGGCTTTGCCCATCTGGTTCTGGGACTGGCGCTGGCCGCCTCGGTGCTGCTGTTCACCTGGCTGTTCTTCGACGACGTCATCAAGGGCTTCGGCCACGAGAACATGGCCCAGAGCTTCCTGCACGGGCTTGGCACGCTGATGCTGCTATGGACCGTCTCGGCGCTGATCACCGCCGAAATCCGCTATCTCAGGGGACATCCCCTGACTGTCGACACCTTCGTCGAGGTCGCCATCGTCGTCATCCTGCGCAAGCTCATCACCATGCCCGTGCAGTCGACGCTGCCGTCCCCGAACGAGTTCCTCCTGTGGGTCAGCTCGGCGGTGCTGCTCGGGCTGATGTATCTCATCGTGCGCTACGCTCTGAGCATCCGCCATCCAGATTGAGGCTCGACGCAGATGAAGCTCGACGCCGCCGCCTTTCTCGCCTCGCTCTCCGAAGAGACGCCGCCGCACGGCCTGAGCGTCGCGGCGACCGCGCTGTGGCTCGGGCTCGCCGGCGACTGGGGCGCCGCGCACGGCCTCGTGCAGGACAGCGAGGCGCCCGATTGCGAGCGCGTCCACGCCTGGCTGCATCGGATCGAGGGCGACGACTGGAACGCGCGCTACTGGTATGCCCGCGCCGGCGTCGAACCCGCGACCGGGGACACCGACGAAGAGGGCAGGGCGATCGCGCGCGATCTGCTGCGCTGAGCGCGCTCTAGCCTGCCGCGATCTTGCGCGCGACGCGCCGCCACACCGCCGGGCGGGCGCGAGAAAGGGCCGCCAGTCGCGGGCCGGCGGATAGGCGTCCGGAATCGGCGGCGCCGTCAGGCCGGGCGGCGTCCACCCGTAGACGTCGAACGCGCGCCGCCTGAGCGCCGCGCCGACGGCGGCGTCGTGATCGGTCAGCCCCGCCAGCGCGCGCGGAACCAGCGTCAGATTGGCCAGCGCCGTGTGGCAGCGCGGATCGCGGCAGCTCTCCGGCCAGACGTGACAGCACGCATAGTTGCGGCAGTCCCCGGCCGCGCCCCCGAACACCGCCTGCTTGATCGCCAGATTGGCCGCCGAATTGTCGTCGAGCGTGACGCCGTCGACGACGCTGCGTCGCGTCTCGCCGCGCGTCGCGAAGGCGCCGCGCGCTCAATCCACCTGCGTTCGGTCACGCCGCCAGCGTGCGGAACACCTCCGGATGCGCCCAGATCGCCGTGCGCGCGACGAGCGCGACGAGGTCGACGCCGAGCGCGCGGGCGGCCGCGCCGAGATCGGCGTCGCCGTCGGCGGGCGCGGCGGCCGGCGCGTCGCCCATCGCCCTCACCCCATGCGCACGCCGAGACGGCCCGCCAGATCCTGCACGAACTGCCAGGCCGTGCGGCCCGAACGCGCGCCGCGCGTCGTCGCCCATTCCAGCGCCTGCGCCTCCAGCTCCGCCTCGTCGATGGCGATGGCGAAGTGGCGGACATAGCCGCGCACCATGTCGAGATATTCGTCCTGACTGCACTTGTGGAAGCCGAGCCAGAGCCCGAAGCGGTCCGACAGCGACACCTTCTCCTCCACCGCCTCGTGCGGGTTGATCGCGGTGGAGCGCTCGTTCTCCATCATGTCGCGCGGCAGCAGGTGCCGGCGGTTGGAGGTGGCGTAGAAGATGACGTTGGCCGGCCGGCCTTCGACGCCGCCCTCCAGCGCCGCCTTCAGCGACTTGTAGGAGGTGTCGTCCGAATCGAAGGACAGGTCGTCGCAGAACACGACGAACGGGTGTTTGACGTCCCTCAACAGACCCATCAGCGCCGGCAAACTTTCGATGTCCTCGCGATGGATCTCGACCAGCTTCAGCGCCGGCAGCCCGTCCGGCGCGAGGCGGCGGTTGACGTCGGCGTGCGCGGCCTTGACCAGCGACGACTTGCCCATGCCGCGCGAGCCCCACAGCAGCGCGTTGTTGGCGGGCAGGCCGCGGGCGAAGCGCTCGGTGTTCTCGGTGAGCAGGTCGCGCACCCGGTCGATGCCCTTCAGCAGCGCCATCTCGACGCGGTTGACCCGCGCGACAGGCTGCAAATACGCGCCTTCCGCGTGCCAGACGAAGGCGTCGGCGGCGGCGAAGTCGGGCGCGGTGCGCGCCGGCGGGGCGAGCCGCTCCAGCGCCTCGGCGATGCGGGCGAGCGCGGCGGCGCCCTCGGGCGAGGCGAGCGAGGCGGCGATGTCGGCGGCGGAGGGGCGGGACGTCATGGGCGGGCCGGAGGGTTGGTGGGTCTCGCGCCGTTTATCGCGGGCCGGGGCGCGCGTCGACTGGCCCGGCGCGCAGGGGCGGCCCGCGCCGGCGGCGCGGCCGGCCGGACAGGGGGACGGACAAGGGACGGGCAGGGGAGCCGGCATTGCTTTCGGAGGCGTCGTCTGTATAGTCCGCGCGCTTCAAAGACCCCTTGATCTGCGCCGTTCCGAGCGCCGGAGACGTCCGTGTTCATTACCCCCGCATTCGCCCAGACCGCTGGCGCCCCCGGCGGCGCCGACATCATCATGCAGATGGCGCCGTTCGCGCTTATTCTGGTCATCATGTACTTCCTCATTCTTCGCCCCCAGCAGAAGAAGATGAAGGACCATCAGGCGATGATCTCGGCGGTGCGGCGCGGCGACACGGTGGTGACCTCCGGCGGCCTGATCGGCAAGGTGACGAAGGCGACCGACGACACCGAAATCGAGGTCGAGATCGCGCCCAACACGCGCGTGCGCGTCGTGCGCGGCATGATTTCGGACGTTCGCTCCAAGGGCGAGCCCGTCAAGGAATGATCGGCGACGGGATCTGACACGATGTTGCGCTTCGCCACATGGAAAGTCGTCGGCGTCATCGCGTCGGTGGTCTTCGCGATCTTTCTCGTCCTGCCTAGCTTCTTCTCCGAAGAGACGGCCAAGAGCATCCAGGCGCGCCTGCCGAAGGCGATTCCCTTCAACCAGATCGTGCTCGGCCTCGATCTGCAGGGCGGCGCGCATCTGCTGCTCGAGGTCGATTCGTCCTCCGTCGCCAAGACGCAGGTGGAGGCGCTGCGCGACGACGTGCGCCGCATCCTGCGCGAGGAGGGCGTGTCGATCGCCGGCGGCATCGGCATGCAGCAGCGCGGCGTGCAGTTCCGCGTTCCCGACGAGGCGCAGCGCGCCAAGGTTTTGCCCAAGGTGCGCGGCCTCGCGCAGATCACAGGCGGCCTGGCGGCTGTCGGCGGCCAGCCCTCGCTTCAGGTGACCGAGGGCGACGAGGGGCTGGTCCTCGTCGCGGTGACCGAGGCGGGCGTCGCCGACCGCGTCCGCCGCGCCGTCGACCAGACCATCGAGGTGCTGCGTCGCCGCGTCGACGGCACCGGCATGCGCGAGCCCAACATCCAGCGTCAGGGCGCCGACCGCGTGGTCGTCGACGTGCCCGGCCTGCAGGACACGGTTCAGCTGAAAGAGCTGCTCGGCACGACCGCGAAGCTCGAGTTCCGCCTCGCCGCCGAGCCCGGCACGCCGGCGAACGAGCGCGAGACGCTGCCCTTCGCCGACGCCACGGAAGGCTCCACCATCGACGTCGAGAAGCGCGTGATGGTCAACGGCGAGGATCTGACCGACGCCCAGCCCGGCTTCGATTCCCGCACGCAGGAGCCGATCGTCAACTTCCGCTTCAACATCCGCGGCGGCCAGCGCTTCGGCGAGGCCACCGCCGCCAATGTCGGCAAGCCCTTCGCCATCGTGCTCGACAACAAGGTGATCTCGGCGCCGCGCATCCTGTCGCCGATCACCGGCGGCTCGGGGCAGATCTCCGGCCGCTTCACCGTGCAGCAGGCCAACAATCTCGCCGTGCTGCTGCGCGCCGGCGCGCTGCCGGCCAAGCTCACCGTGGTCGAGGAGCGCACTGTCGGCCCCGGCCTCGGCCAGGACTCCATCGACGCCGGCAAGATGGCGGCCTATGTCGCCGGCGTGCTGGTGTTCGTCTACATGGTGATGAACTACGGCATCTTCGGCATCTTCGCGAACCTCGCGCTCGCGGTGCACATCCTGTTCATCTTCGCCGCGCTGGCGCTGCTCGGCGCGACGCTGACGCTGCCCGGCATCGCCGGCGTTGTCTTCACCATCGGTCTTGCGGTCGACTCGAACGTGCTGATCTACGAGCGCATCCGCGAGGAGTTCAAGATGGGTCGGTCGATCCTGTCGGCCCTCGACGCGGGCTTCAAGCGCGCCTTCGGCACCATCATCGACGCGAACGTGACGACCTTCGTGGCGGCCGCGATCCTTTATCTGTTCGGCTCCGGTCCGGTGCGCGGCTTCGCCGTGTCGCTCGGCCTCGGCATTCTCACCACCGTCGTCACCGCCGTGACGATGACCCGCATGATGATCGCGCTCTGGTATCGCATGAAGCGCCCGACCCGACTGCCGATCTGAGCCAGGAGACGAGCATGAAACTCCTGCGGCTTGCGCCAGAGACCACCAACATCCCGTTCATGCGCTTCCGGCGCGTGAGCTATCCCTTCTCGGCCTTCCTCTCGATCGCCGCCGTCCTGCTCTTCCTGATCGCGGGACTGAACTTCGGCATCGACTTTTCCGGCGGCACGCTGATCGAACTGCGCGCCAGACAGGGCGCGGCCGAGCTTGCCGATCTGCGCACGCTCGGCGGCAAGCTCAATCTCGGCGAGGTCGAGGTGCAAAGCTTCGGCGGCGCGGAGACGAGCGACGTCACGTTCCGGTTCGGAACGGTGGCGGGCGGGGACGCGGCGCAACAGGCCGCGGTCAGCCGCGTGCGGGACGCCATCGGCGACCGCTACGAGTTCCGCCGCGTCGAGGTCGTCGGCCCGCGCGTGTCGGGCGAACTTGTGCAATCGGGAACGCTCGGCGTCGTCGTCGCGATTTTCGGCGTGCTCGTCTATCTCTGGTTCCGCTTCGAATGGCAGTTCGCCATCGCCGCGATCATCGCGACGATGCACGATCTGTTGCTCACCGTCGGCTTCTTCGCGTTGACTCGGCTCGAGTTCAACACGACGTCCATCGCGGCGATCCTCACCATCGTCGGCGTGTCGCTGAACGAGACCGTCATCATTCTCGACCGCATTCGCGAGATGATGCGCAAGTTCAAGCGAATGCCGACCGACCAGCTGATCGACGTGTCGGTCAACGCGGTGCTGCCGCGCACGATCATGACGGCGACGACGACGCTGCTGGCGCTGCTCGCCCTGTCGATCTTCGGCGGTCACGTTATCCGCTCCTTCGCGCTGTCGATGACGTTCGGCATCATCGTCGCGACCTACTCGTCGGTGTTCATCTGCGCGCCGATCCTGATCTATCTCGGCCTGCGCACCGAGGGCGGCGCGGAGCGTGAATCTACGGCCGAGGAAGCGCTCGCGCACGAGGCGCAGCGCGCCAAGGCCGGCGCGAGCCCGGCGTGAGCGCGCCGGGGCGACGCTACGACGGCTTCGCGCCCGGCCGCCATTCGATCGACGGATACGGGCGCGGCGGCTTCGCCTTCGCCGGCATGACGCATCGCGGCTCGGTCCTCGCGTTGCCGTCCGGCGTCCACATCTGGCGCGCCACGACGCCGGAGGAGATCACCGCCGAGTCGCTCGGCCCGCTCTTCGCCGAGCCCGCCGGCGCGGTCGAGCTGCTGCTCGTCGGCACGGGCGAGGCGCTCGCGCCCTTGAGCGCCCCGCTGCGCGCGGCGCTGGCGGCCGCCGGCATCCGCGCGGATTCGATGGCGACGGGCGCGGCCGCGCGCACCTTCAACGTGCTGTTCGCCGAAAAGCGTCGCGTCGCCGCCGCGCTGCTCGCGGTGGATTGATGGGCGGGCTCGCCGCGGCCTACGCCGCCTGCGCAGACGACGTGAAGCTGTTCGACCGCGACCGCTGGCTCGCCGATCTGCTGCTGCCCGAGCCCGCGCGCGAGGCCTGTTTCGCGCTGCACGCCTTCTCCGCCGAGATCGCGCGCGTGCGCGAGACGGTGTCGCAGCCCTCGCTCGGCGAGATCCGCTATCAATGGTGGCGCGAGGCGATCGAGGGCGCGCGCCCCGGCGAGGCGTCGGCCAATCCCGCGGCCGCCGCGCTGCTCGACGCGGCAGAGCGTTTCCGTTGGCCGCGACAGGCGCTCCTCGCGCTGATCGACGCGCGCGTGTTCGATCTCTACGACGACCCGATGCCGGATCTGGCGCAGCTTGAAGGCTATTGCGGCGAGACCGTCTCCGCGCTGTTCCGGCTCGCGAGCCTCGCGCTCGCCGGCGGCCGCGATCCGGGCGGGGCGGCCGCCTGCGGCCATGCCGGCGTCGCCTACGGCATCGTCGGCCTGTTGCGCGCGCTGCCGTGGCATGCCGCGCGCGGCCAATGCTATCTGCCGCTCGATATGCTCGCCCGCCACGGGGCGTCGCGCGAGGATGTCGTCGCCGGCCGCGCCGCGCCGGGGCTGCTCGCGACGCTTGCGGAGTTGCGGGCCATCGCCCGCAAACATCTTGGCCATGCGCGCGCCGGCCTGACCGACATACGTCGCGACGCGCGGCTGGCGCTCGCCCCGCTCGGCCTCGTTCCGCTCTATCTCGAAGCGATGGAGCGCGCCCATTACGCGCCCTTCGCCACGGTGGTCGACGCGCCGCAATGGCGCAAGCAATGGGCGCTCTGGCGCGGCGCCTGATTATTCCTGCAAGGTCGAGGGCAGGGGCGGGAACCGGCTCTGCACGTCGGTCGCCGTCACGTCGGCGCGGTGGTTGCGCGTGTATTGCTCGCTGGCGAGCCGCAGCGGCTGATAGTCCCACGGAAAGTGTTTTCCCGTCAGCAGCGCCTTGAACACTGCGAGCCGAGCCTGCTGGCTCTCGATCACGGCGCGCCGCGTCGCCGCCGCGTCGAAACGCGCGCGCAGCGCGGCCTGGAACGCGGCGACGCGCATCGCCTGATCGGGATCGGCGGCGAGATTGCGCGTCTCGTGCGGATCGCTCGCTAGATCGAACAGCATGTCGGGGTCGTCGCCGCAGGCGATGAATTTATGCGCGCCGCGCCGCGCCATCAGCATCGGCGCTGGAACGCCCTCGGCGAGATATTCGCCGACGATCATGCGGTCGGCCATCTCAGCGCCCTCGATCAGCGGCAGCAGGCTCGCCCCGTCGACCGGGCTCGCGAGCGCGGCCGAGGCGCCCGGCCGCGCGAAATCGACCAGCGTCGGCAGAATGTCGGCGAGGCTCGCCGGCGTCGCCACGCGGCGCGGCGCGAAGCGTTGCGGGGCATGCACGAGGAACGGCACGCGCGCGGCCGGCTCGCGGAAGCTCATCTTGTACCAGAGCCCGCGCTCGCCGAGAAAATCGCCATGGTCGGAGACGAGCATGACGATCGTGTTCTCGCGCATGCGGCAGGTCTCGAGCGTGTCGAGCAGGCGGCCGACGAGCGAGTCGATGTAGGAAATGTTGGCGTAGTAGCCGTGACGCGAGGCGCGCACATCCGCCTCGCTCACCGCGAAACGCCCCATGTCCGACATGTCGTAAAGCCGCGCGCTCGCCGCGTCCATCTCAGCGCGGGATCGGCGCGACGGCCGGCGCGTCGATCTCCTCGTCGCGATACATCGACCAGAACTTGTCGCGCGCGACGTAAGGATCGTGCGGATGCGTGAACGAGACGGTCAGCAGCAGCGGCGTATCGCCGGCATAGCGCGCATGATCGAACAGTCTGCGCTCGGCGAGGAAGCACACCTCGTCGTCGTATTCGAGCTGGTTGGTGATCTCGGCGACGCCCGCCTGCAGCACGGACGACATGTTGTGATACCACCAGTCGATGCGCTCGTCGGGCTTCGTCCAGTCCGGCGTCCAGCCGAAATCGGCCGGATAGATGTCCGTCGTCAGCCGCTCCTCGAAACCGTGCAACTGATCGGGCCCGACGAAATGCATCTTGCCCGACAGGCAGGTGCGATAGCCCTCGAGCCGCAAGTAGTGCGCGAAGGTCGGGATCGACGAGCGGAACTCGGCGGCGTTGTCGTAGACCTGCGTGCGGCCCGAGAGCTGCCCGGTCATCAGCGTCGCGCGGGCCGGCGCGCAGAGCGGGGCGGGTGAGTAGAAATTGTCGAACACGACGCCGCCCTCGGCGAGCCGCGACAGGTTCGGCGTCTTCACGACGCCATGCCCGTAGAAGGGCAGGAACTGCGCGGCGAGCTGGTCGACGACGACGAGAAGGAGATGCGGGCGAGGCGCCATTGCGGACTCCGGGGATGCGCCCATGTCATAGGGCCGCAGCGTCCGGAAGTCAGCGCCCCTCGCTACGACGCGGCCGCGATGCGCCGCAGCGCGGCGAAATCGACGAGCCGCACTGCGCCGCGTCCGACGCTGACGACGCCCTGCGCGGAAAGCCGCGCCATGATGCGGGCGACCGCCTCGCGCGTCGCGCCGAGATGGTCGGCGAGGCGCTGCTGCGTCCAGCGCGCGACGCCCTCGCTGTCCGCCTGCGCCAGCAGAGTCGCGGCGAGCCGTTGTTCGAGCTTGAGCGAATGCACCTGTTCGAGTTCGTCCATCAATCGGAAGACGAGGGTCGACAGCGCCCGCACGGTGAGGTCGCGGATCGCCGGCTCGCGCTCGAACAGGGCGCGGAAGGCGTGGCCCGGCGCGACGCCGACCGTGCAGTCGCTGTCGGCGCGCACGAAGGCGGGATAACGCAGATCGGCGAACAGGCTGTTCAGCGCCAGCACGCAGGTCTCGCCCGGCCGCAGCAGATAGAGCCCCGCCTCGCGACCGGAGGGCGACAGCGCATACACGCGCAAAGCCCCGGACAGCACGAAGAAGGCGCCCGACACCGGGTCGCCCTTCTCGATCACCGGCTGGCCGGCGCAGAAGGCGCGGCGCGCCATCGACGCCTCGAGCAGGGCGCGCCCGTCGGCCGAGAGCGCCGACATCAGGTCCGTCGCGCCGGATCGCGTCTCGATGGTCCGCCCGACGCGCCCGCCGGCCGTCGCCCTGTGGTCCGTCATGCAGGCGATCATAGCGATTGTCCCGATGCGCGCCGTCTGCGTCACCGCGACGCGGCGGCGAGACGTTCGCTCGTCAGCGCGTTCAGAAAGGCGACGATGTCGTCGACGTCCTCCTCCGTCATCACACGCCGGCTCGTCGGCTCGAAGCGGCGTTGGTCGGCGAGCCATGCCGGCGGCGGGCTCGCCGCGCCCGTCCAGGCGAGCGTGGCGCGCGCCTGCAACTCGGCCATGATGCGCACCGCCTCCTTCAACTCGCTCACCGAGCCGTCGTGAAGATATGGCGCCGTCAGCGCGACGTTGCGCAGCGAGGGGATGCGCCAAACCCCGTTCTCGGCCTGCGGGCCGGCGCGGCCCTTGTCGCGCCCCAGCGTCGCCTCGAAGCGCGTGCCGCGCGTCATCAACTGCATGAACGGCCGCCGCGGCTCGAACATGCTCGCGCCGCTGAAGTTCGGCCCGCTGTGGCAGCGCGAACAGCCGATCTCGTCGAACCGCGCCATGCCGCGTTTCTGCCGCGCGTCGAGCGCCGTCGCCTCGCCGCGCACGAAACGGTCGTAGGGCGCGTCGGACGTGATCAGCGTGCGCTCGAAGTCGGCGAGCGCGCGGGCCAGATGCGGCGCGTCGATCCGCGCGGAGGGTCCGAACGCGCGCGCGAAGGCGGCGCGCCAGTCCGGCGTGTCGATGCGGGCGAGCGCCGCCTCGATGGACTCGGCCGCCATCTCGATCGGATTGACGATAGGGCCGAGCGCCTGCTCCTCCAGCGAGCCCGCGCGTCCGTCCCAGAAAAGCTTCGTCTGGAAGGCCGCGTTGTAGACGGTCGGCGTGTTGCGCGTTCCCGTCTGCCCGTCGACGCCGACCGCGACGCGCCGTCCGTCCGCGCCGCCCTTCGCCGTCAGATCGTGACAGGAGGCGCAGGTGAGCGTTCCGTCGCGCGACAGCGCCGGTTCGTCAGAACAGCGCCCGACCAAGCGCGGCGACGGCAGGATCGACCGCGAAGCCTCGCCCGGCAGGGCGCGCCAGTCCTGCGGCTGGAATGCGCCGGCGACGAGGTCGTCGCGCGCCGCCTCGAGCGGCGCCGGCGGGCCCGACGGCGCCAGCGTGCGGGCATGGGCCAGCACGACGATGACGCCAATCTTGATCAGCGCGGCGACCACGCCGAAGGTCAGGCCGGCGACAAGAAAGATTTGCCTCGGCCCGTGGAGGCCGATGGAGGGCGCCAGGTCGCGCCGCACCAGTTGCGCGGCAGCCAGGAAGCCGAGCATGACCGCGACCGCGGCCACGCCGACGATGAACGCAAGATCGGACGCCATGATTGTCTCGCATGTGGGGCGGGGCGCGGGGCGCCCCGCCGGTCGCCTCAGGCGGCGGGTTTGAAGAAGATCGCGCCGGGGCTGGCCGTGCGCACTTCGCTGATGTCGTCGAACGGAAGTCCGATCCGGGCGTGCGCGCGCCGCACGGCGTCGGCGTCCGGCGCGAGGTTGAGGCAGAAGGCGCGGCCCTCGCCGAGCGCCACCTGAATGTCGACGTTGACGACGCCCTCGGCCGCGCAGGCCTCGAGATAGGACGGGTAGAACGCCTCGAACTGCTCGCTCGTCAGCCCTTTCGGAAAGCTGCCGCGCGCGGCGTCGTGCGTATCGAGAAACAGGCGCATCTTCTGCATGTGGGTCGGCCCTCGTGAATCGAGCGCCGACACGATGCGCGCGAACGGCGCGCGCCGTCTGTGATCGCGGCTACAAAGGCCGCTCGACCGAGACGCCGCGCTCGTACCAACCCTTGCTGCGATTGGCGATGGCCACCAGCGAGAGCATGACCGGCACCTCGACGAGCACGCCGACGACGGTGGCCAGCGCCGCGCCGGACTGGAGGCCGAACAGGCTGATCGCCACGGCGACGGCGAGCTCGAAGAAATTGCTCGCGCCGATCAGCGCCGAAGGGCCGGCGACGCAATGCGCTTCGCCCGTGAGGCGGTTCAGCAGATAGGCGACGCCGGCGTTAAAATAGACCTGGATCAGGATCGGAACCGCCAGCAGCGCGATCACCAGCGGCTGGCGCAGGATCTGCCCGCCTTGAAAGCCGAACAGCAGCACGAGCGTTGCGAGCAGCGCGACGAGTGAGACCGGCCCGAGCAGCGTCAGCAAGCGCGCCAGCGCCGCCGGGCCGCCATTCGCCAGAACGCGGGCGCGCACGATCTGCGCGACGATCACCGGCGCGACGATGTAGAGCGCCACCGACAGGAGCAGCGTCTCCCATGGCGCGGCGATGGAGGCGAGCCCGAGCAGCAGGCCGACGATGGGCGCGAAGGCGACGATCATGATCAGATCGTTGAGCGCCACCTGCGACAGCGTGAAATGCGGCTCGCCGCGCGTCAGATTGCTCCACACGAACACCATCGCCGTGCAGGGCGCGGCGGCGAGCAGGATGAGCCCTGCGATGTAGGACTCGATCTGATCGGCCGGCAGCAGCGGCCGGAACAGCCAGCCGACGAACAGCCAGCCCAGCAGCGCCATGGAGAAGGGCTTCACAGCCCAGTTGACGAACAACGTCACGCCGATGCCGCGCCAATGCTCCGTCACGCGCGCCAGCGCCGCGAAGTCGATCCTCAGCAGCATCGGCACGATCATCAGCCAGATCAGCACGGCCACCGGCAGATTGACCTTGGCGATTTCGAGCGCCGAGATGGCCTGAAACAGGCCCGGCGCCGCCGAGCCGAGGGCGACGCCCGCGACGATGCAGAGCGCGACCCAGACCGTGAGATAGCGTTCGAAGACCGACATGCGCTCGCCCTCAGCGCCGGCTGGCGCGAGGGTTGGTCGCGCCGGCCATCGCGCCGATGTCGTCGACCTCGCGACGCAGCGAGGCGGCGTCGAGCTTGGCGAGCGGCAGCGAGGCGAACACGGCGATGCGATTGCGCAGGAATCGGAACGCTTCCTGAAAGGCGCGCCGCTTGTCGATGTCCGTCCCCTCGACGGCGGCGGGATCCTCGATACCCCAATGCGCCGTCACGGGCTGGCCCGGCCAGACGGGGCACGCCTCGCCCGCCGCCGAATCGCAGACCGTGAAGACGAAATCCATCGTCGGCGCGTCGGGCCCGGCGAACTCGTCCCAGCTCTTGGAGCGGAAGCCCTCGGCCGGAAAGCCTTCCTCGCGCAGGATCGTCAGCGCCCACGGGTTGACGACGCCCTTGGGCTGGCTGCCGGCCGAATACGCGTTGAGCCGCCCCTCGCCGAGCTTGCGTAGAATGCTCTCGGCCAGCACCGAACGGGCGGTGTTGCCGGTGCACAGAAACAGGACGTTGAAGGGGCGCGGCGCGCTCATGCTTGTCTCCGGACGAAGTGATGGGGGCGTGGAGACCGAACCGTCCCGGCACAGCTCCGGCCGGCCCTCGCAGCACATCGCGGTCAGCTCGTCCGCCAGCGCGGCGATGCGGCCGGGCGCGGCGCGATAGACGACGCTGCGCCCGCGACGTTCACTGGCGACGAGGCCGGCCCGCGTCAGGATCGCCAACTGCGCCGACAGCGTGTTGGCGGGCAGGCCGAGGGCCTGTGCGAGCTTGCCGGCTTCGACGCCGTGCGGCTCGCGGCTGATCAGCAGCCGCCAGGCTTCGAGCCGCCCCTCATGGGCGAGCGCGGCGAGAGCGAGAAGGGTGTTCGACATTTCCACGATTCCAGAATCGTCGAACTATGTAACAGAACGATGACGCCCCGTCAGCCCGCCGCTTCGAGTTCGCCGGAAAGCGTCAGCCATTCCTCCTCGGCGCTCGCCAGCGCGCGCTCGAGTTCGCCGCGTTGCTGGGCGAGTTGCGCGGCCTTGGCCGGCTCTTTCGCGAAAGCGTCGGGCTTGGCCAGCATCTCGTCGACGCGCGCGATCAGCGTGTGGAACCGCTCCATCCTGGCTTCCGCTTCGGCGAGCTTCTTGCGAAGCGCGTTGAGGGCGGGGCGCTTCGGCGCCGTCGGAGCGGAATCGCGCGCCGTCGCCTCGCGTCCCGCTTCGCGCGTCTCTTGCCGGCGCGCTGCGCCCGCCTGGTCGAGCACGAAGCGCCGATACTCGTCCATGTCGCCGTCGAACGGCTTCACCGTGCCGTCGGCCACGAGCCACAGCCGGTCGGCGCAGGCTTCAAGCAGATAGCGGTCGTGGCTGACGAGGATCACCGCGCCCTCATATTCGTTGATCGCCTCGATGAGGGCGGCGCGCGAGTCGATGTCGAGATGGTTGGTCGGCTCGTCCATGATCAGCAGATGCGGGCCCTCGAAGCTCGCCAGCCCCATCAGCAAACGCGCCTTCTCGCCGCCCGACAATTCGCCGACCTTGGTGTCCGCCTTCACGTTGGGGAAACCCATGCGCGCGGCGCGCGCGCGCACCTTCGCCTCCGGCTGGTTCGGCATCTTGCGCGCCACATGCGTGTAGGCGGAGCCGGCCTCGTCGAGATCGTCGATCTGATGCTGGGCGAAGAAGCCGACGTCGAGCTTGGCCGCGCGCACGATCTTGCCGCCCATCGCCGGGAGGCGCCCCGCGACGAGCTTGGCGAAGGTCGATTTGCCGTTGCCGTTGGCGCCGAGCAAGCCGATGCGGTCGTCGTTCGAGATCGACAGATCGAGACGCGACAGCACGGTGCGCGCCTCGTAGCCCGCGCTCGCCTTCTCCATCGCCACGATGGGCGGCGACAATTCGCGCTCGGGCGATGGCAGGTCGAAGGCGAGCACGTCCGAATCCTCGATCAGCGCGACGGGCTGCAGCTTCTCCAGCATCTTGATGCGCGATTGCGCCTGCCGCGCCTTCGAGGCCTTGGCGCGGAAGCGGTCGACGAAGGCCTGCAGGTGCTTGCGGCTCTCCTCCTGCTTCTTGGCCGCCTTCTGGGCGAGCGCCTGCTTCTCGCGGCGCTGCCGGTCGAACTCGGTGAAGCCGCCGCGATAGAGCGTCAGCTTGCCGCGATCCAGATGCAGGATGTGGTCGCAGACCTCGTCGAGCAGATCGCGGTCGTGGCTGATGACGATCACGGTCGCCGGGTAGCGCTTCAGATAGTCGATCAGCCAGAGCGAGCCTTCCAGATCGAGATAGTTGGTCGGCTCGTCGAGCAGCAGCAGATCGGGGCGCGAGAACAGCACGGCGGCGAGCGCGACGCGCATCCGCCAGCCGCCCGAGAACTCGGACAGCGCGCGGTTCTGCGCCGCCTCGTCGAAGCCGAGGCCGGAGAGGATCGCCGCCGCCCGCGCCGGCGCGGAATGCGATTCGATGTCGGCGAGGCGGGTATGGATGTCGGCGATGCGATGCGGATCGCGCGCCGTCTCCGCCTCCGCGAGCAACACGGCGCGCTCGACGTCGGCGTCGAGGACGAAGTCGATCAGCTTGCCCGGCCCGCCCGGCGCCTCCTGCTCGACGCGGCCGAGCCGGGCGCGGCGGGGCAGGTCGAACGAGCCGGATTCGGGCGCGATCTCGCCGGAGACGAGGCGGAACAGCGTGGTCTTGCCCGTGCCGTTGCGGCCGACGAAGCCCGTGCGCGCATTGGGCGGCAGGGTGGCGCTCGCCTCGTCGAACAGCACGCGCGGCCCGAGCCGGTAGGTCAGCCTGTCGATGGTCAGCATGGCCGGGCTTGTGGCGCGCGCCGGCCGGATTGGCAAGGCGGATCGGCAAGCGGATCGGCAAGCGGATCGGCAAGCGGATCGGCAAGCGGATCGGCGGGCGTCGCGCCTCATGTCGCGAGGCCCGCCGAAGCCGGCATCCGAGCTGGTCGGCGTCTCGCCAGGAGCTTGTCGAAGGAGGGGCCGTCGGCCGCGGTCCGAACGCGCGAGGCGTCGTCTCCGACAGGGGCGGGCGGACGCGGTCGCGCGCCTCAATACTTGCGGATGAGGCTCACCAGCTTGCCCTGGATGCGCACCCGGTCGGGCCCGAAGATGCGCGTCTCGTAGGCCGGATTGGCGGCTTCGAGCGCGATGGAGGCGCCGCGCCGGCGCAGGCGCTTCAGCGTCGCCTCCTCGTCGTCGATCAGGGCGACCACGATGTCGCCCGTATCGGCCGAGTCCTGTTTGCGGATGATCACCGTGTCGGCGTCGAAAATGCCGGCCTCGATCATCGAGTCGCCGCGCACCTCGAGGGCGTAATGGTCGCCCGAGCCGAGAAAGTCGGGCGGAATCGGGATCGTGTGGCTGCGCTGCTGGATCGCCGAGATCGGCGTGCCGGCGGCGATGCGGCCCATCACCGGGATGGTGGCGTAGCCCGGGCCGTCATCCTCCGCGGCGGGGGCCGGCTTGCGCACGCGCCCGAGATTGCCCTCGATCACCGATGGTTCGAAACGGCCGCGCGCCGTGGAGGGCGTCGAGGATTCGGGCAGTTTCAGCACTTCCAGCGCGCGGGCGCGGTTCGGCAGGCGGCGGATGAAGCCGCGCTCCTCCAGCGCCATGATCAGCCGGTGGATGCCGGATTTCGACCGCAGATCCAGCGCGTCCTTCATCTCGTCGAAGGAAGGCGGAACGCCCGTCTCCTTCAGCCGCTCGTTGATGAAGCGCAGCAGCTCGCTCTGTTTCCGGGTCAGCATGCGCGCGGCTCCTGTCTGGTTCGAATCGTCCTGATCTTCGCTTGCAGGGTTCATCGAAGCCTTAAACAAATCATGAACGAAACGCTATACGTTCCCGGATTGTTCGGCAAGAGCGGCGTGCGCAATTTCGGGAAACGCGTTCGTTTCTTCGCTTTCGCGCGTCCGATCGCGCCTGCCTCAGTCCGCCAGAAGCGCGATCCGGCACGAATCGCCCGCTTTCGCCGGCGGCGCGTGCGGCGGGCGGACGATCAGCGCGTCGGCGGCCGCCAGCACGCGCAGCACGGACGAATCCTGCAATCCGAGCGCGGTGGCGACCGGCGCGCCGTCGGCGTCGCGGCGCAGCGTGGCGCGCAGATAGTCCTGCCGCTGGTCGTTGGCGGGCAGGTCGCCGCCAAGCCGGGCAGGGATCGTCGGGTCGTCGCCCGCCGCGGGATCGCCTTGCAGCGCCCGCACCAGCGGCCGCAGGAACAGGCGGGCGCAGACGAGCGCCGAGACCGGATTGCCGGGCAGGCCGATCACCGCCATGTCGCCGATCCGCCCGTGCATCAGCGGTTTGCCCGGCCGCATGGCGATGCGCCAGAAGCCGAGCTCCATGCCGGCGCGGCCGAGCGCGGCCTGCACGAGATCGAGATCGCCGACCGAGGCGCCGCCGAGCGTGACCAGAACGTCCGCGCCAGCCGCCTGCGCGCGGCCGATCGCGGCGGCCAGATCCTCGTGATTGTCGCGCGCGATGCCGAGCAGGATCGGCGCGCCGCCGGCCGCGCGCACGCCGGCGGCGACGCCGAGATGATTGGACGCGACGATCTGGTGCGGCCCCGGCGTCCGGCCAGGCGGCACGAGTTCGTCGCCGGTCGCCAGAACGGCGACGCGGGGGCGGCGCGCGACGGGGACCGTCGCGTGGTTCATCGCCGCGATCAGCGCGATCCGGTGCGCGTCGATCCGCGTTCCGGCCTTCATGAGAACGTCGCCGGCCGCAAAGTCGATGCCGGCGCGCCGAATGTGGCGGCCTGCGACGGCGGCCTCGGCGAGCGTCACCGCGCCGTCGCGCGCCTCGGCCATTTCCTGCACGACGACGGCGTCGGCGCCGTCCGGCACGGGCGCGCCGGTGAGGATGCGCGCCGCCTCGCCCGCGCCGACGACGCCGGCGAATCCGCGCCCGGCGGCGCTGACGCCGACGAGCCGGAGTGTGACGGGCGCGCGCGCCGCGTCGGCTGCGCGCACCGCGTATCCGTCCATCGCCGACACGGCGACCGGCGGTTGCGCGCGCAGCGCGGCGAGGTCGGCGGCGAGCGTGCGCCCGTCCGCCTGCTCGAGCGCAACGGATTCGGCGGGCAGGGCGCGCGCGCTCGCCAGAATGCGCGCCAGCGCCTCGTCGACCGGGATCAGGCTCATGGCGCGGCGTCCGCCGTCCAGCGGCCGGACTTGCCGCCGTCTTTCTCGAGCAGGCGAACGCTCTCGATGACCATGCCGCGGTCGATCGCCTTGGCCATGTCGTAGACGGTGAGGCAGGCGACGGAGACGGCGGTGAGCGCCTCCATCTCGACGCCGGTCTGCCCCGTCACCTTCGCCGTCGCGGTGACGACGACGCCGGGCAGGGCGGGGTCGGGGACCAGCTCCACCGTCACTTTGGTCAGGTTGAGCGGATGGCAGAGCGGGATCAGCTCATGCGTGCGCTTGGCGGCCATGATGCCGGCGACGCGCGCGACGCCGAGCACGTCGCCCTTCTTCGCGTCGCCCGCGAGGATCGCCGCCAGCGTCGCGGCCTGCATCACGACCTTGCCCTGCGCCGTCGCGACGCGCGAGGTCGCCGCCTTGTCCGAGACGTCGACCATGCGCGCTTCGCCGGAGGCGCCGATATGGGTGAGGCCGCTCATGTCAGCCCTTTCCGGCTCAGGCGCGCTTCTGCGCCGGTTCGCCCTGCATCAGGGCGCGCGTCGCCTGCGTCACGTCGGCGTTGCGCATCAGGCTCTCGCCGACGAGGAAGGTCTCGACGCCGGCCGCCGCGAGACGCTTCAGGTCGGCATGCGAGCCGATGCCGCTCTCGGCGACCTTGATGCGGTTCGGCGGGATGCGCGGCGCGAGCTTCTCGGTCGTCGCCAGCGACACCTCGAAGGTGTGCAGGTTGCGGTTGTTAATGCCGACGAGGCGCGTGTCGAGCCGCAGCGCGCGCTCCAGCTCGCGCTCGTCATGCACCTCGGCCAGCACATCCATTCCCAGATCATGCGCGGCGGCGTTGAGCGCGCGCGCCTGCTCGTCGTCGACGCACGCCATGATGATGAGGATGCAGTCCGCGCCCCAGGCGCGCGCCTCGTAGACCTGATAGGCGTCGTACAGGAAGTCCTTGCGCAGGGCGGGCAGGTGCGTCGCGGCGCGCGCCTGCGTCAGGAACTCCGGCTTGCCCTGGAAGGACGGCGCGTCGGTCAGCACCGAAAGGCAGGTCGCGCCGCCCGCCTCGTAGGCCTTCGCCAGCGCCGGCGGATCGAAATCCTCGCGGATCAGCCCCTTGGACGGGCTCGCCTTCTTGATCTCGGCGATCAGCGCGAAACGGTCCGCGTTGATGGTCTCCTGAATGGCGCGGGCGAAACCGCGCGGCGGCGTCTGCTCGCGGATCGCGCGTTCGAGCGCGCTGCGCGGCATGCGCACTTTTGCGTCGGCGATTTCGCGGCGCTTGTAGGCTTCGATGCGTGCGAGGATGTCGGGCATGGGCTGGCGGCGTCCTACCTCATCGAAGCGGCGTGGGGATCGTCGCGATTGGTCGCGGCGACGAGTTTGTCGAGCGTAGACCTCGCAGCGCCGGAGTCGAGCGCGGAGGCGGCCATCGCCGCGCCCTCTGCGAGCGTCCTGGCGCGCTCGGCGACGATCAGGGCGCCGGCGGCGTTCAGCACGGCGATGTCGCGGTAGGCGTTTTTCGCGCCGGCGAGCACGTCGCGCAGCGCCTGCGCGTTCTGCGCCGGGTCGCCGCCCTTCAGCGCGGCCGGGTCGGCGCGGGGCAGGCCGGCTTCCTCGGGCGTCACCTCGAAGCGCCGCAGCGCCCCGTTCTCGAGCGCGACGACCGTGCTCGGGCCGGTGGTGGTCAGTTCGTCGAGCCCGTCCGAGCCGTGCACGAGCCAGGCGCGCTCCGAGCCGAGCGCGCGCAGCGTCTGCGCCATCGGCTCGAGCCAGGAGGGCGCGAAGGCGCCGGTGAGCTGGCGCTTGACGCCGGCCGGATTGGAGAGGGGCCCGAGCAGATTGAAGATCGTGCGCGTGCCGAGTTCGACGCGCGCCGGGCCGACATGCCGCATCGCGGCATGATGGGTCTGCGCCATCATGAAGGCGACGTTGGCCTCCGCGAGCGCGGCCTCGGCCGCCTGCGGCGATCCGCCGATCCTCACGCCCAGCGCGCCGAACACGTCGGCCGTGCCCGACTTCGAGGAGGCGGCGCGGTTGCCGTGCTTGGCGACCGGCACGCCGAGCGCGGCGACGATCAACGCGGCGAGGGTCGAGACGTTCCACGAGCCCGAGCCGTCGCCGCCGGTGCCGACGATGTCCATCGCCCCCGCAGGGGCGGCGACCCGCAGCATCTTGGCGCGCATGGCGGAGACCGCGCCGGTGATTTCCTCCACCGTCTCGCCGCGCACGCGCAGCGCCATCAGGAAGGCGCCCATCTGCGCCGGCGTCACCTCGCCCGACAGCATGTTGTCGAAGGCTTCCTCGGCCTCCGCCCGCGTCAGCGCCGCGCCGGTCGCGACTTTCGCGATGAGGGGTTTGAACGCGTCCATGCCGTCTCCGCTCAGCGATCCGTGCGGGCGGCGCGCGTCTTCGCGTTCCACGCCTCGGCGAGATCGAGGAAATTCCTGAAGATGAGATGCCCGTGCTCGGACTGGATGCTCTCGGGATGGAACTGCACGCCGTAGACGGGCTGCGAGCGATGGGCGAGGCCCATCACCAGCCCGTCCGCCTCGGCGATGACGTTGAGATCCTTCGGCATCGTGTCGCGGTCGACGATCAGCGAGTGGTAGCGCGTGCCCTGGAACGGGCCGTTGACGCCGCGAAAGATCGCCTCGCCGCGATGGTCGATCTCACTCATTTTGCCGTGCATCGGCAGCGGGGCGCGGATCACCTCGCCGCCATAGGCCTGGCCGATCGCCTGATGGCCGAGGCAGACGCCGAAGATCGGCACCTCGCCGGCCGCCTTCTCGATCACCTCGAGGCAGATTCCCGCCTCGTTCGGCGTGCAGGGGCCGGGCGAGAGGACGATGGCGTCGGGCGCCTCGGCCAGCACCTCGTCGGCGGTCTTCTCGTCGTTGCGATAGACCGTCACGTCCGCGCCCATAGAGCCCAGATAATGCACCAGGTTCCAGGTGAAGCTGTCGTAATTGTCGATCAGCGTGACGGTCGGCATGTCGGTCCCGAGGCGGTTCGAGCCCTTTTCGGCCGGACCGGCGGGGAGGTCAAGCCGCGCGGGAATTGTTGCGGAAATCGCTCCGGACGGCGCGGCGGAGCGTCGCGGGGGCCTGTTGGCGGGCCACGCGCGGGCGCATCTTGGCGGTGCGGATCAGCCGCACAGGAGCATGACGCCATGCGCGCCGCCCTCGCTTTCCTTGCCTTAGCCGGCCTCGCCGCGCCCGCCCTCGCGCAGACCTGCATCGAAGGGCCGGGCGGGATGCGCATGTGCGACAACGGTTTCATGTCGATGGGCGGCATGACGATGCAACTGCCGACCCCGCCTGCGATCCCGCCCGGCTTCGTCGTGACCGCCCCGCCGGCGCCTCCGGGCGGCTTCACGCGCTGGACGGCGCGGGAGTTCGTCCAGCCCGACGGCTCGCGCCGGCAGGTGTGGGAGAGCGAGACGACCTATCCGGACGGCCGCGTCGTGCGCGACGCGCAGACCCGGATCGTCATGCCGGACGGGCGTGTTTGCACGCAGAGCGGAACGACGATGACCTGTCCGTGACAACTGCCCGCTGGCCCGGCGGCGCGAAGCGTCGCAAAATGGCCGCCGCTGGTGGCCGGAGGCGGGAATGCGACTTTTCAGGGCATGGCTGGCGACGATCCTTATCGTCTTGATCGTCTATACGGCGGCCGTCGCGATGCGACGGGGCGTCAATCTTTTTCCCGTGTTCTTCGGCGACATCGCCGCACTCGACTGGCCCGGTCAGTTCAACCTCGACTTCACGTTCATGCTGACGCTGAGCGCCCTGTGGACGGCCTGGCGTGGCGGCTTTTCGGCGGCGTCGCTGGGCCTCGCCGCGCTCGCCCTGATCGGCGGATCGCTGTTCCTGTCGATCTATCTTCTGATCGAAAGCGCGCGCTGCGGCGGCGATCCTGTGGCGCTGCTGATCGGCCGCGAGCGCGCGGCGCGGCGGGCCTGAGCGACGCGGATTACTGCCCGCGCTTGGCGCGGGTCGCGAACTTCACCGCCTCGTCGGCGGCGCGGAACAGGGCTTGCGCCTTGTTGACGCATTCGCGCTGCTCAGAGGCCGGGTCGCTGTCGTAAACGACGCCGGCGCCGGCCTGCACATGCATCTTGCCGTCCTTGACGACCGAGGTGCGCAGCACGATGCAGGTGTCGAGCTCGCCGCCGGCGCCGAAATAGCCGACGCAGCCGGCGTAGATGCCGCGCTTGACCGGCTCCAGCTCGTCGATGATCTCCATCGCCCGCACCTTCGGCGCGCCCGAGACGGTGCCGGCCGGAAAGCCGGCCGACAGGGCGTCCACCGCGTCGCGACGCGGGTCGAGCTGACCCTCGACATTCGAGACGATGTGCATGACGTGGCTGTAGCGCTCGATGATGAAGCGGTCCGTGACTTCGACCGTGCCGATCTTGGCGACGCGGCCGACGTCGTTGCGGCCCAGGTCGAGCAGCATCAGATGCTCGGCCCGCTCCTTCGGGTCGGCCAGAAGCTCGGCGGCGAGCGCCTGATCCTCGGCCTCCGTCTTGCCGCGCCAGCGCGTGCCGGCGATCGGGCGGATCGTCACCACGCCGCCGCGCGCACGCACCAGAATCTCCGGGCTCGACACGACGATCTGGAAGCCGCCGAAATCGAGGTAACAGAGATAGGGCGAGGGGTTGACGCGCCGCAACGCGCGATAGAGCGAGAAGGCCGGCAGATCGAACGGCGCGGTGAAGCGCTGCGACAGCACGACCTGAAAGATGTCGCCGGCGCGGATATACTCCTTCGCCCGCTCCACCATCGCCAGATAGGCCTCCGGCGTGGTGTTGGAGACCGGCGGCGTCGCGGTCAGATGCGGATCGGCGGCGGGCGCGGGATGGGCGAGCGCGGCCTCCAGCGTCGCCACCACGCCTTCGAGCCGCGCCAGCGCGCTCTCGTAGGCGGCGCGCGCGGAGACGCCCGCCTGCGGGCGCACGGGCGTGACGATCGACAGTTCGTCGCGCACCGAGTCGAACACGACCATCACGGTGGGGCGGATCAGCAGCGCGTCCGGCACGCCGATGGGATCGGGCTTGGCCGGGGCGAGGCGCTCCATCTGGCGCACCATGTCGTAGCCGAGATAGCCGAACACGCCGGCCGACATCGGCGGCAGGCCTTGCGGCATGTCGATGCGCGACTCCGCCAGCAGCGCGCGCAGCGCCTCGAGCGGCTTGCCGGGGCAGGGCGCGAAGGCCTCGCGGTCCGTCTTCGGCGCGCGATTGATTTCGGCGCGGTCGTCGACGCAGCGGAAGACGAGATCGGGGTCGAGCCCGATCATCGAGTAGCGCCCGCGCGCCGCCCCGCCTTCGACTGACTCGAGCAGGAACACGTCCCCGTTGCGCGGGCCCGACAGTTTCAGGAACGCCGAGACGGGCGTCTCGAGGTCGGCGACGAGCGTCGTCGCCACGAGGCTCGCGCGGCCTTCGCCATAGGCGGCGGCGACCGTCTCGAAGGGCGTCGCGTCCATCGCCGCGCCGTCAGTTCTGCTCGGCGCCGAAGATCGCGCGCTTGACCGCCTGATCGTCGATGGCGACCTTCGCGTCGCTCTGCAGGCGCGAAAGATACTGGGCGAGGATGTCGTCGGGCAGGGCGCTGCGCAGTTGCTCGGCGATCTGCTCGTTCTCCTTCGCCTTCGGGTCGAACTTCGGGACGATGGATTCCTTGACGACGAACAGCAGGCGGCCGCCGTCGGGCGTGGCGGCGGAGCCGGCCTCGCCGGGCTTGACGTTGAACACCTGCGCGACGACGCCGGGAACGAGGCCGGGGCCGCCGCCGCGGCGCACGCCGCCGATCATTTTCACCTCGAGCTTCTCGGCTTCCGCGATCTGCGCCAGCGTCTTGCCGCCGGCGATCGCCTTCACCGCCTCGGCCGCCTTGGCCTGCAGGCGGCGGGCGGTCTCGTCGGCCTTCCATTCCGCCTCGACGGTGGCGCGCACCTCGTCGAGCGTGCGGTCGCGCGCGCGCTCGACGCCGGCGACCTCGAACCAGACATAACCGCGGTCCTGCGTCGTCAGCGTGTCGTTGTCGACGCCGATGTCGGAGGCGAAGGCGGCCTTCAGCAGCGCCTGCGCCTCGGGCAGATCGACTGGCTTGCCGGCCTTGTCGCGGCCCGTGGCGTCGACGGCCTCGATGGTCTGCGGCGTCAGGCCGGCGGCGGTCGCCGCCTCGGCCAGCGGCTTGCCGGAGGCGCGCTGGTCCTCGATCTTGTCGTGGATATCGCGGACCACGTCGGCGGCGCGCTTTTCCGCGATCTCGCCGCGCAGCTCCCCCGACACCTCGGCGAAGGGCTTCACCGATTCCGGCGCGATCTCCTTGACCTGCAACAGCACGGCGCCGAACTCGCCCTTGATCGGCGCGCTGACGCCGCCGGCAGGCAGCGCAAAGGCCGCCTCGCCGATGGCCTTGTCGAAGAAGCCGGACTTCGCCCTGAGCCCAAGGTCGATGTCGGCCTCCTTGGCGCCCCGCTCGGCCATCACGGTCTCGAAAGTCGCGCCCTCCTTCAGCCTGGCGGCGGCGGCCTCGGCCTGCGCCATGTCGGGGAAGACGAGCTGAAGCACGCGGCGCTGCTCGGGCGTGCCGAAGCGCTGCGTCTTGACCTGCTCGTAGAGCTTGCGCGCCTCGTCCTCCGGCACGTCCTCCGGCCGGGCGGCGGTCTTCGGCGTCACCGCCAGCACGACGAGCTTGCGATAGGCCGGCGCGCGGAAATTCGCCTTGCGGTCGTCGAAATATTTCTGGAGCTGCTCGGGCGTGGCGGCGGCGATCTCGCCGGCCGCGCTCGCCGGCAAAGCGAGCGCCTCGATCGTGCGCGTCTCGGCGCGGTAGCGGTCGATGGCGGCGAGCAGTGTCGTCGGCGCGGTCATGCCGCCGGCGACCGCCTCGCCGATCTCGCGGCGCAGATAGACGTTGCGCTGCTCGCGCACGAAGCCCTGCTCGTTGTAGCCCGCGTCGCGGATCGCCGCGTCGAAGCGGGCGCGGTCGAACGCCCCGCTGGCGCCGCGGAAGGTCGGGTCGGCCTTGATCGCGTCGGCGATGGTTGCGTCGGAAATCGACAGGCCGAGGCGATGGGCCTTCTGGTCGAGCAGCGACTCGGTGACGAGGCGGGACACGACAGCCGTGTCGAGCCCCATGGCGCGGGCCTGCTCGTTGTTGATCGCCTGCCGCATCTGGCGCTGGTAGCGCGTCAGCTCGTTCTGATAGGCGGCGCGCAGCGTCTCGCCGGAGAGCTTCGCCTCGCCGACGGTCGCCACCGTGTTGGAGCCGAATCCGCGAAACATGTCGCCGATGCCCCAGATCGCGAAGCTCAGGATCAGGAAGCCCATGATGATCGTCATGATCGTCCGGCCGATCCAGTTCTGAGTGACGACGCGAATGCCTTCGAGCATTGAAAAAGTGTCCTGATGGGCTGGGGCGCGGCGCTTTGTATCGCCCGAGCGCCGCTTTGCATAGCGGCGGCGGAATGCTACTGCGCGGCCGATTGCGGCGACCCGATGTCGCCGCGCCCTGAGCAGGACGGCCGCCATGTCGCAGAAGCCCAAGCCCCTCGTCGCCGGCAACTGGAAGATGAACGGGGTCGCCGCCTCGCTGGCGGAACTGGACGCCATCTGCGCCGCCGGCGCGGCGGGCGGGGCGGGGCGCGCGGAGCTGGCGATCTGCCCGCCGGCGACGCTGGTCGCCGCCGCCGCGGCGCTGGTCAAGGGCCGGCCCGTCGCCATCGGCGGGCAGGATTGCCACGCCAAGGCGTCGGGCGCGCATACGGGCGACATTGCTGCGGAAATGCTGAAGGACGCCGGCGCAACCTGTTGCATCGTCGGCCATTCCGAGCGTCGGGCCGATCACGGCGAGACGAACGCGACAGTGAAGGCGAAGGCCGAGGCGGCGTTGCGCGCCGGGCTGATCGCCATCGTCTGCGTCGGCGAGACGAAGGACGAGCGGGTCGCCGGCAAGACGCTCGACGTCGTCGGCGCGCAGGTCGACGGCTCGCTGCCGGCCGGCGCGAGCGCCGCCAATCTGGTCGTCGCCTACGAGCCGGTCTGGGCGATCGGCACCGGCCTGACGCCGACGCCGGCGGACGTCGCCGAGGTGCACGCCTTCATCCGCGCCCGGCTCGAGACGCTGCTGCCGGGGCAGGGCGCGGCGGTGCGCATTCTCTATGGCGGCTCGGTGAAGCCCTCCAACGCGGCCGAACTGATGGGCGTCGCCAACGTGGACGGCGCGCTCGTCGGCGGCGCGAGCCTCAAGGCGGCGGACTTCATGGGAATCGCCGCCGCGTATCGGTGAGCGGCGTCCAGGGCTGGCCATCCGGCCTTGCATTGTGGAGAGGCCCGACCTGAGCCGCAGGCGCGCCGCGCCGGCGGCCCTCCGGCTTTTCGGGACATCGCATGCAGTCCGTTCTCATCGTGATCCACCTGATGGTGGTGGTGGCGCTCGTGGTCGCCGTGCTGTTGCAGCGCTCGGACGGCGGGGCGCTCGGCATCGGCGGCGGCGGCGGCTTCATGACCGGCCGCGGCCAGGCCAACGCGCTGACGCGGGCCACCGGCATTCTGGCGGCGGTGTTCTTCGCCACCAGCATCCTCCTGTCGATTCTGGCGAGCATCCAGAACAAGCCGCGCTCGATTCTCGACGGCCCGGCCGGAACGCAGCAGAGCGCGCCCGCCGTTCCCGGCGCGCCGGCCCCCGGCGGCAGCGTGCTCGATCAGCTGCGCCAGCAGGAGGGCGGCCCGCCGACCCCGGCGCCCGCGCCGACGCCCGCTCCCGCCGCCCCCGCGGCGCCGCCGGCTCCGCAGCAGTGACCCCCGAGGGCCGGTTTTCCGGCCCTCTCTTTTTGTGCGCCCTTCGCGTCGCGCGGCTGTGGATTGCGTCGGCGCGACTCCCCGAATCGGAAAAATCGGAATAGGTGTCGGCTCCCATGGCGCGGTACATTTTCATCACCGGCGGCGTGGTTTCCTCGCTCGGCAAAGGGCTTGCGTCTGCGGCGCTCGGCGCGCTGCTGCAGGCGCGCGGCTATACGGTCCGACTGCGCAAACTCGACCCCTATCTCAACGTCGATCCGGGCACGATGTCGCCCTACCAGCACGGCGAGGTCTTCGTGACCGACGACGGCGCGGAGACCGACCTCGACCTCGGCCATTACGAGCGCTTCACCGGCCGCCCCGCCGGCAAGCAGGACAACATCACGACGGGCCGCATCTATCAGGAAATCATCGCCAAGGAGCGGCGCGGCGACTATCTCGGCGCCACCGTGCAGGTGATCCCGCACGTCACCGACGCGATCAAGGAATTCGTCCTCGCCGGCAACGAGGACGTCGACTTCGTGCTGGTCGAGATCGGCGGCACGGTCGGCGACATCGAGGGCCTGCCGTTCTTCGAGGCGATCCGCCAGCTCGGCAACGACCTGCCGCGCGGCCACGCCATCTACATCCACCTGACGCTGCTGCCCTACATCCCGTCCGCCGGCGAACTGAAGACCAAGCCGACGCAGCACTCGGTCAAGGAGCTGCGCTCGATCGGCATCCAGCCCGACATCCTGCTGTGCCGTGCCGACCGCGAGATCCCGCGCGAGGAGCGCCGCAAGCTCGCGCTGTTCTGCAACGTGCGCGAGAGCGCCGTGGTCGAGGCGCGCGACGTCGCCTCGATCTACGACGTGCCGCGCGCCTACCACGCCGAGGGGCTGGACCGCGAGGTGCTCGCCGCCTTCGGCATCGAGCCGGCGCCCAAGCCCGACATGAACCGCTGGAACGCCGTGTCCGAGCGCATCCACAACCCGGAGGGCGAGGTCACCATCGCCGTCGTCGGCAAATACACGGAGCTGAAGGACGCCTACAAGTCGCTGATCGAGGCGCTGGTTCACGGCGGCCTCGCCAACAACGTCAAGGTCCGCCTGGAATGGATCGAGAGCGGCATCTTCGAGCGCGAGGACCCGGCGCCCTATCTCGAAGGCGTGCACGGCATCCTCGTGCCCGGCGGCTTCGGCGAGCGCGGCGCGGAGGGCAAGATCCTGGCGGCCAAGTTCGCGCGCGAGCGCAAGGTGCCCTATTTCGGCATCTGCTTCGGCATGCAGATGGCGGTGATCGAGGCGGCGCGCTCGCTCGCCGGCGTCGCCAACGCCAACTCGACCGAGTTCGGCCCCTGCGCCGAGCCCGTCGTCGGCCTGATGACCGAATGGATGCGAGGCAACATGCTCGAAAAACGCCGCGCCTCCGGCGATCTCGGCGGCACCATGCGCCTCGGCGCCTATCGAGGCGGCGCTCGCCGGCGGAGCGCGCATCGCCGCGATCTACGGCACGACACGACATCTCCGAGCGCCACCGCCACCGCTACGAGGTCAACACGGCCTATCGCGAGCGGCTGGAGGAGAAGGGCATGCGCTTCGCCGGCCTGTCGCCGGACGGGCTGCTGCCCGAGACGGTGGAGCTCCCCGACCATCCCTGGTTCATCGGCGTGCAGTACCACCCGGAATTGAAGTCCCGCCCCTTCGAGCCGCATCCGCTGTTCGCGAGCTTCATCTCGG
This sequence comes from Hyphomicrobiales bacterium, assembly GCA_016716745.1. Lineage (GTDB taxonomy): Bacteria > Pseudomonadota > Alphaproteobacteria > Rhizobiales > Beijerinckiaceae. Next base: position 130,793 of record JADJVD010000007.1, read on the forward strand.
CCGCGAAGGCGCAGAGCCGGCTGGTCTAGCGGTAGTAGTCTTCGTTGCTGACGACCACGCCGGAGCGGCCGAGATCGGCGGCGAAGGCGTCGCGGCGTCGGTTGGTGTCGGCCACCACGAAGGCCAGCGCCGGCAGGTCGCGCAGCGGCGCGAGACTGGCGACCGGCGCGCCGGCGATTTCGAGCCGCTCCAGCGCCCGCGCCGCGGCCAGCGGCGTCACGTCGCAGACCGCCGTCTCGCTGACGTAAGCTCGCGCAAGGCGGGCGTGACGGCGAGCGGCGAGAGATCGGACACTTCGGTCCATTCGAGGCGCAGCACCGCGAGGTTTCGCAGGCCGGCGAGCGGGGCGAGCGAGCGGACCGGCGTGCGATCCGCCTTCAGCGTCTCCAGCGCCGACAGGCCGGCGAGGGGGGCGAGGTCGCTCACATTCGTCCCCTGAATCGTCAGGAGACGCAGCCGCGACAGGCGAGAGAGCGGGCGCAGGTCCGCCACACGCGGGCAATCCCACAGATGGAGTTCTTCCAGCCCGTTGAGCCCGGCGAGCGGCGCGAGATCGGCGATCTGCGTCGCGCCGAGCGACAGAACGCGCAGGCCGCGCAGCCCGGCGAGCGGCGACAGATCGACGACGTTCGAGTAGGACGCAGTGAGGTCCTGCAATCCGCCGAGCCGGGCGAGCGGCGACAGATCGACGACCGGCGCTTTATCGATGGCGAGACGGCGCAGCCTCGTCAGCCGCGACAGGGGCGAAAGGTCGCGCACGCCCGTGCGGCCGAGGTCGAGCCGCTCCAGCGCGGTCAGGCCCGCGAGGGGCGCCAGATCGCGCAGCGCCGCCTCCTCGCGAAACGACAGCTCCGTCAGTCCGTCGCGCCAGGCGGGCGGCGGCGCCTCGCCGCGCAGGATCGCCGCGCGCGCCGCCTCGACGTCGACGGCGACCGGCGCTTGCCGCGGCGCGTGGCGACGCCCGAAAGCATCGCGCCCGCGACGGCGAAAGAGATCGCGCCCGCCAGCGCCGCGAGCAGGGCGATCGCCGGCGCGGGATTGATCAGCCGCGCCTCGCCCAGCGCGGCGGCGACGAGGCCGCCGGCCAGCGCGCCGACGAGGCCGCCTCCCGCCGCGCCGGCGAAGGCGCGAACGGGCGACAGGTCGGGCGCGTGGCGCAGCAACGCGACGACGAGCAGCGCGAGGCAGGCGAGCGCCGCCAACGTGACGAGGACGATCGTCGGATCGCCGCGAACGAGAAGCGCCGCCTGCGCCGGAGGGCGCGCGCCCGTCAGGATCGTCGTCATCGCGTTGCGTCTCTCCCTCGCGCGCGGTCGCGCCCGCAGGCCCGGAGCATGCCGCCGCCGCGCCCGCGCCCGCGGTGCGGTTTCGCTCGCGCCGAACAGATCCGCGCGGATGCTGCGAAATGCGGCAATCCGGCGTTAACGGCGCTGGCGACTTACCGGCTAGCGACCTGATTTCATTACCTTGCGGAAGGAATCGGCGCGCATCGTCCAGGCCACGAACGCAAGGGGGCGTCATGTCTGGCTCGGTCCGCAATCCATCTGTCTTCTGGTCCTTTGTCTGCGCCGCGCGCGCCTCGATCGAGATGCGTCTCGGCGGTCTCTCCGAGCCGAGCTACGCCGACATCGTCGCGCGCTGTCCCGATCTGATCGCGGCGCTGGCCGCCTACGATCCGTTGCTGACGCCGGAGATCCGCCACTACGAGGAAGCGGTGGAGTTCGTCGTCTCCGCCGACTCCGCGCCGGAATGCTTCGCCTCGGCGCAGGATCTCGTCGCCGCCGCGCCCGTGGTGCCGGGCTGGCGCGTGCGCGCGCTGCGTCCGCGCCGCGACGTTCCCCGCTTCATCGAGGACAACGGCGTCCGGCTCGACACGTCGCGGCTGCGCGTCGCCTACGGCCTCGCCAACGACCGGATGGTCGCGATGCTGCTGATCGAGGACGATCTGCCGGGCGACTATTTCGAGGCGCAATATCTGGCCCGCCGCATCGTCGCCGACATGCTGGGCGAGGAGGACTTCGCCAACTGGATGGCCGACGCGCGGATGCTGCGCTACGAGGATTGGCTCGCCATCTCGCCGGGCGGGCGCTCCTGGCCGCTGGCCGAGCTGCCGGCGCGGTTCGACGATATCTTCCATCGCCGCCAGCGTCCGGTCGATTACGAGGCGCTGGCGCTGAGCGCGTGAGCGGCGCCTCGACGAGGCTCGAAAAGCCCGCGCGCGCCGGCTATAATGCGTCATGACCATTCCCGCGCCGCGCCCGCTCGACCATCTCGTGCTCGCCGCCCGCGACCTCGCGGCGCAGGCGGACTTCTATCGCCGCCTCGGCTTTCAGGTCGGGGCGCGCAACCGCCACCCGTGGGGCACGGAAAACCATATCGTCCAGCTCGACGGCGCGTTTCTCGAACTGATCTCGACGGGGGCCGACTTCGTCGCCCCGCGCGATCCCGATCCGCGCACCTTCTCCTTCGCGGCCTTCCTCGCCGGCTATCTCGCCGAGCGCGAGGGCTTCGCCATGCTGGCGCTGCGCTCGACCGACGCGCGCGCCGATGCGGCCGCCTTCAAGGCCGCGGGCGTTGGCGATTTCGATCCCTTCTATTTCGAGCGGCGCGGGCGCGGGACGGACGGGCGCGAGCTGCATGTCGCCTTCTCGCTCGCCTTCGCCCGCTCGCCGCTGATCCGCGACGCCGGCTTCTTCGTCTGCCAGCAGCATCACCCGGAGAATTTCTGGAACCCGGCCTTCCAGACCCACCCGAACGGCGCGCGGCGCCTCGCGGCGGTCGTCATGACGGCGGACGGCCCGTCCGATCACGCCGAGTTCCTGTCGCACCTGACCCGCCAGCGCGAAATGCTGGCGACCTCGATGGGGCTCGAACTGGCGCTGCCGGACGGGCGGCTCGAAGTGCTGACGCCGGCCGCCTTCGCCTTCCGCTATGGCGGGGCCGCGGCCGAAAGCCTCGCGCCGCCCCTGCCGCTCGAGGCCAAGCCCGACCACACGCCGACGCGCCTTGCCGCCTATCGTATCGCCGTCGACGATCTCGATGCGACGCAGCGTCGTCTCGCCGACAACGCCGTTCCCGCCGAGCTGCGCGGCGACCTTTTGATCGTGCCGGCCGCCGCCGCCTGCGGCGTCGTGATCGCGTTCGAGCCGGCCTGAATTCGGGAGGTGCGCCAGCGCACGTCCTGACCGAACCGTCGCCCGCAGCTTGAGTCCTGCGGGCCGGGGCTTTCTTGCGTGCAAGAATTCCGCGCGCGAGGGAAAGGGGCAGGGGGAGGCGTCGTTGATCGTTCAATCGCTGTCGGGGCTTGCGGCGTTTTTCGCCTATTTCTTCACCGGCGCGGCGCTGACCGTCGCCTACATCTTCGTCTACACGCGGGTGACGCGGCACGACGAGTTCGCCCTCATCTTCGAGGAGCACAACGCCTCGGCGGCGCTGGCGCTCGGCCTGTCCATGCTCGGCTTCGCGCTGCCGCTGGCGAGCGCCATCCTGCATACGGTGTCGATCCTCGATTGCCTGATCTGGGGCCTGATCGCCCTCGTCGTGCAGATCGCCGCCTATTTCATCGCGCGGCTCGTGCATCCGACGGTCAGCGACGCGATCGCCGACAATTCGCTCGCCGCCGCGCTCTGGCTCGGCTTCGTCTCGGTGACGGCCGGCGTGCTCAGCGCCGTCTCGATGAGCACGTGAGGCGCGACATGGCCAAGCCCACGAAACCGATCTTTCCAAAGCCGAACGCGAGCAAGCCCGGCGCGACGAAACCAGGCGCGACGAAACCAGGCGCCGCCAAGCCCGCCAGCGGCTCGAAACGCTCGACTGCGGTGACGTTGCTGGCGCTCGGCGCCGGCGCTGTCACCATCTACGCGGCGACGCAAGGGCGGCTCGAACGACTATGCGTTCGAGAAGGACGAAGCGACGCTGATGTTTCCGTCGCAGGACATTTGCAGCGCCTCGGGCGTCGTGCCGCCCGCCGATTGCGCGACGACCTGGAACGAGGCGCGCAAGGCGCATGAGGCGCATGCGCCCACCTTCTCGACGCAGAGCGCCTGCGAATCCGAATTCGGCTTCGGCAAATGCGGCCCGCCCTCGACGGCGGGCGTCGGAGCGGCGAGCGTCTTCATTCCGCTGATGGCCGGCTACGCGCTGTCGCGCATGGGAACCGGTTACCGCGCGCAGTCGCTCTATCAACGCCGCGAGGATCAGGAGGGCCAGTATCGCGTCAGCGGCTTCGTGACGCCCCCGTCGACCGGATCGTCGGGATCGTCCTCGTCCTCCTCATCGGGCGGATCGCGCTGGTCGTCGAGCTCGTCCTCGTCGAACTGGAGCCGCTCCTCGGGGCCGACGGTCTCGCGCACAGGCTCGCAGAGCGCGATCTCGCGCGGCGGCTTCGGCTCGACGTCGCGGTCGTTCTCGTCGAGTTCGTTCCACTCCTCGGGGAGCTGATATGCGCCGTATCCCCGTCAAGCCGCGCGCCAATCTCGAGGCGCGCGCGCGCGAACTCGGCTTCACCTTCCACACGCTCGACGGTGAGACGTATTGGGACGAAACGGCCTGCTACGCCTTCACGCTGCGCGAGATCGAGGAGGATCTCGAGACGCCGACGGCGGAGCTGCGCCAGATGACGCTCGAACTCGTCTCGCGCGTGGTGCGCGACGAGGCGGCGCTGGCGCGCTTGTGCATCCCGCGCGAGGCGTGGAGCCTCGTCGCCGAGAGCTGGGAGCGCGGCGACGCCTCGCTCTACGGGCGGTTCGATTTCTCCTATGGCGGGAGCGGCCCGGCGAAGCTGCTCGAATACAACGCCGACACGCCGACCGCGCTCTACGAGTCGGCCGTCTTCCAGTGGGTCTGGCTCGAGGACGCGATGAAGCAGGGCCTGATCCCGCGCGGCTGCGATCAGTTCAACTCGCTGCACGAAAAGCTGGTCGCCCGCCTGCGCGAGATCGGCGAGGGCGGCCTGATGCATATCGCCGGGTTGCGCGACAACGAGGAGGATCGCGGTTTCCTCGCCTATCTGGAGGACTGCGCGCGGCAGGCCGGGCTCGAGACGGACGTGCTCGACATGACGCAGATCGGCGTGTCGGAGCAGAACAAGTTCTGCGACACGAAGGATCGGTGGATCGAGCTTCTGTTCAAGCTCTATCCGTGGGAGTGGCTGCTGGCCGACGACTATAGCCGCTCGCCCGCGATGGCGAACACGACCTTCATCGAGCCGCCGTGGAAGATGGCGCTCTCCAACAAGGGCATGCTGCCGCTGCTGTGGAGTCTGGCGCCGGGCCATCCCAATCTGCTGCCGGCCTTCTTCGAGGACGATCCGCGCAAGAGCGAACTGGGGTCGCATTTCGCGCGCAAGCCTCTGTTCTCGCGCGAGGGCGCCAATGTGATGCTGGTCGACGGCGACGAGGTCGTGCGCGAGGACGGCCCCTACGGCGCGGAGGGCTACATCCGCCAGGCGCTGGCGCCGCTGCCGGATTTCGACGGCTTCCGCCCCGTCGTCGGGAGCTGGGTGGTGGGCGACGAGGCCGCGGGCGTCGGCCTGCGCGAGGATCGCGACGCGATCACGCGCAACACCTCTCGCTTCGTTCCGCACATCATCGTCGAATAGAGCGCCGCGCGCCTCGCCGTCATTGCGAGCGCAGCGAAGCAATCCGGCTGGGCAGGACGACGGCTTCGACGTGGATCGTCTGGCTCGCGCTGACGGGCTGGTTCGCGCGAGAGACGCGGCGGGATGGGCGCGGAGAGCCGTCGCGGTTCACCGCGTGTCAGTGGGCCATGTCGAAGCGCGGGCGGTCGCGCTGGCGTTCGATGCGCGCGCCCCGCTGCTTCATGTCGCGCAGGGCGACGAACATCATCGCCGTCATCAGCGCGTCGTTGAACGCGTCGTGCTGGGCGAGCGCGGGCAGGCCGAGATCCTTCATGATCGCGCGGAAGGTGAGGTCGCAATGCGTGCCGGGCGGCGCGTCGCCATATTTCAGCTCGTAGTAGAGCTTCGACACTTCGATGAGCGGGTTCGGCATTTCGATGCCGATGAAGCGCAGCACGTTGCGATCGATCATCGCGACGTCGAATTCAAGGAAGTAGCCGACGAGCGGCCGGCCGCCGACGAAATGCAGGAACTCGGGCCAGATATTGTAGAGGCGCTGCCCGCTTTCGACGTCGACCTGGCGCAGATGGTGGACCTTGATCGCGTCGGCCGCCATATCGGATTCCGGCCGCGCGAGCTTGACGAAACGCTCGCTGGTGAGAATGCGGTTGCCGCGTATCCGCACCGCCGCGATGGTGATGATCTCATCCTTCTTGACGTCGAGTCCCGTCGTCTCGCAATCGACCGCGACGAACTCGTTCGGCGGACCCTTCTCGAACATGAAGCGATAGGATTGATCGCCGATGGTCGCCTGATGGAAGAGGCGTTTGGCCCAGCGCGGTATCATCAGAACATCGCCAGATTGAAGTGACGGCGGATGATGTCGCGGAACTGCTTCACGACGCCGAAGGCGTCGCGCAGCAATTCGCGATCCATGCTCGACAGTTCGGCCGGTTTCGTCAGCGTGCCGGAGGCGCCGGGCGTCTGCGTGATCTGGCTGTCGAGTCGCAGCGAGGTGAAGTAGCGGAAGGCCTGCGACAGTTCGCGCGCGAATTCCGGCTTGAGCACGTTGGTCTCGCCGAGGCGCAGGATGCGCTGGTCGGTGCCGGTCTCCATCAGTCCGTGCTCCAGCGCCAGCGAGCGCACGCCGTGGACGATGGGGAAGACGCCGCCTTTCTTGAGATCGAGCGCGTCGCCCGCGCCCTCGCTCGTGATGAGGTTGCGGAAGAAGCCGATCGGCGTCGGGAATGCGTCGATCGCGCGGGCGAAATGCGCCAGATAGGCGCGTTCGCCGCGCACTGTGTTGATCAGCGCCGTCTTCGCCTCGGTCAGCAGTTCCGACCGTCCGGCCACCGCGTCGGCGTCGTAGAAGATCGCCACGTTCATATGCGCATCGGGCGTCGGCAGCGCGACCCAGCTTCTGAAGTCGGCGACGAATTCGCTCAGCGGCCGCGACCAGAACGGATTGCGCACCATCACATTGCCGGGGCAGGGCGGGAAGCCGAACGACTCGAGCGCCGCGGTGAACGACTCGCGGAACTCGTTCAGCATCGGCTCGGGCACGGGCTCGGACAGGATGAGGCCGTTGTCCTGATCCGTGCGCATGGTCTGCTCGCCGCGTCCTTCGCTGCCCATCACGATCAGGCAGGAGCGTTCGCGCAGGTCGGGATGGGCGGTGAACTCGAAGGTTCGCGCGAACAGGCGGCGATTGAGATCGGAGACGATCTCGGCGATGACGTCGGCTTTCACGCCCTGGCGGCGCAGACGCCGCACCTGCGCCTCGATGTCGTTGGCGGCGGCGGAAAGGTCCGCAATGCCGGCGGCGCGGTCGATGCGGCCGGCGACGAGCTGCGAATTGCCGGCCAGAAAACTCAGGACGTCGATGTCCTCGACGATGCCAACGAACTTGTCTCCGTCCTTCACGGCCACGCGCCGCTTGTTGTGCTTCGTCATCATCAGCAGCGCGGAGAACACGAAGTCGTCCGGCGACAGGGACACGATGTCGAAATGCGTCACCGTGCGCACGGGGTCGTCGATCGACATGCGGTTGAGCACCACCGCTTTCGACAGATTCATGCCGGTGATGACGCCGACGCGCTCGCCGTCGCGCACGAACAGCGCGTTCGAGTTGATGTCGCGCATCTTGTGGCCGGCCGTCTCGATCGTGTCGGACGAGTTGATGAAATGCGCCGGATGCACGAACAGGTCGCGCACATGCGAGCGCATCAGCGAGCCGAAGCGCGCCTCCTCCTCCTCATGCGCCATCTCGGAGAGCTTGCGCGAGATGTCGAGATAGAAGAACGCGCCGAACCGGTCGTTCTTGCTGACGATCTTCAGAACGGCGTCGCGCGCGATCTGATAGAGGAGGGTTTCCTCGCGCGCCACGAAGCTGCGCGTCGCCGCGCCCTGCACCAGGGAGCGGCTGTCGAAGACGTCGCGCGGGCCGAAGATGGAGACGAGCTCCTCGCCGTCGCGCTCCTCGACGGCGCCTTTCAGGACGATGCAGAGAAACTCGGTCGCCTGGCCGGCCGCCAGCACGGTGGCGCCCGGCGCGTAATACTCGATGTCGGTCGCGTCCTGCAGAAACTCGATTTCCGTCGCCTCGAGGCGATCGAACGGCGACTGGGAGACGTCGAAAACGGCGGGCACGGGACAATCTCCGGCGATCGAAACAAAAGCGCCGCGCGAGGCGAGCCCGCGCGGCGCGTTTCTAGCACATCGCGATCCGGCGTCGCGTGGTCAGTGCGACGCAGCGCCCGCCGCGCCGATGCCCGTCTGCGAACGGACATACTGCGGCAGGAAGCCGGCGCGGTCCTCGGCGGCGCGCTTCGACGTGTCGAGCTTCGAGAACAGCCAGATGCCGCCGAAGGCCAGAGCCATCGAGAACAGCGCCGGGTTGTCGTACGGGAACGGCGCGGAACCCTTCGGGTTGCCGAGCGCGGCTTCCCACACGCCCGGCGACAGCACGACGCCGACGAGCGCCGAGATGAGGCCGAGGAAGCCGCCGATGACGGCGCCGCGCGTCGTCATGCCGGACCAGAAGATCGACATGAGCAGCACGGGGAAGTTGCACGAGGCCGCGATCGAGAAGGCGAGGCCGACCATGAAGGCGACGTTCTGGTTCTCGAACACGATGCCGAGGACAACCGCGACGACGCCGAGCACAACGGTCGCCATCTTGGAAATGCGGATCTCGTCCTGCTCGTTGGCTTTGCCCTTCTTGACGACCGTCGCGTAGAGGTCGTGGCTGATCGCCGAGGCGCCGGCCAGCGTCAGGCCCGACACGACCGCGAGGATCGTGGCGAAGGCCACCGCCGAGATGAAGCCCAGGAAGATGTTGCCGCCGACCGCGTTGGCGAGGTGGATCGCCGCCATGTTCGAGCCGCCCTTGATCGCCGCCAGCCCCTTCGCAGGGTCGGTGAGGAATTCGGGGTTGGTCGAAACCAGCGTGATCGCGCCGAAGCCGATGATGAAGGTCAGGATGTAGAAGTAGCCGATGAAGCCGGTGGCGTAGAACACCGACTTGCGGGCGGCCTTCGCGTCCGCGACCGTGAAGAAGCGCATCAGGATGTGCGGCAGACCGGCGGTGCCGAACATCAGCGCGAGGCCGAGCGAGATCGCCGACAGCGGGTTCGAGATCAGCGAGCCGGGGCCCATGATCGCGGACGGGTTCGCCCCGGCGACGCCGTTGGCGGCGGTCTTGGGGTGAACCTCGACGGCCTTGGCGAACAGCGCCTCCGGCGAGAAGCCGAACTTGACGAGCACCATGAACGCCATGAAGGACGCGCCGGCGAGCAGCAGGCAGGCCTTGATGATCTGCACCCAGGTCGTCGCCACCATGCCGCCGAAGGTCACGTAGATGATCATCAGCGCGCCGACGATGAAGACCGCCCACATGTAGTCCATGCCGAACAGAAGCTGGATCAGCTTGCCGGCGCCGACCATCTGCGCGATCAGGTAGAACGCCACCGTCACCAGCGTGCCGCAGGCCGCCAGAACGCGGATCGGCGTCTGCGAGAAGCGGAACGAGGCGACGTCGGCGAAGGTGAACTTGCCGAGGTTGCGCAGCGGCTCGGCGATGAGGAAGGTCACCACCGGCCAGCCGACGAGCCAGCCCACCGAGTAGATCAGGCCGTCGTAGCCGGAGAGATAGACGAGGCCGGAAATGCCGAGGAACGAGGCGGCCGACATGTAGTCGCCCGCGATCGCCAGGCCGTTCTGGAAGCCGGTGATGCCGCCGCCGGCGGTGTAGAACTGCGCGGCCGAGCGCGTCTGGCGCGCCGCCCAGTAGGTGATGCCGAGCGTCAGCAGCACGAAAGCGACGAACATGCCGATGGCGGCCCAGTTCGTCGCCTGCTTCTGCACTGCGCCGGAGACGGCGTCGGCGAGGGCGGCGGACGAAACCAGCGCGCCGCAAGCGCCGAGAAGAAGAGCGTTCAGTCGCGACATCACTTGGACTCCTCGACGATCTGGCGGGTCAGCGTGTCGTATTTGGCGTTCGCCTTGACGACGTAGATGCCGGTGAGCACGAAGGCCGAGACGATGACGAACAGGCCGATCGGAATGCCCCAGGTGGTGATCGCGCCGCCGATCGGCGTGGCGAGCAGCGGCTTGTTCCAGGCGACGAGCGCGATGAATCCCAGATAGATGACCAGCATGACGACGGTCAGCATCCAGCCCAGCGACGCGCGGCTGCGGACGAGCTCCTGATATTTCGGGTTCTGCGTGATTTTTTCGACTGATGCGGCGGCCATCGGCGCCTCCCTCCTGTGCTGCGTCGTCCGCGGCCCTCCCGCGGCGCGACGCCGAACGTCGCCGACTCTGAACGGAGTCGGCACTAGCTCCGCTGCCGGCGTAGACGACGCAGCGCCCTGCGGCGAGAACGACAATGGTCGTGCAACGAAGGATTGAGGCGCAACTGCGGCAAACGCGCGCGTGCGGCGCCGAGGCGGATGCGCCACGCCGTCGCAGGGGCTGCGTTGCGCGGCTCGTTCGGCCATGCGAGTATGGCTGATTATTTTGAGTTCTATTTCAGGTTGAAGGGTCATGCGCGCGCTTTGCTTCGCCGCCAGCCTGTTCGTCAGCCTCGCCGGCGCGCCCGCCACATGGGCGCAGTCTGCGGATGCTGGGCGAGAGGACTGGAGCCCGGTTTCGTGGCTGTCGCCGGTTCGGGTGCAGGACCGCGCCGTCTGGCGCTCGCCGCTCGATCAGTCGGCATGGCGGGTCGGCGCCTTCGCCGGCTACTACCATCACGGCGCCTACCGGACGATCGCCTTCCAGCCTTGGCGCGCGCGGGGTCTGGACACGTCGGGCCGGATATTCGCCGCCAACGCGGTGCTGACGGTGTTCGAGGCGCCGCGCCTGCCGCTCGCGCTCGAACTCGACGTTACGCTCGCGGCCCATTCCGGGCCCCGGAATTTTGGCGAGATCGCCGTCGCGCCGGCCCTGCGCTGGAGCTGGTTTCCGTGGAGCCGTTACGTTCACACGACGTTCCGGACGGCGATCGTCGGCCTGTCCTATACGACGCGGGAGTCGCCGCTCGAGGCGATGGACACGGAGAAGGGGCGCACCCGCCGCCTGCTCAACCACGCCTTGATCGAATGGACGTTCGCGCCCACGCAGGATTCGCCATGGGAGGCGTTCGTGCGGCTCCACCACCGCTCCGGCGTCTATGGCCGGATGGGCGGGGTGAAGGGCGGATCGAACTACGTCGCCATCGGCGTGCGTTCGCAGCTCTGACCGGCGGCGCGGCGCCTCGCGCTTGACGGGGCGCGGCGGCTTTGCTTGGTCCTGCCGCATGAGCGGCGCCCGGCGCGGGCGGGCCGCGAGGATCCTCGATGACCATCAATTCGATCGTGCAAGTCGGCGCCGGCGCGGGCGCCGTTCGCTTCGGCAATGGGCTCCCGCTCGCCGTCATGGCGGGGCCCTGCGCCCTGGAAAGCCGGGCTCATGCGCTGGAGATGGCGGCCGCGTTGAAGGAGATCGCCGCGCGCGTCGGCGTCGGCCTCGTCTACAAATCCTCGTTCGACAAGGCCAACCGCACCTCGGGCTCCGGCGCGCGCGGCGTCGGCCTCGCCGCGGCCCTGCCGATCTTCGCCGAGATCCGCGAGCGGTTCGGCCTGCCGGTGGTCACCGACGTGCATGAGAAGGAGCAGTGCGCGGCCGTGGCGCAGGCGGTCGACCTGTTGCAGATCCCGGCCTTCCTGTGCCGCCAGACCGATCTGCTGGTCGCCGCCGCCGCGACCGGCAAGCCCGTCAATGTGAAGAAGGGCCAGTTCCTCGCGCCCTGGGACATGAAGAATGTCGCCGCCAAGATCGCCGACGCCGGCAATCCCAACGTGCTGCTGACCGAGCGCGGCGCGAGCTTCGGCTACAACACGCTGGTCACCGATTTTCGCGGTCTGCCGATCATGGCCGAGACGGGCGCGCCGGTGATCTTCGACGCGACGCATTCGGTGCAGCAGCCGGGCGGCAAGGGCGGCTCCTCCGGCGGCCAGCGCGAATTCGTGCCGGTTCTGGCGCGCGCGGCCGTCGCGGTCGGCGTCGCCGGCCTGTTCATCGAGACCCATCAGGACCCCGACAAGGCGCCTTCGGACGGTCCCAACATGGTGCCGCTGTCGGAGCTGGAGGCGCTGCTCGCCCGCCTCGTCGCATTCGACAGGCTGGCGAAGGCCTGACGGCTCAGGCGACGCGCCGCGTCGCCGCCGGCGCCATCGCCGCCGCGAGATAGCCGGCGAGCGTCTCGCGCGCCGCGCGCGGCGTGATCTCGTGGTCGCATTCGGCCAGAAACAGCCGCTGCGCGCGCCCGTCCGCGATCAGCGGCCCGAGCAGCGCCTCGGCCTCCGCGACGCTCGGATCGCCGACCGCGTGGATGAGATGCAGGGCCCCGCCGCGCGCGACGAACGCGTCCGCCTGTCGCAGCAGCGGCGCGCCGCGGCCGGCGACCGCCTCCGCCCGCGCGATCAGGGAGTCGAGCGCGCGCAGGCTCGACTTGGCGAAGCGTTTGGCGAGCGGCGTCAGCTCGGCTAGCGCCCCGGCGGCCTCGCTCGTCTCGTCGATGGCGCCGCCGGCCCGCCGCCGCACGGCGCCCCAGACGGCCAGTTCCGCCGTCTGGGTCGGGCGAAGCGCGAAGGTCGCGATGTTGCCGAGCGCGACGAGGTCGACGCGCGGATCGTTCATTCCGACGTGAAAGGCGTGATAGGCGCCGCTGCACAGACCGAAGAGGCCGATACGCTCGAAGCCGCGCGCGGCGAGTTCGTCCACCGCCGCCCGCGTCATCGCGCCCTGCGCCTCGCCATACAGATCGTGCGGTTCGCCGGGACTGTCGCCGACGCCCTCGAAATCGAGCCGCAGCGTCGCCGCGCCGGATTGCGCCAGCCTCCGCGCGAGACCGACCGTCTGGCGCCCCCAGCCGGTATGGGCGACGCGGCCGGCGTTCAGGGCGATCAGCGCCGTGCGCGTCGGCGCGCCGGGCAGGGTGAGGACGGCGCCGAGGCGACCGCCGTCGAGCGACACCGTCTCCTCGCGCCATCCCGCGCCGAACAAGGGCGCGGAAGACGGATCGACCGCGCCGTCCAGCGCCGGGCCGGCGGCGATCCAGCGCGCCGCATGCTCCAGCGCCGCGTCGGGCCGGCGCGAGGCGGTGGCGTCGCACATCATGGCGTCGTAGCCGGCGAACGGCTCGAGCGTGATCGAGGCGCCTTTCGAGGCCCACATCGCCGAAAGCGCGCCGATCCGCCGACGCGGTCGCTCGGGCGCGAGATAGATGCGCGCGCGGGCGGCGGGCGAAACGATGTCGAGATCGAACGCCTCGACGGAGGCGGCCAGCGAATGAGAGAGGGCGAAGCCCGCGACGTCGATCGCCGCGTCGGCGTCGCTTCCCCGTCCGGGCCGTTCCATCATCGCGGCGAGCGCGCGCAATTCGCGCAAATGCTCGCGGCCGGACGCGACAGGCGCGAGCAGCGCCAGATCGTCGACGTGCTCGTTCGCGGTAGATGCCGCGGCGGCGACCGCCGCCCCGAGCCGGAGGCCGACGAGCGAGACCGAGCGCGCGCCGGCCTCGCGCAGGAACGCGACCGCCGCCTGCGCGTCCTCGATCATGCCGGCGAGGTCCGGCCCGCCCTCGATGTCGGCCGAATCGCCGTCGCCGCGATAGTCGAAGACGAGGGTGGGGAGCCCGAGTTCGGCGATCATCTCGGCGAGCCGCGTCGTCGCCGCGCGCGCCACCAGCCCCTCGAAGCCGAAGGCTGGGCAGATCGCCACCGCCCGCCCGCCGGAGCCCGGATAGAAGCGCCCCGCGCAGCGCCCGAAGGCGACGCCGCGCCGGGCAGGGCGCGTCAACATTCCATAACTCCCGCGTCGAGGACGGATTCCTCCGCACCTTGCGCGGGGGCCGGTTAGCGCCGCGCTAACGCAAGCGGCTTGCGCCGCGTCGGGCCGCCGCTACAGTCTGTCGCGGCGCGGTGTTTGGGGAGACGCGCGCTGCGCCGTTACGCGTCTCGACGCGCCGACAGGAATGGACTCCCCGTTGCCGCTTCTCCTCGTTCTGGGCCTGATTTCCTTTTCGAGCGCCATCGCGATTCGCCTGCCGGATCCGCTGTCGCCGCTGATCGCACGCGATCTCGACGTCAGCGTGCAGGCGGCGGCGTTGCTCGCCTCGGCCTATTCGCTTCCCTACGCGCTGGGCCAGCCCGTGCTTGGGCCATTGGCGGACGCGCTTGGCAAGGCGCGCGTCATGAAGGCCTGCCTCGCCGTCGTGGTCGCCGGCATGCTGGCGAGTTTCCTGGCGCCGAACTACGCGACGCTGGCGATCTCGCGCGCCGTCGCGGGGGCGGCGAGCGGCGGGGCGATCCCGATCTGCTTCGCCATCGTCGGCGACCGGTTCGATTACGCGCACCGGCAGGTGGCGCTGGCGCGCGTGCTGGCGGCGGCGGTGACGGGGCAGCTCGTCGGCTCGGTCGCCTCCGGCGCCATCGGCGACGCGCTGGGCTGGCGCGCGCCGTTCCTGACTGCGCTCGGCATTTCGAGCGCCGCGCTCGTCGCCGCCATCATCGCGCTGAAGCCGCGCAACGACTCGCAGCGTAAGCCCTTCACCCTCGCCGGCGCGCGGGCCGGCTATGCGCAGGTGCTCGCCAATCCGCGCGCGCCGGTTTGCTTCGCCACCGTGTTCTGCGGAGGGCTGGCGATCTACGGCGCCTTTCCGCATATGGCGCATCTGTTCGAGCTGCGCGGCGTCGGCGGCGTGCGCGAGGCCGGCTTCGCGGTCGGCGGATTCGGGATCGGCGGCGTCGCCTTCACCTTCGTCGTCGGGGCGATCCTGCGACGCTTCGGCATGTTTCCGATGATGCGCGTCGGCGGCATGCTCGCGGGCGCGGCGCTGGCGACGATCGCGCTGACTCAGGCTTGGCAGGCGGCGGCGCTGTCCTTCGTGGCGCTCGGGTTCGGCTTCTACATGATCCATAATTCGATGCAGACGCAGGCGAGCGAACTCGCGCCCAAGGCGCGCGGCTCGGCGATGGCGCTGCACGCCTGCTTCTTCTTTCTGGGCATCGCGCTCGGCCCCGTGATCGTCGGCCTCGGCTTCGAGGCGGTCGGCCCGAAGGCGACGCTGCTGGCGCTCGCCGCCTTCGCCGCGACGATTGGCTGGGCCAGCGCCGCCGCGCTGACCGCGCGCGGGGCGACGGGGTAGGGCGGGCGCGGCCCTGATCGGGGGAGGGGGAATGAAACCGTCGAAGTGGATTCTGGGTCTGGCCGCGCTGGAGATATGCGGCGTCGGTCTCGTCTATCTCGTCGCGCCGCGCGTGATGATGGAGTCGAACGGCCTGACGCTGACCGGCGTCAACGACGCCCACCTCGTGCGCGCCGCCTATGGCGGCCTGTTCGTCGCCTTCGGCTCGCTGTTCGCCGCCGGCGTGGTCTGCGCCCGGATGACGCG
This sequence comes from Hyphomicrobiales bacterium, assembly GCA_016716745.1. Lineage (GTDB taxonomy): Bacteria > Pseudomonadota > Alphaproteobacteria > Rhizobiales > Beijerinckiaceae. The sequence goes on from JADJVD010000007.1 coordinate 146,305, forward strand.
TCACGCGCTCGTCGCGCTCGCCGTCTTCATGGGCGGCTTCGCGCTCGGCCGGATCGCCAGCCTGCTGGCGGACGGGCGGCCGCCCGGCGCCTTCCTGTTCGCGCTCACGACCGAGATCGCGTTCTGCGCGCTCGCGCTGTGGGCGCTCTCCCGCCTGGACGAGCGCGGGACCTAACCGCGCCCGCGATATCCCGGCACACCCTGATCGGGGATCCAGAGACCCTTGGGCGGCGCGCCCGTCTGCCAGAACACGTCGATGGGGATGCCGCCGCGCGGATACCAGTAGCCGCCGATCCTGAGCCATTTCGGCTTCAGCAGGTCGCGCAGATCGGCGCCGACGGCGACCGTGCAATCCTCGTGGAAGGCGCCGTGGTTGCGGAAGGATGCCAGATACAGCTTCAGCGACTTGGACTCGACCAGCCAGTCGCCCGGCGCATAGTCGATGACGAGATGGGCGAAATCGGGCTGCCCCGTCACCGGGCAGACAGAGGTGAACTCCGGCACGGTGAAGCGGGCGAGATAGGTCTCGGCCTTGCGCGGATTGGGCACGCGCTCCAGCACAGCCCGGTCGGGATGGTCCGGAATGGCGGCGGCTTGCCCGAGCGATTTGGTCTCGAGCGGCGGGGAGGCGGGCTTACGGGCCATAGGTGATCTCGCGATGTCGGGCGGAAGAGGATCGTCGCGCCGCCACGCGATGACAAGTCGCGCCCGCGTCGCCGCGCCGCTTCGACATTCGTCGCGCCGCCCTTTTCCGGGAGACGAAACGCGCCTAGAAGGCGGGCCATCGTCAGCCACGGGGGATAGACCCACATGACAGCCATCATCGACATCGTCGCGCGCGAAATTCTCGACAGCCGCGGCAACCCGACCGTCGAGGTCGACGTCGTGCTCGAGGACGGCTCGATGGGCCGCGCCGCCGTGCCCTCCGGCGCCTCCACCGGCGCGCACGAGGCTGTGGAGCTGCGCGACGGCGACAAGACGCGCTATCTCGGCAAGGGCGTGCAGAAGGCGGTCGACGCGGTCAACCGCGACATCTTCGAGGCCATCGGCGGCTTCGAGGCCGAGGATCAGGCCAAGATCGACGAGACGATGATTGCGCTCGACGGCACGCCGAACAAGGCCAAGCTCGGCGCCAACGCCATTCTCGGCGTCTCGCTCGCGGTCGCCAAGGCGGCCGCCGAGACATCCGGCCTGCCGCTCTACCGTTACGTCGGCGGCGCCTCGGCCCGCGTGCTGCCGGTGCCGATGATGAACATCGTCAATGGCGGCGCCCATGCCGACAATCCGATCGACTTTCAGGAGTTCATGATCCTGCCGACCGGCGCCGAATCCCTGAAGGAGGCGGTGCGCTGGGGCGCGGAGGTGTTCCACGGCCTGAAGTCCGCGCTGAAGAAGGCCGGCCACAACACCAATGTCGGCGACGAGGGCGGCTTTGCGCCGAACCTGCCGTCCGCCGAGGCCGCGCTCGACTTCTGCGTGAAGGCGATCGAGGCCGCCGGCTTCAAGCCGGGCAAGGACATGCAGCTCGGTCTCGATTGCGCCTCGACCGAGTTCTTCAAGGGCGGCAAATACGTCTACGAGGGCGAGAAGAAGACCCGCACGATCGACCAGCAGGTGAAGTATCTCGCCAAGCTGGCGAAGGACTATCCCATCGTCACCATCGAGGACGGCATGTCCGAGGACGACTGGGAGGGCTGGAAGGCGCTGACCGAGGCCATCGGCGGCAAGTGCCAGCTCGTCGGCGACGACCTGTTCGTCACCAACGTCACGCGCCTGTCGCAGGGCATCAAGAAGGGCGTCGCCAACTCGATCCTGGTGAAGGTCAACCAGATCGGCTCGCTCACCGAGACGCTCGCCGCGGTCGAGATGGCGCAACGCGCCGGCTACACCGCGGTGATGTCCCACCGCTCCGGCGAGACGGAAGACTCCACCATCGCCGACCTCGCGGTCGCCACCAACTGCGGGCAGATCAAGACCGGCTCGCTGGCCCGCTCCGACCGGCTGGCGAAATACAATCAGCTCATCCGCATCGAGGAGGAGCTTGGCCCGCAGGCGAAGTATGCGGGCAGGGCGGCGCTGAAGGCGCTCGCCTGATCCCACCTGGATCGGACGCGACGACGGCCGGGCCCTGCGCCCGGCCGTTTTTCTTGGCGCGCCTTCAACGAAAAGACCCGCCGCGCGATGCGCGACGGGTCCCGAAAAGGCGCCGGGCGCGAGGCCCGGCGCGGAGCTGAAAGCTCAGTTCTTCTTCTGGCCGGCCATGCCGCCCATGCCGGACATGCCGGACATGCCGCCCATGCCGGACATACCGGACATGCCGCCCATGCCGGACATGCCGCCCATGCCGCCCATGCCGGACATGCCGCCCATGCCGGACATGCCGCCCATGCCGGACATGCCGGACATGCCGCCCATGCCGGACATGCCGCCCATGCCGGACATGCCGCCCATGCCGGACATGCCGCCCATGCCGGACATGCCGCCCATGCCGGACATGCCGCTCATGCCGGACATGCCGCCCATGCCGGACATGCCGCCCATGCCGGACATGCCGCCCATGCCGGACATGCCGCCCATGCCGGACATGCCGCCCATGCCGGACATGCCGGACATGCCGCCCATGCCGGACATGCCGCCCATGCCGGACATGCCGCCCATGCCGCCCATGCCGGACATGCCGCCCATGCCGGACATGCCGCCCATGCCGGACATGCCGGACATGCCGCCCATGCCGGACATGCCGGACATGCCGCCCATGCCGGACATGCCGCCCATGCCGGACATGCCGCCCATGCCGGACATGCCGCCCATGCCGCCCATGCCGGACATGCCGCCCATGCCGCCCATGCCGGACATGCCGCCCATGCCGGACATGCCGCCCATGCCGGACATGCCGCCCATGCCGGACATGCCGGACATGCCGCCCATGCCGGACATGCCGCCCATGCCGCCCATGCCGGACATGCCGCCCATGCCGCCCATGCCGGACATGCCGGACATGCCGCCCATGCCGCCCATGCCGGACATGCCGGACATGCCCTGCGCCAGGACCGGCAGCGACAGCGCCATCGCGATGGCGGACGCGCCAATCATGATCTTGAGAGACTTCATTGTTCGCTCCTTCATGGCTCCACCCTCTGCGATTAGTAGGGGGGTGTCGGAGCCGGGAATTTTGGGTGAGGCCCCCCGCCTCGCCGCCGCCTCCCGCCGATGCGACTGCAAGCGACTTTTTGATCGCTTCGCCGGGGAAGGAAGCGAAATTTCTCCGTCTCGCCAAGTGCTTTGCCGAGACGAACGGCGTTCTGCGCCAATACGTCGCGGAAATGTGAAACCGGCGGTCAGGCGTATCGAACGCACCGTTCGGTAGATCAGTCCGGGGCTAGACTTTCGTTCTATCCGTCGCCTCTATTGACCCCCCGAAGCGGCGCGGATAGTCAGGCCGTTCCCAGAGGGGAGCGCGTAGCTCAGCCGGTAGAGCATCTGACTTTTAATCAGGGGGTCCTGGGTTCGAGTCCCAGCGCGCTCACCACCTCTCTGGCGCCTCGACGCTCCGGCATTTGCCGCCGCGCCCGCCGCGTGCATGCTCCGGTCGAGGGCGCGCATGGACATCCGGCAACTCCGCTATTTCATTCAGGTCGCCGAGCGCGGTTCGTTCTCGCGCGCGGCCGATCATCTGCGCGTCGCCCAGCCGGCGCTGAGCAAGCACATTCAGGAGATGGAGAACGAACTGGGCGTGCGCCTGCTCGACCGCACGGCGCGCGGCGTCTCCGCCACCGAGGCCGGCGAGCGCCTGCTCGCGCATGCGCATCGCATCCTCGCGGAATTCGCCGAGATCCCGGACAGCGTGCGCGGCGAGGCGACGCCGCGCGGCGAGGTCCGGCTCGGGCTGCCGGGAACCGTCAGCGAATTGCTGGCGACGCCTTTGATCGAAGCGGCGCGCGCCCGCTATCCGCAGGTGCGCATCCGCGTCGTCGAGGCGATGAGCGGCTATATCCGCGAATGGTTGACGCGGGGCGATATCGATCTGGCTGTCGTCTATGCTGCCGGCGATCCGCGGGGGCTGGCCGTCGGTCATGTTCTGTCGGAGGAGATCTGCCTGTTCGCCGCGCCGAAGGCGCTCGCCGGCGCGGCGCCGCAGGGCCGTGAGATCGCGATCGCGGCGGCCGCCGCGCTGCCCCTGATCCTGCCGGGCCCTCGCCACGGTCTGCGCGAACTGCTCGACGACAGGGCAGGGGCCGCCGGCGTCGCCCTCGACCCGGCCATCGAGATCGACTCCTACAGCCAGATCAAGAGCCTCGCGCAGCGCGGCCTCGGCTTCGGCGTGCTGCCGCGCATGGCGGTGGAGCACGAGCGCAGGGCGCGCGCCTTCCGCCTGTGGCGGTTCGACCCGCAGATCACGCGCGACGTCTACCTCGCCTGTTCGACCGACCGGTCCCTGCGAAACGCCTCGCGCGCGGTCGCGCGTCTGGCGTGGGACATTCTGCGCGGCCTCGTGCGCGAGGGCGCGTGGACGGCCGAGCTTTCGCCCGAGGCGCGACGCGCGGCGCCCTTCGAGATGCTATAACGAAACGGCATAGCTCTCATACGAAATCGATATTCATCATCTAGCGCGGATTACGCGAGGCTCCTTGGGCGAGGCGCTGCGCTCTGGCGGCGCGAGCCCTCGCCACCGCCGGCCGCAGAGCCGGCGCGCATATCGGGAGGGACGTGATGAAAGGTGCACTTCGCCCGGCGCTCGGCGCCGCCGCGCTGGCCTTGGCGCTGACGGCCGCCCCGGCCTTCGCGCAGGACAAGCCGGCGCAGATCAAGATCGGCATCACGACCTTCCTGTCGGGGCCGGCCTCGGTGTTTGGCGTGCCCGGCAAGGCGGCCGCCGAGATGATCGCCGAGGACATCAACAAGAAGGGCGGCATCGGCGGCGTGCCGGTCGCGCTCACCTTCGTCGACGAAGGGGCGGGCGGCGAGGCCCTCGTCTCAAACTACCGCCGCATGGTGCAGGACGAGAAGGTGGACGCCACCTTCGCCGCGATCTCCTCGGGCAGCTGCACGCAGCTCGTGCCGATCGCCGAAGACCTGAAGGTCATGAACTTCATGTGGGATTGCGGCGCCGCCTCGATCCTCGAGGCCAGGAAGCACCGTTACAATTTCCGCACGCAGGCGAACGCGACGCCCGAGATGCTGGCGGTGCTGGTCTACCTGCTCAAGACCAAGCCCGACTTCAAGACCATCGCCGTCGTCAACCAGGATTACGCCTGGGGCCGCGAGAGCTGGGAGATCTTCTCCACCGCGCTGAAGGCGATGAAGCCGGACGTGAAGGTCGTCGCCGAGCTGTTCCCGAAATTCGGCGCGCCCGACTTCTCGACCGAGATTTCGCGCCTGATGGCGCTGAAGCCCGACGTCGTGCTGACGACGAGCTGGGGCGGCGATCTCGACACGCTGGTGCGTCAGGCCGGGCAGCGCGGCCTGTTGCAGCAGACGACCTTCGTGCTCGGCATCGGCGAATCCTCGATGCAGCGCCTCGGCGCCGATCTGCCGGAAGGCTTGATCGTCGGCGCGCGCGGCGACCACTGGTTCCTGCATCCCGAGCGCAAGAACGACGCCGCCTTCAAGGCCTTCAACGACGCCTTCAAGGCCAAGACCGGCGCATGGCCGATCTACCCAGTCTACCACATGTATCAGGCCTTCTCGGCGTTGCAGGCCTCCTACGACAAGGCGATCAAGGCGAACGGCGGCAAGTGGCCGACGCGCGAGCAGGTGATCGACGCGGCCGGCGGAACCGAGTTCCAGACCTGGGGCCGCCCGGTGACGTTGCGCGCCGACGACAATCAGGGTCTCGAGGCGCAGATCGTCGGCGTCACCAAGTCGGCGCCCGGCTACGACTTCAAGGTGCTCGACAACATGATGGTGTTCGACGCCAAGCCGATCACCACGCCCGGCGGGCAGAAGTCGATCGAGTGGTTGAAGACGCTGACGCCCGACTTCGCCAAGATGAACGTGCCGACCTTCAAGCACGGCCAGTGACGAACGCGCGGCGGAGCCTCGGGCTCCGCCGCGTCCTCGCGCCGTCGCGGCGGCGCGCGCTTGACGAAAGCTCGGCATGGACTCGACCATCTTTATCCTCGCATTGCTCGACGGGGTGAGCTACGCGGCGCTCGTCTTCCTCGTCTCCGTGGGCCTCAGCCTGATCTTCAGCGTACTGCGCATCGTCAACGTGGCGCACGGCTCGCTCTACGCCTACGGCGCCTATGTCGCCGCGACGCTGAGTCTGGCCGTCGCGCCCATCTCGCCGTGGCTGACCTTTCCTGCGCTGCTCGTCGCCTCCGTCGCGGTGGGCGTCGTCGTCGGCGGCGTCATGGAGCGATTTCTGCTGCGCCCGGTCTATGGCCGCGAGGACGTGCTGCAACTGTTGATCACCTTCGCGGTGTTCATGATCATGGATAATCTGCAACGCCTGATCTGGGGCGTGCAGCCGATCTTCGCCTCGACGCCGCTGAAGCTCCTGCCCAACGTCTCGGTGCTCGGCGTCTCCTACACGTCGTATCAGGTGATCCTGCTGCCGGCCGTCGCGCTGCTGACGGTGCTCGGCCTGCGCTATTTCCTGCGCCACACGCTCGCCGGCGCGGTGATCCTTGCGGTGACGGAGGATCGCGAGGCGGCGACCGCCATCGGCGTCGACGCGCGGCGCGTCTTTCTCGTCACCTTCATGATCGGCGCCAGTCTCGCCGCGCTCGGCGGCGCGCTCGCCTCGCCGACGACTTCGCTTGTGCCCGGCATGGGCGCGGACATGATCGTGCTGTCCTTCGCCGTCGCGGCCACGGCCGGTCTCGGCCAGATCGAGGGCGCGGCGGTGACCGCGCTGATGATCGGCATCGCGCGCGCCTTCGTCATCTATCTGCAACCGGAATTCGAGGTGCTGGTGCCGTATCTGATCATGGTGCTGGTGCTGCTGATCCGCCCGATGGGCCTGTTCGGCGTCGACAAGGTGAGGAAGATCTGATGCAGGCGCCCGCGCAAACCTCGGGGTCGGGCCTGCGTCTCGCCATCGTCCTCGGCCTCGTGGCGCTCGCGGCGATCGTGCCGATCCTGCTGCCGAGTTGGGCGACGCTGATCACGCTCGTCGCCGCCAAGGGCGTCGTCGTGCTCGGCGTCATCATCCTGTTGCAGGCGGGGCAGGTGTCCTTCGGCCACGCGATGTACTTCGCCGTCGGCGCCTATGCGGTCGCCTTCTGGGGCCGGCACATGGGGCCGGGCGACCTGATCCTCTATCTGCTGCTCGGCTCGGCGGCGGCGACGCTGTTCGGCGCGGTGATAGGCCTGTTCGTGGTGCGCTACCGCGAGATCTTCTTCGGCATGCTCAATCTCGCCTTCTCGATGGTGCTGTGGTCGCTGCTCGAGAAGCTCTACCACTACACCAACGGGGCGGACGGCATTCGCGTCGTGCGCCCGACCATCGCGGGAATCGCCTTCCAGCCCGAGACGTTCCAGTACGCGCTGCTTTACGTGACGCTCGTCATCGCGGTCGTAGCCAGCTACGTCGCGCAGCGCTATCTCGACAGCCCGCTCGGCCACATGTTGCGCGCCATCAAGTCGAACGAGACGCGGCTTGAATATCTCGGCGTCTCGGCGCGGCGGGTGCTGCTCATCGGCTATGTCCTCTCCGCCTTCCTGTGCGGCCTCGGCGGCGCGCTGGTGGCGGTGGCCCAGCAGATCGCGACGCCGGAATTCGGCTACTGGACGAAGAGCGGCGAGTTCGTGTTCATCGCCATTCTCGGCGGATCGTCGAGCGCGCTCGGCGCCTTCGCCGGCAGCGCGGTGTTCGAGATCGTGCGCTTCTACGCCGCCGCCAAGCTCGCCAACACCTGGCAGCTCATTCTCGGCGTCGTGCTGATCGCGATCATCATGTTCGCGCCGAACGGTCTCGTCGGCATACTCAATCGCAACCGCCGCAATGCGGAGGCGCGGCGATGAGCGCGCCTCTGCTGCAAGCCCGCGGGCTGGAAATCCGCTTCGGCGGCGTCGTCGCGGCGGACGGCGTCGATCTCGACGTCATCGAGGGCGAGAACCTCGCCATCATCGGCCCCAACGGCGCCGGCAAGACGACGTTTCTCAACATCTCGACCGGCTATCTCAAGCCGCTCGCCGGCACGGTGACGTTTCTGGGACAGGACATCACGCGCCTGCCGCCGCGCGCGATCACGCGGCTCGGCATCGCGCGCGCCTTCCAGATCCCGCAGCTCTTCCTCGAGCAGACGGTGATGGAGAACATGATGATCGCCGCCGCCGCGCGCTCGGGCGAAACGTCGGGCTGGCGACGTCTGCTCGATAGGCCGGAGCGCGAGGAAATGCTGCGTTTGCTCGACTCGGTCGGCGTCGCCGCCTTCGCAGAGCGGCGCGCGCACGAGTTGCCCGAGGGGCAGCGCAAGCTCGTCGACATCGCGCTGGCGCTAGCCCTGAAGCCGCGCCTTCTGCTGATGGACGAGCCGACATCCGGCGTCGCCTCCTCCGAGAAGATGGGCGTGATGGACATTCTCGTCGCCGCGCTCGCGCGCGAAAAGGTCAGCTCCGTCTTCGTCGAGCACGACATGGACATGGTGGAGCGTTACGCCCACCGCGTCGCGGTGTGGAGTTCGGGACGCATCCAGACGGTCGGCCCGCCGGCGCAGGTGCTGGGCGACCCCGAAGTGCGCCAGCGCGTGATCGGGATCTGACCATGCTTGAATTCGATCAGGTCAACGTGTCGATGGCGGGCGTGCAGGTGCTGCGGCGCGTCAGCTTCCGCCTCGCGCCCGGCGCGACCGGCGCGCTCATCGGCCATAACGGCGCCGGCAAGACGACCACGGTGCGCACCATCATGGGCTTCACCGAGGCGACGGGCGACGTGCGCCTCGCAGGCGAGAGCATCGCGAAAACACCCGCGCATCTGCGCCCCGGCCTCGGCGTCGGCTACGCGCCGGAGGATCGGCGCCTGTTCTCCGCCTTCACGGTGGAGGAGAACGTGCTGCTGCCCGCGCGCGTCGGCAGGCTCTCGGCGGCCGAGACGAAGCGCCGGCTCGACCGCGCCTACGACGTCATGCCCGAATTGAAGGAGCTCGCCGCCCGCCCCGCCGGCTCGGTCTCGGGCGGGCAGGGCAAGATGGTGGCGCTCGGCCGCGCGCTGATGCTTGGCACCAAGCTCGTCATTCTCGACGAGCCGTTCCAGGGGCTCGCGCCGGTGCTGGCGCAACGCTACGCCGACGCGCTGAAGCGATTGCGCGCGCACGATCCCGACATCACGTTGCTGATCACCGAATCCAACCCCAAGCTGCTCGCCGCCTTCGCCGACACGACGCTCACGATCGAGCGCGGCGAGATCGAGCAGCACGCCGCCGCAGCGGCCTGACCGACGAGAGGACGAACATCATGCGCGTGCGCTCCGCCATCCTGCGCCAGATGGGCCTGCCGAAGCCCTATGCGAAGTCTCGGCCCCTCACCATCGAGACGATCGACCTCGCCGAGCCGGGGCAGGACGAGGTGCTGGTCAAGATCGCCGCCGCCGGCGTCTGCCATTCCGACCTGTCCAGCATCAATGGCGACCGGCCGCGCATCCTGCCTTGCGCGCTCGGGCACGAGGCGTCGGGCTCCATCGCGGCGCTCGGGCCGGGCGTGACCGATCTGGAGGTCGGCGATCACGTCGTCATGTCCTTCCTGCCGACCTGCGGCGCCTGCCCGAGTTGCGCGGAGGGCCGCGCCTCGCTGTGCGAGCCGGGCCACAAGGCGAACGCCGCCGGCACGCTGCGCGGCGGGGGGCGGCGCATCACCTGCGAGGGCGTCTCCGTCAGCCATCATTGCGGCGTCTGCGCCTTCTCCGAATACGCCGTCATCTCGCGCCGATCGGTGGTGAAGATCACTAAGGCGATCTCGCTTGCCGACGCCGCGCTGTTCGGCTGCGCGGTGATGACCGGCGTCGGCGCGGTGATGAACACCTGCCAGGTGCGGCCCGGGCAGTCGGTGGCGGTCGTCGGCCTCGGCGGCGTCGGCCTGTCGGCCGTGCTCGGCGCCATCGCCAGCGGCGCCTCGCGCGTCGTCGCCATCGACCTGATGCCGTGGAAGCTCGATTTCGCCCGCCAGATCGGCGCGACGGACGCCTTCAACGCCGGCGACGCCGATGTGGTGCAGAAAGTCCGCGAGGCGACGGGCGGCGGCGTCGACCACGCCATCGAGATGGCGGGCGTCGCCAAGGCCTTCGAGTTGGCCTTCGCCATCACCCGCCGCGGCGGGACGACGGCGACCGCCGGCCTTGCGCATCCGGATTCGCGCTTCGCCGTGCCGCCCGTGCCGCTGGTTGGCGAGGAGCGCGTCATCAAGGGCTCCTACATGGGCTCCTGCGTGCCCTCGCGCGACATCCCGCGCTACATCGAGCTTTACCGCGCCGGACGCCTGCCTGTGGATCGGCTCACCTCGAGCACCGGCCCGCTCGACGAGATCAACGAGGCGTTCGACAGGCTGGATCGCGGCGAGGTGATCCGCCAGCTCGTCGTGATGTGATCGCGGCGCGCGATAGCGCCTATCGCGCGAGAGTATTGGCGGCCGCGGCGCGGGCGTGAGAGAAGGCGCGCGCCATCCGGACAGGACCCATGAAACACGAAGCCGACCCGCATCAGGACATTCGCGACGCCGTTCGCGCGCTCTGCGCCGAGTTCCCGGCCGAATATCATCGCAAGGTGGACGAGGCGCGCGGCTATCCGGAAGCCTTCGTCGACGCGCTGACCAAGGCCGGCTGGATGGCGGCGCTGATCCCGGAGGAATATGGCGGCTCCGGCCTCGGGCTCACCGAGGCCACCATCATCATGGAGGAGATCAATCGCTCCGGCGGCAATGCCGGCGCCTGCCACGGCCAGATGTACAATATGGGCACGCTGCTGCGGCACGGCTCGCAGGCGCAGAAGCGCGACTACCTGCCGAAGATCGCCAGCGGCGAACTGCGCCTGCAGTCGATGGGCGTCACCGAGCCGAGCACCGGCACCGACACCACGAAGATCAAGACCACCGCCGTGCGCAAGGGCGACCGCTACGTCGTCAACGGCCAGAAGGTGTGGATCAGCCGCATCCAGCATTCCGACCTGATGATCCTGCTGGCGCGCACCACGCCGCTCGATCAGGTGAAGAAGAAGTCGGAGGGCATGTCGATCTTCCTCGTCGATCTCAGGCAGGCGATCGGCAAGGGGATGGAGGTGCGACCCATCCTCAACATGGTCAACCACGAGACCAACGAGCTGTTTTTCGAGAATCTGGAAATCCCCGCCGAGAACCTGATTGGCCAGGAAGGCCAGGGGCTTCAAATACATTCTCGACGGGCTGAACGCCGAGCGCACGCTGATCGCGGCCGAGTGCATCGGCGACGGCTACTGGTTCATCGACAAGGTGACCGCCTACGCGAAGGAGCGCGTCGTCTTCGGCCGCCCCATCGGCCAGAACCAGGGCGTGCAGTTCCCCATCGCCGAAAGCTACATCGAGATCGAGGCGGCCAATCTGATGCGCTTCGAGGCGTGCCGGCTGTTCGACGCGCACAAGCCCTGCGGGGCGCAGGCCAACATGGCCAAATATCTCGCCGCCAAGGCGAGCTGGGAAGCGGCCAACGCCTGCATCCAGTTCCACGGCGGCTTCGGTTTTGCCAACGAATACGACGTCGAACGCAAGTTCCGGGAAACGCGACTGTACCAGGTGGCCCCGATCTCGACGAACCTGATCCTGTCCTACGTCGCCGAGCACGTCCTCGGCCTGCCGCGCTCGTTCTGACGGGGCGGCGAGAGGGGGCGTGACGACGGCGCGCCGGCGCAATAGTCTCTGCCCGCCGGCGCCCCGCGCCGGCGCTGTGGAGGATCGAATGACCCGCCGTTCTTTCGCTTTGCCCGTGGGCTTTGCGGCCGCCGCCCTGTCCGCCCTTCTCGCCGCCGCGCCGGCGCTGGCGGCCAAGGATACGTTGACGCTCGGCATGGTGCTGGAGCCGCCCTCGCTCGACCCGACGGCGGGCGCCGCCTCCGCGATCCGCGAGGTGACTTACGCCAACATCTATGAAGGGCTCGTGCGCATCGACGCCAAGGGCGACGTCAAGCCCGCGCTGGCGCAGAGCTGGACCGTCTCGCCCGACGGCAAGGTCTACACCTTCAAGCTGACCGACAAGGCGAAGTTCCACGACGGCGCGCCGTTCGACTGCTCTGTCGTGAAGTTCTCCTACGAGCGCGCGGTCGCGCCCGACTCGACCAATGCGCAGAAGGCGCTGTTCGCGCCGATCGAGAAGACGGAGTGCCCCGACCCGGCGACGGCGGTGGTGACGCTGAAATATCCGGCCGCCAACTTCCTGTTCAACATGGGGTGGGGCGACGCGGTGATGATCTCGCCGGCGACCGCCGCCGGGAACAAGACGAACCCCGTCGGCACCGGCCCGTTCAAGTTCAAGACCTGGGCGAAGGGCGACCGCGTCGAGCTCGCCCGCAATCCGGACTACTGGGGAACGCCGGCCAAGCTCTCGGCGGTGACCTTCCGCTTCATGTCGGACCCGTCCGCCGCCACGGCGGCGATGCTGGCCGGCGACATCGACGCCTTTCCGCTCTTCCCGGCGGCCGAGGCGGTCGCTCAGTTGAAGGCGAACCCGAAGCTGACCGTGAAGATCGGCGTCACGCAGGGCAAGACGGTGATGTCCCTGAACAACGCCAGGAAGCCGTTCGACGACGTGCGCGTGCGCCGCGCGCTCGCCCACGCCATCGACCGCAAGCAGCTTCTCGACGCCATCTATTCGGGCTACGGGCAGGTGATCGGCTCGCACTATTCGCCGAACGATCCCGGCTTCGTCGATCTGTCCAACACCTACCCCTACGATCCGGAGAAGGCGAAGGCCCTGCTGAAGGAGGCGGGGATCGCGCCGGGAACGGAGATCACCATCACGCTGCCGCCGCCCGCCTATGCGCGCCGCGGCGGCGAGGTGATCGCCGCCTTCCTCCAGCAGGTCGGAATCAACGCCAAGCTCGTGCCTGTCGAGTTCGCGCAGTGGCTCGATCAGGTGTTCAAGCGCTCGGAGTTCGACGCGACGATCATCTCGCACACCGAGGCGCGCGACATCGAGATCTATGCGCGCGACAAGTACTACTTCAACTACGCTAATGCGGACTTCAAGCTGCTCTACAAGGCGTATACGGAAGCGACGGACCACGAGAAGCGCATCGAGCTGGCGCAGAAGATGCAGCGCAAGCTCGCCGAGGACGAGCCGAACGTGTTCCTCTTCCTGTTGCCGAAGATCGGCGTGTGGAACGCCAAGGTGCAGGGCCTGTGGGACAACGTTCCGATTCCGGCCAACGACCTCACCGCTGTGTCGTGGGCGGATTGATCCGACGCGGGATGCGGGGGCGCCGCGGCGCCCTCGCGCGCCGAAGGGGCTCGACGTGACGCGATGCGACGTGGCGGGGCGCGGCCCCGCCGCCGCCTGTGAGGGGCGCAGATGATCGCCTGGCTCGGCGGGCGCCTCGTGACGCTGATCGTCACCACGCTGGCGGCGTCCGTTCTCGTCTTCTTCGTGCTCGAGATTCTGCCTGGCGATCCGGCGCAGCTCATCCTCGGCGTCAATGCGCGCGAGGACACGCTGGCGGCGCTGCGCGCCCAACTCGGCCTCGACCAGCCGATCCTGTGGCGCTACGTGTCGTGGATCGGCCGTTTCTTCACCGGCGATTTCGGGATCAGCTACACCTATTCCGTGCCGGTGCGCGAGCTGATCGCCGAGCGTCTGACGGTCAGCCTGCCGCTCGCGCTGATGGCGATCGGCCTGTCCACCGCCATCGCCATTCCGGTCGGCGTCTATTCCGCGTATCGGCGCGGGCGCTTCGCGGACGTGGCGACGATGGGCGTCGCGCAGGTCGGCGTGTCGATCCCGAATTTCTGGCTCGGCCTGTTGTTCATTCTCGTCTTCGCCGTCGGCCTCGGCTGGTTTCCGGCCTCGGGCTTCGCCGGCTGGGGCGGAGGGCTCTGGCCCGGCCTGCGCTCGCTGATCCTGCCGGCCCTCGCGCTGGCGCTGCCGCAGGCGGCGATCCTGGCGCGCGTCACCCGATCCTCCGTTCTCGAGACGCTCGGCGAGGATTACGTTCGCACCGCGCGCGCGAAAGGCCTGACCCAGCGCGCCGCGCTGTGGCGGCACGCCGTGCCGAACGCGCTCATTCCCGTCGTCACCATCATCGGCCTGCAATTCTCGTTTCTGCTCGCCGGCACGATCATCATCGAGAACGTGTTCACGCTGCCCGGTCTCGGCCGGCTGATCTTTCAGGCGATCGCGCAGCGCGATCTGATCGTCGTCGAGAGCCTCGTCACGCTGCTCGCCTTCGCGGTCATTCTCGTCAACTTCCTCGTCGACCTCGTCTACGCCGCCATCGACCCGCGACTGAGGATCGCGACATGAGCGCGACCGACGCGCCGAAGCCGGCGCGCCCGCGCTGGACTCGCAAATGGACCGGCATGAGCGCGAGCTTCGCCGTCGGCCTTGCGCTGACGCTGTTCTTCGCGGGCATGGCGGCGCTCTCGCTCGTGTGGACGCCCTACAATCCGATCGGCCTCGACATCCTCAACAAGCTGAAGGGGCCGACGCTCGCCCATCCCCTGGGGACGGACGCCTTCGGCCGCGACGTGCTGTCGATGATCATGACGGGGGCGCGGAACTCCATCCTCGTCGCGCTCGTCGCCGTCGTCGTCGGCGCCGGCGGAGGCGTGCCGCTTGGCGCGCTGGCGGCCGCGCGCGGGGGCTGGATCGACAATCTGGTGATGCGGTCCACCGATCTGGCCTTCGCCTTTCCGGCGCTGCTGACCGCCGTCATCATCACCGCCATCGCCGGGCCGGGCGCCGTCAACGCGATGATCGCCATCGGCATCTTCAACATCCCCGTCTTCGCGCGGCTGACGCGCGGCTCGGCGATGAGCCTGTGGAAGCGCGAATACGTCATGGCCGCCCGCTGCGCCGGGCGCGGCGACGTCGCCATCACGCTCGATCACATCCTGCCCAACCTCATGGCCGTGCTGATCGTGCAGGCGACGATCCAGTTCGCGCTCGCCATCGTGGCGGAGGCTGGCCTGTCCTATGTCGGACTCGGCACGCAGCCGCCGATGCCGAGCTGGGGCAAGATGCTGAACGACGCGCAGACCTACATCTTCCAGGCGCCGTATCTGGCCATCTTCCCCGGCCTTGCGATCACGCTGTCGGTGCTCGGCCTTAACCTGCTCGGCGACGGCCTGCGCGATCTGCTCGATCCGCGCATCCGGCGGGAGCGTTGACGATGGCGCTGCTGGAAATCGACCGCCTGCGCGTCGCGCTGCCCGCCGCGGGCGGCGAGATCCCCCTCATCGAGGAGGCGAGCTTTTCCATCGACCGGGGCGAGACCTTCGCGCTCGTCGGCGAATCCGGCTCCGGCAAGTCGCTCACCGCGCTCGCGGTGATGGGCCTGCTCTCGGGGCGAATGCGCGCCGGCGGGCGCGTGACGTTCGACGGGCGGGATGTGCTCGGCCTGCCCGAGGACGCGTTGTGCGAGTTGCGCGGCAAGCGCATCGGCATGGTCTTTCAGGAGCCGATGACGGCGCTGAACCCCGTCCGCAGCATCGGCGCGCAGATCGGCGAGACGCTCGATCTGCATCTCGATCTGTCCGCCGGCGAGCGCGCCGCGCGCATCGCCCATCTGCTCGAGCGCGTCGGCCTGCCGCAACCGCGCTTCTCGCCGGCGCTCTACCCGCATCAATTGTCGGGCGGCCAGCGCCAGCGCGTGATGATCGCCATGGCGCTCGCGTGCGAGCCCGAGCTGCTCATCGCCGACGAGCCGACGACGGCGCTCGACGTCACCATTCAGGCGCAGATCCTCGACCTCCTCGCCGGTCTCGTCGCCGAGATGAACATGGCGCTGCTCATCATCACGCACGATCTCGGCGTCGTGTCGGAGATGGCCGAGCGCGCCGCCGTCATGTACGCCGGCCGCATCGTCGAGACCGGCCGCACGCAGGACGTGTTCCACGCGATCCGCCATCCCTACACGGCGGGCCTGTTCGCCGCCTCGCCGCACGCCGAGGCGCGGCCCGAGCTGAAGCCCGGCCAGAAGCGCGCGCGGCTCGCCTCCATTCGCGGCGTCGTGCCCGATCCGCTGCATCGCCCGCAGGGCTGCGCCTTCGCGCCGCGCTGCCCGCGCGCGCAGGAGGATTGCCGCATCGCCCGGCCGCCGCTCGTGGCGATGGAGCGCGCCGACCACCTCGCCGCCTGTCTGCATCCGCTGGGGCAGGGAGCATGAGCGCGCCGCTGCTGACCGTGACGGACGTGGTGCGCGAATACGCGCTGCCGCGTCCCTCGATCTTCTCGCCGGAGCGGCGACTGCGCGTGCTGCACGGCGTCAGCCTGTTGCTCGCGAGGGCCGAGAGCGTCGGCGTCGTCGGCGAGTCCGGCTGCGGCAAGTCCACGCTGGCGCGCGCGGTGATGGCGCTGGAGCGCCCGCAATCGGGCGAGATCCGCATTCAGGGCGAGAACCCCTTCGCGCTGGATCGAGCCGCGTTGCGCGCGTTGCGCCGGCATTTCCAGGCGATCTTTCAGGACCCTTACGGCTCGCTCGATCCGCGGCATACGGTGGCGCGCATCGTCGGCGAGCCCATCGCCTCGCTGGAGCCGGGGACGAACGCGACCGAGCGGCGCGCGCGCATCGTCGAGGCGCTCGGCAATGTCGGCCTCGGCGAAAGCGCGCTGGAAAAATTCCCGCACGAATTCTCCGGCGGCCAGCGCCAGCGCATCGCCATCGCGCGCGCGCTCGTCACCCATCCCGCGCTCATCGTCGCCGACGAGCCGGTGTCGGCGCTGGACGTGTCGGTGCAGGCGCAGGTGCTGAACCTGATGATGGATCTGCAGGAGCGGCTCGGCCTCGCCTACCTCTTCATCAGCCACGATCTCGGCGTCATCCGCGCGATCACGGATCGCGTCGCCGTGATGTATCTCGGCCGCATCGTCGAGGAGGGGGACACCGCCGCCGTGTTCGACGGCGCCCGCCACCCCTACACGCGCATGCTGATCGACGCCGTGCCCAAGCCCGGCGGCGCGCGCCGTCGCCTCGGCAAGGGCGAGCCTCCCGCCACGCCCGCCGCCGCGCGCGAGGGCGGCTGCCCCTTCGCGCCGCGCTGCCCGATGGTGGCGGACATCTGCCGCGCGAGCCGGCCCGAGCTGAAACAAGTTTCGCATGGCGGCCGCGCCGCCTGCCATTTCGCCTGAAGGACAAGAGATGACCGACCTCGCCGATTTCACCGCCGCCGACCTCGCCGCCGCCTACGGGGCTGGCCGCGCCTCGCCGGTCGAGGCGACGGAGGCGGCGCTGGCGCGGATCGAGCGGCTGGAGCCGAAACTCTGCGCGACCTGGGCGCTCGACGCCGAGGCCGCGCGCGCCGCCGCGAAAGCCAGCGAGGGACGCTGGCGCGCTGGCGCGCCGCTGAGCCGGCTCGACGGCGTTCCCGGCACGATCAAGGAGAACATCGCGACCAGGGGATGCGCCGTTCCGCTCGGCACGGCCGCCTCGGAGCTGACGCCGGCCGCCGCCGACGCGCCGCCCGCCGCGCGGCTGCGCGAGGCCGGCGTCGTCATCTTGTCGAAGACGACGATGCCCGATTACGGGATGCTGTCGTCGGGCCTGTCGAGCTTCCACAAGCTGGCGCGCAATCCGTGGGACGTGACGAAGAACCCCGGCGGCTCGAGTTCGGGCGCCGGCGCCGCGGCTGCCGCCGGCTACGGGCCCCTGCATGTCGGCAGCGACATCGGCGGCTCGATCCGCCTGCCGGCGGGCTGGTGCGGAATCGTCGGCCTGAAGCCCTCCTTCGGCCGCGTGCCGATCGACCCGCCCTTCATCGGCCGCGTCGCCGGCCCGATGACGCGCACGGTCGACGACGCGGCGGCGATGATGGCCGTCCTGTCGCGGCCGGACGCGCGCGACGCCATGAGCCTGCCGCCGGCCGCGCTCGCCTGGACGTTGCGCCCCGCCGCGGCGAAGGACCTGCGCATCGGGCTCTGGCTCGATCCTGGCTACGGGCTGCCGCTCGACCCCGAGGTGCGCGCGACGGTGGAGCGCGCGGCGGCGGCGTTCGAGCAGGCGGGCGCCGTCGTCGCGCCGCTCGGGCCGTTCCTGACGCGCGAAATGATCGACGGGCTCGACCGCTTCTGGCGCTGCCGCGCCTGGGCCGACATGGCCAAGCTCGACCCTGCGCGCCGCGCGAAAATCCTGCCCTACATCCTGCAATGGGCTGAGCCCGGACAGGATTACGACGGCATGACCGTCTATCGCGGCTTCGCCCAGATCGGCGCGATGCGCGATGCGGCTCTGCGTGCGACGGCGCCGTTCGATTTCGTGATCTCGCCGGTCGCGCCCGTTCCGGCCTTTCCGGCGGAGCTCGCCTCGCCGAACCACGATCCCGCCGCGCCGTTCGAGCACATCGCCTACACGGTCGCCTTCAACATGTCGGAGCAGCCGTCCGTCTCGGTCAACGCCGGCTACACGGCGGGGGGACTGCCCATCGGCTTGCAGATCACGGGGCGTCGCTTCGACGATGTCGGCGTGCTGAGCCTCGCCAAGCTCTGGGAAGGGCTGCGCCCCGCCCAGCGCCCCTGGCCGACAGCGTGAGGCGCGACCCGCAAGGGGACAAGCGGACCGCGAGCCTCCGGCTTGCAGTGTCGGACCGCTGAAGAGGTGGAAGAGTGCGAGCCGGAGGCTCGCGGTCCGGGAAGCGAGCCGGGGGCTCGCGGTCCAACAGGGAGAGAGTTGATGCGCGACGTCGAATGGGCCCGGCTGACCGCGCCCGAACTCCGTGAGCTCGCCGCCGACGCCCGAGCCGTCGTGCTGCTGCCGGTCGGTTCGCTCGAGCAGCACGGGCCGCATCTGCCGACCATCACCGACACGGCCAGCGCGCACGCCGCCTGCGTGGCGACCGCGCGGCTGCTCGACGGCGATCCGCCGGCCATCGTGCTGCCCGGCATGTGGCAGGGCATGAGCGAGCATCATCTGCCCTTCGGCGGCACGATCAGCCTCAACTACGCCGAGTTCTCGGGCGTGCTGCGCGGCGTCGCGCGCTCGCTGCGGGCGCTCGGCTTCGGCCGGCTGCTGATCGTCAACGGCCATGGCGGCAATGTCGACGCGCTCAACGTCGCCGCGCGCGAGCTGGCGCATGAATTCGGCTTTCCCATCGCCGCCGTGACGCCGTGGTTCCTCGCGCCCGACAAGATCGCCGCGACGATGGTCAGCGACACTGGGCCGAAGCACGCCTGCGAGGGCGAGACGTCGCTGATGATGGCGATCGCCGACGACATCGTGCGCGCCGACCATCTCGACGAGGCAATGCGGCAGGCGCCGCCGCCGGCGATCCTGCCGAAGGGGTTTTCGCGCTTCCAGTCCTTCTCGGAGCGCGCTCCGGTGACGGGCACATGGGGCGACCCGCGCACGGCGACGGCCGAGAAGGGCCGGCGCTTCCTCCAGATTCACGCCGAGGCGCTCGCCGCCGCGATCCGCGATCCGGCGTTGTGGACGAGGCCGGACGACGTCTGGGCGCCGGGGCGCGGGCAGGGGACGACGGCCGGCTCGGCGACATGAGGGAGGCGGGCATGGCGAAACTGACGGAGGCCGTGCGCGCCGACATCGACGCGTCCGTCCTGTGCTGGCTGGCGACGGTCGGCGCGGACGGGACGCCCAATGTCTCGCCGAAGGAGATTTTTTGCGCCGAAGGCGAGGCGGCGCTGCTGATCGCCGACATCGCCTCGCCGGTCAGCGTCGCCAATATCCGCGCCAATCCAAGCGTCTGCGTCAGCTTCGTCGACGTGTTTCGGCAACTGGGCTGGAAGATCGTCGGCGAGGCGCGCGTCATCGCCCGCGACGATCCGGAGGCGATGCGCGTCGGCGCGGCGCTGATCGGCATGGCCGAGCCGGACTATCCCGTGCGCCACGTCATCCGCGTGACGCCGACGAAGATCGCCCGCATCCGCGCGCCGAGCTACGTTCTCCATCCCGAGATGGACGAAGCCGAGCGTCTCGCGCGCACGTATCGCGCCTACGGCGTGCGTCCCGCCGCCAGGTGACTGGCGCTCCGGCGCCGTTCGGGCTCAAATGCGGCGGATCGCTTTGCGCGAGGCGTGATGCGCGACGCGCCGGACATCGTTCCTCTTTTCGTCGACGGCCATGTCGGCCGGCGCGACCCGGCGCTCACGCGTGTCGCCTCGCTCTGCGAGCGGATGTTCCGCATCGTCTCGCCCTGGGCGCCGGGGCTCGTCGTCGTCGGCGCGCAGGCCGATCCCGCCAGCATCGGCGCCTTGCCGGGCTTGCCGCGACTCAGCGCGACGGGATCGGGCGGAACGGACGAGGAGGCGCTCGCGAGCTGTCTCGGGGAAATGGCCGAGCGCCTGTCGCTGTGCGAACAGCCGGGCGACCTGACGCTCCGGGCGACGTCGGAGGATGTCGCCGGGCGCGTCCATCCCGATCTGACATTGCCGCCGCTCGCGGCCGGCGTCGCGCGCGATTGGCGCGAGGCGCGGGACGAGGACGGCCGCATCTGGCTCGCGCCGGCGGACGTGGTCTTTTTGCGGCCGCGTTACGACGCGCCGGCGGAGGCGCGGCCGCCTGCCAGTCTCGGCGCCGCCGCCGGGCGCACCTTGTCGAACGCGCGCGAGGCGGCCCGTTTCGAGCTGCTGGAGCGCGCCGCCGCGCTCGACTGGTGGAGCGCGGCGCCGGAGCCTGCGGCCGCTCTCGCGCCGGCCGACGACCTCGCGGCGCGCGATCTTCTGGCGACATGGCGCGGGCAGTGCGAGGCGCGCGTCACGATGCTGCTCGCCTTGCCCTGCGCGGGCGCGGCCTGCGTCGCGGCCGTCTCGCGCGACGCCGCCGCGCCGCGGGGCTGGGCGATCGGCGCCGCCGCCCGCGCCACGTCCGCGGCGGCGGCGCATGCGGCCTTGTGCGAGCTGATGCAGAACGAAATCGGACTGATGCTGGCGCGCGTGAGGCGCAAGGCCGCCCGCCCGCCGGCCGCCGGCGACGCCGGGCATCTGGCCCGGGACGCGTGGTCGGGGGATGCGCGAATCGAACGCGATGCGAACGCGCGGACGCCGGCTCGGCCGGCTCCGCCGATCCGCGCGCTGGAGGTCGATCTGACCCGGCCATCCGTCGGCGCGCCTGTGCTGAAGCTCCTGCAAGTCGCACGAGTTTCACAGAAATTCGACGCCAATTCTGGATTCGGACACAGCTCTCGCGGGGCGCGCCGGCAAGGATGGACCTCCAGTCCTCCGCTGTTCTAGATTGCTCATGCGTTTTCGACATGCACACAGCGTGCTTTGCTCTCGTTTTGCGGCGAGGAACTCCATTTAGGTATGAATAAGGTGATGACCGGGACAGATCGCGATACGCTGAACGGCGCCGTTCTGACCGTGCGCGCGCTCGGACCCTTCGCCATGTCCGTCGAAGGCCGCGCCGCCCTGTTGTCGTCGCGCAAGTCGCGCGCGGTGGTCGGCTACCTCGCCCTGGCGGAGGGGCGGCGCGAAACGCGCGAGCGACTCGTCGGCCTGTTCTGGAGCGAGGTCGAGGAGGCCAAGGCGCGCGCCTCGCTGCGGCAATCGGCTTACGAGATCCGCGAGGCGCTTGCGGCCGTCGGCTATCATGGATTTTCGGCCGACAAATCGTCGCTGGCGCTCGATGGCCCTGTCGCCGTCGATCTGCTCGACGTGATCGCCGCCGCCCGACGCGGAGAAGTTTCGCCGATTCTTCTCGAAAGCGACCAGATCACCGAGGGGTTGCTGCGCGAGTTCGAGTCGGTTGACGGGGGATTTCACACCTGGCTTCTGGCGCGACGCATGTCGAGCGCCGAGCGCATCGCCGCCCACCTTGAGGATGCGCTGAAATCCGCACCGGCGGCAGCCGGCGAGAAGATCGCCAAGGCGCTGCTCCGGTTGGACGCGACGCACGAGGTCGCCGCCCGCCACCTGATTCGCGCGCGCGCCGCAGCCGGCGACGTCGCCGGCGCGCTCGGCGTCTACAAGGCGCTCTGGGACGTGCTTGAGCGGGAATACGACGTCGAGCCCTCGCGCGAGACGCAGGAACTGATCGCCGCGCTGCGCATGGACCAGCCCGTCGCGGCGCCGGCCCCGGAGGCCGCGCGCGCCCCACCGGCCGCCTCTGGCGCGCCGCAACCGACCCGGCTCGTCCTGTCGATCGGCGGGTTCGACGTCGCGCCGGTGCGCGAGGAGCATCGCTATCTCGTGCAGGGCTTCCGGCGCGAACTGATCGCCTGTCTCGTCCGGTTCAGGGAGCTGGTGATCCGCGACAACGCGGAGACGCCCGCCGGCGCGAATGTGCGCGACGGCGGCGTCGGCGAGTTCATCGTCGACGCCAGCGCCTTCGAGGGGTCGGAGGGCGTCCGTCTGCTGCTGATGCTGCGCAACGCGCGCACCAACGACTACATCTGGAGCGAGCGCTTCCAGCTCTCGCTGGAGAGCTGGTTCGACGCCCAGCAAGCGATCGTGCGGCGGCTGGCGGCGGCGATGAACGTGTTCATCTCTGTCGGGCGCGCCGAAATGGCGACGCTGACGCCGACTGGCGATCTCATCGCCTACGATCTGTGGCTGCGCGGCCAGTCGATGATCGCCCGATTCAACCACGACGACGTGCAGGACTCCTCCCGCCTGATGGAGGAGATCATCCGCCGCGCGCCGAGCTTTGCGCCCGCCTTCTCGACTCTGGCGCAGATCAAGAACTCGGCGCATATGGGCATTCCGGGGCTTTACCGCACGCCCGACGTGGCGCGGTCCGCGATTTCGCTGGCGCGCGAGGCGGCCCGGCTCGATCCGGTCGACTCCCGCAGCCAGCTTTGCCTCGGCTGGGCGCTTATTCTCGCCGGCCAGTTCGAGCAGGGCGCGATCCACCACGAGGCCGCGCTCGGGCTGAACGAGAACGATCCGTGGACGATGATGTCGGCGGCGCTCTCGGCCGCCTTCATGGGACGGAGCGAGGTGGGCGACGCGCGCGCGAGGAAAGCGCTGGAGATCGCCGTCGATCCGGGCCCGACGCATTGGGGTTACGTCTGTCAGGTCGCGTTGTTCAGCGGCGACTACGCGGCCGCCGCCGCGGCGGGGCTGCGCGCGCAGACCACCTGTCATTTCCGCGGTTGGGCGGCGATCGCGCTGGCGCGCGCCGGCGACACCGACCGCGCCCGCGCGATGACGCGCGATTTTCTCGACGTCGCGCAGCGCAACTGGCGCAGCGAGACGCCCTATTCGCCGCTGGCGGCGGCGGACTGGTTTCTGCACGCCTTCCCGATCCAGCGCGAGGCGGACTGGATCATGGTGCGCGACGGTCTGGCGTTGGCGGGCGCGCCCTATGGGCGCGCCACCTTCGCCGATTGCGTCAGCTCCGGGCGCTGAGGATCAGATGCAGGACGTCACCGAGTAGTCGCCGATGCGGCAGGCGTGCATGCGCAGGCGCTCGGCGGGGCTCAGCTCCTTCAGCGTCGGATCGACGAACATCGCCCGGATGAATTCGCGCACCGGATAGGCGCCGGGCGCGGCGAGGCGCTCCTCGCCCTCCTTGACCATCGCGCGCGGCGGCAGGCGCAGAGCCAGCGTGTCCGGCGAGTATTGCAGCACCGCGAGCCCCTTGATGTGCTCGGGAATGGTGACGCCGTCGGCCAGGCCGCAGAGCTGGAGTTGGGCCTTCATTTCGTCGAGGTCGCGCGGGATCGGCAGCTTCTCGGCCGGGACCTTGGCCGCCGCGTCGGCGGGATCGGGCACGTAGGCGTCGCCTGTCGCCCAGGTTTTCACGAGATAGCCCCAGATGTCCTCGACGGCCTTGTCGATCACGATGCGCTCAAGCATGTCGCCCTCCCTTTTTCCGTCGGTGGTTCTCCGTCAAGCGAAGGCGCCGCGCGCCTCGAGATGAGCGATCAATTGCGGCATCGTGCGCGGCGCGGCCGCCGCCAGCGGTTCGATGGCGGCGCGCGCTGCCGGCCCATGCGGCGACGCGCCGAGCAGCGTGGCGACGCAGGCGCGCATCCGGTCTGGCAGGTCGCCGACGCCCTCGAAGCCGACGGCGCGACGATCCAGCGCCGCGAACAGCGCCTCCGCGACGACGAAGGAGCCGACCGGCCCCAGCGTCGGCCCCCGCGCCGCGTCCGCGTCCGCGCCGACGCCGGCTTCGAACAGGACGAAGAAGATCAAAGGCGGATCGTTCGACAGGCGGGCGATGTCGTCTTCCGACAGGATGGGGACGCCCGCGGCGGTCAGGTTGTCGCTTTCCAGCCACGACTTGATGGCCGCGCGCCAGACAGGCCAGGCCGGGGTCGTCGACTCGCCGAACGCGCTGCGCACGAAACCCGTCAGCGTTTCGGCCGACAGCAGCCCACCATAGGCGCTCGCCAGCAGATCGCGCTGGAACAGCCCCGGCGCGTCGACCCCCTCGATGAAGGGCGGGAACGTCGCCTCGTCGTTGAGCTGGCGCGCATAAGAGAGGCCGATGGGCCGCGCGAAATTCACGCGCTGCGGCGCCGATCCGTCGTCGAAGAAGCGGGACCAGTCGACGAGCCAGGCGTCGTCCACGGGCAGATCGCCCGGCTTGCCGGCCGACGACAGATCGAGCGCGTCGCCGAGCGACAGCGCCTCCTCGCTGTTCACGCGATAGCGGTTGCGCGACATGGCGTGGCCGAAGCGGAACACGCCTTGCGAGAATTCGAGCGGCGGCGCCGGCCCGTCATACACCAGCGGCTTGCGCGCCTCGTAACGCTTCAGGATGCGCGGATCGACGACGCGCGGGGCGACGTCGCGCACGACGATCTCGCGATAGACGTCGACGGCGATCATCCGGGCGCAATGGAACAGCCGATACGTCGCCTCGCGGTCGAGCGTCGCCGCGCCGCCGCGCAGGATCGTCGCGAGATGGTTGTGAAACGTCTGGAACAGGACGGTGAGCTGCGAGAGCAGCGCATGCGCGTCGTTGCGAGGGTCCGCCAGCAGCGTCTCGGTCAGCGCGGCCGATCCGGGAGGCAGGCCGGGATCGTGGCTGAAGGTGTCGTCGGCGCGCGCGCGCGCGATGTCGCGCATCGGGCAGCATCCGCGCGTCGGCGCACCGCTCGCGGGAGCTGTGCGCCGGGGGCCGGTGCGCAGAAGATAGCGCGGCTTCACGCCGGCGTTGTGCAGGTCGATGGCGTCGATCGCATAGGCGTGCGGGCACTCTTCCGGGCCGGAGCCGTAGAGCGTGTCGAGCCGCAACTGCGCGGCGCGCGCCGAGCCGCCGACGAGCGCGAGCTCGCCGCTCTCGACGTCGAAGGCGACGACGCTGTCCATCAGATCGTGCGCGATGAACTGCAGGAGATAGGTGTAGCCGGAGGGGATCGCGCTGTCGGGCGCGGGGGGCGAGCGGCTCGCCGCGACCCGCACCGCGAGGCGCGCCATCAGCCGGCGCAGCGCGTCGTAATCCGACGATCCCTCTTCGTTGAGCAGCGCCGCGCCGTCGGCCCGCGCCGCGCGGAAGAGGGCGGACGCCGCCGTCGGCGCGATGATGTTCTGCGGCCGCGCGCGCGCGGCGTCGGCATGGATCCGCGCGGCGGCGCGCTGCCGGCGCGTCGCCGTCGGCGCACGAAACCGGCCTGACGCGCGATCGCTGCGAAATCCGCCGTGCATGGTGTCGATCCCGGTCGCGCCGGCGCGGCGCCAGCCTCGCCATCTGCCGACAGGCCCGTCAACGCAGCGTCAAACGAAGCGATGACGGTGGGATGACGCGATGTGAGGAACATCACGGTCGCCGATCGCGATGTCGTCGACAGTCGCGAGAACCGGACGATGCGACCGCAGCCGCGCCTCCCGCGCGGTCCGGATCGAAACCGGAGGGGCCATGATGACCGACCGTTTCAGCGCAAGGCCGTTCGACGGCCCCATCGTCGCCCGCCTCGTCGACGTCGCGGGTCCGTTGCCGCCCGATTTCGCCGAACATCTCGCCCGCCTTGGCGACGCCGAGCGGCGCGCGCTGCTGCACGGCCCGCTCGGCGCGGTCGGGAGCGGCTGGAAGGCGCATCTGTTCGGGATCGAGGCGGACGGCGCCATCCGCGGCGCGGGGCGGCTGATCCACGGCGTGCGCGCGGGCGAGGCGCTCGGCTCGCTCGCGGTCGAGCAGGGCTGGCGCGGGCAGGGGCTCGGCACCGCGCTCGCGGCGCGGCTCGTCTATGCGGCGCGCTCGCTTGGCGCGCGGTCGCTAGCGCTGGTCTGGGCGGACGATGATCCGGCGATGCTGCGCATCGCGGCGCGCTTCGGCGCGCGCCCGTTTGGCGCGGGCGAGCGCCGACGTATGGTCCGGATCGAACTCGCCGATTTGTCGCTGGTCGACGCGGAACCGGCCGCCGCAATTCGCCGGGGAGCGTTCGCCTCGGCCTGATGTCGCCGACGCGCTTGCGCCCGCGCGCGTCCCGACGCAGGCTCCGGGGATGCGGATCGCCGCCGCCGTCTTGCTCGCCGTCGCCCTGCATGTCGCCGCGCCTTGCGTCTCCAGCCCGGCGCGCGCCCAGTTGCGCGGCCATGGCGGCCCCGTGCGGGCGCTCGCCGCGAGCCCTGACGGCGCGTCCGCGATCAGCGGCGGCTTTGATTCCCGCGCCATCGTCTGGTCGCTCCGCGACGGCCGCGCCGCGCGCGTGCTGCGTCGTCACGAGGACGCGGTGGCCGCCGTCGCCGCGCTGCCGGAGGGCGGCGTCGCGACCGGCGGCGCCGATGGGCGCGTCGCGCTGTGGCGAGGCGACGGCGACGCGCCGGCGCGCGAGCTTCCCCCTCGGTCCGGCCCGATTTCGGCCCTCGCCCTGTCGCCGGACGGCGGCCGGCTTGCCGTCGCCGCATGGGACGGGGCGGTCGTGGTGGCCGATCTGGCGGGCGGCGACATCCGCCGCTTCGACGGACTGCGCGCCAATCCCAACGCCGTGGCGTTTTCGGCCGACAGCGCCGCCCTGATCATCGGGCTCTACGACGGCGAAGTGCGCATCCAGCCCCTGTCCGGCGGCCCGACGACCGTCCTGCCCGGCCTTGCGCCCGTGGCGGCGCTGGCGCGGCGGCCGGACGGCGCCATGGTCGTCGCCCGCGCCGACGGGGCGATCGAGCGGCTGACGCTGGCCCCGGTCGCTCTCCAACCGCTGGCGAGGCAGGCCGCGCCTGTGACGGCGCTCGCCGTGTCGGCGGGCGGTGCGGTCGCCGTCGCGGCGCTCGACGGCTCGATATCGCTCCTCTCTGAGGACGGACGGTCGCTGGTCGCCTTGCCGACGAAGCGCCTCGGCCCGGTGTGGGCGCTCGCCTTCGCCGGCGACTAATTGCTGGCGGGCGGGGCGGACGGCTTCGTGCGCCGCTACGATCTACGCACGCGAAGCGAGAAGGCGCCGGCCGCGTTTCCGGAGACCGACGACCTGCCGCCCGACCTGCGCGACCATCCCGGCGCGCGCGTCTTCGCCGCCTGCCGCGCCTGTCACGCGCTGGGCGCAGGCGAGGGGCCGCGCGCCGGGCCGAGCCTGCACGGCGTCTTCGGCCGCCGCATCGCGACCGCGCCGGATTACGCCTATTCCGACGCGCTGAAGCGCCTCGACATCGTCTGGACGTCGGAAACCGTCTCCCGCCTGTTCGAGGTCGGCCCCTCGATCATGACGCCGGGGACGAAAATGCCGGAACAGCGCATCCTCGACCCCGCCGACCGCGCGGCGCTGGTGGGTTTTCTGGAGAAGGCGACGAGGTAGACACGTCGTCAAATCCGGCAAACGGAGGCTACGACCCGTCATTGCGAGCGAAGCGAAGCAATCCATGGGGTAGGGTCGAGACATCCCATTGGATTCCCCTCCCTTCGCGCCGCCCGGCCGGGAATGACGTGCGCTGTCGCCTCCGGGCCGCCCCCGCGCCTCCTCAGTCCAGACCGTCCGTTCCCTGTTCGCGCTCGCGCAGATAGTCCTCGGTCGTGCGCGGGCGCGGGCGGGGCGTGGCGGCGTGCGGGTCCATCCCGTCCTCGACGACGGCCGTCACGCGGCAATCCTCGCACATGCGCACGAGATCGAGGCGCTTGGCGTTGTCGCCGGCATACATCCAGTGCCCGGCGAGTTTGGCCGCCACCCGCTCGACCGAGCTGCGCGCGCCGAACGGCTTGCCGCACACGATGCAGGGGTAGGGCTCCTCCTCCTTGACGACGACGCGCCCGGCCGAGCGCGCGGCGAAATCGGCGCGCGGGCTGAGCGCGATCACCTTTTCGGGGCAGGTCGCCGCGCACAGGCCGCACTGGACGCACAGCCCCTCGTCGAAGGTGAGGGTCGGCCGGTCCGCCCGGTCGCCCAGCGCGCCGACGGGGCAGGCCGGCACGCAGGACAGGCACAGCGTGCAGCCTGCCGCGTCGATCGACAGCCCGCCGAGCGGCGCGCCCTCCGGCAGCTCGATCCGGTCGACCGGCGCCGGGGCGGCGGCGTGAAGCTCGCGTAGCGTCACGTCGAGCAGATCGCGCTTGCGTCCCGCCGGCATGAACGAGGCCGGGCGCGCCGCCGCGGCGCCGGGCGGAAACTCGTCGAGCGCCGCGCGCAAGCCCTCCGGATCGTCCGTCGCGATCACGCGCACGACGTCGCGCCCGTAGCCGAGGCCGCCGGCCAGCGCGCCGGTCAGCTCGACGACCTTGTTCAGCCCGGCCGGATCGTGCTTCGGCCGCGCCCGCGTCAGGAAGGCGACGCCGGTCGCGCCCCAGGCGAAGGCGGCGAGCGCCGTCTCGGGGCCTATCTGCGTCGTCTCGTTGACCTCGACGGGGATGGCGTAGGCGGGCAGGCCGCGCCCGAACCGGCCGAGCGTGTCGATCAGCGCCGCGCCGTGGTCGCCGTCGTGAAAGAGGATCAGCGCGTCGGCGCCGCCGGCCAGCGCGTAGCTCAGGATCGCCCGACGCAGCCGGCGCATCAGCGCCTCCGCGCTCGGCAGCTCGTAGCCGGCCGCGCCCGTGGGGCAGGCCGCGGCGCACTGGCCGCAGCCGGCGCAGATCGCCGGATCGATGGCGACATGATCGCCCGCCGGCGCGATGGCCCCTGTCGGGCACAGATCGAGACAGCGCCGGCAGCCGACCTTGCCGGAGCGGGAATGGGCGCACAGGTCTGCCCGGAAATCGACCGCGCGCGGCTTGTCGAACGTGCCGATCAGCGCGGCGGCGCGGCGCACCGCGCGCTCCACCATCAGCGGCGCCGAGGCGTCGGCGCGGATATAGCCCTCGCGCAGATCGCGGCCGGGGAAGAAGGACGGTCCGCCGGTCAGATCGACGAAGATGTCGCAACGCGAGACCAGACCGTCGCGCGAGTCGCCCCAGACGAGCGCCGTGCGCGAGGACGGGGCGGGGCGGGCGAAGGCGTCGAGCGTCAGCTCGAATCCGCCGAGCGCGCCGGTCGCCGTCCGCACGCGCCCGCGCACGACCGGAAATTCGGTGACGCGCGGCGGCGCGATCGGCGCCTGGCCGGTGACGACGACGGTCACGTCGAGCGAGTCGGCGAGCTTGCGGCCGACCTCGACCGCATTGTCGTCGAACCCGTAGACGAGGAGGACGCCCTCGCTCTCATGCGTGTGGAAGCGCGGGGCGTTGAGCGGCTCGGCGGCGGCGGCGAGCAGCGCCGCCATTTTCGGCGCGGCGTCGGCGGCTTGATCCGACCAGCCCGCCGCCTCGCGGATGTTGCCGAAGGAGAGGCGCCCCTTGTATCCCTCCGTCTCCGCCGTCTCGGCGAACAGCGGCGCCTCCTGCGTGCAGCCGATCGTGAGATCGTCGGTCTCGGGCAGCAGGGCCTTGAACAGGTCGATCTGGCGCCGGCACAGATGGTCGGCCGTGCGCAACGCCGCCTCGCCGCAGCCGCGGGCGATGGTCTCGCGGTCGAGCGGCATCGTGCCCTCGCAGGAGCAGGCGACGACGATCCTTGTCTGCGACATGCGCTTCCTCTTTCGCGCGGCCTCGCCCTGAGCGCCCCGCCGGTCTATCTAGGGCGGGCATATAAGCATGATCGGGAGGCGGGTCGACATGAAGGGCGGGACGGCCCTCGGGACGGCGGGGCGGATTTCGCCGCCGCCGCCGTTCGAGCTGGTGACGCTGCGCGAGCGCGGCGACGCCTTCGCGCACGCCTGCGCCGTCGCCGCCGAGAAAGGCGCCGCGACGCTGGTGATGACGCGCCGGTTCGACACGGTGGAGTTCGCTGTGGTGCTGGAGCCCGCCGAGCCGCTGGCCGAGGCGCGCCGCGCCTTCATCCTCTGCATGGGCGCGCTGGCGGCGGCGCTCGCGCTTCATGCGCCGCCTGATCGTCCGCTCGCAATCCGTTGGCCCGATTCGATTTTACTCGACGGCTTCGTGGTCGGCGGCGGCCGCCTCGCCGGCCCAGCCGGGACGCGCGAGAGCGACTCGCCGGCCTGGCTGGTGTTCGGCGCCGAGATCAATGGCGAGCAGGTCGGCGATCCCGACGGCGTGCCGACGGCGACCTCGCTGGTCGAGGCAGGGCTGGAGGCGGTGGACGCCGACGCGCTGGTCGCCGACTTCGCCGCCGCCCTGCTGCGCGCGCAGGACCGCCTGACCCATGACGGGTTCGCCGCCGCCGCCGAGCCCTTCCTGTCCCGGATCGCGACGCAGAAGGCCGGGCAGGCGCGCCGCCTCGCCGCCAATGGCGACCTGCTGCTCGGCCCCGCCGGCGAGCGCCTCGCCCTCGCCTCCGCGCTGGCCGCCGCGCCGGGCTGGTTCGCGGAGATGCCGCGATGAGGCTTCTGCGCACGCTGCGCCTCGACGCCTCGGACGCCTTCGTCTTCGACCGCGCGGCCGAGCCCGGCCAGTGGGCGGTCTCCGGCGCCTTCATGTTCGATCCCGCCGGGATCGACGCCCTGCCGACGAAGGCGCGCGTCGCCTTCCGAAGCGGCTTTCTCGGGATCGCGGATTTCGGCTGGTCGACGCTGGCCGTCGTTGTCGCCGCGAGCGCGGCGGAGCGGGCGGAGGCGGTCGAGGCGCTGGCGCACGGCCTGACGGAGCGGCTCGGCGCGCCCTCGCTCGAGATCGCGCGGGCGGCGGCGGAGGAGGAAATCGCCTTCGCCGAAACGCTCGCCGATCAGCCGGAGGGGACGCTGGTGGCGGTCAAACGCAGCCTCGTCGACGGCGAGGCGCGCGAGCAGTTCCGCACCTTGGCGCGGCGGACGGACGTGACCGACACATCGCATCCGGCGGCGCGCGTCTTCCAGATCGTCGAAAGCGTCGACGGTCCGGCCGATGAGGTCGATCTCGCCGCGCTCGCCGGAGGCAAGGCGCCATGACGCTCGCGGCCGGGACGATGCGCGAATTCTGGGTGTCGAGCGGCCATCAACTCGCGCGCCGCGCCGAGGGCGGCGGGCTCGCGGCCACCGACGAGTTGCTTCAGGCCTATCTCGCCCGGCCCGAACTCGCGCCGCCGCCCGAGGCCTGCGCCGCCGAGCGGGCGCTGCATGCCCGGCTGATGCAGGCGCCCCGCGCCGCCGTGACGCCGGACGAACTCGCCACTCTGGCGGACGAGGACGCGCGCGAGAACTGGGGCTTCCTGCTGCGCTTCCGCGACCTGCTGTTCGGCGCCCCGACCATCGAGGCCGCCTATCTGAAGCTGATGCGCGGGCCGGTCGATCTGCCGCCGATCTTCGTCGACCATCTGACCCACCTCATCCTGCGCAACGCGCTCGACGGGGCGGACGACCCCTTCGTCCTGCGCGCGGGGGAGCTGTTCTTCCGGCCGCAGCAGGCGAGTCTGGTCGAGGGCGCGCTGACGCTCGCCGATGTCGAGACGGTGGCGACGATGGGCCGCCCCGTCTCGCCCTTGCAGGCGATGCTGGCCGGCGCCGCCCCTTCGCTCGACGTGATGACTGCGGACAACGCCTGGACCTACTGGAGCCGGTCGGACGCCTTCTCGATGGCGCTGCCGCTCGGGGCAGAGCCGCGCGCCCGCGCCGGCCTCGCCGCCGCGCTGACGCGCTGGATCGCCCATCTCACGGGGTTGCAGGCCCGCATCGAGCCGGTGGCGCGGTTCGACGCGCCGGACTGGCGGTGGTTCGTCGGCCTCGACGCCGAGGGCGCCAAGCTGGGCGACAGACTCTGGCGCGGCGAGGCGCTGACGCAGGCCGAGTCCGGGCGCATCGTCTGCCTGTTGTCGGCGACGCTCGCGCCCGATCCGCGGCTCGACGCGGCGCGGGCGGGGCGGCCGTTTCCGATGATCCTCGGCATGTCGGCCGCCAACACCTTCCGCCTGAAGCCGCAGAACGCGATCTTCGGGCTTCCCTGGGCGAAAGGGTCGGTCCCGCAATGAGCAGTCGATCGCGCATGGTCGGGGTGGTGGCGCTGCGCCGCAAGCTCGACAATCCGTGGGTGAGCGGAAGTCTGGCGCCGCACGCCGTGCTGTCGGACGCGCCGCCGGTCGCGCCGGGCGCCTCGCTTGGCGCCGCGCGCGGCGGCGAACTGGTCTATCTCGGGCCGGCCGAACTTGTGTTCTGGACCGGCGAGACGGGCCACTACCGCGACAACCTCGTCGCCGATCCGCCGAAACTGTGGGTGTCGCTCAATCCGCGCGCCGACGGCTCGGGCGTCGGCGGTTACGAGATCGGCGTCGTCACCGCCAATCCGTACGAGGGCGAGGCGCTGTCGGACGGATCGGGGCTGTCGCTTGAGGCGGTCGACATGCCTGCCGACATCGCCGCCGATCTGGCGCGTTTCGTCGAGACCCACCATGTCGAGCAGGTGTTCGTGAAGCGCAAGCGCGACGGCAAGGGCCGGCGCGGCGGGCGCGGGGACGGTCGCGATGGCCCGGGATGAGCGCGGCGAAGCCGATGACGACGGGCGGTTCCTCGACCGCTGGGCCCGTCGCAAGGCCGCGTCCGACACGGCGCCGACGGAAGCGGACGCCGCGCCGGAGCCGGAGCCGATTCCGGTCGAGGAGATCGTCGCCCGCCTGCCGCCGCTCGACTCCGTCGTCCCCGGCGCCGATGTGAGCGCCTTCATGGCCGCCGGCGTACCGGCCGAGCTGCGGACGGCGGCGCTCGACCGCCTGTGGCGCATCGACCCCGCCATTCGCGACCGAATCGCCGACGCCATCGACTATGCCGAGGACTACAACGCCCCGGACGCGATCCCCGGCTTCGGGCCGGCGACGCGCGAGGCCGTCGAGGCCGTCGCCCGCCGCCTCGCCGGGCTCGATCCGCCGGCGCAGGACACGCCGGCGGCGACGACCTTCCGGGAGGCCGGGACCGCCGCCGCGCCGCCCGCCGTCGCCGACCCTTTGCCGCCGGAGCCAGAGGCGGATCGGGGCGCCGAACCGACCGAACCGGCGCGGATCGCCCGTCGCCACGGCGGCGCGCTGCCGACCGACGCTGCGTAACAGCTTTGTGGGCTTGAGAATTCATAGCCCCGCCCTATGATATTGGCGTGACTCGTGCAGCGCGCGACCCCAACAGCGCGCATTCAATAGGGAAGACCTATGAGGGAGGATGGGCTTGAGAAGGCCATCGCCGCGATTGGCGGCGTCTCGGCCCTTTCGCGCGCCCTTGGCGTGTCGCAGCCGACTGTCTCGAACTGGCGGCGCATTCCGTCCGAGCGCGTGCTTGCCGCCGAAGCCGCGACCGGCGTGCCGCGCGGCGATCTGCGTCCCGACCTGTATCCGTCCGCGCCGGCGACGGAAGCCGTCGACGAGATCGATCTGGCGCGCGCGGCCGAATACCGGCTGATCGCCGCGCTGTTCGCCCGCGCGCCCAAAGCCGATCTGCTCGAGCGCGTCGCCAGGGTGCGAGGGGACGCCAGCCCGCTCGGCATGGCCCATCTGGCGTTGGCGCAGGCGGCGGAGGCTGCCGATCCGGACCGGGTGGACCGCGAGTATTTCGACCTCTTCATCGGCGTCGGGCGTGGCGAGTTCCTGCCTTACGGCTCCTATTATCAGGCCGGTTTCCTGAACGACCGGCCGCTGGCGCGGCTGCGCGCCGACCTCGCGGCGTTGGGAATCGAGAAGGCCGATCCGATCGGCGATCCGGAAGATCACATCGCCGGCCTGTGCGAGGCGATGGCGGGGTTGGTCGATGGAACTTTCCCTGCGAAGACAGAGGATCAGCAGGCGATTTTCGAGCGACATCTGAAGCCGTGGGCGGGGCGGTTCTTCGCCGACGTCGCGGCCTCGGAGCGCGCCGATTTCTACCGCGCGGCGGCGCGCGTCGGCGGTCTCTTCATCGAGATCGAGACGCAGGCCTTCGCGCTCGAACACTGACCATGCATCCCCGCCGCGGCGGGACAGAGGAGATGACGATGGCGAGAGACGAATCCGCCCCGCGCGCCGACGGACCCCGCGTCAACCGCCGCAGCGCCCTGCGCGCCATCGGCGCGGCCGCCGCATCCGTCCCGCTGGCGGCGGGCGAGGCAGCCGCGCAGTCGGCCTCCGACACCCGCAAGACGAAGGCGCGCTTCAAGGCGGACGCCGCCGACGTGCAGACCTTCTATCGCGTCAACCGGTACTGAGAGGAGCGCCCCGTGCTCATCAAGCGCAAGAACGGCGAAGCGCGCCGCTCCAGCCTGGCGGGTCTGGCCGCCGAAGCCGCGGCCTCGACCGTCGACCGCCGCTCGTTTCTGAAGCGCTCCGGCCTCGTCGCCGGCTCGCTCGCCGCCGTCGGGTCGATCCAGCTCGGCGCCGTGCGTCGGGCGGAAGCCGGTCCGGTGAGCGTCGACAAGCCGCGCTCGCGCATCAAGAACATGTGCACGCACTGTTCGGTCGGCTGCTCCATCGTCGCCGAGGTGCAGGACGGCGTGTGGGTCGGCCAGGAGCCTGCCTACGACAGCCCGATCAACCGCGGCTCGCATTGCGCCAAGGGCGCCGCTAGCCGTGAGCTCGTGCATGGCGACCGGCGCCTGAAATACCCGATGAAGCTCGTCGACGGCCAGTGGACGCGCATTTCGTGGGACGTCGCGATCAACGAGATCGGCGACAAGATGCTGGCGATCCGCGAGAAGTCCGGCGCCGACTCCGTCTATCTGCTCGGCTCGGCGAAATTCTCGAACGAGGGCGCTTATCTGTTCCGCAAGTTCGGCGCCTTCTGGGGCACCAACTCGGTCGATCATCAGGCCCGCATCTGCCACTCGACCACGGTCGCCGGCGTCGCCAACACCTGGGGCTACGGCGCGCAGACCAACTCCTACAACGACATCCGCAACGCCAAGACCATCATCTTCATGGGGTCGAACGCAGCGGAGGCGCATCCCGTCTCGCTCCAGCACATCCTGACCGGCAAGGAAGTCAACCGCGCCAACGTGTTCGTGTTCGATCCGCGCTTCACCCGCACGGCGGCGCATGCGACCGAGTATGTCCGCTTCCGCGGCGGCACGGACATCGCCGTGATCTGGGGCATGATGTGGCACATCTTCCAGAACGGCTGGGAGGACAAGCAGTTCATCGAGCAGCGCGTCTACGGCATGGACAAGGTCCGCGCCGAGGTCGCCAAGTACGATCCCAAGACGGTCGAGGACATCACGGGCGTTCCCGGCGAGCAGATGAAGCGCGTCGCCGAGACCTTCTCGAAGCAGCGCCCGTCGACCTTCATCTGGTGCATGGGCGGCACGCAGCACACGGTCGGCACGGCGAATGTGCGCGCCTACTGCAACCTGCTGCTGGCCACCGGCAATGTCGGCGGCTTCGGCATGGGCGCCAACATCTTCCGCGGCCACACCAACGTGCAGGGCGCGACCGATCTCGGCCTCGATGTGACGAGCCTGCCGCTTTATTACGGCCTCGTCGAAGGCGCGTGGAAGCACTGGGCGCGCGTCTGGGAGGTCGAGTACGACTGGCTGCAGTCGCGCTTCGACGAGGTGCCGGCCAAGGCCGGCCGTCCCGCGCGCACGCGCAAGCAGAACATGGAGGCCTCGGGCATCCCCTCGACCCGCTGGTTCGACGCGACGCTCGCCAAGTCCGAGGACGTCGATCAGCGCGACTCGATCAAGGCGATGATCGTGTTCGGCCACGGCGGCAACACGATTCCGCGCATGCCGGACTCTGCGCGCGGCATCGAGGCGCTGGAGCTGCTCGTCGTCGCCGACCCGCATCCCACGACCTTCGCCGCGTTGTCGGGCCGCAAGAACGGCACCTATCTGTTGCCGATCGCCACGCAGCTCGAATGCTCGGGCTCGCGCACGGCCTCCAACCGCTCGCTCCAGTGGGGCGACAAGATCGTCGAGCCGATCTTCGAGTCGGCCAACGACTATTGGGCGATCTACAAGCTCTCGCAGAAGCTCGGTTTCGCCGACAAGATGTTCAAGAACATCGAGATGACGAAAGGCAAGTTCGGCGACGAGCCGGAGCGCGGAGTCGCTGCTGCGCGAGATCAACCGCGGCGGCTTCTCGACCGGCTATTCCGGCCAGTCGCCGGAGCGCCTGAAGACGCATATGGCCAATCAGGGCGCGTTCGACATCGTGACGCTGCGCGCCGCCGACGGCCCGGCGAAGGGCGACTATTACGGTCTGCCGTGGCCGTGCTGGGGCACGCCCGAGATCAAGCATCCCGGCACGCACACGCTCTACAACACCAACCTGCACGTGAAGGACGGCGGCGGCACGTTCCGCGCGCGCTTCGGCGTCGACCGGGAAGGGGAGTCGCTGCTGGCCTACAATTCCTGGTCCAAGGGGTCGGAGATCACCTCGGGCTATCCGGAGTTCACCTACGGCGTGCTCAAGCAACTGGGATGGGACAAGGATCTGACCGGCAAGGAGCGCGCGACGATCGAGAAGATCGGCGGCGCCGCGCCCGACGGCGTCGGCTGGGCGGTGGACCTGTCCGGCGGCATCATCCGCGTCTGCCTCGAGCACGGTGTGATGGCCTACGGCAACGCCAAGGCGCGCGCCATCGCCTGGAACCTGCCCGACCCGGTGCCGGTGCATCGCGAGCCGATCTACACGATCCGGCCCGACCTCGTGGCGAAGTATCCGACGCTGCCGGACGCGCGGCAGTTCCGCATGCTCAACGCCGGCCTGACGCACCAGAAGTCGGCCGTCGACCGCGGCCTCGCCAAGGACTTCCCCATCGTGCTGACCTCGGGCCGCCTCGTCGAATACGAGGGCGGCGGCGAGGAGACGCGCTCCAACCGCTGGCTCGCCGAGTTGCAGCAGGACATGTTCGTCGAAATCAATCCGGCGGATGCGGCTGCCCGCGGCGTGCAGGACGGCGGCTGGGTGTGGGTGCTCGGCCCGGAGGACGGCTCGAAGGCGCGCGTCAAGGCGCTCGTCACCGAGCGCGTCGGCAAGGGCGTCGCCTTCATGCCGTTCCACTTCGCCGGCTACTTCCAGGGCGTCGACCAGCGCGGAAACTATCCGAAGGGCGCCGACCCGATCGTGCTCGGCGAGTCGGTCAACACCGTCACGACCTACGGCTACGACCCCGTCACCAACATGCATGAGGGCAAAGTGACCCTCTGCCAGATCCGCGCCGCCTGAGGGAGGGCAACATGGCTCGCGTGAAATTCCTCTGCGACGCGGATCGCTGCATCGAGTGCAACGCCTGCGTCACCGCCTGCAAGAACGAGCACGAGGTGCCCTGGGGCATCAACCGTCGGCGCGTCGTCACCATCAACGACGGCAAGCCGGGCGAGCGTTCGGTCTCGATGGCCTGCATGCATTGCACCGACGCGCCCTGCGCGGCGGTGTGTCCGGTGAACTGCTTCCAGACGACGGCGGACGGCATCGTCCTCCACTCCAAGGAGCTGTGCATCGGCTGCGGCTATTGCTTCTACGCCTGTCCCTTCGGCGCGCCGCAATATCCGAAGGTCACGAACTTCGGCTCGCGCGGCAAGATGGACAAGTGCACCTATTGCGCCGGCGGCCCGGACGACAAGCCGGGCAAGGCCGAATACGAGCGCTACGGGGCCAATCGCCTCGCCGAGGGCAAGCTGCCGATCTGCGCCGAGATGTGTTCGACCAAGGCGCTGCTGGCCGGCGACGGCGAGATCATCGCGCAGATCTACAAGGAGCGCGTGCTCAAGCGCGGCTACGGCTCCGGCGCCTGGGGCTGGCAGACGGCCTATCGCGAAACGGTGGCGCTGTGAGCCGCCTTGCTGAACGAGATCGGTCGGGAGGATCGACGATGAAAACCGCCAACCGCATCCGCGCCGCCTTCGCCGCGCTCGCCTTCGGCGCGGCGCTCGCGCTGACGCCGGCGTCAGCGCAGGCCCCGGTCAATCCGACCGCCAGCGCCGTCAAGGAGGAGCAGCTCCTGAAAGAGCTCGACCGGGTCACCGGCCGCGTCTCGATCCCCGACCGCAAGGCCGGCGTCGTCATCCAGCCCGAGGGGCGCGAGTTCCGCGCGTTGCAGACCAGGGCGATGCCGTGGGTCGCCATCGTCGCGATCTTCGGCATGCTTGCGCTGATCGCCGCCTTCTACCTGTATCGCGGCCGCATCATGATCGACTCCGGCAAGTCCGGCATGACGATCAAGCGCTTCGGCGGGTTCGACCGCGTCGTCCACTGGACGACGGCGGTGTCGTTCCTGACACTCGCCGCCACCGGCCTCAACACCGCCTTCGGTCGCTCGCTGCTGCTGCCGCTGATGGGCGAACACGCTTTCGCCGCGTGGGCGGAATTCGCCAAGATGGTCCACAACTACGTGGCCTTCGCCTTCATGGCCGGCATCGTCGCGATGTTCGTCATGTGGGTGAAGGACAACATCTTCCAGATGATCGACATGGAATGGATCCGCTCCTTCGGCGGCCTGTTCTCGCACCAGCATCCGCCGTCGTCGCGCTTCAATTTCGGCGAGAAGTGGATGTTCTGGTCGATCATCTTCCTCGGCGCGGCGATCTCGGCGACCGGACTGATGCTGCTGTTCCCGTTCCAGTGGGCGGGCATTCAGGGCATGCAGTGGGCGACTCTGATTCACGGCGTCGTCGGCGTCGTGTTCTTCGCGGCGATTTTGGCGCACATCTATATCGGCACGCTCGGCATGGAAGGCGCTTTCGACGCGATGGGCTCGGGCCGGGTCGATGTGAACTGGGCCAAGGAGCACCACTCGGTCTGGGCCGAGGAGGAGTTGCGCAAGCAGACCCCGCAGCCGGCCGACGGACGCCTCGCCGCCCCTGCGGAGTAAGGCGCCGCGCCGCAAACGAAAGACGCCCGGCCAACCGCCGGGCGTTTTCGTTTCAGCCTCGATCCCGCGGCCGGAGCGCCACGCCGGATCAGTGAGATTTGCCGATGAGGTTCGAGCCGCCATCCGCGCCGAGGCGGACCCCGCTCGTGACATAGGCCTCGCTCACCGTCTCCGCACGCGGATTGAGCGTCGCCCAGGCGACCGTCCCGAGCGCCAGCACAGCCGCCACCGCCGCCAGAAATGCCCGCATGTCATCCTCCCAAAGTGCGTGACGAACGCCCGATCCGAATGTGTGCCCGCAGCGTGGCGGGCGCAAGGCGCCTAGGCCGGCGGACGGTGTTCGAGGCGCGTCAGCACGTCGATCAGAGCCCGGTCGTGGAGCACCACCATCCGCTCCTTCGGCTGCAGCCAGCGCGCCGCCTCCTCGACCGAACGGGCGTCGGCGAGCTTGGCCTCGGCCATCGCCCGCTCGACCGTGATGTCGCCGCGATGGCGGTGCGCCGCCGCAGGCAGGATCGCCTCGTGCGCGCGGCGGAATTGCGGATCGCCGTGGATCGCGGCCAGCCCGTCGATCTCGTCCTCGTTCAGCGCCGCTAGTTCGGCGGTCAGCCGATTGGCGGCCACCGCGATGGGCGGCGGAGCGACCTCCTCGGGCGTGCGCAGCAGGCCGATGCGCTTCAGCGCCAGCCCGACGCCGAGCTGAGCCGTGCCCCACGACAGCACGATCGCCAGAATGAGGCCGGCGATCGTCGGCGACATCCACGCCACGAGCGAGGGCGCGATCAGCAGGCCGGCGAACAGCGTCACGAGCCCGAGCAGGACATGCGAGCGGTGGCGCTTGACGATGTAGCGGAAGGGCACCGAGCCGTCGTCGCGGCGCTGCGGATTCCAGCCGGTGTCGCGCCCGAACAGGATCTCCATCACCGAGCCGGACTGGATCAGCATCATGATCGGCGCGAGCAGGGCCGACATGACGATCTCGAACAGCGAGGAGGCAATCAGCAGCAGCGCGCCGCCCGAGCGCCGCCGCGTGCGCTCCTCGATCAGCCCGAGCAGCAGGCCGAGCAATTTCGGCGCGAGCAGGATCGCCATGGTGAAGGCGAACAGCTTCAGCGAGCGCTCCGCGTCAAAGCGCGGCCAGGCCGGATAGAGCGAGAACTCGTCGGAAAAATACTCCGGCCGGATGTAGCGCGACTGCAGCACGATCACGATGCCGACGATGAGCTGCGTCATCCACAGCGGCGAGGCGAGATAGCTGAAAATGCCGGTCGCGAAGTGCTGGCGGGAGGCCCAGCGCATGCGCTTGGTCGGCAGCACGCGCAGATGTTGCAGGTTGCCCTGGCACCAGCGCCGGTCGCGCGCGGCCAGATCGATCAGCGAGGGCGGGCTCTCCTCGTAGCTGCCGCCGAGCGTGGGCAGCATGTAGACGTCCCATCCCGCGCGCAGGATCAGCGCCGCCTCGACGAAATCGTGGCTGAGGATGTGCCCGCCGAAGGGCGGGCGCCCCTTCAGGTCCGGCAGGCCGCAATGGTCGGCGAAGGCTTTCGTGCGGATGATCGCGTTGTGGCCCCAGTAATTGCCGTCGCGCCCCATCCATGCCGAGAGGCCGGCCGCGATCACCGGCCCGTAGAGGCGGGCCGCGAACTGCTGGACGCGGGCGAACAGCGTGTTCCGGTTGATGATCAGCGGCAGCGTCTGGATGACGCCGGCGTCCGGATCGCTCTCCATCGTCGCGGCGAGCGTGACGATGGCGTGGCCGGTCATCAGGCTGTCGGCGTCGAGCACGACCATATGATCGTAGGCGCCGCCCCAGCGCGTCACGAAGTCGGCGATGTTGCCGGCCTTGCGGCTCGTGTTCTTCGGCCGGTGCCGGTAGTAGACGCGGTGGTTCGGCCCGAGGCGCTCGCGCATCCGGAAGAAGGCGCGCTCCTCGGCGATCCAGATGTCCGGATTGGTCGTGTCCGACAGCAGGAAGAAGTCGAACGAGCCGCCGACGCCCGTCGCCTCGACATCGGCGCGGATCGCCTCCACTGCGGCGAAGACGCGGCTCGGCGCCTCGTTGTAGATCGGCATCACCACGGCGGTGCGCGCGGCGAGCGTCGCGGGCAGGGGCTTCTGCCGCCGGCGACGGAACATCAGCGCGAAGAAGCCGACGACGCCGGACGAAAACGCCAGCGCGATCCACGAGAAATTGACGACGAACAGGATCAGCAGCGCCCATTCGAGCGCGGTGACGCCGCCGACCTCGACGACCCGATACATTTCCCACGAGCCGTAGGCGGTCAGCGCCAGCCCGCCGCCGAAGACGAGGAAGCGCGCCAGCCACGGCTTGCGCTGCGGGCGCGCGCGTGCGCGGATTTCCTCGCGCCCGAAGCGGGTCAGCGATTGCGTCGGCATGGCGAGCGTCGCCTCGGGCGGCATCGCGGGCTCGACCTCGACGTCGAGCCGGCGGCCGGCCGCGTCCGGCGAGACCGTGGCCGTCACGGCGTCCACCGATAGAGCCACGTCTCGGAGACCGGTTTGCCGTCGCCCATGATGACGAGACGTATTTCGCTCGACTCCTCGCTGCCGGGGTCAATGTCGAACACGACGCGCATCCGCTTCCTGTCACGCACGAGAAAGCTGCGCAGGGAAGTGAGCTGCCCGGGCGCGACGGTCAGGTCGGCGCGCAGTTCCGACATCGGTTCGGCGAAGACCGCGCCGGTGAATTCGACGATGAAGCGCCGGCGTCGCCCGCCAGCCCGCCCCGAGCGGGACTGGGTGGCGATCGCCAGTTGCGGCGGGTCGGGCGGGTCCCAGCACCACAACTGCCGGTAGGCGAAACTGTATTCGCCGCCGGCCGCCAGCGTCGCCTTGGGGCGCCAGTAGGCGATGATGTTGTCGTTGGCTTCCGCTTCGGCGGGGATTTCGGCGAGCTGGACCGTTCCCTCGCCCCATTCGCCGATCGGCTCGATCCACAGCGAGGGACGCAGCTCCCAATGCTGGTCGTCGTCGAAGA
The DNA here is from genome assembly GCA_016716745.1 of Hyphomicrobiales bacterium. Lineage (GTDB taxonomy): Bacteria > Pseudomonadota > Alphaproteobacteria > Rhizobiales > Beijerinckiaceae. The sequence continues at coordinate 188,406 of JADJVD010000007.1, forward strand.
AGCGCTCGAAATCGCGTTCGCGCTGGACCAGGCCAAATCCCTTCGGGTCGCGGTCGACGAAGGCCGAGATCTGCAAACTTTCCCGGTTCGAGACCGGCCGCCACAGCCATTCGTCCGCGCCGGTGCGCATCGACAGGCCGGACGTCTCGTAGACGGCGGGGCGGATGTCGTCGAAGCGCCGGCGGTCGAGCGGGCCGAAAAGCGAGGTGCCCTGCATCGGCGCAAGGCCGACATTGTCGAGCGCCACGCGCGGAAACAGCCGCGCCTCGACATCCGTCACGGTCACGTCGCCCGGCCGCAACGTGAACCGGAACGAGCCGGTCGCGCTCTCGCTGTCGAGCAGCGCGGTGAGGACGAGCGCCGTCGAGGCGACGCCCGGCCGCTCGATCCAGATCGCGCGGAAGAAGGGGATTTCCTCGCCGCGCGCATCCGCCGTGCGGATCGCCAGCGCGCGCGAGATGATCCCGAAATTCTGCCCGCGCGCCATCGCGCGGATCGAGGTCGCGCCCTGAATCAGGGCGCATTCCAGCGGCGGCGCGTCGGGGCGGGTGCGCAAGATGCGAAGCCCCGAGAAGCCGAGCGCGGGCAAGCGGGAGGGGACGGCGATCTTGCCGAAATCGAACGCCGCCGGATCGTAGCCGAGCGGGCGCGCGAGCCCGTTCTCGACGACAAACATGCCGACCTGCTGCGAGAACATCGCGCCGCGATGCAGCAGTTCGATCTGGAAGGGCAGGCCGTCGAACGCCCACAGCGCGGAGCCCGGCCGCGCGCGGATGCCGACATATTGCTCGTAGCTCAGCCCCGAGAACGGGGCGGGCAAGTCCGCCTGCGGCGCGACGAACGGCTTGCGCGCCAGATCGCGCGCCATCGCCACGACGCTCTCGACCGTGAATCGTTGCAGGTCCACGGGCGGAATCGGCGGCGGCGGCGAGAATTGCGCGCGCGCGGGGCTCTCGCCCGCGAACGGGACGGCGAACGCGCCGGCGGCGCCGATCATCAGCATGTCGCGGCGGGAAACTGTCATCGCGGGCGTGGGATACGTCCTGAGAAAACAAGGCGCCGGAGCGCCGCAAGGCGCCATCTATATCCGAAACGTCCTCGGCCGCGAGCCTGTTTTTGCCGACTGGCTAGGCTGCGTCCGGCGCGGTTTCAATTCGCGGCCGGGATGGGTTAATGCGGACGGCCGATCCGCAAAGCAAGTCTGACGAAAGAGCGTCCGATGACCAATCCGCCCCGCACCTGCCTCGCCGTTGTTCTCGCCGCCGGGCAGGGCCAGAGGATGCGCTCCGAACGGCCGAAGGTTCTGCACGAGATCGCCGGGCGCTCGCTGGTCGGCCACGCGCTCGCCGCGCTGACGGCGGCGGGCGTCGACCGGATCGCCGTCGTCGTCGGGCCGGACCGCGAGGACGTGGCGCGCGAGGCGCGCCGGATCGCGCCCGACGCACGCATTTTCGTGCAGGCCGACCGGCGCGGCACCGCCCATGCGGTGCTGCAGGCCCGCGCCGAACTGGAGCAGGGCGCCGACGACGTGCTGGTCGCCTTCGCCGACACGCCGCTGATCGAGCCGGCGACCTATCGCGCCCTGCGGCAGGCGCTGGCGGACGGGGCGAGCGTCGCCGCCCTCGGCTTCGAGGCCAGCGACCCGACCGGCTACGGCCGCTTCCTGATCGAGGGCGAGGCGCTCGTCGGCATCGTCGAGCACAAGGACGCCAGCTTCGCCCAGCGCGCCGTGCGCACCTGCAACGCCGGGCTGATGGCGCTGTCGGGCGCCCATGCGCTCGACCTTCTGGACGCGGTCGGCGACGACAACGCGCAGCGGGAATTCTACCTGACCGACGTGGTGGCCGGCGCGGTGGCGCGCGGCCTGTCGGCGCGTGCGCTGCTGGCGCCCGAATCGGAGGTGATGGGCGTCAACGACCGCGTGCAGCTCGCCGCCGCCGAAGCCGTGATCCAGACCCGCCTGCGCGAGAAGGCGATGCGCGAGGGCGCGACGCTGATCGACCCGGCGAGCGTGCATTTGTCGTGGGACACCAGACTGGGACGCGACGTGATCGTCGAGCCGAACGTCTGGTTCGGACCCGGCGTCGTCGTCGAGGACGGGGCGGAAATCCACGCCTCGAGCTGGCTGGAGGGCGCGCGCGTGCGCGCCGGCGCGGGCGTTGGCCCGTTCGCGCGCCTGCGCCCCGGCGCGGACATCGGGCCGAAGGCGAAGATCGGCAATTTCGTCGAGGTGAAGAAGGCCGAGATCGGCGCCGGCGCGAAAGTCAGCCATCTCTCTTACATTGGCGACGCGACGGTCGGAGCCGAGGCGAATATCGGCGCCGGCGTCGTCACCTGCAATTACGACGGCTTCCTGAAGTATCGCACCGTGATCGGCGAGGGCGCCTTCGTCGGCACAAACTCGGCCCTCGTCGCGCCGGTGACGATCGGCGCGGGCGCCTTCGTCGGCTCCGGATCGGTGATCACCCACGACGTCGAGGCGGATTCGCTCGCCGTCGCGCGTGGCCGCCAGATCGCCCGCGCCGGCTGGGCGCGCGCGTTTCGCGCTCGCAAACAGAAAGAGAAAGGCACCGCAAAGCGTTGATTAAAGAACGATTCGGCGGCGTTCATATTCGGTTATCGGAATTGACTTGAGCCGGTGACGGGCGGCGGTCTATTCGTCCGGCGGCGCCGCGATGCGGCGCCGTGGACAGATCGCCCCTCGCGGCGACCCGCTTTGCGACCGGAGAGCGCTGCGCATGTGTGGAATTGTCGGGATTCTCGGCCAGGGCCCTGTCGCCGGGCAAATCGTCGATTCGCTGAAACGCCTCGAATATCGCGGCTACGACTCGGCCGGCGTCGCGACGCTCGAGGGCGGTCTGCTGACCCGCCGCCGCGCCCAGGGCAAGCTGAAGAATCTCGCCGCGCGCCTGGCCGAGGAGCCGCTCGCCGGCTCGATCGGCATCGGCCACACCCGCTGGGCGACGCATGGCAAGCCGACCGAGGTCAACGCCCATCCGCACGCCAGCGACGGCGTGGCGGTGGTCCATAACGGCATCATCGAGAACTTCCGCGAACTGCGCGCCGAGCTGATCGCGCGCGGCGTCGCCTTCACCACCGAGACGGACACGGAAGTCGTCGCCCATCTCGTCGGCGAACAGTTGCAGTACGGCAAGACGCCGAAGGAGGCGGTCGCCGCCATGCTGCCGCGCCTGCGCGGCGCCTTCGCGCTCGCCTTCCTGTTCGAGGGCGAGGAAGACCTGTTGATCGGCGCCCGGCAGGGCGCGCCGCTCGCCGTCGGCTACGGCGAGGGCGAGATGTATCTGGGGTCGGACGCGCTGGCGCTCGCGCCCTTCACAAACCTCATCACCTATCTTGAGGATGGCGACTGGGTGGCGCTGACGCGCGAGAGCGCCGAATTTTACGACGCGCAGAACCGCCTCGCCAATCGCGCCCGGGTGCGCACCGAGGCCAGCGCCTTCCTCGTCGACCGCGGCAACCATCGCCACTTCATGTCGAAGGAGATCCACGAGCAGCCCGAGGTCGTCGGCCGCACCATCGCCCATTACCTCGACATGTCGGCCGGCCGCGTCAGCCTGCCGTTCGAGCTGCCGGTCGACCCGGCGGCGCTCGACCGGGTGACCATCGTCGCCTGCGGCACGGCGTATCTCGCCGGGCTTTGCGCGAAATACTGGATCGAACGCTTCGCCCGTCTGCCGGTCGAGATCGACGTCGCCTCCGAGTTCCGCTACCGCGAGACGCCGATGCGGCCGAACGGCCTGACCATCGTCATCTCGCAGTCCGGCGAGACGGCCGACACGCTCGCCTCGATGCGCTACGCCAAGGGCGAGGGCCAGAAGACGCTGGCCGTCGTCAACGTCACGACGTCGACCATCGCGCGCGAATGCGACGTCGTCGCCCCGACGCTCGCCGGCCCCGAGATCGGCGTCGCCTCGACCAAGGCCTTCACCTGCCAGCTCGCCGCGCTCGCGGCGGTGGCGATCGCGCTCGGCCGCGCGCGCGGCGCGCTGACGGCCGAGGTCGAGGCCCGGCTGGTCAGCGAGTTGATCGCCATTCCCGGCCTGATGGCCGAGGCGATCAAGGGCGAGGCAGCCGTGGCGCAAATCGCCCACCAGCTCTCGCGCTCATCGGACGTGCTCTATCTCGGCCGCGGCGTCAGCTACCCGATGGCGCTGGAAGGAGCGTTGAAGCTGAAGGAGATCAGCTACATTCACGCCGAGGGCTATCCCGCCGGCGAATTGAAGCACGGACCGATCGCGCTGATCGACGAGAAGATGCCCGTCATCGTGCTGTCGCCGAGCGACCAGTGGCTCGAGAAGACGGTCTCCAACGTGCAGGAAGTGGCCGCGCGCGGCGGGCGGATCATCCTGATCGGCGACGCGCGGGCGGCCGCCGAGGCGGACGTGCATCTGGAGAAATTCATTCAGATGCCCGACATGGCGGCCGATTTCGCGCCGCTCGTCTACGCCGTGCCGATCCAGATGCTGGCCTATCACACGGCAGTTGCGATGGGCAAAGACGTCGACCAGCCGCGCAACCTCGCCAAGAGCGTCACGGTGGAGTGACCGCCAAGAAGAGCGTCACGGTGGAGTAACCGCCAAGATGAGCGTCACGGTGGAGTGACCGCGCCGGCGAGGCCCGGCGTCACTTCACGAGGCGCAGCTTGGAGATCGACGAGCCGATGGCGCCGAAGGCGGCCGCAAGGTCGGCGCCGTTGGCGGCGGTGAACGCCTTGTCCGGCGCCGAGGCGCAGGCGCGCAGATTGTTGACCGCGGTCGGATCGGTCTCGCGGAACAGCACCGTGTAGATCATGACGCCCTTGGCCTTGGCGTTGGCGCAGGCGGTGCGCAGCCGGTCGTCGAGATAGGCGACGCCGCCGGAGAAGGTCTCGTCGGGGAAGCGGCCGTAGCGCAGATAGCCGTAGGCGGAGAAATCCGAATAGATCGGGCTGCCGGAAATGTCGCCCGACGAGTTCCGGCCGTTCTCGGCGATTTCGTTCTTCCCGTCGCTCATCAGCACGACGACTTTCTGGTTCGTCGGCGTGTAGGGCAGGGCGGTCGCGTAGGGCAGGTTCGGCGACAGCGTGCGCCAGCCCCAGACCAGCCCTTCGCTGACGATCGTGCCGCCGCCGTTCCAGTAGTTGAGGCTGGCGATCTTGTTCAGCACCGTCGACTTGTCGCTGGTGAGCGGCAGCACCTCGTCGGGACAGGCGCGGTTCGGCCCCTTCGTGTCGGGCGCGGTCTCGACGATGGTCGGCTTGTTGACGGAGTTGTATTTGAACAGGTTGACCGCGCGCAGATAGGTGTCGGTCGAGAACGTCCACGAGCCGCGCAACGTCGGATCGTCGGCGACAACCCCGCCCGACAGCGCGCCGTCGGGCAGATAGTTGTTGTTGTAGACGCCGGACCAGACGGCGAAATTGTCGTCCGGCTCGTCGGCGGAGAAATAGGGCGTGAACAGCGAGTTTGCGTCGCCCGCGTTCGGCGGTTCGTCGGTGACGTCGTAATCCTTCGCCGCGCCATCGCGCAGGTTCGCGCGCGCCAGCACGCACCCCTTCCATCCGTTCCAGGCCGCGCCCGTCGACGTCGTTTTCGGAATGCGCGCGTAGAGATCGGCGACGCTGACCGTGGCGGGGTTGTAGAGATAGTCGCAGCCGCCGCCCGTCGAGATGGTGAAGCCGGTCGGGAGGAATTCGCCCTTCGGTCCCGAGAAGGAGCCGCCGAGCGGAAAGACGGTGTTGGGCGTCACGCCTGGCGCGGCGAGCGCCTGGGCCTCCGCGACGCCGAACAGCGCGCGCGCGAAACGCCGCGCGGATTCGAGCGTATCGAGGCTCGCGCCCTTGCCGCCGGTTCCGGGATTGGCGACGACTCCGCCCGATCCTCCCCCCCAGTTCGGCGTGCAGCCTGCCTGCGTCGCGGCGGCCGCCCAGTTCAGCGGAGCGCCGTGCCAGCGCGACCGACCGTCGACATCGAGCATCGACCCGCCCGCGCCCTCGAGCACGGCGCGACCCGGATTGACCGAGGCGACGAACGGCACGATCGACATCCGGACCCCCGGATTGCCGGCCGCGGAGGTGAACAGCGAATTGGTCAACGCCGTCGCTGCCTGCTTCAGCGCGGGCATGTCGTTGACCATCGAGCCCGTATTGTCGAGCACCAGCGACACCTCGATCGCGCCGGCCGAGAAGGCGCGCGTCTCGGAGATCGCGTTGAGCGTGATCGAATTGACGTTGATCAGACGCAGGAACGACGTGTCGAGCGACATCGTGCCGGCCACCGACACCTGACCCGTGCCGGGCTGCGTCACCGTCAGCGTCGTCGGTCCACGGAAAGCATGGCTGTTGAAGACCTTCGTCGCCTGATCGGTGACGTTGGCGAGGGTGCCCGGCGAGGCCATCGCGCCGGCGAGCGCGGCGGAGTCCGTGGCGCTCTGCAGTTCGGTGCGCTGGGAAATCGCGTAGCCGTAATCGACCGCCATGCCGATCGCCACGATCGTCGGCAGGGCGGCCATGGCGAAGGTCATCGCGACATTGCCGCGCGTGTCGCGCGCGAGACGAAGAAACGGAAGCCGCGCTTTGAAATTCATGACGTCACCTTGATGCACTGCGCCGCAGAATGGCCGACGCAGCTTCCCATTTTCTTAAATCGATCGGGCGAAGGGCATTAAGCGGCGGACTTTGTTCGATTTAGTTGCGGACGGTCCGCGCCGCGGGCCTGCGCTTGCGCTGAGCCGGCCAAGCCCGCATATGTGGCGCGGGCCGCAACCGCGCGGCGACAGGGAAGCCGATGACGTCCGGGCCAGACCAGCACGACGGGTTCATTCACGTTCCGCGGCCGAGCGTCGGCGCCCGGCTGCGCGCCTATTTCTTCACCGGCGTCGTCATCGTCGGGCCGCTGGCGGTCACCGCCTACATCACCTGGTGGTTCATCGACACGGTGGACGGCTGGATCAAGCCGCTGATTCCGGATCGTTTTTGGCCGGACTCCTACCTGCCGTTCCATCTGCCTGGCCTTGGCGTGATCATCGCCCTGATCGGCCTGACGCTGCTCGGCTTTCTGGCCGCCAATCTCGCCGGCCGATCGCTGCTGCGTCTCGGCGAGCGCATCCTCGACCGGATGCCGGTGGTGCGCGGGCTCTACAAGAGCCTGAAGCAGGTGTTCGAGACCGTGTTCTCCCAGTCCGGCTCGTCGTTCCGCAAGGTCGGCCTCGTCGAGTTCCCGGCCAAGGGTATGTGGTCCATCGTTTTCATCTCGGCGCCGCCGGGCGCGGGCGTGGCGACGCATCTGCCGCAGTCCGAGCATCTGTCGGTGTTTCTGCCCTGCACGCCGAACCCGACCACCGGCTTCTTCTTCTATCTGCCGGCCAGCGACGTGATCGAGGTGCCGATGACGACCGATCAGGCCGCCAAGCTGATCATGTCGGCCGGCCTGATCCAGCCCGAGGGGCAGGCCCAGCTCGCCGCGATGGCCGGCGCCGCGCGCGCCGGACGCGTCGCCATTCCGCCGGGCGCCAGCGTCGCAGGACGCGTCGACGAGCCGGCCGCGCCGGCGCGGATAACGGCGCCGTAACCCGGCGACTTGCTCCCGTCGTAAACGACGCTCATCATTCGCGACCGCCGGCCGGCGTTTCCGTAACGCCGCCCGCGGGCAGGACGGAAGCAATGAACGACGCTCAGGCGACCACACTCGAACGGCCGGCGCTGGTTTCGGACGACGCGCTCGCCTCCCATCCCCAACGGTTCATCAACCGCGAGCTGTCCTGGCTCGAATTCAACCGCCGGGTGCTCGAGGAAGCCTCCAATCCCGTCCATCCGCTTCTCGAGCAGCTTCGCTTCCTGTCGATCTCGGCCAACAATCTCGACGAGTTCTTCATGGTGCGCGTCGCGGGCCTGCGCGGGCAGGTGCGCTCGGGCGTGACGCTGCCCTCGCAGGACGGGCTGTCGCCGGCCGAGCAGCTCGTGCAGATCGCCGAGCGCGTCTCGCAGCTGGCGAGCGATCAGCAGACCCGCTGGCGCGCGCTGAAGGTGGATGTCGAGGCCGCCGGCATCGTCATCGTCGATCCCGCCGCGCTCGACCGCGCCGAGCGCCACTGGCTCGAGGATTATTTCCTCGCCCATGTCTTTCCGGTGCTGACGCCGCTCGCGGTCGATCCGGCGCATCCCTTTCCGTTCATCCCCAATCTCGGCTTCTCGCTGGCGCTCGAATTGCTGCGCCCGAGCGACGGGCGGCGCCTCAACGCGCTGATCCGCATTCCCAACAAGGTGGAGCGGTTCATCCGGCTGCCGGACCTCGTGGCCGGCGTCGCCCGCTTCGTCATGCTCGAGCAGGTGATCGCGCTGCACACCTCGCGGCTCTTCCCCGGCTATACGGTGGCGGGGCAGGGCGCCTTCCGCGTCATCCGCGATTCCGATCTGGAAGTGGAGGAGGAGGCGGAGGACCTCGTTCTCCAGTTCGAGACCGCCCTGAAGCGCCGGCGCCGCGGCTCCGTCATCCGGCTCGAGATCGACGCGCTGACGCCGCCGGGGCTGCGCAATTTCGTCGCCGAGGAGCTTGAGGTCGGCAGTTACGAGGTGTTCCTCGTCGACGGTCTGCTGGCGCTGAACGAATTGTCCTTCCTCGTCGGGCTCGACCGGCCGGAGCTGAAATTCCCGCCCTACAATCCGCGTTTTCCCGAGCGGGTGCGCGACAATGCGGGCGACACCTTCGCGGCGATCCGCCAGAAGGATCTTGTCGTCCATCACCCCTACGAATCCTTCGACGTTGTGGTGCAGTTCCTGGCGCAGGCCGCGCGCGACCCCAACGTCGTCGCCATCAAGCAGACGCTCTACCGCACCTCCTCCGACAGCCCGATCGTGCGCGCGCTGATCGAGGCGGCGGAGGCGGGCAAGTCCGTCACGGCGCTGGTCGAACTGAAGGCCCGCTTCGACGAGGAGGCCAACATCCGCTGGGCGCGCGATCTCGAACGCGCCGGCGCGCAGGTCGTGTTCGGCTTCATCGAACTGAAGACGCACGCCAAGCTGTCGATGGTGGTGCGCCGCGAGGCCGGCCACCTCGTCACCTATTGCCATGTCGGCACCGGCAATTACCACCCGGTGACGGCCAAGGTTTACACCGACGTCTCGCTGTTCACCGCCCATCCGGCGATCGGACAGGACGTGGCGCGCATCTTCAACTTCATCACCGGCTACGCCGAGCCGCAGCATCTGGAGCAGATGGCGGTTTCGCCGATCACGCTGAAGAAGCGTCTGCTCGATCACATCGCCGACGAAATGCGCTTCGCCAAGGCGGGCAAACCGGCGGCGATCTGGGGCAAATGCAACGCGCTGGTCGACCCCGAGATCATCGACGCGCTCTATGCGGCGAGCGCGGCCGGCGTGCAGATCGACCTCGTGGTGCGCGGCATCTGCTGCCTGCGGCCTGGGGTCGCGGGACTGTCCGAGAACATCCGCGTCAAGTCGATCGTCGGGCGCTTCCTGGAGCACACGCGCGTCTACGCTTTCGGCGGCGGCCACGGCCTGCCGCATCGAAAGGCCCATGTTTACATATCGTCCGCGGATCTGATGCCGCGCAATCTCGACCGGCGCGTCGAGTCGCTGATGCCGATCCTCAACCACACCGTGCACGAGCAGATCCTCGACCAGATCATGGTCGCAAACCTCAAGGACAATCAGCAGAGCTACGCGGTCTTGCCCGACGGCTCGAGCGCCCGCATAGTCCCGCCGCCCGGCGAGGAGCCCTTCAACGCGCACCTCTTCTTCATGACCAATCCCAGCCTCTCCGGGCGTGGCAAATCGCTGACGAAGAACAGGCCGCGTTCTCTGCCCCTGCGGAAACATGACTGACATTTCCGTCGCGCCCGGACGTCTCGACGTCGGCGCGCCTGTCGCCATCGTCGACATCGGCTCGAACTCCGTCCGCCTCGTCATCTACGAGGGGCTCACGCGCGCTCCGACGCCGCTCTTCAACGAGAAGGTGCTGTGCGGCCTCGGCAAGGGCGTCGCCACCACCGGCCGGCTCAATCCCGACAGCGTCGAGAAGGCGCTGACCGCGCTGAAGCGGTTCCGCGTGCTGTGCGCCGTGAGCGGCGTCGCCGACATCGCCGTCATCGCCACCGCCGCCGCGCGCGACGCCGAGAACGGGCCCGATTTCCTTGCGGCGGCCGAGGCGGCCATCGGCGCGAAGGTGACGCTGATCTCGAGCAAGCGCGAGGCGGAGCTGGCGGCGCTCGGCATCGTCTCCTCCTTTCACGATCCTGACGGCGTGGTCGGCGATCTCGGCGGCGGCTCGCTCGAACTGACGGACATCCGCGTCGGGCGGGGCGGGGCCGCCGGCATCGGCGCCTGGACCTCGCTGCAGCTCGGCGGCCTCGCCCTGATGGACCGCTCCGGCCGCTCGCCGAAGAAGGCGGCCAAGATCGTCCGCGAGGCGCTCGCCGGGGCCAAGCCGCTGAAGGAGCTGGCGGGCCGCACCTTCTACATGGTCGGCGGCACATGGCGCGCGCTGGCGCGGCTGCACATGATGCAGCGCAGCTACCCGCTGCATGTGATGCACGGCTATGTCATCCCGCCGCGCGACGCGATGGATTTCGCCCGCCTCGTCGAGGTGGTGAATGTCGACGCGCTGGTGGCGATCGGCGCCGTCTCGTCGGCCCGCCGGCCGCTGCTCGCCTACGGCGCTGCGGTGCTGGAGCAGATCATCCGGCAGGCCAGGCCCTCGCAGATCGTGGTCTCCGCCCTCGGCGTGCGCGAGGGTCTTCTCTACGAGCGCCTCGACAAGGCGACGCGCCGGAGCGACCCGCTGCTGGCGGCGGCGCGCGAGCTGAACACGCTGCGTTCGCGCTCGCCGCGCCACGGCGAAGAGTTGTGCGATTGGACGGACGCGTTCTTTAAAACGACCAAGATCGACGAGACGGTCGAAGAGCGCCGGCTGCGCCACGCCGCCTGCCTGCTGGCCGACATCGGCTGGCGCGCCCATCCCGACTATCGCGGCGAGCAGTCGCTCAACATCATCGCCCACGCCGCCTTCATTGGCGTCGACCATCCCGGCCGCGCCTTCCTGGCGCTGGCGGCCTCGTATCGCCACACCGGCGTCGACGACGACGTGAGCCCGTCGATCCGCGCGCTGGTGTCGGCGACGATGCTCGACAAGGCGCGCATCCTCGGCGCCGCCATGCGCGTCGCCTTCATCGTCTCGGCCTCCAACGCCGGCGTGTTGCCGCGCGCCGCGCTGAGCTGCGGCAAGGCGGGGCTGGCGCTGACGCTGCCGCGCGCGATGGCCGATCTCGCCAGCGATCGCCTGATGGGCCGGATGAAGCAACTCGCCCGCCTGATCGGCCGCGAGCCGCGGATCGTCGTCGCGCCGGATTGAGCCGAGGCGCATCCGTCATCCCCGGCGACGGCGCAGCCATCGGGAAGGGGATCCATACCGCAGGGCGCGGCGACGGGGCGATGGATTCCCCCCGCTTCTCTTGGCCGGGAATGACGGGCTGTCTCCCGGGCGGCGCAGGGAAGGGGATCGCGGGGCGGGGTTCCCCCGCTTCGCTTGGCCGGGAATGACGAGCGCTGTCATCCCCGGCGGCGGCGCAGCCGCGGGAAGGGGATCCATGCCGCAGGGCGCGGCGGCGGGGCGATGGATCCCCTTCCCCTCGCTCCGCTCGGCCGGGAATGACAGGCGCTGTCACGGCGACCGTGGCCCGCGCGCGCTTACGCGGCGCGGGCCTCGCGGACCCGCTGGCGTTGCGGCTTGCGGAAGCGGCGGCGCGCCCAGATCACGAGCCCCGTGCCCATCAGCAGCGTCAGCGCCAGCGACGTGACGACGTTGACGAGGCCGGACCAGACGCCGGCCCAGTTCCCCTCATGGATGAGGCGCGGCCAGTTGCGCGGGGCGGCGCGCACGCCCTCGCGCGAGACCGTGTAGGCGCGATACTCGCCGCCCTCGTTCAGGCGCGCCATCATCTGCGGCCCGCGCCCGCGCATCATGAGAAGGCGCGACACGTCCGCCTGCGCGGCGAGCAGTTTCACCGCCTCGCGCACCGGCAACCCGTCGCCGCCGCGTTGCCCGCGCGGACCGGCGCCTTGCGCCTGAACCTGCGGCGCGCCGCCCGGCCCGTGAGCGCCGGGGCCGCCCATCGGCGGACCGCCGGCGAACGTCACGCCATAGGCGAGCATCAGCCCGGTGACGGGCGACAGCACGACCAGCGGCAGCAGGAACCACGCCGTTCCCTTGTGCCAGCCCGAAATCGTGTTGGCGAGGCGCGGCCAGCCCATCAACGCGCCGAGCAGCATCAGCGCGATCATCGCGGCCGTGGACAGACTCACCAGCCAGTCGAGATCGAGAATCAGATGCTCGTGCAAGCCGCGCGAGGCGTTGAACCAGCCGGCGAGGCCCGCCGGCTTCGCCTCGGCGCCGGTCGTCACGTCGACTGTGAGAGGCGCGCCCTGCCGCACGCCCATGATCGACATCGTGCCGTCATAGGGGCGCACCGCGAGCATCCGCGCCTTGCCCTCCGGATCGTGCTGGGCGAGCAGCTGGTCGATGCGCTCCGCCGTCAGCGCGGCAGGCGGCGCGGCGGTCGTCGCGACGATCGGCTCGAAGGAGAGGATGAGCCCGGTGACGACGAGCACGGCGAGCGGCAGCGCGAACGCCAGCGTCAGCCAGCGATGCAGGCGCAGCAGATAGGGTTTGATCATGTCGGGCCTTTGCGGGTTCCTCCTCCGCGACGCCGACCATCGCCGCGCCGCGCCGTGCGCGCAAGGGGCGGGGAAACCTCATAAGGTCGCACGCGGCAATGACAGGGCTGTCATCCCCGGCGGCGGCGCAGCCGCCGGGAAGGGGATCCATGCCGAAGGGCGCGGCGGAGCCGGGTCATGGATTCCCTTCCCCTCGCTTCGCTCGGCCGGGAAAGACAGACTGGCGGGGCGGCCCTCAGTTGAACCAGAGCGCGTAGCCGAAGAACTGGCCGCGGAAGATCTGTTGCCAGCGCGTCCATGTCTCCATCGAGAAGGCCTCGCCCTGCTCGACGTAAGGCGCCGCCGCGTGGCCGGTCATCCACAGCACGAGGTCGAACGGGCGCGGCTCGGTGAAGAAACGCGACAGGTTGAAGCCTCCCTCGAAACGCCAGTGCGGCACCAGCTTGCGGCCGTTCAGCGCCGCCTCGAAATCGTCGAGTGCGGCGAGCCAGCCGTCGACCTGCTCCTGACCCACGGGCGCGAAGGTGACGGCGCGGCTGGTCTGCTTCGGCGCCGGAGCCCATTCGCGGTCGTCGTCGGTCTCGGCAAGGATCGCCTTCCACGAGGCGCGGCTGAGCGCGATGACCTTCAGGAGATGCCCGCGCGCGGCCTGCATCCGCGCCGGCTCGGCGAGCGGCCAGCGGATCGTGTGCAGAAGTCCGACCGCGTCGGCGATGTCGCCGCTCTCGCCGAACATCGCGCGTTGCTGGGCCAGCGCGCTGCGCGGCTTGCCCGCCAGCGCCGGCGGCGAGACCTTCGGATAGAAGAGATGCGCGGCGACCGAGAAGCTCTCGCTCCAGTCGTGCGCCAGGCCGAATTCGAGCAGCGCGGAGAGCAGGTTGCAGTAGCCCTGCAGCCACAGCGCGTCGCCGCGGTCGAACGCCACCTCGAATTTTTCCGCGCCCGCCGTCTGCGCCGGCGCCATGCGCAAGGCGGCGACGATGACGCCGAGCTTTGCGTCGGGCCCCGGCTTGCCGGCGCCGACGAAATCGAGTGTCACGGCGTTGAGATCGACGACGATCTTCACCTCGCCGTCCACCTTGGCGAGCGCCGCCTCGGCGGCTTTCAGGTCGGCCAGAAAGGTCGCGAGCGTCGCGCGCTGGGCGGCGTAGTCGAGCGTTGCGGGATCGGGGTTCGGCGGCACGGGCAGGCGCAGCAGCGGCATGGCGAGGCTGCGCGGCGGCTTCAGCCCGTATTTGTACTGCGCCTGTCCGTAGCGCTCGACGGCGCGGGCGAAGCGCAGCAGCCCTTCGCCGAACCGCGCCTCGTTGTCGGCGGCCGCCTTCGCCGCCATCGCCGTCACGCCCGCCTCGAGGCCGCCGCCCTCGAGCGCCGCTCGCGCCGCCTCGGCGCTGGGCCCGGCAAGGGCGGGCGCTGCCAGCGCGGTGGAAAGAGCGAGGGCAGTGAGCAGGCGGCGCATGACGTCTCCTTGAGCGCGAACGACCCGCGATCATGCGGGCGGCGGGTTGAGGAGACATGAGGGAAATGGCGAAATTCGGCCGGGCCGCCGCCGGCGGCCGAATGCTCGCTCCGTCATTGCGAGCGAAGCGAAGCAATCCAGCCTTCGGGCAGGCGGATTGCTTCGTCGCTGCGCTCGCAATGACGGGGCGGGCGGGTGGATTGCTTCGTCGCTTTGCTCCTCGCAATGACGACGGACCGCGCAGGGCGGATTGCTTCGTCGCTGCGCTCCTCGCAATGACGGCGGAATGGGCAAGGCAAATTGGTGCGTCGCCCCGCTTCTCGCAACGACGAAAGGGTGCGGGCGTCGCCCGTCACACCGCCGTCCCGTGCAGATCGTAGGCGTCAGCCCGCTCGATCTTCACGGTGACGATCTCGCCGGCGCGCAGGGGGCGACGGCTGGCGATGTGGACGGCGCCGTCGATCTCCGGCGCGTCCGCCTTCGAGCGGCCCCTGGCGAGGGTCGGCCCGGCCTCGTCGACGATCACCTGCATCCGCTGGCCGACCCTGGCCTTGAGAATGCGCGCGCTGATCGCCTGCTGGGTCTCCATGAAGCGGCGCCACCGCACCTCTTTCACCTCGTCGGGAACGGGCGGCAGGCCGAGATCGTTGGCGCGCGCGCCGGCGACCGGCTCGTACTTGAAAGCGCCGACGCGATCGAGCTTCGCCTCGCGCAGCCAGTCGAGCAGCTCCTCGAACTCGGCCTCGGTCTCGCCGGGGAAGCCGACGATGAAGGTGGAGCGGATCGTAAGGTCGGGCGCGATGGCGCGCCAGGCGCGGATGCGCTCGAGCGTCGAGGCCTGATCGCCGGGGCGGCGCATGTTCTTCAGAACCGATGGCGCGGCGTGCTGGAAGGGAATGTCGAGATAGGGCAGCACCAGCCCCTCCGCCATCAGGCCGATCACCTCGTCGACATGCGGGTAGGGGTAGACGTAGTGCAGGCGCACCCAGGCGCCGAGCGAGCCCAACTCCTTCGCCAGATCGAAGAAGCGGGCGCGCACCGCGCGGTCCTTCCACGGGCTGTCGGCGTAGCGCAGGTCGAGCCCGTAGGCGGAGGTGTCCTGCGAGATGACCAGCAGCTCCTTGACGCCCGCCTTCACCAGCTTCTCGGCCTCGCGCAGCACGTCGCCGGCCGGGCGCGAGACGAGGTCGCCACGCAATTTCGGGATGATGCAGAAGGTGCAGCGATGGTTGCAGCCCTCTGAAATCTTGAGATAAGCGTAGTGACGCGGGGTCAGCTTCACGCCCTGCGGCGGCACCAGATCGACGAACGGATCGTGCGCCGGCGGCACGGCCTGATGAACGGCCGCGACCACGCTCTCGTAGGCCTGAGGGCCGGTGATCGCCAGCAGGTTGGAGAAGTCCTTCTGGGGGAAGGCGGCGCGGATCTGCTCGGGCTCGGCGCCCATGCAGCCGGTGACGATGACGCGGCCGTTCTCGCGCAGCGCCGCCCCGATCGCCTCGAGCGACTCCGCCTTGGCGCTGTCGAGAAATCCGCAGGTGTTGACGATGACGGCGTCCGCCCCGTCGTGCTTGCGGGCGAGTTCATAGCCCTCGGCGCGCAGTTGCGTGATGATCCGCTCGGAATCGACCAGCGCCTTCGGGCAGCCGAGCGAGACGAAAGAAATCCGGGGCGCGGGGCGGGCGTCGGTCATGCCGCGCCGTTTAAGGCGGGCGGGGACGAAAGGGAAGCGCGGTCTCTAGTCGATGTCGCGATGCGCCACGGCGCAAAGCTGCGCGGGGCTGGCGGGCGTCACGCCGCCGCGCCATCCCGCATATTCCGCCGCCCAGTTGTCCGCGAGGCCCGTCTTGTCCGGCGGCCAGGTGTATTTGGGCCATTTGCGCAACTGCGCGTCGAACCTGTCGGCAAGGTCGGGTTGGCCGCTGCGCAGCGCCGCGAGCACGAGCAGCTTTCGGCGCGCCGGACGCAACGCGACGAGATCGCCCATGCCTATATACTTCGTCAGAATCTGCTCGACCTCCGCCGCCGCCGGCGTCCCCATTCGACACAGCGCCTCGATGGCGGCGAAGGCGCCTGGCGTGCCCCAATACATGCGGCCAAGGAAGGGCGCGGCGGAGGGCCCGAGCGCGCCAAGCCGCAGGAGCAGGCCGGCGTCGTGCGGATAGCGCTGTCCCGGCGCGCGCGTCGCGTCGGCGAAATCCTGCATCAACTTCGGCGCGACGCGCCGAAAGTCGGCCTCCGGCAGGGCGGCGATGAGCCGCTGGATCGTCGGCCCGTTGAGGTTCTGCGGATCGCGCGCCGCCGCGGCGGCCGCCGCCGCCAGACGATCCGCGTAGGGCGACAACGCCGCGGGCGTGCGCAGCAGCTCGTCGATCGGCAGGCCGGGATCCGGCGCGCGCGTGGTCATCAGCTCCTCGATGGCGACGGCGTCCGGTTCGCGCGCCGGCGTCGTCTCGGTCCCGACGGGCCGCGACAGCCGGAGCGCGCGCGCCGCCAGATCGAAGGCGTCCGTCAGGTCTTTGGCGCCGAAGATCGAGCGGGGCGAAGTGGCGAGGAAACCGAACTCGCATTTCACCGGGCGGCGCGCATGATTGCAGAACGACATCGGGAGCGGATATGGCGGCAAGGCCGCCGCCTCGACGACCCGGACGCTGGCGCGACCGCCCGCGGCGACGAGGTCGATGCGGATCTGCTCGCCTTGCACGCCCCAGTCGGAGGCTGCACCCTTCTGCGCAGCGATGCGAACGATCCGTCCGGTCGGCGCCTCGACGACGCCATACAGGCAGGCGCCGTCTTTCGCGTTGCGCATGTACTGGGCGCCGGTCGGGCGCAGTCGCTCCCAATCCGACTGCATGCGCGCGCAGACGCTGTCGTCCGCCATCCGCCAGCGCCTGTGGAGCGTTTGTGCGCCGCCGGGTCTGCGCTCGGAAAAGGTCTCGTAGACCTTGGGCGCGCGCAAGCGCCGCGCCAGTTCGGCGGCGCCGAATTCCTCCGAAGCGCCCTCGGCGACGACAAGTGAATCGGCGTCGGGATCGAAGGGCAGGGCCTGCCGCGCATTGTCCTGCGCGAGGGTCTCGAGGCGGCGGATGTTCATCTGACCGGCGGCGTAGAGCAGGGCGTAGCCGCCGAACCACAGCAGCGGCGCCAGCAGCCAAGTCCTCGCGATGCGGCCGATGACGGCCTCGATCGCCAGCGACACAAATCCCGCGTTCAGCGTGAAGACGATCCAGAAGCCGCCGAGCAGCCACATCAGGATGTCGCCAGTGTAAGGCAGAACGGTCAAGAGGACGATGAAGCCGCTCAGAACGAACCAGATCAGCGAAATCGGCAAACCCGACATGACTTGAGGCCCCGCCCACGTTCCGCGCCGACACTGGCTCGCAGGCGAAAGACTACAGGCGCGGCATTGACGTATTGTTTCGGTCAGTCGGCCGCGTTGACATGCCAGCCAGCCGCGCCTAACCCTCCGCCAACCTCACTCGACGGGACGACCGATGCGGCTTGGCGCGGCGCTCACGATCCTTGCGCCGGTCGCGGCATTTCTGGCGTTGCTCGGCCTGGGCGCGCTGCTTCCGGCGATCCGCGACGTGCTGAACCTGTCGCTGCCCTTCTTCGGGCTGATCGGCCTCGGCTTCATGTGCGGGCGGCTGATGCAGATCCCCGAGGAGGGGCTGCGCTGGATGAATTTCTTCATCGTCTACGTCGCGCTGCCGGCCCTGTTCATCAACCTGATCTCGGTGACGCCCTTCGCCCAGTTGAGAAACTGGCCATTCGTGCTGTCGACCACGGCCTCGACCTTCGCCGCCTTCGTCCTCGCCTTCGCGGTCGGCATGATCGCGACGCGCGGTCTCGTGCGGGAATCGACCATCGCCGGCGTCGGCGGGGCCTACGCCAATGTCGGCTACATGGGCCCGGGCCTGACGATGGCGGCGCTCGGCCCGCCCTCGACGGTGCCGACGGCGCTGATCTTCGTCTTCGACTCGATGCTGCTGTTCGCGCTCGTGCCCTTCATGATGGCGCTGGCGGGGGAGAAGACGAGCGTCGGCGCGACCGTGAAGCTCGTCGTCACGCGCATCGTCACGCACCCCTTCAACATCGCGACGGCGATCGGCGTGGCGATGGCGTATTTTCAGGCCGTGCCGCCGCCGCCCGTCGCCAAGATGCTGAGCTTCCTGCAAAATGCGGCGGCGCCCTCGGCGCTGTTCGTGATGGGCGTCACCATCGCGCTGCGGCAGGTCAAGCGCCTCGCGCCCGAGCTGCCGGCGATCCTCGCCGTGAAGCTGATCCTGCACCCGCTGATCGTGTGGACCGTGTTGTCTTACGTCGGCGACTTCGGACGGGAATGGACCTTCACCGCGGTGCTGATGGCCTCGCTGCCGCCGGCCTTGAACGTGTTCGTGATGGCGAGCCAGTATCAGGTCTATGTCGAGCGCGCCTCGTCGACGATCCTGATCGGCACGCTCGTCTCGGTCGCCACCGTGACGGCGCTGCTCTATGCGATCGCGAGCGGGGCCGTGCCCTATCGCCTGTTCCACCCCTGAGGCTCCATGCAACCCCTCGCCGGCGTCCGCGTCCTCGATTTCTCGACCCTGCTGCCCGGCCCGCTGGCGACGCTGATGCTGGCCGAGGCCGGCGCGCAGGTGATCAAGATCGAGCGGCCGGGCGGGGAGGACATGCGCCGCTTCCCGCCCTTCGTCGGCGGCATGTCGGCGCCCTTCGCCGCGCTCAACCGCGGCAAGCGGCTCGTCGTCCTCGACCTCAAGGCGCCCGACGCGCGCGACCGGCTGCGTCCGCTGATCGAGTCGGCCGACGTGATCGTGGAGCAGTTCCGCCCCGGCGTGATGGACCGGCTCGGCCTCGGCTACGAGGCGATGAAGGCGATCAATCCGCGCATCGTCTACTGCTCGATCTCGGGTTACGGGCAGACCGGCCCGCGCGCCCACGAGGCGGGGCACGACGTGAATTACGTCGGCGCCAGCGGGCTCCTGTCGCTGTCGCCCGGAACGCCGGAGGCGCCCTCGCTGCCGCCGGCGCTGATCGCCGACATCGCCGGCGGGTCGATGCCGGCCGTCATCAACATCTTGCTGGCGCTGCGCCAGCGCGACGCGACGGGGCAGGGCTCGGCGCTCGACATCGCCATGACGGACGCGATGTTCACCTTCGCCTGGTTCGCGCTGGCGCAGGGGCACGCGACCGGCGATTTTCCCGGCGCGCGCGAGAACATGCTGGCGGGGGCGAGCCCGCGCTATCAGCTCTACGCCGCGAAGGACGGACGCTTCGTCGCCTGCGGCGCGCTCGAACAGAAATTCTGGGACGCTTTCTGCGACGTCATCGGCCTGCCGGCCGACCTGCGGAAGGACCATCGCGACCCCGCCGCCACGCGCGCCGCCGTCGCCGCGCTGATCGGGGCCGAGACAGGGGAGGTCTGGCGCGCGCGCCTCGCGCCGGCCGATTGCTGCGTCACCGTGATCGCGACGCTCGAGGAAGCGCTCGCCGACCCGCATTTCGCCGCCCGCGGCCTCATCGCCCGCACCGTTCTGACGCCGGACGGATCGCGCCTGCCGGCGACGTGGACGCCCGTCGCGCCCGCCTTCCGCGACAGCGCGGCGGACGCGCCCGCGCCCGACCTGCCGGCCGGCTGAGCGCGCGCCGGCGGATTGCCGGCCATCGCTTCCGGCCTTACATCGGAGCCCATGACGTCTCGCCCGCTGGACCGGCTGGTCCTCTCCATCGCCCAGGTCAACTCTTCGGTCGGCGACCTCGCCGGCAACGCCGAGCGCGTGCGCAAGGCGCGCGCGACGGCCGCCGGGCAGGGGGCCGACATCGTCTGCTTTTCGGAGCTGTTCATCGCCGGCTATCCGCCGGAGGATCTGGTGCGCAAGCCGGCCTTTCAAGAGGCCTGCCGCACCGTCTGCGAGGATCTCGCCCGCGAGACGGCGGACGGCGGCCCCGCGATCCTCGTCGGCCTGCCCTGGGCCGAGGACGGCAAGCTCTACAACGCCTATGCGCTGCTCGCCGGCGGGCGCATCGAGACGGTGCGCTTCAAGGTCGACCTGCCGAATTACGGCGTGTTCGACGAGAAGCGCGTGTTCGACGCCGGCCCGCCGCCGGGGCCGATCACCTTCAAGGGCGTTCGCATCGGCATCCCGGTCTGCGAGGACATCTGGGGCGAGGAGGTGGTCGAGACCATCGCCGAGACCGGCGGCGAACTCCTGATCGTGCCGAACGGCTCGCCCTACTGGCGCGACAAGCGCGACGAGCGGCTCAACGTCGCCGTCTCCCGCGTGCGCGAGAGCGGGCTGCCGCTCGTCTACCTCAACCAGCTGGGCGGGCAGGACGAACTCGTCTTCGACGGCGCCTCCTTCGGCCTCAACGCCGACTGTTCGCTCGCCTTCGCCATGCCGGCGTTCGAGGAGCAGGTGGCGCGCGTCGCCTTCGAACGCGGCCCGGCCGGCTGGCGCTGCGTCGAGGGGCCGAAGGCGGTGGCGCTGGAGGACGACGAGGCCGATTACGCCGCCTGCGTTCTCGGCCTGCGCGACTATGTGGAGAAGAACCGCTTTCCCGGCGTCGTGATGGGCCTGTCGGGCGGCGTCGACTCGGCCATCTGCGCCGCCATCGCCGCCGACGCGCTGGGCTCGGAGCGGGTGCATTGCGTCATGCTGCCCTACCGCTTCACCTCGAACGAGAGCCTGAAGGACGCCCATGAGTGCGCCGAGGCCATCGGCGTGCGCTACGACATCCTGCCGATCTTTTCGGCCGTGGAAGGGATCGAAACGGCGCTGAAGCCGTTGTTCGAGGGCAAGCCGCGCGACATCACGGAGGAGAACATCCAGAGCCGCGCCCGCGGGACGATTCTGATGTCGATCTCCAACAAGTTCGGCCCGATGGTCGTGACGACCGGCAACAAGTCGGAAATGTCGGTCGGCTACGCGACCCTCTACGGCGACATGAACGGCGGCTTCAACCCGATCAAGGACGTCTACAAGACGCAGGTCTTCCGCCTCTGCCATTTGCGCAACCGCTGGAAGCCGGCCGGCGCGCTGGGGCCGGACGGCGTCGTGATCCCCGAAAACATCATCGTCAAGCCGCCGACGGCGGAGCTGCGCGAGAACCAGAAGGATCAGGACTCGCTGCCGCCCTACGACATTCTCGACGACATTCTGCAGAGCCTGGTCGAGAACGAGATGCGCGTCGCCGACATCGTGGCCAAGGGCTACGATCTCGACACGGTAAAAAAGGTCGAGCGGCTGCTCTATCTGGCCGAATACAAGCGCCGCCAGTCGGCCCCCGGTGTGAAAGTCACGCGCAAGAATTTCGGCCGCGACCGCCGCTACCCGATCGTCAACCGCTTCCGCGATCCCGGCGGGCCGGCGCGCGCGCCCGACGCCGCCATCGCGCCCCGTCCGATCGCCGGATCGGCGGAGCGGTTCGAGGATTAGGACGTGGCCCGGCCGTCCGACCGCGCCGGGCGCGCCGACGCCTGAATCACGGCCGCCGGCCGCGACGTCGACCCGTCGACCGACGCCGACCTGCCGGCCGTGGCGCCGCTCGCCAGGCGCACGCTCGATCCGTCCTTCGAGGCTGCCAGCATCGCGGCGATGGCGGTCGACGCGCTCGACGCGGCGCCCCTTGTGACGGTCGAGCGCGACGGGCCGATGACGCTGTCCTTTACTCTGGTCGAGTTTCTCGCCGCCGCGCTGCGTAAGCGCCGCCTGACCGGGGTCACGGCCACGCCGGTCTTAACAAGCGGCCCGGCATGGGCGACAAGGGCGCAAACCGGAATCCGCTCATGACGCCCGTCGTCCGCTTCGCGCCTTCGCCCACAGGCCGCATCCATCTCGGCAACGCCCGCACCGCCGTCCTGAACGCGCTGTTCGCTTTGCAGAACAGCGGCCGTTTTATCCTACGTTTCGACGATACGGATGCCGCCCGCTCGCGCCGGGCGTTCGCCGACGGCATCGAGACGGACATCGCCTGGCTCGGCCTGAAGCCGGACCTGAAGGTCCGCCAGTCCGAGCGCCTTCCCCTGTACGACGTCGCCGCCGACGGGCTGCGCGCCTCGGGGCGCCTCTATCCCGCCTACGAGAGCGCGGAGGAACTGGACCGCCGCCGCAAGCGCCAGCAGGCCCGCGGCCTGCCGCCGATCTACGACCGCGCCGCGCTGAAGCTCACCGAGGCCGAGCGCGCCGCGCTGGAGGCCGAAGGGCGTCGTCCCCACTGGCGCTTCCGCCTCGACCATCGCGTCGTGGAATGGGACGATCTGGTGCGGGGCCCGAGCCATATCGACTGCGCCTCGCTGTCCGACCCCGTTCTGGTGCGCGAGGACGGCGCCTACCTCTACACGCTGACCTCGGTGGTGGACGACGTCGACCTCGGCGTGACGCATGTGGTGCGCGGCGAGGATCACGTCACCAACACGGCCGTGCAGATCCAGATCTTCGAGGCTCTCGCGGGCGCCGGCGCCGCGCCGGTCTTCGGCCACCACAATCTGCTGACCGACGCCCGGGCGTCGAGCCGCTGGCGGTCGCCGCGCTCGCCGCCTTGACCGGGTCGGCAGCTTCGGTCCGTCCCGTCGCCTCGCTGGAGGAGCTGGCCGGCCTCGTCGACCTGTCGCGACTGTCGCACGGCTCGGCGAAGTTCGATCCGGCGGAGCTGCATCAGCTCTCCGCGCGCACGCTGCACCAGATGCCCTACGCGGCGGTCGCGGATCGGCTGGCCGCGCTCGGCGTCGCCGGCCCGCGGGCCGAGGCGTTCTGGACGGCGGTGCGCGGCAATCTCGCGCGTTTCGACGACGCGGCGATCTGGCGGGACGTCGTCTTCGGCGAGGCGAGCCCGGTCATCGAGGATGCGCAGTTTCTCGCCGCCGCGCTGGACGCGCTGCCGGCCGAGCCGTGGGACGCGACGACATGGGCCGGATGGACCGCCGCGGTGAAAGCCGCGACCGGCCGCAAGGGCAGGGCGTTGTTCCACCCCCTGCGGCTTGCGCTGACCGGGCAAGAGGCGGGGCCGGAACTCGCCGCGCTGCTGCCGCTCATTGGCCGGGAGCGAGCTTCGGCCCGACTTGCCGGACGTTCTTCTTAGGCTCGGGCGGCGCGGCGGCGGGCGGCGGCGTGGGCTTTGCGGGCTGGGGCTTCGACAAGGCCTCGGCCTGCGCCGGCGTCAGCGTCTTGTCGGCGCCGCCGGTCTCCTTGCCGATGATTTTCTCGGCCTCGCCCAGCACCTGGCCCCACTCCTTGTTGGCCGGTTTGCAGGCGCAGGCCGCATCGTATTTCTTGCGGAACCTGAATGCGTTGGGGTGCGCCGAATAGAGCTCGCCCGTCGGCGCCACGGCGTCCGCCACGGCGGCGCCCTTGGCCATCGTGTAGAGCTTGGCCTCCACGTTCGGGCACAGCGCGGTGCACAGCGTCTGCAAGTCCTCCAGCTTGCCGGAGCGGGCCGGCACGCTGAGCGGGAAATAGCCGCCGTCGCAGCTGCGCACGCAGATCGCCTCCGAGCCGCCGCGCGCCCCTTCGTCGGCCTTGGTCCCGTCGTCTGGTTCGGCCGCCGGCTCGTCCGGCGGAACGTCGTCGAGCGGCACGCGCCGCATGCCGGGAGGCGTCGCGCCGAACAGATCGTCGCCCGTCGCCGCCCTCTGCGGATCGCGCCGCGGCGCGCGGCAATAGGCGTCGTAATCGAGGCGGAGCTGCTCGATGTCCGCGCTGCGCGCGCCAGCGCTGGCGTCGGCCTGCGCCTGCAATTCCTCGAGATTGCCGCGCATCCGCGCGATGCGCGCGTCAAGCTCGCCACAGGCCGCCGGCTCGCGCGTGAAGATCGACTGCCGCCAGCAGCCGATGGAGGTTCCGTAGGCGAGCGTCCGGTCGATTTCGGTGCGTTGGCGCTCGGCCGCGCGGGCGTAGCGCTCGGCCGCGCGGGCGTAGCGCTCGGCCGCCGCTCCGCCGGAGGGGCGGCGCTGCGCCGCCGCGATCTCGCGCTGAAGTCCGACGCAATCCGCCGGCTGCGCCTCGGCCGGCCCGGCGAGGCTCGCGCAAAACAGCAGACAGGCCGCGGACGCGGCCCGCCACGCGCGGCCAGGTCCGTTCACGATCGGTCGAAGAAACATGATTCGGCGGCGCTCCCGGCCGATGCTCCCGCAAAGCGGCTCGACTGTCGATCTTCTCCGCGAAAACGGCGACGCGATGGCGCCGCCCCTCAAGACTCGGCCGCGCCCGACATCAGCAGCTTGTAGTTGATCGAGTCGAGCAGCGCCTCGAACGAGGCGTCGATGACGTTGGCCGAGACGCCGACCGTCGTCCAGCGCTCGCCATTCTCGTCGGCGCTCTCGATCAGAACGCGCGTCACCGCGTCCGTGCCGCCCTGGAACACGCGGACGCGATAGTCGATCAGCTTCACCCCGTCGATGTAGCCCTGATAGCGCCCGAGATCCTTGCGCAACGCCACGTCCAGCGCGTTGACCGGGCCGTTGCCCTCGCCCGCCGAGATCAGCGTCGCGCCGTCGATCCTGACCTTCACGGTCGCATCCGACACGGCGATGAGCTGACCGACCGCGTTGTAGCGACGCTCGACGCCGACGTGATAGCGCTCGACGTCGAAATAATGCGGCAGCTCGCCGAGCACGCGTTTGGCGAGCAGCACGAAGGAGGCGTCGGCGCCCTCGTAGGCGTAGCCGACCGACTCCTTCTCCTTGATCGTGTCGAGCAAGCGCGAGATGCGCGGATCGTTGCGATCCACCGCGATGCCGACGCGCTCCAGCTCGGCGATGACGTTCGACTTGCCGGCCTGGTCCGACACCAGAACCCTGCGCGCATTGCCGACCGAGTCGGGCGTCACATGCTCGTAGGTGCGCGGGTCCTTCAGCACGGCGGAAGCGTGGATGCCGGCCTTGGTCGCGAAGGCGCTGGCGCCGACATAGGGCGCGTGCCGGTTCGGCGCGCGGTTCAGCCACTCGTCGAGCTTGTGCGATGTGCGCGCGAGCCCCCGCAGCGCCGCCTCGCCGACGCCGATCTCGTAGCGCGACGCCAGTTCCGGCTTCAGCGCAAGCGTCGGGATCAGCGTCGTCAGATTGGCGTTGCCGCAACGCTCGCCGAGGCCGTTCAGCGTGCCCTGAATCTGCCGCGCGCCGGCGCGGACGGCGGCGAGCGAATTGGCCACCGCATTGCCAGTGTCGTCATGCGCGTGAATGCCGAGATGGGCGCCGGGCACATGAGTGGCGACGTCCGCGACGATGCGCTCGACCTCGTGCGGCAGCGTGCCGCCATTCGTGTCGCACAGCACGACCCAGCGCGCGCCGGCCTCGTAGGCGGTCTTCGCGCAGGCGAGCGCGTAGTCGCGATTGGCCTTGTAGCCGTCGAAGAAATGCTCGCAGTCGATCATCGCCTCGCGGCCGGCGGCGACCGCCGCCTTCACGCTGTCGGCGATGCCTTCGAGATTTTCCTCCAGCGTGCAGCCGAGCGCGACATGCACGTGATAGTCCCAGCTCTTGGCGACATAGACGATCGCGTCGGCCTTCGAGTCGAGCAGGGCGGCGACGCCCGGATCGTTCGAGGCGGAGCGGCCCGCGCGCTTGGTCATGCCGAAGGCGCAGAAGCGGGCGCGAATCGTCCGGCCGCTCCTTGAAGAATTCGGTGTCGAGCGGATTGGCGCCGGGATAGCCGCCCTCGACGTAATCGACGCCGAGGGCGTCGAGCATCGCGGCGACGCGCTTCTTGTCGTCGAGCGAGAAATCGACGCCGGTCGTCTGCGCGCCGTCGCGCAACGTGGTGTCGAAAAGATAAATGCGCTCGCGCGTCATTGCGGCCGCCCCACGGGCTCGAGGGTCTTGGTCATGGTGGTGTTGGCCAGCCATTCGCCGGCGCGCATCACGCTGTTGCGCTGCGTCGCCGCATAGCCGCGATGCTGGAAGAAACCGCGCGAAACGTCGCTGGCGTCGGTCTTCAGCGTCGTCGCGCCGCGCGCGGCGGCGAGCCGCTCCAGCGCATCGACCAGCGCGCGGGCGAAGCCGCGACCGGCGACATCGGGATGCACATAGAGCATCGCGATCATCTCGTTGTCCTCGAGGCAGGCGAAGGCCATCGCCTTGTCGTTCTCGCTGGCGACAAGCGTCAGCATCGAGGCGAGCCGCGCGCCGAAGGCAGCCACGTCGTCGGCCGCCGACGCCCAGGCCGCGCGCTGGGCCTCGTCATACTCGTCGATGGTCAGCTCCTCGACCGCCTCGCGGAAGATGGCGGCGAGCCGCGGCGCGTCGCTCGGCAGATAGGGGCGAAGGGCGGGGCCTTGCACGGTCATCGCGCGCTCGTCCTTGTCGTTCCGGCGGCCAAGCGCGCGCGCCGGGGGCGTGGATGGCCGGGACAAGCCCGGCCATGACGGGGAAAGGGGAGGAACGCGCCGGCGCTCATCGCCGCAGTTCCCATGTCGTGCCGTCCTTGCCGTCCTTGATCGCCACGTCCATCGCGGCGAGTTCGTCGCGGATGCGGTCGGCCTCGGCCCAGTTCTTCGCGCGGCGCGCCTCGAGCCGCGCGGCGATCAGCGCCTCCACCTTCGCGGCGAGCGCCGGGTCGACGGTCGTCGCATAAAGCTCCGGCGCGTAAAGCCCGAGCAGCGCCAGCGAGGCGGCGAGCCGGTCGCGCTTGCCGGCCGCGCGCAGCGCGTGCAGTTCGGCGATGGCGGCCGGCGTGTTGAGATCGTCGGCCAGCGCCTCGAGCAATTGCTCGGACGGCGCGCCGTCCGGCGCCCCGGCCGCCTCGTGGAAACGGCGCAGCGCGGCGTCCGCCTCCTCCAGCGCCTTCACGGTGAAGTCGATCGGCTGGCGGTAATGCGTGCGCAGCATGGCGAGGCGCAGCACGGCGCCCGGCCACGCCCGCCCGCCGAAGTTCGACGTGTGCAACAGCTCGTTGATGGTGAAGAAGTTGCCGAGGCTCTTCGACATCTTCTCGCCTTCGACCTGCAGGAAGCCGTTGTGCATCCACACGTTGGCCATCACC
Organism: Hyphomicrobiales bacterium; assembly: GCA_016716745.1. Taxonomy (GTDB): domain Bacteria; phylum Pseudomonadota; class Alphaproteobacteria; order Rhizobiales; family Beijerinckiaceae. The sequence goes on from JADJVD010000007.1 coordinate 215,530, forward strand.
GGCGTGGCCGAAGGCGCAGCGCGTCTGGGCGATCTCGTTCTCGTGATGCGGGAACACGAGGTCGATGCCGCCGCCGTGAATGTCGAACACTTCGCCCAGATGCTTCCAGCTCATCGCCGAGCATTCGATGTGCCAGCCCGGCCGGCCGCGGCCCCACGGGCTCTCCCAGCCCGGCTCGGCGTCGGAGGAGGGTTTCCACAGCACGAAGTCCATCTCGTCCTTCTTGTAGGACGCGACGTCGACGCGCGCGCCGGCCAGCATCTCGTCGAGCGAGCGGCGCGAGAGGCGGCCGTAGTCCGCCATCGAGGGCACCGAGAACAGCACATGCCCGTCCGCCGCATAGGCGTGGCCGGCGGCGATCAGCCGCTCGATGATGGCGATCATCTCGGCGATGTGCTCGGTGGCGCGCGGCTGCACGGTCGGCTCGAGATTGCCGAGCGCGGCGACATCCGCCTGGAAGATGCGGTTGGTCTCCTCCGTCAGCTCCCGGATCGAGACGCCGCGCTCGGCGGCGCGCGCGTTGATCTTGTCGTCGACGTCCGTGATGTTGCGGACATAGGTGACCGCGCCATCGCCGTAGAGGCGGCGCAGCAGCCGGAACAGCACGTCGAAGACGATGATCGGCCGGGCGTTGCCGATATGGGCGAAGTCGTAGACCGTCGGGCCGCAGACATACATGCGCACGCGGGCCGGATCGATGGGACGGAACTCGTCCTTCTCGCGCGTCAGCGTATTGTAGAGGCGTAGCGTCATCTCGAAACCTCGGCGAACTCGTCCTGGCCTTGCCGGCCGGGCGTCTCACTCGATGTTCCGATCAGGAATACGACGGCGCCAGCCAGCTTCTGTCAGCTAGCTGCAAATGCAAATCGCGATGGCGAAGCCAACCGTCGTCAAAGCCGTCGTCATGGGCAGGCTTATGCGCGCGAAGCGCCCCGGCCGTCAAGCGCGGCGCGGGCGCCTCATGCTTAAGCGAATCTTCACGCGATCCGGCCAATTTGACGGGCGTTGCGACGCCCGCCGCGCGGGCCCGGAGGCCGATTGCCGTCATGCGCCTGACTTTTCCGCGTCTCGTTTCCCCGCTTGCCGCCCTTCTCCTCGCCGCCGCGGCGCTGCCGCCGCCGGCGCTCGCGCAGGGGGCCAAGGCCAACCTCCACTACATCCCGGATTCGGACGGCTACGGCATCAACGAGTGTTTCGCGCCGGGCGCGGCCTGCGGGCGCGTCGTCGCGGACGCCTGGTGCGAGGCGCACGGGCAGGGCAAGGCGCTGGCCTTCGGCCGCGCCGAGGACGTCACCGCCGCCATCGAGGTGGCCGCGTCCACGGCAAAGGCGCCGAAGGGCGCCTTCGTCGTCAGCTGCGCGGACTAATCGAAGATCGAGGCGATCGCGCCGAACACGGCGGCGATCGCGTCGGCCACGGCCTGCAAGACCGCATCGACGACGTCCCACGCCGTTCCCGCGACAGTGACGAACACGCCCGCTCCGGCGGCGGTCAGCGCCGCCGTCGCCGCGCTGAAGACGAGCGCCCAGAGCGTTGCGAACAGGATCAGGCTCATGACCATCGCGCCGAGAATGCGGCGCACGGGATGCGAGCGTCGAGTTTCGGGCCGAGCGTCGGACATGGCGGACACCCCCGCGTTGAGGGGAACAGTCTAGGCCGTCGCGCGCAGGCCCTCCGTGCCGTTGCGCACGCCGGTCAGTTCGCCAGCCACTCGCCGCATTTCGGCGGCTCGGCGGCGCCCCACGGCATGATCGGCACGGTCGAGGTCGAGTTCTTCGGCGAGCCGTCGATCAGCTTGTCGGAATAGACCATGTAGACCAGCACGTTGCGCTTGGCGTCGCAGCCGCGCACGATCTGCATCTTCTTGAAGATGATCGACCGGCGCTCGCGGAACACCACGTCGCCCTGCTCGACCTTCTCCTTGAAGCGGATCGGCCCGTACTGCCGGCAGGCGAGCGAGACGTCCGACACCTCCTCGGCGACGCCGAAGGCGCCGGCGAGGCCGCCGCGCTCGGGCACCGTGTAGTGGCAGGCGACGCCCTCGACCTGCGGATCGTCGATCGCGTAGGTGGCGAGCTTGTCGTTCGGCGTCAGCAGCTTGAACACCGTCGACTTGCGGAAGATCAGCTCGGGATCCTGCGCCGCGGCGGGCAGGGCGGTCGCGGCGGCGAGGCCGAGCGTCAGGCAGGCGGCGGCGAGCGTCTTGATCGTCATGTCCGTCTCCGGGCGACCGTCGCGGTCGCGTCGTCGGGCGAGATATGGCCCCGACCGGCCGATTGCGGAAGACCGCGCGCGGTCGCGGGACTCACAATTCGGGACTGAGCGCCTTGGCCGCTGCGGGGGCGCGGGCGGCGGCCGCCTCCAGCATCGGCAGGATGTCGGCGACGCGCTCGGCCACGAGGTAGCGCACCTCGGTGACGGGGCGGATGAAGCCGGCCTCGCGCATATGGGCGAACAGGCTCAGCAGCGGCCGCCAGAAGCCGCCGATATCGGCGATCAGCACGGGCTTCACATGCTGGTCGAGCTGCACCCAGGTGAGCTGCTCGACGAGCTCCTCCAGCGTGCCGACGCCGCCGGGCAGGGCGACGAAGGCGTCCGCCCGCTCGAACATCAGCCGCTTGCGGGTGTGCATGTCGGGCACGACGACGAGCTCCTGCGCCGATTTCAGCATCACCTCGCGCTGCTTCAGGAACTCCGGAATGATGCCGGTGACGTGGCCGCCATGCTCGAGCGTGGCGCGCGCCACCGCGCCCATCAGCCCGGTGTTGCCGCCGCCATAGACGAGGCCGACGCCGCGCCCGGCCATCAGCCGGCCAAGCTCGGTCGCCGCCGCGATATGGGCCGGATCGCGCCCGTCGGCCGAGCCGCAATAGACGCAGATGTTTCGAATCTCGGTCATGCCAGCTTGTCGCCCGCCCCGCGCGGCAGGGTCAAGCAAAGGCCGCCGGCACCGCCCGCAAAACCCTTCGCAAACGCCGCGCCGACCGGCTAGTCTGCGACAAAATGCAGGGGTCCGGCGGGAGCGAGGAATGCGGTCGAAACTGATCAAGGCGGTGATGCTGACGGCCGTCGTCGTGGTCGCCGCGCTCGTCGCCTATCTTGGCCCGCGCTGGTTCGCAGCCAAGCCGCCCGAGCCCGCGACGGCCGCCGCGCCCGCAGGGGCCGCGCCCACAGTAGCCGCGCCGGCAGGCGCCGCTCCCGCTGGATCGGCGGCTTCGGCATCAGCTTCAGCGCCGGCCGCCCCGGCGCCGGCGGGCGCCGTAACTGGCGGAGCGGAGCCCGCGGCGGCGCCGGCCGCCGGGCCAGCATCGTCGCAGCAAGCCGCCGCGCAGGCGGCCGCCGCGCCCGCCGGCGCGACGCCGGCGGCTCCCATCGCGCCGCCCCCAGGTCCGGCCGCCGCGCCCTCGGCCTCGCCAACATCGCCGGCGCAGCCCCCGGCCTTCGACGTCGTTCGGGTCGAGCCGACTGGCGAGGCGGTCGTCGCCGGGCGCGCCGCGCCGGATGCCGTCGTCCGGTTGAAAGCCGGCGACGCCGTCGTCGCCGAAGGGCGCGCCGACGCCGCCGGGCAGTTCGTGCTGCTGCCGCCGCCGCTTGCCGCCGGCGAACATCTGCTGACGCTCGACACGGGCGCGGGCGACGCCTCGCAGCAGAGCGTGTCGGTCCGTGTGCCCGCCAAGGGGCAGGGCGAGGTGGTGGTCGCCATCGTCGAGCCCAACCAGCCGACGCGTCTCCTGTCCGACCAGCGCAAGGAAACGGCGGCGAAACCGGCAGGGGCGCCTGTCGTCGCAGCGACGCCTGCGCCGCAGACGGTCCCGGCTCCGCAAACCGCGTCCGCTCCCCAGATGACGCCGGCGCCGGCCGCCCCGTCCGGCCGGGCGGGCCCGGTGGTCGTGCGGACCGTCGAGGCGGAGGAGGGCGGCGCTTTTTACGCGACCGGGTCGGCCGCGCCGGGCGCCAAAGTGCGCATCTATCTCAATGACGCCTTCCTGGCGGAAGCGCCGGTGGCGGCGGACGGCAAGTGGTCGATGCGGGTCGAGAAGGGCATGTTGCCCGGCGCCTATCGCGTGCGCGCCGACCAGACCGAGGCGGCCGGGCCGAAGGTGGTGGCGCGCGCCGAAATCGCGTTCAACTATCCCACGCCTGCCGATGCGGCGGCGAAGCCCCAGCCCGCGTCCTCGCCGGGCGTCGCTCGCCCCACGGTCGCGCCGCCGGCGCCCGTGTCGGCGCCGTCGCCCGCCGCCTCCGGCGGGCCGGCGAAGGTCGCTGCCGCCGCCCCGCCCGCCAGCGACGCTGGCGGCCAGCCCGGCGCGGCGCCGGCTCCGGCGGCCGGCGTCACCGTGCCGGAGGTGCGCACGGCCAACGTGACGCGCGGCGATTCGCTGTGGCGCATCAGCCGCAAGATCTACGGGTCCGGTCTGCGCTACACTGAGATCTTCGAGGCCAATCCAGCGCAGATCCGCGATCCCGACCTGATCTATCCCGGCCAGATCCTCGTCGTTCCCAAGCAGAATTGACGCACGCGGCGCCCGCGCGGAGACGGACGGTTTCCGCCGCCGCGCGAGCCTCTATATGAAGAAGCGCGCGACGACTCGCGCGCCGCCCGCCTCCCCATCGACCGGTGACGATGTCCGACACACTTTCCGCCGCCACCGCGGCCCGCCGCGCGCGCGGCGCCGCGCAAGCCACGCTCGCCGACACGGTGCGCGACCTCTGGCCCTACATCTGGCCGGCCGACCGCGCCGACCTGAAAGCGCGGGCGCTGGGCGCGGTCGGGCTGCTGCTGATCGCCAAGCTCGTCACCATGGCGGTGCCCTACGCCTTCAAATGGGCGACCGACGCCATCGCCGGGGACAAGGCCGTCGCCGACATTCCGCTTCCGTGGTTCCTCGTCGGGCCGATCGCGCTGACGGTCGCCTACGGCGTATTGCGCATCCTGATGGCGCTGTTCACGCAAGGGCGCGACGCGCTGTTCGCCGCCGTCGCCATGAACGCGGTCAGGCGCATGGCGATCGACGTGTTCGTGCATCTCCACCAGCTTTCGCTGCGTTTCCATCTCGAGCGCAAGACCGGCGGGCTGACGCGCATTCTCGAGCGCGGCCGCAACGCCATCGAGACCATCGTGCGCATGTCGATGCTCACCGCCGTGCCGACGGCGGTCGAGTTCCTGCTGATCGTCGGCGTGTTCCTCTATTCGTTCGACTGGCGTTACGTCGTCGTCGTGTCGCTGACCATCGTCGCCTACATGTGGTTCACCACCAAGGCGACGCAGTGGCGGATGGCGATCCGCAAGTCGATGAACGACAGCGACACCGACGCCAACACCAAGGCCATCGACTCGCTGCTCAACTACGAGACGGTGAAATATTTCGGCGCCGAGCGGCGCGAGGGCGCCCGCTACGACAAGGCGATGGAGCGGTATGAAAAGCTCTCGGCGCGCACCTACACCTCGCTCGCCGTGCTCAACGCCGGGCAGGCGGTGATCTTCACCATCGGGCTCACCATCGTCATGGCGATGTGCGTGCAGGGCATCCGCGCCGGCACGAACACGGTGGGCGATTTCGTCATGATCAACGCGATCATGATCCAGCTCTCGCAGCCGCTGAACTTCATGGGGATGCTCTACCGCGAGGTGAAGCAGGCGGTCGTCGACATCGAGGCGATGTTCAAGATTCTCGACCAGCACCCCGAGATCCGCGACCGGCCGGGCGCGCCCGATCTCAAGGTCGCCGGCGGCGCCGTGCGCTTCGAGGACGTGCACTTCTCCTACGATCCGGCGCGAGCGATCCTGAAGGGCGTCAGCTTCGAGGCGCCGGCGGGGCACACCATCGCCATCGTCGGCCCGTCCGGCGCGGGCAAATCGACGATCTCGCGCCTGATGTTCCGCTTCTACGAGCCGCAACAGGGGCGCATCACCATCGACGGGCAGGATATCGGCGCCGTCACGCAAGGCTCGCTGCGCGACAAGATCGGCATGGTTCCGCAGGACACCGTGCTGTTCAACGACACGATCGGCTACAACATCCGCTACGGCCGCTGGGACGCTGCGGACGCCGAGGTCGAGGAGGCGGCCGCCCTCGCGCAGATCGACCGCTTCATCAAGACCGTGCCGGAGGGCTACGGCGCGCAAGTCGGCGAGCGGGGCCTGAAGCTGTCGGGCGGCGAGAAGCAGCGCGTCGCCATCGCCCGCACCATCCTGAAGGCGCCGCCGATCCTCGTGCTCGACGAGGCGACGAGCGCGCTCGACAGCTTTACGGAGCGCGAGATCCAGACCGCGCTCGACCGGGTGGCGCAGGGCCGCACCACGCTCGTCATCGCGCACCGCCTGTCGACCGTCGTCAACGCCGACCAGATTCTCGTGCTCGACAAGGGCCAGATCGTCGAGCGCGGCACGCATACGGAGCTGCTGGCGCAGGGCGGCGTCTACGCGGCCCTGTGGAACCGCCAGCGCGAGGTCGACGCCGCGCAGGAGGCGATCCGCCGCGCCGAGGAGGCGGAGGGCAAGAGCGTGCGGGTGACGGTGGGGGGGGCGCCGGGCGGCCGGGAAGGTGCGAAGCGGGGTTCGGGTGCGGCGGGGCGACCTGCGTCCGGTGACTGAGAAAGCGTTCAAGGGTTCCAGGGTCGCGCGCTGGGAGTGGCGACCGAAGGCGAAAAATGGGCGAAGGAAACGTTTTGGGCGGCTCCAAAAAATACCGCAAATCGGCCCGAAATATGCGCGCAACATTATGATGGATAGTTTCGACGATCGATTTATGGATTGTTTTGCGATTGATTCCAGAATTAAGAAATTAATCCCTATATTAGAATTGCCGAATGAGTCGGACTATTGCGAGCAGGAAAAGCATCTACAGTTGTTGGCTAAGAAATTAAAAGTATCTGGATGGTGCCTTGATCGCATATTGTATAAGTATCATAAGGAACTTTGTTCGTAGGGACGCAGCATTCGGGTGACGTCGAGATGTGAGGCGAGCCGGAGGCTCGCGGTCCGTGGCGCGCAAGGCAGCGTTGCGCCGGGTTGCCCTCGGCCTCTCCTGCGCTAGGTCAGCGCGTTCATGCGCCGTATCGGCGATCCGAACGTGGAGACCAGACATGACGAGCTCGAATTCTTCGACCGCCAGCCGGTCGACCTTCGACACTTCGACCATCACGCCCTGCCTGTGGTTCGACGGAAACGCCGAGGAGGCGGCGCGCTATTACGTCTCGCTTCTGCCCGACAGCCGGATGGACGCCGTGCACCGCGCGCCGGGCGATTATCCGTCCGGCAAGGCCGGCGACGTGCTGACCGTCGAGTTCACGCTGATGGGGCGCCCGTTCCTCGGCCTGAACGGCGGGCCGCATTTCAAGTTCAACGAGGCGATCTCGCTGATGATCCCTGTGGAGACGCAGGCGGAGGTGGATCGCCTGTCCGACGCGCTGTCGGCCCATCCCGAGGCCGAGCAATGCGGCTGGGTGAAGGATCGCTACGGCCTGTCCTGGCAGATCGTGCCGATGCGCCTGATGCAGCTCATGGGCGATTCGGATGGCGCGCGCGCTCGCCGGGTGTTCAACGCGATGATGGAGATGAAGCGCATCGACATCGCCGCCGTCGAGCGCGCGGCGGCCTGAGCGCGTCGGCGGCGGGCCTTCGCCGCGCCGCCGCCTTGTTTTTTGCACTGCATTACGCTTGTGTGGCGCCCCTCGCCGGGGCGCCCTCCGGCGCGCCGATTCGCGCGCGCCGACGCCCCGTCCACCGGAGCGTCCGTCCGCCATGCGCCTGTCGCGATATTTTCTGCCGATCCTGAAGGAAAACCCCAAGGAGGCGGAAATCGTCTCCCATCGCCTCATGCTGCGGGCGGGGATGATCCGTCAGGAATCGGCCGGCATCTACGCCTGGCTGCCGCTCGGCCTGAAGGTTCTCAACAAGATCAACGGCATCGTGCGGCAGGAGCAGAACCGCTCCGGGGCCGTCGAGGTGCTGATGCCGACCATCCAGTCGGCCGATCTGTGGCGCGAAAGCGGGCGTTACGACGACTACGGCAAGGAGATGCTGCGCATCAAGGACCGGCACGAGCGCGACATGCTCTACGGCCCGACCAACGAGGAGATGATCACGGAGATCTTCCGCGCCTATGTGCGCAGCTACAAGGATCTGCCGCTCAATCTCTACCACATCCAGTGGAAGTTCCGCGACGAGGTGCGCCCGCGCTTCGGCGTCATGCGCGGCCGCGAATTCCTGATGAAGGACGCCTATTCCTTCGATCTCGACTACGAGGGCGCGCGCCACGCCTACAACAAGATGTTCGTGGCCTATCTGCGCACCTTCAAGCGCCTCGGCCTGACCGCGATTCCGATGGTGGCGGACACCGGGCCCATCGGCGGCAATCTCAGCCACGAATTCATCGTGCTGGCGCCGACCGGCGAGAGCGAGGTGTTCTCGCACAGGGACTATCTGTCCTTCGACACGCCGCCGGCGGACATCGACTTCGACGACAAGGCCGCCGTTCAGGCGGTGGTCGACAAGTGGACGTCGCTCTACGCGGCGACCGACGAGAAGCACGACGCGGCGGCCTTCGCTCAGGTGCCGGCCGAGGCGCAGGTCTCGGCGCGCGGCATCGAGGTCGGCCACATCTTCTATTTCGGCACGAAATACTCCGCGCCGATGAAGGCGGTGGTGAACGGGCCGGACGGCAAGGAGCACGCCGTCCATATGGGCTCGTACGGCATCGGCCCCTCGCGCCTCGTTGCCGCGCTGATCGAGGCGAACCACGACGAGAACGGCATCATCTGGCCGCAGTCCGTCGCGCCCTTCAAGGTGGGCCTCGCCAATCTGAAGGTCGGCGACGCGGCGACCGACGCGGCCTGCGCCGATCTCTACGCCAAACTCGGCAAGGCCGGCGTCGACGTGCTCTACGACGATCGCGACGAGCGTCCGGGCGCGAAATTCGCCACGCTCGATCTCATCGGCCTGCCATGGCAGGTCGTCGTCGGGCCGAAGGGCCTCGCCGAAGGCAAGGTCGAGGTGAAGAACCGCCGCACCGGCGAGCGCCAGTCGCTCACCCCCGAGGCCGCGCTCAACCTGCTGACGGCGTGAGCGCATGAACGAGGCGACCACGGCGACGACGCAGGCGGCGAGCGCCGTCGAGGCGCAGGGCGACAAGGGCGGCCGCCTGTTCGCGCCCTTCGAGTGGATGGTGGCGCTGCGCTATGTGCGGCCGCGCCGCTCCACCGGCTTCGTGTCGGTGCTGGCGGTGCTGTCGTTCCTCGGCGTCATGCTCGGCGTGGCGCAGCTCATCGTCGTCATGTCGGTGATGAACGGCTTCCGCAAGGAGCTGCTGGACAAGATCATCGGCGTCAACGGACACGTCTTCATCCAGGCGGCCGAGACGCCGCTGACCGATTACGACGAGGTGACGAGCCGCGTCGCCAAGGTGAAGGGCGTCACCATCGTCCTGCCGATGATCGAGGGGCAGGCGCTCGCCTCCTCGCCCTACCAGTCGAGCGGCGTGCTGGTGCGCGGCGTGCGCGAGAACGATCTGAAGCGCCTGCCGGGCATCGCCGGCAATGTGAAGCTCGGCACGCTCGACGATTTCGACAAGGAGGGCGGCGTCGCCATCGGCCAGCGCCTCGCCGACCAGCTCAGCCTGCGCATCGGCGACTCGATCACCCTCGTCTCGCCGAAGGGCGCGCAGACCCCGTTCGGCACCGCGCCGCGCATCAAGTCCTACCCGGTCAACGCGATCTTCCAGATCGGCATGAGCGAATTCGACGGCACCTTCGTCTACATGCCGCTCGAGGAGGCGCAGAGCTATTTCAACAAGGACGGCGAGGCGACGCTGATCGAGGCCTTCGTGCAGGATCCCGACCGGATGGACGCGGTGCGCGCCGAACTCGACGCCACCATCGGCCGCCCGGCGATCCTGACCGACTGGCGCCAGCGCAACCGCACCTTCTTCGACGCGCTCTCGGTCGAGCGCAGCGTGATGTTCATGATCCTGACGATGAACATCATCGTCTCGGCCCTCGGCATCATCTCCGGCCTCGTCATGCTGGTGAAGGACAAGGGCAGGGCGATCGGCGTGCTGCGCACGATGGGCGCGACGCGCGGCGCGGTGATGCGCGTCTTCCTGATCATCGGCGCGGCGATCGGCCTCGCCGGCACGGCGGCGGGCGTCGCCATCGGCCTGCTGATCGCCCGCAATCTCGAGGCGATCCGTAGCTTCCTGAACAAGGTGTTCGGTCTGAACCTCTTCCCGAAGGACCTGTATTTCCTGTCGCATCTGCCGTCCGAAGTGCGCGGCGCGGACGTGATGTGGGTGGTGCTGCTGGCCGTCGGCCTGAGTTTCCTTGCGACGCTCTATCCGTCATGGCGCGCGGCGCGGCTCGATCCGGTCGAAGCCCTGAGGTACGAGTGATGAGCGCCGCCCCGAGCCTGACGCTGGCGCGCGTCGAGCGCCATTACGGCGACAAGAGCGGGCGCGTCGACGTGCTCCGCGGCGCCGATCTCGTCGTCTATCCCGGCCAGTCGGTCGCGCTGGTGGCGCCGTCCGGGGCCGGCAAATCGACGCTGCTGCATCTGGCGGGCCTCCTGGAAAAGCCGGACGCCGGCGAGGTGTTCATCGCGGACGCGGCCACCTCGACGATGAGCGACGACGCGCGCACGGCGCTGCGCCGCGCCCATATCGGCTTCGTCTACCAGTTCCATCATCTGCTGCCGGAGTTCTCGGCGGTCGAGAACATCGCGCTGCCGCAGATGATCCGGGGCCTGGCGAAGGCCGAGGCGCAATCGCGCGCACGCGAACTGCTCGCCTATCTCGGCCTCGCCGAACGCGCGACGCACCGGCCGGCGGAACTGTCGGGCGGCGAGCAGCAGCGCGTCGCCATCGCCCGCGCCGTCGCCAACGCGCCGGCGATCCTGCTGGCCGACGAGCCGACCGGCAATCTCGACCCGCGCACCGCCGACCATGTGTTCGGCACGCTGACGACGCTGGTCAAGGCGACGGGGCTGGCGGCGATCATCGCCACCCACAACATGGAGCTGGCCGCGCAGATGGATCGCCGCGTGACGATCCGCGACGGGCTGGTGGCCGAGCTGGACTAGGCGATCAGATCGCGCCTTCGCTCATCTCCGTGCGCATCGCGAGTTCGGCGCGCAGGAGCCGCAATTGCCGACGCAGGGAGGCGTTCTCCTGTTCGAGCCGGCGGATGCGCGCCTTCGGGTCGAGATCGTCGTCGACCGGCTTCTCCTGCTCGAACGCCACACCGACGCCGTCGCCGTGACGCCACACGACATGCGCCTTGTGGATGCGGTTCTTGCTGGGAATTTCGAGCGTGAAGTCCTGCGGGACGGGGATCTCCTCGTCGACGAGCAGCTTGGCGCCCTCGTTCGACAGATTGCGAATGTCGCAATCCGCCGACAGCGCGCCTTCGCCGAACAGCAGCCGCGCCGTGATGAAGGTGCGCGAGCGCTTGCCGGCGCGTTTCTCGGTCATCGTTCGTCTCGCAAGACAGTGATCCGCCGGTATCCTCGCGCGGCGGGGTTAAGGAGCCGTGTCCGCAGGCAAAAAAATGGCTCCGACGATGATCGTCGGAGCCAGGCTCTTCAGTCGGGGAGGGTATTCCTCAGGCCCGGTCAGCATCGCGCCAGGCGCCTTTCCGACTCCTTTCGCGCCGCGCATCCGCTTCGAGGATGGCGCATGAGCGGTTAAGCCGGTCGCGACAATTCGCGCCGCATCAGCCGCGCCTCGCCGCCGTAGCAGGCCGAAAGCCGTTCGCCGGCGGCGACCGGCCGAAAGCCCAGCTTCGCCCAGAACGGCGCCGAGCCGCTGACGGCGACAAGTTCGATCGCAGGCAGGCGGGCGAGGCGCGCCACAGCGACGAGACGCGTCAGGGCGGCCGTCCCGGCGCCGCCGCCGCGCGCGCGGGGCGCAAGACACAGATCGTGCAGGAACAGCGCGTCGGCCTGCGCCGGCAACGCGCCGAGCGGCGCGTCGAGCTTGGGCGGCGCGCCGCCGCGCCAGGGGTGGCTCAGCGCATATCCGGCGACGCCGCCCCCTTTGACGAAGGTCAGGCAGCCGTTCGGAAACAGCTCGAACTTTTCCGTGAAAACCTCTGGTCGTTCTACGAAATTCGCATGCACGGCATTGCCGAGAGCGACGACGCCGGGCAGATCGTCGGCGCGCATCGGCCGCCAGCGCGGGGATGAGCCGGCCATCGTCAGCCCGCCCGGATCAGCCGCACGGCGGCGTCGCGCTCGAACAGGTAGAGCAGGGCGCGCAGCGCCTCCCCGCGCGGCCCTTCGAGACCTGGATCGCGCTCGAGGACCAGCCGCGCCTCCTTGCGCGCCGGTTCGAGCAACGCGCCGTGGATCTCCGGCTGCGCCAGCCTGAAGCCGGGCAGGCCGGATTGGCGCGCGCCGAGCACGTCGCCCTCGCCGCGCAGACGCAAATCCTCCTCGGCGATGCGGAACCCGTCCTCCGTCTCGCGCATGATGGCGATGCGCGCCTCGCCCGCCTCCGACAGCGGGCCCTTGTAGAGCAGCAGGCAGGTCGAGGCGCCGGCCCCGCGCCCGACGCGGCCGCGCAACTGGTGCAATTGCGCCAGACCGAACCGCTCGGCGTGCTCGATCACCATGATGGTGGCCTGCGGCACGTCGACGCCGACCTCGACGACCGTGGTGGCGACCAGCACCTGCGTGTCGCCGCGCTGGAAGGCCTCCATCGCCGCGTCCTTGGCGGCGCCCTTCATCTTGCCGTGCACGAGGCCTACGCGCGCCGCGCCGAAATGCTGGACGAGATCGGCGTGGCGGTCCTCGGCGGCGGCGAGATCGCTCGTCTCGCTCTCGGAAACGAGCGGGCAGATCCAGTAGCAACACCGGCCCGCCTGAATCGCGCGGCCGACGGCGGCGACCACCTCCCCGAGCCGCTCCTGCGAGACAGCGCGCGTGTCGATCGGCTGTCGGCCGGGCGGTTTCTCGTGCAGGTTCGAGACGTCCATGTCGCCAAAATAGGTGAGGACGAGCGTGCGCGGGATCGGCGTCGCCGTCATCACCAGCACGTCCACCGCCTCGCCCTTGGCGCCGAGCGCTAGGCGCTGATGCACGCCGAAACGGTGCTGTTCGTCGACGACCGCCAGACCGAGATCGCGGAACGCCACCTCGTCCTGAAACAGCGCGTGCGTGCCGATCAGGATGTCGATCTCGCCCGAGGCGAGGCCGGCGAGCGTGGCGCGCCGTTCGGACGCCTTGTCGCGTCCCGTCATCAGCGCGACGCGCATCCCGGCCGCTCCCGCCATAGGGCCCAGCCGCTCGTAATGCTGGCGCGCCAGAATCTCGGTCGGCGCCATCAGCGCGGCCTGTCGCCCGGCCTCGACGGCGCTCGCCATCGCCAGCAGCGCGACGATGGTCTTGCCCGAGCCGACGTCGCCTTGCAGCAGGCGCAGCATCCGCTTGTCGGCGGCGAGGTCGGCGCGGATGTCGGCCAGCGCCTGCGTCTGCGCGCCGGTCAGCGCATAGGGCAGGGCCGCCACGATGCGCTCCGCGATGCGCCCGTCGCCGGCGCTGACGCGGCCCGCCGGCCGGCGCAGGCTGGCGCGCACCAGCGCCAGCGCGAGCTGGTTCGCCAGCATCTCGTCATAGGCGAGGCGCGCGCGGGCTGGCGCCTCGGGCGCCAGATCCTCAGGCGCGCGCGGCGCGTGCAGGGCGGCGAGCGCGGCGCGAAAATCCGGCCATCTCTTCTGCGCGAGAAAGGCCGGGTCGATCCACTCCGGCAGGTCGCGCAGGCGCGCGAGCGCGGCCTCGGCCGCTTTGGCGTAGATGCGCGGCGAGAGCCCCTCGGTCATCGGGTAGACGGGCTCGACCGGCGGCAGACGCTCGAGGCCGGCGGCGTCCAGCACCCGGTCGGGATGCACCATCTGGAGATGGCCGTCCCACAACTCCAGCTTGCCCGAGACCCAGCGCGTCGCCCCGAGCGGCAGCGCCTTCTCGATCCAGCCGTGATGGGCCAGAAAGAACACCAGTTCGACGTCGCCCGTCTCGTCCTCGACGACGACGCGCCAGGGGGCTCGCGAGCGGCGATTGCCGGGCGGGCGATGCTCGACGACGCGCACCTCGAGCGTCGCCACCGCATCGCGCGGCGCGTCGGCGATCTTCGGCCGGTTGCGCCGGTCGATCCCGCCGGTCGGCAGGTGAAAGAGCACGTCGACGACGCGCGCCGTCCGCTCCGGGCCGACCAGCAGCTTGTCGAACAGCTTGGCGACCTTCGGCCCCACGCCCGGCAGGGCGGAGGCGGGCGCGAACAACGGATCGAGCAAAGCAGGGCGCATGGCGGCGCGACAATATCAGCGCGACGCCGGCCCGCCAGTCTCCGCGGCGGCGCGATTGGCGGCGTGAGCGCCGCGTCTTATCAAAAAAGCAACCCTTCGCGTCTACGCTTCATTCACCTTGTGGAGTATGCGTCGTCGTGAAGAAAGCCATTGTCGCGGCCCTCGTTCTTGGCTCGATTGTCGCCTATCGCGTCGCATGGCGCAGCGGCGACGTCCCTCATATCGCCGATCTGGCGCCCGCCGCGCTGACGCAGGCGACCTCCGCCGCCGGCGCGGACCACGGCGGCCGCCAGCGCTGCGGCCAGCGCCGCGGCGAGCGCCTTCTCGGCGCCCGTGACGCCGTCCCCGGCCACGACAGCTTCGCTCCAGCCGGCCCGAACCGCCGCGCCGGGGGACGACGCCATCGGCTCCCTTCTCGACAAATCCGGCAGGCCCGCGCTGGCCGCGCCCGCGAAACCGCCGGTGATCCGCACCGCGCCCGCCAAGTCCGCAGTGGCCAAACCCGAACCGGCCAAGCCGGCGGCGAAGGCCGCCTCGGTCAAAGCCGCCGGCAAGCCTTCGGCCTCCACGGCCGACCGCGCCGCCGCCAAATCGAAAGCAGCGAGCGCCAAGACCGCTGGCGCCAAGACGGCGAGCGCCAGCATCGACGCGATCAAGGCCGATATGGCGAAGAAGGACATGGCGAAGACCGCGCCCGCCAAGGTGACGGCGAAGATCGATCCCGCCCGACCCGTCCCGCCGAAGTCGATCCCGACGCCGGCCGCCAAGCCGGCAAGCAAGTCCGGCGCGAACACGACGAGCTGAAGCCGCGCCCGATCCCGTTTACGCCGGATCAACCGGCGGCCCCTAATCTGTCGCGCCAGCGATCGGGGGGCTTATGTCGCAGAGAATTCTGCTGGGCGTCATCGCCCTGTGCGTGGCGGCTCTCGGAGGATGGTATTTCGTCCGGTCCGGCCGCAGCGCGACCGTCGAGGCGCGCGTCGTCTCCGTCTCGCAGCAATGCTACCTGCGCTTCGAGCGCGACGGCGCGACGCGCTACTCGAAGCTGGCGCCTTGCGAGGCCGCCAAGGCGGCGGCGCAGGCCGCGCCGTCCACGACCAAGGCGTTGCGCCTGACCCGCGCGGTCGAGTTGCTCTACGTCTCTCCGGCCAACGGCGCCGTCGCGCGCGCGACCGTCGCCGAGTCGACGGTCTCGTCCTCTCCGCTGAAGGAAGGCGACGTCATTCGCATCCGCGCGAAGACCGATCGCGCCGGCGTCGTGTCCGCGCTGTAAGACCGGGAGGATCGCATGGCCGTGAAACTCTACGCCGCCGCAGGGATCGCCCTCGCCATGACGGGCCTGATCGGCGGGGTCGAGGTCAACAACCTCCTCAACTACCGCTACACGCGGGCGACGGTGCTCGACGTGTCGCCGCCCAAATGCAGCGTCTCGAACGAGAAATGGTACGTCGTCTTCCGGCGCAAGACATCGATCTCCAGCATCGATTGCGCGACGGCGGAAATGCTTGTCGGCTACGACGACGACATGAAAGGCGGCGAGGTCGCCTACGACCAGCCGGTGAAGGTGAGCTATCTCGACGCGGTCGACGGCAAGACGAAGGAGCACGTTTTCCATGCGCGCGAGCGCTTCGTCGTCCAGCCGGGCGGGCAGATCCTCATTCGCACGCACAAGAGCAAGCCGGGCGTCGTCAACTCCGGACAGTGGACGGAAGACCTTTCGCGTCTCGCCCCCGGCGCCTGATCGCCGGCCGCGGTCGCGCCCCGGCGCCATGACAGGCGCGCGGTTCGGCGCTATGTCGGGGCTGCGCGGCCCTTGCGGCCGCCGTGCGCCCGGAGCCCGCCGATGACCGTTCCCGATCTCGATCTCGACGCCCGCCGTCGCCGCGCCCGCGTGCGCGCCTGGCGACGGGGCCTGCGCGAGATGGACCTGATCATGGGCGGCTTCTTCGACGCGCACGGCGCGACGCTGTCGGCCGACGAACTCGGCGAATTCGAGGCGCTGCTCGACGAGTCGGATCGCGACGTTTTCTCGTGGATCAGCGGCGAGCTGCCGCTGCCGGCCGAGCGGGACGGCCCGGTGTTCCGCCGGATAGCGGCGTTCCACACCCATCAGGCGCCGCTGTTCGACTGAACCGCGCGGCGCGGTTGCGGCGCCGTCGATTGTGAAAGCCCGCGCGGCGGCCTATATGGCCGGGCAACGGAGGCTCGCGATCGCGCGCCGCCGCGCTCGTCGTTCCGGATCTTGCCCTTGCCGCCTGCACCCAAATCCAACGCTCTGCTCCGCTCCGCTGTCTCGCAGCTTGAGGCCGGAGCAAGCCTCACCTTCGCGCGCGCGCCGGACGGCTTCGACGCCTTTCTGGCGGCCGATCTCGTGCGCGGGCTCGCCGCAGGCGCCGAGGGCAGGGCGGCCGCGCTCGTCCATGTGGCGCGCGACGGCCAGCGCGCGCAGGCCTTCGAGGAGTCCTTCCGCTTCGCCGCGCCCGACGTCGAGATCGTCTCGCTGCCCGCCTGGGACTGCCAGCCTTACGACCGCGTGTCGCCGAACGCCGCCATCGCCGCGCAGCGCATGTCGGCGCTGGCGCGGCTCGCCCGCGCGCGCGGCTCGGCCGAGCGGCCGCGCATCCTGTCGACCACCGTCAACGCGATGCTCCAGCGCCTTGCCCCGCGCGACTGGGTGGCGGCCGAAACGCTCGCCGCCGCGCCCGGCAACGCGCTCGACATGAACGACCTCGTGCGCTGGCTCGAAAGCCACGGTTTCCTGCGCTCATCGACCGTGCGCGAGACCGGCGAATACGCCGTGCGCGGCGGCATTCTCGATTTGCAGGCGCCCGGCATGGCCGCACCGGTGCGGCTCGATTTCTTCGGCGATACGCTGGAGTCGATCCGCGCCTTCGATCCCGAGACGCAGCGCACGACGACGCAGATGCGCAGTCTCGAATTCACGCCGATGAGCGAGTTGCAGCTCACCAGCGACACGATGCGCCGCTTCCGACAGGCGTATGTGACCGAATTCGGCGCGCAGACGCGCGGCGACGCGCTCTACGAGGCCGTGAGCGAGGGGCGCCGCCACCCCGGCGTCGAGCATTGGCTGCCGCTCTTCCACGAGCGCATGGACACGCTGTTCGACTATGCCGGCGACGCGCCGATCCTGCTCGACCGGCTCGCCGAGGACGCCGCCGGCGAGCGCCTCGCGCTGATCAAGGACTACTACGACGCGCGCAAGGAGGCCTACGACGCCGATCCCGCTGGCGTCGACTACAAGCCGCTGAAGCCCGACGCGCTGTATCTCGACCCTGCGGAATGGCGGCGACGGCTCGACGGATCGAGCCTCGCCCGCGTGACGCCCTTCGCGCAGCCGCCGGCGCCGCAGATCGTCGATTGCGGCGGCCGCGAGGGGCGCAGCTTCGCGCCCGAGCGCGCCGACGAGAACGCCAACGTCTTCGAGGCCGCCACCGCGCATCTGCGCGCGCTGCAGGAACAGGGCCGCCGCGTCGTCCTCGCCGGCTGGTCGGACGGCTCGCGCGAGCGCCTCGCCGGCGTAATGGCCGATCACGGCCTGAAGGCGGTGGAGACGGTCGCAAGCCTCGGCCAGGCGCTCGCCCTGCCGCGCGAGAAGATCGCGCTCGCGGTGCTGCCGCTCGAAAAAGGCTTCGAGGTCGGCGATCTCGCCGTCGTCGGCGAACAGGACATTCTGGGCGACCGCCTCGTGCGCGGCCGCAAGAAGGCGCGGCGCGCGCAGGATTTCCTCTCCGAAGTCGCCGCGCTGACGCCGGGCGATCTCGTCGTGCATGTCGATCACGGCATCGGCCGCTTCGTCGGCCTGAAGACCATCGAGGCGGCGGGCGCGCCGCACGATTGCCTCGAACTGCACTACGCCGGCGGCGACAAGCTGTTCCTGCCGGTCGAAAATCTCGAACTGCTGTCGCGCTACGGCTCGGAGGAGACGACCGCCGAACTCGACCGGCTCGGCGGCGTCGGCTGGCAGACGCGCAAGGCGCGGATGAAGAAGCGCATCCGCGAGATCGCGCACGCGCTCGTGCGCATCGCCGCCGAGCGGCAGTTGCGGCAGGCGCCCAAGCTCGTCGCGCCGAACGGCCTCTACGACGAATTCGCCGCGCGCTTCCCCTACGAGGAGACGGAGGATCAGCTCCGCGCCATCGAGGACGCGCTGGAGGATCTGGCCGCCGGCAAGCCGATGGACCGGCTCATCTGCGGCGACGTCGGCTTCGGCAAGACGGAGGTGGCGCTGCGCGCCGCCTTCGCCGCCGCGCTCAACGGCAAGCAGGTCGCCGTCGTCGTGCCGACGACGCTGCTCGCGCGCCAGCACCACCGCACCTTCGCGCAACGCTTCGCCGGCCTGCCGGTGACGATCGCGCAGCTCTCCCGCATGGTCGGCGCGGCCGATCAGAAGGCGGCGAAGCAGGGCCTCGCCGACGGCTCGGTCGACATCGTCGTCGGCACCCACGCGCTGCTCGGCAAGGCGATCTCGTTCAAGGATCTCGGCCTCGTCATCGTCGACGAGGAGCAGCATTTCGGCGTCAAGCACAAGGAGCGGCTGAAGGAGCTGCGCGCCGAGGTGCATGTGCTGACGCTCTCGGCGACGCCGATCCCGCGCACGCTGCAACTCGCCATGACCGGCGTGCGCGACATGTCGATCATCGCCACGCCCCCGGTCGACCGGCTCGCCGTGCGCACCTTCGTGACGCCGTTCGACCCGCTGGTAATGCGCGAGGCGCTGTTGCGCGAGCGCTATCGCGGCGGCCAGTCCTTCTACGTCGTGCCGCGCATCGAGGATCTCGACGACGCCTCCGCCTTCCTGCGCGAGCATGTGCCGGAGGCCAGGTTCATCGTCGCGCACGGGCAGATGGCGGCGACGGAGCTGGAAGAGAAGATGACCGCCTTCTACGAGGGCAAGGCGGACATTCTGGTCTCGACCACCATCGTCGAATCCGGCCTCGACATTCCCACCGCCAACACGCTGATCGTGCATCGCGCCGACATGTTCGGCCTGGCGCAGCTCTATCAGTTGCGCGGCCGCGTCGGCCGCTCGAAGACGCGCGCCTACGCGCTGTTCACGCTGCCGGCCAAGAAGCAGATCACCGCGCAGGCCGAGAAGCGGCTGAAGGTGCTGCAATCGCTCGACACGCTGGGCGCGGGCTTCCAGCTCGCCAGCCACGATCTCGACATTCGGGGCGCCGGCAATCTGCTCGGCGACGAACAGTCCGGCCATATCAAGGAGGTGGGCTACGAACTCTACCAGCAGATGTTGCAGGACGCGATCGAGATGCTGAAGGCCGGCGTCGAGGAGCCGGCGGAGGAGACATGGTCGCCCGCCATCACCATCGGCGCGCCGGTGACGATCCCGGAGGATTACGTCTCCGACCTGACGCTGCGCCTGCAACTCTACAAGCGCCTCTCGACGCTCGAGACCGACGAGGAGATCGAGAGCTTCGGCGCCGAGATGGTGGACCGCTTCGGCCCCGCGCCGAGCGAGGTCAGGCAGTTGCTGAAACTCGTGTCGATCAAGGCGCTCTGCCGTCGCGCGCATGTCGAGAAGGTGGACGCCGGCCCGAAGGGCGTCATCGTCGCGTTCCGCGACAATTCGTTCGCCAATCCGCAGGGGCTGGTGCGTTTCGTCTCCGGCGAGGGCCCCCGCGCCAAGGTGCGGCCCGACATGCGCATCGTCTTCATGCGCGACTGGGACACGCCCGACGAACGCCTCGAAGGCGCGCGCCAGATCCTGCGCACGCTGGTCGGCATTGCCGAGAAAGAAAGCGGCGTAACGCCCCGGACCGCGAGCCTCCGGCTCGCATGGGGCTCCCCGCGAGCCTCACCCTCGCATGGCGGCGCAGCGAGCCGGAGGCTCGCGGTCCGCGCTCTCACGCCCGCGTAAAATCCTCGCCGCCGCTGACGGCGACGCCGCGCCATTCGAGCGCGCCGTCGCGGGCGAGGCGCCATTCGCAGGCGACCAGCTCCTCCTCGTCGAGCGGAAAGCTGTGCGGCGGGCCGGGGAAGGGCGCCGCGCGCCCCATCTCGTCGCGCCGCTCGCCGATGGCGGCGATCTCGCCGATGCGCACGAGATCGACGATGGGCGAATCCGCGTCGAGCGGATCGCAGACGGCCTGCGCCTCGTCGCGGACCAGAACGATGGTGGCGATCTTCAGCTTTTCGGCGCGCGCGAGACGCGCGAGTTCGCGCCGAGCGCCAGCGGCGCGACGAGATGGGCCGCGCGTCGCTCGGCCAAAGCCGCGACGAGCGAGGCCGTCTCGAACGGGGCGTGCAGATGCAGCGGCGCGCCGCTGAGCAGCGAGGCGATCGGCCCGGCGACGAGACCGGCGAAGCGCGTCGGCGAGATCGTCGAGACGAGCGGCAGCCCGGCGCCGATCTGCGAGCGCGCCAGAAAGTCGAGCGCTGCGGCGGCGAGCGTCGTCTGCTCGTGACGCACCGGCGCAGGCCCGTCCCGCCCGTCGTGAAAGGTGACGACGGGTGCGGCGGCGACCCGTTGCTGGACCGTCGCGAACGCTTCGTCGTCGAGCCGCACCGCGCCCTCGGCCTCGCCGCCCGCACAGCCGACGAAGCGAACGGTTTCGACATCGGCGGCGACGCGCAGCAGCGTCGGTCCGAGCGGGACCGCGCCGATCCGCGCCGGCCCGGCGACGGCGGCGGCTCCGACCGCGCGCGCCATCGCCGCCAGCCTGTCGGCCTCCGCGCCGGCCGGCGCGAGCGCCGCGACGAGACCGGCGCGCGCCGCGCCCAGCAGCAGCAGAACCGTGTCGGGATCGGCCGCGCCGACGATCAGCAGGCTTTCGCCCGGCGCCAGCTCGCACTCGGCCAGCGCGCAGGCGATGCGGCGGGCGACGCCGTCCATCTCGGCGAAGGTCAGGGAGCGCTCGGCGACGCCCTCGCCCGAGGCGCTGAGCGCGAGGCGGTCGCCGCGCAGCCGCGCCGCGCCGAGCAACAACGGATCGAGCGCGCAGGCCGCGAGCGCGCGCCGCCCGCTACCCGCCGAACGCTGCGTTGCGCTCATTCCCGCCGCCAGACTCATCGCGAGGGCCTCCTCGTCACTGCTGCGCGCGCGCACATCATTTCGCCCGCCACCATGCGTCGGTCGTCACGCCGAACAGCGGGTAGCGCGCGGGATGGCCGAGCGCCGCCGAATAGGCGATCCACTGATCGGAGGTGTGGTAGAACGGAACGATGTAGAAGCCCGACAGCAGCACGCGGTCGAGCGCGCGAACGGCGGCGACGAAATCCTCGCGCGACTCGGCCGAGACGATCGCCGCGATCATCGCGTCGATGGCGGGCGAGGCCGCGCCGGCGAGGTTGAACGCGCCTTCCTGATGGGCGCTCGCCGAGCCCCAACGGGCGCGCTGCTCGTTGCCGGGCGAGGGCGAGGCGATCCACGTCCCCGGCATCATGTCGAACTCGAACTTCTGCCGGCGGCGCTGATACTGCACCTCGTCGACGACGCGCACCCGCGCGGCGACGCCGATGCGCTTCAGGCTCTCGCCATAGTTGACGGCGATGCGCTCCTGGCTGCGCGAGGTGACCATGATCTCGAAGGCGAAGCGCTCGCCCGTCTGCGCGCTGACGAGTGCCCCGTCGGCGAGGCGCCATCCGGCCTCGGCGAGCAGCGCGAGGGCGCGCTTGGCCGTCGTTCGGTCGCGGCCGGTGCCGTTGGTCGTCGCCGGCCGCCACGCTCCTTCCAGAATGTCGGCGCGCGCGGCGCCGGGGAAGGGGGCGAGCAGCTCGCGCTCGCGCGCCGAGGCGGGCTTGCCGACGGAGGCCAGATCGGACTCGTCGAAGAAGCTTTTCGTGCGCGTGTAGAGCCCGCCGAACAGATTGGCGTTCACCCACTCGAAATCGAACATCAGGCCGAGCGCCTCGCGCACGCGGATGTCGGCAAACAGCGCCCGGCGCGTGTTGAAGGCGAAGCCGTCCATCCCCTTCGGCAGGCCGAAGGGCACGCTCTCCTTGCGCACGCGCCCCTCGCGCACGGCGTTGAAATCGTAGCCGCGCGCCCAGCGCGTCGGGTCGGTCTCCAGCCGATAATCGTAGAGGCCGGCCTTGAACGCCTCGAACAGCGCGTTGGCGTCGCGATAATAGTCGATGCGGATCTCGTCGAAATTGAACAGGCCGCGATGGATCGGCAGATCCTTGCCCCAGTAGTCGGGATTGCGTTTCAGCGTCAGCCGCTCGCCAGGCTTCACCTCGGCCACGACATAGGGGCCGGTGGCGACCGGCGGCTCGAGCGTCGTGTCGTTGAAGGTCGCCGGATCGACCTTGTGTTTGGCCAGCACCGGCATCAGCGCCAGCGTCAGCGGCAATTCGCGGTCGCCTATGCCGGTCAGATCGTAGCGGATCGTGCGGTCGTCGACGCGCTCGGCCGCGCGCACCTGCGCGAAGGCGGCGCGCTGCTGCGGGCGCCCTTGCGTCTTCAACAGATCGAAGGTGAACAGCACGTCGTCCGCCGTCACCGGCCGACCGTCCGAAAAGCGCGCCTTCGGGTTCAGGCGAAACACGACGTAGGAGCGCGCCGCGTCCGTCTCGATCGATTCGGCGAGCAGCCCGTAGAGCGTGAAAGGCTCGTCGAGCGAGCGCGCCATCAGCGTCTGGAAGACGTTGACGTTCAGGCCCTGCGCCGTCGAACCCGCCTTCAGGTTGAAGGGGTTGAGGCTGTCGAAGGCGCCTTGCAGGCCGAGCACGAGCCGTCCGCCCTTCGGCGCGTCGGGATCGGCGTAGGGCAGATGCGCGAAGTCGGCCGGCAGGGCGGGGGCGCCGTGCATCGCGATGGCGTGCTGCGGCGTGGCCGGGGGCGTTGGCGCGGCGGTCTGCGCCGCCGCCGGCGCGGCCGCCGCGACGACGAGCGACGCGAGCCCGGCGAGGGCGCGCCGAATCGGTCTGCAAATCATCGGCGCAGACTATGCCGTCGCGCCCGGCGCGTCATGCCGGGGCGCGCGCCGCGGCGGGCGTTGCCCTGCGCCCACAGAGGCGCGGGATCGGACCTGATGCGACGCAAACGCGCTGGCCTTGCGCGGCCGGGCAGGCTATGAGCGACCCCGTCATTTTACGGCCTCAATCCACACGGATGAGCGGCGACGCGTCGGTTTGGCCCGCGCGTGCGCCGCCGGGGCCGATCCGCCCAATGCAAAAAGGGGAAAGAATGTCCGCCACCCGCACTCCCTTCGCCCGGCTCGGCCTGATGGCCGCGATGGCGGCGAGCCTTTCCATCGCCGCGGCGCCCGCCTTCGCGCAGCAGCCGGCGACGCCGCGTCCCGCCGCGCCCGCGCCTGCGGCTCCCGCGCCTGCCGCTCCCGGAGCGCCGGGCGCTCCCGCCGCCGCTGCGCCGACCGGGCCGATCAAGGTCGATCTCCAGCCCTCGCAGGAGGAGTGGACCAAGATCTGCGGCAAGGACAAGGGCGCCAACAAGGAGATCTGCTACACGACGCGCGACTTCGGGCAGGACCCGAACGAGCCGCCGGTGCTGGCGCTCGCCGTCTACGACGTGAAGGGCGAGGACGAGCGCATCGTCCGCTTGCTCCTGCCGGTCGCGCTGCTGCTGCAGAAGGGCTTCCGCTTCTACATCGACAAGGGCCAGCCCGAGCAGGGCCAGTTCGCCATCTGCTTCCCGAACGGCTGCTTCGCCGAGGCGAAGGTGAAGGGGACGACGATCGCCGCGCTGAAGAAGGCGACGACGCTGTCGATCCAGGTGCGCAACCAGGTCGACAACGAGGTCACCTTCACGCTGCCGATGAAGGACTTCGCCAAGGCCTTCGACGGCGCGCCGATGGACCCGGCCGAACTCGAGCGCCGCCAGAAGGAGCTTCAGGACCAGCTCCAGAAGCGCTCCGAGGAAATGCGCCAGCAGCTCGAGAAGTCCGCCGGCGCCCCGCCTGCGACGCCGGCGCCGGCCGCGCCGGCCGCGCCCGCTCCGGCGGCGCCGGCTCCGGCGGCGCCCGCCGCGCCGAAGCCCTGATCGCCGCACGGCGAGAGGTCCAGACGATCGCGGACGCGCGGGCCATCGGTCCGCGCGTCTTGCGTTTGCGCGGCCTTCCGGCGGTTAGTGGCGGGGGGCCTTCTTGACCTGATAGCCCGCATCCGTGTGCTCGAACATCTCGGCCACCTGCGGGTGGCGCACCGGATCGCCGGACATGTCGGGCACGAGGTTCTGCTCGGAGACGTAGGCCGTGTATTCGGTCTCCGCGTTCTCGGCGAACAGATGATAGAAGGGCTGGTCCTTCGAGGGGCGAATGTCCTCGGGGATCGACTGCCACCATTCCTCGGTGTTGGCGAACACCGGATCGACGTCGAAGATCACGCCCCGGAACGGATAGATCCGGTGGCGCACGACCTGACCGATGGCGAATTTCGCGCTGCGCTGCTTCATCGAGGAACCGGGCGGATGTCCGCAGCGTCCTAGCGCCGGCCGGCGCCGGGGGTCAAGCGCGGCGGCGCACGCGCTCCGCCGTCTGTTGTGTGCGATTTCGCACAAGGCTGGCCCCAAAGGATCGATGGCCGTGCGCGAAGCCGGCGCCACGCTCGCCGACGGCCGCATCGCGGCGACTTCGCATCGCCGCGATTTTGGAGCAACGTCGCGACGCCGCGCGCAGATCGTCGGCAGGCCGCGACCTCAGAACCGGTAGATCGCCGCGTAGTCCGGATCCTTCGCCGCGACCTGCCGGGCCAGGTCGACGATCACCTTGGCCTGTTTCCAGGTCGCGTCGTCCTGCATCTTGCCGTCGATCATCACGGCGCCGGCGCCGTCCGGCATGGCGTCGAGAATGCGCCGGGCGAAGGCGACTTCCTTCGGATCGGGCGAGAACACGCGCTTGGCGATGGCGATCTGCGTGGGGTGCAGCGACCAGGCCCCCGCGCAGCCCATCAGGAAGGCGTTGCGGAACTGCGCCTCGCAGGCGTCCGGATCGGAGAAATCCCCGAACGGGCCGTAAAAGGCCTTGATCCCGGCGGACTGGCAGGCGTCCACCATCTTGGCGACGGTGTAGTGCCACAGATCCTGCTGGTAGTCGGCGCGCGCCGCGCCGTCGGCGCCGGCGTCGGCCAGCACCTTGTAGTCGGGATGGCCGCCGCCGACGCGCGTCGTCTTCATGCCGCGCGAGGCGGCGAGGTCCGCCGGGCCGAGGCTCATGCCGTGCATGCGCGGCGAGGCGGCGGCGATCGCCTCGACATTCTTCACGCCTTCCGCCGTCTCGAGGATGGCGTGGATCATGATCGGCTTCTTGACGGAATGGCGCGCCTCGAGCTGGGCGAGCAACTGGTCGAGATAGTGGATGTCCCACGGCCCCTCGACCTTGGGCAGCATCATCACGTCGAGCCGGTCGCCGGCCTCCGCGACGATCTGCGTCACGTCGTCGAGCGCCCAGGGCGAGTTGAGGCAGTTGATGCGCGTCCACAGGCCGGCGCCGCCGAGATTGGCGGACTTCGCCATCTGGATGAAGCCGGCGCGCGCCGCCTCCTTGGCGTCGGAGGGAATCGCGTCCTCCAGATTGCCGAGCACGACGTCGACGTCCCTGGCGATGTCGGAGACCTTGCTGCGGATTTTCTCCACATGCGGCGGCACGAAGTGGATCATGCGCTCGACGCGGACCGGCGGCTCGCGCAGCGGCGTCGGCGCGCCGATGGCGAGGGGCTCGAAGAATTTGCGCGGCGATCTCGACACCGGAAGCTCCAGACTGTTGGGCGAAAGGCGCGCGATGTTGCATCGCAGCGTAAGCGGGCGCAAGCGCCGGCGCGGGGCGCCGGTCTCATCCCTTGGCGGGGCCTTCCGAATGGTCGCGCCGCCTGTGACGGTTTGCGCCGTCCATCCCGCCGCCTCGCGCTTGCCTGCGCCGCGGAATCGTCGCATTTCTGCAACAGCGTTGCAGCAATGCCTCGTTCGGCGCCCGAGTCGGCCGGCGCGGAGACCTTGATGACATCACCCGGAGCGCCGGCGAATCCTCAGCCGACGATGATCGCGATTGGCGCGCGTCGCGGCGCCTTGTCGCGCTTCGGCCCGTGGCTGGTGTCCATCGCCGCGCTGCTCGCCTTCGCGACCATTCTCGTCTTCGCCGGCCTGACGCCGATCCCGCCGAGCAACGAGGTGGTGTTGGCGCTGTTCGCCGCCGATGCGCTGATCATCCTGCTGCTGCTGATCCTGATCGCCCTCGAGGCGTGGCGGCTGTTGCAGGCGCGGCGGGCGGGCGCGGCGGCGGCGCGCCTGCATCTGCGCATCGTCGGCCTGTTCTCCATCGTGGCGGCGGCGCCGGCGATCGTGATGGCGATCGTCGCCTCGCTCGTCATCGAGCGCGGCCTCAACCCCGCCTTCATGCAGGACGTGCGCGGCTTCGTGCAGAACACCGCGCAGGCCGCGCGGCTCTATCGCGAGTCGCAGTGCAAGGCGCTGCTGCGCGAAGCGGATCTCACCGCCTCGGACCTCGACCGCGCCATCAACCTGTTCAACGCCGACCGAAAACTGTTCCGCGATTTCTTCTCCTCGCGCGCGCGTTTTCTGGGCTTCGCCACGGCGGCGATGATCAAGCGCGACGGAGCGGTGGTGGAGCGGCCGGACAAGCCGGACGCTCCGGCCGTCGTCGTGCCGGAACAGACCGATTTCGACGACGCCAAGAAGGGCGAGACGCTCTGTCTCGTGCTCGCCGAGGGCAAGACATTCGTCGCGCTGCGGCCGCTGACGGCGTTCCCCGACACGTTCCTCTACGTCGCCCGCGACCTCGATTCCTTCGCCGTCGAGTTTCCGCGCGAGGCCGGCAACATCATCGCGCTCTACGACGCCTTCGACCGTCACCGCGACAACATCCTGAAGGCCTTCGCCGTGATGTTCATGATGATGGCGGCGATCATGCTGCTGTCGGCGGTGTGGCTCGGACTGTCCTTCGCCAACCGTCTGGTCGGACCGATCCGACGCCTGATCCGCGCCACCGACGCGGTGGCCGGCGGCAATCTCTACGTGCAAGTGCCGATCAAGCGCAGCGAGGGCGATCTCGCCCATCTCGGCCAGACCTTCAACAAGATGACCTCCGAGCTGCGCCTGCAACAGAACGGCCTGATCGACGCCAGCCGCCAGATCGACGCGCGGCGCGTCTTCACCGAGGCCGTGCTGGCCGGCGTGCCGGCGGCCGTCGTCGGCGTCGACGGCGACGACCGGGTGACGGTGATGAATCCGGCCGCCCGCAACCTGTTCGACGCCGGCGATGACGGCCATGTCGGCCGTTCGCTGCGCGATGTCGCGCCCGAACTCGAGCCCGTGATGGCCGAGGCGCGCAGCGGCCGCACGCGCCTCGCGCACGGGCAGGTCAGTCTGACGCGGCGCGGGCGCGAGCGCATCTTCAATGTTCGCGTCGCCGCCGAACATTCGGACGCGGCGAAAGCGGGCAGGGTGGTGACGCTCGACGACATCACCGATCTCGTCAGCGCGCAGCGCACCGCAGCATGGGCCGACGTGGCGCGCCGCATCGCGCACGAAATCAAGAACCCGCTGACGCCGATCCAGCTCTCGGCCGAGCGCCTGAAGCGCAAATACGGCAAGGTCATCACCGAGGATCGCGCGGTCTTCGACCAGTGCACGGACACGATCGTGCGGCAGGTCGACGACATCAAGCGCATGGTCGACGAGTTCTCCTCCTTCGCCCGTATGCCGAAGGCGCGGGTCGCCCCGGACGATCTCGCCGAGACGGTCCGTCAGGCTCTGTTCCTGATGCGCGTCGGCCATCCCGCCATTGCGTTCGAGGACGACATTCCCGCCTCGATGCCCGCCGTCTTCGACCGCCGGCTATTGTCTCAGGCGCTCACAAACGTCATCAAGAACGCGACGGAAGGCCTTGTCGAAGGACAGGAAACGCCGCGTGTTCGCGTGACGCTTCAGGATCTCGAGGGCGTCGCGACGATCGACGTGATCGACAATGGTCGGGGCTTTCCGGCCGAGCATCGCCAGCGCCTGCTCGAGCCCTACATGACGACGCGCGCGGAGGGCACTGGCCTCGGCCTGCCCATCGTGCAGAAGATCCTCGAGGACCACGGCGGCGGCATCGAACTGCTCGACGCCGTCAACGCCGGCGTCTGGGAGAAGGGCGCCTGGGTGCGCCTGGCCTTTCCCCGCGAGGGCGCTGCGGACGCGTCCGACGCCGAACCCGCGACGGGCGCCCCCGTCCCCCCTGTCACCCAAGAGATGCGCAGCCACTCATGAGCACCGACATTCTCATCGTCGACGACGAGGCGGACATTCGCGACATCGTCTCCGGCATTCTCTCCGACGAAGGCCACACGACGCGCACCGCGCGCAACGCCGACGAGGCGCTCGTCGCCATCGAGCAGCGGCGCCCGCATCTGATCTT
Organism: Hyphomicrobiales bacterium; assembly: GCA_016716745.1. Classification (GTDB taxonomy): domain Bacteria; phylum Pseudomonadota; class Alphaproteobacteria; order Rhizobiales; family Beijerinckiaceae. The sequence continues at coordinate 244,170 of JADJVD010000007.1, forward strand.
CCTCGACATCTGGATGCAGGGCTCGCGCCTCGACGGTCTGCAACTGCTCGAAGTCGTCAAGGCGCAGCATCCCGGCGTGCCGGTGGTGATGATCTCCGGCCACGGCAACATCGAGACGGCGGTGACCGCCATCAAGCTCGGCGCCTACGATTTCATCGAGAAGCCGTTCAAGGCGGACCGGCTCGTCCTCGTCGCCGACCGCGCGCTCGAAGCCTCGCGGCTGCGCCGCGAGGTCAACGAACTGCGCCAGCGCTCCGGGGCGACGCATCGCATCGTCGGCCATTCCACCGCGATCAATCAGTTGCGCAACGTGCTGGAGCGCGTCGCGCCCGCCAATTCGCGCATCCTGATTTCCGGCGCGCCGGGCGCGGGCAAGGAGCTGGCCGCGCGCACCATTCACGAATTGTCGGCGCGCGCCTCCGGTCCCTTCGTCGCCATCAACGCGGCCACCATCGGCCCGGAGACGATGGAGACCGAGCTGTTCGGCGTCGAGGCGCAGGACGGGCGCGCCCGCAAGGTCGGCGCGCTCGAGGAGGCGCATGGCGGCACGCTCTATCTCGACGAGGTGGCAGACATGCCGCGCGAGACGCAGGGCAAGATCCTGCGTGTCCTCGTCGACCAGAATTTCCAGCGCGTCGGCGGGGCGACGCGCGTGCATGTCGACGTGCGCATCATCTCCTCGACCAGCCGCGACTTGCAGAAGGCGATCGGCGACGGCGCCTTCCGCGAGGATCTGTTCCACCGCCTGTCCGTCGTGCCGATCCGCGTGCCGTCGGTCGCCGAGCGGCGCGACGACATTCCCGAGCTGATCGAATTCTTCATGGATCACCTCGCCACGACCTCCGGCATGGCCAAGCGCAAGATCGCGGCCGACGCGATGGCGATCCTCCAGTCGCACGATTGGCCGGGAAACATCCGGCAGTTGCGCAACAACGTCGAGCGCCTGCTGATCCTCGCCTCGGGCGATCCGGCCGCCGAGATCACCGCCGAGATGCTGCCCTCCGAGGTCGGCGCGCTGGTGCCGACGACGCCGGCGGGCTCGGGCGGCGAGAAGCTGATGAGCCTGCCGCTGCGCGAGGCGCGCGAGGTGTTCGAGCGCGAATATCTGATCGCGCAGATCAACCGCTTCGGCGGCAACATCTCGCGCACCGCCGAATTCATCGGCATGGAGCGTTCGGCGCTGCATCGCAAACTGAAGTCGCTCGGCATCGACTGAGCGCCGCCATCCACGCACACGCAGGGGCAGGGCACGCATGAGCCGCGTCGCATACGTCAACGGGCGCTACACGCCGCACGGCGCGGCCGCCGTGCATATCGAGGATCGCGGCTTCCAGTTCGCCGACAGCGTCTACGAGGTCTGCGAGGCGCGCGACGGCGAGATCGTCGACGTCGGCCGTCATCTCGACCGGCTGGAGCGCTCGCTCGCGGAATTGCGGATGCCCGCCCCGATGGGCCGCGCCGCTCTCATGACGGTGTTGCGCGAGGTTCTGCGCCGCAACCGCGTGCGCGACGGCTCGGTCTATCTGCAGGTCACGCGCGGCGCGGCGCCGCGCGACTTCCCGTTCCCCAAAAGCGCGCGGCCGACGCTGGTCGTCACCGCCCGCGCCCGCGACCGCGCCGAGGCGGACCGGCGCGCCGACAAGGGCGTCGCCGTCGTCACCCATCCCGATCTGCGCTGGGCGCGCCGCGACATCAAGACGACCGGCCTGCTGCCCAACGTGCTCGCCAAGCAGTTCGCCCGCGAGCGCGGCGCCTTCGAGGCCTGGCTGCTCGACTCGGAGGGCTTCGTCACCGAAGGCTCCTCGTCGAACGCCTGGATCGTCACGGCCGACGGCAAGGCCGTCACCCGCCGCGCCGACCACGACATTCTGCGCGGCGTCACCCGCACGACGCTGATCGACGTGTTGCGGCGCGAGGGGCTGACGCTGGAGGAGCGGGCCTTCACCGTCGCCGAGGCGAAAGCGGCGCGCGAGGCGTTTCTCACCAGCGCGACCACCATCGTCACCGCCATCGTGTCGATCGACGGCGCCCGGATCGGCGACGGCGCGCCGGGCGCGATCGCCCGAACGCTGCGCGCCGCGTTCCACGCCGCGGCGGAACGGACGAAGATCTAGACCGACTTGGCAGGGATTGCGCAATTTGCGCGCCATCGCGCGAGTCATCGCCGCAAAGTCGTGCTATGACTTCGCCAACAAGAATCCTCGCGGAGGAGCAAGCGCGAGGGAGAAACGGAGACGCGAGAAATGGCGCCTGAACGCAGTCAGAACTTGCAGGACACGTTCCTGAACTATGTTCGAAAGAATAAGGTTCCTCTTACAATTTTTCTGGTCAATGGAGTTAAGCTGCAAGGCGTGGTGACCTGGTTTGACAACTTCTGCGTATTGCTGCGCAGGGATGGCCATTCTCAGCTCGTCTACAAGCATGCCGTCTCGACGATCATGCCAGGGCAACCTATCCAGATGTTCGAGCCGGCCGAAGAGGGCGGGGCGTAACGAGGCGGCGTTGGACGACGAGCATCACGACGAGGATTCGGGCCGGGGCAAGAGCCGCCGGCGCGCTCACGGAAAAGCGTTCGAGCCCGAAAAGCAGGTCGCGGTCGGCACGCGCACGCTGGTCGTCGGCCCCTACCTGACGGAGCGCGCCCGTCGCGCCGGCGGGGGCGAGGCGACAGTGCGCACGGCCTCGGCGCGCCTCGAGGAAGCCGCAGGCCTTGCGCTTGCGATTGATCTCGACGTCGCGCTGCGCACGATCGCGCCGCTGAACGAGGTGCGGCCGGCGACCTATCTGGGCAAGGGCAAGGTCGACGAGCTGGCCGAGATCGTCAAACAGGACGAGATCGACCTCGTCGTGATGGATTGCGCGCTCTCGCCGGTGCAACAGCGCAATCTCGAAAAGGCGTTCTCGGCCAAGGTCATCGATCGCACGGGCCTGATCCTCGAAATCTTCGGGCGGCGGGCGCGCACCAAGGAGGGCGCGCTGCAGGTCGAACTGGCGCATCTGGCCTACCAGAAGTCGCGCCTCGTGCGCTCATGGACGCATCTGGAGCGCCAGCGCGGCGGCTTCGGCTTCCTCGGCGGCCCCGGCGAGACGCAGATCGAGACCGACCGGCGCCTCATTCAGGAGCGTATTGTCCGCATCGAGCGCGATCTGGAGCAGGTCAAGCGCACTCGCGCCCTGCATCGCAAGACGCGACAGGACGTGCCTTATCCGGTGGTCGCGCTGGTCGGCTACACCAACGCCGGCAAGTCGACGCTGTTCAACCGGCTGACCAAGGCCGAGGTTCTGGCCAAGGACATGCTGTTCGCAACGCTCGATCCGACGCTGCGCGCGCTCGACCTGCCGCATGGCGGCAAGGCGATCCTGTCGGACACGGTGGGGTTCATCTCCGACCTGCCGCACATGCTCGTCTCCGCCTTCCGCGCGACGCTGGAAGAGGTGATCTCGGCGCATGTGATCCTGCATGTGCGCGACATCGCGCATGAGGACGCCGAGGCGCAGAGCGCCGATGTGCGCGCGATCCTCGGGGAACTCGGCGTCGAGCCGCACGATCCGCGCCTGATCGAGGTGTGGAACAAGGCGGATCTGCTCGACGAGGACCGGCGCGAGGCCGCGCTGAACGCCGCCCGTCGCGGCCCCAAGGCCGAGCGGCCGACGCTCGTCTCCGCCGTGACCGGGGAGGGGCTCGACGCGCTGCTGGCGGCGATCGAGGCGCGTCTCGCCAAGGGCCGCGAGGTGATGGAGATCGACCTCGATCCGACCGACGGGCAGGGACTGCACTGGCTCTACGAACACGCCGAGGTGCTGGACCGGCGCGAGGCGGCGGACGGCGGCTTGCATCTGACGATCCGCGTCGCGCCGGAGTCGGCCGAGCGGGTCAGGCGGCGCTTCTTCTGACGCCGCGTCAGCCGCCGGCCGGCGGGTCGGGCCGCGTCCACACATAGGCCCCCGCGCCGATGAGCGCCGCCGCCTGAAGGCCGAGCGCGTAGGCGGGCAGGCGCAGCCACAACGACAAGCCGAAGGCCGCCGCCATCATCACGAGCGCCAGCCGCTTGGCCCGTCGCGGGATCGCGCCGTGCCGCGCCCAGTTTTCGATCATCGGGCCGAACACGCGGTGATGGGCCAGCCAGGAATGCAGGCGCGGCGAGGAGCGCGCGAAGCAGAAGGCGGCCAGCAGCACGAAGGGCGTCGTCGGCAGCACGGGCAGGGCGACGCCGACGATCCCGAGCGCCAGCGAGACGAAACCGGCGACGAGCCAGACCGCGCGGAGCGCCGCGCGCCTCACGGGCCGCCGGGGCGCTCGCGCGCGGCGAGATCGGGCGGCGCGAGCGCGGCGGCCGCCTTCTCGCGACGCTTGGCCTCGTCCCACAGCGCGTCCATTTCGGCCAGGCTGGAGCGCTCCGGCGTCGTCGCGCGCGCCGACAACATCTCCTCGATGGCGCGGAAGCGGCGCTGGAACTTGTCGTTGGCGGCGCGCAACGCCGCCTCCGGATCGACCCGCGTGTGGCGCGCCAGATTGACGACGGCGAAGAGAAGGTCTCCGATCTCTTCCTCTGTCCTGTCGCGGTCGCCGGCCTCCAGCGTCTCGGCCACCTCGTCCGCCTCCTCGCGGATCTTGGCGAGCACGAGACGTGCGTCGTTCCAGTCGAAGCCCACCTTCGAGGCCTTGGCCTGCAACTTCTCGGCGCGCGTCAGCGCGGGCAGGGCGGCCGCCACCCCGTCGAGCCGGCTCGTGGCGCGTTCCGTCGGGAGCCCAAGAGCCGCGTGGGCGGCGGCGCGCTCGGCCTTCTCCTCGGCCTTGATCTCGTCCCACAACGCCTTCACTGCGTCGGGCGCGAGATCGCGCCTGTCGCCGAAGACATGCGGGTGGCGGCGGATGAGCTTGGTGGTGATCGCGTCGACCACGCCGCCGAAATCGAACGCGCCCTGCTCGTCGGCCATCTGCGCGTGGAAGACCACTTGCAGCAGCAGATCGCCGAGTTCCTCGCGCAGATCGGCCAGATCGCCGCGCGCCACCGCGTCGGCGACCTCGTAGGCTTCCTCGAGCGTGTAGGGGGCGACAGTCGCAAACGTCTGGTCGAGATCCCACGGGCAGCCGGTCACCGGCGTACGCAGCGCCCGCATGATCTCGACGAGCCGGGAAATGTCGCGCGACGGCTTCATGACGGGCTCCGCAATGAAAAAGGCCGGACCTGACGGCCCGGCCTCTGGATAGAGCGTCCGCGCGGGCTCAGCCGAGCGAAATCGCGATCGCCTCGCGGCCCTTCGGCGTGTCGACGACCTTCATGTTCACGGCCTGACCTTCGGCGAGGCGCGTGACGCCCGACGGGCCGAGCACGGAGATATGGACGAACACGTCCTTGCCGCCGTCGTTGCTGGCGACGAAGCCGAAGCCCTTCACCTCGTCGAACCACTTCACCTTGCCGGTGAGCTCGACGGCGGTGGAGGGATCCGGCGCGCGGCGCGGCGGCCGCGGGCTGTCGCCGAATGACCGCGGGGCGGGGGCGCGCGCCGTCGAGGTGTCGACCTCGATCACGCGGGCGACCTGCTGGCCCTTGGCGCCCTGCGAGACGACGACCTTGAGCTTGGCGCCCGGAGGAACCGACTCATGGCCGGCCGACTGAAGCGCGTTGATGTGCAGGAAGGCGTCGCCGGTGCCGTTGCCGAGCTCGACGAAGCCGAAGCCCTTCTCGGGCTTGAACCACTTCACGGTGGCGTCAATCGTCGGCCCCGTGGCCGCCGACTGCGCGAAGCCGCCGCTACGGGGCTGAAAATCGCCCATGGGGGGAGCGAATCCGCCGAAGTCGCCGCCTCCCATCCCACCCCTCGGGGAACGCGACGGGCGCGGCTCGTAGGAGCCGGGCATGTCGTCGTCGAAGCCGCGCTTGCGGGGGCGGAAGTCCTTACCTTTGCTCATGGGGCCTTATCGTCTCCGGCGTTCCATATCGTCAGTGATGCGCTGAACCTGTTCCCCCAGCGCGGGGATTAGCGATGATAGGTTTGGGTGGGGGCGATCCGAAGCCTCGGCGCATCGATAGGCCGGCAAGTCCGCACGCCCAAGGCGCGATCAAGCGGCGAAGTAACGGTCAATGCCCTCGGTCGTCTCAGCCGTCGCAAGCGACGGGCGCCAAATCCATGCGGGCGGGAGACCGCCGCAAACCGAGATATTATAGAATTTTTCTCGGATTTCCAGCCCAAAGAATCGGGCCCGAAGAACAAAATGATCGCGTCGAAACGACGGCGGCGCCCGGTTCCTGCGCCGACGCCGCCAGGGCGCGACCCGCTTCCCGACTTCGCCGCGGGCGACGCCTAGGGCGGCTAACCCGGCCTTCAGCACGTTCCGACGAATGCGTTGACGGCCGGCGGCGCGCCCACCGCAATTGGGGCGCGCAGCCGAATGGCGAGACAGGCCGACGCAAGCCGGACCCCGGCGCGTAGGGCCACGACGAGGCGAACGGCCTTGTCGGCAATCGACGCCAATGGACCTGCCACGCCGATGGACCTGCCACGCCGACGGGGCGGGCGCCCGGAGCGCTCAACCCATATTTCGCATAAGCGATGTTATGGAACATAAGAAGTCGTTTCCAGCCAAAGCGTTGGCTTGACGGCGTCCTGCGTCGCGCTACCGCTCTGCCCAGCCCCCGGCGGTCAGCTCCAGCCGCATGCCGTCATGGGCCGGCGTCACCTGCGCCGGCGTCTCGGCGTCGAGCCTGCGGTAGTCGAAATCGGAATGCAGGTTCGTCAACACGGCGCGCGCCGGTTTCATCCGCGCGATCCAGTCCAGGGTTTCCGCCAGCGACAGATGGCTCGGATGGCGCGTGTAGCGCAGCGCGTCGACGATCCAGAGATCGAGCCCTTCGAGGAAGCGCAGGCTCTCCGGCGGCACGTCGTTGAGGTCCGGCGTATAGGCGGCGTCGCCGAAGCGGAAGCCGAGCGCGTCGATCTCGCCATGGCTCAGCCGGAACGGAGTCGCCTCGATCGGGCCGCCCGGCCCGTCGATACGCACCGTCTCGCCTGGCGTCAGCCGCCGCTCGATCAGCAGCGGCGGATAGTTGGAGCCCTCCGGCGTCTCGAAGATATAGCCGAAGGCCCTGCGCACCATCTCGGAGGTCGGCTCATCCATATGGCAGTCGAGCCGCTTGCGCCCGAGGATGACCAGCGGCCGCACGTCGTCGATGCCGTGGATATGATCGGCGTGGGCGTGCGTCAGCAAGATTGCGTCCAGCCGGTCGACCTGCGCGTCGAGCAGTTGCTCGCGCAGGTCCGGCCCGGTGTCCACCAGCGCGCGCGTCACGCCCGACCCATCGTCCGCGAACCGTTCGACCAGCAGCGCGCAGCGCCGCCGGCGGTTGCGCGGCTCGGCCGGATCGCACGCGCCCCAACCCTGGCCGACGCGCGGAACGCCGCCGGAGGAGCCGCAGCCCAGGATCGTCAGGCGCAGGCTCACGCCGCCTCCGCGCCCGTCAGCGGCGGCATTTTCGTGAAGTAGCGCAGCACGTTGGCGGTCGTCGCGGCGGCCAGTTCCGCCTCGCCGACGCCCTTTTTTTCGGCCAGAATCCGAGCTGTGTGAGCGACATAGGCCGGTTCGTTGCGCTTGCCGCGGAACGGGACCGGCGCGAGGTAGGGCGCGTCCGTCTCCACCAGCAGCCGGTCGAGCGGAATGTCGCGCGCGATGTCGCGCAGCTCCTGCGAGTTCTTGAACGTCACGACGCCCGAGAAGGACACCAGCATCCCGAGTTCGAGGCCGGTCTCGGCCAGCGCCCGCGAGGCGGTGAAGCAGTGGAGCAGGGCTTTGAACGGCCCCTGCCCCATCTCGTCCCGCAGAATGCGCGCGGTGTCCGCGTCGGCGTCGCGCGAATGGATGACGAGCGGCAGGCCCGTCTCGCGCGCCGCCGCGCAATGGGTTCGGAACACGCGCTCGGCGACGTCGCGCGGGGAGCGATCGTAATGATAGTCGAGCCCCGCCTCGCCAATGCCGACGCAGCGCGGATGGGCCGCCAGCTCAACGAGAGTCGCGACCGACGTGTCGGGCTCAAGATGCGCGTTGTGCGGATGCGTGCCGACCGTGCACCATACGTTCGGATAGGCCTCCGCGACGGCCGCGACCTGCGCGAACTTCGCCACATGCGTGCAGATCGTGATCATCCGCCCGACGCCCGCCGCGACCGCACGCGCGACGATGGCGTCGCGCTCGGCCGCGAAATCCGGGAAGTCGAGATGGCAATGGCTGTCGATCAGCATGGGGCGAACGGGCGCATGGCGATGGGCGAGCGCGGCGCGCCTTTGTCATTCCCGGCCGAGCGAAGCGAGGGGAAGGGAATCCACCCCCGGCCCGTGGCTTCGCGGATCCCCTTCCCGGCGACCTGCGGTCGCCGCCGGGGATGACGGGGAGCTGCCCGGCCCATGTCGCTCACGCCTTCGCGCCCTCCGCCTCGGCCTCGACATAGCGCGGGAAGATCGGCGCCGGCGCCGGCAGCGCCGTCCCGTCCGCGAGACGGTGTGCGGGGCCGAGATGGGCGAACTCCCGCGCGTCGGCCGGAACGCCGAGGATGTCGAGCATCTTCGCCATCGCCGACGGCATCACCGGCTGGGCGAGGATCGCCACGTTGCGCAGCACCTCGATGGTGGTGGACAGCACCGCCTCCATCCGCGCCGGATCGGTCTTGCGCTTCGTCCAAGGCTCCTCGGAGGCGAAGTATCGGTTGGCCTCGGCCACGACGCGCCAGACGTCCGCCAGCATCTGATGCAGGGCGAAGTCCTTCATCGCCGCGCGCGCCTTGTCGGGCAGGGCGTAAGCCTCCGCCAGAATGGCCGCGTCCGCCGCGCTCGCCTGCCCGCGCGCCGGCGCCCTGCCCTCGCAGTTCTTTGCGATCATCGACAGCGAGCGCTGCGCCAGATTGCCGAGATCGTTGGCGAGGTCGGCATTGATGCGGGCGACGATGGCTTCGTGATTGTAGTTGCCGTCCTGGCCGAACGGCACCTCGCGCAGGAAGAAGTAGCGCACCTGGTCGACGCCGTAATGGTCGGCCAACGTCTTCGGCGAGATCACATTGCCGACCGACTTCGACATCTTCTCGCCGCGGTTGAACAGGAAGCCGTGCACGACGACCTGCTTGGGCAGCGGCTGGTCGGCCGACATCAGGAAGGCCGGCCAGTAGATCGCATGAAAGCGCGTGATGTCCTTGCCGATGACATGCGCGTCGGCCGGCCAGTAGCGCCGGCGCGGATCGGCGAGATCGGGAAAGCCGGTGGCCGTGATGTAATTCGTCAGCGCGTCGACCCAGACATACATGACATGCTTGGGCGCGCCAGGCACCGGGATGCCCCAGTCGAACGTCGTGCGCGAGACGGACAGGTCCGTCAGCCCGCGCTTCACGAAGGCGACGATCTCGTTCTTGTATTTCTCGGGAAAAATGAAATCCGGCTGGCTCTCGTAGAGGGCGAGCAGCCTGTCCTGATAGGCCGAGAGCCGGAAGAAATAGCTCTCCTCCTCGACCCACTCCACCGGCGCGCCGGAGGGCGCGTAGCGCTTGCCCTCGCGCTCGGTCAGCTCGCTCTCGTCGAAATAGGCCTCGTCGCGCACCGAGTACCAGCCGTCGTACTTCGACAGGTAGATGTCGCCCTTGGCCTCCATGCGCCGCCACATCTCCTGCACGGAGGCCCAGTGGCGCTTCTGCGTGGTGCGCACGACGTCGGTGGCGACGGCGTTCAGCAGCACGCCCATCTCGTCGAACTCGCCGGCGATGCGGTCGACGAAGGCCTGCGGCGTCACGCCCTCCTTGGCGGCGGTTTGCTGCACCTTCTGGCCGTGCTCGTCCATGCCGGTGCAGAAGAAGGCGTCGTAACCGTCGAGCTTCTTGAAGCGGTAGATCGCGTCGGTGGCAATCCGCTCGTAGGCGTGGCCGATATGCGGCGAGCCATTGGCGTAAGGGATCGCGGTCGAAATGAAAAAGGGCGGACGGGACGACATGAAAATTCCGGACCGAGCGGTCGTTAGAGACGAACAACGCCGCGCGGCAGACGCGGCTATCGGCGCGCCTGACGCTCGGCGGCCGCAAGATCCCGGAAGATCGACAGAACGAGCGGACGACGATCCAGATTGAACGTCTCGACGTCCCTCGCCGCGGCGCGCAGTTTGTCCCATACCGCCGCATAGGGCGCAAGGCGAGCCGGAGTCGCGCTCCCTGTCGCGCCCCACCCCGCGCCCCCTGCCCTGACGCGGGCGTCGAGCCAGTCGAGCGCGGCCGACACCAGCGCCTGAAACCGCTCGCCGGCCTCGCGCGGGGCGACGAGATCGGCGAGGCGATGGGCCTCGCGCAGATCGACGGAGGGCAGCGCCTCCAGCATCGCCTCGATCTGCCGGACGAAGCCCAGCGCCTGCGGATCGAGCAGATCGAGCGCGGCGCGCACCGAGCCGCCCGCCCGCGCCGCGGCGCCGGCGATCTCGTCGGCCTCGCGCTCGCTCCACGGTTCGCCGAGCGCGGCGACGGCGCGCGCCACGTCGCCGGGCGACAGCGGATCGAGCATCAGCCGGGCGCAACGCGAACGGATCGTCGGCATCACCAGACCGGGCCGGTGGGCGACGACGAGAAAAAGCGAGCGCGCCGGCGGCTCCTCGATCAGCTTCAGCAGCGCATTGGCGGCGTTGGCGTTGAGATCGTCGGCCGCATCTATGATGGCGATGCGATAGCCCTCGGCGGCCGAGGCCGACTGGAACAGGCGCTGCGAGGCGCGCACGTCGTCGACGCGGATGGCGGTGAAGAACTTCTTCTTCGTCGCGTCCCACTCCCGCCGCAGCAGCGCGATGTTGCCGTGCGAGAGATTGGCGATCCGCCGCGCCGCCGGGGCGCTCGCCGGGACATAAAGGTCCGCGGCGGCGCGCACCTCCGCGCTCGCGGGGTCGGGGTGCGCCAGCAGGAAGCGCGCGAACCGCCACGCCAGCGTCGCCTTGCCGACGCCCTCGGCGCCGCCGAGAATCCACGCGTGCGGCAGACGCCCGCTGCGATAGGCGTCGAGCAGCACGGATTGCGCCCGCCCCTGCCCGAACAGGTCGAGCGTCGCGCGCGGGTGCGGCGCGCCGTCGTAACGGTCCGACTCCTCCGGCGGATCGTCGGCGATGGGCGAAGGCCGCCTCACGAGGACGCCTCCGTCGAAGGCTTCGGCTCCGGCCTCGCCGACGGCAGCCGCGCCTCGACCGCCGCCCACACCGCCTCGGCCACCGCCTCGGGGCTCATGCCGGCGTCGATCACGGCGCACCGCTCCGGCTCGCGCGCGGCGATGTCGAGAAAGGCCCGCCGCAGCGCCTTGTGCGTCGCCAGCCCCTCGCGTTCGAACCGGTCGGCCGCCTCGCGCCCCCGCCGCGCCTCGGCGCGGGCGAGGCCGATCTCGGCGGGCAGGTCCATCACCAGCGTCAAGTCCGGCCGCGTCTTCCCGACGGCGACGCGCTCCAGCGAAGCGATCAGCTCCGGATCGAGCGAGCCGAGCACGCCCTGATAGGCGCGCGTCGAGTCGGCGAAACGGTCGCACACCACCCACTCCCCGCGCGACAGCGCCGGGCGGATGGTCACGTCGAGATGGTCGATCCGGGCGGCCGCGAACAGCAGCGCCTCTCCGGTCGGCCCGAACGCCTCGGCCCGGCCGGAAAGCAGCACCTTGCGGATCGCCTCGGCCTTGGGCGAGCCGCCCGGCTCGCGGGTCACGACGACGGCGACCCCGCGCTCGGCGCGCAGCCGCTCGGCCAGACGGCGGGCCTGCGTCGACTTGCCGGTTCCCTCGCCGCCCTCGAACGTAACGAACCGCCCGCGCGTCATCGCCGCGCCGCTCAGGACTTGGAGAACAGCCGGCGGACCCAGCCGCCGGTCAGCTCCAGCCCGGCGTCGAGCGCGCGCCGCGGCAACGAGCCGGCCTCGACGTCCGCCGCCGCATGGAGCGGCAGGTCGAGCGCCAGACTTTGGCCTCGCCACACTTTCAAACGCGCCACCGCGCGACCCTTCTCGACAGGCGGGATGAGCGGCCCTTCGTAGACGATCTTCGCCGTCAGGCGCTCGGTCGAGCCGCGCGGCGCCAGAATGCGCACGTCGCGCGGCGACACCAGATCGACCGATCCGGTCGCCCCGCCGAACACCCGCGCCGCGCCGATGGTCTCGCCGGCGTTGAAGACAAGCCGTCCCTCGAAGGCGCGGAAACCCCATTGCAGCAGCTTGCGCGCTTCCTCGGCGCGGTCCTTGCCGGTCTTGAGCCCGTAGACGGCGAGGATGAGCCGTTGCCCGCCCTGCACCGCCGAGCCGACCAGCCCAAAGCCGGATTCGTCAATGTTTCCAGTCTTCAGCCCGTCCGCGCCAATGTCCATTGTGAGGAGTGGGTTGCGGTTCAGCTGGCGGATCTTGCTCCAGGTGAACTCCTTCTCTCCAAAATATTGATAATATGTGGGATATGTCCTGATCACATGGGCCGCGAGGCGGGCCATCTCGCGGGCCGTGACGAGCTGGTTCGGGTCGGACTTGCCCCACGAATTGCGGAACGTCGACTTCATCAGCCCGAGCTCGCGCGCGCGCTTGGTCATGGCGTCGGCGAAGGCTTCCTCGGCGCCCGAATGGCCCTCGGCCAGCGCGATCGCGGCGTCGTTGCCGGACTGGATGACGAGGCCGCGGATCAGATCCTCGATCCGCACCCGCGAGTTGAGTGCCGCGAACATGCTCGATCCGCCGGCCGAGGCGCCGCCGCGCCGCCAGGCGTTCTCGGAGATCGTGAACTCGTCGTCGAGCTTCAGCCGGCCCGCCTGCAACTCCCGGAACACGAGTTCGGCGGTCATGATCTTGGCGGTCGAAGCCGGCGAGACCAGCGAGTCGGCGTCCTTCTCGAACAGAACGGCGCCGCTGTCGTAGTCGACCAGGATCGCCTGCGGCGCGGCGGTCTGGAACGCCTGCCCCATCGCGCCCTCGCCCCAGACGAGCGCCGGCGCCAGCATGAACACCGCGGCGGCGAGCCGGCGGAAACCGCAATCAGCGTCTAGCTTCGGCAAAACAAACCCTCGTCCGGCTTCGTGGCCAGACTATCTGCACACGCAGGGTCTGCAAAGCAACGTGTGAGCCGCGTTCAACTCAACCGCTTACTTGGACGCAGAGCTGGGTCCGAACCGCCGGTGCGACACGCCGACGAACGGACCGCCCCGCTCGAACCGCGCGGCGAGCGAGGACTCCGGGGCGAAATAGACGGCCGAGGCCTGACGCGGCGCGGGCCGCGGCGGCCCGGCCGAAATCAGCGAGCCCGCGCCGGGGATGGTCGCCAGATCGAACGGCCGCGCCGGCGGCAACGGCGCCGTCTGCGGCAACGGCGCTGTCTGCGGAAGAGGCGCATAGCCGGCGGCGCCGGCGACGGGCGCCGTCGCGGCCGCGATCGTCGTGGTCTGGAGCGCCGGCTGCGGACGCGGCGCGGCGAGCGCGGGCGTCGCGGCGACAGGAAGAGGCGCTGGCTCGGGACGCGGCGCGCGCGGCGCCGGAGCGACCGGCTCGGCCTCCGCCACCATCGTCGTCGCCGGCGAGGAGTAGCCGTCGAGCTGGGCCGGCCCGTCCGTGCGCAGCGTGGCGACCAGCTTGCGGTCGTCCGAGCCGTCGAGCCCGGCCTTGCCGAGATAGTCGATCTTCACCCGCGCCGTGCCGAGATGCTTGAACTGCAACAGTTCGGCGACGCGCTGCGACATGTCCATGATGCGCCCGCCGTGATACGGGCCGCGATCGTTGACGCGCACCACCATCGAGCGGTTGTTGGCGAGATTGGTGACGCGCACATAGCTTGGCAGCGGCATGGTCGGATGCGCGGCGGTGATCGACGACATGTCGTAGATCTCGCCATTCGCCGTGCGCCGGCCGTGGAAGGCGCCGCCATACCAGGAGGCCATGCCGGTGGCGCTGTAGCTGCTGGATTTCTCGGCCGGATAGTAGGTCTTTCCGGCGATGGTGTAGGGCCGGCCGACGAGATATTTGCCGCCGCCCTTGGGCACGGCCTGCCCGTCCTGCACGACGCGCGGACTGGCCGCGCCGTATTTCGCTGTCGAGAAATATTCTTTCGACCGGCCGCCGCCGGCGGTCTGCGTCGGCGCCTGCGCGCAGGCGGCCAACAGCGCCACGCTGGCGGACGCCGTCAACAGACGGGCGAGAACAACGGCTCGACGCGCGCGCGGCGCGTGATCAGACTCTGACATGGGCAAGCACGCGACACTCGAACTCGAAACCGACCGCATGGGCCCCCGCCTCCCGAGCTCGCCCGCCGACGAAAGCCATGCGGGGCGACGATGCCGAAATCGTGCTTACCAGCCTCTTAAAGGAAGGCCGACATTTTGCAAAATTGGTGAACGGCCGTCACAGATTGCGAAACGACGCCCCACCCCGCACCCGATGCCCGCCCACTACGGCGCGATTGCGGCGACCGCCGGCGCCGGATCGCCGCAGGAGGGCGATGGCGGAAGGAAGTCGTCACCTCGCTGACGAGGGCATGGAAGCTTGGCCTCGATCGCGCGGCGCTCTGGCCCTCCCGCTCTACGCATTTTCCGACGTACCGATTGAACGGGTTTGGGAAAAGGTTCCGTTGTTCTGAAATCAGTCGGGACTCGCGCCAAAACACCCGTCTTTAGCTCAAATTTCGAATGCGCGGTTCGATTCGCTCTGGGACATTATAGGCTTGAATTGTGATTACAATCTCGCGGTTTGCGTCATCTTTGTGCCCAAATAAGTACGTCCAACTACTCTCTGATCTCTGTTTTAATAACTTCTTGCAGTTTGGATGCGCGGGCGTGCTAGCTACAATCTTTTCCAATACGCCCGTGAATTCCTTGTTCCTGCTAAACATTAATACGGCGGCTTTTGTATCTCTCCAACTTAGATACGACAAAATTTGATCTAAAGTTTCAATATACCCCTTCTCTCCGGTCCAAAATTTGCACTCACCAATAAAGATATTTCTACCGTCATTCTTGATTAGAATGTCCGTTTTTCCTTCGTAATTGAACGTTTCGCCTGTTGCGTCACCAGAAAATTGTCCGTTCAATTGAACAAGAAAATGTGTCCTCAAACTTTCCTCATCAATATTTCGAAATGCTCCGGGACTTAACTCCATCACTTTAACCATATTCTCTAATACTTTGAGAATATGTTCGTAATCTTCATCAGTCAGCGTTGGCTCCGGCTTATAAGGCACTCGCGATGCGACGGGCTTAGGGACCGCTGGACGAAGGCTTTGTCGAACCAAAGGAGCGGCAAAAGTTTCGGCAGTGCCGGGGCGTTGCTTCATTTTGAAGCCTAAGCCTGCGACAAGCGATCTGTCTTTGAGTAGCTTGTCTTTGCGACGATCAATGGCTTGAGTCGCTACAGCTTCTAAGCTTTTATTATAAATTCTAGCATCACCTTCGAGCCACGATAGGTACTGCCTAATCGAGGCAATCGTGCGGTCGATCTCTTGCTTTACGCTATCCGCCGTTAGCCCTGCGCCAGCAACAGAAAACGTCAACACTCCATCGCCGACATGCGCGCGCGGTTTATTTGAATTGCTCGTCGAAGGTTGAATATTGAAACCTACCGTTTGGCCGCTGAAAGGTATTTCAACGTCGACACTTGTACCTGATATATAGAATGGGCGTGAACGATCATTAATAAGCCGCGTCCAATCTTGGCTAACATCAATTTTTGTTTCACGTTGCGCAACAACCAATTCTTCTGGATAAATTTTAGGAACGTCAAAGTGATACTCAGACACCAAGTGCGCTACGAGATCGGCCGTTGACGTGTTTAGCAATTCATCGCCATTGATAGAATCAATGGCCGATGTAAGCGCCTTGATCCACCCCTCCTGCATGGCGAACCAATCACCCTTGTGAAAAAGCAAATCGTGAAGTTCCGAACCATACCCGTACATTTGCGCCTCATAATTCAAGAGGAAATTGTGCTCGGACTCTACTGCGTGAGATCTCCAATGGAAACCAAATTTGCCGAAATAGCGGGTCGCAATCACCAGAAAAACATTGGCCGTGCATTGTTGCTGATTCTTAGAAATAAAATATAAATTAATAAAAGCAAGATGATCTGGCGGAAGGGGTGGGATTCGAACCCACGGTGGACTTGCGCCCACGCCGGTTTTCAAGACCGGTGCCTTAAACCGCTCGGCCACCCTTCCCTGCGCCGCGGCGCGCGCGTGACGGACAAGGCCAGAGCGCGTCGGCGAATGCAAGGGCGCGAACGCCGCGCGCGGCCCGGCCCCTCGCGCGCGCTCGCAACGTGCACAAATCCTTCGGCGACAACGAGGCGCCGAAGGGCGTCGACCTCGACGCGCCGGCCGGCGCGGTCGTCGTCATGCTCGGCCCGTCCGGCTCGGGCAAATCGACCTTCCTGCGCAGCATCAACCAGCTCGAGAAGATGGATCGCGGCTCCATCGAGGTCGGCGACGAACAGATGGGCGACCGGCTGCGCGGCGACCATCTCGTTCCGCCGCCCGAACGCATGGTCGCCCGCCGGCGCAGCCGCATCGGCATGGTGTTCCAGCAGCTCAGCCCCCACCCGCATCGACGGGACCGAGAACGTCATCGAGGCGCCGGTCGGCGCGCATGGGCGCCCGCGCGCGGAGGCGGTGGCGGAGGCGCGGGCGTTGCTCGCCCGCCTCGGCCTGCCTGACAAGGCGGACGCCGATCCGCGCCAGCTCTCCGGCGGCCGGCAGCAGCGCGTCGCCATCGCCCGCGCGCTGGCGAGCAAGCCGCAACTGATTCTGTTCGACGAGCCGACATCCGCGCTCGATCCCGAACTCGTCAGCGAGGCGCTGGTCGCCCGCGCACCCGCGCCTTCCTGTCGCGATTCATCGCCTGAGGCGGAGCGACGCGCCGGCGGACCGTCGTGCTGCGGTCAAACCTTGAAAAGCAATGGTGCCCAGGGGCGGGATCGAACCACCGACACTGCGATTTTCAGTCGCATGCTCTACCAACTGAGCTACCTGGGCGTCCGTGGCGCGAGGCGCTGCGGAACGGCGTGGTTCATAGCGAGGCGGGCGCCCCTTGTCCAGCCTCGCGCGCTGGATTTGACGCGCCGTTCCGCGCGCGCGAAGCCTCGACCCGCGAGCGCGCGCATGATCCAAGTCGCGTCCCGGATTATCGCGGGCGAACACGATGGCCGAGGATGACGGGCGCAGGTTTCAGGACGTCGCGCGGGCGGCCGCCTTCGCCGCGATCGCGCTGTTTTCGGCGGGCGCGGCGCTGCACGGCGCGGCGACGGGAACGATTCGCGTCGCCCGCTCGATGAGCGCGGCCTTCGCCGATCAGCCCGCGTTCTTCCTGCTTGTTCTGGGAGTCCATCTCGCCGTGGCGGCGCTCTTCGGTCTGCTCGCCTGGCGCGCCTTCGCCGGGATGCGGCGTTGACGCGTGCGCCCGGCCTCAGTGCGGCCGGCGCACGGGCGGAACGGCCTCGTCCATGCCCGCCCCGCCGTCGGGCGTCTCGCCGTCCTCGTCGGACTCGGGCGTCACGGGAATCGCGTAACGCCCGCCCAGCCAGCGGCCGAGGTCGATGTCGGCGCAACGCTTCGAGCAGAACGGGCGATAGGCCGGCTCGCGCGGCTTGCCGCAGATCGGGCAGGCGCCGCCCGGCGCGCGCTTGCGCTCGGCCATCTCAGCCCCGCGCCGACCACATCAGATGCATCGGATAGCCCTCGCCGACGAGGAGCTGCGCGGTCTCGGCGAGCGGCAGGCCGACGATCGAGGAGTAGGAGCCGACGATCTTCACCGCGAAGGCGCCCGCCAACCCCTGCACGGCGTAGCCGCCGGCCTTGCCGCGCCATTCGAGCGAGGCGAGATAGGCCTCGATCTCGGTCGTCGACAGACGCTTGAAGCGCACCCGCGTCTCAACAAGGCGATGGCGCAGCGCGCCCTTCGGCGTCACCAGCGCGACGCCCGTGTAAACGCGATGCGCCCTGCCCGACAGCAGCCGCAGACAGGCGGACGCCTCGTCCGACACCTCGCATTTGGGCAGGATGCGGCGGCCGACGCTGACCACCGTGTCGGCGGCGAGAATATAGGCGCCGGCCAGATCCGGGCGCCGCGCGACGATGGCGGCGGCC
>JADJVD010000008.1 GCA_016716745.1 Hyphomicrobiales bacterium
TCGGCGTCGAGAGCCGCACGCAGGCGGTGATCGCCGCCGGCAAGATCGAGGCCGGCCAGTGGGGCAAGGGCGACGCCTCCTTCGCCTGATCCGCCCCGGTTTCGCCGCGATATTTTCCGATAGTCGCGACGTCCGCGCTGTCGCGGACGGGGAACGAAGACATGCGCACGCTCTGTCTGGCGACGCTGCTCGCTTTGGCGCCGGTTCTGGCGTCGGCGCAGCCGGCGTCCGAGCCGCCGGCCTCGGACAATGGCCGTTACGCGATGACGACGACGCCGGACGGGTTTCTGCGGCTCGACACGCGCACCGGCAAGGTGTCGCTATGCGTGACGAAGGACGGCATGGCGCAATGCCGCGCCGCCGCCGACGAGCGCGCCGCCTACGAGACCGAGATCGCCGATCTGCGCCGCCAGAACGAGGCGTTGCGCAAGGGCGGCGCCGCGCCGGCGCTGCGGCTTCCCTCCGATGAGGAAATGGACAAGGCGCTGGGCTTCATGGAGAAGTTCATCCGCCGCATGAATCGCGCCATGCGCGACGAGCCTGCGCCGGGGGGCCAGCTATGAGCGTCTGGAAGGATCACGATTTGCGCCGGCTCGAGGCGGCCCCTATATCGGCGCCGCAGCCGATCGAGGCTGAACGACGTGGGGCTGGGCGGGACATGGCGGATTCGACGTTCACGCGCTTCATCGGCGGCTCGCCTGTGGCGGTCTTCGTGCGGCTCGCCTTCGTCTCGCTCGTCGTCGGCGCGCTGCTCGTCTGGCTCGACATCCGGCCCTTCGACATCCTGCGCGGCGTCGAGCGGTTCATCGCCCGGCTGTGGGATCTCGGTTTCGACGCAGTGCGCGAGATCGCGTCCTACATGGCGATGGGCGCTGTCGTCGTCGTGCCGATCTGGTTGCTGATGCGCATCTTCGGCGGCCGCTCCGCCCGCTGAGGCGCGCGTGAGCGCGCCGGCCGCCGTACGGCCTGTCGAGGCGACCCACGCGAGCGTTTTGCGGCTCGCCATCCCGCTCACGCTCGCCCATATGACGACGCCTCTTCTCGGCCTCGTCGACGCGACCGTCATCGGCCGGCTCGGTCAGGCGCATCTGCTCGGCGCCGTCGCGGCGGCGACGACCGTGGCGAACTTCGTGTTCTGGATGCTCGGTTTCCTGCGCATGGGCACGGCTGGCCTCACCGCGCAGGCCGTTGGCGCGGCCGACGCGCGCGAGCAGGCCGTCGTGCTCGCCCGCGCGCTTGCGCTGGCCGTCGCGATCGGCCTCTGCCTGATCGTGTCGCAGAAGCCGCTCGGCTGGCTTGGCTTCGCGCTGATCGACGCAAGCCCGCAGGTGACGGCGGCGGCGCGGCTCTACTTCGACATCCGCATCTGGTCGGCTCCGTTTGCGCTCGTGAACTATGTCGCGCTTGGCGCGCTCGTCGGCTCGGGGCGCGCCGACCTCGGCCTTGCCGTGCAGATCTTCCTCAACCTGCTGAACGTCGCGTTGAACATTCTCTTCGTCGCCGGCTTTGGCTGGGGCGTCGCGGGCTCGGCCTTCGGCACGCTGCTGTCGGAGCTCGCCGCCGCCGCGCTCGGCCTTGCGCTGTTCCGCTGGCTCGGCTGGCGCGTCACGGCGCCCTGGCGCGAGATCGTCGAGCGCAGCGGACTGATGCGCATGCTCGCCGTCAATCGCGACATCATGATCCGCACCGCCGCGCTCCTGTTCGCCTTCGGCTTCTTCACCGCGCAGGGCGCGCGGCGGCGACGTGACGCTCGCCGCCAACGCGGTGTTGATGAACCTGTTCATGCTGGTGACGTATTTTCTCGACGGCTTCGCCACCGCCGCCGAGCAGATGGCCGGCCAGTCCGTCGGCGCGCGCGACGAGGCGGGGTTTCGCCGGTCGGTGCGGCTCGCCGGCCTCTGGTGCGTCGGCTTCGGCGTCGCCGGCCTCGCGCTCGCGCTGTTCGGCGGCGAGGCGCTGATCGCCTTCATCTCCACCAATGCGGAGGTGCGCGCGACGGCCGCGCACGATCTCGCCTTCGCCGCGCTGGCGCCGCTCGTCGGCGCGCCGGCCTTTCTGTTCGACGGCGTCTACATCGGCGCGACATGGACGCGCGACATGCGCAACCTCATGCTCGCCGCGCTGGCGCTCTATCTCGCCGCGTTCGTCGC
The DNA here is from genome assembly GCA_016716745.1 of Hyphomicrobiales bacterium. Lineage (GTDB taxonomy): Bacteria > Pseudomonadota > Alphaproteobacteria > Rhizobiales > Beijerinckiaceae. Next base: position 2,151 of record JADJVD010000008.1, read on the forward strand.
GCTGCGCGGCTTCGGCAATACGGGCCTGTGGGCCGCGCTGCTGATCTTTCTCGCCGCGCGCGGCGTCTTGCAGGCAATGCGCTATCCGGCGTTGACGCGGCGGACATTCGCGGCCCGGCGCGGCGACGCGCAGCCCGCTGCGTGAGTGGCGCGCGCTTCTAGTCCGCCGCTGCCGACGGCAGACCGGCGAGGGCCATCGCCAGTTCGCCCTCGTCGTAGTCGGCGTCGACGAGCTTGCCGGAGAAGTAGTTGATGTAGGCGCCCATATCGAAATGGCCGTGACCGGAGAGGTTGAAGACGATCGTCTCGGCGCGACCTTCGGCCTTGCAGCGCAGCGCCTCGTCGATCGCGCAACGCACGGCGTGCGTCGACTCCGGCGCCGGCACGATGCCCTCCGCGCGCGCGAACTGCACGCCGGCCTCGAAGCAGGCGGTCTGCTTGTAGGCCTTCGCTTCGATCAAGCCGAGCTCGTAGGCATGCGAGACCATCGGACCCATGCCGTGATAGCGCAGCCCGCCCGCATGGAAGCCCGGCGGAATGAAGGTGGAGCCGAGCGTGTGCATCTTCACCATCGGGGTGAGGTGCGCCGTGTCGCCGAAATCGTAGGCGTACCGTCCGCGCGTCAGCGTCGGGCAGGCGGCGGGCTCGACGGCGATGATGCGGCGCCTGCGCCCGCCGCGCAGATGCAGCCCGAGGAAGGGGAAGGCGAGGCCGGCGAAGTTCGAGCCGCCGCCGGCGCAGCCGATCACCACGTCGGGATCGTCGCCGGCCATCTCCAATTGTTTGATCGCTTCCTCGCCGATGATGGTCTGATGCAACATCACATGGTTGAGCACCGAGCCGAGCGCGTATTTGACATCCGGATTCTTCGCCGCGATCTCGACCGCCTCCGAGATCGCGATGCCGAGCGAACCCGGGCTGTCGGGATGCTGCGCGAGGATCGCGCGGCCCGACTCCGTTTCGCTCGACGGCGAGGGAATGCAGCGCGCTCCGTAGGTCTCCATCAGCGCGCGGCGATAGGGCTTCTGGTCGTAGGAGACGCGCACCTGGAACACGGTCACGTCGATGCCGAACAGCGAGCCGGCGAAAGCGAGCGAGGAGCCCCACTGGCCCGCGCCCGTTTCGGTCGACAGTTTCCTCACGCCCGCCTGCTTGTTGCACCAGGCCTGCGGCACGGCGGTGTTCGGCTTGTGCGAGCCGGCGGGTGAGACGCCCTCATATTTGAAGTAGATTTTCGCCGGCGTGCCGAGCGCCTGCTCGAGCCGCCGCGCGCGGATGAGTGGCGAGGGACGCCACATGCGGAAGATGTCGCGCACCGGCGCGGGGATCTCGATCCGCCGTTCGGTCGAGACCTCCTGAAGGATCAGCTCCATCGGGAACAGCGGCTCGAGATCGGCCGGGCCGATCGGCTGCTTCGTGCCCGGATGCAACACGGGCGGCAAAGGAGCCGGCAGGTCGGCAGCCAGATTGTACCAGTCCCGCGGAATGTCCTTTTCGTCGAGGACGTATTTGACCTGATCGCTCACCGGCGCACTCCCCTGAGGCTGGCAACAGTCGATTTCTGCCCGGCGCCGACCGCGCCGGCCTTGCGCTGGCTCAAGCCGGGCGCGTCCACTCCGCCGCCTTGGCGCCGACGATCTCCGTCAGGCTCGTCCGGCCGCTCTTCGTCAGCCGCTCGACGAGGCCGCTCTTGATCGCGCCGACGAGCCCAATGCCTTCGTAGACGAGCGAGGAATAGAGCTGCACGAGGCTGGCGCCCGCCTCGATCTTGCGCCAGGCCGTCTCGGCCGAGTCGATCCCGCCGACGCCGATCAGAGGGAACTGCCCCTCCACGCGCGCGAAGGTCTGCGCCAGCGCGCGCGTCGACAGGTCGAACAAGGGTCGCCCGGAGAGGCCGCCCGTCTCCTTCGCCGTCGCCGCCTCGGCGAGCGAGGCCGGCCGCGAGATCGTCGTGTTGGAGACGATCATGCCGTCGACGCCGCGCGCCCGCGCCACCTCGACGATGTCGTCGAGATCGCCCTGCGTCACGTCGGGCGCGATCTTCAGCAGCACGGGCTTGCGGCCGCAGCGTTCGGCGGCTTCGTCGCGCGCGGCGAGCGCGCGCGCGAGCAGATCGTCGAGCGCGCCGCGCTGTTGCAGGTCGCGCAGGCCCGGCGTGTTCGGCGAGGAGACGTTGATGGTGAAATAGCTCGCCACGTCGGCGAAGGCGGCGACGCCCGCCGCATAGTCGGCGGCGCGGTCCGCCGCATCCTTGTTGGCGCCGACATTGACGCCGACGATTCCCGCCCGTCCCGCCCGCGCGACGAGCCGCGCATGGGCCGGCGCGTGCCCCTCATTGTTGAAGCCGAAGCGGTTGATCACCGCCTTGTCCCTGGGCAGACGGAACAGGCGCGGGCGCGGATTGCCGGGCTGCGCCTTCGGCGTCAGCGTGCCGACCTCGGCGAAACCGAAGCCAAGCGCCAGCAGCGCGTCGGGCGCCTCGGCGTTCTTGTCGAAGCCCGCCGCCATGCCCACCGGATTGGGGAAGGCGAGGCCAAACGCCGCCACCGCCAGCCGCGGATCGTCCGGCGCAGGCGCGGGCAGGGGCGCCATCTTCAGCGCGGCGATGGTGGCGCGGTGCGCGGTTTCGGGATCGAGCGCGAGAAGAAAGGGGCGGGCGAGCGCCCCGGCGAGGCCGAGCATCAGGCGAGCTCCGGGAAGAGATGCAAGCCGTCTTGGGCCAGCGGCAGCGGCTTCGTCCAGACAATCCTGTCGAGTGGAAGTGCGGCGTAGAGATGCGGGAACAGCGCGCCGCCGCGCGAGGGCTCCCATGTCAGCGCCGGGCCGAGCGCGTCGGCGTCGACAGCGGCGAGAACGAGGTCCGTCTCGCCGGCAAAGTGCTTGCGCGCCGTCTCGCGCGCCTGCGCGGCGGTGGAGAAGTGGATGAAGCCGTCGCGCGCATCGTGTTCGGAGCCGGCGAAGACGCCGCTCTGCTGCGCCTGCCGCCATTCGCCGGCCCGCAGGATTTTGAAGATCAGTCGCATCGCCCCGCCTTTCGCGGCTCGTCTTAATAGATTCTTAAGATGGATTGAACCGGCCGCCTGACGTTGCGTAAACTGTTGTTCTGGAAGGCGGGGCGATGGTGGCGACTGTGACGGCGCGCGTCGGGGCGGCGCGGAGGGCGGCGGCGTGGACCGCGACGCCGACGTTGCGCGCGCGGCCCGAAACCGCCGCTCGCCGCGAGCGGTCGGCCCCGGCGCCCCCGCTCGATTTCCTCGCCGCACGGGGAGTCTCGCCCGGCGCGCTGCTCGCCGCCGAGGCGGAGGCGCTGCGCCTCGGCGTCGGCGCGGACGAGGCCGCGCTGGCGCAGGGCGCGGTGGCCGAGCGCGCCTTCTATCAGGCGCTGGCGCGCAGCCTGCGCGCTCCCTTCGTCGACAGCGCGCCGTTCGCGCCGGACACGCCGCCGGCGGCGATGCGGGCCGGGGTCGCGCGCCTCGCCGGCGCGAATGCGCAAGGGAGGCCCGTCTTCGCGATGGCGCCGCGCGGGGCGGAGCTGGTCGCGTTGCGGCGCCTGATGCGCCGGCCCGGCGGCGAGCGCGGCGACGTCGCGATCATGACGCCCTCCGGCTTCTCGGCCGCCCTGCGCGCGCAGATCGGCGAACGCGTCGCGCGCGAGGCGAGCGCAAATCTGAAGGCCCCGCTCTGCGCCGAGCGCGGCCTGTCCAATCCGCAGCGCGCCGCGGTCGCCGGCGCGCTTGCGCTCTGCGCGCTGGCCCTTTCGCGCATGGGCGCGGCCGGCGATCTGGCGACCGTCGTCGTCGCGCTGTTTTTCCTCGTGTCGATCTTCGTGCGGCTCGCCGCCGCCGCCAGCGCGCTCGAGGCGACGGCCGCGCCGCCGCGCCGCGCCCTGTGCGACCGCGATCTGCCGCGCTTCAGCCTCGTGCTCGCGCTCTACAAGGAGGCCGAGGTCGCGGCCGATCTGATCGCCGCGCTGGATCGCATCGACTATCCGCGCGCCAAGCTCGAGGTGAAGCTCGTCGTCGAGGAGGAGGATGAAGGCACGCGCCGCGCCTTCGAGGCGCTGCGCCTGCCGCCGCGCTACGAGATCGTCGTCGCGCCGGACGGGCGTCCGCGCACCAAGCCGCGCGCGCTCAACGTCGCGCTGCCGCTGCTGCGCGGCGAGCTCGTCGTCGTCTACGACGCGGAGGATCGGCCCGAGCCCGATCAGTTGCGCCGCGCCGCCGAACGCTTCGCCGCCGCGCCTGCCGCGGTCGCCTGCCTGCAAGGCCGCCTGGCGATCGACAACGCCGCCGACGGCTGGATCGCCGGCCTCTTCCGCATCGAATATGCTGGCCTGTTCGACGTGCTCAATCCGGGTTACGCCGCGCTCGGCCTGCCGATCCCGCTCGGGGGAACGTCCAATCATTTCCGCGTCGCCGCGCTGCGCGAGGCTTGCGGCTGGGACGCCTGGAACGTCACCGAGGACGCCGATCTCGGCCTGCGGCTGGCTCGTCTCGGCCACGCGGTCGAGGCGCTCGATTCGACCACGCACGAGGAGGCGCCATTCACGCTGCGCGCCTGGTCGGGCCAGCGCGGCCGCTGGCTGAAGGGCTGGATGCAGACGCTGGTCGTGCACACGCGCGATCCGCGCCGGGCGTGGCGCGACTTCGGCGCCGTCAACGCGCTCGCCGCGCTCGGCACCATCGCCGGCGCGCTGGCGAGCGCGCTGTTCCTGCCGGTCTTCACGCTGCGGTTGGGCTGGGACGTGGCGACCGGCGAGATCTGGCGCTTCGAGGGGCCGCTCTCCTTCCTCGCCGCGACGCTGTCGCTCGCGATCATGGCGCTCGGCCCCGTCGCCGCCTTCGCGCCGCCGATGATCGGCGTCTGGCGGCGGCGCTACTGGCGTCAGGCGCCCTTGCTGGCGCTGCTGCCGGTCTACTATCTGATGATCTCCTTCGCCGCCTGGCGCGCCGTCTACGAGATGTTCGTGCGCCCGCACGCCTGGGTGAAGACGGCGCACGGCGTCAGCCGCAATCGCGCGCCGATGGCGGGCGCAGCCGCGAATTGACGGGGCGCCGCGCCCTCCCTAGGGTCGCGCCTCCCGATTTTCGCGCAAGGAACCCCGCGTGTCCTCTGAGTTGCTCGCCGCCGCCCGCGCCTCCGCCGCATGGCCGTTCGAGGAGGCGCGGAAACTCGTCGCGCGCGTCGAGAAGACCGGACAGAAAAAGGTGCTGTTCGAGACCGGCTACGGCCCCTCCGGCCTGCCGCACATCGGCACCTTCGGCGAGGTGGCGCGCACGAGCATGGTGCGGCACGCCTTCGAGACGCTGACCGAGGGCCGGATCGAGACCCATCTCGTCGCCTTCTCGGACGACATGGACGGCCTGCGCAAGGTGCCCGACAACGTGCCGAACAAGGAGATGCTGGCCGCCCATCTCGGCAAGCCGCTCTCGCGCGTGCCGGACCCGTTCTCGAACGAATATCCGAGCTTCGGCGCGGCCAACAATGCGCGCCTGCGCGCGTTCCTCGACCGCTTCGGCTTCCGCTACGAATTCGCCTCGTCGACGGACTATTACGCCAGCGGGCGCTTCGACGAGACGCTGCTGAAGATGCTCGCCGTCTACGACCGCGTGATGGAGATCATCCTCCCCACGCTCGGGCCGGACCGGCGCGCCACCTATTCGCCCTTCCTTCCCGTCAGCCCGACGACGGGCAAGGTGTTGCAGGTGCCGATGATCGCGCGCGACGCAGCGCGCGGCACGGTGACCTATGTCGATCCCGATACGGGCGAGACGGTGGAGACGACCGTCACCGGCGGCGCGGTCAAGTGCCAGTGGAAGGCGGACTGGGCTTTGCGCTGGGCCGCGCTCGGCGTCGATTACGAGATGGCCGGCAAGGACCTCATCGACTCGGTGAAGCTCTCCGGCGAAATCGTCAAGGCTCTCGGCGCCACGCCCCCCGAGGGCTTCAACTACGAGCTGTTCCTCGACGACAAGGGCCAGAAGATCTCGAAGTCGAAGGGCAACGGCCTGACCATCGACGAGTGGCTCACCTATGCGAGCCCGGAATCGTTGTCGCTGTTCATGTATCAGAAGCCGCGCGAGGCCAAGCGGCTCTATTTCGACGTGATCCCGCGCGCGGTCGACGAGTATGTGCAGTTCCTCGCCGGCTTCCCGAAGCAGGACGCCAAGAACCGCCTCGGCAATCCGGTCTGGCACATTCACGCCGGCTCGCCGCCTGCGCCTGAGCTTCTGCATCACGCCGGCGAGGCCGGCGGCGCCTCGATCAGCTTCGCGATGCTGCTCAATCTCGTCGCCGTCGCCAACAGCGAGGATCCGAAGGTGGTGTGGGGCTTCCTGCGCCGCTACGCGCAGGACGCCTCGCCGCAGACCGATCCGCGGCTCGACGCGATGGTGCGTTACGCGGTTGCCTACTATCGCGACTTCGTGCGCCCCGCGAAGGTCTATCACCGCGCCGACGAGGTGGAGGCCGACGCGCTGCGCAAGCTCTCGGCCGCGCTCGCCGCACTGCCGGCGGACGCCAGCGCCGAGGCGATCCAGACCGCGCTCTACGACGTCGCGCGGCCGATCCCGCGCTATCAGGATTTCAAGGCCAAGGGCGCGACGCCCGAGCGGCCGGGCGTGTCGAACGCCTGGTTCTCGACGATCTATCGCATCCTGCTCGGCGAGGAGCGCGGGCCGCGTTTCGGCTCCTTCGTGGCGCTCTACGGACTCCCCGAGACGCGCGCCCTGATCGACAAGGCGCTATCGGGCGCCTTGATCGCCGAGCACGAGGCGTTTCTGGCCTCGCGCGCGAAAGCCTGAGGCGCGTCAGCCCGTCGGCGACATGCCGAAGCGGCCAAGCCCCGGCAGCTCGATGGCTGGGCGGCGGAAGTCGAGCGCGGCGGTCCCGCCCAGCACGTTGATCTCAACGCCGGACAGGCCGACCGCCGCGCCGAGATAACCGCCGAGCGAGACGCGCGCGCCGTCCGCCGTGCGCGCGAACCAGCGCCCGTCGTAAGGATAGTCGCGGCCGATGGCGGTGGCCGGCAGGCGCGCGCCGAGTTCGGGCGCGGCCGCCAGCGCGGCGGCGACGAAGGTGTTCGAGTTCGGGCCCGGCCAGACGCGATAGTCGCCGATGTTGCGATAGGGATAGGCGGCGATGGCGGCGCGGATCTTCGGGATCGCGCGCGCGGCCGCCTCGCCGTCGGCGGCGAAGACGATGCGCGGCCGCGCGCCGAACCATTTGCCGTCCGGCGCGAAGCCGTCGACGCGGATCGGCGCGCCCCAGGCGGTGTAGTCGAAGCGCTGATAGCGCGTCTCGCCCTCGCCCTTCAGCACGAGCCAGGAGTGGGTGGCGAGCGCGCCGCGCCAGCTCACCGTCGGCGCGCTGAACACGCGGATCGCCGCCGCGCGCGAGTGCGTCGGCGCCGCCAGCAGGCCGGCCGAGGACCGGTCCGCGCTCCACCAGTCGCGCGGCGCGTCGCCGAACGCCCATAGCGCGGTCGAGACGCCGAGCGGGGCGAGAAAGGCGAGGACGAAGACGAGCGCGAGAGCTTTCAGCATGGCGACGATATGGGGCGCCGCCGGCCGCCGCGCCAGATCGCTCACAGGCCGAGCGCCTCGTCCAGAAACGCCACGGCCGGCGGAAAGGCTGCGCGCGCCTCGGGCAGGAAGGCGGTCATCTGCATGAAGCCGTGATGCACGCCCTCGTGCAGGACGAAACGATGGCGCACGCCCGCCCCGGCGAGGCGCCTCGCCATCGCCACGTCCTCGCCGAGCAGAGGATCGAGCCCGGCGGCGTTGAGGAAGATCGGCGGCAAGCGGCGCAGCGCCGCCTCGCTCGCCAGCAGCGGCTCGAGCAGAGGATCGGGCGCGCCGCGCGAAGGCGCATACCAGCGCCAGAACTGCGCCATGCGCGCCCGCGTCAGCCCAAACCCTTCCGCAAAGCGCAGATACGACGGCGTGTCGAGATCGGCGGCGAAGGCGCCGTAGAACAAGAGGCCCGCATCCGGCGCGGGCCGCCCCTGCGCCTGCTCGGCGAGGATGAGCGCTAGCGCCAGATTGGCCCCGGCGCTGTCGCCCGCGACCGCCGTCGGCCCGCGCAGCGACGCATCCGCCTCGCGCGCGCCGAGCAGCCAACGCCACGCCGCAATGCTGTCGTTCAGGCCGGCGGGGTAGGGCGCCTCGGGCGCGAGGCGATAGTCGACGCCGAGCACGCGCATGTGCGCCTTGTTCGCGAGCGCGCGCATGAACCGCTGATGCGTGTCGATGTCGCCGAACGCCCATCCCCCGCCGTGCAGGAAGAGGATGACGCCGGGCCGCGCCCGATGCGGGACGATGAGATCGCACGCGACGTCCGGCGCGCCGGCGGGGCCGGGGACCGTCAGTCGCGTCACGGAAGCGACCTCCGGCATGTCGGCGTTCCAGCGCTGGAACAGCCGCTTCTGCAAGGCGCGCCCTTCGGCCGGCGGAAAGGTCGTGGCGTCGGGAATGCCTGCGTCCTCGCGCAGAATGCGCTCCCACAGCGCCTGCATCGCCGGCGTGCGCCGGGCGTCGGGCCCGAGCAGCGGCGCGGGATCGAAGGCGGCGGCCTCGACGACGCGCATCAGGCGAACGTCTTCTTGTGCTGGGCGACGGGAATCATCGCGCGCACCTTCTTCACCCGCGCCGGGTCGATGCGCGTCGAGACGATTCCGGCGCCGTCGGAGGCCTTCGCCACCACATGCCCCCAAGGGTCGACGACGAGCGAATGGCCGTAGGTCCAGCGCGTCTCGTTGCCCTGCTGGAACGAACCCGTCTGTCCACAGGCCAGAAAATACGTCTCGGTCTCGATGGCGCGAGCGCGGCAGAGCACCTCCCAATGGTCCTTGCCGGTCTGCATGGTGAAGGAGGCGGGCAGCGCGATCACCTCGGCGCCGCGCGCGGCGAGCGCCTGAAACAGATCGGGGAAGCGCAGATCGTAGCAGATCGCGCAGCCCACCGTGACGCCGTCCGCCTCGTAGGTCACGACCGCGTCGCCCGGCTTCACCGTCGCGCTTTCGAGATAGGGCGCGCCGTCCGGCGCAGTGATGTCGAACAGATGGATCTTGCGATAGCGCGCGATCTCCGCCCCCGCGCGGTCGAACACGACGGTCGTGTTGTGGATGCGCTCCTCGCCTTCGATCTTCTCCATGATCGAGCCGGCATGGACGAAGATGCGATGCGTCCTCGCCATCTCCTGGCACATCGCATAGGTCGGGCCGCCGGGCATCGGTTCGGCGTTGGCGAGCTTGTCGGCTTTGGCCCCGCCATGCCAGTCGAAATGCTCGGGCAGCAGCACCCAGTCGGGCTTCTCCTGCGCGACCGCCTGCTCGATCATCGCGCGCGCGGCGGCGATGTTGGCGGCCTTGTCGCTGACCGAATTCATCTGGATGAGCGAAACTTTCATGCCTGTCTCTCCGTCGCGGCGAGCATCGGACGGGGCGGCGCCCCGCGTCAATCAGAAGCCGAGCGCGCGCATCGCCGCCCCGGCGCCGAGACCGCCGAAAATGGCGAGGATCTCGCGCCGCGTCGTCAGCATCAGCGTCGCGGCGGCGAGCGCGGCGGCGATTCCCGGCGGGCCGGAGCGCGCCGCGATGGGCAGGACGGTGGCGACGAAGATCGAGCCGGGCAGCGCCTCGAGCGCGCGCCGCATCCGCGCGCCGATCTCGATGCGCCCCATCAGCCAGAAGCCCGAGATGCGGATGAGATAGCTGACCAGCGAGACGGCCACGATCGCCGGCTACACGCTCGTCCATTGCAGCGGCGCCTCAGCCATCGCCGAGCCTCGTCGCGCCGGCCGCCGCGCCCGCCAGCGCGCCTGCGACGATGAACCAGAAGCCCGGCGCCAGCGCGCCGACGGCGAGCGCGACGAGACCCGCCACGACGAAGGGCGCGAGCGCGCGGGCCCGCCGCATCACCGGGATCGACATGGTGGAGAACATCACCACCAGCATCAGATCGAGCGCGTAGACGCGCGGATCGGCGACATGCGCGACCATCAGCCAGCCGGGGATCGCCGCCAGCGACCAGACGAGCGAGGTGAACAATCCCGCGCCGACGAGCATGCCGGCGTCGCGCCCGCCGCGCGCGTGATAGGCGACGCCGAGCGACCAGTTCATGTCTGTGAACACGGCGAAGCTCGGATAGACCTGCGCAGCCGGCAGATTGCCGAGCCAGGGCCGGAACGAGGCGCTCATCAGCATCAGCCGCGCATTGACGGTGAAGACGACGCCGACGACGGCGACCAGCGCCGCCACGCTCCAGACCTCCGGCCAGACCTGATAGGCGACCGCCTGCGCCGCGCCTGCGTTGAGGAAGGTCGTCAGCGCCCAGGTCTCGAACAGCGTCAGGCCCCGCTGCGCCGACAGCGCGCCGATCGCCAGGCCGAAGGCGAAGATGCCCGGCGTCATCGGCAGAGTCATCAGCGCGCCCGCGCGCATGCCGGCGAGCGTCACGCCGCTCGCCGCGGCGTCGTCCGGATTTGCGCGGTCGGCCTGCTCGCTCATGCCCGCAGGGCTAGCAAGCCGCCGGCGCAAGCGCGAGACGGCGCGGCGGCGCGCAGATCAGCCATGCGCGCCGGCGGCGCGCGAATGACCAAGCGCGCCGGCGGCGCGCGAATGACCATGCGCGCCTATTTGTGCGGACGGCGCGGCGCGTTCAGTCGAGCCGCTCCATCAGCCCTTGCAGCAGCAGGCTGCGCGGCGCGATGGAGGAGATCAGCATGTATTCGTGATTGGTGTGCGCGCCGTCGCCGTCGACGCCGAGTCCGTCCAGCGTCGGCGTTCCCTGCGTCACCGTGAAATTGCCGTCCGAGCCGCCGCCGACGAGGCCGGCGGAGACCAGATCGAAGCCGATCTCAGAGGCGATGGCGCGGGCGCGCTCGAACAGCGCGTCGATGGCGCCGTCGCGCGCGAAGGCGGGCCGGTTCATGCCGCCCTCGATGGCGAGCCGCACGCGCGGATCGAACGGCGCGATCGCCCGGAAGCGGGCCTCCATCTCGGCGCCCGCCGCCGCGTCGCAGACGCGCAGGTCGATCTCGGCCGTCGCCTTCTCGGGAATCACGTTGACGGCCGTGCCGCCGCTGACGATGCCGACATTGACGGTGATTCCGCGCGCGTAATCGGTGAAGTCCTCGATCGCCGCGATTTGCCTTGCGATCTCGCGCACCGCGCTCGCGCCCTTCTCGTGATAGGAGCCGGCGTGCGAGGGCGCGCCCGTCGCCTCGAGCGTGAAGCGCCCGACGCCTTTGCGCGCGGTGACGATCTTGCCGCCGTCCCGCGCCGGCTCGGTGACGAGCGCGTAGCGATTGGCGCGGGCCAGTTCCTCGATGCGCGCGCGTGAGACCGGGCTGCCGACCTCCTCGTCCGGCGTCACCAGCAGCGTCACCGGCAGGCGCGTGCGGCGGCCCTGGTCGAGAATGCGCCGCGCGGCGGCGACGGCGAGAACGAGCCCGCCCTTCATGTCGTAGACGCCCGGTCCGTACAGCCGGTCGCCCTCGCGCCGCATCTTCAGCGTGGTCTGGATCGCGCCCACCGGATGCACGGTGTCGGCGTGCGAGAGAACCAGAACGCCGGGCTCGTCGCGGTCGGGATCGAGGCGGATTTCGAGCAGGCCGGCGTAGCGCTCGTCTGTCGGCGTCAGGCTCACGCGGGCGCGCGTTCCGGCGAAGATCTCGGCCGTCGCCTCGAGCACGTGCTGCACGCCGGCCGGGTGCGATGTCGGCGATTCGATCGCCACGAGTTCGCGGATGAGATCGAGGCAGAAATCGGCGTCGGCCGCAGTCATCGTCAGCGCCGATCCGCCGCCGGTCGTCCGTCTCGTCATTCCGCCGCTCCCTGTCCCATCGTGAATGCGCGGCGCCGCGGCGCGCATATGTCGCGCTCGCCGGCGCAGCCGCGCCCGCGCCGAAGGCGCTTCGTGCGCAGGCATATCCGGCTTCGGCGCCGCGCGACAAGCGGCGCGCCCCCGGGAGGCGCGCATGGCTCCTGCGCGAGGCATCGCGCTGCTGGACGGCGCCATGTCCGGCAATCTGAACCGCAGCGACACGGCGGTGGCCAGCGCCTTGCCGGCGATGCGCGCCGCGGGAACGGAGATCAACGTCTGCGAACGCGTCTCTGGGTTCGTCGAGATGTTCCACACCCGGCGCGTCCGCATCGCCTGCGAGGCGGGACGGTTTCGCCGGAAATGCTGGCAGAGCGCGGGAGAAGTGGTACCGCCTCCCCGGCTCGAACGGGGGACCCCCAGATCCACAATCTGGTGCTCTAACCAACTGAGCTAAGGCGGCGCTTGAAAGCGGCGCGGACCCTAAGGTCATCGCTCCCGGAAAGCAAGGCCGAGCGATGCAAAAAGGCCGGCCCTTGGGCCGGCCTTTTCATGGTCTTCGCGCGGTCGATCAGACCTTGGCGGCGAGCGCCTTGTCGAGCTGCGCGCGCACCGGCGCGAAGGAGTCCGTCGCGACCTTCTGCGCGAGCTGCGCGAGGTCCTTGGACTGCGCGGTCACCGCCTCGAACTGCTTGCGCGCATGCTCGCTGTTCAGGGTGATCGCCTCGGAGAGCGACTTGACGCCGAGCAGCGACTTCATGAAGTCGAACGTGGCGTCGGTGTTGGCGCGCAGCGTGTCGACCAGCTTGTGGTTGAACGCGACCACGCCGTCGGCGGCCGTCTTGGCGCTCGTCTCGAAAGCCGAGGTCGCCTCTTCCGCAGCGCCCTTGGCGCGGGCGTAGGCGACGCGGGTCTCCTCGACGCCCTTCTCGGCGGCCTTGCGCACGTTCTCCTGCAGCTCGCGCGCAGGGGCGGCGGCCGCCTCCATCACCTTGGCGACGTCGACCTTCGGCAGTTCGAGGGTCGGCGCGACGACGGGCGCGGGGGCGACGACTTTCTTGGCGGGGGTAGCCATGTCTGATCTCCTCTCGGACGAGCCGGATTACTTCTTGGAGACCTTCGCGGCGGCGTCGGCGGCGGTCTTCTGCACGGCGGCGCCGAATTCCTTGGCCTGCGACTGCACGGCCGCGCCGAGATCCTTGGCCTGCGCCTGAACGGCCGCGCCGATCTCCTGCGCCTGCGTCTGGATCGCGGCGAACTGGGACTTCACATACTCGCCCTGCAGGTTCATGACTTCCTGCACGTCCTTGGCGCGGACGAGCTTCTGGGCGAGGTCGAACGCCGCGGCCACATTGGCCTCGGCGAAGGAGAAAGCCTTCGTGCCCATGTCCTTGGCCTGCGTCTGCGCCTTCTCGGCGGCGCCTTCGGCGGCCGCGACCGAGCGCTGCGCCGCGCCGACGAAGCCTTCGAACGCCTTGCGGGCCTGCTCGACGCTCTTCTCGGCGAAGTCGCGCATCTCGACCGGGATCTCGTAGGGCTTCTTGTCCATCATGGTTCGTCTCCTTGGGTTGGCGGCGCGTCTGTGGCCGCCACATGCTTCCTGAGCTCCCATATAGCAAGGCGAATGCTGCGTCGCAACATAATTGTGCGACGCAGCATGGCAGGCCCGCACCCGACGCGCGGCCGGCGCGCGCGGCGCCATTCATCATGAATCGCGACGGCTGGGGACGACGCGTGGACGCAATCTGAAAAAAGCCGTTAATGTTTCGTTAGGCATAAGCGGCCGGAAGCCCGCTGTTTCTTGGGATTTGCGATGAACGACACGCCGACCGACGCGGACGTCCGCGCCGCCGCCATCGCGGCCGACCCCGCCGTGCGGGCCGCCAGCGCGCAGGGCGCCGGCATGGTCTTGTCCGGTCGTCCGCCGCGTCTCGTCTGGGCGAGCGAGGCGGCGCCGCGCGTCTTCGGCGTCGGGTCCGCGCCGGCGCTCGGCCGATTCCTCGAGTCGGCGCAGCCCGCCTGCGCGCGGCTGCGCGCGCTCGCGGGCGCGTTGCCGCCGGGCGGCGCGGCGCGTCTCGAGCGGCTGCGCTTTTTCGCGGGCGCCGCGTCCGAGACGATTGTCGTGTCCGTCCGCCGCATCTTGATCGACGGCGCGCCGATGCTGCTCGTCGCCATGCCCGGCCCGCCGGCAGCGGAGCGTCCGGCCGCAAGCGTCGCGCCCGCGCGCGAGGACCCCGCGGCGCAATCGCCGAATCCGCCGGCCGCGCCCGAGCCGGAGGCGGCCGACCCCGCGCCGGCGTTGACGGCGCCGGCGTTGGAAGCGCCGGCGTTGGCCGCCGAGGATGCGCGTCCGCAACGCGGCGCCGCGCGGCGCGCCGCCCGCTTCGTCTGGGAGACCGACGCCGATCGCCGCTTCGTCGCCCTCGGCCCCGAACTCGCCGCCGCTGTTGGCGCGTCCGCCGCCGTTCTCGGCCGCAGCGTCGACGAGGTGGCGGTCGAGCATGGGCTCGACGCAAGCGGCGCCTTCCGCGCCGCGCTGGCGAGCCGCGCCACATGGTCCGCCGTGCGGTTGATCTGGCCCGTGGCGGGCGAGCCGCTGGCTGCGCCGGTCGACCTGTCGGGCGCGCCGGTGTTCGACGCGGGCCGCAGGTTCCGCGGCTTCCGAGGCTTCGGCGTGGTGCATCCCGAGCGCTTCGTCCGCGTCGACCGGCTGGGCGAGGCGCCGCGCGCGCGGCCCGCCGCGCCGGCCGACGAGGCCCCCGCCGGGCGAGGCCCGGCCCTGCGCGCCGACGTCGCCGCCAACGACGATGCGGCGCAGGAGGATGCGTCCCGTGAGGACGCGGCGCATGATGCGCAAGGACGTCGCCTGACGCGCGAGGCGTCGCGACCGCTGCGCCGCTCGGCGCCTTCGCCGGCATCGACGATGCGACGCTCGAGGCCTGGCCGGACGCAGTCAGCGCGACCGCCGAGTCGCATGTCGACGCCGCGACGCTCGTCGGGCCTGCGCCGGCGGAGATGCGCGAGCGCGCCGATAACGCGGCGGAAGCGGAGGACACGGAGGCCGAAAGCGAAGACACCTGGGCGTCGGCCGGTCGCATGCACGAATTCGAGGACTCGCGCGCCGAGGGCTCCCCCGATCTCGAGGGCGACGGCGGCGACGACGACAGGATCGACGCGCTCGCGCTGGCGGCGCGCCAGACGGAGATCGCCAGGGAGTCCGACGAGGCCGACAAACCGCTCGATCCCGTGCTCGCCGCCGAAACGGCGGCGGAGGCGTGGGCGGCATGGCGCCGGGAGCAGACGGAGGACTCAACTCCCGACGCCGCCGCCGACGATACGCCGACCGACCCCGCCGCGCCGCACGCGCAGGCGGACGATCGCACCTCCGACAGGCAAGTCGAAGGCCAAGTCGAAGGCCAAGGCGAAGGCCAAGCCGACAGCCAAGGCGATCGCGAGGGCAAGCCCGACGCGTCCGCCGGCGAGCCGCGCGCCGACGCGGCGCCCGTCCCGCCGGCGCGGCCGAACGTGGTGCCGCTGCGGCCGAACCATCCGCTGCTGCGTCTGGTCGCCTCGCAAACGCCGGGCCGCGACGAGCCGGGCGTCGACCGCGCCCGCGCCGGGGCGACGGCGGAATTGTCCGCCGCCGAGCGGAACGCCTTCCGCGAGATCGCGCGCACGCTCGGCGCCCGCCCGAGCGACGAGCGCGTCGTCGCCGACAAGCCCGAACCGGGGGACGAGGACGATGGCTTCCAGACGCAGGCCGAGCGCGACGCCGCGCTCGCCGAATTCCTCGCCGAACTTGGCGACGACCCGCACGATCTGCGGCCCAACCATGAGTCCGTGACGCCAGCCGCGCAATCGGCCGCCGCCCAACCCTCCGCGGCTGGATCGCCCGCCACTGAAGCGCCCGCGCCGGTGTTCGGCGCGCTCGCCACCGAGCGTGACCTGATCACGGCGGAGCTGGCGCGCAACGGCTCCACCATGCTCGACCGGCTTCCGGTCGGCGTGCTGGTGAGCCGTGGCGACGTGCCAATCTACGCCAACCGCACGCTGCTCGATCTGCTCGATTTCGCCGATCTCGAATCGTTGCACAAGGCCGGCGGCGTCGCCTTCATGTTCCGCGGCCGCGAGGCGGAGCGGCTGAACCATGTCGCCGAGGGCGGCGCCATCCCGGTCGTCGCGCGCGACGGGCATGTGCTGTCCGTCGACGTGCGCATCCAGTCGATCGAGTGGGACGGGGACGCCGCCTCGCTCTTCACCATCCGCCGCTCGCTCGACGGCGAACTCGGCCAGCGCGTGAAAACGCTCGAACTCGACGTGCGCACGCGGCAGGCCGAGGCGCGCGAGCTGCACGCCATTCTCGACACCGCGACGGACGGCGTCGTCGTGCTTGACGAGGAGGGGCGCGTGCTGGCGATGAACCGTTCGGCCGAGGCGCTGTTCGGTTACGATCAGAACGAGGTCGCGGGCGACGGCTTCGCGCTGCTGTTCTCGCCGCAGAGCCAGAAGTCGGCGGCCGACTATCTCGACGGGCTGAAGTCGAACGGCGTCGCCAGCGTGCTGAACGACGGGCGCGAGGTGATCGGCCGCGAGCGACAGGGCGGCGCGATCCCGCTGTTCATGACGATCGGCCGCATCTCGACGTCCGGGCCGGCGAAGTTCTGCGCCGTGCTGCGCGACATGACGCACTGGAAGAAGGCCGAGCGCCAGCTCGAGGAGGCCAAGCGCGACGCCGAGCGGGCGAGCGCGATGAAGTCGGACTTCCTCGCCAAGATCAGCCACGAAATCCGCACGCCGCTGAACGCCATCATCGGCTTCGCCGAGGTGATCATGGAGGAGCGGTTCGGGCCGGTCGGCAACGAGCGCTACAAGGATTACCTCAAGGACATCCATGCGTCGGGAACGCATGTGATGAGCCTCGTCAACGACCTGCTCGATCTGTCGAAGATCGAGGCGGGCAAGCTCGATCTGAACTTCGGCTCGGTCGACGCCAACCGCATCGTGTCGGAATGCGTCTCGCTGATGCAGCCGCAGGCGTTGCAGGAGCGCGTCATCCTGCGCGTCTCGCTCGCCCCGCGTCTGCCGCAGATCGTCGCCGACGAGCGCTCGCTGCGCCAGATCGTGCTCAACCTTCTGTCGAACGCGCTCAAGTTCAACGAGCCCGGCGGACAGGTGATCGTCTCCACCGCGCTGACCGATGCCGGCCACGCCGTGATCCGCATTCGCGACACCGGCATCGGCATGTCGGACGAGGAGATCGAGATCGCGCTGGAGCCGTTCCGCCAGATCGCCACAGCGCGCCAGCGCGGCGGCACCGGGCTCGGCTTGCCGCTCACCAAGGCGCTGGTCGAGGCCAACCGCGCAAGCTTCACCATCAAGAGCAAGAAGCGCGAAGGCACACTGGTCGAAATCGCCTTTCCTCCGACGCGCGTTCTGGCGGAGTAGGGGCAAGACAGCGCGCTTCTGCGCTGCTTGTCGCCGATAGCAACGGCGTTTTTAATACACAAAAACCAGCTGCGAGCAGCAAAATGACCCAGACGCAAGCCATAGGCGTTACAATAGTGCTTCCTATGATAAAGCAAAAGAATGTTATGATTATCTGATCGTATATATAAATATAATCAGGACGAAAAGCCAAATAATTGCTCCGAGCCAGCCGGCCATTGTTGTTTGAATTTCGATCTTTCCGTTATTCGTGGATCTCATTCCGGCCCAATTAAATCTGTCAATTTTCGGTAACTTCTCCCGATCTTCTCTCGGGAAAATACTCTGAACATGCCACTTTCCAAGCGAAATGACGGGCAGCAAAAGGCGAGACGTATTGTACCCAATAATTTCAAATATGATATCAATTATCAACATGCGTTGCGCTCTTCTGATGTGCGATTGTTTTCTTTTTGCGGACAATCAGGAGAAATGTCTGAATTGTCAAATGCGATAAGTGTTTGCATAATCTCTGAGTGTAGCGCGAGCCTTGCGCGATGTCGCCGACGGGTCGATGCTGTCACGCGACAACCGGCTGGCGCTCGTGTGATCGGACGACCGGCGGCGGGGTGTGCGCCGTATCGGCCGGCGGGCCCGGCTCAGGCCCCCGCTTTAAGTCCGACGATGCCGACGACGATCAGCGCGATGGAGCCGATGCGCAGCGCATCGACCGATTCATTGAACAGAACGATTCCGAGGATCGCGACGCCGACCGCGCCGATTCCCGTCCACACCGCATAGGCGGTGCCGAGCGGCAGCGTCTTCAGCGCCAGGCCGAGCAGGAAGACGCTGAGGGCCATCGTCGCCACGGTGGCGACCGTCGGCCAGAGCCGCGTGTAGCCGTCGGTGTATTTCAGACCGACCGCCCAGCCGATCTCGCACAGGCCGGCGGCCAGAAGAATGAGCCACGCCATCCGCGCGTCTCCCGCGAAAAGAAAACGCCTCCGGGGAGGCCCCGGAGGCGTCGTCTCACATCGCGGCGCGGCGCGAAAGCGTCAGTTCGCGCGCGACCACTGCACTGATTTGCAGATCAGCCCGCCGAGCGCGCAGCCCGCCGTCGTCAGCGAATTGCCGGAGAGCGACATCTTGCCGGAATAGGTCTTGCCGTCCTCCGGGTTGAACGCCTTGCCGGCCCATGAGCCAGCGCCGTTCGGCTTCATGTCGTAGAAGACGCGCTGGCCGACCTTGGCCGGGCCCGACGCGTCCTTCAGCCAGACGATCGTGCCGCACAAGGCGTCGCCGCAGGGCGCGATGCGCACGCGCGAGGCGCCGCTGTCGCGCAGCCAGGTGCCGGACGCATCCTGCGCCAGAGCGCCGGAGGCCGCAGCAATAGTCACGCCAGCGGCTAGCGCAAGAATCCTCAACATGGGTGACCTCCCGTTTCGTCTTATGCCTGAGGTTGGCACAGATTGGTTTGCGTGTGAACCGTGCCCTCACGGTTTGCCGCGCCGCCCGCCCCCGACTACGCTTCGGCCCGGACAGGAACCGGGGGCAGGGATGGATTTCGCGTTCACCGAGGAGGAAATCGCGGTTCGCGACACGGCGCGGCGCATCGCCGCCGACCGTCTGGCGCCGCTCGCCGAGCGGCTCGACCGCGGCGAGGGGCGCGACGAACTTCTCGCCAATCTGAAGCTGCTCGCCGACAACGGCTTCATGGGCCTGAACATGGACCCCGACTACGGCGGCGCGGGCGTCGGCGCCGTCGGCTTCGCGCTGGCGGTGGAGGAGGTCGGCTACGCCTGCGCGGCGACGGCGGTCACCATGTCGGTGACCAACATGGTGGGCGAGGTCATTCACGCTTGCGGCGATCAGGCGCAGAAGGAGCTGCATCTGCCAAGGCTCGCCGACGGAACCTATGCGGCGGGCGCCTTCTGCCTCACCGAGGCGGGCGCCGGCTCCGATCCGGCCGGCATGAAAACGCGCGCGCGCCGGGACGGCGACGACTACGTTCTCGACGGCGAGAAGATCTACATTTCGAGCGGCGAGTTCGCCGGCGTCTTCGTCGTCTGGGCGGTGACCGATCCGGAGCGCCCGAAGGGCAAGGGAATCTCCGTCTTTCTCGTCGAGGCGGGAACGCCAGGCCTGATCGTCGGCCGGCGCGAGGAGAAGATGGGCCAGCACGGCTCGCCGACCAATGTCGTCGGCTTCGAGAATTGCCGCGTGCCCGCCGCCAACATGATGGGCAAGGAGAATGACGGCTTCCGCATCGCCGTCGGCGAACTGGCGGGCGGGCGCATCGGCGTCGCCGCGCTCTCGCTCGGCATCGCACGCGCGGCGATGGACAAGGCCAAGGCCTATGTGAAGGAGCGCCGCCAGTTCGGTCAGGCGATCGCCGACTTCCAGGGCGTGCAGTGGATGATCGCCGACCGCGAGACGGATCTCGAGGCCGCCCGCCTGCTCACCCTCAGCGCCGCCGCGAAGAAAGACCGGCGCGAGCCGTTCTCGCGCGAGGCCTCGATGGCCAAGCTCTTCGCCTCCGAGGCCGCCCACCGGGCGACGGACACCGCGCTGCAACTGTTCGGCGGCTCGGGCTATGTCCGCGACGCCGGGATCGAGCGGCATGTCCGCGACGCCCGCATCCTGCGCATTTACGAGGGCACGAGCGAGGTGCAGCGCATGATCATCGCCCGCGAGACGATGCGGCAGTAGGCCTGCCCGCGCGTTTCACGCCTGTTTCACGGCTTGCGCCGGAGGCGGGGAGAGAGTATGTCCTATCTTAGGAAAAAACTCTCTAACCCCTCCTGCGGCGGAGATCGCGAATGCTGACGCACGACTCGATCTGGACGGCGCTGGACGCGCTGGCGGCCCGCGTCGGCCTGTCGGCCTCCGGCCTCGCCAGGAAGGCCGGGCTCGACGCCACCACCTTCAACCGGTCGAAGCGCGTCACGGCGGACGGGCGGGCGCGTTGGCCCTCGACCGAATCGGTCGCCAAGGTGCTGGAGGCGACCGGCGTCTCGTTCGACGATTTCGTCGCCCTCGTCGGCGGGGCCAAGCAGGGCCGCGCGCGCGCTCTGCCGCTGATCGGCTTCGCGCAGGCGGGCGAGGGCGGCTTTTTCGACGACGGCGGATTTCCGGTCGGCGCGGGGTGGGACGAGGTGAGCTTCCCGGACGTCGCCGACGAGCACAGCTACGCGTTGGAGATTTCCGGCGAGTCGATGCTGCCGCTCTATCGCGACGGCGACCGCATCATCGTCTCCCCGGCCGCGCCCATCCGCCGCGGCGACCGCGTGGTGGTGCGCACTGCGCAGGGCGAGGTGCTGGCCAAGGAGCTGAGGCGCCGCACGGCGAAGACGGTGGAGCTGAAGTCGATCAATCCCGAGCACGCCGACCGCACGCTGCGCGCCGAGGAGATCGCCTGGATGGCGCGCATCATGTGGTCGAGCCAGTGACGAGCATCCACACGCCGCGGGCGAGATAGGTCAGGCTCACCGCCGCGCTGATGCGCCAGCTCCAGCGCCGGAAGCCGGCGTCCGACATCGCGTGCAGCACGCGCGCGGCGAGCGTCGTCCCCGCCATGGCGCAGGCGATGGTCATCGCGTAGGTCCAGGGCGCGATGCGCTCGTCGTGCACCAGGAACGAGCCGAAATAGGCGATGCGCAGCGCGTGCGCGACAACCTGCGTCGCCGCCTTCGTCGCCACGATCGCCTTGCGGTCGAGCGAACTCTGCTGGAAGAACATGTCGAGCACGTTGCCGGATGCGCCCGCCAGCAGCTGGATCACCATGATCGCCGCGCCGCACAGATAGGGCGCGCCCGGCCGCTCGATGTTCGGATCGAGGCTTTTCGGCAGCATCCGCACCAGAAACGGCGTGATCCCGAGGCCGACATACATCAGCCCCTTGTCCGGCAGGAAGGCGATCAGCCGCATCGCGAGGAAGGCGGCGACCGAGCCGACGACGTAGCGCGCCACGATCCCCCAGCGCACATGCGCGCGCCACAGGAATCCGCGCCAGCCGTTCGAGGCGAGCTGCGTCACGCCGAACAGGATTTGCGCCGGCGCGACGTCGAGAAACAGCAGAAGCGCGCCGAGCAGGATCAGCCCGCCCGCCATGCCGAAGACGCCGGAAACGAAGGAGGTGGCGACGACGAGCGCGGCGAGCGCGAGGCCGAGGAGGAGGGTCATGCGGGCGATGCGTTCTGGACCGCGAGCCTCCGGCTCGCAAACAACCGCATCGGCCCCTCAATGCGTCGCGTCGGGCATCGAGGCCTTCTTGCGCGCGACGAATTCTGCGAGCGCGGCCTCGACGCCCGGATCGAGCGGCGGGGCCTCGTAGCGGGCGAGTTCGGCCTTCCAGGCCGCGTTGGCGCGCTGGGCCATGTCGCGCCGCCCCTCCGCCTCCCATTGCTCGACCGAATTGTTGTCGGCCAGCGCCGAGCGGAAGAAGGCCGCCTCGAAATTCGCCTGCGTATGCGCGCAGCCCAGAAAATGACCGCCCGGCCCGACCTCGCGGAACGCCTCGAACGCCTGCCCGTTCTCCGACAGGTCGATCCCCGCCGCCAGCTTCTGCATCATGCCGAGCTGGTCGCAATCCATCATGAATTTCTCGTAGCTCGAGGCCAGGCCGCCCTCCAGCCACCCCGCCGCGTGCAGCACGAAATTGGCGCCCGCCTGCAAGGTCGGCAGCAGCGTTTGCGCGCTCTCGTAGGCGGCCTGCGCGTCCGGCAGCTTCGAGGCCGTGAGCGAGCCGCCGGTGCGGAAGGGCAGGTTCATCCGCCGCGCGAGCTGCCCCGCGCCGAAGATCGCCAGCGCCGCCTCCGGCGTGCCGAAGGTTGGCGCGCCCGATTGCATCGACAGGGTGGAGACGAACGTGCCGAACACGACCGGCGCGCCGGGCCGCACGAGCTGCGTGAAGGCGACGCCGGCGAGCACCTCGGCCAGCACCTGCGTCAACGTGCCGGCGACGGTCACCGGGCTCATCGCGCCCGACAGGATGAAGGGCGTCACGACGCAGGCCTGATTGGCCTCCGCATAAGCCTCCGCCGCGCCGAGCATCGCGGCGTCCCACACCAGCGGCGAGTTGGCGTTGATGAGGCTCGTGCACACCGTGTTGGCGCGCACGAAGTCGCGTCCGAACACGATGTCGAGCATCGCCACCGTGTCGCGCGCGCGCTCGGGATGCGTCACCGAGCCCATGATCGGCTTGTCGGACAGCGTCAGATGCGCCGCGACCATGTCGAGATGGCGCTTGTTGACCGGCAGATCGACCGGCTCGCACACCGTGCCGCCGGAGTGGTGCATGAAGGGGTTGAGATAGGCGAGCTTCACGAAGTTGCGGAAATCCTCGATCGTGCCGTAGCGCCGGCCGCGGTCGAGATCGTGCACGAAGGGCGAGCCGTAGACCGGCGCGAAAACGGTGGCCTTGCCGCCGATCTCGACGGCCCGCGCCGGGTTGCGCGCATGCTGCGTGTAGCGCGCCGGCGCGCTGGCGCAGAGCGCGCGCGCCAGCCCCTTGGGAAAGCGCACGCGCTCGCCCCTCACGTCGCAGCCCGCATCCTTCAGCAGCGTCAGCGCGCGGGCGTGGCCGCGAAACTCGATGCCGATCTCCTCGAGCAGAAGGTCGGCGTTCGCCTCGATCAGCTCCAGCCCCTCGCGCGACAGCACCTCGACCAGCGGCAGGTTGCGCGTGATGAAGGGCGCGGCGAGCCCGCCGCGCTCGGCGCGGGCGGCGCGGCGCGCCTCGCGCCCGCGGCGCTGGGCGCGGTCGGCGGTGGGGGCGGCCTCGTCGGTCATGCGCAGGTCTCCGGCTTGCCCGCGAAATGTCGCGCCGGCCCGCTGCGCCCTCTTCCTCGCGCGCGGCGGTCGCTTGTCCGCCTGCGTCACGGCGCAGCCTCGACAGTCGTCGTCGCCGCCGCCCAAGATGGCCGCGCCTGTCCCCGCGATGCTGGAACGGGCTCAGGAGCGACGAAGCGAGATGAAGACTCAGGCGCGCGTGGTGGTGATCGGCGGCGGCGTGGTGGGCGTGTCGACGCTCTACCATCTGACGAAGAAGGGCTGGTCGGACGTCGTGCTCGTCGAGCGCAAGGAGCTGACCTCTGGCTCGACCTGGCACGCGGCCGGCCTGCTGCCCCTGTTCAACCTCAGCTACTCGAACGGGCAGTTGCACAAATACTCCGTGCGCCTCTATCGCGAACTCGAGGCCGAGACCGGACAGAATGTCGGCTTCAAGCGCGTCTCCAACATTCGCCTCGCCCGCACGCAGGATCGGCTCGACGAGTATCGCTATTACGCCGGCGTCGCCGCCACCATCGGCGTCGACGTCCGCTTTCTCACGCCCGACGAGGTGAAGGAGGTCTGGCCGCTGTGCGAGACGGACGACCTTCTCGGCGCGATCCAGCATCCCGACGACGGCTATATCCAGCCCGCCGATCTGACGCAGGCGCTGGCCAAGGGTGCGCGCGCCGGCGGCGCCGAGATCTATCGCTACACAACGGTGACCAACATCTCGCGCAAGCCGACCGGCGAATGGGTCGTGCATACCGACAAGGGCGACATCGCCTGCGAGCATGTCGTCTCCGCCACCGGCAATTTCGCACGCCGCACCGGCGCGATGGTCGGGCTCGACATTCCCGTCATCCCGGTCGAGCACCAGTACATCGTCACCGAGCCGCATCCCGCCATCATGGCGCGCCACTCGGCGGGCCTGCCCGAGATGGGCGTGCTGCGCGAGAGCGACTCGTCCTGGTACATGCGCGAGGAGAATGGCGGCCTCATTCTCGGCCCCTACGAGAAGGGGGCGCCCGCCTGCTATCTCGACGGGCCGAGCGAGCAATCGGAATACGAACTGTTCCAGGGCGATCTCGACCGCCTCGCCCCGCACATCGAGACCGCCATCGCGCGCGTGCCGATCTTCGGCGAACTCGGCGTCAAGAAGGTTTACAATGGCGCGATCTGCTACACGCCGGACGGCGGGCCGATCGTCGGGCCTGCCTGGGGCCTGAAGAACTTCTGGCTGAACGAGGGCCATTCCTTCGGCGTCACCGCGGCCGGCGGCGCCGGCTGGCAGCTCGCCGAATGGATCGTGGATGGCGAACCGACGATCGACATGATGGGCGTCGACCCGCGCCGCTTCGGCCCCTACGCCTCGCGCGGCTATCTCGTCGCCAAATGCGAGGAGGCCTACGCCAACGTCTTCACGCCGCACTATCCGGACGAGGAGCGCAGCGCCGGCCGGCCGCTCAAGACATCGCCTTGCTATACGCGCATGAAGGCGCTCGGCGCGGTGTTCGGCTCCGTCTACGGCTGGGAGCGGGCGAACTGGTTCGCCCCGCAGGGCTACGCGCTGACGGCGGAGGAGATAGCCTCGCCCGACGTGCTGACGAACCACAATCATGCCCCGCGCGAGGAGACCGGCGCGATCCGCGAGAAGTGGAGTTTCCGTCGCTCGAACTACTTTCCCTTCGTCGGCGCGGAGGTTCGCAACACGCACGAGAATTGCGGCCTGCAGGACCTTACCGCCTTCGCCAAGTGCCTCGTCGAGGGGCCAGGCGCGGAGGCCTGGCTCGACGGGCTCCTCGCCAATCGCCTGCCCAAGGTCGGCCGCGTCTCGCTCTGCCACCTGCTGACGCGCGCCGGCGGCGTGAAGAGCGAATTCACGATCTACCGCATGGCGGCCGACCGCTTCTATCTCGTCTCCGCCGGCGCGCTGGAGCGTTTCGATCATGATCAGCTCGCCCGGGCGCTGCCCGTCGACGGCGGCGTCAGGCTCACGCCCTGCACGACGCAATGGGGCGTGCTGGCGCTCGTCGGACCGCGCGCGCGCGACGTGTTGCAGCCGCTCGTCGACGTCGATCTGCCGAACGCCGCCTTCCCGTGGCTGAGCGGCAGGCCGGTGAGCGTCGGAACCGCGCAGGCGCACGCGCTACGTGTGAATTTCGTCGGAGAACTCGGCTGGGAGCTGCATCACCCCATCGAGATGCAGACCGCGATCTTCGATCTGTTGATGAAGGAGGGCGCGCGCCACGGCCTGAAGCCCTACGGCGCGCGCGCGATGAACGCGATGGCGCTGGAGAAATCCTACCGCAACATGGGTCGCGAGCTGTCGATCGAATACGCCGCGCTCGAATCCGGGCTCGACCGTTTCGTGCGGCCGGAGAAGGGCGATTTCGTCGGCCGCGAAGGCCTGGCGGCGTGGAGCCGGCGCGGCTTCGCCAACCGCTTCGTCACGATGGAGGTGCAGGGCGTGACGGACGCGGACGCGCGCGGCTCCGAGCCGCTGACGCGCGATGGCGAACTCGTCGGCCGCGCCACCAATGGCGGCTTCGGCTGGCGCGTCGGCAAGTCGCTCGCCCTCGGCATGGTGCGGCCCGATCTCGCGGAGGTCGGGACCGAACTCGACATCGCGATTCTAGGCGAGAAGCGGCGCGCCGTCGTCATCTGCGAATCGCCGTTCGATCCCGAAAACGCGCGTCTGAAGGCCTGAGGCGTCGCAACCGCGCAAGCGCGCGTCCCCGCTGCGACAGCGCCGGGCGCGGCGCGCCGGCACGATTCGCGCGCCGCAGGAGACGCGCCGCAGGAGACGCGCCGGGAGACGCGCATGGCCGACGACGATCTCGATCTGAATTCGCTGGGCGACGACGATCTCGTCGCGCAGATGCATGACGATCTCTATGACGGCCTGAAGCAGGAGATCGAGGAGGGCGTGCGCATCCTGCTCGGCCGCGGCTGGGCGCCGTACGACGTGCTGACCAAGGCGCTGGTCGAGGGCATGCGCATCGTCGGCGTCGATTTCCGCGACGGCATCCTGTTCGTGCCCGAGGTTCTGCTCGCCGCCAATGCGATGAAGGCCGGCATGACGATCCTGCGCCCGCTGCTCGCCGCCACCGGCGCGCCGCGCGTCGGCAGGATGGTGATCGGCACGGTGAAGGGCGACATCCACGACATCGGCAAGAACCTCGTGACGATGATGATGGAGGGCGCCGGCTTCGAGGTTGTCGACCTCGGCGTCAACACCGACGCGGACCGCTACATCGCCGCGATCCGCGAACACAAGCCGGAAATCCTCGGCATGTCGGCGCTGCTGACGACGACCATGCCTTACATGAAGGTCGTGATCGAGGAGTTGAAGACGCAGGGGCTGCGCGCCGACACGATCGTGCTCGTCGGCGGCGCGCCGCTGAACGAGGCCTTCGCTGATTTCGTCGGCGCCGACGCCTATTGTCGCGACGCGGCGACGGCGGTCGAGACGGCGAAGGCGCTGGTCGCGCGCCGGCAGGGCTCGGCGCTGGTCGCGTCGGCGTGAGCGCGCGGCGCACGCTGGTCGTCGCCTGCGGCGCGCTGGCGCGCGAGGCGCGCGCGGCGATTGGGGCGGCGCGGCTCGATCATGTCGATCTCACCTGCCTGCCCGCCCAACTTCACAATCGCCCCGAGCGCATCGCCGGCGCGCTTCTCGCCAAGGTCGCGCCGCGCCGCGCCGCCTATGACGACGTGCTGGTTCTCTATGGCGAGTGCGGCGCGGGCCCGGCGCTCGACCGCGCCCTCGAGACGCTCGGCGCGACGCGCATCGCCGGCGCGCATTGCTACGAGTTCTTCGCCGGCGCCGAGACATTCTCCGCGCTGTCGGAGGAAGAGCCGGGAACCTTCTACGTCACCGATTTTCTGGCGCGGCACTTCGAGCGCCTGGTCGTTCGCGGCCTCGGCCTCGACCGTCATCCGGATTTGCGCGACGCCTATTTCGGCAACTACCGACGCCTCGTGCATCTGGCGCAGGCGGACGACCCGCGCACCGACGAGCTGGCGCGCGCAGCGGCGGCGCGCCTCGGCCTCGCCTTCGAGCGGCGCGTCACGGGGCTTGGCGCGCTCGCGCAGTTTCTGGCGCAATCGCGCGTCGCGGAGCCGACGTGATGGGCGAACTCGTCGTCATCTTCTGGCGCGACATTCCCTCGCAGGTCATCGCGAAGGCGGGCCGCCGTCAGGCCAAGCGGCTGCTGCCGCAACGCTTCGTCGAGGCGATCGACGTCGCCGCGATGCGCGCGGGGCTGATGGACGCGGACGCCTATCTCGCCGAATGGCGCCGCGCCGCGCCTCTCGCCTGCGGCGACGATCTCGAGGCCGAGGCCGACGCGTCGCAGGCGCGCCTCGAGCGCGACTACGACGCCGCGCGTCTCGCCGCGCTGGCGCAGGCCGGCGGACGGGACGGCGCATGAGCGACGACCATCTTGTCGTCTTCACGCCGTCCGGCAAGCGAGGGCGCTTCGCCAAAGGCGTCAGCCTGCTCGAGGCCGCGCGCGCGCTTGGCGTCGATCTCGATACGGTGTGCGGCGGACGTGGCGTCTGCGGGCGCTGCCAGTGCGATCTGGCGGAAGGCGAATTCGCCAAGCATGGCGTCGTCTCGCGCGCCGATCACCTGTCCGCGCCGAACGAGGTGGAGGCGCGCTACGCCTCGGTGCGCGGCGCCTTCGCGCCGGGCCGCCGCCTCGGCTGCCAGGCGCGCGTGGCGGGCGACGTCGTCGTCGACGTTCCGCCTGAATCGCAGGTGCATCGTCAGGTCGTGCGCAAGCGCGCCGAGGCGCATCCGATCGAGATCGACCCTGTCGTGCGGCTTGTCTGCGTCGACGTGGCGGAGCCAGACATGGCCGATCCCGCGAGCGACGCGCGCCGCCTGTGCGACGCCCTGGCCGCGCAGACAGGCAGCGCGGCGAGGCTCGACACAGCGGTGCTGCGCGAGGCGCAGGCGACGCTGCGCGCCGGCAAGTGGCGCGTCACGGCGGCGCTGCGCGCCGATGGCGTCGTCGTCGCGCTGTGGCCGGGCTATCGCGAGCGCTGCTTCGGTCTGGCGATCGACATCGGCTCGACCACCATCGCCGTCCATCTCTGCGATCTGGGCTCCGGCGAGACGCTCGCCTCCGTCGGCGCGATGAACCCGCAGATCCGCTTCGGCGAGGATCTGATGAGCCGCGTCTCCTACGCGATGCTCAACGACGGCGGCGCCGCCGAGATGACGCACGCCGCGCGCATCGCGTTGAACGCGCTCGCGCAGGAGGCGGCGGCGCAAGCCGGCGTCGCGACGCGCGACATCGTCGAGGCGACGGTTGTCGGCAATCCGATCATGCATCATCTCTTTCGGGCTGGATCCGACCGAGCTCGGCGGCGCGCCCTTCGCGCTTGCGGTCGACGGCGCGGTCGAGGCGCCGGCGCGCGATCTCGGCCTGTCGCTCGCGCCGGGCGCGCGTGTCTACTGCCTGCCCTGCATCGCCGGCCATGTCGGCGCGGACGCCGCCGGCGTCGCGCTGTCGGAAGGGCCCTATCTGCGCGACGAGACGACGCTGATCGTCGACGTCGGCACCAACGCCGAAATCATTCTGGGCGACCGCGCGCGCCTGCTCGCCTGCTCCTCGCCGACCGGCCCGGCCTTCGAGGGCGCGCAGATCTCCTGCGGCCAGCGCGCCGCGCCCGGCGCCGTCGAACGCGTTCGCATCGACCGCGAGAGCCTGGAGCCGCGCTATCGCGTGATCGGCTGCGATCTTTGGTCGAATGAGCCGGGCTTCGAGGCGGCGACCGCAGCGACCGGCGTCACCGGCGTTTGCGGCTCCGGGATCATCGAGCTCGTCGCCGAGCTGTTTCTGGCCGGCGTCATCTCCGCCGATGGTGTGATCGACGGCGCGGCCGCCGCGCGCACGCCGCGCCTCGAGGCGCAGGGCAGGGCCTTCGCCTATGTTCTGCGCGAGGGCGCGCCGCGTCTGGTGTTGACGCAGACGGATGTGCGCGCGATCCAGCTCGCCAAGGCCGCGCTGCATGCGGGGGCGAGCCTGCTGCTCGACCGCACGGGCCTCGCCGCGCCCGATCGCATCGTGCTCGCCGGCGCCTTCGGCAGCCATATCGATCCGCTCTATGCGACGACGCTCGGCATGTTGCCCGATTGCGATCCGGCGCGCGTCTCCTCGGCCGGCAATGCGGCCGGCACCGGCGCGCGCATCGCTCTGCTCAATCGCGCCGCGCGCTTCGAGATCGAGGGCGTCGCCCGGCGGATCGAGAAGATCGAAACAGCCATCGAGCCCGAGTTTCAGGCCCGCTTCGTCGCGGCCATGGCGCTGCCGCATGCGAGCGATCCGTATGAGCGGCTTGCGCGCGTCATGCCGTTGCCGGCGCGCGCGACGGGCGCCCCGCAGCGTCGCCGGCGCACGCGCTAGCCGGCCGCCGCGCGCGATTTGCGCGAGGCGACGCGCTTGCGTTCTTCCGAGGGCGTCTTGCGGAAATGCTCGCTATAGCACTTGGAGAAATGCGACGCCGAGACGAAGCCGCAGGCGAGCCCGACGGAGAGGATCGGCATGCTCGTCTGCATCAGCAGGAAGCGCGCCCGGTCGAGCCGCAATTGCAGATAGTAGCGCGTCGGGCTGTCGCCGATATATTTCTGGAACAGACGCTCGAGCTGGCGCGCCGAGAGTCCGGCCTCGCGCGCGAGCTGCGCGCAGGAGGTCGGGTTCTCGAGGCGCTTCTCCATCTGGCCGATGATGGCGATCAGCTTGGGATGCGCGACGCCGATGCGCGCGCGCAGATCCATGCGCTGGCGCTCGCCCTTGTCGCGCATGCGATGGTGGATCAATTCGTCGGTGACTTGCACGGCGACGTCGCCGCCCTCGCGCCGTTCGATCAGCGACAGGAACATGTCGATCGCCGCGGTGCCGCCGGCGCAGGTCATGCGTCCGCGGTCGATCTCGTAAAGCTCCTGCGTCACCTCGAGCTGCGGAAACTCCTCGCGGAAGGAGGGCAGGTTCTCCCAATGGATCGTGCAGCGATGCCCGTCGAGCAGGCCGGCCCTGGCCAGCACATACGGACCCGTGCACAGCGCGCCGAGCGTCACGCCGCGCGTGCCGAGCTTGCGCAGGCGCTGCATCAGCGCGTGATGGTTCGTCGCCTGAATGTCGAGCCCGCCGCAGACGATGAGGATGGCGGCGTCCATGCTCGCGAAGGCGCCGTCCACAGGCGTCGTCAGGCCGTTCGAGGCGGCGACCGGCGCGCCGTCCTCGGAGAACGCCTTCCACGCATAGGCCTGTCGGCCGAGCACATGATTGGCGAGGCGGAGCGTCTCGACGGCGCTGACGAACGCCATCTGCGTGAAGCGCGGCGCCAGCGCGAAGCCGATCGTCATCGGGGCCGAGGCGGCGGAGCGGGCTGAGTCGAGCATGAAGCAGGGGCCTTGGGGAGGCGGTTCGGCGTCAGTCTAGTTTGTTTTGGATGCGACGCAACTATTCTCAGTGCGACATTTTCCGTTCGTTTACATCGGGAACGAGGGGCTTAGACTGACCGTGGGGAAGGGACGCAGCCGCGCGGAGGGGACGCCATGTGCCGGATTTTCGCCGAACTGCCGGAAAGCGCCTACGCCTACCAGACGCGTTCGGTGCGGCTGGGCGGCCATGTCACCTCGATCCGGCTGGAGGCCTCGTTCTGGGCGATCCTCGAGGAGATCTCGGCGGCGCAGGGCGTGTCTCTCGGCCGCTTTCTCTCCCGTCTGCACGACGAGGTGCTGGAGTTTCGCGGCGGCGAAACGAATTTCGCCTCGCTGCTGCGTTGCGCCTGCCTGACCTACGCCTCGGAAGTGCGCGGCTCGGCCGACGCCGTCGGCGCGCTGAAAAGCGAGGCCGCGTCGGCTTTCACGGACGAACAGGCAGCGCCGCTCGGCCGAATGCGCGCGTAGTAGCGAGATACTACCACTTCGCCGACAAGCTCACCTAGCCTTCCAGCATGGGCGCAAGCGCCCTCGGGAGGACGGTGCGTGCGAGGTCGAACGATTGCAGCCGCGACGACGGCGCTGGCCCTCTCATGCGGACCGGCGTTGGCGCTCGACGTCGAGGCCGCGCGCAAACAGTTCGTGACGAGCTGCGGCGTGTGCCACGCCGTCGAGAAGGACGCCGCGCCGCGACAGGGCCCGAATTTGTTCGGCGTCGTCGGCCGCAAGGCCGCCTCGCTGGAAGGCTTCGCCTATTCCCCGGCGCTGAAGCAGCTCGACACGGTGTGGAGCGATGACACGCTCGACGCCTGGATCGCCGATCCCAAGGCCGTCGCGCCGGGTTCCGTCATGATCTACCGCCAGGCCGATCCGGCCAAACGCCTGCTCATCATCGCCTATCTGAAAACGCTGTCGAACTGAAAGGGACAGAGCCGAAATGGCCAAAGCGATTCACATGATGATCCGCGTTCTCGACGAAGCGCGCTCGGTCGATTTCTACCGTCGCGCCTTCGGCCTCGAGATCGCGGACCGGCTCGAATTCGACGGTTTCACGCTCGTCTATCTGCGCAACAGCGACGCCGACTTCGAGGTCGAACTGACGATCAATCATGGCCGCGTCGAACCTTACGCGCTTGGCGACGGATATGGCCATCTCGCCGTCGCGGTCGACGATCTGACGGCCGAACACGCGCGCTTCGCCTCGGCGGGGCTGAACCCCAATCCGGTGAGGGACATGTCCTACAAGGGCCAGCCTCTGGCGCGCTTCTTCTTCGTGACCGATCCGGACGGATACAAGATCGAAGTGCTTCAAAAACAGGGCCGCTACGTCTGACGCGGCGACCCGCCCGACGCGCCGAAAAAGGCGCGCGGGCAAGACAAGAAATGGAGGAAGCGATCCCATGCAACAGCAACACGACCAAACGCCGCGCGGCCGTCCGCATATCGACAGGCGGCTATTTCTCACCGGCGCCGCCGGCGCGACGATCGTCGTGCTCTCCGGCGCGATCTTCCATCCGCAGGAGGCCTGGGCGCTCGAGACGAAGAACCTCAAGCCCGAGACGATGCGCACGCTGATCAAGCTCGCGCGCGACATCTATCCTCATGATCGTCTGGCCGACAAATTCTACGCCGTCGCCGTGAAGGGTTTCGACGAGAAATCGTCCGACGCCGCGATGCGCAACACGATCGAGACCTCGATCGCCGAACTCGACGCAATGGCGAAGGCTGCGTTCGGCGCGCCCTACGCCGATGTCGGCTGGGAATGGGAGCGCACGCAATTGTTGCAGAAGATTTCCGCGACGCCGTTCTTCCAGACCGTGCGCGGCGGCCTCGTCGTCAGCCTCTACAATCAGCAGGAGGTGTGGCCGCTGTTCGGTTACGAGGGCGAGAGCGCCTCCAAGGGCGGCTACATCAATCGCGGCTTCAACGACATCGCCTGGCTCTGAGGGAGGCGCGATCATGGCTGGAAAATTCGATCAGAACGACGCCTCCGTCGTCGTCGTCGTCGGCTCCGGAGCGGGCGGCGGAACGCTCGCGGCCGAGCTCGCCCTCAAGGGCGTGAAGGTGGTCTGCCTCGAGGCGGGCGGCCGTCACGAGATGGAGGATTACATCAACGACGAGTGGGCCTCCTTCGCCCAGCTCGCCTGGACCGACATGCGCACCACCTCCGGCAACTGGCGCGTGTCGCGCGATTTCGCCAACCTGCCCGCGTGGATCGTGAAAGCGGTCGGCGGCTCGTCGGTGCATTGGGCGGGCGCCTCGCTGCGCTTCCAGGACCACGAGTGGAAGGCGCGCACGACCTATGGCGAGATCGCCGGCGCGGCGTTGCTCGACTGGCCGATCGACTCTGCCGAGATGGCGCCGTGGTACGCCAGGGCGGAAGACCGCATGGGCGTGACGCGCACCAATGGCGTCGCGGGACTGCCCGGCAACAACAACTACAAGGTGCTCGAGGCCGGCGCGAAGAAGCTCGGCTATAAGGAAGTCTCCACCGGACGCATGGCGATCAACTCCGCCCCGCGCGACGGCCGCGGCGGCTGCCAGCAGATCGGCTTCTGCTTCCAAGGCTGCAAGTCGGGCGCAAAATGGTCGACGCTGATCGCCGAGATCCCGAAAGGCGAGGCGACCGGAAATCTCGAGGTGCGGCCGAACGCCTATGTCGTGCGCATCGAGCATGACGCGACCGGCAAGGTCACCGGCGTCGTCTATTTCGACAAGGAGGGCCGCGAGCAGCGTCAGAAGGCGCGCATCGTCGCGGTCGCCGGCAATTCGCTCGAGAGCCCGCGCCTGTTGCTCAACTCGGCCTCGACGATGTTCCCGAACGGCCTCGCCAACTCCTCCGGTCAGGTCGGCCGCAACTACATGCGTCACATGACCGGTTCGGTCTACGGCGTGTTCGAGAAGCCGGTGAAGATGTGGCGCGGCACGACGATGGCCGGCATCGTGCAGGACGAGGCGCGTCACGATCCCAAGCGCGGCTTCGTCGGCGGCTACGAATTCGAGACGCTGTCGCTCGGCCTGCCCTTCATGGCCGCCTTCCTCGATCCGGGCGGGTGGGGCCGCTCCTTCACCTCGGCGATGGACGGCTACGACCATATGGCCGGCATGTGGATCGTCGGCGAGGACATGCCGCGCGCCGACAATCGCGTGACGCTGAGCAGCGCCAAGGACAAATACGGCTATCCCGTCGCCAATGTGCATTTCGACGATCACCCGAACGACGTCGCCATGCGCAACCACGCCTACCGGCAGGGCGCGGCGATCTACGAGGCGGTGGGCGCGACGCGCACCTTCCCGACGACGCCCTATCCCTCCACGCACAATCTCGGCACCAACCGCATGTCCGAGAATGCGCGCGACGGCGTCGTCAACCGCTGGGGCCAGACGCACGACGTGAAGAACCTGTTCGTGTCGGACGGCTCGCAGTTCACCACCGGCGCGGCGGAGAACCCGACGCTGACCATCGTCGCGCTGGCGCTGCGCCAGGCCGACTACATCGCCAACCAGATGGCGAAGAACGTCATCTGAACGACGGCGCGATCCGAACGGAACGGCCCGGCGCGCCTCAACCTGCGCCGGGCCGTCGCGCGAAACGCGCGTCCAGCAGCCGCGCGAGGCGGAAGTCTCGCGCGGTCAATCCCTTCGCGTCATGCGTCGTCAATGTCACGACGAGGCGGTTGTAGACGTTCGTCCAGTCGGGATGATGATCGAGCGCGTCGATGGCGGGCGCACAATCCGCCATGAAGTCGACCGCGGCGCGGAAGCTCTCGAACCGGTACGTCTTGACGATCCGGTCGGCCTCGATCCGCCATCCCGCGGCGGCGGCGTCCTCATGCGTGTAGGCGTCGGTCATGTCGCTCACCGGAACGGCGGTTCGTCGAAGGAGCGCAGCTTGCGCGAATGCAGCGTGTCGCGCCGGCTGCGCAGCAGATCGAGCGCGGCGAGGCCGATGCGCAGATGCTCGCTCACCGCCCGCTCATAGAAGGCGTTCGCCGCGCCCGGCAGCTTGATCTCGCCATGCAGCGGCTTGTCGGAGACGCACAGCAGCGTGCCGTAGGGCACGCGCAGGCGAAAGCCCTGCGCGGCGATGGTCCCCGACTCCATGTCGACCGCGATGGCGCGCGACTGGTTGATGCGCCGGCGCTCCTGCGTCCAGCGCAGCTCCCAGTTGCGGTCGTCGTTGGTGACGACGGTGCCGGTGCGCAGCCGTCGCTTCAGCGCCTCGCCATGATCGCCCGTCACCGCCTGCGCGGCTTCCTGCAAGGCGACCTGCACTTCGGCCAGCGCCGGAATCGGAATGTCGGTCGGCACCAGATCGTCGAGAATGTGGTCCTGCCTCAGATAGGCGTGCGCCAGCACGTAGTCGCCGATCTGCTGGGCCTGTCTCAGGCCGCCGCAATGGCCGACCATCAGCCAGCAATGCGGGCGCAGCACGGCCAGATGATCGGTGATGTTCTTGGCGTTGGACGGGCCGACGCCGATGTTGACGAGCGTGACGCCGCCGCGCGCGCCGCCGGTCAGATGGTATGCGGGCATCTGGAAACGGTGCCACGTCACCGTGTCGGCGAGCGCCTGCGCGGCGGCGCGCGTCATGCCCTTGCGGATGACGACATTGCCGGGCAGCACCATCGCATCGTGCGTCCCCGCGTCGAGCACCTGCGCAAAGCCCCAGTCGAGAAACTGGTCGACATAGCGGTGATAGTTGGTGAGCAGGATCCAGGGCTGGATCGCGCGCCAGTCCGAGCCTGTGTAGTGCACGAGGCGGCGCAGCGAATAGTCGACGCGCACCGCGTCGAACAGCGCCAGCGGGCGCGTCTCGCCGGGTTTCAGATCGAACATGCCGTCGGCGATCTCGTCGCCGACCGCCGAGAGCAGCGGCGTCGGGAAATGTCGCGCAAGTTCGGCCGCCGTCGCGTCGCCGCGGCCGAGCTCGTCGCCGCGGTCGAACACGTAAGGGTAGGGGATTTCCTGCGCGCTGGGGCCGACCTCCAGCGTCGCGCCGAATTCGGCGACGAGCGGGCGCAACTGTTCGAGCAGATAGGCGCGGAAGGCCTGCGGCTGCGTCACCGTCGTCGCATAGACGCCGGGCTCGGGAAACTTCGCGAAGGCGCGGTTGGCCGCCGGCTGCACGCCGCCCGGCATGTAGGCGACGCGCAGTTCGGGATAGCAGAACGCCGCGCGCGCCGCCTCGGAGGGCGGCTCGCGCGTCTTCAGATAGGCCTCGACGGCCGCGCGCAAGGCGCCGGCGGCGCGCGCATACAGCGCCTCGAGCTGCGCGACCGCCTCCTCCGGGCTGGCGCAGGCGACAAAGGCGCGGGATGGTGCGCCCCCCCCCCCCCGACGGCCCCGCCCGGCGGGGCCCGGGGGGGGCGGGGGGGGGGGGGGCTGCGGCAACGCGCTCAGCTCGGATGCCGCCGCGGCAGGCCGCTAGACGCAGTCGGCGCTCACGTTCTGACGCGTCAGAACGCCGTGCGCTGGCGCAGCGCGGCGGCGAGCGTGCCCTCGTCGAGATAATCGAGTTCGCCGCCGACCGGCACGCCATGGGCGAGGCGCGTGATCTTCACGCCCGTGCCTTGCAACAGATCGGTGATGTAATGCGCCGTCGTCTGCCCGT
The DNA here is from genome assembly GCA_016716745.1 of Hyphomicrobiales bacterium. Classification (GTDB taxonomy): domain Bacteria; phylum Pseudomonadota; class Alphaproteobacteria; order Rhizobiales; family Beijerinckiaceae. Next base: position 38,233 of record JADJVD010000008.1, read on the forward strand.
CGACCGTGGCGTTGACGGCGATGACGACCTCGCGCACGCCCTCCTCGGCGATGCGGCCGGGCAGCGGATCGAGATTGAGCTCGCGCGGGCCGACGCCGTCGAGCGGCGACAGCGTGCCGCCGAGCACGTGGTAGCGGCCCGACACGGCGCCCGAGCGCTCCAGCGCCCAGAGGTCGGCGACCGTCTCGACGACGACGAGCAGCGAGGGATCGCGCCGGCCGTCGCGGCAGATCGTGCAGGGTTCGCTGGTGTCGACATTGCCGCAGCGCGGGCAGGTGGCGATGCGCTCGCGCGCGACCTGCATCGCATCGGCGAGCGGGCCGAGCAGCTCCTCGCGCTTGCGCACCAGATGCAGCGCGGCGCGCCGCGCCGAGCGGGGGCCGAGCCCCGGCAGGCGCGCGAGCAACTGGATCAGTCGCTCGATCTCGGGGCCGGCGACGCGCTCCGCCATCGCGTCAGAACGGCAGCTTCATGCCGGGCGGCAGTTGCAGGCCGGCGGTCATCGACTTCATCTTCTCCTCGACGAGCCGCTCGGCCTTCTTGCGCGTGTCGTCGAGCGCGGTGACGATGAGGTCCTCGAGGATCTCCTTCTCGTCCTCCTTCATCAGCGAAGGGTCGATGGTCACGTTCTTGACCACGCCCTTGGCGGTCGCGACGACCTTGACCATGCCGCCGCCGGCCGCGCCCTCGACCTCGATGGTCTCGAGCTGCGCCTGCATGTCCTGCATCTTCGTCTGCATCGCCTGCGCCTGCTTCATCAGGCCCATGATGTCCTTCATGTCGCGCGTTCCTCTGGAAGATCAGAGATCGTCGTCGGAGACGGTCTCGTCGAGATAGGAAATGTCGGCGTCCGCCTCCGGCGCCGCCTCGGGCTCGGGCGCGGCGGGTTGCGCGGCCTCCTGCGGCCGGCGCACGGCGATGATCTGCGCGCCGGGAAAGGCCTCCAGCACGCTGCGCACGGCCGGCTCGGCGGCGACGCCTTGCAACGCCTGCTCGCGCTTGCTGTCGGCGCGCTCGCGCAGCGTCGGCTGGCCCTCGGCTTGCGACAGCGCCACCATCCAGCGCTCGCCCGTCCACTCCTGCAGGCGCCGCGAGAGCAGCGTCGGCAATTGCTGCGAGGCGCCGGGCGCCAGCGCGAACTGCAACTTGCCCCGCTCGAACGAGACGAGCCGCACGTCGTTCTCGAGCGCCAGCTTGAGCATGATGTCGCGCCGCTGTTCGGCGAGCGCGACAAGCTCCTCGAGCGAATTGATCGCGACGGTCGGCGTCGCCGGCGCCGGAATGGGCGCGGCGCGGCTCGCAGGCTGCGCAGGCGCGCGGGCGAGCGACAGGGCGGGACCGCGCGCGGGCTCGCCGCGCGGCGCCTCGACGCGCGGGGCTGCGCCGGGGTCGGTCGCCAGAAGGGCCGACGGCGTCGGCCCGCCGCCGCGCGGCAGCGGGGCGCGACCACTGGCCGGGCTGGCGCCGCCGCCCTCGTCGAGCATCTTCAGCGCCTCGTCGAGCGTCGGCAGGTCGGCCGCATGCGCGATGCGCACCAGCACCATGTCGGCGGCCGCCAGCGGGCGCGGCGCCTCGCGCACTTCCTGAAGGCCCTTCAGCAGCATCTGCCAGGCGCGCGTCAGCACGCGGATGCCGAGGCCGCGCGAGAATTCGAGGCCGCGCCGAACCTCCTCCGGCGTCATCGAGGGATCGCGGGCGGCCTCCGGCACGATCTTCAGCCGCGTCACGAAATGCACGAAGCCGCCGAGATCGGCGAGAATCTGCGCCGGATCGGCGCCGTGGTCGTATTGCTCTTTCAGCAGGCCCAGCGCCTGCGCGACGTCGCCGCGCATCAGCGCCTCGAACAGGTCGATCACGCGCGAGCGGTCGGCGAGGCCGAGCATGCCGCGCACTTCCTCCGCCTCGATGCGCGCGCCCGCCGCGCCATGCGCGATGGCTTGATCGAGCAACGAGAGCGCATCGCGCACCGAGCCTTCCGCCGCGCGCGCGATCAGCGCCAGCGCGTCGTCGGTCGCCTGCACGCCCTCCTTGCCGCAGATCGTCGACAGGTGGCGGGCGAGCTGGTCGGCCTCGACGCGGCGCAGATCGAACCGCTGGCAGCGCGAGCGCACCGTGACCGGCACCTTGTCGATCTCGGTCGTCGCGAACAGGAACTTCACATGCTCCGGCGGCTCTTCCAGCGTCTTCAGAAGGCCGTTGAACGCGGCCTTCGAGAGCATGTGCACCTCGTCGACGATATAGACCTTGGTGCGAGCCATCACCGGCTTGTAGCGGGCGTTGTCGATGATCTCGCGAACGTCGTCGATGCCGGTGTGCGAGGCGGCGTCCATCTCGATCACGTCGACATGCCGCGACTCGATGATCGCCTGACAATGCGCGCCGAGCTCGGGCATGTGGATCGTCGGCGCCGAAACCTTGCCGGGAACCTCGTAGTTGAAGGCGCGCGCCAGAATGCGCGCCGTCGTCGTCTTGCCGACGCCGCGCACGCCGGTGAGGATGTAGGCCTGATGCACGCGCCCCGCGTCGAAGGCGTTGGCGAGCGTGCGCACCATCGGCTCCTGCCCGATCAGATCGTCGAAGGTCGAGGGACGGTACTTGCGCGCCAGCACCCGGTAGGGCGCCGCGGCGGCGGCCGGCGCAGGCGCGGCGGCAAAATCGAGCCCGAGCGAAGGCGCTTCGACGGGGCTGCTCGCGGGATCGGGGCGATCGGTCATCGCGGCGGCGCGCCTCGGCGGCTTGGTTGTCGGGCTGGCCCGCGCGTCGGGGCAGGCCGGGGCGGGCGATGAGTAGGAGGTTGGACGAAGACCCGCCCGGTCTCGTTAGGGCTGCTTCCTTCCGGACCTGACCCGGTTGGCGAGTGGAACGTCCAACGCCAACCTCCCGGCGCCTATGTGGACCATCGGCGCGCCCGGTTCAAGCCCGCCCGATTTCGCCCCACCGCCGCCCTTTTCCGGTGCTTGATCGGAAACCGGCCGAGGGCGGCCTTCGGAGAGAAAATGGCGTTCGAACTCGACGGTCGGCTCGCCGCCGATACGATTCCCGTGGGCGACCTGATGCTCAGCCGCGTGCTGCTGATGAACGATTCCCGTTATCCGTGGGCGATCCTCGTGCCCCGCCGGCCGGACCTCACGGAGCTGATCGACCTGCCGGTCGCCGAGCGCACCATCCTGATGGAGGAGATCGCCGCGCTTTCAGGCGCGCTGCGGGATCTGCACGCGCCGACCAAGATCAACGTCGCCGCGCTCGGCAACGTCGTCGCGCAACTGCACGTCCATGTCGTCGCCCGATACGACAAGGACCCGGCCTGGCCGGGTCCCGTCTTCGGCAAGGGACCTGCGGTCCCCTATGAGCCCGCCGCCGCGGCCGCAGCCGTCGCCGGGCTCGTCGCCCGGCTCGGCGTCGCCTGAGCGAGGCCTCAGGCGCGGTAGCCGGCGCGGATTTCGGCCGGCGTCGGCACGCGCCCCTTCGGAGTCAGGCTGTCGACGAGGCCGGGCAGCACCTGCGAAAGCTGGGCGAGCAGATCCTGCTCGCTCATGCCGGCCTTGCGGGCGAGATCGGAGATCGTGCTCTGGCCGAGGGAGGACTGAAGCTGGCCCGGCGCGATCTGCTTGTTCGGCCCGGTCCCGACCCAGGAATCGACGACCTCTCCGTGTCCGGCGTTGCGGAACTTGTCGATCAGGCCGCCGAGGCCGCCGAGCAGGCCGCCGTCGACATCCTCCTCCTGCGCGGGAGCCGGCGCCGGCGCGGGCGCGGCGGCGGGTTTGTCCTTGCTCAGCATCTTCGAGGCGAGCAGCGCGGCCGCGGCGATGAGGAGCGGCTTGGCGAGGCTGCCGCCCGGAACGGCGTTGTGGACGGCGTCGTCGAAAAATCCCATGTCTTCCTCCAGGCGCGTGCTCAAAGCGGCGTGCGTATGCGCGGCGTCGCAGGGGACGCGACGCCTATTTTTGGGTTCCGCGGCGAAATCACAAGGGCCTGCGGCATGAGAATTCGCCGCGGCCCCCGGCTGCTGGCGAATCCGGTCTTGCGTCGCCCGCCGGCGCGAACCATGTTCTGGGCTCGGGCCGCTTGGCGGCTGCACACTCTTGGGCCGCCTGGCGGCCGCACTTGGAGGGGCGAGACATGGGCGTGATTACCTGGATCATCCTGGGCGCAATCGCCGGCTTCATCGGCAGCAAGATCTTCGAGGGGTCCGGCAAGGGCTTCCTGATGAACACCGCGCTCGGCATCGTCGGCGCGGTCGTCGGCGGCTTCGTCGCCAACATGATCGGCTTTTCCGGCGTCAGCGGCTTCAACATCTGGAGCATCCTGATTGCAATCCTCGGCGCGATCATCGTGCTGTGGGGTTACAACAAGCTGACCGGCGACCGTCTCTGACGGGGATGATCGCGGCGTCCGGCGGCGTGACATTTGCGCCGGGCTGAACCATTGTCGCCGCCATGACCAGACCGGCTCATGGCGGCGATTTCGTTCGCGCCGATTCGATCGGCGCGGACCTCTTTCCAGGTCTCGCCTTTTCCGGCAATCCGCTCGACCGCGTGTCCGAGAAGCGCGACGACGAGGCGTTCGTCGCAGCGCTCGCGGCGCGCGAGGATGCGCGCACGGTGCTGATCGCCCGCGACGCGCCGACGCTGCGCCAGACCGACGGCGCGCCCTCGCCCTATTTCGCCTTGGCCGAACCCGCCTCCATCGGGCGCGTGACGGAGACGGCGCTGCTCGGCGTCCGCGCCACGGGCGCGCCCGTCTTCGCCGCCGCCCTCGCCGACGAGGCGGTGGCGGCGCTCGGCGAGAAGGAGGCGACGGTCTCCTACGACACCCGTCAGCTCGCCATCGCCGGTCGGCCCGATTTGGCGTTGCGCGACATGCGCTCGCTCGCCGTCGACGGCCTGCTCGACGGCGGCGACGTTGCGATTCTGGCTGAGGCCAAGGCGCTGCTCGGCTGGCACGCGCGGCATCGCTTCTGCTCCTGTTGCGGCGCGCCGACGCGCGTCGCCGCGGCGGGCTGGCGACGCGAATGCGCGGCCTGCCGCGCCCAGCATTTTCCGCGCACCGATCCGGTGGTGATCATGCTGGTGGTCGACGGCGAGCGCTGCCTCCTCGGCCGCCAGTCGCGTTTTCCGCGCGGCATGTATTCGGCGCTCGCCGGCTTCGTCGAGGCGGGCGAGACCATCGAGGAGGCGGTGCGTCGCGAGATCCGGGAGGAGGCCGGCGTGCGCTGCGGGTCGGTGCGCTATCTCGCCTCGCAGCCCTGGCCGTTTCCGACCACGCTGATGATCGGATGCATCGCGCGCGCGGCGACGACGGAGCTGACGATCGACCGCGCCGAGCTGGAGGACGCGCGCTGGTTCGCGCGCGACGAGGTGATCGCGATGCGCGAGCGCCGCCACCCCGACGCGATGACGACGCCGCATCCGGTGGCCATCGCCCATCACCTGATCGCCGCCTGGATCGACGGGCGCGCGACGATCTGACGACACGCGAAAGACGCGCCGCAGAGGCGCGCGAGGGAGGAAGCGGCGTGAGCGAGCAAAGCGGCGGCCTGCCGGGCGCCTTGGCCGGGGAATTGTCGCGCCGCTTCGGCGCGCGCTTCTCGACGTCGGACTCGCTGCGCGAGCAGCACGGCCGCGGCGAGGCCTATCATCCCGTGCGCATGCCGGACGCGGTGGTCTTCGCGCAGTCGACCGGGGATGTGGCCGACATCGTCAAGCTCTGCGCGGCGCATCGCGTTCCGATCGTGCCGTTCGGCGCCGGCACCTCGCTCGAGGGGCATGTCGCGGCGATGCAAGGCGGCGTCTCCATCGACCTGTCGCGCATGAACGAGATCGTCGAACTTAACCCCGAGGATCTCGACGTCACCGTGCAGGCGGGCGTGACGCGCAAGCAGCTCAACGCCTATCTGCGCGATCAGGGCCTGTTCTTCCCCGTCGATCCCGGCGCCGACGCGACGCTCGGCGGCATGGCGGCGACGCGCGCCTCCGGCACCAACGCGGTGCGCTACGGAACCATGCGCGAGAACGTGCTGGCGCTCACCGTCGTTCTCGCCGACGGGCGCGTCATCCGCACGCGCTCGCGCGCCCGCAAATCCTCGGCCGGCTACGATCTGACGGCGCTGTTCGTCGGCAACGAGGGCACGCTCGGAATCATCACCGAGGCGACGTTGCGCCTGCAAGGCATTCCCGAGCACGTCACGTCCGCGGTCTGCCCCTATCCTTCCGTCGAGGCGGCGGTGGACGCGGTGATCGAGACGATCCAGACCGGCATTCCGGTGGCGCGCATCGAGATCATGGACGCCATCACGGTGAGCGCCGTGAACGCCTACTCGAAGCTCAATCTCGAGGCGAGGCCGACGCTCTTCTACGAGTTTCACGGCAGCGAGGCCGGCGCCTCCGAGCAGGCGCGTCGCGCGCAGGAGATCGCGGCGAGCCACGGCGCGGAGGATTTCCGCTGGGCGAGCGACCCGGCCGAGCGCGCGCGGCTGTGGGAGGCGCGGCACAATCTGCATTACGCCACGCTCGCCATGCGGCCCGGCGCGAAGTCGTGGGGCACGGATGTCTGCGTGCCGATCTCCAAACTTGCCGAGATGCTGCGCGAGTCGCGCAAGGACAACGAGAAGGCGTCGTTTCCCGTGACGCTCGTCGGCCATGTCGGCGACGGCAATTTCCATCACGGCTACATCATCGATCCCGACGACCCGAAGGAACTCGCCGAGGCCGAGGCGCTCAACAAGCGCCTCGTCGAGCGCGCCATCGCGCTTGGCGGCACCTGCACGGGCGAGCACGGCGTCGGCTACGGCAAGATCAAGTTCATGCGCGCCGAGCATGGCGAGGGCGTCGAGGTGATGCGCCTCATCAAGCAGGCGCTCGATCCGCAGGGCCTGCTCAATCCCGGCAAGGTGTTGCCGGAGCCCGCCGCCTCATGAGGTGAGTTCGAGGATCGCGATCCGCCCTTCGGAGGCGGGCCAGCCGCGCCCGACGATGCGCTCCTCGTTGAACAGGCCGACGATCGGCCGCTCCATGTCCTGCGCGCCGAGCCGCAACGTCGTGATCGAGTCGATCGGCACGCCTTGCGCGATGTCGGTCGGCTCGCGCCCGTCGAGAATGACGACGTCGCGCGGCAGGCCGAAATAGCCGCGCGGGCGCGACATCGCGACGATGGCGGCTGCCCCCTGGTCGGCCTTGTCGAGCGGCCGGCCGGGCCGCAGATGCAGCACGCTGGTCGAGCGCAGGAAGGGCGAGCGATAGATGTGCGTCGCCGGATGTCCCGGCGCGGTCAGCACGAATTCCAGCGTCCAGCCGGGCTTCACAGTCACCGGCCCCCAGCGCCCGTCCGGTCCGGTGATCTTCTGGTGGATCGGCTCGCCCTTGCGCGCGCCGGTCTCCGGGTCGGTGCGATACACCTCGACGGTCGCGTCCGGCAGCGGCCTGTTGGTCGGCGTGCCTTTCGGGAAGCCGGTGACGAGCCCCTCGAGCACGGGCTGCGCCTCGGGCGTGATCGCCAGCCGCTCCGGCTCGCGTCCGAGAATGAAGTGGAACAGCTCCCGGAAGGCGCGCGGGTGATAGGCCACCTCGCGATGGTCGAGCTGGCCGAGCGCGATGTTCAGCGCGCCGCGCAACATCGGGCTCGTCGGATCGACGCCGCTCTTCAGGCCGGCGCGGCCGACAGCGTCGATCTGCGCATATTTGTCGTTGCCGTCGGAGCGCAGCGTCAGCGTCTTCACCCCGCGCGGGGTCTCCAGCTCGCCGCCATTGTTGAGCCGTTGCAGGAAGAAGGAGCGGCCGTTGAACTCGCTGCCGATATTGGCTTCGGAGGCGAACACGCCGTGGTTGGGAACGCCGCACAGCGCCATGTGGCTGAGCAGGCCGGCGTCGGCGGGGTTGGAGGCGAAGTTGCGCGCCGCAAGGCCGCCGCGCGAGGCGCCGATGACGGCGACCTGCGAGGCGCCGGTGCGCGCCAGCGTCTGGCTGATCGCCTCGGCCAGCTCCCGGCGCTGATCCTCCGTCGAGGAGCGCCCGTTCTGCGGCTGGGCGTCGTCGAGCCGCGCCAGAGGGTCGAGGAAATTGAACGCGGTCAGGCGCTCGCGCGGCCAGCCGTTCGACTCGAAGCGCCAGAGCTGCGTCATCCATAGGCCGGCGTGGTCGCCATTCCCATGCGCGAAAACGATCGGCGGCGCCTCGGCCGGATCGAGCGCAAACGCCGATGCGGCCAGCAGCGGCGACGTCGCCGCGCCGATCAGAAGGCCGCGCCTCGTCAGGCCGCCGCGCATTCCCATCCCAACGCCTGACACCCGCGCCGAACTCCTGCGCCTCGCGCCGCCCGCCGACAGGGTTTTAGACCGCCGAAAGCCCGCCGTCGATGACCAGCGCATGGCCGGTCATGAAGCTGTTCTCCGGCGCGCAGGCGAAGAGCATCGCCTGCGCCACCTCGTCGACGCTGGCGAGGCGCCGCATCGGCAGGTGCGAGACGATCCGCTCCACCGCCGCCCCCTCGCCGCCCTGCATCGCCCCGACCATGCCGCCGACCATGTCCGTCGCCGCAAAGGACGGGCAGATCGCGTTGATCCGGACATTCCGGCGCGCGGCCTCTCCGGCGGCGCTCTTCGTCAGCCCGATCACCGCGTGCTTCGAGGCGGCGTAGGCGGCGAGCATCGGCGCGCCGACGATGCCGGCGACGGAGGCGACGTTGAGGATCGCCCCGCCGCCCTGCCGCTCCATGACCGGAATCTGCGCCCTGAGCGCGAAGAAGACGCCCATCGCGTTGACCGCCATCATCTGTTGCATCGTCCCGGTCGATGTCGCCGCGAGCTTGACGAAAGGATGCGCGACGCCGGCGTTGTTCACGGCGACGTCGAGCCGGCCATAGGCCTCGATCGTCGCGGCGACGAGGCGGTCGGCGGTCGCCTCCTCCGCCACGTCGCCGGCGACCGCGAGCGCCTCGCCGCCGGCCGCGCGCAGCGCCTGCGCGGTCGCCTCGGCGCTCTCCTGCGTCAGATCGCTCACGACGATCCGCGCGCCCTCGGCGCAGAACATCTCCGCCGCGCGCCGTCCGAGCCCGCGCGCCGCGCCGGTGACGAGGACGCTGCGCCCGGCGAAGCGGCTCATCGCCGCTCGCCCGCGATCAGCTCGCCCGCCATGCGCGCGATCACCGGCACCGCCTTGCCCATCTCGCGCCCGCGCTCGGGGTTGGAGGCGTTGCCGTCGAGCGTGCGTTTGTAGACACCCTGCAGGATCGCCCCGAGCCGGAAGAAGGAGAAGGCGAGGTAGTAGGTCCAGTCGTCGATGCCGGCGAGCCCCATCCGCTCGCAATAGCGCGCGACATATTCCTCCTCGCTCGGCAGGCCGAGCGCCGCGCGGTCGAGCCCGCCGAGGCCGCGGAACGTGCCCTCGAAGGGCAGCCGCCACTGCATGCACTGATAGGCGAGATCGGAGAAGGGGTGGCCGAGCGTCGACAACTCCCAGTCGAGCACCGCCACGAGCTTCGGCTCGGCCGGCGCGAACATCAGATTGTCGATGCGCCAGTCGCCATGCACGATGGCGGCGCGCCCGTCGTCCGGCGGCGCGTTCGCCTCCAGCCAGGCGATCAGCGCGTCCATGTCGGGATAGGGTTCGACCTCGCTCGCCCGATACTGCTCGCGCCAGCGCGAGAACTGCCGCGCATAGTAGTTGCCCGGCTTGCCGAAATCGGCGAGGCCCGCCTTCGCCGGATCGACGGAGTGAAGCGCGGCCAAGCCCCGGTTCATCTCGTCGTAGACCGCCGTGCGCGCCTCGCGCGAAAGCTCCGGCAGGCGCGGATCCCAGAAGATGCGCCCCTCGACGAAATCCATCAGATAGAACTGCGTGCCGATGACGCCATCGTCGTCGCTGAGGACATGCACGCGCGGCACGGGATAGCCCGCCTCGCCAAGCGCCCGCAGCACGCGGAATTCGCGGTCTACGGCGTGGGCCGATTTCAGCAGCGGCCCCGGCGGCTTGCGGCGCAGCACATAATGGCCGGAGGGCGAGTCGATCAGATAGGTCGGGTTCGACTGTCCCTGCGCGAATTTGCGCGCCGTCGCGGGGCCCTTCCAGCCGGGCATCCGCGCGGCGAGATAGCGGTCGAGCGCGCCGACGTCGATCGTCTGAAGATCGTGCGCGCCGCTCATTCCGTCGTCTCCCCGCGCTCGGCCGCCGCGCGGCGCACGAAGCGCTCCGTCTGCTCGAACGTGTCGTTGAAGGCGAGCGCGCCGGCCGGGTCGGCGATGGCGTCGAAGGCGGTCTCGACACCCTCCGGCGAGAGCGCCGCCCCGCCGAGATAGACGCCCTGCGTCTCGGTGATCAGCGTGCGCGCGAAGGAGCCGGCGCCCGCCGCCAGCACGAAGCGCGAGGGCGCGCGCTCGCTGACGAGATAGAGCACGCCGGGCGTGATCGTCTCCGGCCCCATCAGCGCCAGCGCGTCCGGCGGCACGAGGCCCTCGGTCATGCGCGTCGCCGCCGTGGGCGCGAGCGCGTTGACGCGGATGTCGTATTTGCGGCCCTCCAGATGCAGCGCGTGCATGAGGCCGATCATGGCGGACTTCGCCGCGCCGTAATTGGCCTGGCCGAAATTGCCGTAGAGGCCGGAGCCCGAGGAGGTCAGCAGCACGCGGCCGTAATTCTGCGCGCGCATGATCTCCCACACCGCCTTGGTGCAGACGAAGGCGCCCGTCACATGCACGTCCATGACGGCGCGGAAATCGGCCAGCGTCATCTTGGAGAAGCTCTTGTCGCGCAGGATGCCGGCGTTGTTGATGAGAATGTCGATGCGGCCCCAGGCCGCCATCGCGCGCCCGACCATGGCGTCGACCGCCGTCTCGTCGACCACGTTGGCCCCGTCCGCGACAGCCTCGCCGCCGGCGGCGCAGATCTCGGCGACGACGCGCTCGGCCGCCTCGCTCGAGGCGCCCGCGCCGTCGCGCGTCGCGCCGAGATCGTTGACGACCACTTTCGCCCCGCGCGCCGCAAGCGCCAGCGCATAGGCGCGCCCGAGGCCGGCGCCCGCGCCGGTGACGATGGCGACGCGCCCGTCAAATCGAATGCTCAAGTCGAACTCCCTGACTGTCCGGCGGGAGTCTTGACGCATACCGCGCGCCTGTCCACCCGCCTCAGCGGCGCCCGCGCACGAGCAGCAGGCTCGAGCCGGCGACGATCAGCGCCGCGCCCGCGAGCACGGAGGGCGCCGGCCATTCGTTGAACCAGACATAGCCGAGGATAACGGCCCAGATCAGCCCGGTGTATTCGAGCGCGCCGATGCGCGCGGCGACCGTGTGCGAATAGGCGTAGGCGAGCAGGAAATGCCCGGTCGCGCCCATCAGCCCGATCAGCGCGGCGCGCCACAGATCAGGCCCGAGCCCGGCGATCAGGCCGGACAGCGGCGCCCCGGTGACGGCGAAATTGATCGGCAGCAGGAACGCCGTCAGCAGCAGATGCTGGATCGTCACGGTGGTCACCATGCCGTCCGCCTGCGCGCGGGCGCGCAGCAGCACCAGCGACATGGCGTAGGTGAAGGCCGCCCCGAGCGCGGCGGCGATGCCGAGCGCGTCCTCGCCGGGGTTGCGCCAATGCGCGATGTCGTCGCGCGCGATCACGACGACGCCGGCGAAGCAGACGACGATCGAGGCGAGCGTCAGCCGCGACACCGGCTCGCCGAGAATGATCCGCGCGAAGATCGCCACCAGAGAGGGCGCGATGAAGGTGATCGTCACCGCCTCGGACAGCGGCAGCAGCTTCAGCGCGGTGATGAACAGGATGGACGTGCCGAGCACGAAGACGGCGCGCAGCGCATGCGCGCCGAGCGCGCGCGGGCCCGGCCAGCGCATCCCCGTCGCGAAGGCGACCGGCAGGGTGAACAACGCCCCGGCCAGAAACCGCGCCAGCGCGATGTCGACAACCGGGTGGCGCGCGGTGAGCGCCTTCATCAGCGCGTCCATCACCGTCAGCACCAGAATCGCGAGACTGGCGACGAGGAGCGGAGGCGCGATGCGGGCGGGCAAGGCGGCGGCGACGGTCATGCGGGGCCGGTGCGGGCGCGCAGGGCGCGGGAGCCGCCCTCATGCCCGAGCGGGCGGCGCCGCGCCACCCACGCGCGCCTCATGCCACCCCTGCGCGCGCCGCCGGATGGAACGCCCCGCCGGTCGTCGGCGCGGGAACGCCTGTGGTCGAGGGCAGGGAGAGCGGCAGGCCGCGCCGGCTGCGCGCCGCCAGATAGGCGAAGCACTGCGCTTCCAGAAAGTCGCCGTCCCAGCCCACCGCCTCGACCGGCTCGACCCGCGCGCCGAGGCGCTCGCCGAGTCGCCGCATCAGCGTCGCGTTGAGCCGTCCGCCGCCGGTGACGAGCCATCGCGCCGGCGCGGCGGGCGTATGCCGCAGCGCCGCCGCCGTCGCCTCGACGGTGAAGGCGGCGAGCGTCGCCGCCCCGTCCTCAACGCCGAGCGACTCGATGATCCGCGCGCGGCGATGGAAATCGTTGCGGTCGAGCGATTTCGGCGCGGGCCTGTCGAAGAACGGGTTGTCCATCAGCGCCGCGACCATCGCAGGATCGGCGCGGCCCGCGGCGGCGACCGCCCCGTCCGCGTCGTAGGCGCGGCCCAGATGTCGCGACACCCAGTCGTCGATCAGCGCATTCGCCGGCCCGGTGTCGAAGGCGATCGGATCGCCCTCGCCGAGATACGTCACATTGCCAACGCCGCCCCAGTTCAGCACCATCAGCGGGCGCTCCAGCCCCTGCGCCAGCGCCTGATGATAGAGCGGCACGAGCGGCGCCCCCTCGCCGCCGGCCGCGACGTCCGCATGGCGGAAGCGGCAGACGACGTCGATCCCGAGCCGCTCGGCCGCCCGCGCGCCGTCGAGCAACTGGCGCGTGAACCGCCGCTCCGGCCGATGGAAGACGGTCTGGCCGTGCAGCCCGGCGAGCGCGACGCGCTGCGGGTCGACGCCATTTTCGGCCAACAGGCGCAGAACCGCCTCGCAATGCGCCTCCGTCACCGCCGCCTCGAGTGCGTCGAGCGGATCGTGCTCCGCCCGCGCCGGGTCGGCGACGACGGCCTGCAACTGTGCCCGCAGCTCCGGGGCATAGGGGTAGGTCGCGCCCGCGCCCGGCCGCGCGACGGCCTCGCCGTCCGTCTCCACCAGCGCGACGTCGATCCCGTCCATCGACGTGCCGCTGATCGCGCCGACCGCGAGAATGGTGTCGCCCTGCGCCACGCGCCGCTCCTGCCCGAATCCGCGCCGCTCTAGGCCCGGCGCGCGCGCGAAGCTAGAAGGAAAGACCCGGCGCGTCACGCCGCCCTGCACGACGAAGGCTCCATGCGCACGCCCTTTCCCGCCCGCCGCGACCTGACGATCCTGTGCGCTCATCCAGCCTACAGGGTGGCCGACGCGCTCGCCCGCCGCGCGCCGGATCTGCGCGTCCTCTCGGCGACGACGCGCGAGGCCGCGCTCGACCTCGCGGCGCAGGCGGACGTCCTGTGCGTTTCCGGCTTCTGGCGCGACGAGTGGCTGGCGCGCGCGCCGAAGCTGCGCTTCGTCCAGTCGATCAGCGCCGGCGTCGACCAGTTCGGCAAGGACGCGCTGCGCGCGCGCGGCGTGCGGCTCGCCAGCGCGCAGGGCGTCAACGCCCGCGCCGTCGCCGAGCACGCGATCGCGCTCGTGCTGTCGCTGTCGCGCCGCCTGCATCTGGCGCGCGACATGCAGGCGCAGCGCCTGTGGAAGGGCATGGCGACCGACCCCGCCGAGCGCGAGGACGAGATCGCCGGCAAGACGCTGCTGGTCGTCGGCTTCGGCCGCATCGGCGCGCACCTGGCGCTGCTTGCACGCGCCTTCGGCATGCGGGTGATCGCAGTCAAGCGCGACGCCGCGCGCGCCGACGGCGTCGCCGACGAAATCCATCCGCAGGAGGCGCTGGCCGACCTTCTGCCACGCGCCGATTACGTGGCGCTGACCTGCCCGTTGACGGATGAGACGCGCGGCCTGATCGACGCGCGCGCGCTTTCCTCGATGAAGCCGGGCGCGGCGCTGGTCAATGTCGCGCGCGGCGCCGTCGTCGACGAGCCGGCCCTGATCGAGGCGTTGGCGAAGGGTCGTCTGGCGGCCGCTGCGCTCGACTGTTTCGTCGAGGAGCCGCTGCCCGTGGATTCGCCGCTATGGGGTTTTCCGAACGTCGTCGTCACGCATCATGTCGGCGGCGAGACGCGCGCCTACGAGGACAATGTCGTCGACATCCTGCTCGACAATCTCGCGCGGCTCGAGCGCGGCGATCCGCATCTGCGCAACGAGGTCGTGTGAATGAGCGATGTCGCCTCGCCCTGCGTGAAGATCTGCGTGATCGACACGCGGACCGGCTGGTGCGTCGGCTGCGGCCGCACCGGCGCAGAGATCGGCGCGTGGCTGACGATGAGCGACGATGCAAAGCGCGCGCTCGGCGCCGCGCTGCCGGCGCGGCTCAAGGCGATGACGAGCCGCGCGACGCGCGGTCGGCCTCGTTAGGCCGCGACCCGCCGCGCGCGGGGAAAGCGGTCGAGCCGGAACGGCGTCGGATCGACCAGCGGCGCATGGCCGGTCACGATGTCGGCGGTCAGGCGCCCCGCGCCGGGGCCGATGCCGAAGCCGTGCCCCGAATAGCCGCTCGACACGTAGAGGCCGGGAATCGCGTCGACGGCGGAGATCACCGGAACGCCGTCGGGCGTCGCTTCCATCATGCCGCCCCAGCTCTGCGCGACCTCGAGATCGCGGAAGAACGGGAAGGCGCGCATGAGATGGTCGAGGCCCTCGTCGAGGATCTCGTCGTTCGGCGTCGGGTCGAGCACGCGCAGCCGCTCGAAATCCGTCACCTCGCTGTCGCCCCAGCGGCGCTTGCGCTGAAGCTCCTCGAAGAAGCGGCCGTTGACGCGCAGCGTGATCTCGCGCCGCATCACGGCGGCGGTCGGCAGGAAATCCGCCATCAGGCGGAAAGAATCCGGCGTGATCTCGACCAGCGCCTTGCCGCGCCGCGAGATCGTGTAGCCGCCGTCGAGTCGCTTGCGGAACGAAAAGGTCGAGGAGCCGGTGGTGACCGTCGGCCCGCCGGGCAGGGGTTTGGTGCGCAGCACGGAGCCGAGCAGCCAGAGCTGCGGAAAATCGACGCCGAGATTGCCGAGAAACAGCCGCGACCATGCGCCGCAGGCGACGACGACGCTATCGCAGGCGATGACGCCCTTTTCGGTGACGACGCCGCTGACGCGCCCGGCCTTGCGCTCCACTGCGCGCGCCGCGCAGCCCTCGTGAATGGTCGCGCCCGCCGCGATCGCCGCGCGCGCGATTGCCGGCGCGGCCATGGCGGGCTCGGCCTTGCAGTCGTCCGGCGTGTACATCGCGCCGCGAAAATTCGCGGAGGCGCCTGGCAGCACCCGCTCGAGCCCGGCGGCGTCGAGCATGTAGGAGCCGACCTGATATTGCGCGACCTCCTTCAGCCAGGTCTCGTAATGGCCGACCTCGCGCTCGCTCTCGCACAGATACACGATGCCGGCCTTGCGGTGGCCGGTCTCCGCGCCTGTGACGCGGTTGAGATCGGCCCACAGGCGCTGGCTCTCCATCACCAGCGGGATCTCGCGGGGATCGCGCCCGGCGGTGCGCACCCAGCCCCAGTTGCGCGAGGATTGTTCGCAGCCCACATGCCCCTTGTCGATCACCGCGACCGAATGGCCGCGTTGCGCGATGGTGAGCGCCGCGGCGACGCCGATGATGCCGGCGCCGATGATGACGACATCCGCGCGGGAGGGCGGCAGGGCGATCGCGTTGATGGGGTCGACGGGCGGCGACATGGGCAGTCTCGGATAGAGCGTTCCCCCTATCAATAAACAGTGAGTCGCCCCGCGTCCATCGGGCGCTTCGCAGCCCTGTCCGCCGGTCCGCGCGCATGTGCCGGATTCCGCTACGGTTCGGCCCGGTCGTCACAAGGGCGGCGCCCGCGCCCGCCCTTTCCGTCATTGCGAGGAGCGCAGCGACGAAGCAATCCAGCCTCTGGGCCGGGCTGGATTGCTTCGCTCCGCTCGCAATGACGGCGAAAGGCGCAAGGCGGCGCCCGCGCGCGCCCTTTCCGTCATTGCGAGGAGCGCGGCGACGAAGCAATCCAGCCTGCCTCGGGACTGGATTGCTTCGCTTCGCTCGCAATGACAGCGAAAGGCGCAAGGCCGGCGCCCGCGCCCGCCCTTTCCGTCATTGCGAGGAGCGCGGCGACGAAGCAATCCAGCCTCTAGGCCGGGCTGGATTGCTTCACTCCGCTCGCAATGACGGCGAAAGGCGCAAGGCGGCGCCCGTGCACGCGCCGGCCTTCTCCGTCATTGCGAGGAGCGCAGCGACGAAGCAATCCACCCTGCCTCGGGACTGGATTGCTTCGCTTCGCTCGCAATGACGGCGAAAGGCGCAAGGCCGCGCCCGCGCCGGCCTTCTCCGTCATTGCGAGGAGCGCAGCGACGAAGCAATCCACCCTGCCTAGAGTCTGGATTGCTTCGCTTCGCTCGCAATGACGGCGGGCTGCCTCGCACCCTATTTCTTCTTCGGCGCGATCAGATCGGTGATCGTGCCCTCGTACATCTCAGCCGCGAAGCCCACCGTCTCGGAGAGGGTCGGATGCGGATGGATGGTCAGGCCGATGTCGGTCGCGTCCGCCCCCATCTCGATGGCGAGCGCGGCCTCGGCGATCAGATCGCCGGCGTTGGGGCCGACGATGCCGCAGCCGATCAGCCTGTGCGTCGCCTCGTCGAAGATCGCCTTGGTGACGCCCTCGTCGCGCCCGAGCGACAGCGAGCGGCCCGACGCGGCCCAGGGAAACACGCCCTTGCCGTATTTGATCCCCTTGGCCTTCGCCTCCGTCTCGGTCACGCCGACCCAGGCGACTTCCGGGTCGGTGTAGGCGACGGACGGGATCACCTTCGCGTCGAAGGCGCTCTTGTGCCCGGCCGCGACCTCCGCCGCCACCTTGCCCTCATGCACCGCCTTGTGGGCCAGCATCGGCTGGCCGACGATGTCGCCGATGGCGAAGATGTGCGGCACGTTGGTGCGCATCTGCTTGTCGACGGCGATGAAGCCGCGCTCGTCGACCGCGACGCCCGCCGCCTCCGCGTTGATCAGCTTGCCGTTCGGCTTGCGGCCGACGGCGACGAGCAGCTTGTCGAACGTCTCGGTCTTCGCCCCGTCCGGCCCCTCGTAGGTGACGTGCAGCCCGTCCTTCTTCGCCTCGACGCCGGTGACCTTCGTCTTCAGCATGATCTTTTCGTAGCGCTTCTCGATGCGCTTCATCAGCGGCGTGACGATGTCCTTGTCGGCGCCGGGGATGATCTGCTCCATGAATTCGGCGACGACGATCTTCGCGCCGAGCGCGTGATAGACGGTCGCCATCTCGAGCCCGATGATGCCGCCGCCGAGCACCAGCAGGCGCTTGGGCACGTCCTTCAGGTCGAGCGCGCCGGTCGAGTCGATGACGCGCGGATCCTTCGGGATGAAGGGCAGGGACACGGGCTCCGAGCCCGCCGCGATGATCGCCTGATCGAAAGAGACGGTCTGCGTCTTGCCGCCCTCTGCCGTCACCGTCAGCATGTTCGGCGAGGAGAAGGCGCCGACGCCGGTGACGACGCTCACCTTGCGCGCCTTGGCGAGCGCGGCGAGGCCCCCGGTCAGCTTCTTGACGACGCCGTCCTTCCAGCCGCGCAGCCGGTCGATGTCGATCTTCGGCGCGCCGAAGCTGACGCCGTGCGCGGCCATCTCCTGCGCCTCGTCGATCGCCTTGGCGGCGTGCAGCAGCGCCTTGGAGGGAATGCAGCCGACATTCAGGCAGACGCCGCCGAGCGAGGCCCAGCGTTCGACCAGCACGACCTTCTTGCCGAGATCGGCCGCGCGGAAGGCGGCGGTGTAACCGCCCGGCCCGGAGCCGAGCACCAGCACCTCGGCGTGCAGATCGCCCTTGGCCACATTCGCGGCGGGTGCGGGCGCGGCCTGGGCGCCGCGGGCGGCGGCAGGTTGGCCTGCGGCGCGCTTGGCCTGGCCGCCGCCGCGCCCTCGCCCTCGAGCACGAGAACGAGCGAGCCCTCGCTCACCTTGTCGCCGAGCTTGACCTTCACCTCCTTGACGACGCCGCCGGCCGGCGCCGGCACGTCCATCGTCGCCTTGTCGCTTTCGAGCGTGATGAGCGGCTCTTCGGCGGCGATCGTCTGACCCGGCTTCACATGGATTTCGATGACGGGAATGTTCTTGAAGTCGCCGATGTCCGGGACTTTCACTTCGTTGGCCATGAGCTGTCGTCCCGACGGGTCAGAGGATGAGGCGGCGCACGTCTTCCATGACGCCCGCCAGATGCCGCAGGAAGCGCGCCGCGGCCGCGCCGTCGATGACGCGATGATCGTAGGAAAGCGACAGCGGCAGCATGTTGCGCGGCCGGAATTCCTTGCCGTCCCACACCGGCGCCATCTTCGAGCGCGACACGCCGAGGATCGCCACTTCCGGCGCATTGACGATCGGCGTGAAATGGTGCCGCCGATGCCGCCGAGCGAGGAGATGGTGAAGGTCGCCCCTTGCATCTCCGTCGGCGCGAGCTTGCCGGCGCGCGCCTTCTCGGAGAGCGCGCCGAGCTCCTTCGACAGCTCCACGATCCCCTTCTGGTCGACGTCGCGGATGACCGGCACGACGAGCCCGCCCTCGGTGTCGGCGGCGAAGCCGATGTGCCAGTACTGCTTGCGGATCAGCGATCCCTTGTCCGGCGTCAGCGACGAATTGAAGTCCGGGAAGGCCTTCAGCGCCGAGACCGACGCCTTCATCAGGAAGGGCAGCAGGGAGACGCGATAGGCGGCCTTCTTGTCGCCCTTCGCCGCGTCGTCGAGCTGCTTGCGGAACTGGTCGATCTCGGTGATGTCCGCCTCGTCGTTGTTGGTGACGTGCGGCACGTTGAGCCACGAGCGATGCAGGAACGGGCCCGAGATCTTCTTGATGCGCGGCAGCGCCACGGTCTCGACCGGGCCGAACTTCGCGAAGTCGACAGCAGGAATCTCCGGGATGCCGGCGCCGCTCGCCGGCGCGGCCGCGCCCGACGGCGCGCCCATGCCGATGGCGGCCTTCACGTCCTCCTTGGTGACGCGGCCCTTCTCGCCGGTGCCGGCGACGCGCGTCAGGTCGATGTCGAGCTCGCGCGCCAGGCGCCGCACGGCCGGCGAGGCGTTGACGCCGGCGAAATCAGGGAAGCGCGTGGCGACGGGCGGCGCGCCGCGCATCGGATCGTCCTTGGCGACGGGCGCCTCGCCCTTGTCGACGGCGGCGGGCGCGGCGGCCTTGGGCGGGTCCTTGGGCGCTTCGGCTTTCGGCGCTTCGGCCGGCGCGGCCGCCGCCCCGGCGCCCGCCATGCGGACGATCGGCGTGCCCTCGCTCACCTTGTCGCCGATCTTGACGAGCACGGCCTCGACCTTGCCGGCCTGAGGGGCGGGCACTTCCATCGTCGCCTTGTCGCTTTCGAGCACGAGCAGCGGCGAATCCGCGCTGATCTCGTCGCCCGGCTTCACGTTGATCTCGATGACGGGGATGTTCTTGAAGTCGCCGATATCGGGGACTTTGACGTCGATGCTGGCCATGACTTGCTCTGATGTCTGTCGCGCAGGGCGCGTGCAACGGGAAGGGCGGAACGCGCGTCAGGCGCGCATCGGATCGGGCTTTTCGGGATCGATCGCGTAACGGTCGATCGCGTCGGCGACGAGCTTGTTGGAGACGAGCTGATCGTCGGCGAGCGCCTTCAGCGCCGCCACCGCGACGAAGTTGCGATCCACCTCGAAGAAGCTGCGCAGCTTGCGCCGATAGTCCGAGCGGCCGAAGCCGTCCGTGCCGAGCACCTTGTAGCGGCCGGGCACGAAGGGGCGGATCTGGTCGGCGAACAGCTTCACATAGTCGGTCGAGGCGATCACCGGCCCGCCGCCGCGTTCGGCCAGGCAGCGCTCGACATAGGGAACGCGCGGCGTCTCCATCGGATGCAGCATGTTCCAGCGCTCGCAGGCGTCCGCCTCGCGCTTCAGTTCCGTGAAGCTCGTCACGCTCCAGATGTCGGCCTCGATGCCGTAGTCGCGGGCGAGCAGATCGGCGCCGGCGATCACCTCGCGCAGGATCGCGCCCGAGCCCAGGAGCTGCACCTTCTTGCCCTTCGGCGCCTTCTTCGACGCGGCGCGGAGCAGATACATGCCCTTGATGATGCCCTCTTCGGCGCCCTCGGGCATGGCGGGGTGCTCGTAATTCTCGTTGAGCACGGTGAGATAGTAGTACACGTCCTCGCCGCGCTCGTACATGCGCGCGAGGCCTTCGCGCACGATGACGGCGACCTCGTAGGCGTAGGTCGGGTCGTAGGACACGCAGTTCGGGATGGTGGAGGAGAGGATGTGGCTGTGCCCGTCCTCGTGCTGCAGCCCCTCGCCGTTCAGCGTCGTGCGGCCGGAGGTGCCGCCGACGAGGAATCCGCGCGCCCGCATGTCGCCGGCCGCCCAGGCCAGATCCTGCACGCGCTGGAAGCCGAACATCGAGTAGTAGATGTAGAACGGCAGCATCGGGCAGTTCGACACCGAATAGGACGTCGCCGCCGCGATCCAGGACGACATCGCGCCCGCCTCGTTGATGCCCTCCTGCAGCATCTGGCCGGACCGGTCCTCCTTGTAGAAGGAGAGCTGGTCGGCGTCCTGCGGGCGGTAGAGCTGGCCGACCTGGCTGAAGATGCCGTACTGGCGGAACATGCCCTCCATGCCGAAGGTGCGGCTCTCGTCGGGCACGATCGGCACCACGCGCTTGCCGATCTCCTTGTCGCGCAGCAGCGTGTTGAGGATGCGCACGAAGGCCATGGTGGTGGAGATTTCGCGCCCGTTGGTCGACTTCAGCTGCGCGTCGAAGGTCGACAGCGGCGGGATCACGAGCGGCTCGGCCTGCCGACGACGGGCCGGCAGCGAGCCGCCGAGCGCGGCGCGGCGCTCGCGGTAGTATTTCATCTCGGGCGAGGTTTCCGGCAGCCGGATGAACGGCAGCGTCTTCAGCTCCTCGTCGCTCACCGGCGCCTGGAAGCGGTCGCGGAACTGGCGCAGCGCCGCCTCGCCCATCTTCTTGGCCTGATGCGCGATCATCTGGCCTTCGCCGGCCTCGCCCATGCCGTAGCCCTTGACGGTCTTGGCGAGGATGACGGTCGGCTGGCCCTTGTGGTGGGTGGCCGCGTGGTAGGCGGCGTAGACCTTCTGCGGATCGTGGCCGCCGCGGGTCAGGCGCCAGATCTCGTCGTCGCTCCAGTCGGCGACCATCGCCGCGGTCTCGGGATAGCGGCCGAAGAATTTCTCGCGCACATAGGCGCCGTTCTTCGACTTGAAGTCCTGATACTCGCCGTCGAGGCACTCCTCCATCAGCTGGCGCAACCGCCCCGTCGTGTCGAGCGAGAGCAGCTTGTCCCAGCTGTGGCCCCAGATCACCTTGATGACGTTCCAGCCCGAGCCGCGGAAATCGCCCTCAAGCTCCTGGATGATCTTGCCGTTGCCGCGCACCGGCCCGTCGAGCCGCTGCAGGTTGCAGTTGATGACGAAGACGAGATTGTCGAGCTTCTCGCGGCCGGCGAGCGCGATGGCGCCGAGCGACTCCGGCTCGTCCATCTCGCCGTCGCCCATGAACGCCCAGACCTTGCGGTCGGCGGTCTTGGCGAGGCCGCGGCCCTCGAGGTAGCGCAGGAAGCGAGCCTGATAGATCGCCATCAGCGGGCCGAGGCCCATCGAGACGGTGGGGAACTGCCAGAAATCCGGCATCAGCCAGGGGTGCGGATAGGAGGAGAGGCCCTTGCCGTCCACCTCCTGCCGGAAATGCAGCATCTGGCTCTCGCTGACCCGCCCCTCGAGGAAGGCGCGGGCGTAGATGCCGGGCGAGGAATGGCCCTGGATGAACAGCAGGTCGCCGCCGTGATCCTTCGACGGGGCGCGCCAGAAATGGGTGAAGCCGACGTCGTAGAGCGTCGCGGCCGACTGGAAGGAGGCGATATGGCCGCCGAGTTCGGAGGAGTCCTTGTTGGCTTTCAGCACCAGCGCCGCGGCGTTCCAGCGGATCGTCGCGATCAGCTTGTGCTCAAGCTCGCGGTCGCCCGGATAGGCCGGCTCGTCGCCGGGCGCGATCGTGTTGAAATAGGCGGTGTAGGCGGCGAAGGGCACCTTGGCGCCGCTCTTGCGCGCGGCGTCGACCGTCTCCTGAAGGATGTGGTCGGCGCGCTTGGTGCCCTCATACGCGATGACCGACGAAATCGAGTCGACCCACTCGCGCGTTTCCTCGGCGTCGCTGTCCAGCCTGTCCGTCATGACGTTCCTCTGTTCTGGCTCGGCCGGCCCGCATGCGGACCCTACGACTTTCGCCTTATGGCGCCAGATTGCCGCAGTCCGCGACCGAAGGCCAGTGCGGGGACTACGTAGACACCGGCTGCGAGGCTTCGCGGCGAGCCGGCCCTCATGTATAGACAAGTCGCGGCGGCGAGCCCGGCGCGGCGGAGGCGACATGGAGGGGGCCAACGAGGCAGGGCGCGCGCCGCGCGCGACGGCGTCCCTGCACCAGCGCATTGTCGCCGACGTCGAGGGCAAGATCGTGTCCGGCGAGTGGCCGCCCGGCGCGCGCATCCCGTTCGAGATCGAGCTATGCGATTTCTACGGCTGTTCGCGCATGACGGTGAACAAGGCGCTTGGCCGCCTGGTCGACGCCGGCCTGATCGAGCGTCGCCGCAAGGCCGGCAGCTTCGTCTCGCGCCCGCGTTCGCAGGCCGCCGTTCTGGAGATCCACGACATTCGCGCCGAGGTCGCCGCGCTCGGACTGCCCTACCGTTTCGAGATCACGGCGCGCGCCAGACGTTCCGCCCGCAGCGTCGATCTCGGCCGGATAGACCTCGCCGGCGGCGCGCCTGTGCTGGCGCTGCGTTGCCTGCATTTCGCCGGCGAGCGGCCGTTCTGCGCCGAGGATCGGTTGATCAATCTGTCGGCCGTGCCGGAGGCGGCGACCGAGCCCTTCGAGGACTTGTCGCCGGGGGCATGGCTCGTCGCCCGCGTGCCGTGGACCGACGCGCAGCACCGCATCGGCGCGACGAACGCGGCGCGTGCGGTCGCCGCCGTGCTGGGAATCGATGTGGGAACGGCCTGTCTGACGATCGAGCGGCGCACATGGCGCGCCGGCGAGGCGATCACATCGGTGGAGCTGACCTATCCCGGCGCGGCGCACCGGCTGGTGGCCCGCTTCACCCCGACCTCGTGAGCGTCAGAAACCGACGCCGATGAGGATGAAGCGCCCGCACAGTGCGCCGCAGGCGCGGCGCGGCTCGGCGGTCGCCACCTGATAGACGCGCGGCTCCGCCTGACGCGGCCGGGCGGCCTGCGCGGCGCGGCGCGGGGCGGCGGGCTGCGGCGCGGCGAGCCTGTCGATGTCGGCAGGGCGGGGCGGCGGCAGAACGAGCGGATAGCTCTCCGGCCACACCGTGGCGTCCAGCGCGTCTGTCGTCGGCTCCTGCGCGGCGGCGGCGCCGGCCCAGATCGTCGCTGCGAGGACAGCGGCGGCGGCAAATCCGAAGGCTCTCGGGGTCATACCAAACTCCGCGCATCTCCCCATACGGGAAGCGGTGGGTCGCAAGTCCAATTCCGAAAAGTCCGATTCCGAAAAGTCTAGCGCCTCGGCGCGAATTCCGCAGTCCGTCTGCGACTCTATCATTAATTCCCGATCATGGGAACAAACGGCTTGCGGCCGCCGCCCGCCGGCGCCGCCGGCGCGGGCCGAGGCTGCACGACGCGGACCGGCGCCGCAGGGGCCGGGCGCGGCGCGCGCTCGACCGTCGGCAGCGGGCGAGGCTTGGCCGGCGCGGGCGTCGGGCGACGGCGAACCGGCGCGACGTCCTCATCGTCGTCGGCCGCCGGCAACCGCGCGGTCTTCGCCTTCGGAGCGGGCGCCTCGACGACGCACACCGCGCCGGCCTGCCCCTTCAACTCGTCGACCAGCGCCGCCGTCACGGCCGCCTTGCCGCCCTCGGCCTTCTCGCCTTCCGCCTTGCCCTTGACCTTGGCGTAGGCGCCGAGCGCCCGTTCCGTCGAATTCGTCAGCCTGCCGGAGACCGAACCGCCATAGCAGCCGATCCGCTTCAACTCGGCCTGCGCGGCGCGAACCAGCTCCGGCGTGTTGAAGGCCGGCTCGACGGGCGCAGATGGCGGCGCCGGAGTCGCGGCCGCCGCCGGGTCGATCGCCGCCAGCGCCACGACCTGACTCTGCTTGGCCGCCTCGGCGTCCGCCTTGGCGCGTTCTTCCTGCGCGAGGCGCGTCGCTTCGGCGCGCGCGGCCTCGGCGGCGGCGGCCTCGTCGGCCGCCTTCCTGGCGGCCGCGATCTCGACCGCCTTGCGCTCCGCCTCGAGGCGATCCTGCTCGAGCCTGGCGATCCGTTCGGCCTCGGCGCGCTGGCGCAGGGCGACGGCCTCGCGCTCGGCGGCCTCCGCCTTCGCCGCGGCCTCGGCGCGCGCCGCCTGCTCGGCCTGCGCCGTCGCTTCCGCCTTCAGCCGCTCCGCCTCGACCGCGGCGGCCGCGAGCCGCGCCTCCTCGGCCTTGCGCTGCTCGGCGGCGACCCGCTCGGCCTCGTCGCGGCGTTGGCGCTCGGCCTGCTCCTCCGCGACGCGCCGGCGCTCGGCTTCGGCGCGCTCCTGCTCCAGCCGGGCTAGCCGCTCGGCCTCCGCGCGCCTCGCCTGCTCGGCGCGATCGCGCTCCAGTGCGGCGAGGCGAGCGGCCTCCTCGGCCTTCTTGCGTTCGATTTCGGCGAGCTGCGCCGCTTCTTCCTGCTGACGGCGGGCGAGTTCCTCGGCCTTGGCGCGCTCGGCGGCGACGCGCTCCTGTTCGAGCTTGGCGAGACGAGTGGCCTCCTCGGCCTTCTTCCGCTCGGCCTCGGCGAGGCGCGCGGCCTCTTCCTGCTGCTTGCGGGCGAGTTCTTCGGCCTTCTTGCGTTCGGCCTCGAGGCGCTCCTGCTCGGCCTTGGCGAGGCGGCCGGCCTCTTCGGTCTTCCGGCGTTCCGCCTCGGCGAGGCGCGCGGCTTCCTCGCGCTCGCGCCGCGCCGCTTCCTCGACGCGCTTGCGCTCGGCCTCTTCGGCCTTCTTGCGTTCAATGGCGGCGAGCCGCTCGGCCTCCTCGGCTTTCCGGCGCTCGGCCTCGGCGAGGCGCGCGGCCTCCTCCTGCTGCCGGCGGGCCAGCTCTTCGGCCTTCTTGCGTTCGGCCTCGGCGCGCTCCTGCTCGAGCTTGGCGAGACGGGCGGCCTCCTGCGCCTTCTTGCGCTCGGCCTCCTCGACCTTCTTGTTCGGCCTCCTCGACCTTCTTGCGTTCAACCTCGGCGAGGCGCGCGGCCTCCTCCTGCTGCCGGCGGACGAGTTCCTCGGCCTTCTTGCGCTCGGCCTGCAGACGCTCCTGCTCGAGCAGCGCGAGCCGCTCCTGCTCGGCCTTGCGGCGCGTCTCCTCGGCCTCGCGCGCGGCCTGCTCACGCGCCACGGCGGCGACGCGCTCCTGCTCGGCGCGGGCGCGCTCCTCCTCCTGCTTGGCGATGCGCGAGGCCTCGGTCTTGCGGCGCTCGTCCTCCTGCTCGCGCTGGCGCTGGGCGATGTTGCCTTCCAGCATGTCGATCATGCGCCGCGCCACCGGCGCGCGCGACGAATTGGGGAAGCGCGCGATGAACTCGCGGAAGTCCTGCGGATTGCCGGAATCGACGATCCGGTCGAACGCGACGGAATCCGTTTCGTTGCGGTTGAGATAGTAATCTTGCCCCAGCGAGATCGACAGTTCGGGCACCTGCTTGCCGCCGGTCTTCTGGCGCACGTCGTTGGTGACGCGCCGGAACAGAGTGCCGACCTCGAGGCCCGGCTCGCGCAGACGCAGCAGCAGCGCGCTGGTGAAGGGGCTGTTGCGCTCGGCGCCGTCCTGCGCGACCTGATTGGGCTGCGTCGCATAGACGACGACCATGCCGCCGGCCGACTGCTGGTCGATGCGCGCGAGCCCGCGCGTCGCCTCGCCGACGCCGCGCGTCGCCTGCGCAATGGTGCGCGCCAGCGGATTGTCGCGGCAGGCGTCGAGAATCATGATTCGCACGGCCGTCTGCGAGGCGCGGTCGAGCGCCTGTCGCACGCGGTCCATCGCGATGAACTCGAACTCCGCGCTGATCTCGTCGCGCGCGTCCGCGTCGATCGGCAGGAAGTAGTTCTGCCCCTTCACCTGAATGCCGTGGCCGGCATAGAAAAACAGCACCGCGTCGGCGTCGATCGCCTTGCGCGAGAACTCGCCAAGCGCGCGGTTGAAGCCGATCTGGTCGGCGTCGATGACGCTGATCACCTGAAAGTCGAGGCCGCGCAGAATGTCGGCGACGTCCGTCGCGTCGTTCGACGGGTTGGGGAGCGGCGTGACCTTCTGGTATTTCGAATTGCCGACGACGAGGGCGACGCGACGGTCGGCCCATGCGTCCGCGGCGAGGCCGCCCCAGACGAAGACGGCCGCCGTCCAAACCAGTGCCTGTCGCGCCAGTCGCTTCATCGTCCCGCCGACAGCGTTCTGTGAGTTAGACTTCACAGATGCCCTTCATTTTCAAGTCTATCCGCAACCACCCCGCGCGACAACCGCATCGCGCGGTCGTGATCGCCGCCCGTGCGCTCCATGCGCCGGCGGGCGCCTTCAGCGGTCCCGGTCGGGCGAGGGCGCCTTGCCGGGCCGTCCCGCGCGTCCGCCGCCGGGCAGCATCGCGACTTCGTCGGTCAGCGCCCGATAGCGCCGCGCCGTGTAGCCGCGCGCCAGCAGCGAGGCGAGCGTGTAGACGTTGCGGCACACCTTGCCCGCGCAGGCGCCGGGCGAGGCCTCGATCACCTCGACCTTGCGGTCGGGCGTGAAGCCGACGAACAGCATGACGTGCGAACCCGGCTTGTTCAGCGCGTCGCCCGGCTTCATGTCCCACGGATTGGCGACCGGCACGGTGATCGAGGGGATCGCCGCCGTCGTGAAATGCGTGGACAGGCCCCATGTCGCGCTGACGAAAGCCGAGCAGTCGACGCCGGCGACGCCCTGGAACGGGTCGTTGCGTGTGCACACATTGCCGGCCCGCGCGCCGCCGTTGATGCGCGAGGCGATCTGCGGCAGCGAGCCCATGCAACCCCAGCAATAGGGAATGCCCTTCACCTCCTGATTGGCCTTGCCGATCATGAAGGCGGGCCGGCGCACGCGGGCGTTGAAGCCGTTGCAGCTCATATCAGGCTCCTGCCCGTAGGCGCCGGGCGTCACGCGCCAGCGCACCTCCGAGAAGGCCTGCGCCGTGCGCAGAACCTGATCGCGAGTCAGCGGCCGCACCGCGCTGATTGGTTGCTTGCGCGGATCCTTCGGCGCGACGGCGGACATGTCGACGGGGCGCGGGCTGAGGTCGACCAGATCGCCCTTCGCCATCGCCATGAAGCCGACGCCGATCACGTCGACGACGCCCTTGCGGGTGCGCATGAAGAAGACGTCGCCGTCCGGATTGACGGTGACGGAGCGCCGTGACAGGGCCACATCGGGGTTGATCGGCAATTCGTGAATGCCCTCGAGCGCCCCGCTCGGCGCGAAGCGCGCGACGAAGGAGCTGGCGCCGCCACTGGCCGCGATGTTCTCGGCCATGACGAAGAACCGTCCCTGCCGGTCGATCTCCAGAAGCTCGGCGGTGCCGATGCGGTCGCGCACCTTCAGCGTCAGCCGTCCGATCGGGCCGCCGCCGCGCCGGCTGACGACGATGGTGGCCGTCGTCTCGGTCTTGTCGACGCTGACGGCGGCCGACACGGGGCCCTTGCCGCGCGTCGCCACCATTTGCTGGCCCGAGCTGCGCGCCGGGCCCGACTTGCCCGCGCCGGGCTTGCCGATGGCGCGGGTCAACGGCCCTTCCGGCTCGCCCTCGACGAGCGGCGAGCCCATCTGTCCGAACATCGAGCGGGCGACGTCGTCGACCTCGCCGCCGGCGCCCCCGAGCGCGAGGCTGCGCGTCGCGCCCTCGCCGCTCTCGTTGAGGCGGATCGGCTTGCCGTCCCAAACGTAGATCTGCCCGCCGGCCACCACCATGTCGGTCGGCTGCACGCCCGCCGGCAACGCCAGCGAGCGGGTCAGCCCCTCCGGCTTGTCCGGCTCGAAACTGACGACCCGGCTGTTGACCTGATCGAGCAGGTAGATCTCGCCGTTCTCGCCGGAGGAGATCGCCTGCGGCCCCTCGATTTCCGTGTCGGGCGGGGCGTCGAGCACGCCGACCGCGGACATGCCGGCGCCGGCGGAAAAGCTGCGCGCCACCTTCTCCTGCGCAAGCGCCGTCGCGGCCCACGACCCCGCCAGCAGGATCGCGAGCGCCGGGACGGATATGGCGGATCGCAACCGGGACGTCATCGCTCTCTCCATGCGCCCGAGCCGTTCGTCAGCGTGGCGGATCGGCGCGGGCAAGGCAACACGCGTGTGGAGCAACTTCACCACGGCCGCGACGCCGGGTGCGTGCGCGAGCGCACGCGCCGCGCGCCGCGTCCGGGGCAGGGTGCGGTACGGCCGGACACCGCCCGCGCCGAACAGGAGCGCACGTCCCGTGTCGACGTCCTACGACCGCACCCGCTACCCGAGCGCCATTCACATCGACACCCATCCGGCGAGCGTCGCCGCGCTCGGCGCGCTGTGCGGCCTGACGCCGCGGCGCGAAGCCTATCGCGCGCTCGAGATCGGCTGCGGCGAAGGCGTCAATCTCATCGCGATGGCGATCTCGGCGCCCGAGAGCGAATTTTTTGGCTTCGACCTCGCCGCCTCCGCCATCGACATCGCGCGCGCCACCGCCGCGCGCGCCGGCGTCGCCAATGTCCGCTTCGAGGCGCTGGACCTCACCGAGACCGGACGCGCGCTCGGCGCCTTCGACTACATCGTCGCCCACGGCGTCTACGCCTGGACGCCGGCGCCAGTGCGCGCCGCGCTGATGCGCGTCGTCGGCGAGACGCTGGCGCCGCAGGGCCTGGCGATGATCAGCTACAATGTGCGCCCGGGCTGCCGCATCCGCCAGGTGCTGCGCGACGGCCTTTCGCTCGTCACGGCGGGGATCGACGATCCGGACGAGAAGCTGGCGCGCGCCCGCGCCTTTCTCGAAGATCGCCTGACGGCATGGGACAGCGAGGATCCCTACCGCCTCGCTCTGCGCAACGAGGCGCAGGCGCAGCTCGCCAAGCCCGCCGAAGTGCTGTTCCACGACGAGCTTGGCGACGTCTACGAGCCGCAACTCTTCCGCGACGTCGTCGCGGCCGCGCGCGCGCAAGGGCTCGATTACGTCTGCGACGCGCATGGCGCGCTGCTGACGGAAGCGCTCTTCCCCGGCGCACCGTTCGAGGCGGCGCGCAAATGGACGGGCGGCGACTGGCTCGCCTACGAACAGATCGCCGATTTCACCGATCTCCGGCGCTTCCGGCGCAGCCTGTTCACGCCCGCCGGGGCGACGATCGACCGCCGCTTCGTGCGCGAGAGACTGGACGGACTGTATGTCGACGCCGAGCTGACGCGCGCCGCGCCGACGCAAAGCCGCGCCCACGCCTTCCGCACGGCCGCCGGCGGCGAGATCGAGATCGACGACGCAGACCTCGCCGGGCTTCTCGACCAACTCGCCGCCGATCCTACGCGCGCCCGTCGCCTGGAGGCCGACGCGCTGTCGCAGGACCTCGCCGAGGGGCTGACGAAGCTCGCGCTCGGCGGCGCCGTCGGCCTGCGCGCGCGACCCTTGCAGATGACGGTCGCGCCCGGCGAACGTCCCGTCGCGAGCGCGCTCGCCCGCGCCTTGACCGCGCAGGGCGAAGAAAAAGTGCCCTCGCTGCGCGGCGGCACGGCGCGCCTTGGCGATCAGGGCATCCGCGCCTTTCTGCTGCTGCTCGACGGAACGCGCACGCGCGAGGACATCGCCGCCGCGATGGCCGAGCGCATGGGCGTCAGCCTCGCCGATGCGGCGGCGCGCACGCCCTCCGTGCTCGCCCATCTCGCCCGGCTGGGGCTGCTTCAGGCTTGAGGGACGCGCGATGCAGACGGCCTACGACCGCGTTCACTACCCGACGGCGCCGCAAGGCTTCGCCTATCCCGCCCGGTTCGGCGCGCTGGCGCAGCTCTGCGGCGCGCCTGCGCCGCGCGTGCAGGGCTATCGCGCGCTCGAGATCGGCTGCGGCGACGGCGTGCACACGATGGCGATGGCGCTCGAGGCGCCGGAGAGCGCGTTCTTCGGCTTCGATCTCGCGCAAACGGCGATCGCCGACGCGACCAGACTGGCGCGCGAGGCGGGGCTCGCCAACGTCGCCTTCGCGCAGCGCGACATTCTCGACCATGGCCTTGCGCCGCGCTCGTTCGACTATGTCGTGGCCCATGGCGTCTACGCCTGGACGCCGCCGCAGGTCGCCGAGGGCGTGCTGGCGCTGATCGGCGAGGTCCTGACGGACGACGGCGTCGCGGTCGTCAGCTACAACGTCATGCCCGGCTGCGCGCTGCGTCTGCGCCTGCGCGAGGCGATGGCGCCGGCCGCCGCGCGCGAGAGCGAGCCGCGACGGCGAATCGAGTCTGCGCGCGCCGTGCTGGCGCGCATCGCGACCGAGAAGCACGACACGGCGCTTGCTGGCGAGGCCGAGACGCTGCTCGCCAAGGATCCCGCCATTCTGTTTCACGACGATCTCGGCGACATCTTTGCGCCGGTCACCGTCGGCGCCTTCAGCGCCGCCGCCGCCGCTCACGGCCTCGACCATCTGTGCGACTGCGATCCGGCGACGCTCGCCGCCGCGCTCTCGTCCGACGGGCCGCGCACGCAGAGCGAATGGCTGGCGCAGGAGGCGGCGCGCGACATGCGCGAGGGCACGCGCTTCCGTCGCAGCGTGCTGGTGCGCGCGGGCGGCGCGCGCGACAGGCGCCTCGTCCCGACGCGCCTCACCGCCCTCTACGCCTGCGCGACATTGACGCGCGAGAGCGCGCGGGCGTGGCGGACAGAGGCCGGCGGCCGCATCGCCACCGACGACGCGCTTGTTGCGTCCTTCCTCGACGCGCTCGCCGCGCGCGGCGAGCAGGGTCTGTCGCTCGATACGCTCGAAGGCCGCTTCGACGATCGCGCCGACACGCTGCTGCGCCTCGTCATCGCCGGCGTCGCGACGCTGCGCGCGCGCCCGGCGCCGATCGGCTCCGATGCGGCGACCCGTCCGCTCGCAAGCCCGCTCGCCCGCGCGCAGGCGCGCCAAGGACGCCGCGCGCTCGCCTCGCTGCGCGGCGGCGAGATCGAGATGGGCGAGCCGCAGATGCGGGAGTTCCTGCGTCTGCTCGACGGCGAGCGCGATCGCGCCGCGCTGGCCCGCGCGATGGCGGCGCGCGCGAAGGCCGCGCCGCAAGCTCTGGCCGCGGCGGTCGACGCCGCGCTGCGCGACGTCGCCCGTCTCGGCCTTCTCTACGCCGTCAGTTGACGGGCGCGTCGCTCTCGTCTTCGTCGTCGCGATAGAGTTCGCCCCAAGCCGCGTCCCAGACATTGTCGGGATCGACGACGACGACGGGCAGCTTCATTTCGTTGGCGAGGCGGATCGCGGCGCGGAAGGCGTCGCGTGCGGCGAGCTCGCCGGAATCGACGCCGCCCGGCGCGCGGCCGGCCATCGTATCGGCATGGATTCGCACCGAACCGACCTGACCCTGCGACGTCTGCGACAACACAAGGTTGAGCGCGTCGTCCTGCTCCTCGTCCACCTGTTCAAAGCGATTGGCCATGGCGTGATCCTCTTCGGTCAGATGGTCGGAACCGTCTCCGGCGGCGCGCTCGCCTCCGCCTGCGCAGGCGGCGGGACTGCGTCCTTCGTCTCGCCGATCCACTCATAGGCGAACTGTCCGTCGCGGATCGTCACGCGCGCCTCGGTCAGCTCCTCGCGCGCCAGAGAGCGCTTCAGGAATTCGCGCGAGAGCGCCGGCAGCATCGTGTTGGTGATGATGTTGTCGATGATGCGGCCGCCCGAATCCGGATCGTTGCACATCGACACGATGTGATCGACGACCGCCTGATCGTAGGTGAACTTCGCGTCGTGCGATTCCTTGATGCGCTTGCCGATCCGCCCGAGCTGCAGCCGCACGATGCCGCCGAGCACCTCGCTCGACAGCGGGAAGTAGGGGATGGTGACGATGCGCCCGAGCAGCGCCGGCGGGAACACCTTCAGCAGCTCCGGCTTCATCGCCTGCGCCAGCGCCTCCGGATCGTTCTGGTAGTGCGCATCCTTGCCGAGCTCCATGAGGAGATCGGTGCCGACGTTGGAGGTGAGGATGATCAGCGTGTTCTTGAAGTCGATGCGCCGACCCGTGCCGTCCTCCATCTGCCCCTTGTCGAACACCTGGAAGAAGATCTCGTGCACGTCGGGATGGGCCTTCTCCACCTCGTCGAGCAGCACGACGCTATAGGGCTTGCGGCGCACCGCCTCGGTGAGGCGTCCGCCCTCGCCATAGCCGACATAGCCGGGAGGCGCGCCCTTCAGCGTCGAGACGGTGTGCGCCTCCTGGAATTCCGACATGTTGATGGTGATCGTGTTCTGCTCGCCGCCATAAAGCGACTCGGCGAGCGCCAGCGCGGTCTCCGTCTTGCCGACGCCGGAGGGGCCGACGAGCATGAACACGCCGATCGGCTTGTTCGGATTGTCGAGCTTGGCGCGGTTGGTCTCGATGCGCTTGGAGATCATCTTCAGGCCGTGATCCTGGCCAATGACGCGCTTGCCGAGATGCTCGGGCAGATGCAGGATCGTCTCGATCTCGTCCTTCACCATCTTGCCGACGGGAATGCCCGTCCAGTCCGCGACGACGGAGGCCACGGCCGCCTCGTCGACATGCGCGTAGATCATCCGGTTTTCGGGATTGATCGCGTCGAGCGCGCCGGACCGTTCGCGCAGCCTGGCGCGCGTGTCGTCGGCGTCCTCCTTCGGTTCGGCGAGGATGTCGCGCAGCGAGCGCACCTCGTCGACCAGCGCCTTCTCCGCTTCCCACGCGGCGTCTAGACCCGCGAGCTTTTCCTTCGCGGCAATCTCGGCGGCGTCGATCTCGGCGATGCGCGCCGAATTATCCTCGCCGAGATCGGCGTCGGCGACGAGCGCGGCGCGCTCCTTGTCGAGCATGGCGAGCGCGACGCGCGCATCCTCGATGGCCGCCGGCGTCGCGGACTGGCTGATCGCCACGCGCGCGCTCGCGGTGTCGAGCAGGCTCACCGCCTTGTCGGGAAGCTGGCGCGCCGGAATATAGCGCTGCGACAGCGTGACGGCGGCGACGACGGCCGCATCCGAGATGCGCACCTTGTGGTGCTTCTCCATCGGCGCGAGGATGCCGCGCAACATCGTCGCGGCGCGCGCTGTGTCCGGCTCGTCGATCTGGATCGGCTGGAAACGCCGGGTCAGCGCCGGGTCCTTCTCGAAATACTGCCGATACTCCGACCATGTGGTCGCGGCGATGGTGCGCAGCGTGCCGCGCGCCAGCGCCGGCTTCAGCAGATTGGCCGCGTCGCCCGTTCCCGGCCGCGCCGCCGGCGCCGATCAGCGTGTGCGCCTCGTCGATGAACAGGATGATCGGCGTCGGCGAATTCTGCACCTCGTCGATGACGCTGCGCAGCCGCTGCTCGAACTCGCCCTTCATCGAGGCGCCGGCCTGCATCAGGCCGATGTCGAGCGCGCACAGGCGCACGCCGCGCAGGGGCGGCGGCACCTCGCCGGCGGCGATGCGCTGCGCGAAGCCCTCGACGACGGCCGTCTTGCCGACGCCTGCCTCGCCGGTGAGGATCGGGTTGTTCTGGCGGCGGCGCATCAGCACGTCGATGATCTGGCGGATTTCCTCGTCGCGCCCAAGCACCGGGTCCATCGCGCCGGATTGCGCCTTCGCCGTCAGATCCTGCGAGAAACGGTCGAGCGGCGTCGTGCCTTTCGGCCCGGCTGCGTCCTCCGCGCCGGGCGTGCCGGCCGCGCGCAGGCCGGAGCCGTCCATCGGCCGCAGCGTCTCCTCGTCGGAGTTCTGCCAGATCTTGCGGTGCTCCTCTGCGAGCTGGTCGGCGTTGATCTTGCCGAATTCGCGCGAGATCGAGGTGAAGGCGCGCTTCAGCTCGGTCGATTTCAGCGCGCCGACCAGAACGTGCCCGGTGCGGATCTGCGTCTCGCCGAAGAACAGCGTGGCGTAGTGCCAGCCGCGGTCGAGCAGATCGACGATCGAGTTGGAGACGCCGGGCATTTCCGTCTCGCGCTTGCGCAAGCCTTCGATCGTCTCGTTGACGTCGGCGGCGAGGCGCCCGCGATCCAGCTTGAAATGGTCGACCGTCAGCGTCAGGTCGCTGCGCTCGTGCGGCAGGATGTGCGCGAGCCAATGCGCGAGCTCGACGTGGCGGTTGCCGGCTGTCTTGGCCTGCCGAAGCGCCTGGATGAACGCTTCGTAGCCGACGCGGTTCAGTTTTCCGGTTACGGCTTCGAGACTGATGTCGGTCATGGCGTCACCGTCGGTTGGGAGTTCGGTTGAGGGGCCGTTTCGGAAGCCTTCGCGATCCGGTTCTGTCGTCGTCGTTCGGCGGGATGGAAGCGTGCGTCGCAGCGCCAGGCCTCGCTGTCGGACCAGTTCGGCGCGGCCCAGCTCGTCCAGCCGAGCCGTCCGCTCTCGCCGAGCCGCACGGGCGTCACCTTGCCGGCCGGAATCGCGATCTCCACTTCCCACTCGATCTCGTCGCCGAGATAGAAGAACACGAGATCGGTCAGCTCCTCGCAGCGATACTGGCCGGGCAGGTAGCGCTGATACTCCTCCATGTCGGAGACGAAGAGGCGGATGCGGATCTTGTCCTCGATGGAGTAGAACGCCCCGCCGACCATGAGGTCGACGCCGAGCCGCGAGGCGCCGCCGATGCTGGAGCGGTCCGCCGGGTCGAGCGTCAGCCAGGCGCCGACGAACTCGTCGATCTCGCATCGCACGTTGAGCAGGCCGCTGATCAGGCGCCGCAGCCGAGCCGCGCCTTTCGCCTTCGGCCCGACGAGGCCGGCGAAGGAAATCTTGCCAGCGTCGGGAATCGTGTCGAGTTCGCGATAGATCGCCGTGCCGACGCCGATGGTCGAGCCGATGTAGTCGCAGAAGCGATCCTGCCTCGGCCGGTCGTGTTGCGCGATGGGTCGCGCATCCGCCCATGCCCGGAAGAACAGTTCGAGAAAGCGATGGTTCAGAATGTCGAGAAAACGCGGAAACGCGTCGTCATGGGCGAGCAGCCAGGCGTAGGCCTCTTCGGTCGTCGCCAGCGGCAACGCGCCCTCCGGCCCGAGCAGGCCGAGGAATTTTTGCAGGATGCGGAAACGATCCGGCGCGAGCCGGCGGAAGTCGGCGAGCGTCGAGGCCGGAAACTCGAAATAGGGGTCCTGGCCGAGCTGCACATATTCGTCGCGCCGCGTCGCCGCGTCGCCGATGCGCGGCTTGTCCGGGAAGCTGCGCTCGAGCCGGCGCAAGGTGGCGAAGAAGTCGAAGCGCCACGGCTCCTTCTCGATCGCCTCGATCCACGGGCTCATAGCGCCCTCCGCGCGCCGGTGCGCACGGGCCACCGCATCACCTCGCCGCGCTCCGAGCTGCGGATGACGGTCTGCGTGAAGTGATTGACCGCCGCGTATTCCCGGTAGAATCGCTCCAGCACCGCCCCAAGCAGGAAGACGCCCGTTCCCTCGAACGCCTTCTCGTCGAGCGTCACCACGATTTCGAAGCCGCGCGCCGCGCCGACGCCGCTCTTCTGGCGCACGCGCCGCACCACCGTGGTCGCCGACACGTTGCGCACGCCCCGGATGCGCCGCTCGGTCGCGCTGTCGGTGAGGTCGGCGAACATCGACAGAACTTCGCGGATCGCCTCTGCGTTCTGGCCGGCCCCGCGCTCGACGAGGCCGAGATGGTTCAGCGCCAGCATGTTGATCAGCCGCCAGGCGACGACGCCGGTGTGGGCGTATTCGCTGCGGCTGCGCAGTTGCGTGACGATCGGCTCGCGCGGCGGCGTCGGCCCGAACATGCAATAGATGTCGAGCTGCGTGTCGTCGGCGAGGCGCAGATCGGCGCCGCCCTGACCGATCGGTAGATGCTCCGGCAGATGGCGGTTCGAGCACAGCGCGCGCACGCTGAGCTCGGCGACCGAGGTTTCGGAATCGACCGTCGCCGGTTCGACCAGCGAGATGAACATGTCGGTGCCGGTGTAGTTCGAGGCGGCGCCGCCCCGCTTCTCGCTGGTGGTGCGTCGGCGCGGCATGCGGCGGACGGTGTAGCAAAGATCGGGCTCGCGCAGCCGCCCGCCATTCATGACCGAATAGAGCGGCGCGACGCGCGTCTTGTGCGCGCCGCCGCGATAATGCGCATGCACGTCGAGAATGCGATGCGCCTCGAAATCGAGCGTCCGGCTGCGGTCGGGCACGATATGGAATTCGTGCTGGTTGGCTCGCACCGGAATGCGGTCCGTCGTCATCTCGAACAGGTTGATCGCCGGCGCCGCATAGAGCGCGAAGGCGTCGCGTTTCACGAAAGCGGGCAGGCGCGCGTGAACCTCGTCGAAGACGAAGACAATGTCGACCCGCCGCGCGGGCACGCGCGCCAGCAACCGCTGCAGACCGTTCAGGCGGAAGCCGAGAAACTTCCGCGGGAACATGAAATATTCGCGCAAGAGGTCGAAGCCGGAGAAGATGCGCTCGTCGTTGGGGAACAGCGCCTCGTTCTCGTCGAAGCCGATCTGTTCGAGACAGTCGGGCGATGCGGGAAGCACGACGGCGTCGCCAAAGGGATCGAGGTAGCGCAGATAGACGCCGACGCAATGCCCGAAGAGCTGCTCGTAGAGCGCGACCGCGTCCGCCTCGGCGCCGCCCAGATGCACCGTCAACTGGTCGGTTCTGCAGCCGGCGAAATGCACGTCGGCGCGATTGGCCGCCTCCTCGTCGCCGATCTCGTCCTCGCGACGCGCGGTGCTGCGGTGAAGCAGGCTGATCTTCAGGCCGGCCATGGCGCGCGGCGGCGTCGCGATCCGCAACGCCTGCAACGCGCCGAGCGAGCCGACATATTCGGCGGCCTCGATCTCGAACGGCCAGATCGTGATGTCGGCCGCGAGCCGGAACCGGCAGGCGATCTGCGTCTCGCGCTCGCGCAGCCGCGCGTCGAGATAGGCGCCGCGCGAAATCGTGCGTCCGTCACGCAGCGCCGCGTCGCCGAAGGTCGGCGCGACGCGCGCCAGCAGCCGACGGCGTCGGCGCCAGATAGTTCGGAACAAGCTGCTCGATCAGGTTCGAGGTGAATTCGGGATATTCGTGTTTGATCTTCAGTTGCACGCGCGCGGCCAGGAAGGCGGAGCCCTCGAGCAGGCCGGTGATCATCGGGTCGGACTGTTCGCCGACGAGGCCGCCGAGCCGCTCGGCGATGCCGGGATATTCCTCGGCGAACTCGCGCGCCTGCTCGTAGAGGAGCTGGAGCTCGCGGTTGTAGAGATCGAGAAATTCCCTGTGCATGCGCAGTCCTAGAGTCGGCTGACGACGATCGAGCCGGTGTCGAACTCCACGTCGGCGAAAAACTCGACCGGAACGTTGACGGGCGTGCACATGAGATCGGCGCGCACGACGTAGCGCAAGCGCAACTCGGCCGAATCGATGGCGTCGTCGCGGCGCACGTCGATGGTGTTTCGGGCCAGCCTCGGCTCGAATGTCATGAGCGCCGCCTCGAGCTCGTCGCGAATCTCGGACAGGCGCGCCTCGTCGATCGTCCGGTTGGAAATGTCGGGACAGCCGAAATTGAGAATAGATTTGCGCACGGCGGGAAACTGCTCGAGTTCCTCGGTCGATTCGAGCGCGATGGTGTTCATCAACGATTCGAGATCGCGCAGAACCTGGCGGCGCAGTCCGTGTTCGCTGATCGCCGCGCGCGCGGCGACGCGGCGCGGGGCGACGACGCGGTCGCCCGAGTCGTCGCGAACGTCGACGCGCTTGCGCGAATCCTTCTCCTCATGCGCGGTGCGAAACGCATACATGATGGGCGGGCTGAGACGCTTGTTGCGGACCGACGGCGGCATTGCGCCTCACATGAAACGCAGCCCCGCGCGGCGTGGGCCGGGCAGGGCTGGGGGAACGAGGCGCGGGAGGCGAAGAGCGCGCTCCCCCGCGCAGTGGCCGCGCATGGGTTCAGGTGGCGCCCTTGTTGGCCTTGACGTCCCAATCCGCGCGGACCTGACCCTGCAGCTTGCCGTCCTGACCCTGCATCTTGTAGACGAACTCGATCTTCGTGAAGGACAGCGAGCCCTGCTCCTGCGCGAGCGATCCGCCGCCGGCGTGGTCCGACCACGTGATGCTCGAGACCATCAGGTCCGTCAGCTTCACCTGGAAATATTCCTCCTGCTCGCCGCCCGCCTTGCGGAAAGTCAGCGTCGCATCGGGGAAGTGCTTGCCCGAGCAGCAGTGGAAGAACAGCTTCGACGAGGACTTGTCGATCACCTTGGTGAAGTGGATGTCCTGCATCGTCACCTTGCCGGTGCCGCCGCCGCCGCCGTAGTTGAAGGACGCCGCGTTGGAGGCGCCCCAGGACACCGTCTCGAGCTGGATCTCGTTCGGATGCTTGGAGTCCTTGGACTCGCCTTCGACGCCGTTGAGCTTGAGGAAGATATCGCCAGACATGAACTGCTCCTTTGATGGGGCCTTCGCCCGTCTGTGCGCGGCCGGGGGAAAGGCCGTCGTTCACGCTGATAAAGCTACGCGGCGGATCACGCCGCGTAGGTGTCAAATCGCACCCGCTAAGCCTGTTTTTGCGGGAGCCGCGAGACGAGGCTGAGGCCGATGTCGACAGCCTCCAGCTGATAATGCGGACGCAGATAGAAACGCGCGCTGTAGTAGCCCGGATTCTCCTCGTCCTCGAACACTTCCACCTTCGCGTCGGCGAGCGGCAGGCGCGCCTTCGTCTCTTCCGACGAGCCGAGCGGATCGCCGTCGACATAGTTCATGATCCACTCCTGCAGCCAAAGCCGCAGCGGCTCCTTCTCCTTGTAGGAGCCGATCTGGTCGCGAACCATGCACTTCAGGTAATGCGCAAAGCGCGACACCGCGAACATGTAGGGCAGGCGCGAGGACAGATTGTCCGCCGCCGTCGCCTCGACGCCGTTCTTGCCGTCGAACTTTTTCGGCTTGTAGACCGACTGCGCGCCGATGAAGGCCGCCTTGTCGGTGTTCTTGCGGTGGATCAGCGGAATGAGGCCCGCCTTCGCCAGTTCGTGCTCGCGGCGATCGCTGATCGCGATCTCCGTCGGGCATTTCAGGTCGACGCCGCCGTCGTCGGTCGGGAAGGTGTGGGTCGGCAGGTTGACGACCTCGCCGCCGGAGCTGACGCCCCGGATGCGCGTGCACCAGCCATATTCCTTGAAGGCGCGGTTGACGTTCACGGCCATCGCATAGGCGGCGTTCATCCAGGCGTATTTCTCGCCCTTGTGCCCGTCGGTGTCCTCCTCGAAGGCGAACTCCTCGACCGGCTCGGTCTTGGCGCCATAGGGCACGCGCGCCAGAACGCGCGGCATGCACAGGCCGACGTAACGCGAATCGACCGCGTCGCGCAGGCCCTTCCACGCCGCATATTCGGGCGTGTCGAACAC
Source organism: Hyphomicrobiales bacterium (assembly GCA_016716745.1). Classification (GTDB taxonomy): domain Bacteria; phylum Pseudomonadota; class Alphaproteobacteria; order Rhizobiales; family Beijerinckiaceae. The sequence goes on from JADJVD010000008.1 coordinate 77,857, forward strand.
CTTGCTGATGTCGCGCGGGTTCATCAGCTCGGTCCAGCTGTCCATGCCCATCAGCGTCGGATCGGCCGCCGCGAAGAACGGCGAGTGGGACGCGGCGGCGATCTTCGACAGGTCGCGCACGAGCTGGATGTCGGTCGGCTGATGCGAGAAGTAGTAGTCGCCCACCAGCGCCCCGTAGGGCTGGCCGCCGAGCTGACCGAACTCCTGCTCGTAGAGCTTCTTGAACAGCGGGCTCTGGTCCCAGCGCGCGCCGGGAAACAGGCGCAGGTTGCGATAGAGCTCCATCTTCGAGGCGTTCATGACGCGAATCTTCAGCATCGCGTCGGTTTCGGAGTTCATGACGAGATAGTTGAGGCCGCGCCAGGAGCTTTCGAGCTGCTGGAACGTCTCGTTGTGCAGGATCTCGTTCATCTGCGCGGAGAGCTTCTCGTCGAGCTTGGCGATCATCGCCTCGATCGTGTCGAGCACATCCTCCTTGATCACGGTTTCGTCGGCCAGCGCCTGCTGCACAAGCGTGGCGACGGCGCTCTCCACTTCCGAGGCCGCGCGTTCGGTGCGCGGCTTGAAGCTCTGCTTCAGCAGGTCGGCGAACTCGTCGGCTTCACGCGTTTCGACGAGCGCTTCTTTCTGGGTCTTCTGGGCGTCGGCCATGGTCGCGTCGGCTCCTCTCGCTCGTGTCAGTTCTCGTCCGGCTTGGAGCCGGGCAGCTTGTCGCGCAGCGCGGCCATCAGGGCCGGGTCGGCGAGCAGCTTCTTCAGCTTGTCTTCGGCCGCGACCTTGCCGTCCATGTAGCGGGCGAGATTGGCGAGCTGCTGGCGCGCCTCGAGCAGCTTGGCGAGCGCCGGCACCTGCTTGGCGACCGCGGCGGGCTCGAAATCGGCCATCTTCTCGAAGCGCAGGTCGACGGACAGCTTGTCGCCGCCCTCGCCGAGCTTGTTGTCGACGTTGAACGTGACGCCCGGATTGATGGACTTCATCCGCGCGTCGAAATTGTCCATGTCGATGTCGAGGAAACCGCGGTCCGCCATGTCGCTCTTTTCGACGCCCGCATTGTTGCCGGACAGGTCCGCCAGCACGCCCATGACGAACGGAAGCTCGATCTTCTTGTTGGCGTCGTAAGGATCGTCGTAGGCGATGTGCACGCGCGGCGCGCGGTTACGCCGGATGAATTTCTGTCCACTGTCGGATGACATGAGGTCCACTCCAAGTCTTTGCCTGCGGTCGCGACCCTGACCGCGCCAGTTGGCCGAACGCGGTGTGATCGCCGATCGCGGTATGATCGCCGGATTGCCCGCCAGATCCGGACACGGACGGCTGGAGTGTCGAGCCGTTTCCCAATGTCGTCAATTGCGTGCGGCGACTTCACAGATGGCTGTTCGGGTTCCTCAGCGTGTTCTCCGGAAGCAGATCCTTGAGGATCGAAATGAAGTCTCGACCCGCAAGAGAACGCGCTCTTTCAAGGAGAAACGGAATTGGGCTCGACGGCTCGACGCGCCCGTAGAAGGCGATCACCGCGGCAATGGTCGCGATCGCCTCTGTGCGATTGCGCACATCGAAGCGAGGGGCCTCGCCGCCGCCCCATTCTTGCGAGCCCTCGACCGAGGCGAACTCCGAAAGCCGCTCCAGCGGCAGCGCGAAGGTGTCCGCCCGCCCGATGTTGATGGCCGCCTGATCGACGAAGCCAGGCGCCAGGATGCGCATCGCGTCGATGAACGACTTGCCGACCAGTTGCCCCGCCTGCCGGATCAGCAGCAGCGCCGGATTGGAGGGCTCGCTCGCCACGAAATAGGATTCGATCGCCGCCAGCGCGGCCGAGACGTCGCTCGCCCCGGCGATCTCGCCCGGCGCGGCGGCCGGCTCGCCCGCAGTCTCGCCGTCCGCCGCCGGCGCCGCAGCCTGTGTCGCCCGCGAGGGGTCGCGCGCGGCGACATGCCCGTCCAGCCAGGCGAGCATGTTGTCGACCAGCGGGCCGAGGCGCTCGAATTTCGGGGCCTGCTCGTAGCCTGCCCGGTCGACCGCGACGTCGCGGATGCGCGTCAGTGAAGTCGCGATAACACCGACCAGATCCCGCGCCGCCGCCAGCGCGTCGATCTCGACCTCGCCCATCGCGCGGTCGATCGAGCCGGCGTCGGGATGCTCCTCGCCTTCGCGCGGCATGATATCGCCGGCCGCGACGAGCTGGGCGCGAAAGCTGATCGGCCCGATGCGTCCGTGCCGCACCAGCGGCACATGCTGGAGCGGCAACACCGAGGGCGCAGGATCGTCGAGCGATTGCGGCGCGCCGAGCCGCAGCGACCAGTCGCCGTCGAAATCGCGCGGGTTGACCGTCTCCCAGCGCGTCTCGAGCAGGTCGGCGATGGCGGCGACGTGGCGCGCGAAGCCTTTCAGATCGCGGTTCAGCACCGCGAACTTCGCCAGCATGGAGAGGAGCCGCACGTCGCGCGTGCGCGCGATCAGGCCGCCGGCGGCGGCGATCTCGGCCGGCAGGTCGAGGCTCGACCGGTCGAACTCGAAGAAGCGCGCGGGCAGCAGCCCCTCGGCGCGCGCCATGTAGTTCATGAAGTCCGGATCGCCCTCGAGATCGAGATCGGGCCCGCAAGGGTCATCGTCCGAGAGCGGGGCGACGAGATCGGAGCGATCGAGTTCGGCGTCCGTCAATTCCGTCATGCGCGCGCACCATTCCTCGCCGGGCCGCGGCGTCTTGCGTGCGGGCGCTTAACACGAACGGTGCGCAAACGCACAACATTGGCGTCGCCGAGGTTGCACGCTGCAGACGACCGGACGACTATGCCCAGCGCTCTGGGCAGGGTCAAGGAGACGGCGGGGCGCGTCCGCGCGACGCGCCGGGACAAGAGATCGAGGGCTGCATGGCCGGCAAGATCAAACAGGACAAGCGCGTCGCCGAGTTCTCGACGCCGCTCGGCCCCGACAAGCTGGCGCTCAGCCGCTTCGAGGCGAGCGAGGGCTTGAGCGAACTGTTCGAGTTCCGAATCGAGGCCGTCAGCGAGGACGCCAACGTCTCCTTCGATTCCGTGCTCGGCCAGGACTGCACGGTGAAGTTCGCCACCGAGTTCGGCCCCTCGCGCGAGTTCACGGGCGTCATGGTCGAGGCGCAGTGGATCGGCGAGGTGCAGGATTATTACGCCTACCGCATCGTTCTGCGCCCCTGGCTGTGGCTGCTGACGCGCGTCAGCGATTGCCGCATCTTCCACGAGAAGGACGCGCTTCAGATCATCCGCCAGGTGTTCGGCGATCGCGGCTTCAACGATTTCCGCGTCGCCTCGACGGCGTCTCTGCCGACGCTCGAATACTGCGTGCAGTATCGCGAAACCGACTTCGCCTTCGTCTGCCGCCTGATGGAGCAGCACGGGCTCTATTATTTCTTCGAGCATTCCGGCGGCAAGGCGATGATGGTCATCGCCGACTCCAAGTCCTCGCACAAGACCGTGCCCGGCCTCGCCACGCTCGAGCACATTCCGCAATCGACGCAGCGCCGCAACACGCCGCACGTCTACACCTGGACGAGCGAGCGGCGCTTTCGTTCCGGCAAGTACGAACTGAAGGACTACAACTATCTCACCCCCGGCGCCGACATGCGCAGCCCCGCGCAGGGCTCGCCCGGCAATTCGCGCCCGAGCCTCGAGATCTACGACTATCCCGGCAAGTTCAAGAACAAGGGCGAGGGCGAGACCTACGCCAAGATCCTGTTGCAGGGCGATATCGCGCGCGACCGCCGCCGCTACGCCGAGGGCGACGCCGTCGGCCTGTTTCCCGGCGGCCTGACGACGCTGGCGCGCCATCCGACGGATGGCGAGAACAAGGAGTATCTCATCGTCCGCGCGACGCACTCCTTCGTCTCGCAGCTCTATCGCTCCGGCGCCGGGCGCGGGCAGGAGGGCTATTTCGGCGCTTACGAGTTTCTCGACGCCGACGTGCAGTATCGCGCTCCGATCGCCACGCCCAAGCCGCTGGTCTACGGCCCGCAGACGGCGCTCGTCGTCGGTCAGGCCGGCGAGGAGATCGACGTCGACGAGCACGGCCGCATTCTCGTGCGCTTCTACTGGGACAGGAAGAACGACAAGTCCTGCCGCCTGCGCGTCGCGCAGACATGGGCCTCGAACCGCTGGGGCGCGCAGGTCATTCCGCGCATCGATCAGGAGGTGGTCGTCGAGTTTCTCGAGGGCGATCCCGACCGGCCGCTCGTCACCGGCTGCGTCTACAACGGCGACAACCGCGTGCCCTATGCGCTGCCGGACAACAAGACGATGACCGGCATGAAGTCCGACTCCTCGAAGGGTCACAACGGCTACAACGAGTTCGTCTTCGAGGACAAGAAGATGTCCGAGAAGATCCGGATGCACGGCGAGAAGGACCACGAGGTCAAGATCCGCAATTCGGAGACCTGGAACATCGGCGAGATCTTTCCGACGCCGAAGGGCCAGCCCTCGCGCGAGACGACCATCGTCAAGGGCGACGACAAGCTCACCGTCGCATCGGGCGACCAGAACATCACCATCGCTCAGGACCAGTCGCTGACGATCGGGATGAAGCGCACGACGAACATCGGCATTAGCGACACGCTGACGATCGGCGCCTCGCGCACAACCAGCATCACCGCCTCGGACTCGCTCACCGTCGGCGCCTCGCTCAGCGAGACGATCGGCGCCAGCCAGACGAGCAATGTCGGCGCGGCGATGACGCTGAACGTTGGCGCTGCTTTGACGATCAATTGCGGCGCCGTGCTTACGTTGAATGCGGGTGGCGGATCCGTGATCATCAGCCCCGCCGGGGTGACGATCATGGGCGCGACCATCAATTGCGTCGGCGCGACGAACATTCCGTTGCTGACCGCCGCCGGAACGATCAACGGGCACCCATGATGAACCATGACCTCACAGTCCCGATGCGCGAGGCGCCGCCATGAAGACGCGCTTCTCGACCACGCGGGCCTTGTTCGACGAGTTTCCGACGCTGCGCCAGGCGGCGCGCGTCATGCCGAACGACGACGAGCCGATCGACTTCGTCCGCAAGCTCGCCGCCGCCGGCAAGCTGCGCGACGCGGTGGCGATCTGCGCCTACATCCTGCGCCGCCGCGAGGCGGTGCACTGGACCTGCCGCTGCCTGCGCTCCAAACCCGAGCTGGTGCCGCCCGACGATCAGGCGATCCTGGCCGCCGAGGCGTGGGTCGCCCGTCCCGGCGAGGCGGCGCGCGACATCGCCCATCGCTGGGGGCAGGCGAGCGATCAGCTCAGGCCCACCACCTGGGCGGCCTATGCGGCCGGTTTCACCAGCGGCAATCTCGCCGTGACGCATGAGGGGCCGATCCGCGTGCCGGCGCATCTGACGGCCGAGTCGGCGCGCGTCGCCCTCGTGCTGGCCGAGACGACCTTCGAGGGCGAGGAGGCGCAGACCTTCCTGCGGCAATGCCTCGATCAGGCGCTGCATGCGCTGGAGACGGGCGCGGACGAGGCGTGAGACGCTTGCGCGAGCGCCGCCCCGCGCGCCATTCTGGCGCCGCCGCGCGCGTCCGGAGCCTTGGTCGCGCGCGTCCGTCCGCCACAGGCGTGTCCTCCAGAAGGCCGTGCAGAGGGCCGTGCGCATGCCGCTCACGCTGACCATCGAGAACGAGACCAGCCTGCCGGACGGCGGGCCGTTGAGCGTCACCGTGCGCGGCCAGCGCGGCATCGACATCGGGCGCGAGTCCCATCTCGACTGGACGCTGCCGGACGCCAGCCGTTACATCTCCGGCAAGCATTGCGAGGTGCGCTGGCGCGACGGCGGCTACTGGCTGCACGACGTGTCGACCAACGGCACCTTTCTCAACGGCTCCGACCGGCGGATGAGCGAGCCGCACCGCCTGCGCAACGGCGACCGCCTCGTCATTGGCCACTACATCGTCGCCGTCGCGGTGGACGGCGACGAGGCCGAGAGCCGCCCCTCCCGCGTCGTGAAGCCCGCCACCGGCGACGCCGATCTGTGGAGCCTCGGCGAATCCGCGCCGCCGCCGATCGATCCGCGCGAGCTGCGCGCCGCCCAGCAGCGCCCGCAAGGAGCCGATTTTCTCGATTGGGCGGTGGACGTTCCGCAGCCGGTCGCGCAGCCCCGTCAGGGCCCGCTGCGCGCGCCCTCGGCCTGGGAGAAGGAGAGCGGCGACGACATGGCCTGGGCGCCGCCGCCCCCGCCGCCTCCGCCGCCCGAGCCTCCGCCGCCCGTGCCGCAGCCGCGCCGCCCGGCCTGGGGCGCGGACGAGCCGCAGGTTCCGCCTCCGCCGCCGCCGTCCCTGCCGCGCGCCGAGGCGGCATGGCCCGCCGCGCCCGAGGCGCCGCAGCGCGAACTCGAGGCGCCGCCGCACGTCCCGCCACCTCCGCCTCCGCCACCTCGCGTCGCCGAGCCCGCGCCGCAGGAGGAGCCCGCCTTCGAGCCGCCGCGCACATCGGCGCCGCCGGCCCGCATCATCGAGCACGGCGTCGTCGCTTCGCCGGAGGAGTTCCACGCCGCGGCGCCCGCGTTCGCGCCGGCGCCGGCGCGCGCCCAGCCCGCCGCGCCCGCCGCGCCCGCCCGCGAGGCAGGCGAGGCCGCGCAGGCGACCCGCCGCTTCGCGCAGGCCGCCGGCCTGCCCGAGCACAGCCTCGGAGCGGTGACGCCCGAGGCGCTGGCCGAGCAACTCGGCGCGCTGATGCGCGGCGTCACGGAGGATGTGATGCGCCTGCTCAGCGCCCGTTCGGAGGCGCGCCGTATGGCTCGCTCGGCAAACCAGACGACGATCCAGGCGCTCGACAACAATCCGCTGAAATTCTCGCCCAGCGCCGACGAGGCGCTGCGCATCATGTTCGGCCCGCCGACGCGCAGCTATCTCGACGCCGGACGCGCCTTCGCCTCCGCCTTCGACGATCTGAAGCGCCATCAGCTCGTGACCTTCCGCGCCATGCAGCGCGCCCTGCAGATGCTGATCGAAGACATGGCGCCGGACGCCATCGAGAACGGCCTCGAGGCCGAGCGCGGCTTCGCCTCGCTGATCGGCGGCTCGTCGCGCAAGGCGCGCGCCTGGGAGACCTATGTCGCGCGCTGGAAGGCGAAGGCGCTGCGACAGGACGACGGCATGCTCGGCGCGTTCATGCTATATTTCGCGCAGGCCTACGACGAAGCCGACCGGGAGCTCGGCGGCAAGTAGGCGCCCTTGATTCGACGGCGGAAGGGAACCGGATGCGAACACTGGACCTGGCGGCGGCGACGTTCGCGGCGATTGCGCTCAGTTGCGGCCTCGCGCAGGCGCAAGGCGGCAAGCCCGCGCCGGCGCGCGCCCCCGCCGCGCAGGCGCAGCCCGCAGCCCCGCAACCCGCGGCGCAGCAACCGCCGCCCGCGGCCGCCGAGGCGCCGGCGCCCGCGCCTGGCCCCAAGCCGTGGCGCACCGAGATTCTGAATTTCGACAACTGGTCCGTCACCTGTCAGGATTTCCGCGAGCCGGCGCCGCGCCGCAATTGTCAGGCGCAGATGCAGGTCGTGCGGCAGGGCTCGCAGCAGGTCATCCTGACCATCGTCGTCGCCGGCGACGACAAGAACGTCTATCGCGCCGCCGTCAGCACGCCGACGGGCGTCGCCATCCAGCCGGGCGTCGATCTCGCCATCGGCGGACAGACGCGCAAGATTCCCTTCGACACCTGCGAGCCGGCGCGCTGCACGGCGGTCGTCGTCGTCGACGAGAAACTGGTCAAGGACATGTCGGCCGGCGCCGACATCGACGCGACCATGGTCTCGAACGGCGGCGCGGCGGTGAAGATGAGCTTCTCGTCGAAGGGGTTCGACAAGGCGTGGGCGGCGCTGGCGGCCAAGCCCTGAGGCCGCGCCTCACTTGCAAGCCCTGAGGCCGCGCCTCAGTTGCAAGCCGTGAGGCCGCGCCTCACTTGATCGCGTAGAACTGCGCGGCGAGCGACCATTTGGGATCGACGAGGCGGTAATTCTCTTCCGCCGCGATGCGCAGGCTTTGCGCGGCCTTGTAGACGAACTCGGCCGCGGCCGGCGTGCCGAGCGCCTCGCGCGGCACCTCCGGCAGATCGACCAGTTGCACCGGCTTGTCGCTCATCAGCGCGACCACCATGCCGGGCCCGGCCGGCGCCTCGGCGACGAACTCGAAATTCGCGATCGGCGAGGCGGGGTCGGGAATCGTCACCGGCTTGCCGGGTTTAAGCCGGTTCGACTCCTCGCTGGAGCCGAGCGGCATCCGCAGCGATTGCAGATTGGGGTAGATCTGCGTCAGCTTGCCCGTCGCGTCGATGTCGACGAGCACGAGATAGCCCTGCATTTTCGCCGACACGCGGAACCACACGCGCCCGCCGACGGCGACTTCCGGCCCCGGCAGGATTTCGATGGTGAGACCGGCCGGGTTGGGCGCGGAGGTCGCGCCGGGCGCGGCCGGCGTGATCTTCACCTGCGCCGCCGCAGGGCCCGCCAACGCAAGCGCGAGGACCAGCGCGGCGCAGAGTTTCAGGCCGAACCTCATGGCGCGGTGTAGAGCGCGACGGAGCCGATGCGCGCGCCCGGTTGCAGATAGCGCGTCAGCACGCGGATGAGCTGCCCGGCGCTGCGCCGCCCGTCGAGCCGCTTCAGCGCCTGATCGAGGTCGGCGAGCTTCTGCGGCGCGGCGAGCGCGACCACCTGATCCGAGCCGAACGGCTCGCGCGCAGAGAACTCCATGCGGAACTGCGGCTTCTCGTAGACGGGCGCGTCGGAGCCGACCGGATAGAGCAGCTGCACCGTGCCGTCGCCGGCCACGTTGACGAGATAGAAGGCGCGCCCGCCGACATCGTCGACCGTGAGCTGCACGCGCGAGCCGCGATTGTGCACCTTGCTGTCGGGGGCGAGCCGCACCGTCAGCGGCGCCTGCGTGGCGAGTTGCTTCACGCCGCGCACGGCGGCCATGCGGTCGACCACGGCGGGCAGGTCCGCCCGGTCGATGTTGCGGGCGATCACGTCGCCGGCGGAGATCACGTCGCGCGTGTTGGGGTCCCAGACCACGTCCGGCTGCTGCGTCGGCGCCACCACGTCGAACGGCTGTTCGATCGGCGTCAACCCGCTGAGGCGCTGCGCCTGCCCGTCGAGCGAGGCGATGCGGATGTTCGGCCCCGCCTTCACGGTCGGCGCCGGGCCCGAGATCGGCGGGGCGGGGATCGGCGGGGTCGCCGCCTGTCCGGCCGGCGGCGCGGCGGGCGCGGCCGCCATGCCGGACGGCGCGCCGCCCTGCGGGGTCGCGGGCGGGGGCGCGGAGAGGTTCGGCTGCGGCGGCGCGGTCGGCGCGGGCGAGGTCGGCGTTGGAGAGGCCGGCGCGGTCTTCGGATTGAGCACGGTGACGCCGCGCGTCAGAGACACGACGGTTTCGCGGCCCGTATCCATCGGCGCGCTGCGCGCGACGATGTTCTGGCGCTGGTCCGACATCTGATACGAAACCTGCTTCACATAATCGAACAGCTCGCGCACCGTGATCGCCTCGTCGCCGTCGGCGTCCGCCGCGCCCTCGAAGGCGCGCGCCAGCGCGTAGCTCAGCGCGCCGCGATAGGCGTCGGCGCCCGGCGGCTTCACCTCCGGCGATTTCGATTGCTTGTCGACCGCCGCAAGAAACAGCGAGCGCTTGAAGGAGAGTTCCGTCGACAGCGCGTCGGCGGTCGTGGAAATCGGCTTCAGATCGTCGTTGGTCAACTTGTACGTCGGCGCCGCGCGATAGGTGACGCCGCCCGAGCGCCCGTCGACCGAGCGCGCCAGCCCGCCGCCCGAGCAGGAGTCGGCGACGAACAGCACGCGCGCGCCCTTGTCCTCGAAGCTGCGGATGAGGTGGATGAACTCCTTGTCGAGGATGCGCTCGCGCGTCTGCGGGCCGGACGGGGCGAAGCCCGCCAGCAGGAACACCGCCTCCATACCGTCCGGCTCGGAGCCCTTCACCCGCTCGGGCTCGAGCGAGCCGTGCCCGGCGATCGACAGCACGACGAGATCGCCCTTCTTGACGCGCAGCCGCATGTCTTCGGCCGCGCGCAGAATGCTGACGCGGTCGGCCGCCGCGTCGGTCAGCAGCGACACGTCGCGCCCGCCGAGGCGGCGCACCGTCTCGGCGATGTCCTGCGCGTCGGCGACGGCGCCGCCGAGAGGCGGCAAGGTCCGATACGCGTTGACGCCGATGACGAGCGCGCGCACCTCGCCGCCGTCGGCGAGCGTCAGGGCAGGTTCGTTCGCCGCGCGCGCGGCAGTCGCGGAAGTCGCGGCGAGAGCGAGCGCCGCAAGCGATACGAGCGCGCCGCGCCAGCGTGCCGCGATCGAATTGCCGGCCATCGCCAGTCTCCTCATTCGCGTCGCCATTCGACGCGGCGGTTCAGCGCGTTGAGGTCGTCCTGCGACAGGCCCGCGCTGCCGTTGATCTTCATCGGTTCGGCCGAGCCGACGCCCTCGGTCTCGATCGGCGTCGTCACGCCGTTGGCGCGCAGGAACTGCGCCACCGTCTCGGCCCGCGCCTTCGACAGTTTGAGATTGTACTCGACGCCGCCGCGCGGATCGGTGTGGCCGACGACGCGCACCTTCGGCGGCCGTTGCTCCATGATCGCGCGCAGGAGTTCGCGCGCCGCCTGCTCGCCGACGGGCGTCAGGTCGGCGGAGCGATATTCGAAGGTGATCGAGGTCGGCACGGCGCGCGGAACGATGCCGCGGACCAGCGGCGAATAGACGCCGCCGAGCCCGCCGGCCGTGTTGGCGGCGGTCTGCACGAATTGCTGCTTGCCTTTGTCGGGCGCCTCGTTGGCGGCGAGCAGCCGCGCCTGCGCGGCGCGGTCCATCAGGCTCTGGATTTCGCCCGGCGAGGGCGAATTCGGCGTCAGCGTCTCGCTCTTCACGATCTCGATGGCCCGGTCGTAGGCCTGCGCGGCCTCCGCGAAACGCCGCGCGCCGAAGCGCACTTCGGCGAGCGTCGCCGAGGCCTGCCACAGCACCTGCGCGGACTCGGCCGAGGCGAGCGAATTCTCGTATTCCTCGACAGGCCGGCCGCGCGCCATCAGCGTCTGCGCCTCGTTGAGGCGATAGGCGGAGAGCCGGCGCAGCATCGGCATGCGGAAGGCGCTGCATTCCGGGCTCGCCAGCGATTCCTCGGCGGCCTTGTGCGCGTCGAATTCGCGCCCCGCGTCGATCGCCGCGTTGAAACGTTCGACGAGCCTCGAACAACTGAGCGCCGGCGCTTGCGCTGCGGCCGGCGCGACTGCGAACAGGCACGCGGCCAAGCAGAACGCCAATGCGGACAGGCGCGCCGCCGCTTCTGCGCTCACCCTCCTGTCCATCACTCCTCCTTGCGGTCGCCCGCCTCGGACGCTGCGTGAACCCATCTTACATCCGCGCGCGAGGCGGCCGGAAGTGCGCCCGCGCACGCCGCGCCGAGCGACGTGTGTGCCGACAAATCACACATGCGCGAACCGGCGGTCAGTCGAGATTGTAGGCCCGCACGGTGACGCCGACCGCATAGCCCCGCGTCGCGATCTCGGCGAGCGCGGCGGCCAGCAGCCGCTCGGCGGCGACGGGCCGCGCCGTGCGCAGCGCGGCGAGCGGCTGCGGCGAGGCGATGGCGACGATCAGCTGCGGTTTGGCGCCGGAGCCCGCGCTGGCGCGCTCGACGCGCAGGTTGAACGAACGCGGGCCGGCGTTGCGCAGCAGCGCGGTGATGTTCTGCGCCTCGCCGTCGTCGGAAATCTGGAGAACCTCGACGGTGCGCTCCTTCGGCGCCTCGACGAGGCCGGTGAGGTATTGCCCGCTGCGCAATTGCGTCGCGCCGAGTTCCACGCGCGGGGCGATCGCCGGGTCGATCCGCGCCTTGGCGAGGAAGGTCGTGACGGCGCATTGCCCCGGCGCGATCAGCCAGGCGCCGATCGACGGCTCGAAGCCGAATTGCTGGCGGAAACCGTCGTTCAGCTTCTCGAGCGGCGCGGCGTCGGTGGCGATGCCCTCGACCTCGGCCGCCTGCGCGCTCAGCGCCAGCGGCCGGGCGATGAAGCAGTCGCCGCCCTGAAAATCGCGCAGATACTTGCCCATCTGCTCGATGCGCTCGGGCTGCGTCACGGGCGCAAGATCGGTCGTCGGCGCCTTGAACAGCGGCCCGTCGCCGGCGGTGGAGGCGGTCTGCTGGCCGCCCGGAGGGGCGGGCGGCGGCGCGACGGGCTCGCCCATCCCCGCCATGCCGCCTCCCGCCATGCCGCCTGAGGCCATGCCGCCCGAGGCCATGCCGCCCGAGGCCATGCCGCCCACGCCCGAACCCATGCCAGCGCCCATGCCAGCGCCCATGCCGCCAGCGCCCATGCCGCCAGCGCCCATGCCGCCAGCCATGCCGCCGGACATGCCCGCGTTCGCGTCCACGCCGCCGGCCGGCGGCGTGGCCGGCTCGGTCTTGCCGGGCGGCGCTTCGGGCGGCGTCAACGCAGGCGGGGCCGGCGACAGGCTCGGCGGCGCGAGCGAGGGCGGCTCGGGCGCCGGCGGCTTCGGCGGCGTCGTCCAAGCCCACATCGTCGCGGCGACATAGACGGCGGCGCCGCCCGCCAGCACCAGCAGGCCGCCGAGGATGGCGTAGAGCCCGGTGCGCCGGCGCGCGGCGACGACCTGCGGCGGCGGCGGCGCGGCGGTCGCCTTTTCGGCCCGTCCGCCCGGCGCCCAATCCGCCACCGCGCGCATCGAGTCCGGGCGGTTCGCCGGCTCCGGTTGCAGCATGGATTCCAGCAGCGGCCGGATGCGCGCGTCGATGTCGGACAGGTCCGGCACCGTCATGCGTTTGCGGATCACGTCGCCGAGGCTGCCGCCCATGTCGATCGGCTTGCCGCGCAGCGCCTCGGCGAGCACGAGGCCGAAACTGTAGATGTCCGACTTGGCGCCGACCTCGCCGCCATTGGCCTGTTCCGGCGACATGTAGGAGTATTTGCCGGCGACGCCCCCGCCGATGATCGTGCCGGCGCCAAGCGCCGTCGAGCGGGCGATGCCGAAATCGATGATCTTGGCCTGCCGCACGTCGTTCTGCGGCATGATGATGTTGTCGGGCGAGACGTCGCGATGGATGATGCCGCGCTCATGCGCCGCGTGCAGGCCGAGCGCGATGCGCTGGCGCAGCGCCAGCGCCTGATCGATCGGCATCGGCCCGGCGCGCGCCATGTCGGAGAGCGACAGGCCCTCGACATACTCCATCGCCAGATAGGGCCGCTGCAGGTCGCGATCCACCGCGAAGACGAAATAGCGGACGATCGCCTCGTGCTGCAGATTGTGCAGCGCGCGCGCCTCCTTGCGGAACAGTTCGAGCGCCGACTCGTTCTCGGCGAAATCGGCCTTGATGACCTTGATCGCGACCGCATCGCCCGTCTGGATGGAATGGCCGCGATACACCTCGCCCATGCCGCCGGCCGCCAGCGGCGCGTCGATCTGGTAGATCCCGCTCAGCTGCGTGCCGGGCTCGAGATAGCCGCGGCGGGGCCTGATCTGCGTTCGCTCCAAACTCTCCGGTCCTCTCAGCTCCACGGGGCGGGCGCGGCGTGGCCCGCGAAGGTGCCGCCGCGGCGATGATAGCGCACGACGATGACCGTGACATTGTCGGTCGCGCCGCGCGCCAGCGTCATGTCGATCAGCGCGCGGCTCGCCAGCTCGGGCGCATGCGCCGCCACCGCGGCGAGGATCTCGCTGTCCTCCACATGGTTCGTCAGCCCGTCCGAGCACAGGACGAAGGCGTCGTTGCCCTGCAGATCGCCGCGCTCCAGTTCAAGCTCGGGGTCGTCGCCGACGCCGATGGCGCGGGTGATGACGTTGCGGCGCGGCCAGCGGCGCGCTTCCTCCGCGGTCAGAACGCCTTGCGCCACCAGCTCCTGCGCCTCCGTGTGGTCGCGCGAGATTTGCCGGATGCGTCCGTCGCGCACGAGATAGACGCGGCTGTCGCCCGACCAGATGCAGGCGAAGCGCCCGTCCTGCGCGGCGAGAATGGCGACGGTGGTGCCGATGGTGCCGCCATTGGCCTGCGCCTGCGTGTAAATCCGGTCGTTCGCCTCGCCGAGAAGGGCGGCGCAGCCCGAGACGAGATCGCCGACATTGCGCGGCGCCGGCATGCGCGCCAGCGACTCCACCACGATGGAGGAGGCGAGCTTGCCGCCGGAATGACCGCCCATGCCGTCGGCGACCGCCCACAAGCCGCGGTCGGTGCGCACGAGGAAGGAATCCTCATTGTCCTTGCGCACGCGGCCGACGTCGCTCGCCGCGGCGGCTTCGAAGAAGGAGTGAACGTCGCGCATGGTTCACCCGGTCAGGCGGGGACGGCGGCGCCGGCCGCGCGAAAATCCCCGGTCAGCAACCCCACGAACATCTCCGGCCCCGGCAGCCCCTGCGTCGAGATTGCGACAGGGCGGAAGTCCGGCCCTCCGGCGGTCCACAGGCAGCACCGCTCCGCATGCGCCGCCGACCAGTCCGCCCGCGCCAGCGCCTCGAACACCGCGCGGGGCGAAGCATCGTCGATCGGCGCCATGAACCCGTTCGCGCCCGCCGGCGTCATCGCGGCCGAGGGCGCCGTCCGCGCCACCGCCGCAGGCGCCGGCAGCGCGGCGAGCGCGCTCATCGTCATCTCCCAGTCGGTCGCCGGATCGAGCGTCGCCAGCAGAAAATCCTCGAGCGCCGCGAACCAGTCCTCCTGCGGGTCGATGTCGGGCGGCGGCGTCGCGCTCCCCGCCGGGGCGAAGCCGAGGCCGGCGAGCGGATAGTACCGGCCCACAGCGTCGAGCGAGGGCATGAAGGCGCCGGCGACGGTCTGCCCGCAGATCCGCTCGCCGAGCCAGAAGCGCCAGATCGGCGCCGTGAGGAAGCGCTCCTGCCAGGCGCGGTCGAGCATCATCCGGCTCGTCGCCAGCCCCGCCTGCATCCACGGCTCCCAGCGGTCGAGAAAGGCGCGCGGAACGCCGGGGGCGATGAAGTCCCGCTTGGTCTGGATCTTTCCGAACAGGGCGCAGGGCACGGCTCACAATCCTGTCGGGCAGCGGAATTCGCGCAGCGCGCGCAGCGTGAACGGATTGCGCGCCGTCCCCGCCGTGATCGTGTAGGAGAGCTCGCGCCCGCCGACGACGTAGCTGACGATCAGCCGGTCGCCGCGCAGCACCGGGCTGCCGGCCTGAATGAGCCGGAACAGCGACCATTGCCCGTCGCGCGCCAGCACGGCGGGCCGCCCCGTTTCGTTGGTGACGACGATGGCGGAGCGCCCGCCCGCGCCCGGCCATTGCACGACGGCCGGCTGCGCCGGCCCTTGCTGGCTCGCCACCGGCGCGCCGTTCACCTCGAACCGATATTGCACGCTCGCCGCCTGCGGCAGCGGCGCCGTCGGCGACGGGTCGCCGAAGGAGAAGGCCGGCCCGCCCGGCGGCGGCGCGGCGGGCGCGGCGACCGCCATCGGCAGCGAGGGCGGCAGCACGGTCAGCGACATCGACGGCGCCTGGCCGCCGGTCGCAAAGAACGTCTCGCGGATTTCGGTCGCGCGCTGGAACTCCTGCAATGGCGTCGTCGACTGCGCGAGCGCGCGGCCGAGCGGCGTCTCCTGTCGCCAGATCCAATGCTGCTTCGACGTGTCGACCAGCGGCGCCAGACTCGTCTTGAAATACTGGTCCATCAAACCGCCGACGCCGAACAGCTTGCCGAATTCGGCGAGCGGCACCTCGCGGTCGCT
This sequence comes from Hyphomicrobiales bacterium, assembly GCA_016716745.1. Taxonomy (GTDB): domain Bacteria; phylum Pseudomonadota; class Alphaproteobacteria; order Rhizobiales; family Beijerinckiaceae. The sequence continues at coordinate 93,548 of JADJVD010000008.1, forward strand.
CTGCCAGAACGGGAAGCGGTTGTTGATGATCGTCTGGCACGGCCCGCTCACCTGTTCCGACAGGATGCGGTTGAGCTCGATCCGCCGTGTGTTGGTGAGGTCGCCGTCGAGCTCGTTGGCGGCGCCCAGCATCATGTCGGAGAAAGGCTGCGGGAAGCGATTGGCGTTCGAGCGCAGGCTGGCGACCTGCGTGTTGAGCTGCGCGCTCGCCTGCTGCTGCTGCTGCGGGTTCGTCGCCATCAACAGGCTTTGATAGATGTCGGCGAGGTTGCTCACCAGCGCGTCGATGGGCCGGCGCGTGGCGTCGCCCTCGACCAGCACATGGAACGCCTTGAAGGCGGATTCGATCTCCGCGCCCGGCGTCGTCGCGCTCTGCGTCTGCCCGAGCAGCGAGGGAGCGGGCGCGCCGTCCTTCTTCTCCTTGTCCTTTTCCTCCGGCTTCTTCAGATCGGCGCGCTCGCGCGTCAGCGCCGTCTCGTCGCGGATCGACTCGATCACCTTCTTCAAGGGCGAGGTCGCCGCGACGACCGAGGCGAGCGCGACGTATTTCGGCTTGTCGGCGGTGAGCCGCTTCATCCTGAGCTTCGCCAGAACCTGATTCCACAGGGCGACGAAATCCTTCGTGTAGAGCGCCAGAAGATCGCTCGGCAGCCGCTCGTATTGTTCGGCGACCGCCTGCTGCTGACCCGCCTGGCCCAGCACCCATTGCTCGCTCTTGAGCTGCTCGGCGACGCCCGGCAGCTTGCCGATGAAATCGCGATGGAAGCCGAGATAAGTGTAGAAGCCCGGCACGCGCAGGCTGTCGAGCGTGTCTCCCTGCGCGACGTCGAAGACGAGGCCGAAATCCTGCCCGCCGGCGCGCGCGGGAATCCAGTCCGGCGCGCCGCCGGCGCGCGCCTGCGATTTCATGAGTTCATAGGCGCGTTGCGAGATGGAGAGGCGCGCCAGCGTCGTCTGCGCATCCTCCACCAGCGCGCCGTTGACGCCGACGAGCAGATCGCCGCCCTGCATCTTCAGCATCGCCTCGAGATGCTGCTCGAGCGCGGCGCGCCCGTCCGCGTTCGCTGCGCCGGGATAGAGATTGTCGGTCCAGTCCCGACGCATCCAGGAAACGATGAGGTCGCGATCCGGCGGCCGCTGTCCGCCGACCATGAGATAGACCTTCAGCGCCTCGTAGAGGAAGCTCGGATCGGTGCGGCGCTGCTCGAACTGCTCCTCGAGGCGGTAGATCAGGCGCGGCCGCAGCAAGCGTTCGAGGCCGATGTGATAGGCCTCCTCGGAGACCGAGCGCAGCCGGTCGCGCTGCGACAGGCCGAAGGTCTCGGCCGTCGGCGTCGGCTCCTCTCGGGTTCCGTAGCCGACCGGCATGAAGCGCAGCTTGTGCAGCAGCGGCAGCACCTTGGTCAGGTCGCGGTCGGCGATCACCGTCTCCTTGGCGATGGGGCCGGCCGCCTGCACATAGTCGTTCGCCGCCGCGATGGTGTTGTCGATCAGCGCGCGGTTCTTCGTGTAGCTCGTCCACCACGCCGCGCTCGCGCCCGCGCAGACGAGGAACAGCAGCGTGTAGGCGGCGGCCTTGATGATGCGCTGGCGGCGCAGCGCCGCCCGGTCCGTCGACACCCACGCCGCCTCGCCGATGATCACCTTGCCGATGAGATCGGTGAGGAAGTAGCTGCGCCCCTGACCCGAATAGCCCGCGCCCTCGACGCCCTGCGCGCCGAAGGTGCGCGACAGCGCGCCGATCAGTTGGTCGATCGGCGTGCCTTCCTGCGTGCCGGAGGTAAAATAGAAGCCGCGCAACGTCGCATTGGCGTGATAGCGCGTCGGCTCGAAAATCTGGTTCAGGAAGTTGAACACCGGCTTGCGCAGCTTGGCCATCTGCGCCGGAAAGCCGTAGAGCGAGACGCGCGTCGAAGGCGCGGGCTCCTCCTGCAACCGGTCGGTGACGAGTTCGTTCAGCCGTGCGATCAGCCGGTCGAATTCGCCCGGAACGTCGCCGACCATGTTGCGCGTCTTGTCGGCGGTCTGGAACGTCGCGCCCCACACCTGCTTGCGGCTCTTCTCGCCGAGCGCGCCGAAGAACTCCGAGAAGCCCGCCACGAGGTCGGACTTCGTGAACATCACATAGACCGGGAAATCGACCTTGAGATGGTCGTGCAGCTCGACGAGGCGCGCGCGGATCGCGCTCGAATGCAGGTCGAGTTCGGCCGGTCCCGCGGTCAGAATGTCGTGCAGCGAGATGGCGACGATGACGCCGTTGATCGGCTGGCGCGGGCGGTTCTTCTTCAACAGGTCGAGGAAGGAGAGCCAGCTCTTCTTGTCGACGGCGGCGTCCGAATCCTGCGTCGTGTAACGCCCGGCCGTGTCGATCAGCACCGCGTCTTCGGTGAACCACCAGTCGCAGTAGCGCGTGCCGCCGACGCCGGCGACCGCCGCCGGCGTCGCCCCGCGCGAGAGCGGAAATTTCAGCCCCGAATTGACGAGCGCCGTCGTCTTGCCCGAGCCCGGCGGGCCGATGATGACGTACCACGGCAGATCGTAAAGGAAATCGCCCTTGCCTTCGGACGCTGTCTTCAGCGTCGTCAGCGCGTCCTTCATCCGGTCTTTCAGCACCGGCTCGTCGGTCTGCGGCTCCTTCTCGCCGACGACGCCTTCGGCCAGCGCCTCGCCCGCCTTCTTGCGCTTCCAGAACTGGAAGCCGCTCAGTCCCGCCATCGCTGCGACGAGCATGGCGATGATGACGTCGCGCAGGATCGGATTGTCGAGCGGCCGGTGCCCGCCGATGACGATCATCGGCCCGACGAGATAGACGAACGCGGCGACCGAGCCGAGCCCGACGCCGTAAAGAACGATGTGGTAGATCTGTTTGCTCAGGGCCTTCATCGTCGTCCCGTTCGCCTCAGTCGCCCGTGCGGTTGAGAGTGAGGTCGACGCGCCGGTTGAGCGCGCGGCCTTGCGGCGTGGCATTGTCGGCGACGGGCTGCTGATCGGCCTTGCCCGAGACTTCGAGGCGCGAGGGATCGGCGATCTTCGACTTCATCACTGCGGCCACCGCCTTCGCGCGCTCGACGGACAGTTCGAAATTGTCCTTGAAGCGCGAGGTGCGGTTCAGCTTGATGTTGTCGGTGTGGCCGACGACGTTGATCGCGCCCGGCTCCCTGTTCAGCACCTCGGCGATGCGCGTCGCGATCGGCTTGAACTGGTCGATCACCGTCGCCTGACCGGACTGGAACAGCACCTTGTCGCCGACGCGGATGTAGATCTTCGTCGCGTCCTGATCGGCGTTGACCTCGCCCGCCTGAATTTCGGCGGCGAGCGCGTTGCGGATGCGTTGCAATTGCGTGATGACGTTGGGCGGGGGCGGCGGCGGAGGCGGCGGCGGCTGGTAGACGCGGCGCTGAATGTCGATCTTGCCGCCCGAATGCATGGTGCGCACGGCCTCGGTCGCCGCGTCGGCGCTGCCGCCGAGCAGCGCGCGCAGCACGAAGAACAGGCCGGCCAGGCCAAGACCGGCGACGCCGAACACCACCCACATCGGCACGCGGTAGCGGCTTGCGGCGGCGGCGAGCGCCTGTCCCTTCCAGTTCGGCGACAGGTCGAGTTCGACGCGCGGCCGCACGCGCCGCAGAATCTCGTAGAGGTTGCGCTGGATGCGTTGCAGATCGACAGCGCCGGACGGCGAATGGCGATATTTGCCCTGAAAACCCAGCGCCAGCGACGTGTACATCAGCTCGAGCACGGGGTAGCTGTTCGTCGGATCCATCTGCGCCCGGTCGAGCATCTCGAAGAACCGCTCGCCGCCGAGCCGCTCGCCGAAGAAGCGCGAGAGCATCGAATATTGCGTCCAGACGTGGCGATCCTCGGTCGGGATGTTCTGGACGATGTCGTCGGCGGTCGCGCACAGGATGTATTTGGCGGTCTTCGCCTGATCCTCGGCGACTCCGGCCGAGCGGATCTCCTTCTCGAAGAACTCCACCGCGTCCGCCACCTCGCCCATCAGCTTGGCGAAGGAGGCGCGCAGCAGCGCCACGCGCAACCGGCCAAGCAGCATGAGCAGCGGACCCGCCGCGCGCATGATCGGGTTGTCGTGCGGCGTGACCAGTTCGTCGAACGAGATCTCGGGCAGCGGCGCATGGCCCTGATACTGAGGCGGGGTCTCCTGCGTGCGCACCCAGTCGTCCGAGCCCGGCGCGCCGGGCTGCGCGTTCGGGTTCGAGGGCGGCGCGCCGTAGTTCGGCGCGACCGGCTGATAGGAAGGGCCGGGCGGCGGCATGTTGGCCGGCTGCGGCGGATAGCCGGGCGGCGCCTGCGGCCGCGGGGCGCCGCCGGGCGGGGCGGGCGGCATGGCCGGACGGCGGCCGGCCGGGTTCGGGCGAATGACGGTGCGTTCCCCGCCATTGTCTCCGAATGCGCCGAACGGATCGTCCTTGTTGCTCATCGGCGATCTTCCAGCACGGCCCAGAGCTCCAGCTGCAGCTCAGGCCAATCCCCCGAGAAGTGCAGGCCGATCGAGCTCGCGCTCGAGAATTCCGGCCAGAGCGACGACTTGCGGTCGAGATAGAAATAGACGTGATCGGTGATCGCGCGGATCTGCGGCGGCGGCGTCGGCAGATGCACCAGCGCCACGCCCGGCAGATGCGCGTGAACGATCTCGTTCATCTTCGTGTTCGGGCCGATCTTGAACAGATTCGGAAACGTCTGCTGGATCTCGGTCAGCGGCCGGCGCGCCGCCACTTCGACGATCAGCGTCGCGGTGCGGAACAGGTTGCGGTCGCGGATCGGCGAAACGAAGGCGTTCTGCGAGCGCTCGATGAGTTCGAGCCGGATCGCGCGACGGCCGAGCCGCGCCGACAGGAATTCCTGCAGATCGTGCATCAGCGGCGCGAAGACGTTCTCCAGATTGTCCTGGTCGAACACCGGATAGTCGCGCGCGCGCCGCTCCTGCGTGGCGAAGGTCGCGAGCTCGCCGGCCAGCCCCAGCAGCGTCTCGTAGAGTCGCTCGGGATGCACGAAGCCGGAAAAGCGCAGGTGCTTCAGCACCGTGATGTTGCGGTTGAGCAGTTGCAACACGAAGTAGTCGACGCTCTGCAAGCCGCCGCCGGCGGTGGGGTCGGCCGCGTAGCGGGCGAGCTCGTCGAGCTTGTTGTCGATCCAGCCGATGACGCGGTCGAGCCAGCCGTTGACGACGGGATGGGCGGCGCAGACCAGCACCGGCGGGGCGAATTTCTCGTCGAAGACGATGGCCTTGTCGCGCACCTCGACGATGCGCGCGACGGCGAGGTTGTGGAAGCCGGGCTTCGGCGTCTTGCGCACCTCGAAGCGCATGCGCGGATGGGCGAGGTCGATCTCCTCCTCGATGCGCAGGGCCGAGGTCGAATCGATCAGCGTCTCGGCGCCGACGCAGAAGCGGCTGGCGCTCTCGCGGTCGTCGACCTCGCGCGCATTGGTCGCCGCCATCGGCAGGGTGAGCCAGACGATCTGGCCGGCCGCCGTCTCCGGCACGTCGATGGGGTCGGGCATCGGGCTGTCGCCCGGCAAGTCGAAGGGCGTGCCGTCCTGCATCACGCCGGCGGCGCGGCGCAGCCCGAATTTCGACTGCTGGGTGACGTCGCGGTCGATCTCGAGATCGGAGAACCCCCACGGATACGGGGTCGCGTAACGGGTGCGCAGCGCGAGAAGATGTTCGTGGTAGCGGTCCGACTGCTGGAAGTGATGCGGCCGGATGAACAAACCTTCCGACCACACGACCTTGCTATACCAGGACATATGCCTTCCTCCCGCCCGCGCGGCGGCCTCTGCGCGAGTGTGGCGGGTTTTCGCAGTGTGTCCAGCCGCGTGGCGTGTCATCCCGCACGCGACGGCGGGGCGGTGACAGCGCGGGGCGACGCGTCGATGCGCGGCGTTGACGCAAGCAGTGCTATCTTGAACGACGATCATAGAGTGATACGCAAACACACTCTAAAGTGTGAAGTGTGTCTACATAAACACGTCGCCTCGCTTACGCCGCATCGTCGCCACGCTCGGCACGACAAACCGCGCGCGCGCAATTAGCCTTTGCCGCCAAATGTCACGCGGCCGTAGCGGCTGAGTCGAGCAGGTGTGTGGATGGCGCAGGCGAACTGGAATGGACTTGGCACGCCGTTCGGGGCTGACGCGCGCGCATCGTCTCGCTCGCGATTGCTCGCCAACACCGCGCTGTCCTGCGCGCTGGCCTCTCTGATTACGTTCTCGCCGGCGGTGATCGACCGCGCGCTCGCGCAATCGACATGGAACAACGTTCCAAGCGCCGCCTGGAGCGACGCCGCCCAGTGGACCCCGGCGACGGTTCCGAACGCCGTCGACGCGTCGGCGCGTTTCAATGCGACGGCCGGCGTGTCCGCCGGCGTCGATCTCGCCGGCGGGCCCTTCACCGTCGGCTTGCTGTCGCTGAAGAACGCCGTTGCTGGCGGCTTCTCGTTCCAGCAGGGAACGATCGCCATGTCGTCGGCGACGACGGCGCGCATCAACGTCGAGACGTCCAACATCACGGCCGACGTCGCCAATGGCGGCGCGCTGCGTCTCGATTCCAACACGGTCGTGCAGACCGTCGGGCCGGCGACCTTCACGGTCGCCGGCGCCATCAGCGGCGTGGGCGGGCTCACCAAGTCCGGCGACGGCGTGATGACGATCAGCGCGCCGGCGAGCTATTCGGGCGCGACGCGTGTCGTCTCGGGCCGTCTCGTCGCGGGCGCGACGAACGCCTTCAGCGTGTTCAGCGCTCTGTCCATCGACGCCAGCGGCACGGTCGATCTCGGCGGCGCCAATCAGGCGGTCGGCTCGCTGCGTGGAACCGCCGGCGCCGTGGTGACGACCTCCGGCGCGCCGGCGACTCTGCGCGCGGGCAGCGACGGCACGAACGGCACATTCGCCGGCAGCCTTCAGGATGGCGCGGGCGGTCAGGCGCTCGGCCTCACGAAGGTCGGGACCACGACGCTGACTCTGTCGGGCGCCAACACCCACACCGGCGCGACGGACGTCGCCTTCGGTCGCCTCGTCATCAGCGGAACCGGATCGCTGGTCGGGTCCGGCGGCGTGCATTCCGACGTGACGGTGCGCTCCGGCGCGCGGCTCGACGTCAATGGCGGCGGTCTGGCGCAGGTCGCCTCGCTCAACGTCGCCAGCGGCGGCACGCTCGTCAACAACGGCTCGATCGAGGGCTTCGGCGCCTCGATCACCATCGCCGGCGCGGCGGTCACGAACGTCAAGATGAACGACGCGACGGACATCAACGTGTCCGCCGGCGGCACGCTCGACGCGCAGGGCGAACTGTCCGCGCCGCTTGTCGTCAACGCCGGAACCTTCACCGTCACCGGCGCGCTGAGCGGCGTCGGCACGGGGCCGCATGTCGGTCCCATCGATCTCGTCCGCAATGTCGGCGTCGGCCAGACGCAGATCAACGCCGCCTTCACGGGCCTCACCGATTTCGTCAACACCAGCACGAGCGCGAGCGCGGTGAACGTCGCCGCAGCCGGCCAGCTCGTCGCCGGCGGCGACGTCACCAACGCGGCCGGAACCTTCACGAACGCCGGCGTGACGACGGCGGGCGGCGACATCCGCAACGCCGCCGGCGCGACGCTGACGACGACCAACAAGCTGAACGCGGCCGGCGACATCGCCAACGCCGGGACGATGAGCGCGGCCGGCGAGGTCTCCGCGACCAATCTCGTCAACACGGGAACCTTCACGGTCACCGGCGCGCTGACGGGCGTCGGCACGGGCCCGCATGTCGGCCCGATCGCGCTGGTGCGCAACGCGGGAACGGGGCAGTTCCGCGTCAACGCCGCCTTCGCGGGCCTTACCGATTTCGTCAACACGAGCGCCGCCGCCAATGCGGTGAACGTCGCCGCGGCGGGCCAGCTCGTCGCCGGCGGCGACGTGACCAATTCCGCCGGAACCTTCGCCAACGCCGGCGTGACGACGGCGGGCGGCGACATCCGCAACGCCGCCGGCGCGACGCTGACGACGACCGGCAAGCTGAACGCGGCCGGCGACATCTCTAACGCCGGGACGATGAATGCGGCTGGCGAGGTCTCCGCGACCAATCTCGTCAACACCGGAACCTTTACGGTCACGGGCGCGCTGACCGGCGTCGGCACGGGGCCGCATGTCGGCCCCATCGCGCTGGTGCGCAACGCCGGAACGGGGCAGTTCCTCGTCAACGCCGCCTTCACGGGGCTCACAGACTTCGTCAACACGAGCACGAGCGCCAATGCGGTGAATGTCGCGGCGGCCGGCCAGCTCGCCGCGCTCGGCAATGTCACCAACGCGGCCGGAACCTTCACCAACGCCGGGCAGGTGACGGCCGGCGGAAACATCGCCAATACGGGCGGAACCTTCCTCAACAGCGGCGTCGCCACGGCGGGCGGAAACATCTCGAACGCCGCCGGCGCGACGCTGACGACGACGAACAAGCTCAACGCCGTCGGCGCCATCGTCAACGCCGGAACGATGAACGCAGCCGGCGAGGTGTCGGCGACCGAAATCCGCAACTCCGGGCTGTTCACCGTCACCGCCGCGCTGACCGGCGTCGGCACGGGCCCGCATGCCGGCCCGACGCCGAACTTCAACAACATCGCCGGCGGCTCGCTGCTGGTGAACGCCAATTTCGGCGGCCTCGTCAATCTCACCAATACGAGCGCGCTCGCCAACGCGGTGCGCGTCGCCGCCGGCGCGACGCTGACGGCGACCGGAACGGTCGCCAACAACGCCGGAACCTTCACCAATCTGGGAACGACGTCCGCCGCCAACATCAACAATGCGGCGACGCTGACCTCGACCGGCGCGCTGACCGCGACCGCCGCGCTCAACAATTCCGGCGTGTTCAACGTCAGCGGAACGATCAATGCGCCGAGCCTGATCAATAGCGGCGTGATGACCGTGACCGGCGCGCAGGTCGGCGCCGTCGGCGCGACCAACAATTCCGGTCAGATCAACGTGACCGCCGCCGGCGCCACGGCGACGCTCGGCGCGCTCACCAACACCGGCGTCGTCAACATGGTCGGCGGCGGGGCGACCAACATCGTCAACGCCATCGGCGCCTACACGGGCGGCGGCCAGCTCCTCGTCGACGTGGCGCTGGACACCGGCGCGGCCGACCGTCTCAATCTCGGCGGCGGCGCGGCCTCGAACACGACCGTCGGCTTCGTCTTCAGCAGCGCGGGCGTGCATGCCGACGCGGTTGTCGTGACCAACGCCGGCGCGGCGACCTTCACGTCCGCCGCCGTCGTGCCGACCGCCAATCCCTCGCCCTTCGGCATCGCCGGCGCGCAGATGGTGCGCGACGACGGCATCGTCCAGCAATGGTTCGGCCAGTCAGCGGCCGGCAACTGGGTCGTGCGTAGCGACGTCAATGCGGCCGCGCTCGGCTCGGTGATGGGCACGGTGTCCGGCCTGATGTCGTCGATCACGACGGCCTTCTCCGAACCGGCGAGCGCCTTCATCTCCAAGCCGCAGGACGATTCGCCCAACAAGTTCTCGATCGGCGCCTGGGGCCGCAATCGCGACGGCCGCTTCAACATCAAGTCGTCGAGCCTCATTCCCGGCCTCGGCGTCGGCGGCGTCGACCGTATCGTCGAGTCGCGTGCGCGCGCGACGTTCATCGGGTTCCAGCTTGGCCTCGACGCCGGCCTCTACAACATTAACAACTCCGGCTGGTCGGCCAATGTCGGCGTGCATGGCGGCTACATCGACGGCGAGTCGAAGACCCCGCTCGCCAAGCTCGACGTTCAGCAGCCCTTCTACGGCGTCTACGGCGCGCTCTCGAACGGCCCGTTCGCGCTCGACGTTCTCATCCGGCGCGACCAGTACAATCTGCGCCTCACCCCGACCGATCTGCGCATCCTGGCCGCCGGCTATGGCGGCAAGTTCAAGGGCGACGGCTGGAGCGCGCTCGCCAACGTGCAGTATCGCTTCACCATCGGCGAGAACCTCTTCCTCGAGCCGTCCGCCGCGATCATGTATTCGCGGATCGAGCTCGGGAAGTTCCAGACCGCCGCCGGTCCTGTCGGCTGGCGTCCGATCGAGAGCACGACCGGTCGCCTCGGCCTGACGCTGCGCACGGTCACCCAGTTCACCGAGAAGGTGTATCTGTCGCCGGCCGTGCAGGTCAGCGTCTGGCACGAATTCGCCGGCCGCACCCGCGCCGAACTGCTCAATCCCGCGCTGCCCGTGCAGGTCAGCACGGATCGCGTCGGCACCTACGGTCAGGTCAGCGTGGGCGTGACGGTTCTGCCGGTGGCCACGCCCTCGCTCACCGGCTTCGTGCGCGGCGATCTGCGCTTCGGCGGCAAGGTCGACGGCTGGGCGCTGAACTTCGGCGTGCGCAACCAGTTCTGATCCGGCCGTCGCCGGCGTGCTCCCGAGGCCCCGCTCCGGCGGGGCCTTTTCGTTTCGCCGTCAGGCGATCGCCGCCTCGATGAGCCGCGGCCCGCGCGAGGCCATCGCGTCGGCGAAGACGCGAGAGAACGATTCGGCCGTGGCGACGCGCGTCGCCGGCACGCCGAACCCTTCGGCGATCTTCACCCAACCCGGCGCGGGATCGGCGAGGTCGAACATCCGGCGCGCGTTGCGGCCCGGCTCCGCTGCGCCCACGGCCGCGTATTCGCCATACAGGATCGCATAGGCGCGGTTGGCGAAGATCACCGTCGTCACGTCGAGGTTCTCGCGCGCCTGGGTCCAAAGCGCCTGCACGGTGTAGAGGGCGCTCCCGTCCGCCTGCAGCGAGATCACCTTGCGGTCGGGGCAGGCGACCGCCGCGCCCGTCGCCATCGGAATGCCGAGGCCGATGGCGCCGCCGGTGAGTTGCAGGAAATCGTGCGGCGCCGCGGCGGCCGTATGCTTGAAGAAATCGCGCCCCGAGGTCACCGCCTCGTCGCAGACGATCGCCTGCTCCGGCATATGCGCGGCGATGGCGACGGCGATGGCGTCCGGCGTCAACGCCCCTGTCGGCGGCTCCGCCACGAGCCGCGGCGCGCGACGCGGCTCGACGTCCGAGCCCGCCCCCAGCTCGTCGGCGAGCCAGGCGAGCGCGCCCTCGATGTCGTCGCCCGGCGCGGCGAGTTCGATGATGCGCGCCTGCGGCGGCGTCAACGCGCTCGGCTTGCCGGGATAGGCGAAGAAGGCGACGGGGGCTTTGGCGCCGACGAGGATCAGCGTCTCGACGCTCGCCAGCGAGGCGAGCGCCTGATCGACAGGGTAGGGCACGCGGGCGATCGGCACGCGCCCGGCGCCGCGCTCCATGCGCGCGTTGGATTGCTGCGCCAGCAGCCGCGCGCCGGCGGCGGCGGCGATGCGCCCGGCATGTTCGAGCGCCCGCCCGCGCAGCGCGCCGCCCGACATCAGCAGGGTCGCGCGGGTCGTCCGGATCGCCTGCGCGGCGGCGCTGACCGCCTCCCACCTTGTCGCAGGCAGGAACGCCGCCGGTCGCGGCCGGGCCAGCGGGCCGCGCGCCTCGCCCCATGCCGCATCGGCTGGCAGGATCATCGTGGCGATGTGGCCGGGAGCGGCCTGCGCCTGCGCCATCGCCATGCAGGCGGTCTCGGACACCGCGTCCGCCGTCTCGGCCGATCCGACCCAGTTCGACATCGGCCGCGCCAGCGCCTCGACGTCGCTCGCCAGCGGCGCGTCGTAGGCGCGGTGCCAGGTCGCGTGATCGCCGACGATGTTGACCACGGGCGAGCGCGCGCGCCGCGCGTTGTGGAGATTGGCGAGGCCGTTGGCGAGGCCCGGCCCGCAATGCAGCAGCGTCGCCGCCGGCTTGTCGGCCATGCGGGCGTAGCCGTCCGCAGCGCCCGTGACGACGCCCTCGAACAGGCCGAGCACGCAGCGCATGCGCGGCTGCCGGTCGAGCGCGGCGACGAAATGCATCTCCGACGTGCCGGGATTGGCGAAGCACACGTCGACGCCGCCCGCCAGCAAGGTCGCGCAAAGCGCGTCTGCGCCGTTCATCCCGGTCCCTGCTCCCGCTTTTCCGCCGGCATCGTAGCGCGCGCCCGCGCCCTGACAATGCGCGCAGGGCCGAGCCACTGCCAGCTGTCGTTCCCGACGCCCGCGCGGCGGGCGCGCGGGAGCCCGACCGCCGGGCATGGCGCCCCATGCCGCCGGGCTGGGTCCTGGCTCTCCGCTTCGCTCCGGCCGGGGTGACAGGCGCTGCGCCGGCCACGATGCCGCGCGCGGCGCGGTTGCGCGCGGTCGCGGGCGACGTTCAATATGGCGGCGCGCCCGGATCCGCCGGGCGGAGAAGACGACGCCCCATGAATCTCGCCCATCTGCTCGAGCGCGCGGCGCGCGTCCACCGAACCGCGCCGGCGCTGCATGTCGGGGCGCGCCAGCTCTGCGACTATCGCGGCTTCGCCGCGGCGGCGGCGCGACTCGGCGCCGGCTTTCGCGACCGGCTGCGCCTCGCCCCTGGCGAACGCGTCGCGATCTTCATGGAGAATGCGCCGGACTATCTGATCGCGCTGTGGGGCGCCTGGTTCGCCGGACTCGCGGTCGTGCCGGTCAACGCCAAGCTGCATCCGCGCGAGGTTCTCTACGCGCTGCAGAACTCCGGCGCGCAGGCGCTGATCGTCTCGGACAGCCACGCCGCCGGCCTCGCGCCGCTGCTGGCGCAAGCGCCGGACTGCGCGCATGTGATCACGCCGGGCGCGGCAAGCTGGCGCCGCTTGCTCGAAACCGAGGCGCTGGCCGAGCCGCTGCATCGCGGGCCGGACGACGTCGCCTGGCTCTTCTACACCTCCGGCACGACGGGCAAGCCGAAAGGCGTGATGATCACCCATCGCAATCTGTTCGCGATGACGCTGTGCTATCTCGCCGATGTGGACGAGGTCGATCCGCGCGACGCCATCGTCTACGCCGCGCCGATCTCGCACGGCGCCGGCCTCTACAACTTCCCGCATGTGCTGAAGGGCGCCCGCCACGTCGTCCCCGAGTCCGGCGGTTTCGATCCGGCCGAACTCGTCGATCTGTCGCGCAGCGTCGGGCGCCTGTCGATGTTCGCCGCGCCGACCATGGTCAAGCGTCTCGTCGATCATGTCGCCTCGCGCGGCGCCGACCCGTCGGGCTTCAAGACGATCGTCTATGGCGGCGGGCCGATGTATGTGGAGGACATCCGCCGCGGCCTCGACGCGATGGGCGACCGCTTCGTGCAGATCTACGGCCAGGGCGAGAGCCCGATGACGATCACCGCGTTGTCCAGAGCCATTCTCGCCGACCGGGCGCATCCGCGCTGGGCCGAGCGCATCGCCTCGGTCGGCGTCGCGCAATCGCTGTGCGAGGTGCGCGTCGGCGACGCCGGGGGCCGCGCTCTGCCTGCCGGCGAGATCGGCGAGGTGATGACGCGCGGCGACGCGGTGATGGCCGGCTACTGGCGCGATCCGGAGGCGACCGCGAAAACGCTGCGCGCGGGCTGGCTGTTCACCGGCGACGTCGGCTCGCTCGACGCCGACGGATTTCTGACGCTCAAGGACCGGTCGAAGGACGTCGTCATCTCCGGTGGATCGAACATCTATCCGCGCGAGGTCGAGGAGGCGCTGCTGACGCATCCGGACGTCGCCGAGGTTTCGATAATCGGCCGGCGCGATCCCGAATGGGGCGAGATCGTCGTCGCCTTCGTCGTCGCGCGCGCCGGCGCGACGGTGGCTCCGGCCGATCTCGATTCGCTGTGCCTGGCCTCGATCGCCCGCTTCAAGCGGCCGAAGGCGTATCGTTTCGTCGCATCCCTGCCGAAGAACAATTACGGCAAGGTGCTGAAGACCGAGCTGCGCGATCTCGACGCGCGGCTCGCAGCAGGAGGGAATTGATGCTGAAGAACCGCACCGCCCTCGTCACCGGCGCCACGCAGGGAATCGGCCGCGCCATCGCCGACAGGCTGGCGGCGGCCGGCGCGAACATCGTCGTGCACGGGATCGAGCCCGACGCCGCCGGCGCGAAGATCGCCGCCGAGATCGCGAGCGCCCATGGCGTGCGCGCGGTCTATGTGCGCGCCGATCTTGCCGACGAGAAGGAGGCCGGCGGCCTGGTCGCCCGCGCCGAAGCCGCGCTCGCCCCGCTCGGCATTCTGGTCAACAACGCCGGGATCCAGCACACCTGCCCGGTGGAGACGTTTCCGGTCGACAAGTGGAACGCGATTCTGGCGATCAACCTCTCCTCCGCCTTCCACACGATGAAGGCCGCCGTGCCCGGCATGCGGGCGCGCCGCTACGGGCGGATCGTCAACATCGCCTCGGTGCACGGGCTCGTAGCCTCGGTCAACAAGGCGGCGTATCTGGCCGCCAAGCACGGACTCGTCGGCCTGTCGAAGGGCGTCGCGCTGGAGACGGCGGCGGACGGGATCACCGTCAACTGCATCTGTCCGGGCTGGACCGACACGGCGATCATCGCCCCGCAGATCGAGGCGCGCGCCGCCGAGCGTGGCGGCGATCGCGAGGCAGGCATCCGCGACCTGCTGCGCGAGAAGCAGCCCAATCTGACGCTGCTGCCGCCGGCGCGGATCGGCGACGTCGCCGTGTTCCTGTGCTCGGAGGCGGCGGCCGGCATCACCGGCGCGTCGCTGCCGGTGGACGGCGGCTGGACGGCGCAGTAGCCGGCGCGCCTCGCTGTCGGTCCCGACGCAAGCGCAGCGGGCGCGCAGGAACCCGGCGCCGGGCGGCGCGCTTGACGTCGCAGAACCGGGTCCCCGCTCTCCGCTGCGCTCCGGCCGGGATGGCAGCCGCCTCGCTCGCTTTCAGGCCACCACGCGGCCGCCGCGGGCGCGCCAGCCGGACATGCCCTCGACATAGTTGCGCAGATCCGTCCGCCCCGCGCGCGCGGCGATCGCCATCGCATGGTTCGAGCGCGCGCCGGACAGGCAGACGAACACGATCGCCTTGCCCTCCGGCAGTTTCGCCGGATCGAACTGCGACAGCGGCAGATTGATCGCGCCCGGAATGCGCCCGGCGGCGAATTCGTGAGGCTCGCGCACGTCGACGATCGCCGTCTCGCCCGCGCGCACGAGATCCTGCATGTCCGCGTGATCGACGCTCGCGCCGCCGCCGGCGCCGCCGAGAAAGCGCGACATCAGATTGCCGAACATGCGCTCACTCCGCCTTCGGCGCGGCGAACTGCGTGTAGGCCTCGAGCGCGTGGCTCGCATACATCGCCGAGGGGCCCGCGCCCATGTAGATCGCCATGCCGAGCGTCTCCAGCACTTCCTCGCGCGTCGCGCCGTGATCGACGGCGGCCTTGACGTGGAACGCGATGCAATCGTCGCAGCGCACCGCGACGGAAATGGCGAGCGCGATCAGCTCCTTCGTCTTCACGTCGAGCGCCTTCGGCGCGAGCGCCGCCTGCGCGATGCCGGTGAAGGCCTTCATCACCTCCGGCGCGCCGCCGCGCAGATTGCGAAGATTGGCCGAGAGGCCCTTGGTCCATTCCGGCCAATTCGAGACAGAGGACATGCGAAGCTCCTGTTGCGAGAGTTGAATCAGATCGACGGCGCCGTCTCGGCGTCCGCCTCGCCATGCGCGGGAATCGCGGCCTCGCCCGCCCCGCCGAGCGGAACGCCGTCGTCGCGCAGCCATACATAGATCGCCGGGATGACGAGCAGCGTCAGCGCCGTCGATGAGATCAGGCCGAACACCATCGACACTGCGAGCCCCTGGAAGATCGGGTCGGTCAGGATGAACGCCGCGCCGATCACCGCCGCCGCGGCGGTCAGGAAGATCGGCTTGATGCGGATCGCGCCGGCCTCCAGCAGCGCCTCGCGCAGCGAGCGGCCGCGCTCGCGCAGATGGCGGATGAAATCGACCAGCAGGATCGAGTTGCGCACGATGATGCCGGCGAGCGCGATGAAGCCGATCATCGAGGTGGCGGTGAACGCGGCGCCGAGCAGCCAGTGCCCGAGCATGATGCCGATCAGCGTCAGCGGCACCGGCACCAGAATGACGAGCGGCAGCTTGAACGAGCCGAACTGCGCGACGACGAGCAGATAGATGCCGAGGATCGCGACCATGAACGCCGCGCCCATGTCGCGGAAGGTCACATAGGTGACTTCCCACTCGCCGTCCCAGAGCAGCGTCGGCTTCGCGTCGTCGCGCGGCTGGCCGTGATACTTGATCGTCGGCGCGCCCGCGGGCCCCCAGTCGATCGTCTTCATCGCGTCCTCGACCGCGAACATGCCGTAGATCGGCGCCTCGAAGCGGCCGGCGACTTCGCCCGTCACCATCTCGGCGAACACGCCATTGTGCCGGAAGATCGGATAGGAGGCGAGTTCGCGCGTCTGCCGCACGACATCGCCGAGCTCGACATTTGCGCCCTGCCGCGGCGTGCCGCCGGCCGGCAGCGGCGTCGACAGGATGCGCTCGCCCGGCGTCATCGCGGATTTCGGCAGCGCGACGCGGATCTCGATCGGCTTCACGCCGTCGCCGCGTTGCGAGAAGCCGATCTGGACGCCGCCGAGCAGGGCGCCCAGCGTGTCGTAGACCGCCCGCTCCTCGACGCCGTGATACTCCAGCGCCTCCTGATCGATGGCGAAGCGGATACGCTCGTTGCGCGCGCCGAAGGAATCGTCGACGTCGACGACGAAATCGACCTTGTTGAAAGCCTCGCGCACCTTTGTCGCGACCGCGCGCCGGGTCTGCGCGTCGGGCCCGTAGATCTCGGCCAGCAGCGTCGACAGCACGGGCGGGCCGGGCGGCACCTCCACCACCTTGACGGCCGTGCCCTGAGGTGCGGCGACGCCCTGCAACCGCTTGCGGATGTCGAGCGCGATCTCGTGGCTCGCCCGCTTGCGGTCGTTCTTCGGCGTCAGATTGACGGCGAGATCGCCAAGCTCCGGGCTCTCGCGCAGATAGGAATGGCGCACGAGGCCGTTGAAGTTGAACGGCGCGGCCGTGCCCACATGCGCCTGCACGGAGACAAGTTCTGGGATGTCCTTGAGGCGCTCGGCCATCGCGGTCAGCGCGCGGTCGGTGTCCTCCAGCGAGGCGCCGCGCGGCAGATCGACGACGACCTGAATCTCCGACTTGTTGTCGAAGGGCAGCAGCTTCACCCGCACGTCCTTGGTGTAGAACAGGACGAGCGAGGCGAGCGTCATCACGCCGACGACGAGCAGGAACAAGCCGGAACGCCCGCGCCGCGCCAGCAGCGGGCGCGCGAAGAACAGGTAGACGCGGCCGAACACGCCCGACTCATGCGCATGCGCGTCCTGCGCCGCGCCCGGCGCCTCGAAACGGCGGCGCGCGATCTTCAGGAGCAGCCACGGCGTGATCGTCACCGCGACGAAGAAGGAGAACAGCATCGCCATCGAGGCGTTCGCTGGGATCGGGCTCATGTAGGGGCCCATCAGCCCGCTGACGAACATCATCGGCAGCAGCGCGGCGACGATGGTGAGCGTCGCCACGATGGTCGGATTGCCGACCTCCGCCACCGCCTCGACAGCGGTTTCGACGAGGCCGCGCTCGCCGCGCATCTGCCAGTGACGGACGATGTTCTCGACCACGACGATGGCGTCGTCGACCAGAATGCCGATCGAGAAGATCAGCGCGAACAGGCTGACGCGGTTGATCGTGTAGCCCATCAGCCACGAGGCGAACAGCGTCAGCAGGATCGTCGTCGGAATGATCACCGCGACGACCGCCGCCTCGCGCCAGCCGATGGCGAACAGGATCAGGAAGATGATCGAGACCGTCGCCAGACCGAGATGATAGAGCAGTTCGTCCGCCTTCTCGGTCGCGGTCTCGCCATAGTCGCGCGTGACCTCGATGCCGATGTCGGCCGGCACGATGCGCCCGCGCGTCGTCTCGAGGCGCTGCATCACGTCATGCGCCACGGTCACCGCATTGGCGCCCTTGCGCTTGGCGATGGCGATGGAGACGGCGGGGCGCTTGTCGAGCCCGCCCTCGGGCGTCTTCGTCATCGTCCAGGCGTGACGCTCCGGCTCGGCCGCGCCGACGCGCACCTGCGCCACGTCCTTGATGTAGACGGGCCGGCCGTCGCGCGTCGTCAGCAGCAGCAGCCCGATGTCGGGAACCCCGCTCAGCGTCTGCCCGGCGACCACGGGCGCGTTGGCGCCGTTGGCGCGCAGCGCGCCGATCAGAAAGGAGCGGTTGGCGTTGGCGATCTTGTCGATGAGCTGGCTCAGCGTGACGCCGTAGAGCGACAGGCGCTCGGGGTCGGGCTCGACGCGGATCTGGTTGGCCGCGCCGCCGACCAGATAGGTCGCCCCGATATTGTCGACCTTGGCGAGTTCGTGCTGCAACTCCTCGGCGACCTGATAGAGGCCGTTCCCGGTCCAGCGATCGGCGCCCGCCTTCGGCGACAGCGTGAGGTCGACGATGGCGACGTCGTCGATGCCGCGCCCGACGATCAGCGGCTCGGGAATGCCCTTGGGCAGGCCGGCGATGTTGGCGCGGATCTTGTCGTGCACGCGCAGCACCGCATTGTCCTGATTGGTGCCGACATAGAAGCGCGCGGTGACGACGACGCGGTCGTCCATCGTCTGCGAATAGACGTGTTCGACGCCGTTGATCGCCTTGACCAGATCCTCGAGCGGGCGCGTCACCAGCTCGACCGCGTCGGCCGCCTTGTAGCCGTTCGCCGACACCATGATGTCGACCATCGGCACGCTGATCTGCGGCTCTTCCTCGCGCGGCAGCGCCCACAGCGCCAGCAGGCCGACGATCAGCGAACCGAGCAGCAGCAGCGGCGTCAGCGGCGAGCGGATGAAGGCGCGCGTCAGAACGCCCGACAGGCCGAGCGTCATGGCCGCGTCACCACGTCGCCGGCCTTGAGGCCGGACAGGATCTCGACGCCGTCCGCCTGCGCCTCGCCTGGCTGCACCACGATTTCCGCGCCGCCCTTCAGCCGCACGAAATTGGCGCCGGCGCGGCGGTAGACTGCATCGGCGGGCACGACGATGGCGCTGCGCTTGCCCGTCGGCACATAGACGCGCGTGCGTTCGCCGACGAAATAATTGCCGAGCCCGTCGACCTCTACGTCGGCGACGACGCGGCCGCCCTGAATCTCGGGATAGACCAGCCGCACGCGGCCATCGCGCAACGTCTCGGCGGCGTCCGCGCCGCGCCCGCGCGCGGCGATGCGCACGGTGTCGCCGGCGCGCATGAACTGCGCATGCCGCTCGGGCAGCGAGAGGCGCAGGATGAACTGGTCCTCCGCCATCGTCGCGATGGTCTCGCCCGGCATCACGACGCGCCCTTCGGAGGCGGGCGCCGTGAGCACGCGGCCGGCGGCGGGCGCGAGCACCGCGCCCTCCGCGGTCTGCTGCTCGATCACCTTCTGGTCGGCCTGCAAGGCGGCCAGCGTGCGCTCGGCGATGTCGAGATTGGTGCGCGCCTGATCGAGCTGCGCCTGCGCCGAGACGCCGCGACGCTGCAATTCCTGCACGCGGTCGAAATCGGTCTTGGCCTGATCGCGCGCCGCCTGCTGCGAGCGGATGCGCTGGCCGAGCGCTTGCCTCTGCAACACGAGCTTCTGATCGGCGACCGTCGCGATCTCCGCGCCGGCGGCGACGACGTCGCCCTCCTTCACCTTCATCCGCGCGATCGTGCCGCCGATGCGCGCGCGGGCGACGAGCTGGCGCACCGGCTCCACCGTCGCCACGACCGCCTTCAGATCCTCGATCTCGCGCGGGGCCACCGTGACCTCGCCGGCGGTCGCCGCTCCGGCCGTCAGAAATGCCGCTAACGCCATGATACCGCGCATATTTCGCCCTCGGAAGCGGAACCGGCGGCGACGCCGGCGACAAGCTTGACACATATATTAGTAATATATATTTTATCAAGCATGAATTTGCAGGATCTCGCGCCCCGCGCCGCCGAGGCGGAAGCCTTTCTCAAGGCGATGGCGAACCGTCATCGCCTGATGGTCCTGTGCGAATTGCACAAGGGCGAGCGATCGGTGACGCAGCTTCAGCAGACGCTGGGGCTCGGCCAGTCGGCGCTCTCGCAGCACCTCTCGCGCCTGCGCGACGAGAAGATCGTCGCCACGCGCCGCCAGTCCCAGACCATCTACTACACGCTGGCCGATCCGAACGCCGCGCGCCTGATCGGCCTGCTCTACGACGCTTATTGCAAAGCCGCGTGCGGCGAACCCGCCGCCGCGCCGCAAGGAGAAACAGCAGCATGACCATCGACCGTTTCGTGATGGCCTTCGCCGGCGCGATGATTCTCGCCAGCGTCGCGCTTGCCTACGCCGTCAGCCCCTATTGGCTGATCCTGACCGCCTTCGTCGGCCTCAACATGTTTCAGGCCGCCTTCACCGGCTTCTGCCCGCTGGCGATGATCCTGAAGCGTCTCGGCGTCGCGCCCGGCGCGGCGTTCTGAGGCTACGCTTTCGGACGGAAGGCGACGCACACCGACGGGTCCGTGTCGAGACGCGCCCCGCCGATCAGGTCGATGCAGTAGGGCACGGCCGCGAACACCGCGTCGAGACAGGTCGCGATCGCGGACGGCTTGCCCGGCAGGTTGATGACGAGGCTGCGTCCGCGCAGGCCCGCCGTCTGCCGCGACAGGATGGCCGTCGGCACCTCCTTGAGGCTGGCGAGCCGCATCGCCTCGCCGAAGCCCGGCATCATCCGTTCGCACGCCTCTTCCGTCGCCTCGGGCGTCACGTCGCGCGGCGAGGGGCCCGTGCCGCCCGTCGTCAGGATCAGCGGACAATTCTCGACATCGGCGAGCGCGACGATCGTCGCCGCGACGATGGCGCGATCGTCGGGGATCACGCGCGTCAGCGGCGCCCACGGCGTCGTCAGCACGCGCCCGAGATAGGCTTCGATCGCGGGTCCGCCGCGATCCTCGTAGACGCCGCCGCTCGCCCGGTCCGACGCGACGACGATTCCGATCGGCACGGACATCACGTTGCTCCCTGACGCGCGTCAGATGTTCTTGCGCGCATTGATCATGCGGTAGAGGTTGCGCTCGCTGATGCCGAGCGTGCGCGCGATGTCGCCGCGGCTGCGGCCTTTTTCGGAGAGCAGCCGGTCGAGATAGATCTCGGAGATCTCATCCAGCGTCGGCGCGTGATCGAACGAGAAGCTGTAATCCCGCCGGGTCGGCATCTCGCTGCGCAGATCGCCGACATGGGCGATGCGAATCTCGTCCTGCCCGGCCGAGACGAGCGCGGCCCGCTCGACGACGTTGCGCAGCTCGCGCACGTTTCCCGGCCAAGTGTAGCGGATCAGCGCGTCGAGCGCCGCCGGCGCCCAGCGCTTGTGGGCGTGGCGCGCGAAGTCGCGCGTCGTCAGAAAATGCTCGGCCAGCAGCGGCACGTCGTCGAGCCGGTCGCGCAGCGGCGGCACGATCAGCACGAAGGCCGAGAGACGATAGTACAGGTCCTGCCGGAACTCGCCGCGTCGGCACATCGCCTCGAGATCGCGATTGGTCGCCGCCACGAAGCGCACGTTCGAGACGAGATCCTTGGTGCCGCCGAGGCGACGGTAGCGGCCCGTCTCCAGCACGCGCAGGAGCTTGGCCTGCAACGCGCCCGACATCTCGCCGATCTCGTCGAGGAAGACGGTGCCGCCGGCGCCGACCTCGATGAGGCCCTCCTTGCGGCGGTCGGCGCCCGTGAACGCGCCGCGCTCATGGCCGAACAGTTCGGACTCGAACAGATTCTGTTGCAGCGTCGCGCAGTCGATCGCGACGAAGGCCGAAGCCGCGCGCGCGCTCGCCTGATGCACGCCGGCGGCCACGAGCTCCTTGCCGACGCCGGACTCGCCGAGGATGAGAACCGTCGTCTCGCTCGGCCCCACCACCTCGATCATCTTGCGCAGTTTCGCCATCGCGACCGACCGGCCGATCAGCGTCTTGTCGACCGATGAGACCGCCTGGCGCTTGTAATATTCATACTCGCGGCGCATCGAGCTGGCCGACAGGCCGCGCTGGATGGCGAGATCGAGCGCGTCCGGATTGACGGGCTTGGTCAGGAAGTCGGACGCGCCGCGCTTGATCGCCTGCACCGCATGGTCGATCGTTCCGAACGCCGTCAGCACGATCACCGGGCACAGTTCGGACAGCGCCGGCAGCTTGGCGAGGCCGTCGGCGTCCGGCAGTTTCAGGTCGAGGATGGCCAGATCCGGCTCGAAACCGGTCAGCAGCGCCTCGACGTCGCTCCAGCGCTGCGCGCTGACGACCTCGTAGCCGGAGGCTTTCAGGTGGGACGAGATGAAGCGGTTCAGCGTGCCGTCGTCGTCGATGACGAGCACCTTCCCCTTGCTCTTGCGCGGCGTCGTCGTCATGCGGCGTCAATCGTCTTGTCGGCGTGGGGGAAGATGATCTGGAACGTCGTGCCGACGCCGATCCGGCTCTTCACCGAGATCGAGCCGCCCCATTTCTCGATCAGCGCCTTGCAGATCGGCAGGCCGAGACCGCTGCCGACGGTCTGGTCGGCGCGCCGGCTCCAGAACGGCTGGAAGATCTTCTTCAGGTCGTCCGGCGCGATGCCGCCGCCGCTGTCGGCGATTTCGATCACCACCTCGCGGTCCTCCGTCGCCCGGCCGCTGACCGAGATGACGCCGAGCGCCTGCGTCGCGTGGAACGCGTTCTGGATGAGATTGAGCAGCACCATGCCGATTTCGCCCTCGTTGGCGATGAGGCGGGCATCCTCGAATCCGCGGATGACAAGATCAACCTGCCGCGTCAGCGCTTCGTAGTTGAGGAGCGAGGCGACGTCGCGGGCGACATGGCCGACCTCGATCAGCGTGCCGCGGTCGCCGGTCGACTGGCTGAGCCGCATCAGCCGCCCCGTCACCTCGATGCACCGCTCGATCTCGTTGGCGACGAGCTTGACGTAGGAGCGCGCCTCGTCGGCGTTGGGCTGCGCCTCCACGCTCTGGGCGAGGGCGCTGAGGCCGAAGCGGATCGAGGCCAGCGGATTGTGGATTTCGTGGGCGATGCCGGTGGCGAGCTGGCCGATCTCCGACAGCCGCTGCTCCTGCGAGACCTGGAGCCCCTGCGACAGGTCGCGAATGGCCTCGACGACGAAGCGGCGCGGCCCGTCGCGCGTCTCGATCGTCAACGGCGCGGCGACCAGTTCGACGGCGAACTCGCCCTCCTCGCCGCGGCGCACATGCGCATGCATGCACTTCACCGGCTCGCCGCGTCCTTCGAGCGCCACCAGAGGGCAGACGACGAGCGTCGCCACGCACGGCTCGGCGCGCCCGTGGCTCGAGGCGTAGCAGGAGCGCGACAGCGCCTCCTGAAACGTCAGGCCGCTCTGGCGCAGGAACTCCTTGTTGGCGGCGACCACTTCGTAGTTCTCGGTGATGACCCGGATGCCGTCGGGAATGGCGTCCATCACGCCCTGAAGGAAGTGATCGCGTTCGCGCAGATCGCCGATCATGCCGTCCACGCGGTCGGCCATGTCGTCGAAGGCGGAGCCCAGCGCGGCGATCTCGCTGGCGCCGGAGGCGAACGTCAGGCGCGCCCGCGCGCCGAGGTCGCCGCGCGCCAGAGCGCGGCTCACGCCCGTCAAATGCTCGACAGGCCTGAGCACGAGGCGCCGCAGCAGCCCCCAGACAGCGGCGAGCGCGAGCGAGGTGACCAGCAGGCCGACGCCGACGAGCAGCGCCGTCGTGCGGGCGGCGCGCGATTTCAGCGTCTGGGCGTCGTAATCGACGACGAGGAAGCCGTTCACCGGATGCGCCGCGATCTGGCCGTGGCAGGTCTGGCAGGGCTCGCGATTGCCGACCGCATTGACGGCGCGCAGCACGTCGCGCGCCTCGGACGCCACGAAGACCGAGCCGACGCCGGGCCGGTCGGCGGACAGGCCGCAGCCGGGGCAGAGCTCGGCGAGCGAGGAATGCCGCCGGCCCACGAGTTCGGGCTGCGAGCTGAAGCGCACCTCGAGTTCGGGGCTGAGGATCGACACGCCGGCGACATCCTCGACCGAACCGAGCCGGCCGACGATTTCGCGCAGGCCCTCGATGTCGCGTTTGAGCATCGCGTTTTCGAGGGTGATCTGCAGGAATGCGCCGAGGCGCGAGGACACGGCCTGCCGTTCGATCGCCAGCTCGTGCCGGTAGATCGGCGCAATCAGCGCAAGGCTGACCAGCGAGGCGAGCGCCAGAACGACGCCCATCCCTGTCAGAATCGCGGGGCCGAGACGCAGCCCGGCAAGTCGGCTCAGCACGTTCGTCAGCTACCCTGTCCCGAGCGCGCGCCCGCGGGCGCGCGACGTCGCAGGCAACATAGGCCGCGCCGCCGCGATCACCAACTGGGGCCGGTGAAGGGCGTGTTCTGAGGCGCCTGCAACGGCCGCGGGGAGCCGCAATCGGGGCCGTGTGGGCCCGAGAAGATCGGCTTGAGGACGAGATCGGGCGCCGTCATGTTCTCGCCCGTCACCTCGCCAAGAAGGCGGCCGAGCCGCTCGAGATAGAGCGCCGAGACGAGCGTCAGCCCCGCATAGAGCTGCAGCTCGCAGCGCGCGGCGATCCGATCGGCGAAACGCGGCGCCCAGACGAGCGGGTGGTCGCGCAGGAACCGCGCGGCCGCCCTGGCCGTGTCCGCATCCTCGGCGCGCTCGAGCAGCAACGCCAGGAACTGCAGCTCGTTGACGAGATGATCGTCGCTGCGCTTGCGCCAGTCCGGCGCCTTGACGCCGAACCGCGCATACCAGTTGCGGACGAGGAACATCGCCTCCTGCCGCTCCAGCTTGTCCTCGTCGCGCCAGACCGATTCGGCCGGCGCGGCGTTGTAGCCGTGCGTCAGGTAGATGGCGGCGAACTCGACCGCCAGCGCGTCGATCTCGGCGACGGTCGGCGGGCTCGAAAGGCTGGCGAGCCCTTCGGCCAGATGCACGCGGATGGAGTCGAAATCCGGGCCCGAAAGGTCGAGCGCGAACCATTGCTCGGGCGGGGTTTCCTGCAACCGCGCGAGCATCTCCGCGTCTAATTCACGGTCGGCGAGGCGCACGAGAAGATTGAGGTCTTCCACGAGCGCCCGCCGTTCCGCTTCCGCAAGCGGACTCCCGGCGGGAGAGTCCGACGCTGCGTTCCTTGTCACTTCACGGCGCCTTTGCTGTGAGCGACGAATGCGATCGAAGGCTTCGTCAGCTCGATGTCCGACATGTCGCGCACTTGCAGCGAGATCTTGTCGTTCGGGCCGCGGGCCTTCGTTTCGTAGGTGCCGTCGATGATCTTGTCGATCGGGCCGATGTCGAGCACGCGCATCATGCAGGCCATCACGCAATAGGGCTTGCGGCCGGCGTCGATCTCGTCGACGCACATGTTGCACTTGGAGACGATGTTCTGCTCGGGGATGAACTGCGGCGCGCCGAACGGGCAGGTCGCCTCGCAGCGCCGGCAGCCGATGCACAGCGTCGAGTCGATGTCGACGATGCCGTCCTTCTTGCGCTTGAAGATCGCGCCCGTCGGGCAGGCCGGCAGACACGCCGGCTCCGCGCAATGGTTGCACGACATGTTGACCTTGTAGGCGTACACCTCGGGGAACGTCCCCCCCTCGACATACATCACGCGGCGGAAACGCGGTCCCGGCGGCAGGCCGTTCTTGTCCTTGCAGGCGATCTCGCAGGCGCGGCAGCCGATGCAGTCCACATTGTTGTGGACGAAGCCGAACTGCACGTCCGGCACGACCGGCGTGTAGGTCTCGCGCTTCTTCTTCGCCGCCGCTTCCTTGATCTTGGCTTTGTCGATCTGATTGGCCATGACAAAATCCTCGGAGCTCTAAGGGATCACGTGTCCTTCGCGATCAGAGATCGCGACGGAACACGTGGCTCCGCGCGGTGGCGAGTTCGTCCCATCCCGGACGATGCTCGAGTTCGGTCTTCTTCACGTTGCACAACACGGTGTTGTAGGCGAACGCCCCGGCAGGCGAGGGTTCGTCGTTGGTGAGGAAGTCGGGATTGCCGGAGCGATCGACGCCGTTGGCGTCGACGTCCATCCACGCGCCCTCATGCAGCACGACGACGCCCGGCATGCAGCGCTCGGTCACATAGGCCGGCACGACGCACTTGCCGCGATCGTTCCACACCTCGACCACGTCGCCCGTCTTGACGCCCAGCTTCTTGGCGTCGGAGGCGTTCAACGTCAGTTCCTGGCTGAACGTCTCGCGCAGCCACGGAATGTTGTTGAAGATCGAGTGCGTGCGCCAGCGCGGATGCGGGCTGATCATGTGGAACGGGAACTGCGCCGTCTTCGGGCTGTTCAGCGATTCCCAAGGCTCGATCCATTTCGGGATCGCCGGGATCGGATAGCCGTATTGCGTGCGCGTGAAGTCCCGTGTCTGCGCCAGAACCGTCGAGAAGATCTCGATCCGCCCCGACGGGGTCGGGAACGGGATGCCCTTCTCCACCTGATCCTGGAAGGCGACGTGCGGGCGATCCAGCTTGAACTTGTAGATGCCGCGCTTCTTGAACTCCTCCCAGCCCATCGTCACGTGCTGGTGGCTCTGCACATTGTGCCACCACGCCTCGAGATAGGCCTCGTCGGTCTCCTCGTTGTGCAGGAAGTAGTCGCGCTTGGCGCGCGGATTGTAGCGCTCGCCGAAGCCGAGGCGGAAGGCCAGCTCGGTGAAGACCTGGAAGTCCGTCTTCGATTCGCCGAGCGGCTCGATCACCTTCGGGCGGTGGATGTAGTAGTGCCCCTTGTACCAGGGCAGCGCCACGTCGTGCCGCTCGAAATGCGTCGCGATCGGCAGCAGATAGTCGGCCCAGATGCCCGTCGGCGTGATGGTCGAGTCCATGCAGACGAACAGCGTCTCCATGTCGCCTTCGGCCTCGAGCTTCTTGATCGCCTTGATCTCCTTGTTGATGTTGGTGAGCTGGTTGAGCCAGTCCGAACCCTGCCAGAAGATGCCGCGAATGTTGGGGATCACGCCGTCGAGCTGATCCTGCCGCGGCCACAGACCGATCTCCTCGCGCCGCACGTTCGGATAGTTGAGCACGCAATGCGCCCAGCGGTCCGATTTGATCGCCGCGAACCAGACGTTGGCGTATTCGTCGTACGGATAGGCGACCGCCTCCGGATGCCAGGCCTTGCCGACGCCCTCCGCGCAACCGCCGAGCATGCCGATATTGCCGGTCATCGCCTGCACGGCCGCGGCCATGCGGTTGTACTGCTCGCCATAGGCGTTGCGGCCAGGCGACCAGGACGCCTTCAGCGCGGCCGGCTTGGTCTTGGCGTACATGTCGGCGAGTTTCTTGATGTCCTCGGCCTTCACGCCGCAGATCGCGGCCGCCCATTCCGGCGTCTTGGGCTGCCCGTCGGACACGCCCATGATGTAGTCCTTGAACGACTCTTGGCCCCACGCCCATTGCGGCATCGTGCCGGGGTCCATGCCCTGCGTGAACCGGTTGATGAAGTTCTGGTCCTGCAGGTTGTTGGCGAAGATGTAGTGGGCCATGCCCGCCAGCATCGCCGCGTCGGTGTTCGGGCGGATCGGGATCCACCAGGCGTCGTAGGTCGAGGCCGAGTCCGTGTATTGCGGATCGACGAGCACGAACTTGCAGCCGCGCTGCTTGGCGAGGCGCATGTAGTAGAACGTGTTGCCGCCGTGGAACGTGTAGGCCGGGTTCCAGCCCCACATGATGATCAGCTTGGTGTGGGCGAAGGTGTCGTCCTCGTTGCCGTCCTCGATCGTGCCGAAGGTGATGCGCGAGGAGAACGTCGTGCCCTGATAGGAGGGCACCGACCACGAGTTGGTGCGGCAGCCGAACATGCCGAGGAAGCGCCCGAGCAGGCCTTCCACCTGATCGGACTTGTGCAGCACGCCGTAGGACGCGCCGGCGTAGCTCTGGTCGACCAGCGCGGTGGGGCCGTATTTGTTCTTCAGATAGACCATGCGCTGGGCGATGTCGTTCAGCGCCTCGTCCCACGTCACGCGCTTGAACTTCGATTCGCCGCGCTTGCCGACCCGCTTCATCGGATAGAGCAGACGCTCGGGCGAGTAGAGGCGGGCGCGGTAGGAGCGGCCGCGCAGGCAGCCGCGCACCTGCGGCTCCTCCTCGGTATCCTTGCCGAAGAAGCCGCCTTCCTGATAGCGCCCGTCGTCGGTCGACAGGCGGACGATCACGTCGCCCTTCTTGTGGGCGACCAGCATGTGGCGCGAGCCGCAATTGTGCGCGCAGCTCGTCACCACCGTCTCGAGTTCGTCGTCCTTCGGGTAGGGCTCGTAGGCGAAGGCTTTCGCCTCCGTCGGCGCCAGCGTCGGCGCGAGCGCGCTGCCGGCCGTCACCGCCGCCATGCCCTTCAGCACGCCGCGTCGGTTGGTGTTGATCACGCGGCTCGGCGAGAAGTCGTTCTTGATGAAAGTCATGATCTTTGTCTCCGCTACGGGCTTCACTTCTTCGGAAGAGCGAAGCGAGCGTCGGATTCCTTGGAGCGGTCCTTGGCCCAGTCCGGCGTATCGTCAGGCATGCCCTGCCAGGGATGACGCGGATAGGGATAGGAGATTCGATACCACTGCCGGCCGCCGTGGCAGCCGTAGCACACGTCGGAGCTGGTCTTGCCAAGCTCCTCGATCTTCTGCCCGTGCAGATAGGTCACCGCGTGGCGGTTCAGACGGAACTGCTCGGCGTGGCAGGTGAGGCAGCCATTCGGCGTTTCGGGCGTCTCGAGCGCCTCGCGGGTGTCTTCCCACTTGGCGGGCAGGCCCATGTTCTCGCCCGGGAACGCGCCGTGGCAACGCAGGCAGGTTTCGGACGGGTTCACCATCTTGCGCAGGGTGAAGTTCGACGCGGCCTTCGGCCAGTCCGAGTTCGCCGCCGCCGGGGTGAGCACATGCGGCGATTCCTCGCGCGTGTCGTTGCCCTGGTGGCAGAAATTGCAGCTCAGCGTCATCACCTGCTTCGAGTAGGGCGATTGCAGGTGGCGCCAGTGGAAGTCTTCCTGCGCGCCGGCATAGGTGTCGAGCGTCTGATACCAGGCCTCGACCTGCGTGGCCTTCACGCCCGCCGGGGAGGCGGCGCGAGGCTTGGCCGACAGAATTTCCTTGTGACAGACGAGGCAGGCCTCGTCCTTGGCGTAGTCGATCGCGGGTTTGAAATGGATCGGATCCCACTTCGCGCGCTCGTAGTCGCCCTTGGCGGCGCGCGCGAGAACGGCGCCGAGATCTGCGATCGCCTTGGCTTCCTTGATCTGTTCGTCCGTCAGGGTCGCGGCCTGCGCCGATCGGGGCGCAAGGCCCGCCAATAGCGCTGTTCCGCCCAACGCAATCAGAGTCGCGGCGATCGCGGCTCCACCGAAGGCTCTTGCAGCATCGCCTTTCCGGGTGGTCATGACGTCCTCAGGGGTCCTGAATTGCAGGGTCGGCCGGGCGCCGAAAGCGCCCGGCCGGGGTGTCGACTCAGTTCTTCTTCTGGCCGGCCATGCCGCCCATGCCGGACATGCCGCCCATGCCGGACATGCCGCCCATGCCGGACATGCCGCCCATGCCGGACATGCCGGACATGCCGCCCATGCCGGACATGCCGCCCATGCCGGACATGCCGCCCATGCCGGACATGCCGCCCATGCCGCCCATGCCGGACATGCCGCCCATGCCGGACATGCCGCCCATGCCGGACATGCCGCCCATGCCGGACATGCCGCCCATGCCGGACATGCCGCCCATGCCGGACATGCCGCCCATGCCGCCCATGCCGGACATGCCGCCCATGCCGGACATGCCGCCCATGCCGGACATGCCGCCCATGCCGGACATGCCGCCCATGCCGGACATGCCGCCCATGCCGGACATGCCGCCCATGCCGGACATGCCGCCCATGCCGGACATGCCACGCATGCCGCCCATGCCGGACATGCCGCCCATGCCGCCCATGCCGCCCATGCCGCCCATGCCGGACATGCCGCCCATGCCGGACATGCCGCCCATGCCGGACATGCCGCCCATGCCGGACATGCCGCCCATCCACGGGCTGCGCGAGCCGGCCATGCCGCCCATGCCGCCCATGCCGGACATGCCGGACATGCCGCCCATGCCGCCCATGCCGGACATGCCGCCCATGCCGGACATGCCGCCCATGCCGGACATGCCGGACATGCCGCCCATGCCGGACATGCCGCCCATGCCGGACATGCCGCCCATGCCGGACATGCCGCCCATGCCGGACATGCCGCCCATGCCGCCCATGCCGCCCATGCCGGACATGCCGCCCATGCCGCTCATGCCGCCCATGCCGCCCATGCCGCCCATGCCGGACATGCCCATGCCCCATGCCGGACATGCCGCCCATGCCGGACATGCCGCCCATGCCGCCCATGCCGCCCATGCCGGACATGCCGCCCATGCCGCCCATGCCGGACATGCCGCCCATGCCGCCCATGCCGGACATGCCGCCCATGCCGGACATGCCGCCCATGCCGGACATTCCGCCCATGCCGGACATGCCGCCCATGCCGGACATGCCGCCCATGCCGGACATGCCGCCCATGCCGGACATGCCGCCCATGCCGGACATGCCGCCCATGCCGGACATGCCGCCCATGCCGGACATGCCGCCCATGCCGCCCATGCCGGACATGCCGCCCATGCCGGACATGCCGCCCATGCCGGACATGCCGCCCATGCCGGACATGCCGCCCATGCCGGACATGCCGCTCATGCCGGACATGCCAGCCGGAGCGTACGTCCACTGCGTGCAGTACCAGCCGCCCGAGCCAGCCATGCCGGACATGCCGCCCATGCCGGACATGCCGCCCATACCGGACATGCCGCCCATACCAGACATACCGGACATGCCTCCCATGCCGGACATGCCGGTCTGGGCGAGGGCCGGCAGCGCGACCGCAAGTGCGATCACGGACGCGCCGACCATAGCCTTGACCGAGTTCTTCATTGTTACGCTCCTGGCTTCGCGCCCGCTCCTGAGAAGGGGAGGCGTGGGCGCTAACTTTGTGCGGGCTCCCCGACCCGCCATCACGGACTTCGCCGTGTTTAAGAGCACGACGCCCGGAATGGTCCGGGCGGCGTGATCAGCGAATGGTCTTCGGATTGACGGCCTCGCGCTGGCCGCTCTTGGCCTTGCCGGTCTTCGTTTTTGTCGCGGACGGCGCCTGCGCGCCCTTCTTGCCCGCGTGCCAGCCGCGCATGTCGTAGAGGCCGGGCATGCCCGGATGATTGAATGGAGTGTACCAGGCGCCCTGGTCCTTCAGGCCGAGCGTGTCGGGATAAGGCTTCGTCACGCCATGCAGGTACCGGTCGCTCCAACCGGCGTCCTTCTGGACCTCCTTGATGACTGGCGCGCCCGCGGGTCGTTGATCCGGGGTCAATCCGGCGATCGGGTAGTCTTGGGCGGCCGCCACATTGAAGGCGAGGATCGAGAAGAGAGCCGTCGCTGCAAACCGCATGCTCAATGTCCCATGTCTCAGCGCCGCGTCACCCCCGCGGCCGCTCTGATGATGGCAAGTCCCGTGCCGGCTCCAAAAATAGCGGTTAACGCATTGTGAATAAACGAAATTACAAAACCGGAACGAGAGTCGGTCTGCGCCGGGTTCTGCCAGAATGACGGCGCGGCTCTCGCAGGCCGGGAAAAAATCATCTCTACGGCAATGAGTTAGGAGAAAAACGCCATTCTGGCAGCGGCGCATGGCGAAACGGACGTTCTTTCACCCCGGTCCTGCTTCGCCGCGCCCGAGCCGCGTCGTCGCGGCGATCCGCCAGTCGGCGATCGGAATGTCCTGCGCCGAGGCGACGGCCGCGAGCCGGTCGAAGCGGACTGGCCGTCCGACGAGACGCTGCGCCAGCTCGGTCGTCTCGTCGTCGATCGTTCCGTCCCTCGGCCGCCCGTAGAAAAGGGAGACGTGCGGGACGAACCCGGCCGCCGCCCCTCCGGTCCTTGCCGCCGCCGCGCTGCGAAGGGCGGCGAGCTCCGGCCCGACCGGGAAGGCGGCGTAGAGCGCGCGGAAATACGCCTCGGTCGTCTCGACGCCGCCGACGGGCGCCGCGAAGGGCGGCGCAGCGGCCGCGATCGGCCCCAGCAGCCCCGCCAGATCCTGCGCGTCCCGCGCCAGATCGCCCATCAGCGTCAGATGCGGGCGAAAGACCGGCCCGCCGCGACGGCGCGCCAGCTCGTCGACGATCGTTTGCAACAGCGCC
This sequence comes from Hyphomicrobiales bacterium, assembly GCA_016716745.1. GTDB lineage: Bacteria > Pseudomonadota > Alphaproteobacteria > Rhizobiales > Beijerinckiaceae. The sequence continues at coordinate 125,632 of JADJVD010000008.1, forward strand.
TCGTCTTCGGGGCAGGCGAGCAGCCACAGCGAGGCGGCGGAACGGACGGCCGTCATCGAAGCGTCATCCCCCTGACATGTCAGTTGCGGATCACTTCACACCATCATTAGAGTGGCGCGCAAGCGGCCGCAGAGCCGCCGGCAGGGAGAGCGAATGTCCGCAGGCGCAGCAATAGGGGTCGAGGCGCTCGACGTCTCGTACGGGCGCACGCCCGTGCTCCGCGAGGTCGACCTGACGGTCCCCGCCGGCCGCTTCGTCGCGATGATCGGCGCCTCGGGCTGCGGCAAGACCACGCTGCTGCGCGCCATGTCCGGCTTCGTGGCGCCGCAGCGCGGCCGCATCCTGCTCGACGGGCGGGACGTCACCGCCGAGCCGCCGGAGCGGCGCGGCATGGCGATGGTGTTCCAGTCCTACGCGCTGTGGCCGCACATGACGGTGGCGCAGTATATCGGCTACGGGCTGAAGCTGCGCGGCGCCTCGCGCGCCGACCGCGACGCCCGCGTCGACGCCATTCTGGACCTCATCCGCCTGCCGGGCTTCGGCGACCGCAAGGTGACGGCCCTTTCCGGCGGCCAGCGTCAGCGCGTCGCTCTGGGCCGCGCGCTCGCCGTCGATCCGCCGGTGCTGCTGCTGGACGAGCCCTTGTCCAATCTCGACGCCAAGATCCGCCTCGCCATGCGCCACGAGATCCGCTCGTTGCAACGCAGGCTCGGCCTCACCGCCGTGCATGTGACGCACGATCAGGAGGAGGCCATGGTGATGGCCGACGAGATCGTCATCCTCGACGCCGGGCGCATCGTCCAGCAGGGCGCTCCGCAGGACGTCTACCGCAATCCCAATTCGCCCTTCGTCGCCTCGTTCCTCGGGGCCGACAACGTCATCGCCGGCGTGACGCGCCGCGACGGCGCGACGACGACGCTCGCTCTCGACAACGGCGCCTCGGTCGCACTGCCGCGGCCGGCGGCGGAGGGCGCCCATGTCGTCCATTTCCGCTCGGACGCCGTGCGGCTCGACGAAAACGCCGTGGGCGACGCGCCGGCGCTGCGCCTCGAGGGGCGCATTGCGCAGGCGAGCTATCCGGGCGGGCGCTGGCGTTACGAGATCGAGACGCCGGCCGGCCGTTTCCTCGTCGACGATGCGCGCGAGGCCGCGCCCGGCCAAAGCGTCCGTCTCGCCATTCCCGCCGACGAGTTGCATATTTTCGCGCGGCCCTGACGCTGCGTCTTGCAAAGGAGAGAGAAGATGCCGACCAGACGTCTTGCAAGTCTCGTCACGGGCCTCGCGACAAGCCTCGCGCTCGGCGCCTTCGCCGGGCTGACGCTCCCCGCCCATGCCCAGACCGTGCTCAACGTCGGCACCGCCGGCGATCAGAACATGGTCGACTATGTGAAGGACTATCTCGGGCCGATGTTCGAGAAGTCCCACCCCGGCGTGAAGGTCGTCGCGGTCGGCACCGGCCCCGGCGATTCCGGCTCGCAGAAGATCTACGAGAAGCTCTCCGCGCAGAAGGCGGCCAACGTTCCGGCATGGGATTTCGACGTCGTCGTCGCGCATCAGAAGATGGCGGGGCAGATGGTGAGCGAGGGCCTGCTCGCCAAATATCGCGACCGCATCGCCACCGGCGCGATGGTGTCCAGCGCCTCGGCGTCCAACGCGCTCGGCTCGAATGTCGACGGCTACGTCATGCCGATGTTCCAGTCGCAGACCGCCATCGCCTACAATTCGGACATGGTGAAAGCGCCGCCGAAATCCTACGCCGAACTGGCGGAGTGGGCGACGAAGAACCCGAAGCAGTTCGGCTATAACGGCATCAAGGGCGGCATGTCCGGCGTCGCCTTCGCGACCGGCTGGATCTACGCCTTCGGCGGCGACGCCGACAAGCTCGTCAAGGGTCCGTACGACGCCGCCACCAAGACAGGCTGGGACAGCGCGCTGCTGAAACTCAAGGAGTTCAACAAGAGTGCCGTCATCACCCCCGGCAACGCCGGCACGCTCGACATGCTCAACCGCGGCGAGATCGCGATGGGTCCGGTGTGGGTCGACATGTTTTACACCTGGCTGAACGACGGAAAGCTGCCGCCCTCCATGAAACTGGCGTTGCTCGCCCCCGGCATGCCCGGCCAGCCGATGTATTACGCCGTGCCGGCCAAGGCCGCGCAGGGCAAGCTCGCCGAGGAGTTCATCGCGCTCGCCACCTCCCCGGAAGTGCAGGCGGACGGCATCGTCAAGCGCTTCAACTGGTATCCGGGCATCGACGCCAAGCATCTGCAAGGCAAGCTCGACGACGCGACGTGGAAGAAGCTCTTCACCGATCTGACGCCCGACGATCTGGCGCAGAAGGGCAAGCCCTTCCCGATCGCCCCTTATTTCAACGACATTCTCGAATCCTACGAGAAGAAGGTCGCTAACTGACCTCCAGCGCGCCCGGCCTCGAGGGCCGGGCGCGGCGCTCGCCATGCAGAACATCTCGCGGATCGGTCTCGTTCTTGTCGCGCCGGCGCTCGCGCTGGTCGCGCTGCTGTTCCTCTATCCGCTCGGCTATTCGCTGCTCGCCGCCTTCACGCGCGAGGGCGCGCTGTCGCTCGACCACTTCGCCAAGGCGATCGAGCTTTATTCGACGGACATCCTTTTCACGCTGGTGATGGTGATCCTGGCGACGATCCTCATCGCGATCGTGTCCATCGCCATCGCCGGCGCGATCACGCTCAGCGAAACGCCGTGGCTCGTGACCGCGCTGAAGGCGCTGTATCGCTGGCCGTTGTTCATCCCGTTCATCGTCGCCGCCCAGTGCATGCGCACGTTCCTCGCCAAGAACGGGTTGATGAACAACACCTTCGTCTCGCTCGGGCTGATCGAGCCGCTGCAGGCGACGAGCTTTCTCGACTGGCGCGGCATCGTCGCCACCTTCGTCTGGAAGCAGGCGCCCTTCGTCGCGCTGCTGCTCGCCGGCGCGATGGCCTCGCTCGACCGCGCGACGATCGAGGCGGCGCGCAATCTCGGCGCCTCGCGCCTGCGTCTGCTCTTCGAGATCGTGCTGCCGCAGGTCGGCCGCACGCTGATGGTGGCGCTGGTGCTCTCCTTCGTCACCATGCTCTCGGTCCTGTCCGTGCCGATGATGGTGGCCGGCTCGCAGCCGACGATGATCACCGTCGACATGGCCTTCCGCATCAACGCCTATGGCGATTACGCCGTCGCCAACGCGCTCGGCGTCATCTCCTACGCGATGACGGCCGTCGCCGCCTGGTTCTATCTGCGGCACAATCTGCGCGAGGACCGCGCATGAGCCCGCGCGCGCTCGTCTCGGGCGGCGCCAAGGCCGCGCTCATTCTCGCGCTCGCCTTCGCGATCTTCGGTCCGCTCGCCAATCTCGTGCTGTGGTCGGTCGCCGAGCGCTGGTATGCCCCGTTCAAGCTGCCCGTCGTCTACGGCATGCGCTATTGGGAGACGGTGTTCCGCCCCACCGGCGACGCCATGGCCTCGCTCGGCATGAGCGTGTGGATCGCCGTGCTCACCGTTGTCGTCTCGCTGGCGCTGGCCGTCCCCGCCGGCTATGCGCTGGCGCGGCTGAAGCTGCCGCTGCGCACCCTGATCATGATCGCTTTCCTGATGCCGCAGGCGTTCCCGTCTGTCGCGATCTACATCAACGTCGCGCGCATCTTCTATTCGCTCGGCCTCGCCGGCACGGTCACCGGCGTGGTGCTGGTGCATGTGGCGCACGGCCTCGTCTATTCGGTGTGGATCGCGGCCGCCGCTTTCGCCGCGGTCGACCGCGATCTGGAGCTGGCCGCGCGCAACATGGGCGCCTCGCCGCTGACGACCTTCTTCACCGTCACGCTTCCGCTCGCCGCGCCCGGCGTCGTCGCCAGCGCCATCTTCGTGTTCCTCGGTCGCTCGACGAGTTCACCGGCGCCTTCTTCGTCGGCGTGCCGCAGGTCACGACGCTGCCGCTGCTGCTCTACAACGCCAGCATGGGCGGCAACTACCAGATCGCCTCGATCACGGCGCTCATTCTGCTCGTCCCGTCCGTGCTGTTCATGCTGTTCATCGAGCGCTTCCTGAGGGCGGACGTGCTCGCCAAGGTCGGGCGGTGACGGCGCCCGCGCCTGTGCTACAAGGCGGCGACGCCCCACCGGAATCTCGCTCATGGCCGCGCCGAAACCGCCCGAATTCGAAACGCTGAGCCTGCACGCCGGCCAGCATCCCGATCCCGTCACCGGCGCGCGCGCCGTGCCCGTCTACGAGACGACCTCCTTCGTCTTCCGTGACGCCGATCACGCCGCCGCCCTGTTCAATCTCGAAACCTCGGGCCACCTCTATTCGCGCATCTCCAACCCGACGGTCGCGGTGCTGGAGGAGCGCATCGCCGCGCTGGAGGGCGGCGTCGGCGCCGTGGCGACGGCCAGCGGCATGGCGGCGATGCATCTCGCCGTCGCGACGCTGCTGTCGGCGGGCGACCACATCGTCGCCTCGGCCTCGATCTATGGCGGCTCGGTCAATCTGCTGGCGCAGACGCTGCCGCGCTTCGGAATCGAAACGAGCTTCGTTCCCCCGCGCGATCTCGGGGCCTGGCGCGCCGCCGTGCGCCCGAACACCAGACTGTTCATCGGCGAGACCATCGGCAATCCCGGCCTCGAAGTGCTGGACATCCGCGCCGTCGCCGACATCGCGCATGGCGCCGGCGTTCCGCTGCTGATCGACAACACCTTCGCGACGCCGTTTCTGGCGCGGCCCTTCGAGCAGGGCGCCGATCTCGTCATGCATTCGCTGACCAAGTGGATCGGCGGGCACGGCGTCGCCATCGGCGGCGCCATCGTCGACGGCGGCCGTTTCGACTGGGCGGCCTCGACGAAGTTCCCGACCATGACGGAGCCCTGCGCCGGCTATCACGGCCTCGCATTCGCTGACGAGTTCGGGCCGACCGCCTTCGCGATGCGCGCCCGCGCCGAGGGACTGCGCGATTTCGGCGCGTGCCTTGCGCCCGCCAACGCGGCGAAACTTCTGCTCGGTCTCGAAACGCTGCCGCTGCGCATGCAGCGCCATGTCGAGAACACGGCCGCCGTGCTGGCCTTCCTCCAGAAGAGCGAGGCGGTCGGTTGGGTCGCCCATCCCTCGTTGCCCTCGCATCCCGATCACGCGCTCGCCGCGCGCGTGCTTCCGCAGGGCGCGGGCTCCATCGTCGCCTTCGGCGTCAATGGCGGGCGCGCGGCGGGCCGGCGCTTCATCGAGGCGTTGAAGCTCGCCAGCCATCTCGCCAATGTCGGCGACGCCAAGACGCTCGTCATTCACCCCGCCAGCACCACGCATCGCCAGATGAGCGCGGAGCAACTGGCGAAAGCCGGCGTCGGCGAGGATATGATCCGTCTGTCCGTCGGGCTCGAGGCGGCGTCCGACATCGTCGCCGATCTCGCGCAGGCCCTGCGCGCGTCGCAGAAAGCGTGAGGAGCCGGCCATGAATCTCGTCGTCGACGGCCGCTCCGTCTTCGCGCCCGGCGCCCTCGCGGGCGGCCGTCCGCTCATCCTGTTCCTGCATGGCGCGGGGATGGACCACAGCGTTTGGGCCATGCAGTCGCGCTGGTTCGCCGCGCGCGGTTGCGACGTGCTGGCGCTCGACTTTCCCGGCCATGGCCGCTCGGCCGGGCCGCCTCTGCCGACCATCGACGCGATGGCGGACTGGACGGCGCGCGTCATCGCGGCGGCGGGCGCGGAGAAGGCGACGCTTGTCGGTCATTCGATGGGCGCTCTCGTCGCGCTGGCGACGGCCGCGCGTCACCCCGCGCGCGTCTCTGCGCTGGCGCTGGTCGGCGCGGCGGCGAAGATGCCCGTGCATCCCGACATGCTCGCCAGCGCCGCGCGCAATGAGGAGGACGCCGTCGCGATGGTGTCGCTCTGGGGGCTCGGCGCGGGAGCCGTGCAGGGCGGCGCGCCCTCGCCGGGTCAATGGATGCTCGGGTCGGTGTGGCGCCTCATCGCGCGCAGCGCGCCGGGCGTGCTGCACAACGACCTCGCCGCCTGCGACGCCGCCGGCGACGTGACTGCGCTTGCCGCGCGCGTCGCATGTCCGACGCTCGTGCTTTCCGGCGAGCGCGACATGATGACGCCGGCGCGCGGCGGCAAGGCGTTGGCGGCCGCCATCGCCGGCGCGCGCCAGCAGGTCATCCCCGGCGCCGGACACATGATGATGATCGAGCGCGACCGCGAAACCGTGCAGGCGTTGCGGCCGCTCTGTGGCGCTTGACGACCAGCGCAATCGCTCACCGGCGCCGCCGCGCGCGCAAATGCCGGAAAATGACGCTAGGGAAACGACTTAACCTCTCTGGCGCGGTCTCGCTAAGGATTCGTTAGGGGGGCTGGAACGCTTGCTTTGACGCGCCGCCGCGCGCTCGCTTTGGTCGTTCGCAAAGAACGACGAATGAGGGCGAAACGGTGCGCACGTTCAAGACATTGCGTGAGAGCTTTCTGCGCGACCGCCGGGGCGCTGCTGCGGTCATGTTCGGCCTCTCGCTGGTTCCCTTGACGGGCGCGGTCGGCGTCGCGGTCGATCTCAGCCGCGCCGAGCAGACGAGGGCCGCGCTGCAGAACGCGGTCGACGCCGCCGCCCTCGCCGCCGCCCGCGAATTGCGCAAGAGCGGCGACGCCCTGGCCGCCGAGCAGCAGGCCACGGCGATGTTCGCGGCCTCGAGGCCCTCCGGCGTTCAGGCGACGATGCAGACGCCCGTGATCGACGTCGACGCCCGAACGATCGACCTGCGCGCCACGGCGCAATCGACCACGATGTTCATGGCGGCGGTCTCGGATTCGTATCAGTCCTTGACGGTCAACGCCGCCGCCCGCTCGCTCGCCGGCGCCGTGGCGAGCGGACTCGATCTCGAAGTCGCGCTCATGCTCGACGTCACGATCTCGATGAGTCAGGCCTCCGGCACCAAGGGCCAGACCAAGCTTCAGGCCATGCGATCGGCAGCCAAGACGTTCATCGGCGCCGTGGTGCAGGACAATCAGACGCCGCACGCCTCGCGCGCCGCGCTGGTTCCCTTCTCGTCCGCCGTCAATGTCGGGACCTATTTCAAGAAGGTGACGAACACGAACCCGACGAGCAACTGGACCAGCGTGGTCGAGCGCTCGGGCGCGTCCGCCTTCACCGACGATCCGCCCCGCGCGGGCGCCTACTTCACCAGCTATCGCACCGCCCACACCACCGCGATCGGCTCTTCGTCGACGATCCAGAAGCTCGAGCGCAACCGCACCGCGAACATTCCGGCCGCGTCCTACGTCATGCCCCTGACGAGCGACAAGGAGGCGCTGAATGCGGCCGTCGACGCGCTGAAGGCGGACGGAACGACCGCCGGCCACATCGGAACCGCCTGGTCCTGGTACATGCTGTCGCCGAATTGGGGAGCCGTCTGGACCACTGGCGCGCCGGCCGCCTACGACGCGTCGAAGACGCTCAAGGTCGCGGTGCTGATGTCGGACTTCGATTTCAACGTTTATTACCAATCCGCCAACGGCGACATGAATGCGCAGACGCGGGCCTTGTGCGCCAACATGAAGGCGGCCGGAATCACGGTTTACACGATCGGCTTCCAGGTCGACTCCAACTTGCCGGACGCGGTCGATCTGTTCACGAGCTGCGCCAGCGATCCGTCGAAGGCGATTTCGGCGCAGACCGGCGCCGACCTCGTCGCCGCTTACACCCAGCTCGCCGAAACCGTGCGCGACAGCATCGCCTCGCCGGTCCGTCTCGCGCGCTGAGGCGATCTTGCGGCCCCGCCTGCGTCAGAACGTGCGATAGACCGCGAGGTAGCCCGGCAGCGCGATCACCACGAGCAGCACGGGAAAGATGAACAGCATCAGCGGCACGACGAGCTTGGCCGGCAGCGACTGCGCCTTCTCCTCGGCCTTCATCATCCGCTTGTTGCGCATGTCGTCGCTATAGGCGCGCAGCGATTGCGACAGGCTCGCGCCGATCTCCTCCGACTGCTGCAGCAGATTGGCGAAGGACAGCGCCTCCTCGACGCCAAGCCGATGCGCCATCGACTCGATCGCCTTCGACAGCGTCTTGCCGCCACGGATCTCCAGCGTCGCCATCTGCAAGTTGGCGGCGAGGCGCGGATAGCCGAGCTCGATCTCCTTGGCGATGCGCGCCAGCCCCGCCTCCATGCTCAGGCCCGCCTGCGCGCAGACGATCATCAGATCCATCACGTCGGGAAAACCCTGCCGGTATTCCGCCTGCCGGCGCCGGATCAGCCGGTCGAGCGCGAGCAGCGGGACGAAATAGCCGAGCCCGAGCGCGCCGACGACGACTTCGGTCAGCGCCAGCGAACCGATCTGCTCGGCGATCATCGGCGCGACGAGATAAGCCACGGCGGCCAGACATACCGCCGCGCAGAGCCGGGCGGCGAAGAACCACGAGACGGCGCGCGGATCGAACAGGCCCGCTCGCTGCAGCTTGGCCCGCAACACCTTCACGGCTTGTTCGTCGCGCTCGCCCAGATTTCCGTCGATCGAGCGCACGAGGCCGTCGAGGCGCCGGCGACCGCCCGAGGTTTGCGGAGCGCCGCCGCGCTTGACCTCGGCCATCGCGGCGCGTCGCCGGATTTCGCGCCTGCGCCCGATGACGTCGGCCAGAAACAGACCGAGCGTCACCGCGACGACGGGCGCCCCGACCCACATCCAGCCGGATATGGCGGCTTGCCCGAGACCGAGAAGGACGTCGCGAAGCGTGTCGAACATGGCGTCAGTTCTTGAAGTTGATCATCTTCAGCATCACCAGATTGCCGAGGCCCGCCCAGACCGCGCAGGCGATCAGTCCCTTCGTCAGGACTGGGTCGCCCCAGTGCTTGCCGAAATAGGACGGCGCAAGAAAGTTGATGGCGGCGAAGACGAGGACGGGAATAGCCGTGAGGAGAATCGCCGAGAAACGGCCCTCGGCCGACAGCGCATGAATCTTGCGCCGCATCTTGGCGCGTTCGCGGATGACGGCGCCGAGGTTCTCGAGAATCTCGGTCAGATTGCCGCCGGCCTGCGTCTGGATGGTGACGGAGGTGACGAACAGCGGCAAGTCCACCTGGCCGACGCGCGTGTAGAGATTGCGCAACGCCGATTCGAGATCGAGCCCGAACGTCACTTCGTCCTCGAGCAATCCGAACTCGGAGCCGATCGGGTCGGGCATGCTGCGCGCCACCATGCGGATCGCCGACGGCACGGGGTGGCCGGCGCGCAGACTGCGCACGATCATGTCGATCGCCTCGGCGAATTGGTCGGTGAATTTGCGCCGGCGGCGCCGCCGTAGCCAGAGCAGCGCGAGCAATGGCAGCGCGAGGCCGCCGAAAAGGGCCGCCAGCGGCGCCTGATAGCTATGGTGATAGGGCAGGGCGAGCGCGGCCGATGCGGCGGCGCATCCCGCCGCCGCGAGCAGCAGCCTGTTCATGCCCCAAGTCACGCCCGATTGCGCGACGAGCCGGTTCAGCCAGGACAGCCAGAGAATGAAGGCGCCCGATGCGTCGAGCCCGCGCTCCCGCTTGAGCTGGATCGAGGCCTGCTCGCGCCCCGCAACGCCGTCGAGCTTCGCGAGCCGGCGATTGATGCGGCGACGGCGATCGGTGGCGTGATGAAAGGTCAGATACAGCGCGTCCGCGACGATCAGCGCGACGCCGCCGATGGCGACGTAGAAAACCCAGCTTGCGTCGAGCGATCCGAACATCGCCGTCACATCGGCATCGACGGATCGAAGTGCGAGGGTGGCAGCACCATCCCTTTGGCCACCAGATCCTGAAGGAAGCGCGGCCGCGCGCCGGTGGCGCTGTAGGCGCCGTGAATCTTGCCGTCCTCGTCGGTTCTCTGCCGCACGAAGCGGAAGATCTCCTGCATCTGCACCACGTCGCCTTCCATGCCGGTGATCTCGGCGATCGAGGTGACGCGGCGCGAGCCGTCCGACAGGCGTTGGAGTTGCACGACCATGCGAATGGCGGCGGCGATCTGCGCGCGGATCGACTGCTGCGACATCGGCAGGCCGGCCATGCCGATCATCTGTTCGAGGCGCGAGACCGCCTCGCGCGGCGAGTTGGCGTGGATCGTCGCCATCGAGCCTTCATGGCCGGTGTTCATCGCCTGCAGCATGTCGAACGCCTCCTCGCCGCGGCACTCGCCGAGGATGATGCGTTCGGGCCGCATGCGCAGCGCGTTCTTGACGAGTTCGCGCTGCCGGATTTCGCCCTTGCCCTCGATGTTGGGCGGGCGCGTCTCCATGCGGGCGACGTGGCGCTGCTGCAATTGCAGCTCCGCCGCGTCCTCGATGGTGATCAGGCGCTCCTTGTCCGAGATGAACGACGATAGCGCGTTGAGCATCGTCGTCTTGCCCGAACCTGTGCCGCCCGAAACGATCAGCGTGATGCGCGAGGCGACGGCGGCCGCCAGCAGGTCCGCCATCGGGCGCGTCAGCGCGCCGACTTCGATCAGCCGGTCGAGCGACAGCGGGCGCTTGGAGAATTTTCGGATCGAGACGAGCGGCCCGTCGATCGCGATGGGGCGGATCGCGACATTGACGCGCGAGCCGTCGGGCAGGCGCGCGTCGCACATCGGCTGCGATTCGTCGACGCGTCGGCCGACGCCGGAGACGATGCGGTTGACGATGCGCAGGAGATGTGCCTCGTCGCGGAAGCGAACCGGCGCCGGCTCCAGCACGCCGCGACGCTCGACGAACACGCATTCGTGCCCGTTGATCAGGATGTCGCTGATCGTCGGATCTTTCAGAAGCGGCTCGATGGGGCCGAGGCCGGCGATCTCGTCCATGATCTCGGACACGAAATCGGTCAGCTCCTGCGCGGTCAGCGCGATGCGCTCCTTGGCGATGTATTCGGCGACCATGTCGTGAATCTGCGGCCGCGCCTCCTCCGCCTTGACGCGGTGCATCGCCGAAAGATTGAGGTCTTCGAGCAATTGGTGATGCAGCCGCACCTTGGCGTCGAGCAGGCGTTGCGACTGCGCGCCGGGCGGCGGGCTCGCCTCGACGGGCGGCGCGACGCTGGCGGAGAGAGACGGCGCGTCCTGCGTCGCCACGACTTGCAGGACGCTCGGCGAGGGAGCCCGTTGCGCGGAGAAGCGGCCTGCCATGTAAACCTCAGAACCGGGAGAAGAAGTCGATGGCGCGGCTCTTCCACGACGTCGGCGCCGCCTCGCTGAACAGGATGCGCGCAAGGTCCGCCGAGACGTTGTTGCTCGGGCGAACCTCCTCGAGCGCCAGACCGCGGTCGATCGCCTCGCGCACCAGCCCGTAATTGTTGCCGACGGAGCCGGCGTAGGAGCCGTTCAGCGCCTTCTCGACGTCCGACGCGCGCAACCCGTTGCCGACGCCGCTCGCGAAGCGGTTGACGATCACCTGCGGCGTCGTCGGCCCGTCGAGACGCTCGGCGATCTTGTCCGACAGCCGTCGCGCGAAGCGCAGGCCCGGCACGGTCATGTCGGTGACGACGTAGATCCTGTTCGACGCGCCGAGAATGGCGTCCGTCCACGGCCGCCAGGTGCGCGGCAGGTCGATCACCACATGGTCGTAACGCATCGCCACCACGTCGAGCAGCCGCATGATCGCGTCGACGTCGATGTCCAGCTCCTGCGCCGGCTGCGCGGGGCTGGCGATCAGCGCGAGGCCGGACTTGTGGCGCGAACACAGGGCCTCGAGCAATTGCAGATCGAGGCGCTCGCCGCGCGGACCGACTTCGGCGAGATCGAGACGCGGCTCGAGATCGAGAAAGTCGGCGCAGGCCTCGTTGGTGAAGTCGAGATCGACGAGGCAGGTGCGCTCGCGCTCGCCGCCGCGGCGCGTCAACTGGATGGCGCTCTCCACCGCGAGAGTCGTATTGCCGACGCCGCCGGCGGCGGGAATGAAGCAGGTGATCTGTGCGTCCGAACGCGCCGCCTCGTCGCGCGCCGCGAGCAGTTTCAGGGTCGCGCGCAGCGCCTCGTCGGGCTTCACCGGCTTGCACAGAAAGTCGGCGACGCGCATCTGCATCAGCGCGCGCATGATCGAGGGGTCGAAACTATCGGTCAGCACGATGGCCGGCGCGCGCCCGCCGATGCGGCCGATCAGACGCTCGAGCGCCGCCATCTGAGCAGGCTGCGCGGCGTCAAGATCGATCAGCGCGAGCGAGAATTCGCCCTGCGCGTCGAGGTCGCCCACATCGGCGACGTCATGCGCGACGATCTTGAGCGAGGCCTGGCGCGCGGTGTTGAAGGTGCCGCGCATCGCATCGCAGAAGGCGGCGTCGGGGGAGACGAGGAGGACGGTGGACACGCGTGTCTTCCTGCTTGCGGCTGGGTCAGTTCGCGGGCGCGGCGGCGGGCGCCGCCGGGACGAGGGTGAGTTGCTGCGCGGCCGGGGCGTTCGGCTTCTGTGTCGTCGGCGAAACGCCGGTTCGATACCGCGTCATCGCGTCGGCGATGCGCGCTCCGTCGCTCCGCCCGGGCGCGGAGCCGTAACGCGGCCAGGGGTCGATGATGTGGACGGCCTTGTTCGCCGCCACCGCCTCGCCGGCATGGGCGCTGACTGTGTCGCGCCGCGCCAGCGAGTCGGCGCATCCGCCGAGGAGCAGACACGCCGTGACGGCGGTCGCGATGCGAAGCGGCTTCATCGCGCGCTCTCCGTCGTGAAATCGGTCGTCTGGCCGCGCGCCTCGAGCGTCGCAGGCGCTTGGATGGCGCGCGGCTCCTCGGGGCGCACTTCCTGACGCCCGAGCAGAAAGCGGTCGATGTCGTTGGCGGCGAGCGCGCCGTCGAGCGGCGTGCGCAGCTTCTGGCCCGGCGCCGCCGGCTTGACGAGATGCGGCGTCACGATGATCGCGAGCTCCGTCTCCTTGCGCTCGAAGGCGCTGGAGCGGAACAGCGCGCCGAGCACCGGCACGTCGCCGAGCCAGGGCAATTGCTTCTGGCTTTCCGCGTTGACCGATTGCAGCAGGCCGGCGATGGCGAAGCTCTGCCCGTCGCGCAACTCGACAAGCGTGCTCGCGCGCCGCACGATCAGGCTCGGAATGGCGACGCCGCCGACATTGAGAATGTTGGTCGTGTCGATCTGGCTGACTTCCGGCTCGATCTTCAGGCTGATCATCCGGTCTGCCAGCACCACGGGGGTGAAGTTCAGCCCGACGCCGAATTTCTTGAACTCCACCGTGATGCGACCCTGCTCTCCCTGCACGGGGAAGGGGAACTCGCCGCCGGCCAGAAAGCTCGCGGTCTGTCCCGACATCGCGATCAGATTGGGCTCGGCGAGGCGGCGGGCGACGCCCTTGTCCTCGAGCGCCTGGATCATCACGTCGGCGGTGGTTCCGCCCTGAAGCAGTCGGCCGATCAGCACGCCGAAGGGCGTGTTGTTGCCGAGCGGGGCGAGCCCTGTCTGCGACGACACGCGGCTGCCGTTCAGATCCCACTTCACGCCGATTTCCTTGCCGGCGTTGCGCGAGGCCTCGACGAAGCGCACCTCCAGCATCACCTGCTGCGGCGAGGAGACGGTGAGGCCGTTGATCACGTCCGGGCTGAACTGCCTGGCGATGGTCACCGCGCGCTCGAGCGACACCGCGTCGGGGGCGGCGCCCGACAGCATGATGCGCCCGTTGACCGACGACACCTCGATCTGCGCGCCGCGAATGCGCCGGCGCAGTTCCGAGGCGAGGCGCCCGGTGTTGGCCCCGACCTCGATGTCCATCACGCTGACCAGCGTGCGGTTGGCGTCGTAGGCCGAGACCGTTGTGATGCCCGTCTTCTTGCCGTGCACATAGAAGGAGCGGTCGGTGAGCGGCATCACGTCGGCGATGTCGGGATCGCCGACGACGACATCGACGAAGGGGCGCGTCGTGCGCATCGTCTGCGTCGCGCCTGTGGCCACGAGGCGCACGGCGCGGCCGAGGTCGGGCGCCGCCGTCTCCGTCCGGCGCGACGCCGAGGCGGCGCGCGCCGAGGCGGGCGCCAGAAAGGCGAGCGTCGCCGCAGCCGCGGCGAGAAGATAGATCGCGTTGCGCAGAAGCCGCCGCACGGGGGTCGAGGAGTCGATGCTGATGCTGGGGGGCACGCTGGTCATTCCATCATTGCGCGCGGGAGCCGCCGTCACGGGGCACGGTGTATTCGTGGCGTTCGGAGCGGCGCGTCACGCCGATCGTCGTTTGCGTCGAGCGTTGCGGCGCGGCCGCCTCCGGCGCGGCGGAGAGCTGCGAGGCGGTGACGCGCAGCGGCGCTTCGGCCGAGCGTTGCCCGGCGGCGCGCAGCGCCAGCGTCAACGTGCCGACCTGCTGGGCCACGGCGAGGCGCTGGGCCTGCTGCGTGGCGACTTCCAGGGTCACGGCGCGCGCGATGGAGGGTTTCGAGGTCTGCGCGTCGGTCAACTGGTCGATCGCCAGAACGCGGATTTCCTGAAGAATGACGTCGGATGTCGCGTCCGCCTCTTCCGGCGCGCGCGTCAGGATCACGTCCACCATGTCGCCCGGCAGCACGAAGCCGGCGACGCCGACCACATCGTCGACGCGCACGGTCACCGCCTTCATGTCCTCGTGGATGAGCGCGGCGAGATTGGCGCGCTGGCCGGGCCCGGTGATCTTGCTGGCGAGCAGCGGCTCGTTCGGCTCGATGGCGGCGAGCGCGGCGCGGCGCTGCTTGTCGGCGAACACCTCGCTCACCCGCGCGAAGGCGCCTGTCGGCAGGTCGCCGGCGGCCCACGGGATCTCCTTCAACTGACTGGCGGCGATCTCCGCGCCGTAGCGCAGCGGCCGCGCGGCGACGACGACGGTCGCCATCTGCGGCGCGGCGGCGGGCGTCAGCGCCGCGACCGGCGCCGGCACGGCGAGCGCCCGTTCCTGAACCTGGCGGGCGACCTCGCGATCCACCCAGCTTCGACCCGCGCTGACGGCGACCGCGCCCAGAAACAGCGCGGCCGGCAGCATCAATGTCACTCGCAGACGCACGCTCTCGACCTGCTTTTTAGTGCTTCTTCATCGGCAAACTCGCGCCCCGGCATTAATGCGGCCTTAAATCTAAGTGCTGGACGGGACGCACTTTTTTCGCGGTAAACAAATCGCCTCGGCATTGCCGCGAATTGTCGCGCGAAGCGAAAACCGACAGCAAAAAACATGCGTGCAAGATGCAGGGAACGATCGGGCGCGCCGCCAAGGGCCCTGACGCAGGAATGTGACGCCGATGTTCGGGACGACAGGCAGACGCGCGCCGACGCGGCGCGACATTCGGGTGGTGCGCGCCTTGTCGGCGCTTGTCGCGGCCGCGCCGGTCGGGCTCTCGCTGGCGGCGATCTGGGCCGCGCCAGCCCGCGAGGCCGGCCTCGCGCTCGTCGTCGCGCCGCGCGCCGCGACGGCGAGCCTGGCCGCGAGCCAGCCGCACGCTCAGGCGGCGCGCAGCTTGCTGCCGCGCATCGACGCGGCGAAGTTCATCTCCCACATGGCGAGCCTCGGCGCCGGCGCCATCCTGCCGCCGGCCTTCGCCGCGCCGGCGCCGGTCGGCGCACGCTCGTCGGCGAGGGAGGAGACCGCGCTGCTGGCCCCACCCGCGCCTAAAGAGGCGGTCGCGGCACCCGCGTCCGCCCAGCCTGCCGCAAGACCTGCCGCAAGACCCGCCGCGCCGCGCCGGCCCGCCACGGGCGACGTCGCGCTGCGCGCCCCGCGCGCGCTCGACGCGGTGCGCATCGAGAGCGAGGGGCTCGTGGTGCGCCTCGCCGGCGTCGAGCCGCTGCCCGAGGCCGCGATGTGCCGGCGCATCGACAATGTGATGGAGCCCTGCGCCGAGCGCGCCGCCAACCGCCTCGCCGTACTGGCGCTCGGCCGCAAGGTGGTCTGCCGCCTGACCGGCGAGCCGTCCGACGTCGCCGGCGACTCCACGGCGGTCTGCGCCGCCGGCAAGATCGACCTCGCCGAAGACCTCCTGCGCAACGGCCTCGTCCGCCGCCAAGGCGCCAGCGAAGCGGCGGCGCGGCCAGCGCAGTGAACGAGAGCGACGACGGCCGCCAGGACGTTGCGGGCGAGCTTTTCGAAGCGCGTCGCGATCCTGCGGAACTGCTCAAGATTGCAGAAGCGAGACTCGGCGAGGTTGCGCCGCCGGTAGAGCGAGGGGGCCGCCGACCGTTGAATCGCGACGCGGCTCTGGGCGGGGATGTGGGCGACGCCGCCTCGCGCGGCGACCAGACCGGGGGAGGCCGTCTTGTTGGACGCCTGACCGGGCGCGATCGACAAGCGCAGCGGCAGCCCGTCCTGATCGGCCACCGCATGGATATTGGCGCCCGGTCCGCCGCGAGAACGGCCAATGGCGTGATCCGCGCCCCTCCTTTTTTCGCCGGCGGCGCGCTGGCGCGCCCGGACGATCGAACTGTCGATCAACTGAGGCGACTGCGGAGATCGCTCCGCCAGCGCCTCGAACACGTGCAGCCGCACGCCCTTCTTCGCCCGGCGGTTGAGCCGATTGCAGACCGTTGTGTACGGCCGTCGCGATCGGGCGGATCGCGCCAGGGCGAGCCGGTTCGCAACACGTAGAAAAACGCCGTTGACGATTCGCCGGTCGTCCTCGCGCCCTGCGCCTTTGCCCACAGGCGAAAGAAGCGGTTCAACGATGCGCCACGCGATTTCGCCGAGATCGCAGCGCGCCATGGCGAGGCTCCATTCGGTGGTCCTGAATAAAGCGTCGCACTGTCCGCAAGCGCTTATCGCTTGACCAAAACGCTGAATGTGCTTTGTTTGACATCGGGCATCATTACAATGACCGTCGATATGCAAAACTATCCTGTTTTTCTTGAAGTTTCGGGCCCTCTCGCCATGTTCGCCCGGCCTGATTCCGGCGCGGCGCCGACAAGCTATCCGGCGCCTACCTGGTCGGCGTCGAAAGGAATTCTTGAATCCATTGCTTTTCTTTCAGGTGGCGAGGCTTGGCTGCATCCGACGCGCCTGGAAATTTGCCGCCGCGTCGACTCGCAGGGCGGCGAAATCCAATTTCAGCGCTATGCGACCAATTACGGCGGCCCTCTGCGCAAGGAGCAGAACATCCGGCAAGGCTCGGGCATGCAGGTGTTCGCCACCGTTCTCGCCGACGTCTGTTACCGCATTTACGGCGAATGCCGGGGCGGACCGGCGCGCGGAGGCGTCAATGCGCGCCACCATCTGCAGGACCTTTTTGCGCGGCGGCTGAAACAGGGGCGCTGCCACAAGACGCCGGCGCTCGGCTGGTCGGAATTCACCTGCGACTATTGGGGCGCGGCGCGGCACGACCTGTGGGAGGTGGATGAGGCGCTCAATCTCGAGATCCCGTCCATGCTGTCGGACATGTGGGATAGGCCGCATCAGGGCGGATATGTGTCGCGGTTCGCGCAGGGGGTGAGCATCAAAGGAGGCATTTTGAGTTTCCAACCCAGCAAAGTTTGACTGATCCCGGATTTTGGTTACATTTGCGACGCGGAGGTGGGCCAATGCGTCGCCGAAAAACATTTTGTCTGCGCATTTCCTTGTTTGGGCGCGAAATTTTTGTGCTCGAAATCTGGGACCCTCCATAGTTCGCCCCGTTGCGGGGCGTGGATCGAAAAGCTGGGTTGGATACGCAGCAGGGTAAGCAGCGCCACCGCGCCTGAGTTGGCGCGGTGGCCAGCTCAAGTCGGTCCGTCATGCTCAACGATCTTTTTTCCATCGAACGAGCCTTTCTCGCCAATGGCGATCCCATTGGCGCAGCTCATGCCGACGTCAAGGACATGGCGAAGGGGCCGGCCTTTCGTCTGCGCCTCGACAGCGACGCGCGACTCGCCGCCGTCGAACTGATCGAGGACGCCGGGCGCGGCGCCGTCTGGACCTTGCGCGACGGCCAGCACAATGGCTTTCCGGGCCTGAAGACCAAGGCCGGGCTGCTGGAGATCGGCGCCGCCGAGCTTGAGGCTCACGATCAGGTCTGGAAGAAGCACAAGGCCGGCGCGGAACGACGCGCCGAGTTGAAGCGCCTGGCGCAAGCTTTCCCCGTTCAGGCCGCGAACTGGCCCGAAGCGGGCCATCGCAAGCGCATCGCGGAGCGGCTGGACGCATTGCGCGCCCTCGCGAACGACGACAAAGCCGCCGCCGTGCCCGCCGCCTTCGAGCGCTTCCTGCGCGCCGTGGATGCGCCCGCACCTCTGCTGGCGCAGTTGACGGCAAAGCTGATCGAGGCGCTCGACAGCCGTTCCGACGAATGGCTGGAGCCGATCCGCGCCGCCTTCATCGGCACGATGGCGGTCGTCATCGACGTGGCGTCCGGCGCGTTTGCGCGTGACGCGAGCGATCCGCGCCAGATCGGCGCCGTGAGCGCAGCCCTTTCAGAGACAAGCGGAGCTGCGGCGCAAACGGGCGTCTGCGCCCTGAGCGGCGCCGAGGTTGTGCTGCACCGGGGCAATTACCCGCAACCCACTCTGCCCGGGCTCGGCCAATCCTATGTCTATTCGCGCAATGCCGACATTCCCGCGCTCAGACGCTATGGCAGGATCGCGGAAACGTCTTTTTCCGTCGGCGCCGAACTGACGCGAAGGCTCCGCGGCGTCCTTGACGAGCTGACCAAGTCGGACAAGGAGGGCAAGACCTGGCGATTGATCCCCGCAGAGTCGGGGGACAAGCCGGACTTGATCCTGTGCAGTCTGGCGTCGCTTTCGGACGAGGACCGGGCAGTCCTTGCCGAACTCGCGGAAGATGAACACGATGAGGCAGGGCCCGCCGCGCGCGACGAACTGATCAAACAGGGCGGCGCCCTGTTCGGGCGACTCGCTGGCGCTGGAAACACCCGAAAAGGTGAGACGCCGCATATTTTGGTTCTCGTGCTGCGCACGGTCGATCCCGCAAATCGCAAGGCGATCTATTCGCGGCGCCTCGCCGCCGACCAGATCGAGGACGCCGCGGTGCGTTGGCGCGAGGCCAACCGGAACTTGCCTGAAAGCTTGGGGTTCTTCCTGCCCGTCAAGGGGCAGAAAACGCTCCGCCTGCACCGTCCGCCGCGTGTGGCGCCGCTGTCGCTGACGCCGCTGACCCGCGCGCTGTTCGCCAATGGCGGCCAGCGCAGGGTCGAGATCATCGGCCTCGGCGCGGTCGAGGCGATGGGCTTGTTCCTGGGCGAGGGAAACGCCGAGGCGCGCGCCAGGAAAATCCTGCGCGCCTTCCTGCGCCGCTGCGACGCGCTGCTGCTCAATCTCGCAGCCGCATCGCACGAGGGCGGCGAGGCGCTGAGAAAATTCGATCCGCAGCTCGACCTGCGCCGCCACGCCTTGCGCGTCGTCGGCTGGTTCGGCGCCTTGCTGGTTTTCCTCGGCCGCCCGAAGGAGACATACATGAACGACCTTGCATATCGGCTCGGCCAATTCCTGTCGGGAGCCGATTTCCTGCACATCGGCTATTGCGCCGACCGCCGCAACGGCGAGGTTCCGCCCATGCTGGTCGGCGCCTCGGTGATGACCCTCGCAGGCGGCGATCCGGTAAGAGCCTTGGCCGTTCTGTCGCAGAGATTGAAGCCCTACCGCGACTGGATGCGCAGCAGTCGGTTCGAGAAGCTGAATGAACGCATCAAGCAGCTCAACGCGGCCAAGAAGGAAAATCTGGCCATAGCCATCAGGGTGGGACTGACGCGCGCGCGACAGATGGAAGCCGCCGCCGACGATCTGACGGAATTGCTGCAGCCCTACAAAACCAAAGAGAAACGGCCCGACGACCGTTTCAAGGCCGAATTGCTGCTCGGCTATCTCGCAGGCTTCCCGAAAGCGAGAAAATCCGGCGCGCCGGACGCGAACGGCGACGACCCGAAAATCGTTGAACATGACCTAGGAGAAGCGGAATGACCGCGCGTTTCAACCGGGGAACCGGGCTGCTGATCATCAATGTCGTCAATTCCAACCCGAATGGCGATCCCGATCAGGAAAGCGAGCCGCGCACTTTCGAGGGCGACGGCCGCGGCCTGATTTCGCCTGTGTCCTTCAAGCGCAAGGTCCGCGACCTCATGGAGAACGAGGACGGCGCGGTGCGCAAGGCGGCGCTGGCGGCGGTCGGCGCCGGCGACAAGGCGTTCGGAATCCTCGAAAGCCGGGGACGCAACCGCAAGCAGATCGAGGCGATGGACCTCGGCGCCTTCCGCGCCGCCTATTGGGACGGCCGCGTGTTCGGCAACACGTTCGTGCAGGAAAAGGACCAGGGCAAATTCATCACCACGGGCGTGGTGCAGGTCGGCCCCGGCGTCAGCATCGCGCCGATCGAGACGGTGCGGCTGACCCTGACCAACAAGTCCGGCGTGCAGGAAGGCAAGGAACGCGGCATGGCGCCGCTCGCCTTCCGCGTCGTGCGCCACGGCCTCTACGCCATGCCGTTCTTCGTCAACCCGAGCGCCGCCGACAAGAGCCTGTGCGACGCCCGCGACATCGACGTGCTGAAATTCGTCATTCCGCACGCCTATGCCCACACCGCTTCGGGCATCCGGCCGCAGGTGGAGATCGTCCACGCCTGGTACGCGGAGCACAAGACCCCGCTCGGCTCCTGCCCGGACCCGCTGCTGCTCGCCGCCTTGAAGCCGAAAAAAGCCGATCCCGATCAGGCGTCCGGCGGCGTCGAGGACTACGACATTCCCAAGACGCTCCCGGATGAACTGAAGACCCGCCTCGCCTCGTTCGAGGATCTGTGCATCAAGGACTGGCCCGCCGCGACGTGCTGAGACGGCGGATGGACGCGCCCATCGCCCATTCCGCCAGGGACGCGCAAAGCCCGCCGCAGTCCTACGCCGATCATGTCGCAGGCGTCGGGCGCCGCGCGGACGAAAACGCCCAGGCCATGCTGGCCTATGCCGCCGACATCGAGGTCGCGCGGACCCTGCGGGCCGCCATCGCCGACGCCGCCGAATTTCACGATTTCGGCAAGCTCGATCCCGACACGCAAGCGCGCCTGCGCAAGGGCCGGGGCGCGAGATTGTGCTGGGATCACATCGACGCCGGCGTCGCGCATCTGAGCGCGTACAAGGCGATGATGGCGGCTTGGCTGGTCCGCGCGCATCATGCGCCCGGCTTGCCGGCGCGAGAACGTCATTTCGGTCTCGGCAACGTCCGGCGGTTGCGGGGACGGCGCGACGACGACGAGGAGGCCGGCGAGGCGCAGGTCGCCCGCACCGATGCGCACCTGCCCGCCATGCGCGCGTTGCACCACAGCGTCGTCGGCGACGGCGCGCCGCAGGCGGGCGGCCCGTTGCACGGCCTGCCCATGCGTCTGGCGCTGTCCTGCCTGGTGGACGCCGACCACGCTGATACCGCCGAGGCAGACGGCGCGGCGCCGCCTCCGCCGGCGCCGGCGCCGCGATGGGAAGAGCGGTTGGCGGCGCTCGACCGCCATGTCGCCGCGCTCGCGCGCAATGGCGGCGCGCGAACCGACTTGCGCCAGCAGTTTTACGCCGCCTGCCGCGCGCGCGAGCCGGATGCGGCGATGATCGCCTGCGAGGGGCCGGTCGGCATCGGCAAGACGACCGCCGTGCTGGCCTATCTGCTGCGGCGGGCGATCGAGACCGGGGCGCGCCGCCTGTTTGTCGTCGCGCCTTTCACCGCGATCCTGTCGCAGACCGCGAACGTGCTGCGCGAAGCCCTGGTGCTGGCGGACGAGCAAGATCGCCCGTTCGACATTGTGGCGGAACATCATCATCGCGCCGATTTCGCCGACATCGCCTCGCGCGATCTGGCGACGCTGTGGACCGCGCCGATCGTGCTGACGACCGCGGTGCAGTTTCTGGAGACGCTGTCCTCGAACGCGCCGGCGACGCTGCGCAAATTGCACATGCTGCCGGGGTCGGCGGTATTCTTCGACGAGGCGCACGCGCTGGCGCCCGTGACGGCGCAGCGCAGGACTTCGACGCAGCCCAAAGGCGTCCTGACACGGTTCCTGCCGCAATACTGGCGCTGGTTCTGCGATCTGGCCGATGGCTGGAGCTGTTCTTTCGTCTTCGCCAGCGGCTCGCTGGCCCGCTTCTGGCAGGTGGAGGACATCGTCGAACAGCGCCGGCGCGACCTGCTCGACCTCGTTCCCGCGAACCTCGTGCGCCCCCTGATCGAGGCGGAGGCCGTCCGCGTGCGTTATGTCACGCACCCTCGCTTCAGCGATCCGAACGCCCTGCTTCAGGTCGTGTGCGCGCAGCCGGGGCCACGGCTGGCGATCATGAACACGGTGCAAAGCGCGGCCGTGATCGCCCGGGCGGCGCGCGCGGCCGGCAGGAACGTGCTGCATCTTTCGAATGCGCTCTGCCCGCGCGATCGGGACGCGGTTCTGCAAGAGGTCAAGCGTCGTCTCGCCCGGCGCGAAGACGACGATTGGATTCTGGTGGCCACCAGCCTGGTCGAAGCGGGCGTCGACATCTCTTTCGCTACGGCGTTCCGCGAAAGGTTCGGGCTGACCTCGCTCCTGCAAATCGCCGGTCGGGTTAATCGCCATGGCGAATTCGGCGCGTGCGGCGGCGTGCATGATTTCATGATCGAAGCCGTCGCCGGCTTGACCCGCCATCCCGATGCGCGCCTACCCGGGGAAATCCTGTCCGATCTGTTCCGCGACGGTCGCCTGGACGGGCAATTCGAGGCCGCGCGACTGGTCACGGAAGCCTTGCGGCGCGAGGTGGCGCAATCGGGTCCAATTCCAGATCTGCTCGAAAAGGCTGAAGCGCAGCGTCACTATCCCGATGTCGCCGATTTGGCGCGCGTGATCCAGGCGGACACCAAACTGGTCGTCGTCGATCCCTGTCTGGTTGAACGATTGATCCGCCACGATCGCGTGACGATGCGGGAGCTGCTCGCCGGCAGCGTGCAGATTTGGGCGACGAAGATCGCGTCGCTGGCGCTCGACCCGGTCTATCAGCGACCCGGCGTCTATCGCTGGCCGCACGACTACGACCCGGACTTCCTCGGCTATATGGCTGGCGCATTGAAGATTGCGGACATCGCCGGTGGCGAGGCGGCGATCTGGTGATGGACGAGATTGACGCCCCCATCCCGCTTTCGGCCGTCCAGCATGCTGTCTACTGCCTGCGTCAAGCCGCCCTGATCCATCTCGAGCGGCTGTGGCGGGAGAACCTGTTCACGGCCGAGGGCCGCGTGCTGCATGACAATGTGGACGAGGCTGGCGAGCGCAGGCGCGGAGACGTCCGCAGCGTCCACGCCATGGCGCTGTCATGCCGGCGGCTCGGCATGGCCGGCGTCGCCGATCTCGTGGAGTTTCGTTCGGAAAACGGCGTCGAGACGCCGTTCCCGGTCGAGTTCAAGCGCGGCAAGCCCAAACTGCACCGCGCCGACGAAGCCCAGTTGTGCGCCCAGGCCTTGTGCCTTGAGGAAATGACCGGCCGGTCCGTTCCGCAAGGCGCGCTGTTCTACGCCCAGACCAAACGCCGGCAGATCGTCGAGTTCAATGGGGAACTGCGCCGCGTCACGGAAGAAGCGCTCATGCGGTTGCGTGAAATTTTCGCCAGCGGCCAGACGCCGCCGCCGCACTTCCGCGCGCAAACCTGCCGCGCCTGCTCGCTGCTGGAATTGTGCCAGCCCAAGGCGGCGGGCAGATCGGCGCGGGCGTGGCGCGACCGGGAGATCGCGGCGCTGTTGGCGGAGGGCGACGAGGCGTGAAAAAACTGCTCAACACCATCTATGTCACCACCGAAGGCGCCAGCCTCAAGAAGGACGGCGAGAACCTCGTCGCCACGTTCGACGGCGTGGAAAAAGCCCGCGCGCCGCTGCACATGCTCGCCTCGATCGTCGCCTTCGGCCCGATCGTGGTCTCACCCGGCCTGATTGGCGCCTGCGCGGAAAAAGGCGTCGCCATCGCGTTGCTTGAACGCAACGGCCGTTTCCGCGCCCGCATCGAAGGGCCCGTGTCCGGCAATGTGCTGTTGCGCCGCGCGCAATATCGCTTGTCCGATCGTCCTGACGTTCTTGCGCGCGGCTTTATCATCGGGAAGATCGCCAACCAGCGCACCGTGCTGCAACGCGCTCTGCGCGATGGCGACCGGATTCCCGAAGAGGCGCGCGGCAAAATCGCGGGCGCCGTTCGCGGGCTGGCCGGCTTGCTGCGGCGGGTCGCGGTTGGGCCGTTCGATCTCGATGGCTTGCGCGGCCTGGAGGGCGAGGCGGCCAGTCTGTATTTCGGCGTGTTCAGCGCGCTGATCCATTCCGACGACGAGCGCCTGCGTTTTTGCGGTCGTTCGCGCCGGCCGCCGCTCGACGCCGTCAATGCGCTGCTGTCCTTCCTCTACACGCTTTTGACGCACGAGTGCCGCAGCGCCTGCGAGGCTGTCGGTCTGGATCCGGCGGTCGGGTTTTTGCACCGCGACCGTCCGGGGCGTCCGAGCCTCGCCCTCGACCTGATGGAGGAGTTGCGGCCGGTTTTCGCCGACCGGTTGGCGCTGGCTCTATTCAACCGCAAGCAGATTCAGGCGGATGATTTCGACTGGCGCGACGGCGGCGGCGTCTTTCTGAACGACAAGGGCCGCAAGACCGTGCTGACCGCCTGGCAGGAGCGCAAGAAGGACGAGCGCCGCCATGGCTTCCTCGATGAAACCGCGCCGCTCGGCCTCGTGCCCTATCTCCAGGCCTTGCTGCTCGCCCGCCACATCCGCGGCGACATCGACGCCTATCCGCCGTGGTTCTGGAAATAGCCGTGCTGGTGCTGGTGACATACGATGTTGCGGTGCATTCGCCCGGCGGCGCCAAGCGCTTGCGCCGGGTCGCCAGGACATGCCGGGACTTTGGCCAAAGGGTGCAATTCTCTGTGTTCGAGATCGATGTCGACCCGGCGCAATGGACGGCGTTGCGGGCGCGGCTCGAAGCGATCATCGATCCCAGGCAGGATAGTCTGCGCTACTATTTCCTGGGCGCGAACTGGCGGCGGCGGGTCGAACATGTCGGCGCGAAACCAGCCGACGACCTTGATGGACCGCTGATCCTGTGACGGCGGCGCGAACCCCAAGCGAGCCAGGAACGCCCGTGCGGTTCGCGCCGACAGGAAGCGTCTCAAATCGCTGACGATTTCGCACGAGCCTGCGCATCGAGGCGAAAGGGATGTCCGCATTTGCGAGGCGATCGCGCCACGTTGGCGATTCTGCTTCAGGACTCAATGCGCTATTCTCCAGCGGTCGCCCCCCACGCGGGGGCGTGGATCGAAACACATGGACGGGCCTGACCCCATGGACGAACGGCAAGTCGCCCCCACGCGGGGGCGTGGATCAAACAGTCTCTGTCCTGGCACCCTTTCACCGGGCATGGTCGCCCCCACGCGGGGGCGTGGATCAAACGATCTGCAGCTGTGGTCGCTGGCGACCACGGCGGTCGCCCCCACGCGGGGCGTGGATCGAAAACGATGCAGCGCATGGCTGGCCACCTGCCCAGGGACGTCGCCCCCACGCGGGGGCGTGGATCGAAAACGCGGAAGAAGGCACGCCCCCGGCACGGTGCCGGTCGCCCCCACGCGGGGGCGTGGATCGAAACATGCCTGGGCCTTTCCTGGGCGGTTGAGGAGGTCGCCCCCACGCGGGGCGTGGATCAAACGACGGATTACGCGATGCCGATTTCGACGTGGCCGGTCGCCCCCCACGCGGGGGCGTGGATCGAAACCGACTACAGCCGAACCTGTGCCAGCCGACGCATCGACGTCGCCCCCCACGCGGGGGCGTGGATCGAAACATCCAGTCAGTCCAATCCGTGACGCTCTCGGCGAGCGTCGCCCCCACGCGGGGGCGTGGATCGAACAAGGCAGGCAAGTCGAAGCTCGACGGCCCGCCTGTCGCCCCCACGCGGGGGCGTGGATCGAAAGCGAAGGCACGCCCTCCGGCACGGCGCGCGTGTCGCCCCCACACGCGGGGGGCGTGGATCGAAACAAGATCGACGGCGCGCCGATTGACGACCGCTTCGCCAGTCGCCCCCACGCGGGGGCGTGGATCGAAAACGTCGCGATGGCGCTCGAGGCCTTCGCCCAGCGCCTGTCGCCCCCACGCGGGGCGTGGATCGAAACGCCGGGCAGGGGCTCCTATCGACCCAGATAGCGAGGTCGCCCCCCACGCGGGGGCGTGGATCGAAACGTCTGCTGGGCGCTCGCGCTCGGCTGGGCCGGCGGCGTCGCCCCCCACGCGGGGGCGTGGATCGAAACATTTTCTCGTGCGACTTGAACGCCGGATCAAGCCCGTCGCCCCCCACGCGGGGGCGTGGATCGAAACCACTCCAATGCATCGATGCATCGCGCGGATCAGGTCGCCCCCCACGCGGGGGCGTGGATCGAAACGATGGCGTCGTAAGGACCGTCTCCATGCATCAGGTCGCCCCCCACGCGGGGGCGTGGATCGAAACCCCTCACCGGAACGTAGCGCGTCACGCGATCAATAGTCGCCCCCCACGCGGGGGCGTGGATCGAAACAACTCTCCCGCCGCAAGGGCTTCGATCTGCAAGCGGTCGCCCCCCACGCGGGGGCGTGGATCGAAACGGCGATAGCGTCGAGGCGGGCGTCGATCTCGTCGAGGTCGCCCCCCACGCGGGGGCGTGGGTCGGAACTGCTGCACGACGCGCACGAGGCGCTGCTCGATGTCGCCCCCACGCGGGGGCGTGGATCGGGGGGGAGTCGCCCCCACGCGGGGGCGTGGATCGAAACAGATAGGACGCCCGCGCGAAGGTCGGGGGCGCGTCGCCCCCACGCGGGGGCGTGGATCGAAACCAATGGGGGGTCGCGTCGTAGCGAGACGCTTCCGCGTCGCCCCCCACGCGGGGGCGTGGATCGAAACCTCTCATTGAGGAGGCAACCTTCGCCAGTTCGCGGTCGCCCCCCACGCGGGGGCGTGGATCGAAACACGAAGTCATCGTAGGTGGCGTCCACGGCGGCGGTCGCCCCCCACGCGGGGGCGTGGATCGAAACTCATCAACGACGAGACGGTCCGAATCGCCGGCGTGGTCGCCCCCCACGCGGGGGCGTGGATCGAAACTGGTGCTTTCCGCCGGAAAAGTTGCCAGATGCGCCCGTCGCCCCCCACGCGGGGGCGTGGATCGAAACAATGTCTCAAGCTGGCGCTCGTGTCGCGTGTCTGTCGCCCCCCACGCGGGGGCGTGGATCGAAACATGTCGATGTGCGCGTGATATTCGACCTTCGCGCGTCGCCCCCACGCGGGGGCGTGGATCGAAACGATCTGATCGGCGATCGAGCGCTCGTGCTGGCGTCGCCCCCCACGCGGGGGCGTGGATCGAAACGGGTCTTCGACGTGGCGGTCACGAGGCGCAGCGTCGCCCCCCACGCGGGGGCGTGGATCGAAACAAGCTCCGGTGTGAGCCACCAACGCAGCGTGCGGTCGCCCCCGCGGGGGCGTGGATCGAAAACCAAACCAGACGCACCTCGCGATTGAGGTGGTAGGTCGCCCCCCACGCGGGGGCGTGGATCGAAACACCGCCATAGCGCGGCAGAAGGCGGCGCAGAGGGCCAGTCGCCCCCCACGCGGGGGCGTGGATCGAAACTGAGAACACGCAGACCGGGGGGCCGGTGCCTGGGGCGGTCGCCCCCCACGCGGGGGCGTGGATCGAAACGAGCCGGCACTCGGCTTCACGCTGCAATACGAGGGTCGCCCCCCACGCGGGGGCGTGGATCGAAACAGTGCGGACCACCGCGGTCGCCGGGCAACGGGTCGCCCCCACGCGGGGGCGTGGATCGAAACGCGAAGATGACGCCGACAGCTGAGCAGGCCGTCGCGTCGCCCCCACGCGGGGGCGTGGATCGAAACGGCATGGCGCACGCGGCGGCCGATGATGACGGCGTCGCCCCCCACGCGGGGGCGTGGATCGAAAACCACGAAAGCCGCGATGGATGCGGTGTCACCGCGGTCGCCCCCACGCGGGGGCGTGGATCGAAACCTATGCTGGCCCGCCTCGGTCCACCATCGGGTGGCGTCGCCCCCCACGCGGGGGCGTGGATCGAAACAATGGGAGTGCTTGCCGTGGTGTTCGCTGCACTAGCGGTCGCCCCCCACGCGGGGGCGTGGATCGAAACGCTTATCGGCTGGTCGCTTGGAGACATGCGGGACATGTCGCCCCCCACGCGGGGGCGTGGATCGAAACCCTCGCCGCCTGTCCGCCATCGCGGCAATCACCTGTCGCCCCCCACGCGGGGGCGTGGATCGAAACACTGCCATAGCGCGAGAGAAGGCGGCGCGCGGCGTCGCCCCCACGCGGGGGCGTGGATCGAAACGCCTGTCGGGCGCGCGGTGATCGCCGGCGCGGCGCGTCGCCCCCCACGCGGGGGCGTGGATCGAAACTCGGCAACGGAAGTCCTGCTCAATATAAAGAGCAGCGTCGCCCCCCACGCGGGGGCGTGGATCGAAACGCCTGTCGGGCGCGCTGGCCCCGCTACGGGCGTCCGTCGCCCCCCACGCGGGGGCGTGGATCGAAACTCGGTCAGCATGACCGGCGAGGACTTGCAGTCGCGTCGCCCCCCACGCGGGGGCGTGGATCGAAACGTCGAACAGCCGGAATTCGCCGACAGCGCGCTGCTGTCGCCCCCCACGCGGGGGCGTGGATCGAAACAAGCTCGTCGTCGTCGATCACGTGATGGCGCTGGGTCGCCCCCCACGCGGGGGCGTGGATCGAAACGGAGGAGGTCATGATCGACTCCGACATCCCGCGCGTCGCCCCCCACGCGGGGGCGTGGATCGAAACCTCGGCTTCATGCTGGCCACTTCGCTGTTCGTCGTCGCCCCCCACGCGGGGGCGTGGATCGAAACAAGACGGCGCTCAACATCCCCGCCGGTTCGGCCGGGTCGCCCCCCACGCGGGGGCGTGGATCGAAACCCCATGCGCCTCTCACGGACACCTATCGCGGCGTCGCCCCCCACGCGGGGGCGTGGATCGAAACATCAGATAGCCGCCGAGGCGATCCGCCCACGCACGGTCGCCCCCCACGCGGGGGCGTGGATCGAAACGGCAAATCCGCGCTTGGCTGAACATTCCGGGCGCGTCGCCCCCCACGCGGGGGCGTGGATCGAAACCATTAATCCCCTCCCTTCGCGTTCGCCAGCACGATGTCGCCCCCCACGCGGGGGCGTGGATCGAAACGCGACCGTGAACATCGACGCGTGCGCGTCCTGCCAGGTCGCCCCCCACGCGGGGGCGTGGATCGAAACCCGCTTGTCCTTTCCGGCCGACGAGGCGATCGAGGGTCGCCCCCCACGCGGGGGCGTGGATCGAAACGGGCTCAAGGGCGAGAGCGGCGGCGTCGGCGGCCTGTCGCCCCCCACGCGGGGGCGTGGATCGAAACAAGAAAAAGCCGCTTGTGGCGATTCGACTTGGTCGGTCGCCCCCCACGCGGGGGCGTGGATCGAAACGACGTAGAGACGCCGCCCGCATCCGGCGCGCTGAGTCGCCCCCCACGCGGGGGCGTGGATCGAAACTAGTCGCGCCGCCACCCGTCGTTGCGCAGCCCGTGGTCGCCCCCACGCGGGGGCGTGGATCGAAACTGGACCTGCGCGACACCGCCGTGACGCGCCTGTCGTCGCCCCCCACGCGGGGGCGTGGATCGAAACAGATGATCGAACATCGCCATCAGCGCCGATGCAAACCGTCGCCCCCCACGCGGGGGCGTGGATCGAAACCCGCGCGTGCAGTTCTTCCGCGACGTCATGGTGGCGGACGTCGCCCCCCACGCGGGGGCGTGGATCGAAACTCTGCATGACCTACGACGCTGTCATGACCGGACCAGGTCGCCCCCACGCGGGGGCGTGGATCGAAACTACGGAGGCTTCGCCGCGGAGCGAGAAGCGGTCGCCCCCACGCGGGGGCGTGGATCGAAACAGTGCTCTAGCCATGTGTCTGCTCCCTGATGGCGTCGCCCCCCACACGGGGGCGTGGATCGAAACCGCCCAGCCCGATCCGCCTCGCTGCATCCGTTCCGGTCGCCCCCCACGCGGGGGCGTGGATCGAAACATCGCCAACGAGGCGTACCGCGCCAGCGCGCTGCTGGTCGCCCCCACGCGGGGGCGTGGATCGAAACAAGATGCCGTTTTCCGCGTCGTCGATTGCAAGAATGTCGCCCCCCACGCGGGGGCGTGGATCGAAACTTTTCGTGGGGATGGAGGCCGGCCATGTCATGGCTGGTCGCCCCCCACGCGGGGGCGTGGATCGAAACATGTCGGACACGAACGTCGCGGCGTTCCGATACGGTCGCCCCCCACGCGGGGGCGTGGATCGAAACTTGAGCGCGGCGGCTTTCTCGGCAAGCTGCGCGCGGGTCGCCCCCCACGCGGGGGCGTGGATCGAAACTGCATCGTCACGATCTCATCCGCGCTTCTGGCGAGGGCGTCGCCCCCCACGCGGGGGCGTGGATCGAAACTCCGGCGGCGGGGTGTGGACGATTTCCTACGGCGTCGCCCCCCACGCGGGGGCGTGGATCGAAACGTGGAGGCGTCCGGGGGCGGCTATCGCAAGCTCGCCTGTCGCCCCCCACGCGGGGGCGTGGATCGAAACGGGACGAGACCCGGCAGCGGCGCCGGAAAGCCGTGTCGCCCCCCACGCGGGGGCGTGGATCGAAACGTCGTCATGTGCTGCTGCGCGGCGGCGGTGGCGCGCGTCGCCCCCCACGCGGGGGCGTGGATCGAAACCTGCGTGTAGCTGACGATGTTGCGCTTGACGGTCGGTCGCCCCCCACGCGGGGGCGTGGATCGAAACATTCCCTGAAAGTTTTGCTTGCAATCTCTGGAAAGGTCGCCCCCCACGCGGGGGCGTGGATCGAAACCGCTCGAACGCCGCCCAGGCGCCCTGCGCGTGAGTCGCCCCCCACGCGGGGGCGTGGATCGAAACATCGCGGTGTCGACGGCCTCGAAGGCGGTCGACTGTCGCCCCCCACGCGGGGGCGTGGATCGAAACCACGCGGCCTTTGTCGAGTTCGGGACCAATCCCCACGTCGCCCCCCACGCGGGGGCGTAGATCGAAACCTGCGTCTGTGTACGCGACGGCGTCGGCGGCGAGGTCGCCCCCACGCGGGGGCGTGGATCGAAACTTTTTGATTGCGATGTGCCGATTGCCGGCGGGAGTCGCCCCCCACGCGGGGGCGTGGATCGAAACGTCGCTGGCGACGCGCGCTTCGTCCCGGCGGACGCGTCGCCCCCCACGCGGGGGCGTGGATCGAAACCGTTCGAGCACGTCGGCCGTGCGGGAGATGAGGTCGTCGCCCCCCACGCGGGGGCGTGGATCGAAACGAGCCGTGAATGAGCGCGTCGCCCAGGAGCTTGCGTCGCCCCCCACGCGGGGGCGTGGATCGAAACAGGTCAATAGGTGCGCGGCGCTCAGGCGGCGGATTTGCGTCGCCCCCCACGCGGGGGCGTGGATCGAAACACATGGACGGGCCTGACGCCATGGACGAACGGCGCGTCGCCCCCCACGCGGGGGCGTGGATCGAAACGAGACGCCACCAGCCGACGACGACCTTGGTGACCACGTCGCCCCCCACGCGGGGGCGTGGATCGAAACCTATCCGGCGTGGCGCGCCAACCGGAAGCGCGCCAAGTCGCCCCCCACGCGGGGGCGTGGATCGAAACTGTCCGACTATCTCGACGACAATTTCGGCGACGTGTCGCCCCCCACGCGGGGGCGTGGATCGAAACCGCTGCGCGTCGGGCGAGGCATGGCGAGACCCTGCAGTCGCCCCCCACGCGGGGGCGTGGATCGAAACGGCGACGCCGAGCCGCCGCAAGAGGACGCGCAAGAGGTCGCCCCCCACGCGGGGGCGTGGATCGAAACACCGACAAGGATGGCAACAAGCGCCGGACGACGGAAGCCGCCCCCCACGCGGGGGCGTGGATCGAAACACGCATACAGGAAATCGGAGAAGCCGGGACCAACGTCGCCGCCCACGCGGGGGCGTGGATCGAAACACCGATCTGGATATCTGGGCGCGGATCACGCTCGGTCGCCCCCCACGCGGGGGCGTGGATCGAAACGGAGTTGCCCCGCTTGACGAAGCGGCAAAGCCGAAGTCGCCCCCCACGCGGGGGCGTGGATCGAAACAATCAGAGCTACGGCCAGCCGATCCGGATCGGAAAATGTCGCCCCCCACGCGGGGGCGTGGATCGAAACCGCGTCGCGCATCGCTGGACCGTCGCCGCGCGCTGATCGCCCCCAAGCGGGGGCGTGGATCGAAACATCAAGATGATCATTCTGGAGCTGACGCAGGACGTGTTGCCCCCATGCGAGGGCGTTGTCCGCCTTCGCGTTCGTGGCCGGCGCGCCGCGCGCGATCGAGCCGCGGACGCCGCTTTCGCGCGGGCCGAACCTGAGATGGGCCGTTCCGGCGGCGTCGGCGGCGGCGGCGCCGGCCCCATCAATCTGACGCTTGCCCCCGTCATCAACGGCGTCGCGGACGCGCGCGACATGTTCGAACAGTTGCGCGGTCGCGCCTACGAGCTCGCCGAGATCGTTCGCGGCGAAATCGACCGCCGCGACCGCGCGAGGCATTGAGGATGCGCATCATGCAGGCAGTCGGAACCGGAACGCGCGCAGCGGCGCTCGAAAAGGTCGGGGGGCGGCCATGATCTTCGCGCTGCTCGGGGACATCCTGATCGGCGACGCCGTCTGGACCGGTCCGAACGCGGCGAAGGAAAGCCGCAAGGCGACCCTCGTCGAGCACAAGGTCGCGCGCGGCAAGCCGCCGGTGCAGGACATGGGCGACGAACTCGACGGCAAGACGCTTGAGTTCTTCTTCGACGAGACGTTCTGCGACCCTGTGGCCGAGCTGTCGAAACTCCAGGCCGCCTTCGCCGATCGCGCGCCGCTCGCCTATGTCGCCGGCGACGGCTCTTTCGAGGGCGTGCGCTGGATGGTGGAGAGTCTCGACGTCGAAACGCTGAAGTCGACGCCGCTCGGCCGTCCCGTCCGCATGAAGGTGTCGACCAGGCTGAAGGAGACGCCGGCGGACAGCCCTCTGACGTTCTTCGCCGCGCTGGCGCGCGCCGGAGCGTCGGCGCTCGGCGCGTTCGGCGTCGGCGCCATCGGGGCGCGGCGATGACGGCGGACGTCTGGCTCGAACATCTCGTTGTCGCGCCGGGCGAGCGCTGGGACATGCTCGCCTATCGCTACTATGGCGACGCCAATCGGGTTGCGCCGATCATCCGGGCCAATCGATCGCTGTTCGAGCCGACCCTCGGCCCGATCCCCTGCATCCTGCCGATCGGGTTGACGCTCCGGATCCCCGTTCTGGCTCCCGACCCGGTCGCCGACGCGTTGCTGCCGCCGTGGAAGCGGGGGGCGGCATGACGAACCTGTCGCCGTCGCGGCCGAAGTTCCGGATCGTCTACAAGGGCATCGATATTTCGAGCGAGATCGCGCCGCATCTCATCGCTTGCACCTACACCGACAAGGTGCATGGCGAGGCCGACGAGATCGAAGTCG
The DNA here is from genome assembly GCA_016716745.1 of Hyphomicrobiales bacterium. Lineage (GTDB taxonomy): Bacteria > Pseudomonadota > Alphaproteobacteria > Rhizobiales > Beijerinckiaceae. The sequence goes on from JADJVD010000008.1 coordinate 159,006, forward strand.
AGGTGCAGGACAAGGACGGGCTCTGGCGCGGCGGCTGGTGTCCCGAGCATGGCGATGTGGTGTCGCTCGCCATCGGCTACGAGCCCGGCCCGCTCGCGCCATGCGGCGACTTCGAGATCGACGAGCCGAACGCGCGACTTGGCCGCGACGGCGACACCTTCTCGTTCCGCGGCCTGTCGGCCCCGGTCTCCAAGTCGCTGCGGACGCGCAAGACCAAGGGCTACGAGCGTCAGTCGCTGAAGGATGTGGCCGGCAAGATCGCCGGCGATCACGGGCTCAGTATCGTCGGCGCGCCGCCGGATGTGTTCTTCGAGCGCCTGACGCAGCGACGCGAGCGCGATCTGGAATTCCTGTCGCGCCTCGCCGACCAGTTCGGCGCGTATTTCTCCGTGCGCGGGCGCCAGCTCGTCTTCGCGAGGCGGTCGGAGGTGCATGAGCGCGCGCCCGTCTACACGCTCGCCGCCGAAAGCGGCGACTACGTCTCGGCCGATCTGAAGAAGGCCTCGCACAAGACCTATTCGAAGTCGAAGCTGAGCTACTTCGACGGCAACACGAAAAAGAAGATCGAGGTCGAGGTCGAGGACAAGGCGGTCCGCAACGGCGACACGCTGCGGATCGACGATCGTGTCGAGAACGAAGGGCAGGCGCGCAGCCGGGCGAAGTCGGAACTGGAAAAGGAGAACCTGAAGAAGCGCACCGGCAACATCGTGCTCGTCGGCGATCCCTTGCTGGTCGCCGGCCAGATCGTCCGCTTCGACGCCGGCTTCGGCGCGTGGGCCGGCCGTTACGTCGTCAAGACCTCGCGCCATCGCATCGCACGGGCCGGCTACACGACGAACATCGAGATCAATGGAGTGGGCGATGAGTGAGGCCTATCGGAGCGCGCAGTTCAAGCGCGGCGTCGTGGTCGAGAACGACCCGAAAAAGGGATTGTCGCGCGTTCGGTTCGAGGACGAGGACGACGTGTCGTCCTACTGGCTGGCCTGGAACATGCCGGCCGCAGGCGGATCGAAAGTCTACAATGCGCCCGACCTCGGCAGCCAGGTGAATGCGCTCGTCGACCGTCATGGCGAGGACGGCGTGATTTTGGGCGCGCGCTACAGCGAGGCGGACGCGCCGCCGACGCAGAACGGAAAGCTCATGAAGGCTCTGATGGAGGGCGGGCTGGATTTCGAGTACGACAAGGCGTCCGGCTCGCTGACGCTGAAACTGCCGGCAGGTTTGACGATCGAGGCGGGCTCGGTCAGCATCAAGGGGCCGGTCGCCGTCACCGGCGCGTCGATGACGCACAATGGCGCGAATGTCGGCGAGACGCACCGGCATGGCGAGGTGAGGTCCGGACCGTCGCTGACAGGGCCTCCGGCGGGGTGACCGCGTCGCCGCCCGCCGTTTCGGCCTGATCGCTTAGCGTCGCGCCATGCTCGACCGGCGCGACATCCCGTATCTGCATTGGCAGCCGCGCCTGGGTCGCGCGGCGGGCGACGCATCCGCGATCGGCGCCGTGGTCCACGGCCTCGACGATGTCGAGCAGTCGATCCGCGCCATCGTCCTGACGGAGAAGGGATCGGTGCCCGGGCAGCCGGAGAAGTGCTGCCGGCTCGCGCCCTATATCGATCGCCGGCCCGACGTCGCCATTCCGAACATCACGCGCGAGATCTTCGACGCCGTGACGGCGTGGGAGCCGCGCGTCGTCGTGGAGCGGGTCGCCGTGACGCGCGTCGACTTCGCGCGGTGGAGCTTTCCTGTTTTCTGGCGGCTGCGATCCGACGTCGCGCGCGAGATCCGCCGCACGATCGTCCGTCTGCCGGGTGAGCGCATTCCGAAAGCTGTCTCCGATGCGGCGTGACGAGCCCGGCCCCTATTCGATCGAGACGCTGCGCGCGACGCCGGCGCCGGCGCTGTTCGAGACCGACGCCTCCGCCTGGCGTCGCAGGCTCGTCGCCTGGTTCGAGGAGGCGTCCGGCCGCACGCTCTACCCGATGCAGGTCGAGATGCTGCTGATCGAGACGCTCGCCTACGCCATGAGCGTGGCGGGCGAGGAGGCGCAGATGACGGCCGAGCAACACCTCGTGGCGCGCGCCGGCGAGTCCGGGCTTGCGGCGCTGGCGCCCAATCGGTCGACGCCGCGTCTTTCGGCCGCCGCGGCGCGCACCACGCTGCGTTTCACGCGCGCCGGCGCGGCGGGCGCCATCTACATTCCGGCCGGCACGCGCGCGGGGCGGCGATATCGTCTTCGCGACGCTGGTCGAGGTCACGCTCGCCGCCGACGCGACGAGCGTCGACGTCGCGGCCGAGGCGACGATCGCGGGGGTGGCCGCCAACGGCGTCGTCGCCGGCGGCGTCGGGGCGCTGCTCGATCCGATCGGCGGCGTGAGCGTGTCCAACCTGACCGAGACCGAGGGCGGCGCGGATATCGAGGATCTGGAGGCCTGGCGGCTTCGGCTCGCGAACGCCTTCGAGCGCGTTTCGACCGGCGGCTCGCGCGCCTGGTATCGCGAGACGGCCATCGGCGTGTCGTCCGCCATCGTCGACGTCGGCGTGATCCGTCCGCAGCCCTGTTATGTCGATCTCTACGTGCTGACGCGCGCAGGCGCCGCCGGGGAGGATCTGCGCGCCGAGGTCGCCGCGGCGTTCGACACGCGCGAGGCGCTCGATATCCGGTTCGGCGACGAGGTGACGGTGAAAGCGCCGGTCGCCGTCGACGTCGCGCCGCGGCTCGTGCTGCGCGTGCGCGGGGCGGGGGCGGACATCGCGGCGCAGGCCGCCGCGGCCGCCGCCCCTGTTCTCGGCGACTGGTCGACGCGGCTTGGCGCGCTGGTCGCGCCGTCCGACGTCGAGGCCGCCGCGAAGACGCTGCCCGGGGTGGTGGACGCAGAGATCCACGACCTGTCGTTCCGTGCGCTGCTGGCGAATGAGTTCCTGCGCCCCGCGCCGCTCGTCGTCGAGGCGATCTCGCTATGACCGAACCGCGCGCGCCGGCCGCCCTCGTTCCGCCCTCGGTCGCGGACATCCGCGGCAGGGCCTTCGGCGAGGCCATGCAACGGGCGCTCAACGAAGCGGATTTTCGCCGCCTGCTGATGGAGCGGCCGGACGAGGTCGACGCGCGTCTGCTCCCGTTCCTCGTGCGCGAGTTCTCGATCGAGGAGTTCGTCCAGCCCGACATGCGCGAGGACGTCGTGCGCGGACTGCTGGCGGCCTCGCATGAACTGCACGCGGCCAAGGGCTTTCTGCGCGGCGTGCGGCGCGGCCTGTCGCTCCTCGGCATGTCGCCGCGATGGACGCAATGGTTCGAGCGCGCGCCGAAGGGCGCGCCCGGCACGCACGAGGTGACGATCTACGTCAATCGCTTCCTGTTCGATCGTCAGGGAGCCTGGCTCGACGCGCGCGTCCTCGACGCGGCGCTGCGGATGATCGACGGCACGAAACGCTGGAGCCAGCACGTCGCGGTGAAGCTGGGAGCGTCGTTTGCCGGTGCGGTCGGCGCGGCGGATGCGACGCGCGCCGCCGGTCTGGCGCGGCTCGACGGACGGGCGCGGACGCCGGGTTTCGCGTCGTCGGCGGCGCTTGCCTGCGTGGCGCGCCCGATCGGGCGACTGGCGAGGACCGGCGACCCGACTTTGCCCGGCTTCGGCGGCGCGCTGGCGCTGTCGGGCGCGGCCGGCGCGGCGGCAATCCTGAAACTTCATGGCGAGGTGATCGCATGAGCGCGATCCGGGCTCTCAATCCTGTCCTGACGCGCGCGGGAATGCGCGCGATCTTTTCCAAGAGCGACGATGGCCTTGCGGCCAGGATCACCCATGTCGCATTCGGCGACCGGCGTTACGAACCGATCGGCGCCGAGACGGCGCTGCGCCGGGAGCGCGCGCGGTTGCCCGTGCTGGGAGGCAAGTATCTGTCCGACTACGTCATCGAGCTGGTGGCGTTGCTGGACGCGGACACGGCGTTCGAGGTCGCCGAAATGGGCGTCTTCCTCGAAGACGGAACGCTGCTCGCGGTCTGGTCGGACGCCGATACGCCGCTCGCCTATTTCCAGCCCGGCGTGCCGATCGCGGTGTCCTACGTGCTCGGCGTCTCGGCCTTGCCGCCCGGCTCGGTCACGGTGTCCGGCGATCTCGATCTGACGCTGTTCTTCGGACCGGAATTCGCGCGTCTGTCGCGCGCGGCGATCGCGGCGCAGGACCGGCTGACGACGCTCGCCGACCGGCTGGGCGCCGTCGAAGCCGCGCTCGCCGAACTCGCCGCCCAGCGCGGCCGCATCGAACGGCTGGAGACGCTCGCCGCCGAAGCGGTCGCGCGCGAGGAGCGCCTGGCGGGCGCCGTCGCGGCGGCGGCGAGCCTCGGACTTCTCAACGCCAAGCGCGCCGGCTGAGCGCGCCGGCCGAACGCGCCAACTGAAGGAGCATCCCATGAGCCTGACCGAAGACATCACGGGCCTCGTCGCCCGCGCCACCGATCTGATCGACAAGTTCGACGCCAAGAAGACGGGGATCGACGCGGCGGTGGCGGCCGCCGTCGCCGCCGTGCCGGGCATGCTGCGGGTCGTCTACATCGACCAGGCGGCCGGCGCCGACGCCAATGACGGTCTCACCGATGCGGCCCCCGTGAAGACGCTCGCCAAGGCGGTCGCGCTGGTCGGGCCGGGGCGGGCGGGCGACTTCCGGTTCCTGTCGAACTATCTGTTCGACGCCGCCCGCGTCGCCCTGCCTGTCAACATCACGTTGCAGATGCGCTCGTGGGGCGGCGTGCGCCGCCGTCTGACGCTGCAGGTTCTGCCCTCCGCCGATGGCGTCACGCAGGAAGTGACTGGCTTCTACGCGGCCAATTACGGGACGGTGCAGATCTCCGTCTACGACCTCGACCTCGCGTTCCCGGCGACGCCGGTGGGCGGCACGATGGCGGTCGACCGCTACAACGCCTTTCTCAAGACCGGGCAGTCGCAGGGGCCGCTGCGCATCGCCATCGAATATTCGACCGGCGAGATCGTCCGCCCCGCGGATGGCGTCGGGTTGATGGTGAGCGGGGCCGAAAAACGCCCGGTTCATCTCGGCGTCCAGTTCGCCACCTATCCCGCGGCGATGGCCGGCAAATGGCTTCAGGGCGTGGCCAGCGGCGTCTCGCCCGACACGCTGAAGTGGCTGACGACCAATCTGACGAGCTTGTGAGGAGACCGGCATGGACGCTTTCGACATCACCTACAACGACCGCATCTACAGCGGCTGGGACGAGGCGTCGCTGCTCGCGGCCGGCGTGCCCGGGGCCGTCGTCGACGCCGAACGTCAGAAGCGGCGTCTCCTGGCGGCCAAGGTCGAATGCCGCCGGCGCATCTACGCGGTGGCCAGCGCCGAAACCCAGCTCAACATGACCTCGGTCGCCTCGGCGATCTCGCTGAAGGCCGCGGCCGCGCGAAGCGAGGACGAGAAAGCGACGGCGGCCGCCTTCGTGGCCGCGCTCGGCTGGGTCGACGCCATGCGGGCCAACGTCGCCGTCGTGGCGGCCGACGCCTCGGCGGCGATCGAGGCCGACGCCGCCTGGCCGGCCTGTCCGCCGGAGGTGGCGGCGCTGGCGGCGCGCTTCTGACGCCGACAGACGGGGGAGCGCGGCTTGCGCCGCGCTCCCGGGGCTTCGCCTGGAAGCACGCCCCGCAGCGTCAGAAACCTTACCGCCGCCCCGTCCCGCCGACGTCGGCCGACGCAGGGTGAGCGATTCGCAGAATGAGAACAAGTGGAGAACGAAAAGCAGATCGCCGGTCCACACGCCGCCGTGCGGCCGATCCCGCCGCTGGCGGGCTACGTGGGCGGCAAACGCGCGCTCGCCGGCAGGCTCGTGCCGATGATCGAGGCGACGCCGCACCAGCTTTACGCAGAACCGTTTCTGGGCATGGGCGGGCTGTTCTTCCGCCGCGGCCTGCGGCCGAGGGTCGAAGCCGTCAACGACCGTTCGAAGGACGTCGCGACCTTCTTTCGGGTGCTCCAGCGTCATCATCGGGCGCTGCTCGACATGCTCAAATGGCAGATCGCCTCGCGCGCCGAGTTCGAACGGCTGCTCGCGGTCGCCCCCGACACGCTCACCGATCTCGAACGATCCGCCCGCTTTCTGTACCTCCAGCGGCTCGCCTTCGGCGGCAAGGTCGACGGGCGCCATTTCGGCGTGAGCTACGACCGGCCGGCCAAATTCGATCTGACCCGGCTCGCCCCCATGCTGGAGGCCGCGCACGAACGGCTGGCCGGCGTCTATGTCGAGTGTCTGCGCTGGCAGGACTTCGTCGACCGTTACGACCGCGCCGGCACGTTGTTCGTCCTCGATCCGCCCTATTGGGGCGCCGAGGACTATTACGGCGCGGGCCTGTTCGAGCGGCCCGAGTTCGAGGAGATGGGGGCGCGGCTCGCGCGGCTGAAGGGGCGGTTCATCCTCACGGTGAACGATCGACCCGAGCTGCGCC
>JADJVD010000009.1 GCA_016716745.1 Hyphomicrobiales bacterium
GATCTGCCGGGCCTGCAACGCCGCGTCGAGCCCGGCCCCGCCGAGCGCGAAGGCGAAGGTCGCCGGGATGACGCCGAGCGCCGTCGTCCACAGGAAGGTGGAGAACCGGACGCCGACCATCGCGGCGGCGAGGTTGACCAGCCAGAACGGGAAGATCGGCGCCAGCCGCAAGGCCAGCAGATAGGAGGCGGCGTCTTCGCGGAAGCCGGCGATCAGCGCCGACAGGCGCGGGCCCGCGCGGCGGCGCAGGCGCTCGCCGAGCAGCGTCGAGGCGGCCAGAAAGAGCAGGGCGCCGCCGGCGGTCGCGCCCAGAACCGCAAGCGCCGCGCCGCCGCGCGCGCCGAACAGAAATCCGCCGATCACGGTCAGCGCCGCCGCGCCCGGCAGGGCGACGGCGGTTGTCGCGGCGTAGGAGACGACATAGGCGACGGCCGCCAGCAGCGGCCGCTCGGCGACAAAGGCGGCCAGCTCCGCCCGGCGTCGCGCGAGCGCGGCCAGCCCCGCCGCGTCGAGGCCGAAATACAGGGCCGCGCAGAGGCCGGCCGCCAGAATGGCGAGGACGAGCGCGACGGCCCGCCTGCCGCGGCGCGCTGGATGGGTGGCGATCACGGGCTGCACACTAGCCGCGCGGTCGAGGCGGCGCGAGGCGGGCCGCGGTGATGTTTGCGCGAGCGGAGCGTGATCGGCCCGGCAGGGGCGCCGGCGCGTCCGATCCTTCGTTGACTTCGCCGGCGCCTTGGCCCATAAGGCCGCACTCGATTTCGGCGGTCGCCGGCGTCGCTTTTGCGCGTGCGCGCGAGGGCTGTCCACGCGGTCGTCAAGGTGGTTACTCGGTCGCGCGGGCGTCGCCGGCGACGCCCAATCCGGAGTTGGAACAGTGAAGAGGACGTATCAGCCGTCGAAGCTCGTGCGCAAGCGCCGCCACGGTTTCCGCGCCCGTATGGAGACGACCGGCGGCCGCAAGGTCATCGCGGCCCGCCGCGCGCGCGGCCGCAAGCGCCTGTCGGCCTGACGACGGCGCCGGCGTGTCCGCGCCGACGGATGCGTCGCAGGGGCGCGCCGACGCGCCCGGATCCAAGCGCCAAGCGCGCACCGACGCGCCCGGCGCCAAGCCAAAGCCTGGCCGCCTGCTGCGCCGGGCCGAGTTTCTGGCGGTCGCCAAGGGCCGCCGGCGGCACCAGCCGACGCTGACGCTGCAATGCGCCCGACGCGATCCGCCGTCCGACGGCGAGCCGCGATTCGGACTGACCGCGACGCGCAAGACCGGCGGCGCGGTGGAGCGCAACCGGATGCGTCGCCGTCTGCGCGAGGCGCTCCGGCGTCTGCCGCAAGGCGCGGCGAAGGCCGGCCATGATTACGTCGTCGTCGTGCGGCGCGAGGCGTTGACCGCGTCCTTCGAGACGCTGCGCGAGCAGCTCGCGACGGCGCTGAACCAGATCCACGCGCCGCGCGCCGACCGCCCGCGCCGACCCGACGATCCGCCGAGAGATGCACGCGCTCCGACCGGACGCGCCGAGACAGAAATCAGGCCCCGCCGATGACTCAGGACAACAAGAATCTCATTCTGGCGATGGGCCTGTCGGTCCTCGTGCTGATCGGCTGGAACTATTTCTACGGTCAGCCGCAGCTCGAGCGCGCCCGCCAGATGCAGCAGGCGCAGACCCAGCCCGCCGGCGCTCCGACGCCCGGCGGCGCGCCGGCGCAGCCCGCCGCCCCCGGCCAGACGCCCGCGCCCGGCGCGCCGACCGCCGCGCCCGCGACTCCCGCCGCGCCGGCCGTCGCGCTCAGCCGCGAGCAGGCGCTCGCCGCCGGCCCGCGCGTCGCCATCGACACCAGGAGCCTGTCCGGTTCGATCAACCTGACCGGCGCGCGCGTCGACGACGTGAAGCTCAAGGCCTATCGCGAGACGATCGACCCCAAGAGCCCGAACATCGTGCTGTTCTCGCCGGCCGGAACGCCGACCGCCTACTGGGCCGAGGCTGGCTTCGTCGCCGCGCCCGGCGCGCCCGTCGCCACCCCGAACGCGCAGACGGTGTGGACCGCCGATTCGACCACGCTGACGGCCGCCAAGCCGGTGACGCTGACCTGGGACAACGGCCAGGGCCTCGTCTTCCGCCGTGTCGTCTCGGTCGACGACCTGTTCATGTTCACGATTAAGGACACGGTCGAGAACAAGGGCGCCGCCGCCGTCTCTCTGCACCCCTATGCGCTGGTCGCGCGCGAGGGCAAGCCGAAGACGGACGGCTACGCCGTGCTGCACGAAGGCTATGTCGGCGTCGTCGGCGATTCGCGCGTGCAGGAGGTCACCTACGCCGCGATCGAGAAGGAGCCGCGTCTGACCAAGACGCTGACCGGCGAGGGCGGCTGGCTCGGTATGACCGACAAATACTGGGCCTCCGCCGTCATTCCGGACGGCAAGGCTCAGATCGAGGGGCGCTACACCGCCTTCGGCCCGCCCGCCCGCCAGACCTATCAGGCGGACGCGCTCGGCGCCGCGCAGGCGATCGCCCCGGGCGCGAGCCTCGACGTCGCCACGCGCGTCTTCGCCGGCGCCAAGGAGACGGCGGCGATCGACGCCTATCAGAGCCAGCTCGGCATCAAGAATTTCGATCTGATGATCGATTGGGGCTGGTTCTATTTCATCACCAAGCCGCTCTTCAAACTGATCGACATGATCTACAAGATGGTCGGCAATTTCGGCGTCGCCATCCTGGCCGTCACGCTGATCGTCAAGCTCGTCTTCTTCCCGCTCGCCAACCGCTCCTACGAGTCGATGGCGAAGATGAAGGCGGTGCAGCCCGAGATGCAGTCGATCCGCGAACGCTATGCCGACGACCGGCAGAAGCAGCAGCAGGAGCTGATGGCGCTCTACAAGCGGGAGAAGATCAATCCCGTTTCCGGCTGCCTGCCGATGGTGATCCAGATCCCGGTGTTCTTCGCGCTCTACAAGGTGATCTTCATCACCATCGAGATGCGGCACGCGCCCTTCTTCGGCTGGATCAAGGATCTGTCGGCGCCCGATCCGACCAACATCTTCACGCTGTTCGGCCTGATCCCGTTCGATCCGACGCAGCTCCCGGCCCTTGGCTCGTTCCTGCATCTGGGCGTCTGGCCGCTGCTGATGGGCGTGTCGATGTTCGTCCAGATGAAGATGAACCCCGAGCCGACCGATCCCGTGCAGAAGACGATGTTCGCCTGGATGCCGGTGATCTTCACCTTCCTGCTCGGCTCGTTCCCTGCCGGCCTCGTCATCTACTGGACGTGGAACAACATCCTGTCGGTGCTGCAGCAGGGCTACATCATGCGCAAGAACGGCGTGAAGGTGGAGCTGTGGGGCAACCTCGCCAAGATATTCCGCAAGTCGGACCAGCCGGCCAATTCGTGATCCCGTGAGCGAGGATCGGGACCAGCAAGGCGAGGACTGGGCGGAGATCGGCCGCAAACTGTTCGCGGGCGAGGCGCGCTTCATCTGGGGCGCCTCGCGCATCGACGGCCTGCCGCCGATGGGCGCGCCCGAATTCGCCTTCGCCGGCCGCTCCAACGTCGGCAAGTCGACGCTGCTGAACGGCCTGACCGGCCGCAAGACGCTGGCGCGCACCTCGCACACGCCCGGCCGCACGCAGGAGCTGAACTTCTTCGACGTCGGCCCCGAGACCCAGGTCAAGCTGCGCCTCGTCGACATGCCGGGCTACGGCTACGCCGCCGTCGGCAAGGACAAGGTCGCCGCCTGGACGGCGCTGATGAAGGAGTTCCTGCGCGGCCGCGCGACGCTCGCCCGCGTCTTCATCCTCGTCGACGGCCGCCACGGCCTGAAGGAGGTCGACGGCGAGATGATGGACTTGCTCGACCGCTCCGCCGTCTCCTACCAGATCGTCCTGACCAAGCGCGACGAGGTGAAGGCGTCCGCCCGCGAGGCGGCGGTCGGCGCCGTGCGGCAGGCGCTGGCCCGTCGCCCGGCCGCGCATCCGGACGTGCTGTTCGTCTCCGGCCAGACCGGCGAGGGCGTCGCCGATCTGCGCGCCGTGATGGCGCGCATCGCCGCCGAGCGCGGCGCCTGAGCGCCGCATTGGACGGGCGCGCCAACTCGCTCTATGAGCCCCGCGGAGAAACGCTGGAAGCCGCCATGACCGATTCCCGGACCGACGCCCGCGCCGCCGCCTCGCCTCAGGACCAAGCTCGCATCCTCGTCCAGGCGCTGCCGCACATGCTGCATTACGACGACGCCATCGTCGTGGTGAAATACGGCGGCCACGCCATGGGCGACGAGACCGTGGCGCGCGAATTCGCCCGCGACATCGTGCTGCTCGAGCAGTCCGGCGTGAACCCCGTCGTCGTGCATGGCGGCGGTCCGCAGATCGGCGCCATGCTCACCAAGCTCGGCATCAAGAGCGAGTTCGCCGCCGGCCTGCGCGTCACCGACAAGCGGACGGTCGAGATCGTCGAGATGGTGCTCGCCGGTTCGATCAACAAGCAGATCGTCGGCTTCATCAACGCCGCCGGCGGCCGCGCCATCGGCCTGTGCGGCAAGGACGGCAACATGGTCACCGCCGCCAAGGTGACGCGCGCGATCCGCGATCCCGATTCCAACATCGAGAAGATCGTCGATCTCGGTTTCGTCGGCGAGCCCGAGAAGGTCGACACGACCGTGCTCGACCAGGTGCTCGGCCGCGAGCTCATTCCCGTCCTCGCGCCGGTGGCGCAGGGCGTCGACGGCGAGACCTACAACGTCAACGCCGACACCTTCGCCGGCGCCATCGCCGGCGCGCTCGGCGCCAAGCGCCTGCTGTTCCTCACCGACGTTCCGGGCGTGCTCGACAAGAGCAAGCAACTCATCAAGGAGCTGAGCGTCGACAAGGCGCGCGCGTTGATCGCCGACGGCACCATCACCGGCGGCATGATCCCGAAGGTGGAGACCTGCATCTACGCCATCGAGCAGGGCGTCGAAGGCGTCGTCATCCTCGACGGCAAGACGCCGCACGCGGTTCTGGTCGAGCTGCTGACCGACCACGGCGCGGGAACGCTGATCACACGATGAACGATGGCGCGCGCGAGGGCGGGGCGACGGGCGCGGCTGGCATGGCCGAGGCGCGCGCTCGCTTCGCGCATGTCGACATCTGGGTGTTCGATCTCGACAACACGCTGTATCCGCCCGACAGCGACCTGTGGCCGAAGATCGACCAGCGCATCACGCTGTTCCTGGCCGAGCTGTTCGGCCTCGACGGCGCCTCCTCGCGCGCCTTGCAGAAATACTATTACGAGCGCTACGGCACGACGCTGAAGGGGCTGATGGAGGAGCATCGGATCGACGCGGACGAGTTCCTCTCCTTCGTGCACGACATCGACCGCTCCTCGCTGAAGCCCAATCACTCGCTCGCCGGCGCCATCGCCGCGCTGCCCGGTCGCAAGCTCATTCTCACCAACGGTTCGCGCGAACACGCGCTACGCACGGCCGAGCAACTCGGCGTCGACCACATGTTCGAGGACATCTTCGACATCGTCGCCGCCAACCTCGTGCCCAAGCCCGAGGCGGCCGCCTACGAGACCTTCTTCGAGCGCCACGCCGTCGATCCGCGTCGCGCCGCGATGTTCGAGGATCTCGCCCGGAACCTCATCGTCCCCCACGCGCGCGGCATGGTGACGACGCTCGTCACGCCAAAGCTCGGCGCGGTCGACCATCGCGAGGAGATGGACGACAAGGCGCGCGTCGACATCGCGCCGCAACCGCATGTCGACTTCATCACCAGCAACCTCGAAGAGTTCCTGACGACGCTGCGCCCGTGATCCGCGCGTCAGCTGATGGTGCGGCAGCGCTTCCAGACGCGCGGCTTGCCGTCCGCGCCGACCGCCGTCGTCTCGTGCATCACGTCGTCGTTGAGCTGGCGGAAGTCGATGCGTCCCGCCGGCGCCTCGCCGGCCGGCGCGTCGTAGCTGAAGCTGTGGCGGCCGTAGTCGCCGCTCGCCTTGGCGCCGCCCGGCGTCAGGATCGTCGAGCCCTGGATTTCGATGCGTCGTCCCGCACCGTCGCACCAGTCGCCGTCGATGCGGTCGGCGCGCGCGGGCGCCGCCGTCCCGAAAGCGATCGCGAAAGCGGCGATCGACGCAAGACGCAGAGCCGGGCGCATGCGGGCCTCCATCCGGTGGTCAAGATCGAAGGCTAGCGCGCTCCGCGCCCGGCGCACAATCCTGACGGCTCGCCTACCGCGCGACGCCGCAGGCCTCGCTCGCCGCCGTCAGCGCGGCGCGCCGTCCCTCCTCGGTGCGCGCGGCGACGCGCCATGAGGGATCGGCGCCGATCCGGTCGGCGACGCAGCGGCAGCTCGTCTCGCAGCGCGCCGCCTCGGCGCCCGCCGCCTTGCACTGTTCGACGCAGGCAGGCACGAAATCGCCGCCGCCCGCCAGTCCCGGCGCCGGCGCGCCGGCGAGCGTCGCGATCACATAGACGATGGCGACCAGAACGGGCTGGTGGGCGAGATAGATCCAAAGGCTCCAGCGCCCCGCCAGCGCGAGCAGCCGCGCCGCGCCGCCCTCCGCCCGCCATGTCGCCGAGCGGATGAGAAAGGCTTGCCCCGTCAACGTGCGCGCGGCGGCGACGCCGAGCAGCATCACGCCGACCCACGGGAAGACGGGCCGCCAGTCGACCGTCGAGGGGAGCGCCGCGCCGAGGCCGAGCCACTGCCACAACGGATCGTCCAGCGCCGGCGAACGCCAGACCATCGGCAGGGCGACGACGGCCGCGCCCGCGATCAGCGCGGGCTCCCAGTGCATCCGCGCGAACGGCGCGGCGAGCAGCGTGCCGACGGCGAGCGCGTGCAGGATGCCGAACGTCACCGGCGCCTGCGGCAACGCATAGCTCGTGACGATGGTGACCGCGGCCGCCCCGAGCGCGATCTTGACGAATTGCGAGCGGAAGGCGCGCGGACTGAACCGTCCGCGATGCGCCAGCGCGGCCGAAACGCCGGCGATGAACAGAAACGCCGAGGCGATGGCGCGCGAGGCCCAGCGCATCGGCTCCGACGCGGCGACGTCGGCGTCGATCAGCCCGAAGAAGCCGAGATCCCAGACGAGATGATAGACGACCATCGCCGCGATGGCCGCCCCGCGCGCGACGTCGACGACATCGATGCGCTTGGGCGGGGCGGGCGTGTGGCGGATGTTGATGCTGCGGGCCATGCGTCCGGCGAGCGCCTTCCTGCGGTTACGGAGCGCTCGTGAAACGGCTGAACACCATGTCCGGCGCGCTGGTGTTGTGGCGCGAGGGCAGGGTGCGCCCTGCCCACAATTCCGTCACCGCGGCGCCCGGAAAGTCCATCACCCCGGATTCACGCCATTGCGCGCCGTTCTTCTCGCGCCAGGCCACTTTCGCGACATCCGAGTTGAACTCGGTCGCATACATGGAGCGCAGCGCCGCGAAGGGAAGCCCTTCCGGCGTCGGCCCGTCGAGCGTCACGTCGAGCACGAGCCGGTCCTGATCGACGCTGGTCAGCTTCAGCGTCGCCGCGCCGCCGCGCTCGAACGAGAGCTTGAAACTCTTCGTCTCCGGATCGAAGGCGATCTCCTTCAGCGCGACGATGGGCCGGCCCTGCACCTCCACCGGCCCGACGAGGAAGGACGAGCCATAGGCCGTCCAGCGCATGTCGGCGAAGGGCAGCGGCCGCGCGCGCCAGTAGCCGTCCGGCGGATAGACGACGAGAATCTCCTCCGCCCGCTCGCGATGGCGCATCCACAGCTGCACGACGTGCAGGCCCGTCTCGACGCGCTCGCCGACGCGGAAGGGCACGGCGCCCGGCCGCCAGAAGGAGGGGAATGTGTAGCCGGTGAGCCAGAATTCCGGCGTCTCCCAGAAGGTGACGCGCCGCGCCTGCGCGCCGAACGAGGGATCGTTCGACATGTCGCAACTCGTCCAGTCCGGCGCCCAGCGGTCGACGCCGACCGAGCCGATATAGGCCGGATGCACCGCCTGAATGCGGAAAGCGCGCACGCTGCGCGAGCTCAGCGGAACGTAGACATTGTCCTTCTCCGCGCAGAGCACGCCCTCGCTGCGGTTGGCGGCGTCCACCGCAAGCTCGTTGGCGAGGTCGTAGGTCTGCGCCTGCGCGCCGGCGGCGGCGAACAGCGCGGCCGCGGCGGCCGCAAGGCGGAACAGTCTGGCCAGACGCATGGCGGCTCCTCGAGTCGAGGCCGGCACGTTATCACGCTCGCGCGCCCCTCGCTCGGCGCGCTATGGATGGCTGAAATGAGCGATTCCCGCCGATCATGAACGACCCACGCCCCGCCCGCGCCGGGCCGGCCGCCGCGGCGTTGGGCCTTGCGCCCGGCCTCGCCCTGTCGGTCGCCGCGGCGCTTCTGGCGGTTGGCGCGCAACGGCTCGAACTGGCGATGATTGGCCGCGCATGGCTGGAGGCGCCGGTGCTGGCGATCCTCATCGGCGCGGCGTTCCGCGCCGTCGTCGGCTTGTCGCCGCGCCTTGCGCCGGGCGTCGCCTTCAGCGCGCGCATCCTGCTCGAGATCGCGATCGTGCTGCTCGGCGCCTCGGTCGATTTCGTCGCGCTTGGCGTCGCCGGCCCCGGGCTGGCGCTGTGGGTTGCGGGCGGCGTCGTCGCGACGCTCGCGGCAGGCTACCTCATGGGCCGCGCCTTCGGGCTTGGCCCGCGGCTCGCCGCGCTGGTGGCGTGCGGCGATGCCATCTGCGGCAATTCGGCGATCATGGCCGTGGCGCCGGTGATCGGCGCGAGCGCCGCCGAGATCGGCGCGGCGATCGCGTTCACCGCTCTGCTCGGCGTCGCGGTGGTGCTGCTGACGCCGCTCGTGCAGATCGTCTTCGCTCTCACCGACCGCCAGACCGGCCTGCTGGCCGGCATGACCGCCTACGCCGTTCCGCAGGTGCTCGCCGCCACCGCGGCGGCGGGCCCGCTCGCCGCGCAGCTCGGCGCGCTGGTGAAACTGATCCGCGTGCTGATGCTCGGTCCCGTCATCCTGATCGTGGGCGCGGTCGCGCGCGCCGGCGGCGGCGCGCGCATGCGCCTGTCGACGCTCGCGCCCTGGTTCGTTGTCGGCTTCCTCGCCATGGCGGCGTTGCGCAGCTTCGGCCTGCTTCCGCACGCCGCCGTCGCGCCCGCCGCCGCCGCGACCTCCGCGCTCACGCTCGTCGCGATGGCCGCGCTCGGATTGACGGTCGATCTGCGGGAGGCCGCCCGCAGCGGCGCCGGCGTCGTCGCGGCGGGCCTGTGCTCGCTTGCGATCCTCGCGTCGATCGCGACGGCGATGATCGTCGCGCTCGGCGTGCGCTGAGCTTCAGCCGGCGAGCGCGTAGACGTCGCCGGAATTGGCCGCATGCGGCAGGCCGTCGATCCACGCGCCCATCGCGGCCGCGCTCACCGGCGCGTCGAAGGCGAGCCGCTGCGTCTCGCCGAGCGCGACGTTGAAGCGCGCGACGCCGAGCGCGGAAAGACGCGCCAGCGCGCGATGGGCGACGGCGCGCTCGATGGTGGTGAACTCGAAGGACAGCGCGCGCGGCGCCCGCGACAGGCCGGCGAGCACGCGGTCCTCGAAGCCCTCGACGTCGATCTTGACGAAATCGGGCGCGCCGTAACGCGCCGCGAGCGCGTCGAGCGTCGTCATCTCGACGTCGAGCGCGCGGTCCCACACCTGCCCCTCCCAGCCGCCGGCGCCCTCCGCCGCGCGCACGAACTCGGCCGAAGCAGTGGAGACGGTGGGGTTGGCCGAATTGACGTGCAGCGTGATCCGACCCTCGCGGTCGCCGGCCGCCACGGGCAGCAGCGTGACGTTCCGGTCGCGCCCGCAGATCAGGCGGATCGCGCGCATCGGCCCCGGCTGCGGCTCGAGCGCGACGACGCGCGCCCCGAGCCGACGGAACGAGGCGACGCGGTCGCCCACATGCGCGCCGACGTCGAACACGAGATCGCCGGCGCGCACGAAGCGCGCGTAGAGCGCGTCCATCGCCGCCTTAGGCGCCTCGGGTCCGTGATAGAGCCGCACCGAGCGCATCACCGCGCGCGTGATCGGCCGGCCGCTCGTCGACAGCGCGCTCATGGAGCGCCCTGCACGGCGGCGATCTCGACGGGCGTGTCGAACTCCTCCGGAATTGCGCACAGCCGCCATCTCGCGAGCGTTTCGCCGAGCGCCGGCGAGGCCGTCAGCATCGCGAAGGGGATGGCCAGCACATAGCCGGCGACGAGCGGCAGCGCCCAAGGGATCATTCCGGGCGCGCCCTTCGCCATCAGCGCGATGACGACGACGCCGAACAGCGTCTGCGGCCAAAGTCCCTTCGCGGCGGTGAGGAAGGAGAGCGCATGCGCGTCGCGCGACTGCCCGCTCCAGATCACGGATCGGCCGAACAGCAGCCCGATCATGAACAGCGCCGTGCGCAACGTCGTCGCGGCGCCGAGCAGGAAGGAGAAGGTCAATTCGGTCAGCACGCCCGCCGCAAAACGCAGCCCGCCGCCATAGGCGGCGATGCGCCCCTTCGTCAGCGCGATGTCGAGAAAGCCCGCGAGCTTCGGCGCCAGATACATCGTCAGGAAGGCGAGGTAGAGCAGCTTGGCGAGCCCCGCCGGAAAATCGGCGAGCGCCTCGCCGTCGAACGGCTTCAGCGCGGCGAGCAGGATCATCAAGGTCCATGCCGGAACGCCGACGAACATCATGATCGCCCAGACGAGCTGGAAGCGGCTCATCGGGCGCAGACCCGGCAGGCCGATCAGCCGCCAGTACTGCATGTTGCCCTGGCACCAGCGCAGATCGCGCCGCGTGAATTCCAGCAGCGTCGGCGGGTTCTCCTCGTAGCTGCCGCCCTCGACCGGGAGCACGCGCACTTCGTAGCCGGCGCGGCGCATGAACGTCGCCTCGACCTGATCGTGCGACATGATCGGCCCGCCGAGCGGCGGCCCGCCCGGCAGCACCGGCAACTGTCCGTGTTCGAGGAAGGGCTTCACGCGCACCAGCGCGTTGTGGCCCCAGAACGGACCGCAATCGCCCGCCCACCACGCGCTGCCCATCGTGTAGGGGCGCATGCCATGGCGCATGCCGAACTGGAAGATGCGCGCGAAGGCCGAGCGCGAGGGCATGCCGACGACGAGCGTCTGCAGGATGCCGAGGCGCGGCCAGGCCTCGCCGATGCGCGCGATGCGCACGATCGATTCGCCCGTCATCAGGCTGTCGGCGTCGAGCGGCAGCATGAATTCGTAATGCGCGCCCCAGCGCCGGCAGAAGTCGCGCACATTGCCGGCCTTGAAGCCCTCGTTGGTCTCGCGCCGGCGATAGACGAGCGTGGAGGGCGAGCCCGCCTCGCGCGCCCGCCAGTCCGCGAACAGCGCCTCCTCGCGCGCGGCGACGTCGGCCTCCGTCGTGTCGCTCAGCACGAAATAGTCGAAGGCCGCGCCCGCGCCGGTCAGATCGACGCTGCGCTTGACCGTCTCGAACCGCGTGAAGGCGCGCGCCGGATCCTCGTTGCGGATCGTCATCAGGATCGCGGTGCGCTGCGCCGGCGCGTGGTTCGCGGCGGTCTCGGCGAAGCCCGCCACGGCGCGCGCGCCGGTCCCCGGCCCGTGCAGCAGCCACAGGCCGATGACCGCGTTCCAGAAGCCGAGCACGCTCCACGGCGCGGCGACGAGATAGCAGCCGAACATCAGCGCATCGACAATGGTCCAGCCGCCGGCCGCGCACATCCGCCACATGCCGGCGCCGATCAGCACGTAGGCGGCGAGGATCAGCGCGGCGACGACGACGCGCCGGCGCGTCAACTCGGCGGCGAGGTCGATGCCGGCCGGCGTGCGGGCGCCGGGGCTTGCCGAAACGTCGCGGGTGAGGGAAGTCATGCGGGCGCGATCATGCGGTGGTCGGGTCCGGCGGCCGGAGAAGCGAAGGGCGGCGATTCCGGCCGACACCGGATGAACCGTCGCTGAATGCGCGCCGGCCGGCCGCGCCCGCTTGTCGATAGGATGGAAGCCCATGCCGAGGCAATCGCCCCACGCCGCCCGCGCGCTCTGGTACGAGCGGCCGGGCGAGGCCTCGCTGCGGCCGACCCGCCTCGTCCCGCCCGAGGCCGACGAGGCGGAGGTCGCGACGCTCTGGTCGGGCCTCAGCCGCGGCACCGAGCGGCTGATCTTCGAGGGCAGGGTGCCGCAGGCCGAGTTCGGCCGCATGCGCGCGCCCTTGCAGGAGGGCGATTTTCCGTTTCCGGTGAAATATGGCTACTGCGCCGTCGGCCGCGTCGAGAAGGGGCCGGACGAATGGCTCGGCCGCATCGTCTTCGCCCTGCATCCCCATCAGGACCGGTTCGTCGCGCCCGTCTCCTTGCTGTCGCCGGTTCCCGACGAACAGATCGCCCGCCGCGCCGTGCTCGCCGCCAATATGGAGACGGCGCTGAACGCGCTGTGGGATTCGGGCGCCGGGCCGGGGGAGCGCATCGCGGTCGTCGGCGCCGGCGTCGTCGGCCTGCTGGTCGCCTTTCTCGCGGCGCGCCTGCCGGGCGCGGAGGTGACGGTGGTCGATCTGATCGCCGACCGCGCCGGCCTCGCCGAGGCGCTGGGCGCCCGCTTCGCGACGCCCGAGGCGGCCGCCGACGTCGCGGCCGAGGCCGACGTCGTGTTCCACACCAGCGCCAGCGCGGCGGGGCTGGCGACGGCGCTGTCACTCGGCGGGCTGGAGGCGACCGTCGTCGAGATGAGCTGGTATGGCGCGGGCCAGATCGCCGCGCCGCTCGGCGAGGCCTTTCACAGCCGGCGCCTGAAGCTCGTCTCCTCGCAGGTCGGGCAGGTGTCGCCCGCGCGCCGGCCGCGGTGGACGCATCAGCGCCGCCTCGCCAAGGCGCTCGCGCTTCTCGACGACGCGCGCCTCGACGCGTTGATCGACAACGAGGTGGCGTTCGAGGATCTGCCCGCCGCTTTGCCGCGCATCCTGTCGCCGCGCGCGCCGGGGCTGGCGACGGTGGTGCGCTACTGAAAGACGTGCTGGCGGCGGCTTGATCGCGCCGCCGCGCTCGCCGAAGCTGTCGCCGACACGGGAGGACGCATGTACGCGCTGGAAGTCCGCGATCACATCATGATCGCCCATTCGTTCAAGGGCGAGTTCTTCGGCCCCGCGCAGA
This sequence comes from Hyphomicrobiales bacterium, assembly GCA_016716745.1. GTDB lineage: Bacteria > Pseudomonadota > Alphaproteobacteria > Rhizobiales > Beijerinckiaceae. The sequence continues at coordinate 13,103 of JADJVD010000009.1, forward strand.
AGACCCACGGCGCGACCTTCGTCGTCGACGTCGCCTTCTTCCGCGAGACGCTGACCGAGCACGAGGTGGTGGTCGACATCGGCCGCGCGCATGAGGCGCTGAAGGCCGCGCTCGCGCCGATCAACTACCAGAATCTCGACGAGCTGCCGCGCTTCTCCGGCCGGCAGACGACGACGGAGTTTCTGTCGAAATACGTCTTCGACGAGATGGCCGCCGCCGCGCGCGCCGGCCGCCTCGGCCCCGGCGGCGAGGGGATCGCGAGGATCCGCGTCACGCTGCACGAGTCGCATGTCGCCCGCGCCTGGTACGAGGCGGCGCTGTGACGGCGCGCGCATGACGGCGGTCTTCGTCATCCCCGGCGATCTGGCGACGGTCAGCGGCGGCTACGCCTACGACCGCGCCGTGCTGGCGCAGGCGCCCGCCGCGGGCCTCGCGCTGACGCATCTGTCCTTGCCGGGCGCGTGGCCGCATCCCTCGTCGCACGATCTGGAGGAAGCGCGGCGGCGCCTCGCGGCCACGCCCGCCGACGCGACGCTGCTGATCGACGGGCTGGCGCTCGGCGCCATGCCGCCGGCCTTCGTCGCCGGGCTGAGCCGGCGCATCGTCGCGCTCGTGCATCATCCGCTGGGGCTGGAGGCGGGGCTGTCGCCGCCCCGCGCCGCCGCCCTCATCGAGAACGAGCGCGGCGTGCTCGCCCACGCCGCGCGCGTCGTGGTGACGAGCCGGCACACGGGCGCGCTGCTCGCGGTCGATTTCGACGTGCCGATGGATCGCGTCGTCGTCGCCGAACCCGGCACGGAGCCGGCCGCGCGCGCGACGGGCGGCGGCGCGCCGCTGACGATGATCGCGGTCGGCACGGTGCTGCCGCGCAAGGGCTATCTGCACCTCGCCGAGGCGCTCGGCGGTCTGCGCGATCTCGACTGGCGGCTCGACGTCGTCGGCGGTCTCGCCGCCGCGCCCGACGAAACCGCCGCCCTGCGCGAGACGCTCGACCGCCGTCGCCTGACGGAGCGCGTGACGCTGCGCGGCGCGGTCACCGGCGCCGCGCTCGACGGCATGCTGGCGAGCGCCGACCTGTTCGTCATGCCCTCGCTCTACGAGGGCTACGGCATGGCGCTGGCCGAGGCGATGGCGCGCGGCCTGCCGATCGTCGCAACGCGGGCCGGCGCGGCCGCCGACACGGTTCCCGACGAGGCCGCGCTGAAGGTCGATCCGGGCGATGCGCCCGCGCTCGCCGGCGCGCTGCGCAAGGCGATCATGGATGCGGGCCTGCGCGCCCGCCTCGCGGAGGCGTCGTGGCGCGCCGGACAAAATCTGCCGCGCTGGCGCGATACGGCGGCGCGCGTCGCCGAGGCGATCCGCGCGGCCGAAGGGGAGGGCGCATGAGCGAGGGCTTTTCGGCGGAATGGCTGGCGCTGCGCGAGCCGGCCGACCACGCCGCGCGCGATCCGGGCCTGGCCGCCGCGGCGAGCGCGGCCGTCGGCGAGCGGCGCGTGCAGCGCGTCGTCGATCTGGGCTGCGGCGCCGGCTCCAATCTGCGCGGCTTCGCCCCGAAGCTCGGGCCGCGCCAGCACTGGACGCTGGTCGATTTCGATCCGCGCCTGCTCGAGGCGGCGCGCGCCGCGCTGACGCGCTGGGCCGACCGCGCGAGGGCCGAGGGCGACGCGCTGTTTCTGGAGCAAGGCGGGCGCCGCATCGAGGTCGCCTTCCGTCAGGTCGATCTTGCGGCCGATCCCGCCGGCCCGCTCGCCGGCGAGGTCGATCTCGTCACCGCCGCCGCGCTTTTCGATCTCGTCTCGCAGGACTGGCTGGCGCGCTTTTCCGACGCGCTCGCGGCCCGCCGCCTGCCGCTCTACACCGTGCTGATCTACGATGGGATCGAGCGTTGGGCCCCGCCGCATCCGGCGGACGCGGCTGCGCTCGCGGCCTTCCACGCGCATCAGGCCGGCGACAAGGGCTTCGGCCCGGCGCTCAGGCCGCAGGCCGCGCCGCCTTCGAGGCGGCGCTGACGCGGCGCGGCTACCCGCGCGCGCCGGGCGCAGAGCCCGTGGCGTCTCGGCCCGGCGCAGGCCGCGCTGATCGAGGCGCTGGCGGACGGCGCGGCCGGCGCGCTCGCCGAGACGGGGCGCATGGCGGCCGCAGACATCGAGGATTGGCGCCTCGCCCGCCGCGTCGCCAGCGCCTGCGAGATCGGCCACGAGGATCTGTTGGCGACGCCGGCGGGGACGCCGCGATGACCCGGACGCCGACCGCCGCCATCACTCCGCCCTTCGGCCAGCGCCTGCGCGCCGCCGCCCGGATGCTGACGCGCGCCGGCGACGATCAGCCGTGCTGCAGCTTCTGCGGCAAGGACCGGAACCAGGTGCGCACCATCGTGTGCGGCCCCGGCGTCGCGATCTGCTGGCATTGCGCAAGCATCGTGTGCTGGGAGGCTTACGCCGCCAGCGTCGAGGTAGAGCTGGGCGATCGTAAGCAGGTGACGATTTCCGGCCTGCTGGGGCCGTCCGAGAAAATGACCGCCGAGATGTGCGACAGGGCGCCGGCGCAACTGGCGCGCGTCGCCGACGATTTCGGCGTCGACGTGATTGCATGGACGATCGGAAAGCGCTGCGACGGCGGCGCGGACGAGGCGCATTTCAGCGTCGCCGCGCCGCACGCCGCGGATGTCGAGGCGCTCGCGCCACGGCTTCGCGCGGCGGCGCGCGCCGCACTCGGCCTGCCCGAGGTCGACCCGAACGCGCCGTCCGCGTGATCCGCGCGGCGCTCTACGCGCCCGGCCACATCCGCCGGAACACGCCGTCCTTCTTGACGACGAGATGCATCAGCGCGCCGCCGATATGGGCGGCGACCAGCAAGGCGAGCAGCATCGCCGCCGCGCCATGCGCGCCCAGGATCGTCTTCGACAGCTCGCGATCCTCGGCCACGAAATGCGGCAGGTTGAACAGGCCGAACACCGTGATCTCGGCGCGGTAGGCCGACGTGCCGGCCCAGCCGAGCAGCGGCACGAGGAACACCATCACGTAGAGGAGGTGATGCACCGCCGTCGAGGCGATGCGCTCGAGCGGCGTCAGGGTGGGCACGGGCGCCGGCGCGCCATTGGCGATGCGCACGGCGACGCGCAGCACGGCGACCGCCAGCACCATGAAGCCGAACGAGCGATGCGCGTTGTAGAGCCCGTTCATCGTCGCGTCGGAAAAGGTTCCGGGCGCCGCCTTGCCGATGACGATCCCGAGCGGCAGCGCCGTCAGCACCAGCGCGGCGTGCAGCCAGTGAACGGCGCGCTGGGCGGGCGAATAGACAGGACCGGCGAGATACTGCGTCTGGGTCTGGCTCATGCTCATGCCGGGCCTCCTTCGCTGGCGCGCGCGCGCAGGTCGCAATCGAACAGCACGTCGCCGTCCGGAAACACGGTGACCCGCGCCGCCGGACGCAGCGCGCAGGCGAGCCGCCCCTCGGGACGAAGGTCGAGCCCGCTGCGCCCCGAGCCGATGATCGTCGGCGCGACAAGCACATGCAAGCGGTCCACCATGCCCTCGTCCATGAAGGCCGAGATGGTGCGCGACCCGCCCTCGATCAGCAATCGCTTCAGGCCGTGCGCGGCGAGCGCCGCCACGATGGCGCGTGGCGACAGCGCGCCGTCCGCCGTCTCGACCGCGATGCGCCCGACGCCGGCGGGCGTCGGCCGGTCGGCCGGGCCGACGATGAAGGTGGGCGCCTCCGGGCAATGGAAGCAGCGCGCGCTCGCCGCCGCGCGGCCGTTCGGGTCGATCACCACCCGCGCCGGACTGCGCCCGGCGACCCGCCGAACCGTCAATTGCGGATCGTCGGCGATCACCGTGCCGACGCCGACGACCACCGCGTCGGCCGCCGCGCGCAGCCCGTGCAGATGGTCGAGCGCGCAGGCGCCGTTGATCCACCGGCTCTCCCCGGAGATCGTGGCGATGCGCCCGTCCAGCGTCTGGCCGAGCTGGGCCAGAACGTAAGGAGCGTCGGACGCCGGGAAGGGGGCGGGGCGCACATTCATAAGCCGTTCATGAAACCCTTTTCAAAGTGAGCCGCAAACCCATATGGGAGGGCCGCGGTCAAGCGTGCGGCGCGATGACGCCAAGGTTTCGGCGTCCATGCGCTATAGCATCGCCGCGCTGCGCGGGGGAGGGCGGTCGCCGCCGTTTCCTCCCCGTGATCGACGAAATGGGACGGCGGGCGAGGCGTTCGTGACCAAGAGTAGTGGCGTCTCAGCCGAGGGGGTTCGGGCGAAAGTCAGCGTCGAGCGCGCGCTGTCGGAGTTCCGCGCCGGCCGTGGCGTCGTGCTCGCGCACGGCGCCGAACGGGCGATAGTGTTCAGCGCCGAATCCGTCGAGCCCGCTCACGCCGCCGCGATCTCGGAGGCCGCCGCCGGCCGGGCGCGGCTCGTGCTTCCCGCCGCGCGGCTGCGCCGCCTCGGCATGGATCGCACGCTGGCCGGCGCCGTCGCGCTGCCGGTCGTCGATCCGCAGCGCATCGCCCAACTCGTGCTTCATCTCGACGCGCGCATCGACGCGCCGGTCGCCCCCCTTGCCGAGATCGACGCCGCCGCCCTCGAACTGTCGGCGCTGGCGCTGGTGCTGCCGCCGGTCATCATCGCGCCTCTGCAAGGCCCGCCGCCGGACGACATGATGATCGTCGACGTCGCCGACATTCACGATTTCCGCGCCGCCAATGTGCGCGATCTGCGCCTCGTGGCGCGCGCGCCCGTGCCGCTCGAAGGCGCGGGGGAGACTGAGTTCGTCGTCTTCCGCGGCGGCGAGGGCATGCGCGATCAGGTGGCCATCGTCGTCGGCAAGCCTGATATGGGCGAGCCCGTCTCGGTGCGCCTGCATTCGGCCTGCCTGACCGGCGATCTGTTCGGCAGCCTGAAATGCGATTGCGGCGACCAGCTGCGCGGCACCGTGCGCTGGATGGCCGAGAATGGCGGCGGCGTGCTGCTCTATCTCGATCAGGAAGGGCGCGGCAACGGCATCGCCAACAAGATGCGCGCCTATCGCTTGCAGGCGCAGGGCTTCGACACCTACGACGCCGACGAGATGCTTGGTTTCGAGCACGATCAGCGCCATTTCGATTTCGCCGCCGAGATGCTGAAGCAGCTCGGGATCGGGCGCGTGCGCATGATGACCAACAACCCGATCAAGATCGCCGCGATGACGCAGGCCGGTCTCGAAGTGGTGGACGAGCAGCGTGTGCTCGGCCGTCCGACGACGCACAATGTCAGCTATCTCGCCTCCAAGCGCGATCGGGCCGGCCATTACATCGATGTCGAAGCCCTCGCCGCCCAGGCGCCCATCGACGGCTGACGACGAGATCGCCCGCCGCCCCTTCGCGCTCGACCTGACGCTCGGCGTCTTTCTCGCCGCGCTCGCGGCGCTCGCCTCGCCATGGCTGTTCGGCTGGGTGACGATCCCGTGGGACGCCAAGGCGCATTTCTATCCTCAGCTCGTCTTCCTGGCGAAATCGCTGCACGCCGGCGACAGCCCGTTCTGGAACCCGCACGTCTTCGCCGGATCGCCGCAAATCGCCGATCCGCAATCGCTGATCTTCTCGCCCTTCCTGCTGCTGGCGCTGGCGACGCCGAACCCGTCCTTCGCGGCGTTCGATGCGGTCGTCTTCGCCATGCTGGGCCTCGGCGGCGTCGGCGTGGTCCTGTGGTTCCGCGACCGCGGCTGGGGCGAGGCCGGCGCCGTGGTCGCCGCGCTCGCCTTCGCCTTCGGCGGCTCGGCCGCCTGGCGCGTGCAGCATGTCGGGCAGGTGATGTCGCTCGCCTGGCTGCCGCTGGCGCTGTGGGCGCTGGAGCGCGCGCTCGCGCGCCGCTCCTTCGGCTGGGGCGCGCTCGCCGGCGCCTTCGCCGCGATGATGGCGCTCGGGCGCGATCAGGTGGCGCTGCTCGGCCTGTGGACTCTGGCGGGCTATGTCCTCTGGCGCGTCCTGTCGGCCGAGGGGCGCGTTGCGGCCTTGCGCGAAGCCTTGCGTCCGCTCGCCGGAGGCGCGCTCGCCGGTCTCCTCGTCGCCGGTCTGCCCGTGGCCCTGACGGTCGCGACGGCGATGCATTCCAATCGCGTCGCGATCGACTTCGAGGGCGCGGGCCGCGGCTCGCTGCATCCGGCCTCGCTGCTCACGGCCGTCGCCGCCAACCTGTTCGGGACGGACGGTCCGCTGAAGGATTTCTGGGGCCCGCCGAGCCCGGCCTGGGGGCCGGTCGATCTCTATCTGGCGCGCAACATGAGCGACCTCTACATGGGCGCGCTGCCGGCGCTCGCGCTCTTGCTGCTGCTCGCGCGCGGGCAGTGGCGCGCGCGAGAAATCCGCTTCTTCCTCGTCGGCCTCGCCGTCGCGCTCGTCTATGCGCTGGGGCGCTACACGCCGGCCTATTGGGCGATCTTCCACATCCCCGGCGCGGACCTTTTCCGCCGCCCGGCGGACGCGACCTTTCTCGTCGGCTTCTTCGCCAGCGTCGCCGCCGGCTACGGCGCCCATCGCCTCGTCGACGATGCGGAGCGGCCGGGATGGATCGCCCCGCTCGCCGCGCTCGGCGCCATTCTCGGCGCCTTCGCGCTCGGCGGCTGGCTGGCGCTCGACAAGGGGATGTGGCGCGTCGCCGCGCCCGCGCTGTCGACCGCTTCGGTCTGCTTCGTCGTCGCGGCCGCCGCCCTGTGGCTCGCGCGCCGCGTCGCGCCGGGCGGCGGCGCCTTGCCGATGATCCTGCTCGCCGCCGTTCTGGCGAGCGATCTGACGATCAACAACGGGCCGAACGAATCCACCGCGCTGCCGCCGTCCGTCTACGACGCGCTGCGGCCGGACAGCGCCGACGAGACGGTCGCGCTTCTGAAGCAGAAACTCGCCGACCAGCCGCCGGACCGGCGCGACCGCGTCGAGCTCGCCGCCATCGATTTTCATTGGCCGAACGCCGGTCTCGCGCATGGCTTCGACAATGTGCTCGGCTACAATCCGCTGCGCTCCGCGCTGTTCACGCGCGCGACCAACGCCGGCGATCACGTCGCGCTGCCCGACCAGCGGCAATGGTCGCCGTTGTTCCCGTCCTACGTCTCGCCGATGGCCGAACTGCTCGGCCTGCGCTGGATCGCGACGGGCGTTCCCGTCGTGAAGATCGACAAGCTTCTTCCGCCCGGCGCCTTGACGCAGATCGCCCGCACCGATCGCGCCTTCGTCTACGAGAACGTCCGCGCGCTGCCGCGCGTCGCGCTCGCGACGAAAGCGGTCGCCGTCGATTTCGACGAGATGATCCGCACCGGCGTGTGGCCGATGGTCGATTTCCGCGACACGCTCCTGCTGGCGCGCGCCGACGCGCTGGCGCAGCCGCCGGACTCGGCCGGCGCCGGCGCGGCCCGCCTCGTCTCCTATCGCAACACGGAGATCCTCGCCGAGGCGACCGCGCCGAAAGGCGGCGGATGGCTCGTGCTGCGCGACGTCGATCATCCCTGGTGGTTCGCCGAGGTCGACGGCGCGCCCGCGCCGATCCTGCGCGCCGACGTGATGTTCCGCGCCGTGCGCGTGCCCGAAGGCAGTCACGAGGTGCGTTTCGTCTTCCGTCCGCTGGCGGGGCTGTGGCGCGAACTCATGGGCCGCTGATCATTCCAGCCGCACGGTGACGCTGTCGCTCGCCCCGCTCGCATCCATCACCGAGATGCGCGCGAAGCCCGCGCCGTCGGCTTTCCAGTTCGCCGTGCGCCGCGCCAGCGGCGCGCCGAGCGGGGCGCCGTTGACGAGCCATGTCAGCGGCGGCGCGCCGCCCTGCGCCTTCAGCGCCAGCGTCGCCTCGATGTCCGCGCCGCGGCCGGCGAGGCCGAGATCGACGCGCGCGCCGTCCGGCGGGAAGGCGATCTTCAGCGGCGCGATCGCGGTCGCCGCCACAGTTTTCGGCGCGTCCCGCCGCACATGCCGCAGCGGCGGCGGCAAAGCGGCCGCGTTCGCCGCGTCGAGCGCCCCCATCGGGCGCGCCGTCGCCTCCAGCGCCCCGCCCAGCAGCGCAATCGTGCGCGCGAAGGCGTCGAACAGCACGGGCGCCGCCACCTGCCGCGCGACGAGGCCCGGCACGGCGCCGTTGTCGGCGCGGCCGAACCAGACTGCGATGGTGAAGCGCCGGTCGAAGCCGATGGCGAAGGCGTCGCGATAGCCGTAGCTCGTGCCGGTCTTGAAGGCGATGCGCCCGCCGACCGCGTTGGCCGGCGGCGGCGCGCCGCGCAGACTGTCGGCGACGTACCAGGCCGCCACCGCGTCCGCGACCGGGCGCGACAGCGGCCCCTCCGGCTCGTCGGCGAGTTCGCGCAGCGTCGGCGCCTGCCCGCCGCGCGCCAGACCGACATAGAGCCGCGTCAGATCGCGCAAGCTGATCCCGACGCCGCCGAGCGCGACGGCGAGTCCGGGCGCGGCGTCCTTGCCGAGCGAGACGTCCGCGCCCGCATTGCGCAGCCGCGACAGGAATTGCGCCGGCCCGACCAGCGCCAGCAGCTCGACGGCGGGCACGTTGAGCGACAGTTGCAGCGCGCGCCGCGCCGTCACCTGCCCCTGAAACGTCATGTCGAAATTTTCCGGCGCCCACGCGCCGTAGCGCGCGGGCCGGTCGTCCAGCGTCGTCTCGGGATGGGCGACGCCGTTCTCGAAGGCGAGCGCGTAGATGAACGGCTTCAGCGCCGACCCCGGCGAGCGCGTCGCGCCCGTCATGTCGATCGCGCCGGCGCGCTCCTCCGACAAATAGTCGGCCGCACCGACATGCGCGCGCACCTCGCCCGTCGCATTGTCGACGACGAGCAGCGCCGCCGAGATGCGTGGCCCGATCCTCGTCGCGTTCTCGCGCGCGAGTTGTTCGAGGCTCGTCTGCAAGCGCGCGTCGAGCGTGGTGACGACGCGCGTTTGCCCCGGTCGCGCGCGCATGGCGGCCTCGGCGGCGTGGGCGGCGAGCATCGGCCCTGGCCGGCGCGCGGTCGGCACGGGTTCGGCCTTGGCGGCTTCGGCCTCGGCGCGGGTGATCGCGCCGCGCGCGGAGACGAGATCGAGCACGCGGTCGCGCGCGCGCCGCGCCGTGTCGGGAAAGCGATCCGGCCGCCGCGCCTCGGGCGATTGCGGCAGCGCGACGAGCAGCGCCGCCTCCGCCAGCCCCAGCCGGCGCGGCTCCTTGCCGAAATAGGCGAAGCTCGCCGCGCGCAGGCCTTCGAGATTGCCGCCATAGGGCGCAAGCGCCAGATAGGCGTCGAGGATCGCGCGCTTGTCAGCGCCTTTCCTCGAGCTGATGCGCCCGCGCGACTTGCCGCGCCTTGGCGAGGAGGCTGCGCTCCTCGCGCGGCTCGATCAGGCGCGCGGCCTGCATCGTCAGAGTCGAGCCGCCGGAGACGACGCGGCCGGCCCGCGCCATCTGCCAGAGCGCGCGCGCCATCGCCCGCCAGTCGACGCCGTGGTGCTCGGCGAAGCGTCGATCCTCATACGCCGTCAGCAGCGCGACGAAGCGCGGATCGACGTCGCGTTGCGTGACGGGCAGGCGCCAGCGCCCGTCCGCCGTCGTGAAGGCGCGCAGCAGGCGTCCCTCGCGGTCGACGACCGTGGTCGAAGCCTGCGGCAGGCCGCCGAGATCGAGCGGCCCGAGCGAGGCGACGAATGCCTCCCATCCCATCGCTGCGCCGACGACGAGCGCATAGGCCGCCGTCGCGCCCGCGAGCCAGCGTCGCTTCCGCGATGACGCGGCCGCGCTCATTGCGCCGCCGTCACCTCGAGCGAACCGAACGCCGTGCGGCCGAACCGCTCGGGCCGATACATGTCCTCCACCGTCGCCGGCGGCAGCACGTACCGGCCCGGCGCCACCGCGCGCACGATGTAGGCGACCGAGAAGAACGCCGATTGTTTGCCCTCGCGGTCGAAGGCGGCGACGAAACGGTCGTCGCGATACTCGGTGTGGGCGGGCTCGACATCCTGCTTCAGCCAGTCGAGCCCCTCGATCGACCCGCCCTCGACGAGCTTGGGGTTGTCGATCTCGAGGCCCGCCGGCAGCTTGTCGACGAGCAGCAGGCGCGCGTATTTCGCCTCCATCTCGGTGACCTTCAGCACGACGACGAGGCGCTCGTTCTGCTTGACGACGGCGCCGTCGAGCTTCTTGCCGCCGAAGCGGTAGAAGCTGCGCTCGACCTGATAGCCCTGCGAGGCCTCGGGCTCGGGAATGATCGGATTGCCCGACGTCGTCAGCACCATATGCGCCGGCGTCGCGCTCTGGTTGATCAGCGTGACGGCGCGCCCTTCGAGCGCCGTGTCCTTCCACGTGCGCAGGAACGGCCCCTGATGGGCCTGCCCGTCGACGCTGAGCTGCAACGCGCCGGAGGCCTTCGCCAGCGCCTGCGCGGCGAGGATCATCCACGCCTTCTCCTGCGTGCTCGTATAGCTCTGCGCGCCCGCCGCCTGTTCGACCACGAGGTTGGCGCGCATCAGCGGCGAGGCGTCCTGCGTCTCGGTGAGGCCGGCCTCGGCGATCAGCGCCAGCGCGCCGGCGCCGTCGCGCAGCTTCGAGCCGTAGTCCGAGCGCGAATACCGCGCGTCCTGCGCCTGAGCCAGCACGTTCACCGATTGCTGGAACAGGTTCGTCGCGCGCGTGCGGTCGCCGAGCATGGCGAGCGCGGCGGCGATCTGCGCGCGCGAGAGCGCATTGTCGAAGCTCGCGACGCGTCGGTCGGCGAGATAACGCAGATCGCCCATCACCGGCCGGCCGTTGCGGGCGAGCACGTAGATCGCATAGGCGAGCGGCGAACCCGCCGTGTCGTCATTGGCGTTGGCGACGAAGTTGCGCAGCCGGTCGAGCGCCGAATCGAAGCTCTTCTGCGGCACCGGATAGCCTTGCTCGCGCGCCCGCGTCAGGAAATCGGTGACGTAAGCGTTGAGCCACATGTCCTCCGATCCGCCAGCGGACCACAGGCCGAAATCGCCGTTCGAGTCCTGCCGCGTCAGCACGCGCTCGATCGCCGCCTTGACGCGATCCTCGAGCGCGCCGTCGAGCGCGAGCTGCTCCATGCTGGCGAGCTTGTTGACGTAGAGCAGGGGCATCGCGCGGCTGACGATCTGCTCGGAACACCCGTAAGGATAGCGGTCGAGCGCCTGCAACAGGCCCGGCACGTCGAGCGCGCCGAACGGCGACATCGACAGCGACACCGCGCCCGTGCGGGGCAGGAAGTCGGCCAGAATGTCGCCGGAGACGGACACTGTTTCGCCGGGCGCCACCGTCCGCACCGTGCGACGATAGAGCTCCGAGGTTCCCGGCTGCACCTTCAGCGCGAAGCTGTGCGTCACGTCGAGGTTGGGTCCGGTCAATCTGAGATCGATGGTCGCCGTGCCGACGCCGGCCGCGATCACCGGCACGGTGACGGCGGTGCGCTGGCCCTGCGTCAGCTTCACGCTCTTGCGCAGCGCGTCGGCGGCGACGGTGATCGGCCCGCGCACGTCGAGGTCGATTGCGTAATCGCCGGCCTGTCCCTCCACATTGTCGATCTGCATGTGGAAGCGCGAGCGGTCGCCGAGCGAGAGGAAGCGCGGCAGCGTGCCGGCGACGACGACAGGATCGCGCACGATCACGTCGGCCTGCGCCGAGCCGACCTTGCCCTTCGACCATGCCACCGCCATCACGCGCACCGTGCCGTTGAAGGCGGGCATGTCGAAGGCGACTTCGGCCGTGCCGTCCGGCTTCACCATCGCCACGCCCGAGTAGCGCGCCAGCGGCTCCTGCGTCGGCCGGTCGCCTTCGAGGCCCTTGCCGCCCGCGTCGCCGCCGGAGCGAATCTGTCCGCGCGCGCCCTGCATGCCGTCGATCAGATAGCCGTAGAGATCGCGCACCTCCGCGCCGAGCTGGCGTTGGCCGAAGAAGAACTTCGACGGGTTGGGCGTCTCGAACCGCGTCAGGTTGAGGATGCCGAGATCGACGGCGGCGATGGTGACGCGCGCCTCCTCGCCGGGCTCCAGCCCTTCGAGCTTCACCGGCACGACGAGCGAGCCGCGCGGGCGAATGCGCGCCTCGGTCCCGATCTTCACCTCCAGCTTGCGCGTCTCCGGCGCGATCGAGAACCAGGCGAGGCCGAGTGCGCGGCCCGGCATGCGGTTGGCCGCCTTGTCGAGCGGGCGATGGGCGGTGACGAGCGCATAGGCGCCCGCGCCCCATTCCGTCTTCACCGGAATGTCGAGCTGCGTCTGTCCCTGCTTCACAGCGACGGGGATCAGCGCCTGCACGCCGTCGGAGACGATCGCCACGGTGGCGAGGCCGGCGGCGCGCGCGTTGATCGTCAGCTTCGCCGTGTCGCCGGCCGCATAGTCTTTCTTGTCGAGCGTGACCTCGAGAAGATCCGGCGTCTCGGCCGTGGCGTCGCCCGACCAGCCGACCTCGAAGGTGACGCTCGTCTGCGTCTGCCCGTCGGCCGACTTCACGTCGAGGCGATGCTCGCCCCAGCCGACGGCCGAGGCGATTTTCGCGGGCTGGTCGGCGCCGACATTGATCGACCCGTCCGCCACGCGGCGCGTCGACTTCACCGGCTCGAATCCCCAGCGCCCGTCGCTGTTGAACCATTGGTAACGCCGCTCGACGCGATAGAGCGACCACGTCACGCCGCTGCGCGCCACGCGCTCGCCCGCGCCGCCGACCGCGATCACCTCGAAATTCGCCGTCGAACCCTCGGCGAGATTGTCGCCCGAGACGTTCTTCACGCCGAGCACGAGATCGCCGTTGCGCACGGGAATGGTGACGACGCGCTCGACCGCGCGCCCGCCGGGCTCGCCGACGCGCAGAATCACCTTGGCTTCGAGCGGCCTCTGCGCGCTGCCGTCGGGAATGGTCGCCGACACATGCGCGCGGCCCTTGGCGTCGGTCTTCGGCGCCTCGGACAATTCGCCCGTCACGGTCTCGAAGCTCTCGTCGGTGACGCCGGAGAGGAATCCGGGATAGCCCGGAATCGAGCCGTCGCCGGCCGCCTGCAACATCGTCTCGCCGCTGACCTCGAGATCGGCGCCGGGCGCGCCGTAAAGGAAGTCCGCCTGCACGTCGATCTCGGCCGGCTCGCCCGGCCGCAGGATCGTCTGCTTGGTCGACAGTTTCACCTCGAGCCGCTCGGGCATGTAGTCCTCGACGAGGAACGACGCCTCGCCGATGGCCGGCCCCTTGGGGTCGGAGAAGGCTTGCACGCGCCATGTTCCCGTCGCCGCGCCGGACATCAGCGGCAGCGACCAGGCCCGCCCGCCGAGGCCCTGATCCTCGACGACGGCGCGCTTGTACTCGACGCCGTCCGGCCGCTTGGCGACGAGCGTCAACGGCAGGCCGGCGAGCGCCGCGCCCTTGGCGTCGCGCAGGAGCGTCGTCACGAACACCGTCTCGTTGGAGCGGTAGACGCCGCGCTCGGTGTAGAGCAGCGCGTCGAGTCCCTTCGGCGCGGCGCGGCCGGAAACGCCGCGGTCCGTCAGGTCGAAGGCGGCGAGCCCCATGTCGAGGAAGCCGTAATCGCCGCTGGCGTCGGAGGCCACGAGCACGCCCGGCGCCATGCCGCCGGTTCCGCGCGCCAGACCCGGATCGAACTTCGCATGGCCGTCGGCGTCGGTTTTCGTCGTGCCGAGCACTTCGTTGTTGCGCGCGATGAGGCGCAGCTCGACGTCGGCCTTCGGCTCGGCGGTGGCGAGCGAGCGCACCAGCGCATGCACGCCGTCGGCGCCCGAGAACGAGGTCAGGCCGAGATCGGAGACGATGAACCATTGCGTGACGGCGCGCGAGAAATCGTCGTCGTCGCCCGAATCGGAATCGCCGTCGCCGCCGCCCGAGGTGATCGGCTTGTCGGCGTTCGGCCGCGCCAGCATCACATAGACGCCGGGCTCCAGCTTCGGCGCCGCCTCCAGAACTGGGAAGGCGGTGACGACGTCCTTGTTCTGTTCGGGCTTCACCTCGAGCGTTCCGCTCCACACCTTCACGCCCTCGTTGCGGGCGATCTCGTTGGCGCGGTAGCCGGAGAGCTGCTTCAGGAAATCGTCGCCGCGCACCAGCGGCGCGATCGAGCGGTCGCCGATGCGCAACAGCTCGACGCCGACCTTCGCGGTGTTGACCGTGACGATCGGAACGCCTTCCTGGCCGACGCGCGGCAGCACGTAGTTCTTGCCGGTGAAGCGCACCTGCGGCGAGCGGTCGCGAACGTAGATGTCGTAATCGGCCGATTTCAGCAGCGACTCGCCGACCGTCGAGGGCAGGCCCTCGCGCACGACGATGGTGTAGCGCTCGCCATGCTTCAGGCCTTCGACGCACAATTGCTGATCGTCGACCGAGAGCGCCGCGTTGGCCGCCCCGCCGAGCGTCACGAACGGCGTGAACTCGACCTTCTTCGGCAGCGATTCGGAGAACTGGAAGCACACGCGCGGCGAGGCGGCGTCGCTGTCGACATTGTAGGTGAGGATTCGGAAGCCGTGTTTCTCGCGCAGGCCAGCATAGGTCGCGCGCAGCTTCGCGTCGTCGACCAGCGCCAGCGAGGCGCGATAGGAATCGAGCGCGGAGCGCCACGCCTCGCGCCGCGCGAACAGCTCGCCCATCACGGCGAGCGCCGTCGCCTCCTCGCCCTTTTGCGTGAAGCGCTGATAGGCGGCGTAGGCGGCCTGCGTCGCGCGCTCGCGCAACGTGTAATTCGCCCAGGACTCGGGCTTTTCGGCCGGGATCGAGGCGCGCGCAAAGGCGAGCCAGAGCTGGGGATCTTTCGGATTGGTCGCCGCGGCCGCGCCGTAGAGCGCCAGCGCCGCGACGTGATTCTTCGCGGCCGAGGCCGCCTGCGCCTCGGCGCGCAACTGATCCGCGCTCTTGCCTTGCGCGAGGATGGCGCGGTGCTCCTTCTTCAGCGCTTCCTCTAGCCGCACGACGTCGCTGGCGAGGTCGTCGCGCGCGAAACTCTTGGCGGCTTGCTGCGCCTGCGCGGGCGCGAACGCCAGAAGAGCGAGAAGGACGAGGAAAGAGCGGAAAAAGCCGCGCATAGATTACTCCATCGGGCGTCGACGGCGCGTCGGAACCGCGAGCCTAGCACAGGCGTCGCGGCCGCGAAGAGCATCATGCGCCGCGCGCAAGGCCTGTGTGCTGGCGCACGTCGCGACGGCGCTGTTACGATCAGCGTGCGCGGCGATGCGTCGCGCGAGCGGAGCGGGGGACGGGCATGACGATGCGCGCATGGATGTTGGGCACGACCGCCCTCGCGTTGCTGGCGCTCGCCGCCGGCGCCGCCTCGGCGCAACAGCCGCAGCCCGGCGCGCCGAAGCCCGTGGCTGCGCCGAAGCCCGCGCCCAGACCGACCGCGCCGTCCGCGCCGAAACCCGACGCGCAGGCCGCCCCCGATCCGGCCTACGAGGCCTCGCTCGCCGCCTTCGAGGCGCTGTCGCCGCAGGATCGCCGCGCCGTGCAGGAGGCGCTGGTCTGGTCGGGCGATTTTCTCGGCGTCACCGAGGGAAATTTCGGCAAGCGCACGCGCGACGCGCTGATCGCCTTCGAGAAGAAGAACGGCCTCAACCCCGACGCCGTGATCGACGCCAAGGAGCTGCAGATTCTGCTGGCCGCCGGCAAGAAGGCGCGCGAGGCGGTGAAGTTCGCGCCCGTGACGGACGCGGCGACCGGCCTGCGCATCGGCGTGCCGGCCGCGATCATGACGCAGCGCACGCCTGGCAAGGCTGGCGCCCGCTACGCCTCGGCCGACGGGCAGATCGCGCTCGACACGGCGGTCATTCCCGTGGCGGAGATCGATCTGCCGGCGCTGTTCGACCGGCTGAAGACGGAATCGCCGACGCGCAAGGTCACCTACAAGCTGGCGCGGCCGGACTGGGTGGTGGTCAGCGGCGAGGCGGCGGGCAAGCGCTTCTACACCCGCTTCGCCAAGGGCGCGGACGCCGCCGGCGCGCCGGTGCTGCGCGGCTACACCGTCTATGTGCCGGCCCGGAAGCCGGAGCTCGAGCGCGTCGTCATCGCCATCGCCAACAGTTTCGAGCCGTTCCCCGCAGCCGCCGGCCACGCCGTCGCTGCGCATCCCCCCGGCGGCGCGCCGGCCGCGCCGGCAGCTCCGCCTCCGCCTCCGCCGCCCGCGCTGAAGCCGACGCCCGCCGCCACGGCGCTGGCGGTGGCGACCAATCGCTACCTCACCCTGCTGCCCAAGGATTGCGCCTCGCCCACGATCGCCGGCCGCGAGGTCCGCGTGCTGCGCGCCGACGCGGCGAGCGGACTGTCGCTGATCGAGGTTTCCGGCGCCAACGCCCGGCCGGCCCGCGCCGGCGCCGGCGCAGCGGCGGCCGCCGGCGCCGAGTTGCTCTTCGTCGGCTATGCTGCCGAGGCCGATCCCGGCAAGCCGCTCGATCCGCCGCGCGCCGTGCTGTCGGTGGCCGCTGGCGTCGCCTCGCCGGAGCGGCAGGGCGGTCTCGGCGTGCTCGTCGGCGTGCAGCCCGGCATGCAGGGCGCGCCGGCCTTCGACCGGCGCGGCGTGATGGTCGGTTTCGTCGGCGCGGCGGCCAGGCCGCCGACGCTCGTCGCCGGAGTCGCGCCGCTGCGCGCCTATCCGCTTGTCCCTGTCGAGGCGGCGCAGGCTTTGCTCGCCGCCGCCGGCGCGCCCGCACTGGCCCCGGCGGGCGGCGAGCCGCAGCGCCCGGCCAGCGCGGGCGACGTCGCCGCGCAGATCGGTCCGGGCCTCGCCTCCGTCGCATGCCTGCGCTGAGGATCGGGCCCCACCCGCAGGCGTCGCGCGGCAGGCGTCACGCGAATGTGAGACGCAAATCGCAGGCTGCGGTTTGCCGGGCGCGCAGGCGCGGCCGATGGTCGGCCGGCGGCGACAGGGCGAGGCGTGACGACGCCGATGGCGCAGACTGATCTTTCGGCCGATCCCGGCGCCGAGCGGCGGCAGATCACCGTCATGTTTTGCGACATGGTCGGCTCGTCGCAACTCGCCGCGAGCCTCGATCCGGAGGATTTCTCCGCGCTTCTGGTCGACTACCGCAAGACGGTGGCGGGCCATGTCGAGCGGTGGGGCGGGTTCGTGTCGCGTTATGTCGGCGACGGCGTTCTGGCCTATTGGGGCTATCCGCGCGCCCATGGCGACGACGCGCGCCGCGCGCTCGCCGCCGCGCTCGACATTTCCGCCGCTTTTTCCGGCGGCGCCGACGGCGCCGTGACCGGCGTGCGCGTCGGTCTCGACACCGGCATCGTGGTCATCGGCCAGCTCGGCGCGGCCGGCACGCAGGCGGCCGACATCGTCGGCGACGCGCCCAACATCGCCGCGCAGTTGCAGGCCGGCGGCGCGGCGGGGGACGTGCTCGTCACCGCCACGCTGCGCGATCTCGCCGGCTCGGCCTTCGACTTCGCTCCGGCGGGCCGGCGGCGGCTGAAGTCGCGACGCGAGCCCGTCGCGGTGTTCCGCGTCCGCCCGCCGCGCGAGCGGTCCCCGCGCGCCGGCCCGAAGCTTCGTCTGATCGGGCGCGACGGCGAACTGGCGATCCTGCGCGCCGCGATGGCGCAAGCCTGCGAAGGGCGCGGCTCGGCGGCGACCGTCGTCGGCGAGCCCGGCATGGGCAAGACGGCGCTGATCGCGCAATTGCGCGAGGAGGCGCGCGCCGCGGCCGTGCCGTGGCTCGATTGCGTCTGCTCCGAGCTTGGCCGCTCCTCGGCGATGCTGCCGCTGCGCGATATGCTGCTGCGCGCCCTCGAGATCGACCCGCACGATCCGCCGGCGGCGCGCGCGGCCGCCGTGCGCCGCCGATTGCAGGCGACGTTGCAGGACGCCGCGAAGATCGAGGCGCTGATCGCCTGGCTCGGCGTCGGCGCGGCGCCGGGCGCGCGCGAGGCGCCGAGCGCGGAACTGCGCCGCCTCGGCTTCGCCGCGCTGTGCGAGTGGCTGGCTTCGCTCGCTCAGGCCAGCGGCGCCGTGGTGGCGGCGGAGAACGTTCATTGGGCGGACGCCGCCGCCGCCGAGGCGCTGCGGCGATTGGCGCAGATCGCCGCGGGGTCGAACCTTCTGTTCGTCCAGACCAGTCGCGACCGCTCGCCTTGGCCTGGCGCCCCGGCCGCGTCCGTCGAGATTCAATTGCAGCCGCTCGACGGCGCCGCCACGGCCGCCCTCGTCGCCCGGCTCGATCAGCAGGGCCGCCTGTCGCCGCAGGCGCGCAGCACCGCCGTCGCGCGCGCCGAAGGCATTCCCTTCTTCGCCGTCGAGCTTGTGAAGCTCGCCCAGACGGCCGACGCGCAGACGCTCGCCGATGTTCTGTCGCGCCCGAGCACGCTCAACGACAGCCTCGCCGCGCGGCTCGACGCGCTGGGCCCGCTGAGGCCGATCGCGCAGGCCGCCTCGGTTCTCGGCGACCGGCTCGACGAGGCGGTTCTGGCGCACATGCTGTCGCTCGATGCATCCGAGCTGCGCGCCCGGCTGGCGGCGATGGCGGCCGCTGGTTTCATCGAGGCGAGCGATGATCTGCTCGTCGGCGATCACGTCTTCCGTCATCGCCTGCTGCGCGAGGCCGCCTATAATTCGCTCCTGCGCGCCCGCCGCCGCGATCTTCACGCGCGCGCCGCCGACATCCTGACGAACGTGTTTCCCGATCGCGCCGAGGCGCGGCCCGACCTTGCGGCGCGACATTTCGGGGAGGCGGGCGCGTCGCTCGACGCCTCGTTCTGGTGGCGCGTCGCGGGCGACCGCGCCGCCGCCCAGACCGCGACGCTCGACGCGATCGACTGCTATCGCCGCGCCTGCGAGGCGCTGCCGCGTCCGGCGGAAGGGCGCGCCGCCGTGCTGGAGGCGCAGGCGCGCATCGGCCTCGCGACGCAATTCGCCGCGCGCGACGGCTACGGCGCGGCGGCCGTCGGCGAGGAGCTTGCGCTGGCGGCGGCGGCGGCCGAATCGGCGCATGAGCAAGGCGCGGACGCCTTGTTCCACGCGCTCTGCCTCCTGTTCTCGCATGAGACGCTCGGCGGCTCGGCCGGGCCGCGCGGCCCGCTCGGCGACCGTCTGGCGCAGCTTGCGGATGCGCGCGGCGACGCCGGCATGCGCTTGCAGGCGCGGCGACTGCGCGGGCTCGACGCCCTTCTGGTCGGCCGCTTCGCGGCGGCGAGCGCCGAATACGACGTCGCGCTCGATTGCGTTCCCGCGCTCGCCGTCGGCGACGGCAGGCTTTCGATGGCTGGCTCCGATTCTGGCGTCATGACGACGCTGGAAGCGGCGCTGACCGCCGCCTTGCGCGGTCGCATGAGCCGGGCGGCCGGATTGCTGGAGACCGGCCTGGCGCGCGTGCGCAGCCTCGCCCACCCCGCCACCAGCGCGCAGGCGATCTGCCTCGCCGCGACCCTCGCATGGGCGCGCGACGAGCCGGCTCGCGCCCGCGTTCTCGCGCAGGAGGCGCGCGCCCTCGCGCAGGCTCAGGCGGTGATTCCCTTCGTCGCCTGGGCGGGCGCGCTGATCGGCTGGGCGCGCGCCTGCGGCGGCGACGCGGGCGGGCTCGAGGATTGCCGTCACGCGATGGCGATCAGCCAATCCTCGGGGGCGCGGCAGATCGGCGCGTTCTGCCAGTTGCTGTGGGGCGACGGCGAGACGCGCCTGCGCCGCCCGGCCGACGCGCTCGAAAAATTCGACGCCGCGCTGACGCTCGGCGCCGCGATCGGGGCGCACGGGCTCGACGCCGAAATCGTCCGCCGCAAGGCGCTGGCGCTGCTCGCTCTCGGCGCCGACGCGCAAGCCGACGCGCTGCTGCAGGCCGCGGCCGCGCTCGCGCGGACGCAGGGCGCGACGCTGTTCGAGTTGCGCTGCGAGATCGAGCGCCGTCGCCGCGGCGCGCCGGCCGAGATGCTGCGCGGATGTCTCGCGCGCCTTGCGGACGAGCCGGATTTTCCCGAGATGATTGCGGCGCGCCGGCTTCTCTAGCGCGCCGGCCGCGCTTGCGCGCTCAGGACCGGCTGGAGGACGCGCAGGCCGTCAGCGCCGCGGCGTCGCGCACCACCACGCCGCCCTTTTCGATCTCGATCCAGTTCTTGCGCACCCAGATCTGCAACTGCTTGTTGGTGCTCTCGCGCGACAGGCCGATGGTTTCGCCGAGTTGCTTCTGGGTGGCGCGCAAACGCAGTTCGAGCCCGCCATTGGGCTGGGCCAGGCGCAGGATGGCGTTGGCCAGACGCGCCGGCGTGTCGAGGAACAGCGCGTCCTCCACCTGCTGGCTGGCGCGCCGCATGCGGTCGCACATCACGGTGAGCAGATGCAGCGCCACGTCAGGATTGCTGCCGAGCAGCGGAATGAAATCGCGTCGGTCCAGCGTCAGCACGTCGGAATCGGAGACCGCCACGGCATCGGCGGTGCGCGGCCGCCCGTCGAGCAGGCTCACCTCGCCGAACACCTCGCCGGCCTGGATGACGTTGAAGACGATCTCGGCCCCGCTCTTCGATGTCGAACTGATCCGGATCGAGCCGCTCAGCACCGCCATCAGCCCGGAGCCGGGGTCGCCCTTGGAGAAGACCCGGCGTCCGCGCTCGTAACGTTTCACGTGGACGGCCGACGCCAGACGGTCGAGCTCGGCCGAGGTGAGGGGCGCAAACATAGGATGTTGCGCGAGAATTTCGCGGCTTCCCCAGCTGCGCGTCGCGCCGGGGCGGTTGCCGCCTTGGTCCGCCCGAACCATGTCAAGAATGTCGCTCATGTCCGCTCCCCGCTGGTTGCGAAGATTTCAGCCGCTCCAGACCTCGTCCGTGCGAAAACGCACACACCTGTGATGCCGCCGCACGGGCGCGGCCGCCTTGTTTCGAGCCCATACTCCGGCCATAAGGCCCGCCATGCCGAACCCAGTCGACAGGCCTCCTATCCATGCGTGACGACCGTCCCGCGACGGAGCCGGCGCACGACGCAGGATCCGAGGTCGCGCCCGACGCCGACGAGGCCGCGCGGGCCGCGCGCCGCCGGCGCCGGATTCGCATCGCCGGGGCGGTCGCCAGCGTCGCCCTGTTCGCCGTCGCGGTGGCGGTGCTGGCGCGCACGCTGTCGACGATCAGCTTCGCCGATCTGCGCGCCGCCATCCGCGCCACCAGCGCCGAGCAGGTGGCCGTCGCCGTGGTCTGCGCGTTCGGCAGCTATCTGGCGTTGACCGGTTACGACGCGCTGGCGCTGCGCCATCTCGGCCAGCGCGTGCGCTATCGGGTGACGGCGCTCGCCTCTTTCACCAGTTTCGCCATCTCCTTCATGCTCGGCTTCCCGCTCGTGACCGGCGGCACGGTGCGCTACTGGATCTACTCCCAGCATGGCGTTGGGCCCGGCAACGTGGCGCGGCTGACTGTCATCGCCGGCGTCACCTTCTGGCTCGGCATGGGGCTCGTGCTGGGGGCGGGGCTGCTGTTCCAGGCCCGCGACATCGCCGAGATCAACCAGTTCAAGGTCTGGCTCAACATGCTGCTGGGCGTCGGCGTGCTGGCGCTGGTGCTCGGCTACATGGCGTGGGTCGCGCCCGGCCATCGCCGCCTGAAGCTGCAAGGCTTCCGGCTGGAGATGCCGGGTCTGGCCGTCACCAGCGGGCAGACCGTTCTCGGCGTCATCGACGTGTGCATGGGCGCGGCGGTGCTCTACGCGCTGCTGCCGGCCGGGCACGACCTCGATTTTCTCAGCTTCGCGGCGATCTATTCCTTCGCCTGCATCCTCGGCATCGCCAGCCACGCGCCGGGCGGCATCGGCGTGTTCGAGGCGACGATGCTGAAGGCGATCCCCTCGCCCTCGCAGGAGGCGATGCTGGCCTCGCTGCTGCTCTACCGCATCTTCTACTATGTCGCGCCGTTCGTGCTGGCGCTGGCGCTGCTCGGCGCCAACGAGGCGGTGCGCCGCTGGCGCTATCTGCGCGAGATCGTCGAGCGCGGCGAGGAGGATTGAGGCGCTATTCCTCGCCGCCTTTCGACAGATATTCGGCCGCCGAGATCACCACCCTGGGGTCGACCTTGCCGATCTTCTTCTGCTCCTGCGAGGCGTAGGGCAGCACGGTGAGGATGTGGCGGATCACCTCGAGCCGCGTGCGCTTCTTGTCGTTGGCGCGCACGATCGTCCACGGCGCGGCGGCGCTGTCGGTCGTCTCCAGCATGCGGTCGTAGGCGCGCGAATAGGCGTCCCATTTGGCGATCGCCTGCGTGTCGATCGGCGAGATCTTCCAGCGCGCCAGCGGATCGCGATAGCGCTCTGAAAGGCGCTTCATCTGCATTTCCCGCCCGATGGTCAGAAAGAACTTGATGATGCGCACGCCGTCGCGCGCCAGCATCCGCTCGAACTCCGGCGCCTCGCGCAGGAACTGCTCGGTCTCGGCCGGCGTGCAGAAGCCGAACACCGGCTCGACGCCGGCCCGATTGTACCAGGAGCGGTCGAAGATCGTCATTTCCCCGCGCGTCGGCATGTGCGTGACGTAACGCTGGAAATACCACTGTCCCTTCTCGGTCTCGGTCGGCTTCGACAGCGCGACGAGATGCGTGCTGCGCGGATTGAGATGCTGCGTCAGCCGCTCGATGGCGCCGCCCTTGCCGGCCGCGTCCCGCCCCTCGAAGACGATGGCGACGCGCTCGCCCTGCGCGCGGATCCAGCTCATCGCCTTCTGCAACTCGATCTGCAGCTTCTGCAGCTCCTTTTCGTAGATGTCGGTCGAGAGCTTCCCGGCGTGCTGATAGCCGCCGGAGGCGAAGGCGGCTTTCTCGACGCTCTTGGGCAGCGGCGCCGCCATGTCGAAGGCCTTCGGCGCCGGCTTGGACGTCGGGTCCGCCGCCGCAGCGGTCTTCTTGCGGGGGTGCGTCTTGGTGGAGCCAGTTTTGGAGGAGCCAGTCTTGGCCATGGCGAGTTCGTTCCGGCGTGTGCGCTTGCGCGCGAGGGCGGAGCGAGCCTATCAGGACGCGCGGCCGGGACGAAAGCGGCCCGCACGCGGGAGGCCGGAGACGGAATGGCGCAGGAAGACGCCGCGCGCGAGGCCCTGACCGGGCTCGTCGACGCGCTCGACGTCGCCACCATCGTGGTCGACGCGGGCGACGTCGTCGTCGCCGCCAACGCCGCCGCGCGGGAGCTGGCGCCGGCGCTGCGCGTCGGCGCGCAGCTGGCGCTGGCTTTGCGGGCGCCGCAGGTGCTGGACGCGCTGGCCCCGGCGCGCGCCTCCACGACGGCGCAAACCGCGCTTTGGCGCGAGCGCGGCGCCGTCGAACGGGTGATCGCCGCCCGGGTCGCTCCTCTGGCGTCCGCGCCCGGCGCGCTCGCGCTCACTCTGACGGATCTCACCGAGGCGCATCGGCTGGAGCGCATGCGCAGCGATTTCGTCGCCAACGCCAGCCACGAACTGCGCACCCCGCTCGCCTCGCTGCTCGGCTTCATCGAGACGTTGCAAGGCCCGGCGCGCGACGATGCGGCCGCGCGCGCCCGCTTTCTCGAGATCATGCGCGCGCAGGCCGCGCGCATGTCGCGGCTGATCGACGATCTGCTGTCGCTCTCGCGCATCGAGCAGCGCGCCCATGTGCGGCCTCGCGATGCGGTCGACCTCGCCGACGTCGCCCGCCACGTCGTCGAGGCGCTGGGGCCGCTCGCCGCGCGGCGCGGCGCGACCATCGCGCTCGCGGCCGAGCCGGCGGTCGTCGCGGGGGACCGCGACGAACTCGTGCGCATGACCGAGAACCTCGTCGAGAACGCGCTGAAATACGGCCTCGATCCCGAGCGCGGCGCGACCGCAGTCGAGGTCGGCGTGTCGGCCGAGGGGCGCGACGCGCGCCTCGTCGTGCGCGATTTCGGGCCGGGCGTCGCGCCCGAGCATCTGCCGCGCCTGACCGAGCGCTTCTATCGCGTCGATCCGGGCAAGAGCCGCGCCGAGGGCGGCACGGGGCTCGGGCTGGCGCTGGTCAAGCACGTCGCCGCCCGCCACGGCGGCCGCCTGACCGTGGCCAGCCGCCTCGGCGAGGGCGCGGCCTTCGCCGTCGCGATTCCGTTGAAGACGGAAAATTCCGGAATGGCGCCCGACGTTTGACCCGTCACACACCCGTCAAACGCGGGGGCTAGAAGGTCGCTGTCGCAAGGCCCTTGGGGCGCAGCGGCTCGAGGAGGCCAAGGGCCATGATGAAGACGATGATTCGCACCGGCGCGCTGGCGATCGCGGGCGCAGGATTTGCGGTCGCCGCGCTCGCCGCGGACCTGACCGGCGCAGGCGCCACCTTCCCCTATCCGATCTATTCCAAGTGGGCGGACGCCTACAAGAAGGAGACCGGCGTCGGCCTCAACTACCAGTCGATCGGCTCCGGCGCGGGGATCAAGCAGATCCAGTCGAAGACGGTGGTCTTCGGCGCGACCGACGCGCCGTTGAAGGCCGACCAGCTCGACAAGGACGGCCTCGTGCAGTGGCCGATGGTGATGGGCGCCATCGTGCCCGTCGTCAATCTCGACGGCGTCAAGCCGGGCGAGCTGACGCTCGACGGCGCGACGCTGGCCGACATCTATCTCGGCAAGGTGACGAAGTGGGACGCGCCCGCCATCGCCAAGCTCAATCCGGCCGTGAAGCTGCCGGCCGCCGACATCGCGGTGGTGCGCCGTTCCGACGGCTCGGGCACCACCTTCAACTTCACCGACTATCTCGCCAAGGTGAGCCCGGACTGGCAGTCGAAGGTCGGCGCGGGCACCGCCGTCGAATGGCCGGTGGGCGTCGGCGCCAAGGGCAATGAGGGCGTCGCCGGCAACGTCGCGCAGACGAAGAACGCCATCGGCTATGTCGAATACGCCTACGCCAAGCAGAACAATCTGACGCACGCAGCGCTGGTGAACGCCGCCGGCAAGACGGTGCAGCCGACGATGGCCGCCTTCCAGGCCGCCGCCGCCAACGCCGACTGGGCCAAGGCGCCGGGCTACCGCGTCATTCTCACCAATCAGCCGGGCGAGGCGTCGTGGCCGATCACGGCGGCGACCTTCATCCTCATGCACAAGAAGCCGGCCGACAAGGCGGCCGCCGCCGAGGCGCTGAAGTTCTTCGCCTGGTCGTTCGAGAAGGGCGGCAAGATGGCCGAGGAGCTCGACTATATTCCGATGCCCGCGAGCGTCGTGACTCTCGTCAAGGCGACGTGGGACAAGGACATCGCGTCGAAGTGACGGCGGCGCCGGTCGCCGGGCGCATCCTGCGCCCGGCCGCCTTGGAGTTGGGGGGCAGGGCATGAGTATGGCGATGATCGCCGAGGCGCAGGCCGTCGAACAGGCGCCGGACCGCGCGGGCGCGCTCGGCGTCTTCCGGCGTTCGGACGCCTCGTTCTACTGGCTGACGCGCCTCGCCGCGTTGACGGTGCTGGCGCTGCTCGGCGGCATCATCGTCTCGCTCGTCATCGGCGCATGGCCGGCGCTGACGACCTTCGGCCTCGACTTTCTGACGACGCAGCGCTGGGCGCCGCAGCTCGACACGCCGGTGATGGGCGCGCTCGGGCCGATCTACGGCACGCTCGTCACCTCCTTCGTCGCGATGCTGATCGCGGTGCCGGTCGGCGTCGGCATCGCCATCTTCCTCACCGAATTGTGCCCGATCCCGCTGCGCAAGCCCTTCGCCCTGGCGATCGAGCTGCTCGCCGGCATTCCGTCGATCATCTACGGCATGTGGGGTTTCTTCGTGCTCGGCCCCTTCCTCGTCGAGACGGTGCAGCCGGCGATGATCGCCGCCTTCGGCGGCCTGCCCATCGTCGGCGCGATCTTCGCCGGGCCCGCCTCGCAGCTCAGCCTGTTCAACGCCGCGCTCATTCTGGCGATCATGATCCTGCCTTTCATCACGGCGATCTCCCGCGATGTGTTCGCGACCGTGCCGCCCGTGCTGAAGGAGGCGGCCTACGGCGTCGGCTGCACCACATGGGAAGTCGTGCGCAACGTCGTCATTCCCTACACGCGCGTCGGCGTCGTCGGCGGCGTCATGCTGGCGCTCGGTCGCGCCCTCGGCGAAACGATGGCGGTGACCTTCATCATCGGCAATTCGTTCAAGATCACCGGCTCGATCTTCTCGCCCGGCACGACGATCTCGGCGGCCATCGCCAGCGAATTCGCGGAGAGTTCCGGCCTGCACCAGTCCGGCCTGATCCTGCTCGGACTGCTCTTGTTCGTGCTCACCTTCGCGGTGCTCGCCGCCGCGCGGCTGATGTTGCGCCGCCTCGAACTCAAGCAGGGCAGGTAAGGCGATGAACCCGATCTACCTCGCCCGCCGCCGTCGCGATCTGCTGGTGCGGGCCCTGTGCTGGGCCGCGGCGATCTTCGGCATCGTCTGGCTCGGGCTGATCCTGTTCAGCCTGTTCTGGAACGGCCTCGCGGGGCTGCGCCCGAGCGTCTTCGTCGAGATGACGCCGCCGCCCGGCGCCGCCGAGGGAGGCCTTGCCAACGCCATCGCCGGCTCGCTGATCATGACCGGGCTCGGCGTCGCCATCGGCGCGCCGCTCGGCCTGTTCGCCGGGACATGGCTCGCCGAATACGGCCGACACGATCGGCTTGCGACCGTGATCCGCTTCATCAACGACATCCTGCTCAGCGCGCCCTCGATCATCATCGGTCTGTTCGTCTACGGCTTCATCGTCGTGCCGATGGGCGGCTTCTCGGGCCTCGCCGGCGCGCTGGCGCTCGCCGTGATCGTCATCCCGGTGGTGGTGCGCACAACGGAGAACATGCTGCTGCTCGTGCCGAACTCGCTGCGCGAGGCGGCCGCCGCGCTCGGCATGCCGGCCTCGCTGGTGATCCGCCGCGTCGCCTATCGCGCCGCGCGCGCCGGCATCGTCACCGGCGTCTTGCTGGCGACGGCCCGCGTCGCCGGCGAGACGGCGCCCTTGCTGTTCACGGCGCTGAGCAACCAGTTCTGGAGCCTCGACGTCACCTCGACGATGGCGAACCTGCCCGTGACCATCAACAACTTCGTGCAGAGCCCCTACGCCTTCTGGAAGCAGCTCGCCTGGACCGGCGCGTTGCTGATCACGCTGGCCGTTCTCGGGCTCAACGTCGTCGCGCGCCTGATCGGCGAAAGGAAAGGCAAATGACGTTCATCGCTCCAGCCGCCGACTCCGCGCCCGCCGCAGCTTTCGCCGCCGATGGGTCGACGAAGATCGCGGTGCGCAGCCTCGACTTCTTCTATGGCGAGTCGAAAGCGCTGAAGAACATCAACATCGATCTCGCCGAGCGCACGGTGACGGCTTTCATCGGCCCTTCCGGCTGCGGCAAGTCCACGCTGCTGCGCGTGCTGAACCGCATGTACGATCTCTATCCCGGCCAGCGCGCCGAGGGCGAGGTGCTGCTCGACGGCAAGAACATTCTGGGCCCGAAGCAGGATCTCAATCTGTTGCGCGCCCGCGTCGGCATGGTGTTCCAGAAGCCGACGCCGTTTCCGATGTCGATCTACGACAACATCGCCTTCGGCATCCGCCTCTACGAGAACCTGCCGAAGAGCGAGATGGACGGCCGCGTCGAGGCCGCGCTGAAAGGCGCCGCGCTGTGGAACGAGGTCAAGGACAAGCTGGACGCCTCCGGCCTGTCTCTGTCCGGCGGCCAGCAGCAGCGCCTGTGCATCGCGCGCACCGTGGCGATCAAGCCCGAGGTGATCCTGTTCGACGAGCCCTGCTCGGCGCTCGATCCGATCTCGACCGCCAAGGTCGAGGAGCTGATCGACGAGCTGAAGGAGCGCTACACGATCGCCATCGTCACCCACAACATGCAGCAGGCCGGCCGCGTGTCGGACTACACGGCCTTCATGTATCTTGGCGAGCTTGTCGAATTCGGCGAGACGACGCGCCTCTTCACCGCGCCGCGCCAGCAGCGCACGCAGGACTACATCACCGGCCGCTTCGGCTGAGCCGCGGGGACGCGACCATGAGCGAACATATCGTCAAGGCCTACGACAAGGAGCTCGGCGCGTTGGGCCGTCGCATCGCCGAGATGGGCGGCATCGCCGAGAAGATGATCAACGACGCGATGGACGCGCTGTCCGGGCTCGACGCGGAGCTGGCGCGCGCCACCGTCGCCACCGATCCGCGTCTCGACGCGCTTCAGCGTGAGGTCGAGGAGCTGGCGATCATGACGATCGCGCGCCGCCAGCCGCTCGCCGTCGATCTGCGCGAGATCGTCGGCGCGATCCGCGTCGCCGGCGATCTCGAGCGCGTCGGCGACCTCGCCAAGAACATCGCCAAGCGCGCGATCAAGATCGGCGCCGAGCCGCAGTTGACGCGCGCCACCGTCGGCTTGCGTCACATGCAGGAGATCGCCTCGCAGCAGATGAAGGACGTGCTCGACGCCTACGCCGCGCGCAATGTCGAGCGCGCGCGCGAGGTGTGGGCGCGCGACGCCGAGCTCGACGCGCTCGACGATTCCGTGTTCCGCGACCTGCTCACCTTCATGATGGAGGATCCGCGCAACATCTCCTTCTGCACGCATCTGCTGTTCTGCTCCAAGAACATCGAGCGCATCGGCGACCACGCCACCAACATCGCCGAGACGGTGCATTACATCGTCACCGGCGAGACGATGCCGATCGAGCGGCCGCGCAACGCGCCGGGCGCCTGAGCGGGAGGGGCGGGGCGTGGCCGAGGCGCGACACAACGGACAGGGCGCGGGCGCGCCGCGCATCCTCGTCGTCGAGGACGAGGAGGCCCTGTCGGTGCTCCTGTCCTACAATCTCGAGGCGGAAGGCTATGTCGCCGAGCGCGTGGCGCGCGGCGACGAGGCGGAGCTGCGCCTGATCGAGCAGCCGCCCGATCTCGTCATTCTCGACTGGATGCTGCCCGGCCTGTCCGGGCTCGAAATCTGCCGCCGCATGCGCGCCCGCGAGGCGACACGGACGCTGCCTGTCATCATGCTGACGGCGCGCGGCGAGGAGGGCGAGCGCGTGCGCGGGCTCTCCATCGGCGCGGACGACTATGTGGTCAAGCCCTTCTCCCTGCCGGAGCTGATGGCGCGCGTGCGCGCGCTGCTGCGCCGGGCCCGGCCCGAGCGCGTCGCCGCGACGCTGGCCGCCGGCGACCTGTCGCTCGACCGGCAGGCGCACCGCGTCAGGCGCGGCCAGCGCGACATCCATCTCGGGCCGACCGAGTTCCGCCTGCTCGAATTCCTGATGGAGAAGCCCGGCCGCGTGCTCTCGCGGGGACAGTTGCTCGACGGCGTGTGGGGCAGCGCGGCCGAGATCGACGAGCGCACGGTCGACGTGCATGTCGGGCGCCTGCGCAAGGCGCTCTCGCGCGGCCGCGAGAGCGACCCCATCCGCACCGTGCGCGGCGCCGGCTACGCTTTCGACGAGCGCTTCGGCAAGTAGGGCGGGCGCGCGGCGCGGCGCGCCCGGCGCGTCAGCGCTTGCGGCGGTCCTGCGCCGGCTGATAGGCGATCCGCGCATGCGGCCCGCAATAGGGGGCGCCGGCCTCGGCCGTGCGCGCGCCGCAGAAGCGGAAGTCGGGCTGCGTCGGATCGCCGAGCGGCCAGCGGCACATCGCCTCGCGCAGCTCCATGATGGTCACCCGCTCCGACAGCGGAATGACGACGCTCTCGATCTGCGGGGCGGCGACCGGCTGCGGCGCGGCGCGCGGCTTCATGGCGAGGGCCGTATTGCCCATCACGGCCGGGCCGATCGGCCGCGGCGGCGTCGGCCGCGCCTGCGGGCGCGCGCGCGGGATGGAGGGCGTGGCGGAGGCCGGGGCGGGCGCCTTGACGCGGCCGGACAGGCCGAGACGGTGCACCTTGCCGATCACGGCGTTGCGGGTGATGCCGTGGGCGAGCTCGCCCGCAATCTGGCTTGCGCTCAACCCGTCGAGCCACAGCTTGCGGAGCAGTTCGACCCGCTCTTCGGTCCAGGACATCAAATTACCTCGCCTCTTCTGTCCGCCGGACAGAGTCCGAGTCCCCTCACGGCGCGGTCACGCCGGAGACGCCTACGCAAAAAACTCTGAAATAAGTCCGCCGCACGAGATGTCGTAGTCGACGGGCCGGACGCTACACTAGCCGTTGAATCGGGTGCAAGCGATTGGCCCGTCGCAAACGGGTTTTCCCCAACAGATGGGGCGAAAGTGAGTCGCGCGGGGGGCCGCCCCGCGCGACGCCTCGCGGCGCCCGCCGTCAGGCGGCGATTTTCGCCGCGATCCGGCAAACCTCGAGCGCGGCCCGCGCGGCCTCCGCGCCCTTGATCAGGAAGTGGTCGCGAAAGAAGGCGGCGTTGGCCGCCTGCTCGTGGAAGAAGGCGTGCGGCGTCAGCGCGACCGACAGGATCGGCGTGTCGGTGTCGAGGCCGACGCGCATCAGCCCGTCGACCACGGCGCGCGCCACGAAGTCGTGCCGGTAGAGACCGCCGTCGACGATGAAGGCGCACACCGCCACCGCGTCGTAGCGCCGGCTGCGCGCCAGCCTCTGGGCGATCAGCGGCGTCTCGAACGCGCCTGGCGCGTCGAAGACGTCCACCTGCGCGTCCGGCGCGCGGCGCTGGAGTTCCTGCAGAAAGCCGTCCCGTCCGCGCTGGACGACGTCGGCGTGCCAGCCCGCCTGCACGAAGGCGAAGCGCGGGGCGGCCATTTTCGGGGTGTTCTGGATCTGATTCACGGTCGTCTCCTCGAGTGAGCGATCTGAATCAGGGCGCACGACGACAGCCGCCGCCCGCGCGCGGAGCGTGCGGGGGAGGCGGCTCGTCACGCTCTCTTTCATCCGGACTGTGACCGTCGGCCCCGGATGCTCGCCGGGTCTGCTGAC
Source organism: Hyphomicrobiales bacterium (assembly GCA_016716745.1). Classification (GTDB taxonomy): domain Bacteria; phylum Pseudomonadota; class Alphaproteobacteria; order Rhizobiales; family Beijerinckiaceae. The sequence goes on from JADJVD010000009.1 coordinate 43,792, forward strand.
CCCCTCGCGCATGGCGCAAGGGGCGCTCGCGGGCTCGTGCCGTGGCCCGAAGGCCCGGCCATCACCGCCGGTGGGGAGTTTCGCCCCGCCCTGAGAACGCGCCCCGCTAAGGCGGGGCGGCTCACTTTGCGCCCGAATCTCCGGCCGCGGCAAGGCGATCGCGTTGACCATGCGGCGCGGCTTCCCTAAAATTGCGCTTTGAGACTGCCGCCTCAAAAGGGCGGCAGTTTCATTTCCGGGCGCGTCGCGGCGCCCACTCGGCCGGGGAGCAGCCCGGCGTTTTTGCGCCCGCCAGGGCGCGTTTTGGGGGAGTTGGAATCGTGACCTCCTCGTTGCTTCAGACCTATGCGCGGGCCAATGTCGCGTTCGAGCGCGGCGACGGCGCCTGGCTGACGGCGACGAACGGAGAGCGATATCTCGACTTCGGCGGCGGTATCGCCGTCGCCTCGCTCGGCTACTCCCATCCGCATTTGGTGAAGACGCTGAAGGAGCAGGGCGAGAAGCTCTGGCACTCGTCGAACCTCTTCCAGATCCCGGACGGCGAGCGGCTGGCCGCGCGCCTCACCGAGGCGACCTTCGCGGACGTGGCGTTCTTCACCAATTCGGGCGCCGAGGCGAACGAATGCGCGATCAAGATGGCGCGCAAATATCACTCCGCGAACGGGCAGCCGAACCGCTACCGCATCGTCACCTTCGAGGGCGCCTTCCACGGCCGCACGCTGGCGACCATCGCCGCCGGCGGCCAGCAGAAATACATCGAGGGCTTCGGGCCGAAGGTGGACGGCTTCGATCAGGTTCCGTTCAACGATCTCGACGCGCTGAAGAAGGCGATCGGGCCGGACACGGGCGCGCTGATGATCGAGCCCATTCAGGGCGAGGGCGGCCTGCGCTCCGCGCCGCCCGCCTTCCTCAAGGCGCTGCGCGAGCTCTGCGACGAGCGCGGCATGCTGCTCATCTACGACGAGGTGCAGACCGGCGTCGGCCGCACCGGCGCGCTCTACGCCTATCAGCTCACAGGCGTCACGCCCGACATCATGTCGACCGCCAAGGGTATCGGCGGCGGCTTCCCGCTCGGCGCGTGTCTGGCCACGAAGGAGGCGGCCAAGGGCATGACCGTGGGCACGCACGGCACCACCTATGGCGGCAATCCGCTCGCCATGGCGATCGGCAACGCCGTGCTCGACGTCGTGCTCGCGCCGGGCTTCCTCGATGGCGTGAAGAAGAAGGGCCTGCTGCTGCGCCAGCGCCTCGCGGAGCTGAAGGATCGCCATCCGACGGTCATCGAGGACGTGCGCGGCGAAGGCCTCATCATGGGCCTGAAGATCAAGGCCGAGACGCTGAACGCCGCCTTCGCGGCGGCGGGGCGCGCCGAGCATGTGCTGACGATTCCGGCCGGCGACAACGTCGTGCGTCTGCTGCCGCCGCTCATCATCTCCGAGGATGAACTCGCCGAGGGCGTGCGCCGGCTCGACGCGACCTGTTCGCGCATCGAGCGCGAGCGGGCGGCGGCGGCCGAGAAGGGGGCCGCGTGATGCGCCACTTTCTCGACCTGACCGAAATCGGCGCGGGCGACCTGCGCCGCATTCTCGATGCGTCGGCTCAGATGAAGTCGGCGAACGGCGCCGGCGACAAGTCGCTGAAGGACAAGCCGCTGAAGGGCAAGACGCTGGCGATGATCTTCGACCAGCCCTCCACCCGCACGCGCGTCTCCTTCGATGTCGGCATGCGCCAGCTCGGCGGCGAGACGATCATGCTCACCGGCGCCGAGATGCAGCTTGGCCGCGGCGAGTCGATCGCCGACACCGCGCGCGTGCTCTCGCGCTACGTCGACGCCGTGGTGATGCGCATCCTGTCCGACGACGACCTGCACGAGTTCGCGCAGCACGCGACCGTGCCGGTCATCAACGGGCTTACGAAGAAGTCGCATCCCTGCCAGGCGATGGCCGACATCCTCACCTTCGAGGAGCATCGCGGGCCGATCCGCGGGCGCACCGTGGCTTGGAGCGGCGACTCCAACAACGTGCTGGCGAGCTGGATTCACGCCGCCCAGCGCTTCGACTTCAAGATCAATGTCGCGACGCCCCCGGAACTGCCGATGGCGCCGCATCTGATCGACTGGGCCAGGCGCAACGGCGCGAAGCTGAAGCTCGTCAACGATCCGTTCGAGGCGGTCAAGGGCGCCGAGGCGGTGATCTCCGACTGCTGGGTGTCGATGGGCGACGAGGATCAAGCCGCCCACCGTCACAATCTTCTCGCGCCCTACCAGATCAACGAGCGCCTGATGGCGGCGGCGGCGAAGGACGCGATCTTCATGCACTGCCTGCCCGCCCATCGCGGCGAGGAGGTGACGGACGCGGTCATCGACGGACCGCAGTCGGTCGTCTTCGACGAGGCGGAGAACCGGCTGCACGCGCAGAAAGGCATTCTCGCCTGGTGCTTCGGAGCCTTGCCGGCATGAGCGAAGAGGGAGCGACCCGCTTCGTTTCCGATGAAGGCAGGGACGACACGGTGACGCCCTTCGCTGTCGAGCCGCTCGACGTGCGCGGGCGTCTCGCGCGCCTCGGCCCGTCCATCGACACGATCATCCGCCGCCACGGCTATCCCGACGCGGTGTCGCGTCTGATCGGCGAGGCGGCGGCGCTGACGACGCTGCTGGCCACCGCGCTGAAGTTCGCCGGCCGCTTCCAGTTGCAGGCGCGCACCGACGGCGCGGTCGATCTGCTCGTCGTCGATTTCGACGCGCCCGACCGCATACGCGCCTTCGCGCGTTTCGACGCCGCGCGCGTCGCCGCCGGCGACACGCTGCTCGGCAAGGGCCAGTTCGGCCTCACCGTCGATCCCGGCGGCGACATGGCGCGCTATCAGGGCGTCGTGGCGATGCACGGCCAGTCGCTCGAGGCGGCCGCGCACGAATATTTCCATCAGTCCGAGCAGATCCCGACCGTCATCCGCCTGGCGGTGGCCGAGGCGGTGATCGGCGGCGTCGCGCAATGGCGCGCCGGCGGCCTGCTCGCGCAGTTCCTGCCCGAGGCGCCCGAGCGCCGGCAGGCCGATCAGCACCCCGGCGACGCGCCGGCCGGCGTCGAGATCGCCGCCCCGCGCGAGGACGAGGTGTGGACCGAGGCCAGGGCGCTCGCCTCGACCGTCGAGGATCACGAACTCGTCGACCCGACGCTGTCGGGCGAAAGGCTGCTCTATCGGCTCTTTCACGAACGCGGGGTGAAGGTGTTCTCGCCCCAGCCCGTGGTCGAGCAGTGCCGCTGCTCGAGCGAGCGCATCGAGGCGATGCTGAAGAACTTCTCGCCGCAGGAGCGTCGCGACATGATCGGCGACGACGGCAAGATCAGCGTGACGTGCGAATTCTGCTCGACGACGCGCGTCTACGAGCCGTCGCAATTTTCCGGCGACGCGACGCCCTGAGGCGCCGCGCCGGCTCGGTCTCTCACCGCTCCTTGCGCCAGAGCGCGCCGAGCGTGTTGGAGTAATCGTCCGTCCACGCCGCGACGCCCGCGCGCGGCGTCAGCGTCTCCCAGCCCGGCGTCGTCGTCAGCGCGCCGAGATCCTGCGTGCGACGCGCCAGCACGACGATCTCCGAACCGATGGCGAGATTGGACGGGTCGCGCGCGATGGCGTCCGGCGTCTTCTCGATGCGCGCGACGCCGACGAGGCCGAGCTCGTGCGCGATCGCCGCGACGACCGAGCGCAACTCCATGTAGCGGTTGGAGATGTGCACGACGAGCGCGCCGCCCTCGGCGATCCTCGACATGTAGAGGCGGAAGGCCTCGCGCGTCATCAGATGCGTCGGAATGGCGTCGGAGGAGAAGGCGTCGAGCGCCAGCATGTCGAAGGGCTTGGGCTCCTCCGCCAGCGTCAGCCGCGCGTCGCCAAGGATGACGCGCGCGTCCGGCGTGCAGTCGCGCAGGAAGGTGAACCACTTCGGATCGCGCGCGATGCGCACCACTTCCGGGTCGATCTCGAAGAACGTCCACGCCTCGCCATCTCGCGCGTGGCAGGCGAGGCCGCCAGCGCCGAGGCCGGTGATGCCGACGCGCCCGAAGCGCCCGCCCTGATGCGCGCGCAAGGTCGAGATCGCCGTCTCGTACGGCCCGCCGGGACGATAATAGGCGACCGGAACCGGCCGGCCCGTCGCCGGCGTCCCGTCCTCGTTGAGAAGCCGCATCGCGCCGTGGTTCGTGTTGGAATGAACGATCGCGCGATACTTGCCGCCCTCGAGCTTGACGACGTGATTGACGCCGAAGAACGAGCGGACGGAATGCTCGAAGTCCGAGCCGGTGTTGACGACAAGCAGCGCGGCGAGGCCGCCGGCGAACAGCCCGCCGGCGAGCGCCGGCGTGCGGCGCGCCAGGAAGATCGCGCTCATCACGACGATCACGCCGACCATCACGATCTTCTGCGCGAACGGCTTCATCGCCGGCTCGATCCACGGCCAGGCGAGCGCGCCGAGCGCGGCGAGCGCGATCGGCGCGCCGGCGCGCAGCGCGAGCTTGCGCGGCTCGGCGAGCGCGCCGGGCAGGCACAGGAAGGCGAGCGCGATCAGGATCGGATATTCGTAGATGCCGTTGAAGACATGCGGCGCGACGAGGCCCGTGAACACGCCGCCGAGCACGCCGCCGAACGACATCCAGAGATAGAATTCGGTCAGGTGCGAGGCGTCGGGCCGCGCCGCGTAGAGCGCGCCGTGGCAGAGCATCGCGGCGACGAAGAAGGCCGCCACATGCAGCGTCACGGCGAGGCCCACATGCAGATTGGCCGCCGTCATGCCGAACACCAGCAGCGCCGCGGCGAGCGGCCACGCCGTCACGAACACGCGATGCGGGATCAGCGGCCGGTCGCGGAAGATCAGCACGAACGTCAGCAGGAACAGCGACAGCGGAATGATCCACAGCAGCGGCCCGCTCGACACGTCGGTCGAGATATGCGCCGTCACCGCCACGAGCAGGCCCGACGGCACGAAGGCGAAGAACACCCACAGCGCGCGCTGGCGCAGCGTCACCGGCGCGGCGTCCGCGACGGCGGCGGAATGGCCGCGCTCGATCGCGGCCGAGCGCACGCTCGCGCCCGCCGCGCCGATCAGCAGCGCCAGCACGCCGAAGCCGACCGACCAGGCCACCGTCTGCGACTTCAGATCGAGCATCGGCTCGAACAGCACGGGATAGAGCAGCAGCGCCGCGAAGCTGCCGAGGTTCGAGGCGCTGTAGAGCGGGTAGGGGCTGAGGCCGCGCGTCGCCGCGCTGCGCGAGAACCACGCCTGCAGCAGCGGCCCGTTGGCGGCGACCGCGAAGAAGGGCAGGCCGGTCGACAGCGCGAACACGGCGAACAGCCAGGCGGCCTCCCCGTCCGCCGGCGGATTGCCGAGCTTCGTCGTCACCGCGATCGGCAGCAGGAAGGTGGTGCCGGCCAGCAGCGCCAGATGAACCAGCACGGAGGCGCGGGTCGAGAGCTTCGTCGCCGACAGATGCGCGTAGAGATAGCCGCCGAGCAGCAGCGTCTGGAAGAACACCATCGCCACCGACCACACCGCCGGCGTGCCGCCCAGCTTTGGCAGCACCATGCGGGTGAACATCGGCTGGATCGAGAACAGCAGGAATGCGGAAACGAGGATCGCCCCGGTGAGCAGGCCGCGCACCAGCCAGGCCGGCGCGCCCGCGCGGTCGGAAGGCGGGGTGGAAACGTCGATCGTCGTCATGAAAAGCTCCGCATCGTCGCGCGGAACTTTACTGGCGAGACCCTAACGGAAACCTTCCGATTGGAGCGATCTAGCCTGCAAGCTCGGCGGCGAGCCCGCGCATGAAGGCGAGGCCTGCGTCGATCTGGGAGAGCTCGATATACTCGTCCGGCTGGTGCGCCTGCGCGATGTCGCCGGGGCCGCACACCACCGTCGGAATGCCCGCGCCCTGAAAGCGCCCCGCCTCGGTCGCGTAGGCGACGGCGATGGTGCGGTTGGAGCGGGTCAGCTTCAGCGCCAGCGTCTCGGCCGGCGAGCCGGGCTCCGGGTCGAGCCCCGGCACCTCGATTTCGGTGACGGTCTCGATCCCCACCTTGTCGGTGTAGCGCGCCAGCGCCGGCAGCGCGGTCGCGGCGACGTAATCCTCGAAGGCGGCGAAGGCCTCATTCGCCGCGACGCCGGGCATCCCACGGAATTCCCAATGGAATTTGCATTCCTTGGCGAGGATGTTGCGGGCTGTTCCGCCCGCGATCGTCCCCACATGAACGGTGGAGTAGGGCGGGTCGAACCGGCTCGGCGACTCTCCCTGCGCCTCGTAGGCCGCCTGCAGCCGGTAGAGCTCGGTCACGAGATCCGCGCCCGTCGCGATGGCGTTCGCCCCGAGCGCGGGGTTCGAGGAATGCGCCTCGAAGCCGCGCACCGTGGTGATGTAGGTCGAGATCGACTTGTGCGCGTCGGCGACCTGCATCCGCGTCGGCTCGCCGACGATGCACAGCGCCGGCCGCGGCAGGTCGCGCCCGAAGCGGGCGATGGTGTCGACCGGCCCGAGGCACGTCGTCTCCTCGTCGTAGGAGAGCAGAATGTGGATCGGCCGCTTCAGGCCGGCGGCCTGGAAATGCGGGATCGAGGCGAGCGCGATGGCGGCGAAGCCCTTCATGTCGCAGGAGCCGCGCCCGTAGAGCCGGCCGTCCGCCTCGCGCAGACCGAACGGGTCGCTGGTCCAGCTCTGCCCCGTCACCGGCACGACGTCGGTATGGCCGGACAGGATCACGCCGCCGTCCTGCATCGGGCCGATGGTGGCGAACAGCGCCGCCTTGTCGCCGCCGGCGTTGGGCGTGACGACGAACGGAACGCCGAGCCCGGCGAGGTAGCCCGCCACATGCTCGATCAGCTTCAGGTTGCTCTTCGAGCTTTCGGTGTCGAAGGCGACGAGTTCGGAAAGCAGGGCGACGGCGTGGGCGCGCGCATCTGCGGCTGGCTGGGTCATGAACGTCCTCTCGCGAGCCACCCTAGCGCAGCCGGGCGGCCAAGCGAACCCGGATCAGTTCAGCGTGCGCTCCAGATGCGGGCTGTCGAGCGAGAAGGTCGGAATCGTAGCGTCGAAGGACGAGCCGTCCTCGCAGACGAAACGATAGGTCCCGGCCATGAAGCCGGAGGAGGTCGGCAGCGGGCAGCCGGAGGTGTAGCGGAAGGATTCGCCCGGCGCGATCATCGGCTGCTGGCCGACGACGCCCGCGCCGCGCGCCTCTTGCCGGCGGCCCAGCGCGTCGGTGATGATCCAGTGGCGCGACATCAGCTGCACCGTCGCCGCGCCCCGGTTGGCGATCTCCACCGTATAGGCCCAGAAATACTGGCCCTCGTCCGGCTCCGACCGGTCGGTGGAGAACTCCGGAAAGACGGAGATCTGAATGTCGCGCGTGACGGCTGTGTACATGATCGCATCTTGGCGAAAACACGCGCGAGCGTCGAGTGCCTCGCGCCGGATCGGATGCGCCCGTGCTGGATAGATTTGCAAGACGCTTGATCGACCCGCCGCTGAACGCTCTGGCGCGGCGCCTCGCGCGGGCCGGCGCAACCGCGAACGGGGTGACGGCCGCGGGGCTTGCGGCGAGCCTCGGCTGCGCGCTGTGCGCCGCCAATGCCCAGGACGGTTGGGCGATCGCGCTGCTCGCCCTGTCGCGCCTCGCCGACGGGCTCGACGGGGCGCTCGCCCGCCTGACCGCCAAGACCGATTTCGGCGGCTATGCCGACATCGTCGCCGATTTCGTGTTCTACGGCGCCGTGCCGCTCGCCTTCGCCTGGCGCGACGCCTCGGACGCGACGGCGGCGGCGGCGCTCCTCTTCGCCTTCTACGTTAACGGCGCGAGCTTCCTCGCCTACGCCGCGCTCGCCGAGAAGCGCGGCCTGAGCAGCGCTGCGCAGGGGGAGAAGAGCTTCTATTTCGCCGCCGGTCTGGCCGAGGGAACGGAGACGATCCTCGCCTTCCTCGCCATGCTTCTCGTCCCGTCGTGGTTCTCGCCGATCGCCTGGGGCTTCGCCGGCCTGTGCCTGATCGGGGCCGCCGCGCGCGTCGCCGGCGCGGCGCGCGCCTTCCGCGATCAGCCGCCGAGCGCCTGAGCGAAATCCTCGATCAGATCGTCCACGTCCTCGAGCCCGACCGACAGGCGCAGCAGGCCGGGCCGGATGCCCATGCGCGCCTGCTGTTCGAGCGGCAGGCGCTGATGCGTCGTCGTCGAGGGGTGGGTGATGAGGCTTTTCGCGTCGCCGAGATTGTTGGAGATTTTCACGACCTCGAGCCGGTTGGCCATCGCGAAGGCCCCGGCCTTGCCGCCCGCGACCTCGAAGGCGACGAGTGTGCCGCCGCCCGCCATCTGCCGCCGCGCGATCGCGCGCTGGGGATGGTCGTCGCGGCCGGGATAATAGACGCGTTCGATCCCCGGCTGCCCGGCGAGGAACTCGGCCAGCCGCGCCGCCGAGGCCGATTGCTGCGCGACGCGCAGCGGCAGCGTCTCCAGCCCCTTCAGCATCACCCAGGCGTTGAAGGGCGAGATGGCCGGGCCGGTCTGGCGCAGGAAATTGTGAATGTGCGTCTGGATGAATTCTTCCGACGCGAGCACGACGCCGCCGAGGCAGCGGCCCTGACCGTCTATGTGCTTGGTCGCCGAATAGACGACGCAATCGGCGCCGAGCCGCATCGGCTTCTGCAACATCGGCGTGGCGAACACATTGTCGACGACCAGCGTCGCCCCGGCGTCATGCGCAATCCCGGCGATGGCTTCGATGTCGTAGACCTCGAGCGTCGGGTTGGTCGGCGTCTCGATGAAGCAGACCTTGGTGTTCGGCCGCATCGCGGCGCGCCACTGGTCGAGATCGGCGCCGTCCACCAGCGTCGAGGCGACGCCGAAGCGCGGCAGCAGATCCTCGACGATGTAGAGACAGGAGCCGAACAGCGCGCGCGCGGCGACGACATGATCGCCCGCCTTCACCTGACCCATCATCGCGGCGGTGACGGCGGCCATGCCGGTCGCCGTGGCGCGGGCCGATTCCGCGCCCTCGAGCAGCGCCATGCGCTTTTCGAGCATCGCGACGGTCGGATTGGAGAAGCGGGAGTAGACGAAGCCCGGCGCCTCGCCCTTGAAGCGCGCCTCGGCCGCCTCCATCGTGTCGTAGACGTAGCCCTGCGTGAGGAAGATCGCCTCGGACGTCTCGCCGAATTGCGAGCGCAGCGTTCCGCCGTGCACGAGCTGGGTGGCGGTGCGCAGAGCCCGCCCGTTTTTCGCCTCGACCATCTCGACCTCGCTGCCGGACGCCCCGCGAAACTGCGGAGCGGGCGCGCAAAAATCGGGTTTCCGCAAGGAATCCCGGCCTTTTAGCGCCTTGTTTAACGTGGCGGCAAGCCGGCCGGCTCAAAGGGCCACGTCCCTGTGTGTTACAGGGCGCCGCCGCTTGGCGTCAATGCCGCGACGGGCTAAGCGGGGGTGGGGCGAAGGGTCGCGAGGGCCGCGCCCGCACGAGGCGCGCCAAAGATCGCGCCCCCATGAGGCGCGCGATGAGCGAGATTCCGGCCGAGGGCGAGCCGCTGCTGTTCGACGATCCCGCCCAGCGCGGCGACGGCGATTTCGGCACGCGCTTCGGGCTGCTGCCGCGCGAGAAGATCGAACTGATGACGCGCCGGCGCATGCTGGCGGCGCTCAACCCCTTCGACGAGGGGCAGTTCCAGCCCGCCAGCCTCGATCTGCGGCTTGGCCAGCGCGCCTACCGCGTGCGCGCGAGCTTCCTGCCCGGCAAGCGCCGCACGGTCGAGGAGCTGCTGCACGAGACGAGTTTCGACGAGATCGACCTGACGGGCGCCGGCGCCGTGCTGGAGCGCGGCTGCGTCTATGTCGTGCCGTTGCAGGAGCATCTGGCCCTGCCGCCGTCCATCGCCGCCGTCGCCAACCCGAAGAGTTCGACCGGCCGTCTCGACATCTTCACCCGCCTGATCACCGACCGCTCGGAGATGTTCGACGCGGCGGCGAGTGGCTATCACGGACCGCTCTACGCGGAAGTCTCGCCGCGCAGCTTCTCGGTGCGCGTGCGCGCCGGCTCCAAGCTGAACCAGATCCGCTTCCGCCGGCTCAATTCCCAGCAGATCGGCCAGACGCGCTTCGCCATGCCGGACCGCGAATTGCGCGCCCGCCACGAGGCGACGCCGCTCGTCGACGGCGAACTCGATCTGCGCGAGGGGCTCATCGTCCGCGTCGCGCTGTCTCAGGAGTCGCTCGGCGACCTCATCGGCTATCGCGCGCAGAAGCATACGGACGTGATCGACGTCGATCGCGTCGGCGGCTATGCGGTCGCCGACTTCTGGGAGCCGATCCGCGCGCGGGCCGACAAGCGCCTCATTCTCGATCCGGGCGAGTTCTACATCCTCGCCTCGCGCGAGCGCATGCACATCCCGCCCGATCTTGCCGCCGAAATGGTGCCGATCGACCCGGCGATGGGCGAGTTCCGCGTGCATTACGCCGGCTTCTTCGATCCCGGCTTCGGCTACACGACGTCGGGCCAGCCCGGCGCGCGCGGCGTGCTCGAGGTGCGCAGCCACGAAGTGCCCTTCGTGCTGGAGGACGGGCAGATCATCGCCCGTCTCGTCTTCGAGAAGATCGCGGAGCGGCCGGACGTTCTGTATGGCGAGGCCGGCGCCTCGAACTATCAGGGCCAGGATCTGAAGCTGTCGAAGCACTTCCGCTGAGCGCGGCGCGGGGCTTCCATGCTCCCGCGCATATGCTATTGAAAGGGCGCGCCGCACGCCGGCGCCGCCGCCTCCGGCGCGCGGGTGTAGTTCAATGGTAGAACGGCAGCTTCCCAAGCTGCATACGAGGGTTCGATTCCCTTCACCCGCTCCAGCCGCCCGTCGCGATCTTCGCGACTCCGGCGGCTTCGCGCCTTATGACGGCTCGGCCGGGAAGCGGATTTCGACCTCGAGCCCGTCCGCGACGAAGGCGCGCGTCAGCCGGCCGCCGAGTTCGCCCCGCACCATCGCCTCGATCAGGCGCGAGCCGAAGCCCGACTTGCCCGGGGCCGCCAGCGCGGCCGCGACCGTCTCGCGCCAGCGGAACACGATCTCGCCCCCCTCGCGCGCCCATGTGACGGCGAGCCGTCCGTCGCCGTCGCGCGCCGCGCCGTATTTGGCCGCGTTGGTCGCCAGCTCGTGGACGACGAGCGCCATCGCGCGCGCCCGCGCCTCGTCGAGCGCGACCTCGTCGCCGCGGACGACGGCGCGGTCGGTGTCGTCGAAGAGCTGGTCGAGTTCGATACGCACGATATCGCGCAGCCGCGCCCCGTTCTGCCTCTCGCCCGCGACGAGATCCTGAACGGCGGCGAGCGCCGCGATGCGCGCGGAGAACCGCTTGTCGAAATCGTCGAGCCCGGACGACGTCTTCAGCGTCGCCCGCGCGATCGCCGCGATGCGCGCGATCATGTTCTTGATGCGGTGGTTCATCTCGCGCAGCAACGTCTCGCGCTGCTGCAGCGCGCGGGCCTGCTGCGCATGCAGTTGCGCGGCCGCGTCGACCGCGCGCGCCTGCTGCTGGAACGTCATGGCGAGCAGCCCTCCGGTCGCCAGCAGGACGAGGGCGACGGCGCCGGCCGCCAGCAGCGCGCGTCGGGACTCCGATGCTTCCGGCGCGACAGCGACCCGCCACAGCCGGCCGGCGACCTGGAGATGCGCGCTCGCCGACGGGCCTTCGGCCGTCCCGGCGAGCGCGCCGGCGAACAGCGGCGTCGTCTCGCCGCGCGTCACATCGTCGAGCCGCATGCGCGCCGCCGGCGCGCCCGCCGCGGCGAGCGCCGTCTCGGCGAGATCGCGCGCGCGGAACGCGGCGTAGGCGAGGCCGGTGACGGCGTTCCTGTCCGAGCGGATCGGCAGATAGATGAGAAACCCGGATTGCTTGTCGCTGGTGATCTCCTGCGCCAGCGTCACCGGCGCGCTCGCCGAGGGCTCGTCGGTGGCGATCGCCTGGTCGATGGCGGCGCGGCGGATATCGTCGGAATACATGTCGAAGGCGAGCGCGTTGCGATTGCGCTCGTTCATCGGGACGATGGCCACGATGGCCGCGCGCATCGCTTGCCGCGTTTCGGGGAAAACCGGCCTCGGCAGCTCGTGCTCGCGGGCGATCGCCGCCTCCGCGCCGGCCTCCCGCCACACGGCGTAGCCGAGCGCCTGCATGCCCGCATAGGCGCGCTCGATCTCGATCTTGTCGGCGAAGGAGTCGAACTGACTCTGCGAGACGTCGATCGCCATCTCCACCAGCGCCTTCTCGGCGCGGATCAACGACACGGACCGTTCGATGGCCGAATCGAGCACGTTGGCGACGGCGTCGGCGCTGCGATTCAGCTCGGCGTCCGTCCGGGAGGCGACATAGCGATGCACGCCCAGCGCCGACATGGACGCAAACACGACGAACACGATGGCGATCGCGGGCGGCAGGAGCCGCGTGGGGGAAGGGCTGTTGGTCATGCGGCTGGCGCGGCGATCCGAAGGAGGACGGACAGCCTGACCTCGCCACGGCCTCGTTCGAGCGTCCGGCATCGGAGATCAGCCGTTCCGGCGTAACCGATTTGCCGCCGGAACGCATGCCAAATCTTTGGCGCGCCGGCGGGTTTGGCGCCTGCGCCGGGCCGGGCGCGGCGCGGATACGGTCCGTTTACCATCCTGCCGGATCATCCGCCTGATATTGCAGGTGATTCGATGTTGCATCGTCGACTTTTCGTTGTTTCGGGCGCAGCCGCGCTCGGCTTCCCTCTCGCCGGTTGCGGCGGCCTGCCGGCCTTGCCCGGTCTCATCCCCGCGCCCGAACAGGCGCCGCGGCGGCCGGCGACCCGAACGCTGGCCAAACCCGACTACGCCAATGTCTACGGCGAGTTTCCGGGCGAACCGTTTCCGATTCCCGCCGCGCCCTGGCGCGACATCGACCCGCGCTTCCTGCGCCAGACCGTCGAATATCCCTGGGCGGAGCCGCCGGGCTCGATCGTCGTCGATCCGGCGGGCTATCACCTGTTCTTCATCGAGAGCCCGCGCGTCGCCACGCGCTATGGCGTCGGCGTCGGCCGCGAGGGCTTCGGCTGGTCCGGGCAGGCGCGCGTCAACATGAAGCGCAACTGGCCGGACTGGGTGCCGCCCGCCGAAATGGTGGCGCGCAGCCCCGAGATTCGCGCCGATCTCGAACAGACCCCGCGCGGCCTTGGCGTGCGCGGCGGATTGCGCAGCCCGCTCGGCGCCCGCGCGCTCTATCTGTTCGGCGAGGGCCGCGATCTCGGCTACCGCATCCACGGCACGACGGAGCCGACGACGGTCGGCCAGAACGTCTCCTCCGGCTGCGTGCGCATGATCAATCAGGACATCGTGCACCTGTTCACCCGCGCCTCGATCGGCACGCCGGTGACCGTGCTCGCCTGAGGCTCGCGGCTGGCGAAGGGGCGGCCTCGCCCCTATCTTCGGCCGGCGGACGCCCCGTCCGCGGGCCGGACGCATGAAGATTCTGCTGATCGAGGACGATGCGGAGACGGCGAGCTACCTGCGCAAGGGGCTCGGCGAGCAGGGCCACGTCGTCGATCACGCCGCCAACGGCCGCGACGGCCTGCTGCTGGCCGCCGGCGAACGCTACGACGTGATGATCGTCGACCGCATGGTGCCGGGCCTCGACGGGCTGGGAGTCGTGCGCACAGCGCGCGCGGCCGGCGTCAAGACGCCCGTTCTGTTCCTCACCGCGCTGTCCGGCGTCGACGACCGCGTCGAGGGGTTCGAGGCGGGCGGCGACGACTATCTCGTGAAGCCCTTCGCCTTCGCCGAACTGACCGCCCGCCTCGGCGCGCTGGCGCGGCGCCCGCCGATGGCGCAGGCGCGCACCCATCTGCGCGTCGCCGACCTCGAGATGGATCTGCTCAAGCGCAAGGTCGCGCGCGCCGGCCGCGAGATCGATCTGCAACCGCGCGAGTTCCGTCTGCTCGAATATCTCATGCAGAACGCCGGCCGCCTCGTCACCCGCACGATGCTGCTCGAGAATGTCTGGGAGTATCATTTCGATCCGAAGACCAACATCGTCGAAACCCATATGAGCCGCCTGCGCGCCAAGGTGGACAAGGGCTTCGAGCGCGAACTGATCGTCACGGTGCGCGGCGCGGGATACATGATCCGTGACGCTGCCTAGGATCTTCCGCACCACGGCGTTCCGCTTCGCGCTGCTCTATGCGGCGCTGTTCGCCGGCTCGGTCGGCCTGCTCGGCGTCATCGTCTACCATTCGACGCGCGCCGCGCTGGAGGCGCGCGCGCAGGAGCAGGTGGACGACGAGGCGCGCGGTCTCGTCGCCGAATACAAGGCGCGCGGCATGGAGCGCCTGATGCTCGTCGTCACGGCGCGCATGCAGGGCCGCCAGCGCGACGCCCTCGAATATTCGCTGACCGTGCGCGACGCGCTGCTCGCCGGCCGCTCGATCCCGGTCGCCGAATCCTCCGGCGTGGTGGCGATTCCCTCGCGCGGGGAGGGGCCGAACGATCTGCGCCCCGCCGACGCGCGGTCGCAGGCGCGCGCCGGCGACGGCAATCGCCGCGCCTACTTTCGCGCCGTGCAGCTCGACAACGGCGCCCGCCTCGTCGTCGCCGACGATCTCGACTGGATCGACGCGGTGCAGGAGGCGATCCTGAAGGCGTTCGGCTGGGCGCTGGCGGCGACCGCGCTGCTGGCGCTCGCCGGCGGCGCGCTGCTCAGCGCGCGCTTCCTCGCCCGGTTGGATGCGATGACGCGCACCGCCTCGGCCATCGTCGCCGGCGATCTGTCGAGCCGCATTCCGCAGGCTGGCGGCGACGACGAATTCGACCGGCTGGCGCGCGCTTTCAACGCGATGCTGGATCGGCTCGCCGCGCTGATGGAGAGCCTGCGTCAGGTCTCGAGCGACATCGCGCACGATCTGCGCACGCCGTTGGCGCGGCTGCGCCAGTCGCTCGACGAGGCGAGCCGCTCGTCCACCTCGCTCGCCGACATGCAGACGCGCGTCGCCCTCGCCAACGAGCAGGTGGAGGAGATTCTGTCGACCTTCGCGGCGCTGCTGCGCATCGCGCAGATCGAGGCCGGCCAGCGTCGCGCAGGCTTCGCCGACCTCGATCTGTCGGCGCTCGTCGCCGGCGTGGCGGAGGATTGGCGCGCCGTCGCCGAGGAAAAGCGGCAGACGTTGACGAGCGCCATCGAGAGCGACGTCGCGATGTCCGGCGACCGCGAATTGCTCGTGCAGATGCTCGTCAATCTGGTCGAGAACGCGATCCGCCACACGCCGGAGGGAACGCGCATCGTCGTATCGCTGAAGCGCGAGGCGGCCGCGACCACGCTCGCCGTCGCCGACGACGGTCCCGGCGTTCCGGCGGACGAACGCGACAAGATCTTCCGCCGCTTCTACCGCACCGAGCGGTCGCGCACGACGCCGGGCGGCGGCCTCGGACTCGCCATGGCGGCGGCGATCGCCGACTTGCACGGCGCGGGCGTCGCGGCGCTGGACAATGCGCCGGGGCTGCGCGTCGAGGTCCGCTTTCCCGTGGCGGAAATGCGGCGGCACATTGGGAAACCGTAATCTGGCGGACAAATCGCGGACGTGATCGCACGCCTATCTCTGTCTCCGAGGCCGGCGAACGGCTCGACGAAACGGAGATTGGATATGGCACAGACGAACGCGACCCCGATGCGCTCGCGCTTCCTTGCGACGGCCGCCGCGCTGGCGCTCGTCGCCTCGGGCGCGCTGGGCGCCGTCACCTTGCAGAATTCCACGCCCGCCTACGCCGCGCAGGTGGAGACGAGCGATTTGAGCACGCAGACCATGCCCTCCTTCTCGAAGGTGGTGCAGCGCGTGAAGCCCGCCGTCGTGTCGGTCAAGGTGCGCGTCGCCGCCGCGTCCGACGACGAGGGCGGCGCGGCCGCTCAGGACCTGCCGCCGCAGTTGCGCGAATTCTTCAAGCGCTTCGGCGACGGGCAGGGCATGCCCGGCATGCCGGGCCGCCCCATGCCGCGCCGCGACGGCCAGGCTCAGGGCTCCGGCTTCTTCATCTCCGCCGACGGCTATGTCGTCACCAACAATCATGTCGTTCAGAACGCCAAGGCGGTGACCATCACCACCGACGCCGGCAAGGAGCTGACCGCCCGCGTCGTCGGAACGGACCCGAAGACCGATCTGGCGCTGCTCAAGGTCAACGAGGCCGGGGACTATCCCTTCGTGAAGCTGGCCGGAACGGCCCCGCCGATCGGCGACTGGGTGGTGGCGATCGGCAACCCGTTCGGCCTCGGCGGCACGGTGACGGCCGGCATCGTCTCGGCGCAGGGCCGCGACATCGGCTCTGGCCCGTATGACGACTTCCTGCAGATCGACGCGCCGATCAACAAGGGCAATTCCGGCGGCCCGACCTTCAATCTGGCCGGCGAGGTCGTCGGCGTGAACACGGCGATCTTCTCGCCCTCCGGCGGCAATATCGGTCTCGCTTTCGCCATTCCGGCGAAGACGGTGACGAGCGTCGTCGATCAGCTGCGCGACGGCGGCAAGGTCTCGCGCGCCTATCTCGGCGTGCGCATCCAGCCGGTGACGCAGGAGATCGCCGACGGTCTCGGCCTCGCCAGGGCCGAAGGCGCGCTCGTCGATCAGGCCGAGCCCGGCACGCCCGCCGCCAAGGCGGGGCTGAAGTCCGGCGACGTCATCGTCGCGCTCAACGGCCAGCCGGTGAAGGACGCGCGCGAACTCACCCGCGGCGTCGGCGCGCTGAAGCCGGGCGTCGCGGCCGAGATCGCCTATCTGCGCGGCGGCGAGAAGCGCACGGCGTCCGTCTCGCTGGCCGGGCAGGAGGACATGAAGACGGCCAAGGCGGAGACCTCGGACGGCAAGCCCGCCCTCGGCCTCAAGCTCGCCCCGGCGCGCGACCTGCAAGGCGCGGGCGAGGAGGGCGTCGCCATCGTCGGCGTCGATCCGAACGGTCAGGCGGCGGCCAAGGGCCTGAAGGAGGGCGACGTCATCCTCGAGATCGGCGGCAAGGCGGTGAGCCGCCCCGACGAGGTGAAGGCCGGCGTCGACGCCGCGAGGAAGGACGGCAAGAAGGCCGTGTTGCTGCGCGTGAAGTCGGCGGAAGGGGCGCGCTTCGTCGCCATTCCCTTCGCGGGCTGAGAGCGCCCGCGCGATGAGAGAAGGGCGGGGGCGACCCCGCCCTTCTCGTCACAGATCGACCATCCGCCTGAGTTCGGCCGCGTCGATCACGAACTGATTGGTGCGCGGTTCGCGGATCGCGCCCTGTCGCTTCAGTTCCGCCATCGTGCGGCTCGCCGTCTCGGTCGTCAGCCCGAGCAGCGCGCCGAGATCCTCGCGGGTGAACAGTTCGATCGGCCCGCCGGCCTCGAACTCCGCCAGCCACAGCAGCAGGCGTGCGACGCGCGCCCGCGCCGAGCCGGTCGAGAATTCCGTGATCCAGCGGTCGGCCGACGCGAGCGCGCGGCTCCAGCGCGCCATCAATTCGTGGAAGAGCGTCGAATTCTGCTGCGACAGCTCACGCACCGTGTCGACCGGCAGGCGACAAAGCTCCGTCGGTTGCAGCGCCACCGCGGTGTGGGCGTATTCCGTCTCGATCAGCGCCTCGAGGCCGAGGAGATCGCTCTTGCGGTGCAGCCGCACGATGCGCTGGCCGCCGTCCGGCAGGAACTGCGTCAGCTTCACGAGGCCGCTGCGCAGCGTGTAGAGCATGCGCGCCGAGGCGCCGCTCGAATAGATCACCGCGCCCGCCGGCGCCGTGATCTGGTCGATCGGCCGGTGCAGGCGGTCGAAATCCTCCGCCTGCAATCCGGCGAACAGCACCGAATGGCGGATCGCGCAGTTCATGCAGTCGGCTGCGCCGGCCCATGCGTCCGGTGCGGTCACGCGCTTCATCGTTGCAAGGGCTCGCGGGGGTGGGCGATGCGGCCATCTATGCGCAAGCCGCGCGTCCGAGTCGAGCTTTCGCTCAAGCGGCGAGCCACAACGCCGCCTCGGGGCGAAGGCGAACGGTGACGGCCTCTCCGGGCGCGCTCGGCGCGTCGCCGGCGCGGAAGGGCGTGTCGACGACGATTTCGGACGCCCCGATGCGCACCGCGTAGCGGATCGAGGCGCCGAGGAATTCCCGATGCGCGACGACGCCCGGCAGCGGCACGCCCGGCCCTTCGCCGAGCCGGACGTCCTGCGGCCGGAAGACGAGCCGCGCGCCGGCCGGCGGCGTCGCGCCCGCCGGCACGGGCAGGCGGATCGCGTCGCCGATCTCGAAGACGCGCTCCGCGCCGCTTTGCGCGATGCGCCCTTCGAGCGCGTTGGCCGTTCCGAGAAAATTCGCCACGAACAGATTCGCGGGCCGCTCGTAGAGCGCCATCGGCGTGCCGATCTGCTGCACCGCGCCGTCCGCCATCACGGCGATGCGGTCGCAGATCGTGTTCGCCTCCTCCTGGTCGTGCGTGACGAAGATCGTCGTCAGGCCGAGCGACTGCTGCAACTCGCGCAATTCGCGCCGCACCTGCACGCGCAGCTTGGCGTCGAGGTTGGAGAGCGGCTCGTCGAGCAGCAACACCTTCGGCCGCACAGCCACGGTGCGCGCCACCGCCACGCGCTGCTGCTGCCCGCCGGAGAGCTGCGAGGGCCGCCGCTCGCCCAGATGCTTCAGCCCGACGAGCGCCAGCGCCTCGTCGACGCGCGCCTCGATCTGGTCGCGCGGCAGGCCGCGCTCCTCGAGGCCGAAGGCGACGTTGCGACGCACGCTCATATGCGGCCACAGCGCGTAGGACTGGAACACCATGCCGACGTCGCGCTTCCACGGAGGCAGGCCCGACACGTCCTGCCCGCCGACGAGCACGCGCCCCGTGTCGTTCCGCGCGAAGCCCGCGATGAGGCGCAGCAGCGTGGTCTTGCCGCAACCCGACGGGCCGAGAAACGCGAAGAACTCGCCGGGCGCGACCTCGAGCGACACGTCCTTCAGGACGTGATTGGCGCCATAGCTCAGATTGACGGCCTCGATGACGACGCCGATAGGCGCGGCGCGCTGCGGCGCGGTTGCATCGCTCATGACTTGACCTCCGCGCCCGCCGCGCCGCGTTGGCGCTGCCCGCGTTCGATGACGAGATGCGACAGATAGGTGCAAACGCCGACGATCAGAACGGCGATCACGCCAAGCGCCGCGCCGGGCCCGCGCCCGGCCGGCGATTGCATGAAGACGTAGAGCCCGTAGGCCAGAGGCGCGTCGGAGTTCGACTGGACCAGCATGAGCGTCGCCGACAGCTCCACCGCCGCCGTCGCGAAACTCGAGATGAACCCGGCCAGAATGCCGCCCGCCATCAACGGCGCGACGATGCGGCGGACCGTGCGCGCCTTCGTCGCTCCCAGATTCTCGGCCGCCTCCTCCAGCGAGACGGAAATCTGCTGCAAGGCCGCGTGGCAGGCGCGCAGCGCATAGGGCAGGCGGCGGATCGCGAGGGCGAGCACGATCATGATCCACAACGTCGCCAGCGGCCGCCCGTCCGGCAGCGTGACGCCGTAGAAGGTGCGCAGATAGCCGATGCCGAGCACGACGCCCGGCACGGCGAGCGCGGCGGACGCCGCCCAGTCCAGGAGATCGCGGCCGATCAGCTTCGTGCGCAGGACGAGATAGGCGATCGCCCCGCCGATCACGATGTCGATCGTCGCCGCCAACGCGGCGTAGACGATCGTGTTCTTGATGTAGACCGAGCTTTCGCCGAGCACGCGCGCGTAATGGGCGGCGGTGTAACCGTCCGGCAGCGGACTGAACGACCACACGGTCGCAAAGGAGAGCAGCGCCAGCCCCAGATGCGGCGACAGCACGAGCAGGAGAATGAAGGAGACCGCCGCATAGGCGATCGCGCTCTCCCAGGTCCGCATGCGCCGCCGGGCGAGCCCGCCGCCGCCCCGCTGCGTCGTCGCGTAGTCGCCCGACTTCACCGCCCGCGCCGACAGCCACATGGCGAGCACCGAGACGACGATGAGCACGACGGCGATGACGTAGCCCATCGGGTCGGCGATGCCGATGGAGGTGACGCGCAGATAGGCCTGCGGCGCCAGCATGTCCTTCACATTGAGGAGAAGCGGCGTCGCCAGATCGTCGAACACCTTCACGAAGACGAGCGAGGCGCCGGCGAGATAGCCGGGCAGGGCGAGCGGAAACACGATGCGCCGGAACAGGCGGAAGCCCGAGCAGCCGAGGTTCTGCGCCGCCTCCTCCATCGCCCGGTCGATGTTGCGCAGCGCCGCCGACAGGTTGACGAGGATGAACGGGAAATAGTGCAGAGCCTGCACGAAGACGACGCCGTTCAGCCCCTCCATCAACGGGATCTTGAACCCGAAGGCGTCGTCCAGCAGCAGGTTCAGCGAGCCGTTGCGCCCGAAGATGAGCTGCATCGCCACCGCGCCGGCGAAGGGCGGCATGATCAGCGGCACGAAGCCGAGCGTCTGGATGATCAGCGCGCCGCGAAACTCGAAGCGCGTCGTGATGTAGGCGAGCGGCAGCGCCAGCGCCGAGGCGACGACGACCGACATCGTCGACACGTACATCGAATTGCGGAACGACGTGACGAACAGGTCGGTTCGCGCGAAATCGAGGAAGTTGACGAGCGTGAAGGCGCCCGTGCCCTTCTCGGTGAAGGCGACATACATCACCGTCGCCACGGGGACGACGAGAAACGCCAGAAGAAAGAGGCCGATGGCGAGCGCGACCGCCGCCTGTCCCGGCGACAGGAACAGGCGGCGGCGCGGACGGTCGAGCGCGAGGGTCATCGGCGATGCGGCCGGCGGCGGGCGCGGTCAGCGCGCGAGCTTTGCCGCTTCCTCGGCCTTGGCCTTCGCCTGCGCATATTTCTCCTTCGCGAAGGCCGCCCATTGCTGCTCGAGTTCGGCCTGGCGCGCGCCCTTCTCCTTGCCGCCGGTGAAGGCGCCGCGGATTTCGGGCGAGGCCGCCTGCGCGTCGGTGACCGGCATGGCGGCGATCAGATCGCGCGCCTCGCTCACGAGCGCGCGGGCCTGCGCATTGTCCTTCTTGGCCAGCGCCGCGTCGGCCTCGTGGATCGCCTTCGTCGCCGCCTTCAGCCCGTCGAGCTGGAAGGTGACGAGCTGGTCGAACAGCGCGTCGACGGCCGCGGTGCGCGCTTCCGAGACGTCGACGTCGAACTTCACGCGCGCGCCGAGCGTCGCGTCCTTGAACGGATTCGGATAGCCCTCGGGCGCCTTGGCGTAGACGGCGGGGTTGATCGGCAGGCGGCGGATCGAGGGTTCGAGCAGCACCTCCTGCCCCTGAGGCGAGAGCAGATAGTTGATGAACGCCTCGGCGCCGGCGCGGTTGGGCGCGTTGGCGACGATGGCGACATTCGCCGGCACGATGGTCGTCACCGTCGGATAGACGAACTTCACCGGAAAGCCGGAGGCCTGCGCGGAGAAGGCGAAGAAGTCGATGACGACGCCATAGCCGACCTGCCCGGAGTTCACCGCATCCGGCACGCCGAAGGAGCGCTCCGTCACCTGCCGGAAGTTGCCGCCCATCTCCTTGATCGCGCGCCAGCCCTTGGCCCAGCCCTCGCCCTGGAGGATCGTCTCGATGGTCAGATGTGTGGTTCCGGAGCGTGACGGCGCGGCGATCGAGACATGATCGAAGTAGGCCGGCTTTGCGAGGTCCTGCCACTCCTTTGGTTCGGGCAGCTTGTTGCCCTTCACGTAGCGCTCGTTCCACATGATGCCGTAGCCGGAGGCGGCGAAGCCGAAATAGGCGCCGTCCGGATCGTTGATCGGGAAGGCGCCGATCTTGTCCGGAATGCCCGTCGCGGACGGCTTGAAGGATTGCAAGAGCTTCTTGCCCTTCAGCACCTCGAAGGCGTCCGGCGCGGAGGCCCACATCAGGTCAGTCTGGTTGTTGCCCTTGGTCTCTTCGATGTATTTCACCGCCGCGTTGGTGTTGCGGTTCTGCACTTCGAGCGTCGTCCCGGGATAAGCCTTCTCGAACGCCTTCTTGAACGGGTCGGTCACGTCCTTCGAGAAGGACGTGATGACGGTCACCTTGCCCGAGGGCGCCTGGGCCTGCGCGCCGCCCGCCAGAACGGCGAAAGCCAGAGCCGCGCCAACGGCCAATCGACGTGAAAGCAGCATGTCTCTCCTCCCGGGGGCTTGTTCATTGTGGCGCCAGTTTAACGAAGGATGGCTCGTGCGCCACCCCGTTCGGCGCCGCAGGTGCGAATGCGGCGTCTTGCCCACAGGCGCCATGCGGCTACGATCCCGGCAGGAGGAAACGCATGTCGTCACAGTCCCTCGCGGGCCGCTCGATCGCGCGCGCCGGTCGGTTGACGGCGTATGAGCTGTTTCGCGCGCGCGCGAGGCGCGATCCGCAGGCGCTGGCGATCGAGGAAGGCGCGAAGCGCGTCAGCTACGCCGAGCTCGACGCGCGCGTGCGGCGCCTCGCCGGCGGGCTCGCCGCGCGAGGGCTTCGGCGCGGCGACCGCGTGGCGATCCTCTCCGAGAACCGCGCCGAATTCATCGAATACGAACTCGCTGCCGCCCATCTCGGGCTGATCGTCGCCTGCCAGAACTGGCGCCTTGCGCGCGACGAACTCGCCCATTGCCTGACGCTCGTCGCGCCGAAACTGCTCGTCATGTCGGCGCGATACGCCGAGGCCGGCCGCGCCGCCGCGCCGGCGGGCCTTGCGAGCCTCGTCATCGAGCGCGATCACGAGGCGCTGCTTGGCGAACCGATCGAGGCGGACCCCGACGTCGATCCGGAGGACGGGCTCGTCATCCTCTACACCAGCGGCACGACGGGCCTGCCGAAGGGCGCGCTGATCAGCCATCGCGCGCAGATCGCGCGCATGGCGGCGCTGCGGCTCGACATCCGCGCCGACGAGGGCGACCATTTCGTCGCCTGGGCGCCGCTGTTCCACATGGCCTCGACCGACCAGATCTACGGGGCCCTGATGTCGGGCGCGACGGTGATCGTGATCGACGGGTTTCAGCCGGCCGCGATCGTCGACGCGATGGCGCGCTACAGGCTGGCCTGGCTGGTGCTGATGCCGGGTGCGATCGAGCCGGTGATCGAGGAGCTGCGCCGCACCGGCGTGCGGCCGCTCGGCGTGCGCGCGCTTGGCGCGATGGCCGATCTGCTGCCGCGCGCGCAGCTCGCCGAGATCACGCGGCTCGCCGGCGCGCCCTATCTCAACAGCTTCGGGGCCACCGAAACCGGCCTGCCGCCTTGCTCGGCGGCCCTCATTCCGCCGGGCGTCCTGCCGCAATCGCTCTCCAAGCGGCAAAGTTCGCTTTGTGACATCCGCCTGCTGGATGAGGACGGCGCCGACGTCGCGCCCGGCCAGACGGGCGAACTCGCCATTCGCGGCCCGACCGTGTTCAGCGGCTATTGGGAGGCCGACGCCGTCAACATGCGCGATTTCGCCGACGGCTATTTCCGCATGGGCGATCTGTTCCGCCGCAATCCCGACGGGTCGTACGATTTCGTCGATCGCGCCAAGTACATGATCAAGTCGGGCGGGGAGAACATCTATCCCGCCGAGATCGAGCGCGTGCTGCTCGCCGATCCGCGCGTCGCCGAGGCGGCGGTCGTGCGCCGGCGCGACGAGCAATGGGGGGAGGCGCCCGTCGCCTTCGTGGCGGCGCGGGAGCCCGGTCTGACCGGCGAGGACGTGATGGCGATCTGCCGGGATGGGCTCTCCGGCTACAAGCGCCCGCGCGAGGTGCGCCTGATCGCCCTGACCGCCTTCCCGCGCTCCGCCACCGGCAAGATCCAGCGTCACGAGATGGAGAAATGGCTCTAGCGCGCCGGCCCGCCGGGGGATTTTCGGTCCTCCGGCCGCCGCACGGGTGACGCCGCGCCGCCGATGGCGTAAGACCTCCGGCGAGGCCGAAAGCGAAGAACAGCTCGGCTGGAAGTCATCGGGAGGCATTGATGTCGTTCGCCATTCATCGTCGCGCCATTCATCGTCGCGCTGTGCTCGCCGCCGCCGCAGGCGCGGCCGGCCTTCTCGCCCTGGGCGCCTCCGCGCTCGCCCAGACCGTGACGCTGCGGCTCTCCGCCCCGGCGACCCCCACGGACCAGCGCGCCGTGGCGCTGACGGAGGTCTTCGGCCCCGCGATCAAGGGCTTCGCCACCTTCGAGCCGCACTGGAACGCCACCCTGTTCAAGCAGGGCACGGAACTCGAGGCGATCGCCCGCGGCAATCTCGACATGTCGATCACCTCGGCGCAGGAGCTCGCCACGCTGATTCCGGCCTGGTCGATCTTCACCGCCGGCTATCTGCTCCGCGACGCGGACCACCAGAAGAAGGTGTTCCAGAGCGACGCGATGGACGGGCTGAAGAAGATGGCCGAGGACAAACTCGGCGTGAAGCTCCTCACCGTCATGTATCTCGGCCGCCGCCAGCTCAACCTGCGCACCGAGAAGGAAGTGAAGACCCCGGCCGACCTCGCCGGCGTGAAGCTGCGCATGCCGGCGACCGAGGCCTGGCTGTTCCTCGGCTCGGCGCTGGGCGCGAACCCTCTGCCGGTCGCCTTCACCGAGCTCTATACGGCGTTGCAGACCGGCGCTATCGACGGTCAGGAAAACCCGCTGCCGACAGACAAGGACTCCAAGTTCTACGAGGTGACGAAGCAGATCGTGCTGACGAGCCATCTCGTCGATCAGAACTATCTCGCCATCTCCAAGAAGGTCTGGGACAAGTTCACGCCCGATCAGCAGAAGGCGTTGCTGAAGGCGGCGGACGACGCGGCCGAGGTCGGCCGCCAGCGCCAGCTCAAGCTCGAGACGGATCTCGAGCAGTTCTTCAAGGATCAGGGCCTGAAGGTCTACACGCCGGACGTCGACGCCTTCCGCAAGAAGGTGCAGGCCGACTATCTGACCTCGAAGTTCGCCAAGGACTGGCCGGCCGGCATCGTCGACAAGATCAACGCGATCAAGTGATCGCGAGCGCGCTCGATTGAACGGGAACGGCGCCTTCGGGCGCCGTTTTCGTTTCCGGCTCAGGCGGCGGTCTTCTTCAACAGCACGTCCTGTGCGAAGCCGAACGCCTCGTTGATCGGCAGCATCGCCGCGCCGAGCGCGCGCGCGTCCGATCCGAGTTCGCCGGCGGCGATCTCGAACGGGCTGAGCCCCTGCAGATCGTGCCGCTCCACCGCCCGCCGCGTCGCCGCCACCAGCGCGGCGAGCGTCTCGCGCGGCAATGCGCCGTCGATGCAGACATGGCCGAAATCGATCACCGACACGGCGCTGACGATCGCCGAGGCGATCGCCTTTCCGGCCGTCTCGATCCACTGCGCGAGCGGACGGCCGATCCGCTCCCAGGTCTCGTCGGGCCGTTGCAGGATCGAAATGTCGCCGCCCTCGGCCGCGATGGCGCGCTCCAGCGAGATCAGCGAGGCGTAGTGGATGAGTTGCGAGCGCCGCCCCGCGAGCGCGACGGGCATCGAGCCGAGCGCGCCCGCGTTGCCCGTTCGCCCCTGCATCAGCGCGCCGTTCAGCGCCACGCCGCCGCCGATGAACGAGCCGACGAAGAAATAAAGCAGGTCTATCGCCGAGCCGCGATGATGGTAGGCGAGTTCGGCCGCGCAGGCCGCGCTCGCGTCGTTGGCGACGAAGCAGGGCAGGCCCGTGCGCCGCTCGATCTCGCCGGCGACGTCGAGTTCGCGCCAGCCGTCGAGCGCGCCGGCGGGCGCGTCGATCTCCTCGGCCCATTTCCACAGCTCGAACGGCATCGCGACGCCGACGCCGGCGACGCGCGATTCCTTCTGATGGCGTCTGCGCAGCCGTGCGATCTCGCGCGCGACGAAGCCGAGCGCCTGCTCGGAGAAGGGCGCCGCATAGGTCTGCTTCGAGCGGTCGAGGATCCGCCCCATGAAGTCGCAGATGACGACGTCCGTGCTGCGCCGGCCGAGCTTGACGCCGATCGACAGCGCGCCGCGCGGATTGAGCGCGTAAGGCACCGAGGGCTGGCCGATGCGCCCGCGCACCGGCGCCTGCGCGATGACGAGCCCGTCGGCCTCCAGACGACGCATCATCATCGACATGGTTTGCGCCGAAAGCCCCGTCAGCCGCGCCAGCTCCGCTTTCGGCAGCGGCCCGTTGAGGCGGATCAGCGAGAGCGCGAGGCGCTCGTTGTAGGCCCGCCCGCCCGCTTGATTGGCGCCGCCCCCCAACGTCGCGAGCGGCCGCGACCCGCCGTCGGCGTGGTCCCGTCCCTCGTCCGTTTCCGGCGCCTGCGCCATTGCCCGCTCTCCTTGCGCGCGCCGATCCGGCTGCGGAGGCAGGATGCGACGATGGTGCGCAGGCGTCAATAACTAAATCCAAGTGATTTAGTTATTGACAGGCCCGTCCCGGCGCCGCATGAATTCCGGCCATGCGGAGCCAACGCGCCGCCGCAGCCAACGCGAACGAGGGCCCTTCGAGGGCTCGCCGGCCCGTGCGGCCGTGGTCAGGGAGAAACGATATGTCCAGGAGCATTCTGCGCGCCGCGCTTCTTGCCGGCTTCGCCTCTCTCGCGCTCTCCGCCGCCCCCGCTTTCGCTCAGGGCAAGGTGGTGATCGGCCTGATCACCAAGACCAACACCAACCCGTTCTTCGTGAAGATGCGCGAGGGCGCCGAGGCCAAGGCCAAGGAGATGGGCGCGGAGCTGCGCTCCTTCGCCGGCAAGGTGGACGGCGACAACCAGACGCAGGTCGAGGCCGTGGAAAGCCTGATCGCCGCCGGCGCCAAGGGCATTCTCATCACCCCGTCCGACTCGCGCGCCATCGTCCCGACCATCGAGAAGGCGCGCAAGGCCGGCCTCCTCGTCATCGCGCTCGACACGCCGCTCGATCCGCCGAACGCGGCCGACGTCACCTTCGCGACCGACAACTTCAAGGCCGGCGAACTGATCGGCAAATGGGCGCTCGCGACCCTCGGCGACAAGGCGAAGGACGCCAAGATCGCGTTGCTCGATCTCAACAAGAACCAGATCTCGGTCGACGTCGCGCGCGATCAGGGCTTCCTGAAAGGCTTCGGCGTCGACCTCGCCGATCCGAAGAAGATCGGCGACGAGAAGGACGCCCGCATCGTCGGCAACGACGTGACGCAGGGCGCCGAGGAAGGCGGCCGCAAGGCGATGGAGACGTTGCTCCAGAAGAACCCCGCCACGAACGTCGTCTACACGATCAACGAGCCGGCGGCGGCGGGCGCCTATCAGGCGCTGAAGGCGGTCGGCAAGGAGAAGGGCGCGCTCGTCGTCTCCGTCGATGGCGGTTGCCCCGGCGTGAAGAACGTCAAATCCGGCGTCATCGGCGCGACCTCGATGCAGTTCCCGCTGCTGATGGCCTCCAAGGGCGTCGAGGCGGTGATCGAATTCGCCAGGACGGGCGCCAAGCCGGCCACGACGCCCGGCCTCGACTTCTTCAACACAGGCGTCGAACTCGTCACCGACAAGCCTGTTCAGGGAATTCCCTCGATCACCAGCGAGGACGCGCTGAAGCGCTGCTGGGGTTGATCGCCTTTTCGGGCCTGCGGCCCGACGCCACAGCCGCTCCGGGGCGCACGCTCCGGAGCTTCCGCCCAAGCGATGCAGAGGGGGCGCCGATGAGCGCGGGCGAGACCGACGCCCGGCCGTCAAAGGCCGAATACGAGAAAGTGCTCGACAAGGCCGACGCGGCCGTCGCGAAATTCGAGGTCGAACGCGAAAGCGGAATGAAGCGCCTGCAGAACGCGCTGCATTCCCATCCCACCGCCATTCCCGGCGTCGTGCTGATGGCCAGCATCGTCTTTTTCGCGCTGGTCATCGGCCAGCGCTTCCTCGACCCCTTCAACTTCTCGCTGATCGTCCAGC
The DNA here is from genome assembly GCA_016716745.1 of Hyphomicrobiales bacterium. Taxonomy (GTDB): domain Bacteria; phylum Pseudomonadota; class Alphaproteobacteria; order Rhizobiales; family Beijerinckiaceae. The sequence goes on from JADJVD010000009.1 coordinate 71,623, forward strand.
AGGTGATGATCATCGGCATTGTCGGCGTCGCGCAGACGTTGGTGGTTCTGACCGCCGGCATCGACCTCTCGGTCGGCGCGATCATGGTCCTGTCCTCCGTGGTGATGGGCAAGCTCGCCGTCGATTTCGGCGTTCCGGGCCCGCTCGCCATTCTCGCCGGCGTCGGCGTCGGCGCGCTGTGCGGCTGGATCAACGGCGCGCTCGTCACCCGCTTCCGTCTGCCGCCCTTCATCGTCACGCTCGGCACGTGGAACATCTTCTTCGCGCTCAACCTCTGGTATTCGGCGAGCGAGACGATCCGCGCGCAAGACATCGAGGAGAAGGCGCCCTCGCTCGCCTTTCTCGGCGGCTCGATCGATTTCCTCGGCGCGCGCCTGACCTACGGCTCCATCCTCATGCTGCTCATGGTGGCGGCGTGCTGGTATGTGTTGAACCTCACCGCCTGGGGCCGGCACGTGCAGGCGGTCGGCGACGACGCCGACAGCGCCAACCTCGCCGGCATCCGCACCGACCGCACGCTGTTGCAAGTCTATGTGATCGCCGGCGTGATTTGCGGCATCGCGGCCTGGGCGCTGATCGGCCGCATCGGCTCGGTCAGCCCGCAGGCCGGGCAGACGGCCAATCTCGACTCCATCACCGCGGTCGTCATCGGCGGCACCTCGCTGTTCGGCGGGCGCGGCTCCATTGTCGGCACGCTGCTCGGCGCGCTCATCGTCGGCGTCTTCCGCAACGGGCTCGCGCTCTCGGGCGTCAACGTTCTGTGGCAGGAGTTCGCCGTCGGCGTGCTGATCATCGTCGCCGTGGCCGTCGACCAGTGGCTGAGGAGGGTTTCGCGATGACCCCGGTTCTCGAAGCGCGCGGTCTCGTCAAGCGCTACGGCCGCGTCACCGCGCTCGACCATGCCGATTTCGAGTTGCGGCCGGGCGAGATTCTCGCCGTCATCGGCGACAACGGCGCCGGCAAGTCGAGCCTCATCAAGGCCATCACCGGCGCCGTCGCGCCGGACGCCGGCGAGATCCTGCTCGACGGCAAGCCGATCAGATTCGCCTCGCCGATCGAGGCGCGCGCGGCCGGCATCGAGACGGTTTATCAAAATCTCGCGCTGTCCCCGGCGCTCTCCATCGCCGACAACATGTTTCTCGGGCGCGAGCTGCGCGCCGCGGGGTTCATGGGCCAATGGCTGCGCAAGCTCGACCGCGCGACGATGCAGAAGCGCGCCCGCGAAGCGCTCAACACGCTCGGCCTGATGACGATCCAGAACATCAACCAGCCGGTCGAGACGCTCTCCGGCGGCCAGCGCCAGGGCGTCGCCATTGCGCGCGCCGCCGCCTTCGGCCACAAGGTCGTCATCATGGACGAGCCGACCGCCGCGCTCGGCGTCAAGGAGTCGCGGCGCGTGCTCGAGCTCATTCTCGACGTGAAGCGCAAGGGCCTGCCGATCGTGCTCATCTCCCACAACATGCCGCATGTGTTCGAGGTGGCCGACCGCATCCACATCCATCGCCTCGGGCGCCGCCACGCGGTGGTCGATCCGAAGTCGATCTCGATGTCGGACGCGGTCGCGATCATGACCGGCGCGATGGCGCCGCCGGCGATGGCGGCGTGAGGCGATGTTCCTCGTCTGCGGCGAAGCCTTGTTCGACGTCTTCGTCGGCGCCGACGCCGGTCACGGCGCCGTCTCCCTCAACGCCGTCGTCGGCGGCTCGCCCTTCAACGTCGCCGTCGGCCTCGCGCGGCTGACGCAGGCCGTGGCGCTGCTCGCCGGCGTCTCGACGGACGTGCTGGGCGACAAGCTGGCGCGTCATCTGGCCGAGGAGGGCGTCGCCCGCGACTACCTCGTGCGTCGGCCAGAGCCGACGACGCTGAGCCTCGTCGGCCTCGGCGCGGACGGTTCGCCCCGCTACACCTTCTACGGCCATCGCGCCGCCGATGTGAGCGTGACGGCCGACGATCTTCCGGCTCTCGGCCCCGAGATTTGCGGCCTGCATTTCGGCTCCTACGCGCTCGTCGCGCCGCCGGCGGCCGACGCCTATGCGTCGCTCGCCGCGCGCGCCGGAGAGCGTCTCGTCACCTTCGATCCGAACGTGCGCCTGACCGTCGAGCCGGACCGCGAGGTGTGGCGCGCGCGCATTGCGGCGATGCTGCCCTTCGCCAGCGTCGTGAAGGTCAGCGAGGAAGATCTCGTCAGTCTGTGGCCCGGCGCCGATCACGAGGCGCTGGCGCAGGGCTGGCTCGCGCAGGGGCCGCAACTCGTCGTCGTCACGCGCGGCGCGCGCGGCGCGGTCGCATTCAGATCCGATGGCGCCGTGACGGCGCCCGCACGCGCCGTTGACGTCGTCGATACGGTCGGCGCCGGCGATTCCTTTCAGGCTGCGTTGATCGCCGGACTGCTCGAGCGCGGCGTCGTCGGTCGCGCGGGCGTGGCGGCGTTGCCGGACGAGGCGCTGACCGCGATCCTGACGCGCTGCTGCGTCGCCGCCGCCATCGTGTGCGGCCGTCGCGGCGCCGATCTGCCGCGGCTCGCCGAACTCTGATCGCATCGCGCTGGATCGCGTCGCCCGCCCGTGCGACAAGCCGCGGGCAAGGAGCGGCGCATGATGATCGAACAGTGGGATGCGGCCGTGATCGGCGCGGGGCCGGCGGGCCTGATGGCCGCGGACGCGATGGCCGCGCAGGGCCTGCGCGTCGTCGTCGTCGACGCGATGCCGACGCCCGGCCGCAAGCTCCTCATCGCCGGCCGCGGCGGCCTCAACCTCACGCATAGCGAGCCGCGCGATCTCTTTCTCTCGCGCTACGGCGCGGCCGCAACGCGCATCGCCCCGCTGATCGACGCCTTCCCGCCCGAGCGCCTTCGCGCCTTCGCCGACGATCTCGGACAGGAGACCTTCGTCGGCACGAGCGGCCGCGTCTTTCCGCGCGCGATGAAGGCCTCGCCGATGCTGCGCGCATGGCGCGCGCGGCTCGAATCGACGGGCGTCGCGTTTCGCCTGCGCACGCGCTTCCTCGGCTTCGACGACGACGGCGCGCTGCGGCTCGAGACGGCGGGGGCCGAGTCCCGCATCGCGACGCGCGCGACCGTCCTTGCGCTCGGCGGCGCGTCGTGGCCGCGTCTCGGTTCGGACGGCGCGTGGACCTCTGCGCTCGCCGCGCTCGGCGTCGACATGGCGCCCTTCGCGCCGTCCAATTGCGGCGTCCATGTCGCGTGGTCGCCAATCCTGATCGAGCGCTTCGCCGGCCAGCCCCTGAAACGCGTGTGGCTGCGCGCCGGCGACCACATCGCGCGCGGCGACGCCGTCGTCACGCGCCGCGGCCTCGAAGGCGGGCCAGTCTATGCGCTCTCCCCGCATCTGCGCGATGCGCTGAGCGAGGGGCGGCCCGCGACGCTCGAACTCGATCTGCGCCCCGATCTCGGCAGCGACGAACTCGCCGCGCGCCTCGCGCATGCGCGCAAGGGGGACTCGCTTTCAAACCATCTGCGCAAGGCCGGCGGTCTTTCCCCCGTTGCGATCGCTCTCGCACGCGAGGCCGGCGCGTTTCCGGCCGAGCCGGCCGCGTTGGCGCGCGCGATCAAGTCCGTGCGGCTCGACGTGTCCGGCGTGGCCGGGCTCGAGCGCGCCATCTCCAGCGCCGGCGGCGTGCGCTTCGAGGCGGTCGACGACGATCTGATGCTGCAACGCAAGCCCGGCGTTTTCCTCGCGGGAGAGATGCTGGATTGGGAGCGCCGACGGGCGGCTACCTCTTGCAGGCGTGTTTTTCATCCGGCTATGTCGCAGGGCGCGCCGCCGCCGATTTCACGCGCCGCACTCAGGGAGGGCAGGCCCGATGAAGAACGCCTATCGCATCGCCGTCATTCCGGGCGACGGCATCGGCAAGGAAGTCGTGCCCGAAGGCGTGCGCGCGCTCGAAGCCGCGGCCAAACGCTTCGACATCGGCCTGCATTTCGACTGGTTCGATTTCTCCTCCTGCGACTACTACGCCGGGCACGGCCAGATGATGCCGGACGACTGGCAGGCGCAGATCGGCGGGCACGACGCGATCTTCTTCGGCGCGGTGGGCTGGCCGGCCTCGCTGCCCGATCATGTGTCGCTATGGGGCTCGCTGCTGCAGTTCCGGCGCGTCTTCGATCAATACGTCAATCTTCGCCCGGTGCGGCTGATGCCCGGCGTGCCGTGCCCGCTCGCCGGCCGCAAGATCGGCGACATCGACTTCTACATCGTGCGCGAGAACACCGAGGGCGAATACTCCTCCGTCGGCGGCCGCATGTTCGCGGGAACGGAGCGCGAATTCGTCACGCAGCAGGCGATCTTCACGCGCCACGGCGTCGACCGCGTGCTGCGCTACGCGTTCGATCTCGCCATGAAGCGTGAGAAGCGGCATCTCACCTCCGCCACGAAGTCGAACGGAATCTCGATCAGCATGCCCTATTGGGACGAGCGCGTGCGCGAGATGGCGAAGGCCTATCCGGGCGTGCGCTGGGACCAGTATCACATCGATATTCTCTGCGCGCATTTCGTGCTGCATCCGGACTGGTTCGATGTCGTCGTCGCCTCGAACCTGTTCGGCGACATTCTCTCCGATCTCGGGCCCGCCTGCACCGGCACCATCGGCGTTGCGCCTTCGGGCAACATCAATCCGGAGGGCGGCTTTCCTTCGCTGTTCGAGCCCGTGCACGGCTCGGCGCCGGATATCGCGGGGCAGGGCGTCGCCAATCCTGTGGGGCAGATCTGGTCGGGCGCGATGATGCTCGAACATCTGGGCCACGCCGATGCCGCGCGCGCCATCGTCGCCGCCATCGAGGCGACGCTGGCGGACGAGCGCCTGCGCACGCGCGATCTCGGCGGCAAGGCCGGCACGCAGGCGGCCGGCAAGGCCATCGCCGAGCGGATCTGAGCGTCAGCCGCCGCCGACGCCCAGGAAGCGCTCGAGGGCGGCCTCGTCGCGCGCCAGATCGGCGCTCGACGCGGCGTGCGCAACGGCGCCGCGCTCCAGAATGATCGCCTCGTCGGTGACGCCAAGAATCGTCTGCGCATGCTGCTCGACGATGATCGCCGAGACGCCTTCATGCCGGATGATGCGCGTCAGCGCCGCGAGCAACTCCTCGACGATGATCGGCGCGAGTCCCTCGGTCGGCTCGTCGAGCAGAAGCAGTTTGGGATTGAGCGCCAGCGCGCGGCCGATAGCCAGCATCTGCTGCTCGCCGCCCGAGAGCTGCCAGCCGAGATGGCGCCGCCGTTCGGCGAGGCGCGGAAACATCGCGTAGACGGCGCGGGCGTCCCACTTGCCCGGCCGCGCCACGACGTCGAGATTTTCGTCGACCGTCAACGAGCGGAAGATGTTGCGCTCCTGCGGAACCCAGCCGACGCCGGCCTGCGCCCGCTTCTCCGGGCGCCACAAGGTCACGTCGCGGCCGTCGAACCGAACGCGGCCGCCGAAGCGGCGCGTCACGCCGACGATGGAGTTGATGAGCGTCGTCTTGCCGACGCCGTTGCGTCCGAGCAGCGCGAGCGAACGCCCCTCCGCGAGCGAGAGCGACACGTCGCGCAGCACCGTCGCCTCGCCATAGCCGGCGCACAGCGCTTCGAGCGCGAGCAACTCAGCCATCTCGCGCGCCTCCGAGATACACCTGCCTGACGCGCCGGTCGCGCGCGATCTCCTCCGGCGTTCCTTCTGCGAACAGCGCGCCGTCGACCAGCACCGAGATGCGCTCGGCGAAGGCGAAGACGACGTCCATGTCGTGCTCGATCAGCAGCACGGAGGTCTCGCGCGGCAGATCCGCGATGGAGGCGAGCAGGGCGCGCCGCTCGCGCTCCGGCACGCCGGCGGCCGGCTCGTCGAGCAGCAGCACGCGCGGACGGGTGGCGAAGGCGACGGCGATCTCGAGCTGACGCTGTTTGCCGTAGGGGAGGCCGCCGACGCGCGCCTCCATCGCGTCGGCGAGGCCGAACCGGGCGCCGATCTCGACGATCTCGTCCAGCACCGCGTCATTGGCGCCGGCGACGCGCCAGAAATCGCCGCCATGCCCGAGCCGTTCCGACACGGCGAGGCCGATCGTCTCCAGCGGCGTCAGGTCGGCGAAGAGCTGATTGATCTGGAAGGTGCGCGACAGGCCAAGTCGCACGCGCGCGTCGACGCCGAGGCGCGTGACGTCGCGTCCGTCGAGACGGATCGCGCCCGCCGAGGGCGCGAGGACGCCGGTCAGCAGATTGACGAAGGTTGTCTTGCCGGCGCCGTTGGGGCCGATCAGCGCATGTCGCGCGCCCGGCGCGAGGCGGAAGCTCACCTCGTTCGTCGCCGCGAGGCCGCCGAAGCGCTTGACGAGGCCGATCGTCTCCAGCGCGGGCGTCACGCGGCCCCTCCGGGGCGCGCCTGCGCGACGAGGCGTGCGGCGGTCGTGCGGATGCGGTCGCGGCCGACGAGCACCAGACACACGAGCAGCAGGCCGATCCAGAAGTGCCAGTATTGCGGGGTCTGCGCCGACAACAGGTCGGCGGCGACCTTGAAGACGATGGCGCCGATGAGCCCGCCATAGAGATAGCCGGCTCCGCCGATGACGAGCACGAGCAGCACGTCGGCCGAGCGCGTGAAGTCGAACACGTCGAGCGACACGAAGGCGGTTGTCTGCGCGGCCAGCGCGCCGGCCGCGCCGGCGAAGGCGGCGGCAAGCGTGTAGATCCCGACGATGCGGCGGTTGACGTGGATGCCGATCGCGGCCGCGCGCAGGCGGTTGTCGCGGATCGCCCGCAGCGACAAGCCGTAGGGCGAGCGCACGATCCGCCGCGCCACGAGAAAGCAGAGGAACAGCACGATCAGCGCATAGGCCTGCGCGGTCCGGCCGAACAGATCGAACTCGAACACGCCGAGAATCGGCGCGACGACGACGCCCTGCAATCCGTCCGCGCCGCCCGTCACGCTCGTCCATTGATTGGCGATCTCGCCCATCAGCATGGCGACGCCGAGCGTGACCATGAGACGCGTGAGGTCCGCGCCGCGCAACACCAGAAAGCTCGTGGCGAAACCGAGCGCGGCGGCCGCCAGCATGGCGACGGCGAGCCCGAGCAGCGGATCGCCGCCGACATGCTTGGCCATCAGCCCGGCGCCATAGGCGCCGACGCCGAAGAAGGCGGCATGTCCGAGCGAGACGATGCCGACATAACCGAGGACGAGATCGAGCGACAGCGCGAACAGGCCGAGGATGGCGATCTCGGCGATCAGCAGCCGCGAGCCGGGCAGCGCGAATGCGCTCGCCGCGACCATGGCCCAGAACGCGATTTCCGGCGCGCTCCATCCCGCGCGCCGCGCGAGCCAGGCGCGCGCCTGCGCCGTCTCGTACGTCGCCGCGCTCATCGCGCTCTCGCGAACAGGCCGGCCGGCCGCACGATCAGAACGAGGATCATCACCGTGTAGATCACGAAGCCGCCGACCGCCGGCGCATAGTACTTGCCGGCGACGTCCGCGACGCCGAGCAGCAGCGCGGCGAAGAATGGTCCCGTGATGCTTGACGCGCCGCCGACCGTCACCACGATCAGGAAGTAGATCATGAACTTTAGCGGAAAGTGGGGGTCCATGCCGAACAGCTCGGCCCCCAGCGCGCCGCCGAGGCCCGCGAGCCCCGAGCCGAGCGCGAAGGTGAGCGCGAAGATGGCGTTGACCTCGATGCCGAGGCCGCGCGCCGCGCGCGCGTCGTCCACCGCCGCGCGCAGCCGCGCGCCGAATCGCGTGCGCGTCAACGCCAGTTGCAGCGCCAGCGCCAGCGCCGCGCAGACGAGGATCACGAAGGCCCTGTAGCGGCCGACGCCGACGCCCATCACGTCCATGCGGCCCTGCAGCCAGGCGGGAAGACGGATCGTCTGTTGCTGCGAGCCGAGCGCGTAGTCGACCGCGGCCACCGCCATGAAGACGAGGCCGATCGAGAACAGCACCTGATCGAGATGCGAACGCTGATAGAGGCGGCGATACAGCGTCGCCTCCAGAACGGCGCCGAGCAGGGCCGGAACGAGGAAGGCCGCCGGCAGGGTCAGCAGGAAGGGAACGTCGAACCGGTTCATCAGCAGCGCCGCGACATAGCCGCCCGCCATGGCGAAGGCGCCATGCGCCAGATTGACGAAGTTCATCAGCCCGAGCGTCACCGCCAGGCCGCAGGTCAGCACGAACAGAACCATCCCGTAGGCGACGCCGTCGAACAGGATGGTCAGCATGGCGCGCCCGCCTCGCGATCCGCCGGTGTCATGCGATTCTCCGTCTGGGCTGGGGAGCATAGGGGCGGCAGCGCCGCTGTCGAGCCGCCGTGTCGCAGGGGGTGTGCTTGGCCCCGCTTCGCTCTATATTCGCCCGCGAGCGGCGCGAGCCGCAGGGATGTCGGACGCGATGGCGCTGAACGAAGGACTGGACGGTCGGAGCGAGGCGCCGCGCGAGGCCGCGCGTCTGCGCCGTGCGGTGCTGTTCGCGCTGTCCGGGCTCGCCGCGCTCGCCGGCGTCCTGTGGCTGAAATTCGGCTCGACCGTGTTCGTGGACATGCTCGGCGTGGTCACGAGTTGTTTCTGAGGAACGGAACCCCATGTCGAAGCCGGACACGTCAGCCAACCGCGCCCGCTCGGCGCTCGCGCTCGCGCTGCTGCTCGTCGGCGCGCTGGCGGTCGCCGCCGCCGCCTTCCTGATCTTCGATCGCGGCGAGCCCGGCGCGCCGGCGTCCTCGGCCATCGGCGGGCCGTTCAGGCTGACGGCGCATGACGGGCGCACCGTCACCGACAAGGATTTTCTCGGCGCCCCGGCGCTGGTCTTCTTCGGCTTCACCCGCTGCCCGGACGTGTGCCCGACCGCGCTCGCCGAGGTCTCCGCCATCTTCGAGAAACTGGGCGAGGACAAGAAGGTCGCCGCGCTGTTCGTGACCGTCGATCCCGAGCGCGACACGCCGGCCTTGCAGAAGGATTTTCTGGCGAGCTTCGACAAGCGCATCCTCGGCCTGTCCGGCGACGGCGAGGAATTGCAGAAGATGCAGAAGGCCTATCGCGTCTACGCCAAGAAAGTCCCGCTCAAGGACGGCGACTACACGATGGACCATACCGCCATCGTCTATCTGATCGACAAGAAGGGGCGCTTCGTCAACGCCTTCAACATCAGCCGGCCGCCGGAAGAGGCGGCGAAGGATCTCGCCCGCTATCTCTGAGCCGTGAGCGCGCGGCGCGCCGCCACGAGGCCCGCGGTCGAGCCGTCCAGCGCATCGGTCGAGGCGGTCGGCGAGGCGACGATCGGCTGAAGCCGCGTCGCCAGCTCCTTGCCGAGTTCGACGCCCCACTGGTCGAAGGCGTTGATGTCCCAGATCGCGGCCTGCGTGAACACCTTGTGCTCGTACAGCGCCACGAGGCGCCCGAGCGTGCGCGGATCGAGCCGGCGATAGAGCAGGGTGCTCGACGGCCGGTCGCCCGGAAAGGTCTTGTGCGGGGCGAGCCGCGCGACCTCGGCCTCGCTCGCGCCTTGCGCGCGCAGGGCGGCGGCCGCCTCCTCTTGCGTGCGGCCGGTCATCAGCGCCGCGCTCTGGGCGAGGCAATTGGCGACGAGCAGGTCGTGATGATGCGGGTCGGCCGCGATCGGCTCGGCCGCGATGAGGAAGTCGACCGGCGCGACCTCCGTGCCCTGATGCAGCAACTGGAAGAAGGCGTGCTGGCCATTGGTGCCGGGCTCGCCCCAGACCACGGGCGCCGTCGCCATCGCGACCGGGGCGCCCTCGCGCGTGACCGATTTGCCGTTCGACTCCATGTCGAGCTGCTGGAGATAGGCAGGAAAGCGCGCGAGGCGCTGATCGTAGGGGATGACGGCGTGGGTCGCCCGGCCCCAGACATTGCGGTGCCACACGCCGATCAGCGCCATCAGCACGGGAATGTTGCGGTCGAGCGGCGCGTCGCGGAAATGCGCGTCGACATCCTGTCCGCCGGCGAGAAAGTCGGCGAAATGCTGCGGGCCGATCGCGATTATCAGCGGCAGGCCGATCGACGACCACATCGAATAGCGTCCGCCGACCCAATCCCAGAAGCCGAACACGCGATCGGCGGGAACGCCGAAGGCGGCGCAGGCGGAAAGGTTCGTCGACACCGCGGCGAAGTGCGCGGACGGCGCGCCCTCGCCGAGCGCCGCGACGATCCAGGCCCGCGCCGAGCGCGCGTTGGTCATCGTCTCGAGCGTCGTGAAGGTCTTCGAGGAGACGACGAACAGCGTCTCGCCGGGATCGAGACCGCGCAGCGTGTCGGCGATGTCGGCCCCGTCGACGTTCGAGACGAAGCGGCTGACAAGCCCGGACGTCGCGAAAGGCGCCAGCGCCCGCGTCGCCATCGCCGGGCCGAGGTCCGAGCCGCCGATGCCGATGTTGACGACGTTGCGGATCGGCCTGCCGCCCGCCCCGAGCGCGCGGCCCGCGCGCAGCGTCTCGGCGAAGGCCGCGCATTTGGCGCGCTCCGCCTCGATCGCCGCCCGCATGTCGGCGCCGCCGATGGACAGCGGCCCGCCATGCAGCGCGCGCAGCGCCATATGCATCGCGGCGCGACCCTCGGTGTTGTTCACCGGCTCGCCGGCAAGGAAGCGCGCGCGCTTGCCCTCGAAACCGGCGGCCTCCGCGAGCTCGGTCAGATGCGCGATCGTCACGTCGGTGACGGGCTGTTTGGAGAAATCGAACAGCAGGTCGTCGAGCCGCACGGAAAAGGTCTCGAACCGCCGCGCGTCCTGCGCGAAGAGCGCCCGCAGCGTGCGATGGGCGATGGCGTGACGGTGCGCCTCGAGCCGGGCGAGCGCTTCGCGGAAGGACGGGGTCATCGCGTCTCTCTGTTGTCCTGCGGCGCTCAGGCGCCAAAATGGGCCGGCCCGACCATCCCAGCGCGGCCTGAACGAAGGATGAAAGCATGATCGGCCATGTCGACCCCGACCGCGACCGGTTTGCGCAATTCAAGGATCTGCCGCGCGAGCGGCCGATTCACATGCTGAACCTTGTGCGCCTGCGGGCGCAAGCGGCCTATCCGGACGGGCGGATCGCCACCGGCCTCGAGGCCTATCGCGCCTATGGCCGGGAGAGCGGGCCGGTGTTCCGCCGCCTCGGCGGCCGGCAGGTGTGGATCGGCCGGCCCGAGCTGGTTCTGATCGGACCGGCCGAGGAGCGCTGGGACATCGCCTTCATCGCCGAATATCCCTCCGGCGCGGCCTTCATCGAAATGCTGCGCGATCCGGTCTACCGGGAGGCTGTGAAGCACCGGCAGGCGGGCGTCGCGGAGTCGCGGCTCATCCGCATGGCGCCGCTGGCGGCCGGCGCGGGCTTCGGCGAGGAGGCCTGAGGCCGGACGCGGCCGTTGCAATGTGTAGTCGGGCGGGCGCGAGGAGGTCGCGCCCGCTCTTTGTCGCCGTCGATCCCCCAGCGATCAGCCGAAGAGGGTCGCGGGCGTCGCCTGTTCGAGCGTCACGCCCTGCAGGAACATCGAGGTGTTCGGCCCGACCACCACGACGCCGGCGCCGTATCCGCCATACCAGGCGGACTGGATGGCGACATCGCCGGCCGTCAGGCCGGACAGCCGGATCTTGTCGACGCCGATCTGGAAGTCGGTGACGATGTCGTGGTCGCCGCGCAGCGCGAAGACGAACTTGTCCGCGCCCGCGCCGCCGCTCACCACGTCGTTCCAGGCGCCGCCGATCAGCATGTCGGCGCCGTCGCCGCCGAACAGCGTGTCGTTTCCGGCGCCGCCGTCGAGCGTGTCCGCGCCAGCGCCGCCGACGAGCCGGTCGGAACCGGCTTCGCCATAGGCGCTGTTCGCCGTTCCGGCGCCGACGTCGAGCGTGTCGTCGCCGTCGCCGCCATAGAGCTTGTCGTTCCCGGCCTCGCCGCGAAGCGTGTCATTGCCGGCGCCGCCGCGCATCGTGTCGTGGCCGAGGCCGCCCTGCAGCCAGTCGTCGCCGGCGTCGCCCGACAGCACATCGTTGCCGAAGGCGCCGAAGATCGTGTCCGCGCCGTCGCCGCCGCTGATCGTGTCCGATCCGTCGAGGCCGGCGCCGCCATCGCCGCCCTGCGTGTCGAGCCAGCCAAAGATGACGTCGTCGCCGGTCCCGCCCATGATCTTGTCGGCCCCGGCGTCGCCCTTGATGTGGTCGGCGTCGGCTCCGCCGTCGATGAGGTCGTCGCCCTCGTCGCCGTCGATCGTGTCGCGCCCCGCGCCGCCGCCGATCGTGTCGGCCCCGCCGCCGCCGAAGGATCACGTCGTCCCCGTCGTCGCCGTAGAGCTGGTCCTTCGCCGTGCCGCCGTAGACGAAGTCGCTCCCGGCGCCGCCGAACAGGAGCGCCGACGCCGCGCCGGCGCGCAGCGTGTCGTCGCCGTCGTCGCCGTAGGCGAAGACGGACGCGCCGAGGACGACGATGGTGTCCGCGCCGGCGCCGCCGGACACGTGATCCTCTAAGCCCGAAGCGTAGATCGTGTCGGCCCCCGCGCCGCCCTTGAGCGAATTGTACGAGCCGCCCTCGCCGAAGATCGTGTCGTCGCCGTCGCCGCCGTCGATATTGTCCGTGCCGCCGAGTCCGTGGAGGACATCGCCGAAATAGCTGCCGACAATGGTGTCGACCCCGTCGCCGCCATAAGCCGGCGTATGCGCCGGCCGGCGCTGCCCGTTCACCCAGATGTACGCGTCGTACGCCACGGCCGCTCTCCTGCTGGAATGGCCTGTCGGCCCCTGATGACGGCAAGTATCCATCGGGAAACAGCGACGCGTAAGTTTCACATAGTATTAAGCATAACGCGGCGGCCCGACGCGCTTCGGGTGCGTGAAAGCAAAATGGTTTGTCCGACAGCATTTTTCGTCGAGATGGCGGTAGGACATGGAGAAATATTTGATTCGACAGTGATTTGAGCTTCGCTGCGGGGCGCATGCGCCTGTCCGGGACGCCTTTCCAGCGGCGCGTCGGCCCGATAGAGGAGGGCATGGCCGCTCCGCCCCTCCTCGCGCTCCAGAACATCCGTCTCACGCTCGGCGCCGCGCCGATGCTCGACGACGCCGAGCTCATCGTCTCGCCGGGGGACCGCATCTGCCTCGTCGGCCGCAACGGCTCCGGCAAGTCGACGCTGATGAAGATCGCCGCCGGAGAACTGGCGAGCGACGGCGGAACGCGCTTCCTGCAACCCGACGCGACGATCCGCTATCTGCCGCAGGAGCCCGATTTCGGCGATGTCCCCTCGACTCTCGCCTATGTCGAGGCCGGGCTGAAGCCGACCGACGATCCCTACCGCGCCCGCTACATGCTGGAGCGGCTCGGCCTGACCGGCGAGGAGGCGCCGGCGCGCCTGTCCGGCGGGGAGGGCCGCCGCGCCGCGCTCGCCCGCGTGCTCGCCGCCGAGCCGGACGTGCTGCTGCTCGACGAGCCGACCAACCATCTCGATCTGCCCGCCATCGAGTGGCTGGAGGCCGAGATCGCGGCGCTGCGCTCGGCGGTGGTGCTGGTCAGCCACGACCGGCGCTTTCTTGACGATCTGACGCGCGCCACCGTCTGGCTGGATCGCGGCCGCACGCGCCGTCTCGACAAGGGCTTCGCCCATTTCGAGGCCTGGCGCGATCAGGTGCTGTTCGAGGAGGAGCGCGACCGCCACAAGCTCGACCGCAAGATCGTCGCCGAGGAGCACTGGGTGCGCTACGGCGTCACCGCCCGGCGCAAGCGCAATCAGGGGCGCATGGCGAAGTTGCAGGATCTGCGCCGCGAACGGCGCGAGCAGCGTCGCGTGCAGGGGGACGTCAAACTCTCCGTCGCCGACGCCGGCATGTCCGGCGCGCTGGTGGTCGAGGCCGAGGGCGTCTCGAAATCTTTCGGCGAGCGCCGCATCGTGCGCGACTTCTCGACCCGCATCCTGCGTGGCGACAGGCTCGGCCTCGTCGGCGCGAACGGCGCCGGCAAGACCACGCTGGTGAAGCTCCTCACCGGCGCGTTGCGGCCGGATTCCGGCGACATCCGCCTCGGCGCGTCCGTCGTCGCGGCGACGCTCGATCAGGGTCGCGCCGCGCTCGATCCTGCCTGGACGCTTCAGGACGCGCTGACCGGCGGCGCCGGCGACAAGGTGACGATCAACGGCGCCACCAAGCACGTCGTCGGCTACATGAAGGACTTCCTGTTCGCGCCGGAGCAGGCGCGCACGCCGATCGGCCGCCTCTCCGGCGGCGAGCGCGGGCGTCTGGCGCTGGCGCGCGCCCTGTCGCTGCCCTCGAACCTGCTGGTCCTCGACGAGCCGACCAACGATCTCGATCTCGAGACGCTGGAGCTGTTGCAGGAGATGCTCGCCGACTATCCCGGCACCGTCATCGTCGTCAGCCACGACCGCGATTTTCTCGATCGCGTCGCGACCTCGGTGGTGGTGTCCGAGGGCGACGGCCGCTGGGTGGAATACGCCGGCGGATACGCCGACATGGTGGCCCAGCGCGGGTTCGGCGTCGGCGGCGAGCCGGCGCCCGCGCCCGACAGGAAGCCCGCGCGGGCGTCCGCCACGTCGCCCGCCGCCGCGGTCGACGATCCGGCCCCCGCGCGCGCCGCGCGGCGGCGTCTCTCCTTCAAGGAAAAGCACGCCCTCGAGACCTTGCCGGGCAAGCTCGATGCGCTGCGCGCCCGTCTCGGCCAGATCGAGGCGGCCCTCGCCGATCCCGACCTGTTCGCGCGAGACCGCGACCGCTTCGCCAAGCTGAGCGCGGTCGCCGCCGAGACGGCCGCCGCGCTCGACGCGGCCGAGACCGAGTGGCTGGAGCTCGAGATGCTGCGCGAGGAACTGGAAGGCTGAGCGGCGTTTCGCCTCGCCGGCTTGCCAGAGCGCCCGCCCGTAGTTTAATCGTTTCAGCCAGCGCTGCGGAGACGGCGCTCCGGACAGGGCGCCGCACCGGCGGCGAAGGCGGAAACGACCATGCAGGCTGAGCGGCTCGAGCTTCATGCGGACCGGCTGTTCCCCGCCGATCCGGCGGCGCGCGCCGTGGCCCGCCGCCTCTACGCCGAGGTCGCCGACCTGCCGATCGTCTCCCCGCACGGCCACACCGATCCGCGCTGGTTCGCCGGGAACGAGCCGTTTCCCGATCCCGCGACGCTGTTCGTCGTGCCCGACCACTATATTTTCCGGATGCTCTACAGCCAGGGCGTGCGGCTAGAGGATCTCGGCGTCCCGCGTAAGGACGGCGGCCCGGTCGAGCGCGACGCGCGCGCCATCTGGCGGCGCTTTGCGGCGCATTACCATCTCTTCCGCGGAACGCCGACGCGCGCCTGGCTCGACCATTCCTTCGCCACTCTGTTCGATCTCGACGTGCGGCTGACGCCGGCGACGGCCGATCATTATTTCGACCGCATCGCCGAGCGGCTGGCGCGCGACGATTATCGTCCGCGCGCCCTGTTCGAGCGGTTCAACATCGAGGTGATCGCGACGACCGAGAGCCCGCTCGATCCGCTCGCCTCGCACGAGGCGCTGCGGACGAGCGGCTGGTCGGGCCGCGTCGTCACCGCCTATCGCCCGGACCCCGTGGTCGACCCCGAGTTCGAGGGCTTTGCGGCCAACATCCGCCGCCTCGGCGAGATGACGGGCCGCGACACGCTGCGCTGGGACGGCTATCTCGACGCCCACCGCAAGCGCCGCGCCGTCTTCAAGAGCTACGGCGCGACGTCGAGCGACCACGGCCACGCGACCGCCCGCACCGCCGATCTGTCGCGCGCCGACTGCGAACGTCTGTTCGACAAGGCGCTGAAGGGCGCCTGCACGGCCGACGAGGCCGATCTGTTCCGCGGCCAGATGCTGGTCGAGATGGCTGCGATGAGCCTCGACGACGGCCTCGTCCTGCAGATCCATCCCGGCTCGTTCCGCAACCACAATCCGCAGCTCTTCGCGCGCTTCGGTCGCGACATGGGCGCGGACATGCCGACGCGCACCGACTATGTGCGCGCGCTGAAACCGCTGCTCGACCGCTTCGGCAACGAGCGCGACCTGACGATCATCCTCTTCACGCTCGACGAGACGAGCTATTCGCGCGAGCTTGCGCCGCTCGCCGGACATTATCCGGCGCTGCGCCTCGGGCCCGCCTGGTGGTTCTATGACGCCCCGCACGGCATGCGGCGCTTCCGCGAGCTGACGACGGAGACGGCCGGCTTCTACAACACCGTCGGCTTCAACGACGACACGCGCGCCTTCTGTTCGATCCCCGCGCGCCACGACGTCGCCCGCCGCGTCGATTGCGCCTATCTCGCCGATCTCGTGGTCGAGCACAGGCTGGAGGAGGACGAGGCGGCCGAGGTCGCCGTCGATCTCGCCTACCGCCTCGCCAAACGGGCCTACAAATTGTGAAACCAATCCGGCCGTAGCGCCGGGAAAGGGAGGACAGGATGACGAACCTCACGATCACCCGCCGGCAATTCGCGGCAGGCGCGGCGGGCGCTGCGCTCGTCGGCGCGACGCCGTCTTTCGCGCAAGGCCTCGCGCTGCCGAGCGCGCCGGTGGCGCTCAACATCATCGACGTCGCCGGCAATCTGGCGCTGACGCAGAAGGCCTTCGAGGCCTATCGCGCCGCCAAGCCGAACCTCGTCTCGAAGTTCACCTTCACCAAGGCCCCGGCGCCGGAGCTGCCGGGCAAGATCAAGGCGCAGCAGGACGCCGGCCGCGTCGACATCGACATGGTGCTGACCGGCACGGACGCGCTCGCCGCCGGCCTCGACCAGAAGCTCTGGATCGACATTCTGGGCCAGCACGCCGCCGCGCTGCCCAAGCTCGACGACATCTACATCAAGGGCGCGGCGATGATGCAGGGCCTCGCCAAGGGGCAGGGCGTCGTCGTCTCCTATTATCCGTCGGGCCCGATCCTCGAATACATGCCCGACCGCGTGAAGACGGCGCCGGCGAGCGCCGAGGAGCTGCTCGTCTGGGCGAAGGCCAACCCGAACAAGTTCCTCTATGCGCGCCCGGCCAATTCCGGCCCCGGCCGCACCTTCATGATGGGCCTTCCCTACATCCTCGGCGACTCCAACCCGAAGGACCCGGTCAAGGGCTGGGACAAGACCTGGGCCTATCTGAAGGAGATCGGCCAGTACATCGAGTATTATCCCACCGGCACCGGCGCGACGATGAAGGAGCTCGGCGAGGGCACGCGCGACATCATCGTCTCGACGACGGGCTGGGACATCAATCCGCGTGTCCTCGGCGTCGTTCCGAAGGAGGCGAAGGTCCAGACGCTGAAGAACTTCAGCTGGGTCGTCGACGCGCATTACATGTGCGTGCCGAAGGGCGTCTCGAACGACAAGCTCGCCGTGCTCATCGACGTGATGAAGTTCATGCTGACGCCGCAGGCGCAGGCCTTCACCTACGACGAGGGCTATTTCTATCCGGGCCCCGCCGTGAAGGACGTGCCGCTGTCGATGGCGCCGGCCGAGAGCCAGAAGGCGATCGCCGAATTCGGCCGCCCCGAATACGAGAAGATGATCGCGGATGCGCCGCTGCAGCTGCCGCTCGAGCCCGACCAGATGGTCATCGCCTTCCGCATGTGGGACGAGCAGATCGGCGCGGCCAAGGGCAAGAAGTAAGACAGAACGGGGCGCGGCCGACGCCGCGCCCTTTGTCTTCAGGTTGGATAAAGGCGGGCGCGGGAGCGATGGAACAGTCATTCCAAACATTGCGGCTCGACCGCGTCGGCCGCGCCTTCGGCACGCTGAACGCGTTGCGCGACCTCTCGCTCGAGGTCAATCGCGGCGAGTTCGTCGCGCTGCTTGGCCCCTCCGGCTGCGGCAAGTCGACGGCGCTGAACTGCATCGCCGGCCTGCTGCCGACGACGGCGGGCTCGATCTGGCTGGACGACCGGCGGATCGACACGCTGTCGCCCGAGGATCGCGGCTTCGGCATGGTGTTCCAGAACTACGCGCTGTTTCCGCACATGAACGTGCGCGACAATGTCGGCTTCGGGCTGAAGATGCGCGGCCGCCCGAAGGACGAGATCGCGCGCCGCGTCGACGCCGCGCTCGCCACCGTTCGCCTCGAAAGCCAGGCGATGAAGCTGCCCGGCCAGATGTCCGGCGGCCAGCAGCAGCGCGTCGCCATCGCGCGCGCCATCGCCATCGAGCCGCCGCTCGTGCTGATGGACGAGCCGCTCTCCAATCTCGACGCCAAGCTGCGCCTCGAGATGCGCCACGAGATTCGCCGCATCCATCAGGGTCTCGGCTCGATCACGATCTACGTCACGCACGATCAGGACGAGGCGCTCTCGCTCGCCGATCGCATCGTCGTGCTGCGCGACGGCATGATCCGCCAGGTCGGCGCGCCGGAGGAGCTGTATCAACGCCCCGCCCATCTCGACGTCGCCGACTTCATGGGCTTCCGCAACCGCCTCGGCGGCCGTCTCGTCTCGCGCGAGGGCGACCGCGCGATGGTGGACATCGGCGGCGCGACGATCGGCGGCGTCATCCGCGACGAGATCGCCGGCGACAAGGTCGTGGCCGCGATCCGGGCGGACGATCTGTCCGCCGTCGGCGAGGGGCAGGGCGTGCCTGCGACGGTCGAGGCGATCGAGTATCGCGGCCGCCATTTCTTTGGTCAGGCGCGCGGCCCGGGCCGCCCGGCGCGTCTTTCCGGCGGAGGCGCGCTCGTGAGCGCGTCCGAACCGCTCGCCCACGCGGATGTGGGCACGCCGCTGCGCCTGCGGCTCGCCGCGCGCGGCCTCGATGCGGTGACGCTGCTGGTTCTGCCGGCGATGGCGCTGGTGATCGGCCTGTTCGTCTATCCCTTCCTTTACGGCTTCTGGCTGTCGTTCCACCCGAAGGACGGCTCGACCCTCGGCAATTACCTCACCTTCTTCTCCGATCCGTTTCTCTACGAGACGATCGGCAAGACGCTGTGGATCGCGCTGCCGGTGACGATCTTCAACATCCTCATCTCGATCCCCATCGCCTTCCGCGTGCGCCTCATGAAGCGCCAGCGGTTGCTGACGACGATCCTCGTGCTGCCGATCACGCTCGGCACCGTGCTCGTCGCCGAAGGGTTGTTGAACTACATGGGGCCGCAGGGCTGGTTCAATCGCGTGCTGATGACGCTCGGCGTCATCTCCTCGCCGGTCAAGCTGATCCACAATTACTGGGGCGTCGTTCTCTCGCTCGTCATCACGGGCTTTCCCTTCGCCTTTCTGTTGACCCTCTCCTACGTCACGGGCATCGACCCGGCGCTGGAGCAGGCGGCCGCCACGCTCGGCGCGCGCGCCTGGCAGCGTTTCCGCTATGTCTTCCTGCCGCTGCTCCTGCCGGGCCTTGCGATCACCTTCTGCCTCGTCTTCGTGCAGGCCTTCTCGGTGTTTCCCTCCGCCGTGCTGCTCGGCGCGCCCGCCGGCCCGACGCGCGTCATCTCGATTGCGGCGTATGAAGCGGCGTTCGAGAAATACGATTACTCGCTCGCCTCGGCGATCGCGATCATCATGGGGCTGGTGCAGCTCGTCATCGTCGTGATGGTGCTGGCGACGCGCGGCCTGTTCTATCGCGGCCCCGCCGCCGGCGCGAAGGGGTGAGCGATGAAGATCGACAAACCGCTTGGCGCGCGCCTCTGGGTCTTCGCCGTCTGGGCGAGCATCGCCTTCTTCGTCGTCAACCTGCTGGCGATGATCGCCACCGTCGTGATGAGCTCCTTCGCGACCCGCTGGCTGCGCTCGTGGTTTCCGGACGGGTTCACGACCAAATGGTATGCGTCGGCCTGGTCCGAGTTCCAGCTTGGCGACGTGCTGCTCGTCACCTTTCAGGTCGTCTTCGCCGTCGTCGCGCTCTCGGGCCTGATCGGCGTGCCGGCGGCCTATGCGATGGCGCGGCGCGAGTTTCCCGGCAAGAAGCTGGTGATGCTGCTGTTCCTGCTGCCGCTACTCGTGCCGCCGATCACCTTCGGCATCCCGCTGGCGACGGTGCTGTATAAGTCCGGCCTCGGCGGAACGATGTTCGGCGTCATCCTCGCCAATCTCGTGCCGACCGTGCCTTTCGTCATTCTGGTGATGATCCCCTTCGTCGAGCAGATCGATCCGCGCGTCGAGGCCGCCGCGCGCGTCTTCGGCGCGGGCACGTTCCGCCTCTTCGTGCATGTGCTCGTGCCGCTGCTGCTGCCCGGCGTGCTCGCCGCGTTGCTGCTCGTTTTGGTGCGCACCATTGCGATGTTCGAGCTCACCTTCCTCACCGCCGGGCCGACGAGCCAGACGCTGGTCGTCGCGCTCTATTACGCCGTCTTCGCCGCCGGCGTGCGCGCCGTGCAGTCCATCGACGCGATGGCGGTGATTTACATGGTGGTGACGCTCGTCTGGCTGATCATCGCGCTGCGATTCGTCAACCCGACGCAGATCGTCACGCGCGCCAAGCGCGAGAACACGTAGCGACGCGAGAGCCGAGCGAGGAGCCGGATGCGCCTGTCTCAATCCTCATTGCCGCGCCTGCCGGCGGATGTGGTGCGGCCCGTCTACGATCGCGCCGCCGCGCGCGTCGGAATCGTGCATCTGGGGATTGGCGCTTTCCACCGCGCCCATCAGGCCGTCTACACGGACGATGCGCTCGGCCGCGGCGATCTGTCGTGGGAATCGCCGGCGTCAGCCTGCGCTCGCCGGACACGCATGACGCGCTCGCCCCGCAGGACGGGTTGTATGCCGTCGCCGTTCGCGACGCGGCGGGCGAGTCGTTGCGCATCGTCGGCTCGGTGCTGCAAACGTTCGTCGCGCCCGAGGATCCGGAGACGCTGCTGGCGCTGATGGCCTCGCCGCAGGTGCGCATCGTCTCGCTCACCGTCACCGAGAAGGGCTATTGCCACGATCCGGCGACCGGCGCGTTGCGCGCGGACCATCCCGACATCGTCCATGATCTCGCCAATCCGGGTCGGCCGAAATCGGCGCCCGGCTTCATCGTCGAGGCGCTGGCGCGCCGCCGCGCCGCGGGCCTCGCGCCCTTCACCGTGTTGTGCTGCGACAATCTTCCCTCGAACGGCAAGACCGTGAAGAAGGTGCTGGTCGGATACGCGCGCCTGCGTGACGCCGCGCTCGCCGACCATGTCGCGGGCGACGTCGCGTGCCCCTGCACGATGGTCGACCGCATCGTGCCCGCGACGACCGACGCCGACCGCGCCCATGTCGCGAGCCGGCTCGGCGTCAGGGACGCATGGCCGGTGATGACCGAACCGTTCACCCAATGGGTGGTCGAGGACCATTTTCCGCTGGGTCGGCCCGCTTGGCGCGGCGTCGAATTCACCGCCGACGTCGAGCCCTACGAGCACATGAAGCTGCGTCTGCTCAACGGCTCGCACTCCACCATCGCGTATCTGGGCTGTCTGGCTGGATGGGAGTTCGTCTCGACCGCGATGGCCGACGCCGATCTCGCCCGCCACGTGCGCGCGCTGATGGACGAGGAGATGACGCCGACCCTCGCCGTGCCGGCCGGCTTCGACGTCACGCGCTACAAGGACGATCTCGTCGCCCGTTTCCGCAATCCCGCGCTGAAACACCGCACTGCGCAGATCGCCATGGACGGATCGCAGAAACTGCCGCAGCGCCTGCTCGCCGCCGCGCGCGACCGGCTCGCCGCGGGCGCGCCCATTCCGCGCATCGCCCTCGGCGTCGCCGGCTGGATGCGCTACGCGACCGGGCAGGGCGAGCGCGGCGCGACCTTCGAGGTGAACGATCCGCTCGCCGCTGAATTGCGCCGTCGCGCCGATTCCGCCGGTCTGACGGCCGAGCCTCTGGCGCGCGCTCTCATGGGCGTGCGCGCCATTTTCGGGGACGATCTGCCAGCCGATCCGCGCTTCGTCGGCCCTGTGACGACGTCGCTCGACCTGCTGTTGCGCAAGGGCGCCCGCGGCGCATTGGCGCAGGCCTGACCGCGCGCGGCAGGTGACGGATCGCACAGACGGCGCGGCGCGCTGCGTTGAGTCTGGCGCGAGCGCTTCGCGCTGCGCGCAGCTAGGGGGTCCGCATGTCCTGGATTTTACTCGGCGTCGTCGCACTGATCGTCGTCTGGCTGATCATGGCCTACAACACGCTGGTCGCGCTGCGCCAGCGCACGCGGCAGGCCTTTTCCGACATCGACGTGCAGTTGAAGCAGCGGCACGATCTGGTGCCCAACCTCATCGAGACGGTGAAGGGCTACGCCGCGCACGAGCGCGGCACGCTCGACGCGGTGATTCAAGCGCGCAACGCGGCGATTTCGGCGCAGGCGCGCGGCCCCGGCGATCAGGCCGTCGCCGAGGCAGCGCTCGGCGCCTCGCTCGGCAAGCTGTTCGCGCTGGCGGAGGCCTATCCGGACCTCAAGGCCAACCAGAATTTCATCGAGCTGCAAAACGAGCTGTCGGAGCTTGAGAACAAGATCGCCGCGGCACGTCGCTTCTTCAACAATTCGGTCGCCGAATACAACGCCGCGCGCGAAAGCGTGCCGGCCGCGTTCTTCGCGCCCTCGATGGGCTTCCAGCCGATGGAGTTCTTCAATCTGGAGGAGGGCGAGCGCAAGGCCGTCCACCAGACGCCGCAGGGTGAAGTTCTGATCCACGCGCGCGCCGCGCGCAAACCGGACCCGAGGCGAGGCTCGCCATGCTGCGCGCATACGGATTGCAGACGCACATTCAGGCCAATCGCGTGCGGTCGGTCCTGCTGCTGGCGGGCTTCGTCCTGCTGCTGTGCGTGCTGACCTATTCCTTCGCGCTGCTCTACGAGACGCGCCGCGGCGGCACGGTCGGCTGGATGATGGCGCGCGCCTGGCGCGACATGTCGTGGATGCTGCCCTGGGCGGCGGCGGCGACGCTCGCCTGGTTCGCCGTGGCATGGGCGTTTCACCAGCGCATGGTCGCCTTCGCCACCGGCGCCGTCGACCTGCCGGCGGAGGCCGCGCCCGAGTTGCATCACCTGGTCGAGACGATGTGCATCTCGCGCGGCCTGCCGACGCCGCGCCTGATGGTGATCGAGACTGACGCGCTGAACGCCTACGCCTCGGGCCTCGACGAGAGCGACGCCGCGATCACCGTGACGCGCGGCCTGATGGAGACGCTGAACCCGCAGGAGATGGAGGCGGTGCTGGCGCACGAGCTCACCCATCTGCGCAACAAGGACACGCAGCTCCTCGTCGTGGCGGTGATCTTCGCCGGCATCTTCAGCTTCATCGGCGATCTGGTGTTCCGCAACCTGGATTTTCCGCTCGGCCGCCTGCCGCGCTCCAGCGGCAAGTCGAGCGGCGACAACAAGGGCGCCGTCATCATCGTCGTGCTCATCGCGCTGGCGCTGATCGCCCTGTCCTGGGGCCTCGCGATGCTGACGCGGCTCGCCCTGTCGCGGTCCCGCGAGTTCATGGCGGACGCCGGCGCCGTCGAACTCACCAAGAATCCCGACGCGCTGATCTCGGCGCTGCGCAAGATCGAGAAGCGCGCCACGATTCCGGACATGTCCTCGCGCATGTCCGCCTTCTTCATCGAGAGCCCGCTGGTGCGCTCGTCGAACGACTGGTTCGCCACCCACCCTTCGATGGACGCGCGCGTCGCCGCCCTCGTCGCCTATGCGGGCGGGCGCACCGAGCTCGTCGACGACGAGTCCGAGGCCGAGGCGCTCGCCGCCGCCATGCCCGACGAAACCGCGCCCGAAGGCGCCGCCGTCCCGGACGCCGGCGGCGGCGAAACGAACGAGGCGCGGCCCCGGCCGCGCCTCTCGCCAACGCTCGACATTCCGCCGGCCGGCGCCGGCCCGTGGCGTTGAGCGCGGGCTTCAGCCCGCCGGCAGCGCCGTCTCGACCAGCTTGGCCCAGTACGACATGCCGACCGGGATCGCCGTGTCGTTGAAGTCGTATTTGGGATGGTGAAGCCCGGCCGTGTCGCCATTGCCCATGAAGATGAAGGC
Source organism: Hyphomicrobiales bacterium (assembly GCA_016716745.1). Taxonomy (GTDB): domain Bacteria; phylum Pseudomonadota; class Alphaproteobacteria; order Rhizobiales; family Beijerinckiaceae. Next base: position 95,461 of record JADJVD010000009.1, read on the forward strand.
GCCGGGCCGGGCGAGCAGCATGTAGGAGAAGTCCTCGCCGCCCATCGTCGGATCGAGCGCGCGGTCGACATTCTTCGCGCCGACGACGCTCTCGGCGATGCGGGCCGCGAACTCCGTCTGCGTCGCATGGTTCTCGGTCACCGGGTAGCCGCGCGCGAAGGCGAGCGTGGCCTTCGCGCCATTGGCGTGGGCGATCCCCTCGACCACGGCGCGCAGCCGCGCCTCGCAGAAATCGCGCGTCGCGGCGCGCAGTGTGCGCATCGTGCCCGACAGCTTCGCCGTCTCGGGAATGATGTTGTAGGCGGTGCCCGCCACGACGCGCGTCACCGAGATCACGCAGCTGTCGAGCGGGTCGACCCCGCGCGACACGATCGCCTGCACGGCGTTGATGATCTGCGCGGCGACGACGATAGGATCGACGCACTCGTGCGGCTTGGCCGCATGGCCGCCGAGGCCGGTGATCGCGATGTCGAATTGGTCGGCCGCCGCCAACATCGGGCCGGGCCGGATCGCGAAGGCGCCGACCGGCAGGCCCGGCAGGTTATGCAGGCCATACACCTCGTCGACCTTGAAGCGGTCCATCATGCCGTCGTCGACCATCGCCTTGCCGCCGGCGCCGCCTTCCTCGGCCGGCTGGAAGATCACGACCGCCGTGCCGTCGAAGTTCCGCGTTTCGGCCAGATAGCGCGCCGCGCCGAGCAGCATCGCGGTGTGGCCGTCGTGTCCGCAGGCGTGCATCTTGCCCGGCGTCGTCGAGGCATGGGCGGCGCCCGTCTCCTCTGCGATCGGCAGTGCGTCCATGTCGGCGCGCAGCCCGACGGTGCGTCCCGACGCATTGACGCGCCCGCGGATGACGCCGACGACGCCGGTCTGTCCGATGCCGGTGACGACCTCGTCGCAACCGAAGGCGCGAAGCTTCTCGGCGACGACGCGCGCCGTGCGGTGCACGTCGTAGAGCAATTCAGGATGCTGATGGAAATCGCGACGCCAGACGGCCGCGTCGTCCGCAAGTTCAGCGACGCGATTGATGATGGGCATGGGATCCTCAAGGCAAATCTGCAAGTAGAGAGAACAGTTCGGGCGCGCGCTCGTCAACCGTCGGCGCCGCGCCGGGCGCCAGCCATGCGCATTCGAGCGGCCAGGGTGAGCAAATCGTCACAAAGCGCTGGACCAGCCGAACGCGCCTGTTCTAGGTTTGCGGCATGAGCGGCGGAAAAAGCCGCGCCAGTCGGCAGGGGAGCACATCATGCGATTGAAGACGCTGTTGCTTGCGGGCGTGTTCGCGACCGGTCTCGGGCTGGGGTCCGCCAACGCCGTCACGTTCAGATATGCTTTCCAGGGCGATCTGAATGCGCTCGATCCCTATACGCTGAACGAGACCTTCACGCTCGCCGCGCTCGGCAATGTCTACGAGGGCCTCACCAAGCGCGACAAGGAGCTGAAGATCATTCCCGGCCTCGCCGAGAAGTGGGAGATCGTCGACCCGCTGCGCTGGCGCTTTTACCTGCGCAAGGGCGTGAAATTCGCGGGCGGCGAGGACTTCACCGCCGACGACGTGGTGTTCTCCGTCGAGCGGGCGCTGGCGCCGGGCTCGCAGGTCTCGACGCGTCTGCCGAAGGACGTGAAGGTGGTCAAGGTCGACGATCACACCGTCGATTTCGTGCTGACCTCGCCCAATCCCATCCTGCATGCGGAATGGGACACCTGGTACATCATGTCGAGGAAGTGGGCCGAGGCGAACGGCGCGGTCAAGCCTCAGCCCGCCACCGGCAAGGAATTGAACAACTTCGCGCTGAAGTCGAACGGCACCGGCCCCTTCGTCATCACCAGCCACGAGCCGGCGGTGAAGACGATCTACAAGCCCAATCCCGGCTGGTGGGGCAAGAAGGAGCACAATCTCGACGAGGTGATCTTCACCACCATCAAGCAGGACGCCACCCGCGTCGCCGCGCTTCTGTCCGGCGAGGTTGATATGATCGAGCCGGTGCCCGTGCAGGACATGCAGCGCATCGACACCAACCCGACGACCTCGGTGATGACGGGCGCGGAGCTGCGCGTCATCCACCTGTTCTTCGACCAGAAGCGCGACGAGCTGCTTTACTCGAACGTCAAGGGCAAGAACCCCTTCAAGGACGTGCGGGTTCGCAAGGCTTTCTATCAGGCGATCGACATCGAGGCGATCAAGACGAAGGTGATGCGCAACATGGCGACGCCGGTGTCGATCCTGATGGCGCCGATGCTGTTCTCGCGCTCGGCCGAACTGAAGCGCTGGCCCTACGATCCGGCCGCCTCGAAGAAGCTGCTCGCCGAGGCGGGCTATCCGGACGGCTTCGAGGTGACGATGCACTGCCCGAACGATCGCTATGTCAACGACGAGGCGATCTGTCAGGCTGCAACCGCGATGTTCGCCCGCGCCGGCCTGAAGGTCACGCTGCAGGCCCAGCCCAAGGCGCAGTTCTTCGGCCGCGCCGGCGCCTCCGGCGGCTTCGACACCTCGCTCGGCATGCTCGGCTGGACGCCGAGTTCCTTCGATGCGTGGAACGTGCTGACCAACCTCGCCGGTTGCCGCGACGACAAGGGCGTCGGCGGCCCGTTCAACTACGGCGGCTATTGCAACAAGAAGGTCGACGAACTCTCCGCCAAAATTCTGGTGGAGACCGACACGGCCAAGCGCGACCAGATGATTCTGGACGCCTGGAAGACCATCAACGACGAGACCGGCTTCATTCCGTTGCATCAGCAGTCGCTGGCCTGGGGCGTCTCCAAGAAGGTGAAGATGGTGCAGCGGCCGGACGATCAGATCCTGCTGCAGTGGGTCGTCAAGGAGCCGTAAGGCGCAAGACCGGGCGGCCCCGCGCCGCCCGGCTCACCGGCTGGGGTCATGTTCGCTTTCGTCATGCGACGCATCATCGAGGCGGCGATCGTGCTGATCGTCGTCGCGTTGCTTGCGTTCCTGCTCTTCCGCTTCGTCGGCGACCCGATCAACCAGATGGTGGGTCAGGACGTCTCGATCGCCGAGCGCGAGGCGTTGCGCCGCGAACTGGGCCTCGACGATCCGATGCTGGTGCAGCTCGGCCGGTTCCTCTGGAACGCGCTGCACTTCGACTTCGGCATTTCCTACCGTTTCCGCCAGCCCGTCACGGAGCTCGTCGCCGGACGTTTCCCGGCGACGTTCGAGCTGGCGCTGATGGCCTCCGTCTTCGCGCTCGCTGTCGGCATTCCGCTCGGCGTCTACACCGGCATCCACCGCAATTCGATGCTGTCGCGCTTCTTCCTCGGCGCGTCGCTGATCGGCGTGTCGCTGCCGACATTCCTGATCGGCATTCTGCTCATCTACCTCTTCGCCGTTAAGCTGCAATGGCTGCCTTCCTACGGGCGGGGGGCGACGGTCGACGTCGGCTTCTGGAAGACCGGCTTCCTCACGCTCGCGGGGTGGAAGGCGCTGATCCTGCCCTCGATCACGCTCGGCCTGTTTCAGCTCACGCTCATCGCGCGCCTCGTGCGCTCGGAGATGCTGGAGGTGCTGCGGACCGACTTCATCAAGTTCGCGCGCGCCCGCGGACTGACCGACCGGTCGATCTACTTCGGTCACGCGCTGAAGAACACGCTGGTGCCGGTGATCACCATCATCGGGTTGCAGATCGGCTCGATCATCGCCTTCGCGGTGGTGACGGAGACGGTGTTCCAGTGGCCCGGCATGGGGCTCCTGTTCATTTCGGCCGTGCAGAACGCCGACATTCCGATCATGGCCGCCTACCTTATGCTGGTCGCGCTGATCTTCGTGACGATCAATCTCGTCGTCGACATTCTCTATGTCGTCGTCGATCCGCGCATCCGCGTCGCCGGCGGAGCCAAGGCATGACGCCTTTCGCCGCAGACCGCGAGCCCGGCCTCGTCGTCCGAGCCCTCGACAGCGACATCTGGCACTCCTTCACCCGTTCGCCGGCGGTGATGATCGCCGCCGGCCTGACGCTGTTGTTGGTGATCGCGGCGATGTTCGCCCCCTGGGTCGCCCCGCACGATCCCACCGATCTCGCCAAGCTCGATCTGCTCGACGCGCGAACCCCGCCTCTGTGGCTGGAGGGCGGCGATCCGCGCTTCGTTCTTGGCACGGACAATCAGGGCCGCGACATGCTCTCGGCGATCCTCTACGGATTGCAGATATCGATCGGCGTCAGCGTCCTCGCCGTGCTTCTGGCGATGACGATCGGCGTCACCGCCGGCCTTCTCGCCGGCTATTTCGGCGGCTGGGTCGAAACTGCGATCATGCGGATCGCCGACGTGCAGCTCACCTTTCCGGCGATCCTCACGGCGCTGCTGATCAACGGCTCGGCGCGCGCGCTGCTCGGCAACAAGGCGGTCGACGGCGCGGAATTCTGGGTGCTGGTCGTCTCCATCGGCCTGTCCTTCTGGGTGCAGTATGCGCGCACCGTGCGCGGCTCGACGCTGGTCGAGAAGAACAAGGACTATGTGCAGGCCGCGCGCCTGATCGGCATTTCGCCGCTGGCGATCATGTTTCGCCATGTGCTGCCGAACGTACTCTCGCCCGTGCTGGTCATCGCGACGATCAATCTCGCTCTTGCTATCATCACCGAGGCGACGCTGTCGTTCCTCGGCGTCGGCCTGCCGCCGACCATGCCCTCGCTCGGCACCCTGATCCGGATCGGCAACAATTACCTGTTCGCGGGAGAATGGTGGATCGTGGCGTTCCCGGGCCTCGCGCTGGCGTCGCTGGTGCTGGCAGTGAACCTGCTCGGCGACTGGCTGCGCGACGCGCTCAATCCGAAGTTGCAGTGATGAGCGAGCCGCCTGTCCTCTCCGTTCGCGATCTCGAGGTGGAGTTTCCCACCCGGCGCGGCGTGCTGAAGGCGCTGGACCGCATCTCGTTCGAGATCGCGCGCGGCGAGATCCTCGGCGTGGTCGGCGAATCCGGCGCCGGCAAGTCGTTGACCGGGGCGGCGATCATCGGGCTGCTCGAGCCGCCCGGCCGCATCTCGGGCGGCGAGGTGCGCCTGCATGGCGAGCGCATCGACCATCTGCCGCGCGAGGCGATGCGGCACATTCGCGGCAAGCGCATCGGCATGATCTTTCAGGATCCGCTGACCAGCCTCAACCCGCTCTACCGGGTCAGCGAGCAACTCGTCGAGACCATCCGCACGCACACCGCGCTCAACGCCCCGCAGGCGCGCGAGCGCGCCCTCGCGCTGCTCGCCGAGGTCGGCATTCCCGCGCCCGAGCAGCGGCTCGACGCCTATCCGCACGAATTTTCCGGCGGCATGCGCCAGCGCGTCGTCATCGCGCTGGCGCTCGCCGCCGAGCCAGAGCTCGTCATCGCCGACGAGCCGACGACGGCGCTCGACGTGTCGGTGCAGGCGCAGATCATCGCGCTGTTGAAGAAGGTGTGCCGGCAGCATCGCGCGGCCGTCATGCTGATCACGCACGACATGGGCGTGATCGCCGAAACGGCTGATCGCGTCGCGGTGATGTATGCCGGCCGCATCGCCGAGATCGGCCCGGTGCGCGACGTCGTCTCCCGGCCGCGCCACCCTTACGCGCAGGGCCTGATGGGCGCGATCCCGACACTGGCGACCGACGCCCATCGCCTGGCGCAGATCCCCGGCGCCATGCCCCGCCTCAACGCGATTCCGCCCGGCTGCGCCTTCAATCCGCGCTGCGCGCTCGCCTTCGATCGGTGTCGCGAGGCGCGGCCCGAGCCGCGTCGCGTCGAGGCCAGCGACGTCGCCTGTCATCTCTATGACCAGGCGCAGGCGGAGGCGACGCCATGAGCGAGGCTCTCGTCACCGTCGCCAACCTGCGTCGCGTGTTCGACGTGTCGAAGCCCTGGCTCGATCGCGTCGTCGCCGGCGAGCCGAAGCTCTATCTGAAAGCCGTCGACGGCGTGTCGTTCGAGATCGCGCGCGGCGAGACTTTCGCGGTCGTCGGCGAATCCGGCTCCGGCAAGTCGACCGTCGCGCGCATGGTGGTCGGGCTTCTCGGCGCCAGCGGCGGCGAGGTCGTGATCGACGGCGTGTCGATGACGAAGCCGGAGCGCGCCGACATGTCCGCGCTGCGCCGCCGCATCCAGATGATCTTCCAGGACCCCTACGCGAGCCTCAATCCGCGCTGGCGGGTCGGCGCGCATCATCGCCGAGCCGATCCGCGCCTTCGGCGTCGTCGAGGGCGACAAGGCGATCGAGGCGCGCGTCGGCGAGTTGCTGACGCTTGTCGGCCTCGCGCCGGCGGACGGCGTGAAGTATCCGCACGAGTTTTCCGGCGGCCAGCGCCAGCGCATCGCCATCGCCCGCGCGCTCGCCGTCAAGCCCGAGTTCCTCGTCTGCGACGAGCCGACCTCGGCGCTCGACGTCTCGGTGCAGGCGCAGATCCTCAACCTGATGCGCGACCTGCAGGACCAGTTCGGCCTCACCTATCTCTTCATCAGCCACAATCTGGCCGTGGTGCGCCACATGGCGAGCCGCATCGGCGTGATGTATCTCGGCCGCCTCGTCGAGATCGCGCCCTCGCGCGCCCTGTTCGCCGCGCCGCTGCACCCCTATTCGCGGATGCTGCTGGAGGCGGTGCCGGACCTCGCCATGAGCGGGCGCCCGCGCGTCGCCGTGGCGGGCGAAATTCCCAACCCCATCTCGCCGCCCCCCCGGTTGCCCCCCTCCCCGCCGCCCGCACCCCCCCAGGCGGCCTGGCGCGGCCGAGACGCCGGAGTTGAAGGCCTACGGCGCCTCGCAAGCGGCCTGCCATGCGGCTGAGGAAGGGCGAATCGCCGCCGCCGCGCCGCAACAAGGCGCTTGAACGCGGGGCCACGCCCGGCTAACGCAGTCGCATGTCGGACCAAACCCGCGCGCTGTCGGCGCCCGACCCGTCACGGCCGGTCGCCCCTGCGCCGGATACGTCTGCCATCCTGCGCCGCCTGTTCGCGGAGCATGGGCGCCGGCATGTCTGGTCCTATCTGGCCGCCGCGACGCTGATGGCGATCAGCGCGGCGGCGACCGGTCTGGCGGTGTCGCAACTCCGTCCCGTCGTCAACGGCATGATGACCTTCGGAGGCGAAGCCGCGAGTTCTTTCAAGACCTTGCGCAATCTGTCGCTGGCCGTGGCTGTGCTCTACGTCATCCGCGGCCTGTCGACCTATGGCCAGCTCGTGATCATGTCGCGGACCGGCAACAAGATCGTCGCCGGGGTGCAGTCGCGCGTCTACGAGCGGGTGCTGGCCCAGCCTGTCTCCTTCTTTCAGGACCGGCACTCCTCCGAGTTCATCAGCCGTCTGGCGATCGCCGCCAACGGCGTGCGCGACTCGGTGCAGGTGCTGATCCAGGCTGTCGGGCGCGACGTGCTGACGCTCGTCGCGCTCGTCATCGTCATGTTCTACCAGGACCCGCTGATGGCGGCGGCGACGATGACGGTGCTGCCGGTCGCCGCTCTGCTGCTCGGCCGCGCCATCCGCCGCGTGCGCAAATTCGCCCGCCGCTCCTTCGACGGCTCGACCCGCATCATGGCGACGATGCAGGAGACGGTGCAGGGCATCCGCATCATCAAGGCGTTCGGGCTGGAGAAGGCGATGCGCCAGCGCATGGACGCCTCGATCCGCGACGTGCAGAAATCCGCCAACCGCATGGCGGCGGGGGTGGCGCTGTCCTCGCCGCTGGCCGACACGCTGGGCGGCGTCGCCGTGGCCTTCGTCATCGCCTATGGCGGCTGGCGGGTGACGGTGGCGCAGGCCGATCCCGGCTCCTTCTTCGCCTTCACCGCGGCGCTGCTGATGGCCTACGATCCGGCCAAGCGCCTTGGCAAACTGAACCTCGAAATCCAGAACGGCATCGTCGGCGCGCGCCTGATCTACGAGATTCTCGACCGCCCGCCGGTCGAGGCGGAGCGGGCGGACCGGCCCGCCCTCGCCGTCACGGACGGGCGCATCGCCATCGAGCATGTCGCCTTCGGCTACCGGCCGGGCGAGGCGGTGCTGCACGATCTCGATCTGCTCGTCGAGCCGGACCGCACGACCGCGCTGGTCGGCCCGTCGGGCGGCGGCAAGTCGACGATCCTCGGCCTGCTCCAGCGTTTCTACGAGCCGGCGACGGGCCGCATCCTGATCGACGGGCAGGACATCGGACAGGTCGACCTCGCCTCGCTGCGCGCGCGCATCGCCTTCGTCTCGCAGGACGTGTTCCTGTTCCGCGGCACGATCCGCGAGAACATCCTGCTCGGCCGCGCCGGCGCCAGCGAGGCCGACATGATCGAGGCGGCCCGTCACGCCCATGCGCATGATTTCATCCAGCGTTTCGCGATGGGCTACGACACGCAGGTGGGCGAGCAGGGGACGCAGCTCTCCGGCGGCCAGCGCCAGCGCATCGCCATCGCGCGCGCCATGCTGAAGAATGCGCCGATCATCCTGCTCGACGAGCCGACCGCCGCGCTCGACTCGGAGTCCGAGCGCGAGGTGCAGCGCGCGCTCGACGAATTGCGCGTCGGCCGCACCACCGTCGTCGTCGCCCATCGCCTGCAGACGATCATCGCGGCCGACCGCATCTGCGTGATCGAGAACGGGCGCTGCGTCGAGGTCGGAACGCATGCCGACCTGATGGCGCGGCGCGGCTCCTACTACACCTTTTTCGCGGCCCAGTTCGGCCCTGCGACCGCCCAGTCGCTCGCAAGCCTCACAGCCGGGGACGACGCGGCGCGGCCGGCTGCGACGGCGCCGTAGGCCGGCTCGTCCTGTAAAGGCCGTTCACCGTCGCGGTGAAGATGACGCCTGCGACCGCCACCAGCGTCAGCCACGAACTCTTGATCGCGCCTGCGCTCGTCGAGGCCATCACGAGCCCGGTCACGACGCCGCCGATCACGGCGGGCGCGGCCATCGGATGCAGCCGCGCCGCGAAACGGAAGAGACCGAAGATCAGCGCCGCCGTCGCCGCCGCGCCGATCACGCCCAACTCGTACCAGATGTCGAAGATCGCGGTGCGCGGCGTCCCGGCCGGCAGATGGCCGGAGGCGATGCTGCGCGCCGCGCTCTCGAGGCCGTGGCCGGTGAGCAGCTTGGCCTTGTCCGCCCGGATGATGCTGAGCCAGTCCGCCATCGGCGCCAGCGGCCCGTCGAGATGCGACTGACCGCCGACGACGACGCGCAGCACGTAGGGGATCAGCGGGGCGAGCAGGGTGAGCGCGGCGAAGGCGTAGGCCAGCGCGAGCGCCGTCCGCCGCGGCGCGCTGAGCGCCGCCGCGAAGGCGAGCGCGCCGGCGCTGAGGGCGAGCAGGGCGGCGGGCGAGCCGTTGGCGACCACCGCCAGCATCGTCACCACCGGCAGCGCCACCGCCAGACTCCAGCGCTGGCGCGACATCAACACGCCAAGGGCGGGCCACAACAGCAGCGCCTGCGCGCCGATGGCCCGGTCGGCGACGGGCGCGTCGACCGCGAAGATCAGACCCTTGTCCGCCCATTCCAGCAAGCCGATGGCGAGCGACCCGAGCGCGGCGACGCCGACGCCCACCGGCGCGAGGTAGAGGTTGGCGAGGCGCGTGCGGTCCGGCAGCACCGCCGCGGCCGCGACCGCGACGGCGAGCGTGCTCGCGACCTTGATCAATCGCTCCGCCGCATCGCCGCGGAACGGCGTCCACAGGATCGACAGCGCCGCCCAGCCGAGCAGGAGCACCGTGACGAGCCCCATCGAGGTCAGCGTCGTCGCGCTGATCCGCGCCAGCGCGTCGCGCCGCGGCGCGATCAGCGCGCCGACCAGGATGACGCCGGCGCCGAGCGGAAACAGGATGAACAAAGCGCGCCGCGACCACAGGCTGGACAGCGGAATGGCGATCGCGAGCACGGCGAGCCCCAGCCGGATCAGGAACTGCGAGGCCTCGGCGGCCGGATCTTCAAAAGGCTGGGAACGGAGCGGCATGCCATACTCGAAACGTCGACCGACGCGAGCGCGGGCGTCGATGCGCCCTCTCGCCATTCCTGCCGACAGTAGCCCCCCGCGCCGCTCAAGACTGTTGATTCCGGGCCACACGCGCGTCGCGAGCTGATGCGAGCTCGATTTTTAGGCATCCGGAACAATTGCTTCCAAATTAGGCGAATGTTGCATCGCACATCGGCATCGCGCGGCGCCGTCGCGGCCTTTCCCACTGTCCGCCGGCTGGCACAGCCATTGCTCCCTTCCAGCGCGGCCAGACGCCGGGGCGCCGATCGGCGGCGCGAACCTCGGCGACAATCATCGGCCGAACAGGATGGGGATGCGTATGTCACTCACGAGAAGAATGGCTTTGCGCGCCGCCGGCGCGCTCTTTGGCGGCGCCCTCGCCGTCGGATCGTTCGGCGCTCAGGCGCAGGAGACGATCAAGGTCGGCGTGCTGCACTCGCTCTCCGGCACCATGGCGATCAGCGAGACGACGCTGAAGGACGTCATGCTCATGCTCATCGAGGAGCAGAACAAGAAGGGCGGTCTGCTGGGCAAGAAGCTCGAGGCCGTCGTCGTCGATCCGGCGTCCAACTGGCCGCTCTTCGCCGAGAAGGCGCGCGAGCTGATCGCGAAGGACAAGGTCGCCGCGACCTTCGGCTGCTGGACCTCGGTCAGCCGCAAGTCCGTGCTCCCCGTCTTCAAGGAGCTGAACTCGATCCTGTTCTATCCCGTCCAGTACGAGGGCGAGGAGAGCGAGCGCAACGTCTTCTACACCGGCGCCGCGCCGAACCAGCAGGCGATTCCCGCCGTCGACTACCTGATGAAGGAAGAGAAGGTGCAGCGCTGGGTGCTCGCCGGCACCGACTACGTCTACCCGCGCACCACCAACAAGATCCTCGAGGCCTACCTGAAGGCCAAGGGCGTCGCGCCGGAAGACATCATGATCAACTACACGCCGTTCGGTCATTCCGACTGGCAGACGATCGTGTCCGACATCAAGAAGTTCGGTTCGGCCGGCAAGAAGACGGCGGTGGTCTCGACCATCAACGGCGACGCCAACGTCCCCTTCTACAAGGAGCTCGGCAATCAGGGCGTCGCCGCCAAGGACATTCCCGTCGTCGCCTTCTCGGTCGGCGAGGAGGAGCTTGCGGGCGTCGACACCAAGCCGCTGCTCGGCCATCTGGCGGCCTGGAACTATTTCCAGTCGATCAAGACGCCGGAGAATGACGCCTTCATCGCGAAGTGGAAGGCGTTCACCAAGAATCCCAAGCGCGTCACCAACGATCCGATGGAGGCCCACGTGGTCGGCTTCCAGATGTGGGTGAAGGCGGTCGAGAAGGCCGGCACGACCGACGCCGACAAGGTGATCGACGCGCTGCCGGGCATCGAGGCGCCGAACCTGACCGGCGGCGTCTCCAAGATGCTGCCCAACCACCACATCACCAAGCCCGTCTTCATCGGCGAGATCAAGGGCGACGGTCAGTTCGACGTCGTGTGGAAGACCAAGGACCTCGTGCCCGGCGACGCCTGGACGGACTTCCTGCCGGGCTCCAGGGAACTCGAGGCGGATTGGGTGACGCTGAAGTGCGGCAACTACAACACCGTCACGAAGAAGTGCGGCTGATCGCGCGCTGAAACGACGCGGCGGCGCCGGCTCTTCTCGGCGCCGCCGCTCCGAACGATCGAACCAACAACATCTGTCGACAGGCGAGGGACGACGTCGATGAAGCGGCTTCTCCGATTGATCGGAGCATTCCTCCTGCTCGCGCTGTCGTCAGCCCTCGCGCCGGCGGCGGCGCAAGGCGAGGGCTCCATCGCCGGCTTCGCCGCCGACGACTATAGCGAAACGGACAAGGCGCTCGGCGCCCTCGCGGCGAGCGCGCGGCCGGATGCGCCCGCCATCGTCGAGGCCCTGCGCGATGGCCGCCTCCTCGCCAGTCCGTCGACGAAGCTCGTCGTCTACAAGGATGCGAAAGGCGCGACGCTCGACGCCGCGACCGGCCTGCCCGCCGCGGCCGCTCCCGCCGACCTCGCGCCCGTCCGCCTCAACAATCGTCTGCGCCGTTCCGTCGACGCCGCGCTCGGCTCGCTGACGTTGATGTCATCCGACCCCGCCCGCCGCCTCGCGGCCGCGCAATCCGCCTTCAAGGCGCGCGACGCAAATGCTCTGCCGGCGCTCGAAGCGGCGCTCGCCAAGGAAAGCGACGCGCGCATCCAGCGCGAACTTGCCGCGGCGCGCGCCGCGATCCTCGCCGCCAAGGCCGATGCGCCGGAGGCTCAGCGCATCGCGGCCGTCGACACCCTCCGCGACCGCGGCGATCAGGACGCGCGAACCGCGCTCGCCGTCGTCGTCGCCAACAGCCAGGGCGCCCTCAAGGCGACGGCCGACGAAGCCTTGCGCCATGTCGACAGCGGCCTCGCGCTGTGGGCGAACGCGCAAAATGTCTGGTACGGCCTGTCGCTCGGCTCGGTGCTGCTGCTCGCCGCCATCGGCCTCGCCATCACCTTCGGCGTGATGGGCGTCATCAACATGGCGCATGGCGAGATGGTGATGCTCGGCGCCTACACGACCTTCGTCGTGCAGGAGTGGATCCGCGCGCACAATCCCGCCCTGTTCGACGTCTCGCTGCTGATCGCCCTGCCGCTGGCGTTCGTCGTCACGGGCGCCGTCGGCGTGCTGATCGAGCGAACCGTCATCCGCTTTCTCTACGGCCGAGCGCTCGAAACGCTGCTCGCCACATGGGGCGTGTCGCTGATCCTGCAACAGGCCGTGCGCACGTGGTTCGGCGCCAACAATCGCGAGGTCGGCGCGCCGTCCTGGATGTCGGGCTCGTTCGAACTCGGCGGTCTGTCGATCACCTACGGCCGCATGTGGATCGTGGTCTTCACCATCGGCGTCTTCTTCGCCTTGCAACTCGTCTTGCGCGCGACGCCTTTCGGTCTGCGGATGCGCGCTGTCACCCAGAACCGGCGCATGGCCTCGGCGATGGGCATCGACACCAACCGCATCGACGCGCTGGCCTTCGGCCTTGGTTCGGGCATCGCGGGCGTGGCCGGCGTGGCGCTGTCGCAGATCGACAATGTCTCGCCCAATCTCGGTCAGAGCTACATCATCGACAGCTTCATGGTCGTCGTCTTCGGCGGCGTCGGCAATCTGTGGGGCACGTTGGTCGCCGCCCTCACGCTCGGCGTCGCCAACAAGTTCCTCGAGCCCTTCGTCGGCGCAGTGCTCGGCAAGATCGCTCTGCTCGTCTTCATCATCCTGTTCATCCAGAAGCGTCCCAGAGGCATGTTCGCCTTGAAGGGCCGCGCGGTGGAGGCCTGAGCCGTGGTTCTGACAACGCGCCTTCTCGATCGTCGCGGCCTCGTCTTCGTCGGCATTCTCGTCGCCGCCGCGCTGATCGTGCCGGTCCTTGCGCTGGCCCCGCCGAAAGGGTCGGCTCTCCATATCCCGCCCTATGTCGTCGCGTTGATGGGCAAGTATCTGTGCTATGCGCTGCTCGCCCTCTCGCTCGACCTCGTCTGGGGCTATTGCGGCATTCTCTCGCTCGGTCACGGCGCGTTCTTCGCGCTCGGCGGCTATGCGATGGGCATGTATCTGATGCGCCAGATCGGCCGCGCGGCGTCTACGCGCATCCGATCCTGCCCGATTTCATGGTGTTCTTGAACTGGAAGGAGCTGCCCCTCACCTGGTGGGGCTTCGCCTCCTTCCCCTACGCGATGGCGATGGTGCTGATCGTGCCGGGCCTGCTCGCTTTCGCCTTCGGCTGGTTCGCCTTCCGCTCGCGCGTCACCGGCGTCTATCTGTCGATCATCACGCAGGCGATGACCTACGCGCTGCTGCTCGCCTTCTTCCGCAACGACATGGGCTTCGGCGGCAACAACGGCCTGACCGACTTCAAGGACATTCTCGGCTTCCCCGTGCAGGCGGACGCCACGCGCGCCGCGCTCTTCTCGCTCAGTGCGCTCGCGCTCGTCGGCGGATACATGGTCGCGCGCTACGTCGTGACGTCGAAATTCGGCAAGCTGCTCGTCGCCATTCGCGACGCCGAGAGCCGCACGCGCTTCATCGGATACCGCGTCGACGCCTACAAGCTGCTGGTCTTCGTCCTCTCCGCGATGATGGCGGGCGTCGCCGGCGCGCTGTACGTGCCGCAGGTCGGCATCATCAATCCCGGCGAGTTCGCGCCGGCCAATTCCATCGAGGCGGTCATCTGGGTGGCGACGGGCGGGCGCGGAACCCTCGTCGGTGCGGCGCTCGGCGCTGTGCTGGTCAACTTCGGCAAGACCATCTTCACCGGCGCGCTGCCGGAATACTGGCTCTTCGCGCTCGGCTTTCTCTTCGTTCTGGTGACGCTGCTGTTGCCGAAGGGCGTGCTGGGCGCATGGGATCAACTGTTCGGCCGGTTGCGTCGCGCCAGAGCGCCGACGACCGGTGTTGCAGCCGCGGAGTGATCGCAATGGAACAACTGCCGCCGCTGACATCGACCTTGCTCTATCTCGACAACGTGCAAGTGTCCTTCGACGGATACAGGGCGCTGCGCGGCCTCTCGCTCGCGCTCGAACCCGGCGAGATGCGCGCCATCATCGGCCCGAACGGCGCCGGCAAGACGACGATGATGGACGTCATCACCGGCAAGACGCGGCCGGACGACGGCGAAGTCCTCTTCGAGGGTCAGCTCGATCTCACGACGCTCGACGAGGCGGCGATCGCCGAACTCGGCATCGGCCGCAAGTTCCAGAAGCCGACCGTGTTCGAGAGCCACACGGTCGACGACAACATTCTGCTCGCGCTGAAGGCGCCGCGCGGCGCCCTCGCCACGCTGTTCGGCGCCGCCCCTTCGCGCGAGCGCGAGCGGATCGACGAAATCCTTGAAACGACGCGGCTGACGGCCCATCGTCATCGCATGGCCGCCGATCTGTCGCACGGGCAGAAGCAGTGGCTGGAGATCGGCATGCTGCTGGCGCAGGACCCCAAGCTCCTGCTCGTCGACGAGCCCGTCGCCGGCATGACGGACGCCGAGACGGCGGCGACCGCAGAACTGCTGCGCCGCATCGCCAGGGATCACTCCGTCGTCGTCGTCGAGCACGACATGTCCTTCGTGCGCGATCTCGGCGTCAAGGTCACGGTGCTGCACGAAGGCGCGGTGCTGGCCGAGGGCCCGCTCGATCAGGTCTCGGCCGACGAGCGCGTGATCGAAGTCTATCTGGGGCGCTGAGCGATGCTGACCGTCTCCAACGTCGATCTCTATTACGGCGCCGCGCAGGCGCTGCGCTCCGTCTCGTTGCAGGTCAAGCCTGGTCGCGTGATGTGCGTGATGGGCCGCAACGGCGTCGGCAAGACCTCGCTGCTGCGCGCCATCGTCGGCCAGCAGCCCGTCGCCGCCGGCGACATAAGCTGGAACGAGGAAACGCTTCTCGGACTCGCCCCGCACGAGCGCGCGCGGCGCGGCGTCGCCTTCGTGCCGCAGGGTCGCGAGATTTTTCCGCTTCTCACCGTGAAGGAGAATCTCGAAACGGGTTATGCGCCGATCCCCCGCCGCGAACGCTTCGTCCCTAACGAGATTTTCGACCTGTTTCCCGTTCTGGCCGACATGATGGGGCGGCGCGGCGGCGATCTGTCGGGCGGCCAGCAGCAGCAGCTCGCCATCGCCCGCGCGCTGGTGACCCGGCCGAAGCTGCTCGTCCTCGACGAACCGACCGAGGGCATCCAGCCCTCGATCATCAAGGACATCGGCCGCGCAATCACGTATCTTCGCGCCAAGGGCGACATGGCGATCCTGCTCGTCGAACAGTATTTCGAGTTCGCGCGCGACCTTGCCGACGATTACGCGGTGATGGATCGCGGCGCGGTCGTGCTCGCGGGAGAGCGCGCCGCGATGGTGGAGAGCGATGTCAGAAGCCGACTCTCCGTCTAACCGGTCCGATGGGATCGCGTTGCCGGCCTATGTGCGGGCGACGGGGCGGATTCGCGCGCGCTTCGCCGCGCATGGCGCGCGCACGCGCGTCGCCGAAGTCTACGAGTCCGGCGGTTACCGCCTGCGCTTTCCGCGCGCCGGAGAGGCGTGCGAGGCGGTGATCGTCAACACCGGCGGCGGCGTCGTCGGCGGCGACGACGTCGAGATCGCGCTTGAAGCGGGCGCGGGCGCTCATGTCGTGGCGACAACCACGGCGGCCGAAAAAATCTATCGCTCGGACGGGGCGACCGCGCGCGTCAAGGTGGAGCTCGACGCCGGTCCCGGCGCAAGGCTCGACTGGCTGCCGCAAGAGACGATCCTGTTCGACGGCGCCTCGCTCGTCCGTCGGCTCGACGTCTCGCTCGCCGCCGACGCGCGCGTCACCTTGCTGGAGAGCGTCGTCTTCGGCCGCGGCGCGATGGGCGAATCCTGCGGCGCGGGTCTGTTTCACGATCGCTGGCGCGTGCGCCGCGACGGCCGGCTGGTGTTCGCCGAGGAAATGCGCTTCGACGGGCGGATCGACAGTCTGCTCGACCGTCTCGCGCTAGGCGGCGGCGCGCGCGCCGCGGCGACCCTCGTGCATATCGCGCCCGACGCGGAAGCACGTCTCGAAGCGCTTCGCGGCGCCTTGCCGGAGCGCGCCTGCGAGGCCGCCGCCAGCGCATGGGACGGGCTGCTCGCGGCGCGCTTCGTCTCACCCTCGCCGGAAGCCCTGCGCGCCGCTATCGTTGCGTCGGTCGTCGCGCTGCGCGGCGCCGAGCTGCCGCGCCTGTGGCGCAGTTGACGCCAAACGGAGCCCCCCGATGAACCTGACGCCGCGCGAAAAGGACAAGCTGCTCGTCGCCATGGCGGCGATGGTCGCGCGTCGCCGGCTCGAGCGCGGCGTGAAGCTCAACCACCCCGAAGCCGTAGCGCTGATCACCGACACGGTGGTCGAGGGCGCGCGCGACGGCCGCAGCGTCGCCGAACTGATGCATGCCGGCGCGCATGTTGTCACGCGCTCGCAGGTGATGGAGGGGATTCCCGAGATGATCCACGACGTGCAGGTGGAGGCAACCTTCCCCGACGGCACCAAGCTCGTCACTGTGCATCGTCCGATCCGGGGGCCCGCCTCACGGCTCACGCCGGGCGAGGTGATCGCCGCCCCCGGCGACATCGTGATGAACGAGGGGCGCGCCACTGTCTCGATCAGCGTAGCCAATACCCGTGACCGGCCGGTGCAGGTCGGCTCGCACTATCATTTCTTCGAGACGAATCCTGCCCTGAAGTTCGATCGCGCGAAGGCGCGCGGCATGCGCCTCGACATTCCAGCCGGCACGGCGGTGCGCTTCGAGCCGGGCCAGACGCGCGAGGTGACGCTCGTCGCCTTCGCCGGCGCGCGCGAGGTCTACGGCTTCCGCCAGGAGATCATGGGCAAGCTCTGACGCGCCGACGGAGGCCGCCTTGCGCTCTTGGTGGGGTCGTGGCGGCCGTCGTGCCTGCGACGGGTTGCGGCGGCGGGCACTGACTGTCCGTGGTGCGGCGGCGGCGCGCGACGACTGGTCGACGCGCTGGAGGCGGCGCGCCCCGCGGACGAAAATCTGCCGCCCGAATTCCTGTCCGCCGCCTGGCGCAAGCCGAAGGATTGACGCGATGTCGACCAAGCTCTCCCGCGCCGCCTATGCCGACATGTTCGGCCCGACGACAGGCGACAAGCTTCGCCTCGCCGACACGGCGCTCGTCGTCGAGGTGGAGAAGGATTTCACCATCTATGGCGAGGAGGTGAAGTTCGGCGGCGGCAAGGTGATCCGCGACGGCATGGGCCAGTCGCAGGCCAGCCGCGCGCAGGGCGCGGCCGACACCGTGATCACCAACGCGCTGATCATCGACCACTGGGGCGTCGTGAAGGCCGACATCGGCCTGCGCGACGGCCGCATCGCCGCCATCGGCAAGGCCGGCAATCCCGACATCCAGCCCGGCGTGACATAGTCATCGGCCCCGGCACGGAGGTTATCGCCGGCGAAGGCAAGATCCTCACCGCTGGCGGCTTCGACACGCACATCCATTTCATCTGTCCGCAGCAGATCGAGGAGGCGCTGATGTCCGGCGTCACCTCCATGCTCGGCGGCGGAACCGGGCCGGCGACGGGCACGTTCGCGACGACCTGCACGCCGGGGCCGTGGCACATCGCGCGCATGATCGAGGCGGCCGACGCCTTTCCGATGAATCTCGGCTTCGCCGGCAAGGGCAACGCGGCGACGCCCGGCGGCCTCGTCGAGCAGGTGGAGGCCGGCGCCTGCGCTCTGAAGTTGCACGAGGACTGGGGCACGACGCCGGCGGCGATCGACTGCTGCCTGTCGGTGGCCGACGATCACGACATTCAGGTGATGATCCACACCGACACGCTGAACGAATCCGGCTTCGTCGAGGATACGATCAAGGCCTTCAAGGGCCGCACCATCCACGCCTTCCACACCGAGGGCGCCGGCGGCGGCCATGCGCCGGACATCATGACCGTGGCGGGCCTGCCGAACGTGCTGCCCTCGTCGACCAATCCGACGCGGCCCTTCACCCGCAACACGCTCGACGAGCATCTCGACATGCTGATGGTGTGCCACCATCTCGACCCGTCGATCCCGGAGGATCTCGCCTTCGCCGAGAGCCGCATCCGCAAGGAGACGATCGCCGCCGAGGACATCCTGCACGACATCGGCGCGCTCTCGATGATGAGCTCGGACAGTCAGGCGATGGGCCGCGTCGGCGAGGTCGTCATCCGCACATGGCAGACCGCCGACAAGATGAAGCGCCAGCGCGGGGCTCTGCCGGAGGAGCGCGGCGACAACGACAATGCGCGCGTCAAGCGCTACATCGCCAAATACACGATCAACCCGGCGATCGCGCATGGCGTGGCGCACGAGATCGGCTCGGTCGAGCCCGGCAAGCTCGCCGATCTCGTGTTGTGGACGCCGGCCTTCTTCGGCGTGAAGCCCGACCTCGTCATCAAGGGCGGCATCATCGCCGCCGCGCAGATGGGCGACCCCAACGCCTCGATTCCGACGCCGCAGCCGGTGCATTACCGGCCGATGTTCGGCGCTTACGGGCGCGCGCGCACGGGCGCCTCGCTCACCTTCGTGTCGCAGGCCTCGCTCGACAAGGGGCTCGCCGCGGCGCTGCGTGTGCAGAAGCGTCTCGTCGCCGTGAAGAACACGCGCTCCGGCATCGGCAAGGCCGCGATGATCCACAACGGCGCGACGCCGAAGCTTACGGTGGACCCCGAAACCTACGCCGTCATCGCCGACGGCGTGCTGCTGGTCTGCGAGCCGGCGACGGAACTGCCCATGGCGCAGCGCTATTTCCTGTTCTGAGCGCGGGCGTTTCCGCGCCGCGCCGGGCGTGGTAAAGCGTTCCCACGATTTCAGGAGATGTTGGCGATGTTGCGCGCAAACGAGGTTCGCCCCCGCGACGGCTGGTCCGGATCGGCCGCCGATACGGTCGTGCTCGACTACGACGACCGCCATCGCCGGCGCATGACGATGACCGGCGTCGGCGGGCTGGAGTTTCTGCTCGATCTCGAGGACGCGGTGATGCTGCGCACGGGCGATGCGCTGGCGCTGGAGGACGGCCGCCTCGTCGAGGTCGTCGCCGCGCCGGAGGAACTCGCCGAGATCCGCTGCGCCTCGGCCGAACATCTCGTCCGCGTCGCCTGGCATCTCGGAAACCGCCATCTGCCGACGCAGATCGTCGGCCAGAAGCTGCGCATCCGCCGCGATCACGTGATCGAGGAGATGGTGGCGGGCCTGGGCGCCAAGGTGACGCCGATCGAGGCGCCGTTCGACCCCGAAGGCGGCGCCTACGCCCAGCACGTCGCCACGCAGGGACACGATCACGGGCACGGCCATCATCACGCCCACGATCACCATCATGATCACGCGGGCCACGATCACGCGCACGAGCATCATCACGCGCATGGCGGATGCTGCGGCGGACATGGACACGAACATGGCCACACGCATGGCCGCAAGCACGACCACGCTCATAAGCACGACCATGCGCATGGCGGTTGCGGCTGCGGCCACAAGCACGATTGACGGAGCCGCGCTCTGATCCTGTCGCCGCTGTTCGTGTGGTTGTCGCCGGCCTTTCCGGTCGGCGCCTTCGCCTATAGCCACGCGCTGGAATGGGCCGTCGAGTCGGGCGCGGCGCATGACGCGGCGAGCGTCGAGACGTGGATCGTCGATCTCGTCGAGCGCGGCTCGCTGCGCAACGATCTCGTGCTGTTCGCCGCCGCTTACCGCGCGGTGGAGGCCGGGGACGCGGCCGCGCTGCGCGAGGTCGACGAACTGGCGCTGGCGCTCGCCGGCGCGCGCGAACGCAGACTCGAGAGCGCGGGGCAGGGCGCGGCCTTCCTCGTCGCCGTCCGCGCGGCTTGGCCTGCGCCGGGACTCGATCTGTTCGGCGAGGGCGATCACGCCTACGCCGTCGCAGTCGCCGCCGCCGCCGCCGCGCACCGCCTGAAGCTGCCGGAGGCGGCCGCGGCCTATGCGCTCGCCTTCGTCGCCAATCTCGTCTCGGCCGCGGTGCGCCTCGGGCCCATCGGCCAGACCGACGGGCAGCGCATTACGGCCGCGCTGTTCCCGCGCCTCGTCGAGGCGGCGCGCATCGCGGCGGGCTCGACGCTCGACGATCTCGGCGGCTGCGCGCTACGCTCCGACATCGCCGCCATGCGTCACGAAACCCAGTATTCGAGGCTCTTTCGCTCATGACATCGCAACACGGACCTCTGCGCGTCGGCATCGGGGGGCCTGTCGGCTCGGGCAAGACGGCGCTGATGGAGCGGCTCTGCAAGCTCTTCGCGCCGCGCTATGACATCGCCGCGATCACCAACGACATCTACACGAAGGAGGATGCGCGCATCCTCACCGAGGCGGGCGCGCTGCCGGCCGAGCGCATCATGGGCGTGGAGACGGGCGGCTGCCCGCACACCGCGATCCGCGAGGACGCCTCGATCAACCTCGCGGCGATCGACGAGATGCGAAAGCGCTTTCCGAAGCTCGACATCGTGCTCGTCGAGTCGGGCGGCGACAATCTCGCCGCCACCTTCTCGCCCGAGCTCGCCGATCTGACGATCTATGTCATCGACGTGTCGGGCGGCGAGAAGATCCCGCGCAAGGGCGGCCCCGGCATCACGCGCTCGGATCTGCTCGTCATCAACAAGACCGATCTCGCGCCTTATGTCGGCGCCTCGCTCGAGGTGATGGACCGCGACGCAAAGCTGATGCGCAAGCAGCGCCCCTTCGTCTTCACCAACATGAAGAACGGCGACGGCGTTCAGGCCGTCGCCGATTTCATCGTGCAGCGCGGCGGTCTCGCCTGAGGCTCACGCCTTCGACTGGCCGCGCAAGAAATTGACGATGCCGGAGAAGTCGTCGCCGGCGTGGCCGGCGGCGTTGAACAGCGCGTAGAGCTGGGTGGCCACCGCGCCCATCGGCGTCGCCGCCCCCGCCGCGCTCGCGGCCTGCTGCGAGAGCAGAAGATCCTTCAGCATCAGCGCCGCAGCGAAGCCCGGCTTGTAGCCGTTGTTGGCGGGCGAGGTCGGCACCGGGCCGGGCACGGGGCAATAGGTGGTGAGCGACCAGCTTTGACCCGAAGAGGTCGACGACACGTCGTAGAGCGCCTGATGTGACAGGCCGAGCTTTTCGGCGAGCACGAAGGCCTCGGCGGTCGCCGCCATCGTCGCGCCCAGAATCATGTTGTTGCAGATTTTCGCGGCCTGCCCGGCGCCGGGGCCGCCGCAATGCACGATCTTCTTGCCCATCTTCTCGAGCACGGGCCGCGCCGCGGCGAAGGCTTCGTCCGCGCCGCCGCACATGAAGGTGAGTGTGGCGGCCTTCGCGCCGCCCGTGCCGCCGGAGACCGGCGCGTCGACGGACTTGTGCCCGGCCGCCCGAGCGATCTCGTGCGCCGCGCGCGCGGAATCGACGTCGATGGTCGAGGAGTCGATGAACAACGCCCCCTTCGGCGCGGCGGCGGCGATGTCGCGCCAGACGCCCAGCACATGCTTGCCGGCGGGCAGCATGGAGACGACGATCTCCGCCGTCCTGACGGCCTCGGCCGCCGAGCCGGCGATCGCCGCGCCGGCCTTGCGCGCCTCGTCGATCGAGGCCGGCGCGAGATCGAAGCCCGTCACCTCGTGGCCGGCCGCGATGAGATTGGCGGCCATCGGGCCGCCCATGTTGCCGAGCCCGATGAATGCGATCTTCGCCATGGTCACGTTCCTCCCGTCGTTGGTTGCATTTCCGCCAGTTCAGCTTCGATTTCCGCGCCGAGCAGCACGAACAGCGCGCTCAGCCAGAACCACAACAGCAGCACGACGACCGCGCCGATCGAGCCGTAGGTGGCGTCGAAATTGCCGATGCGCGCGGCATAGAAGGAGAAGGCCGCCGTGCCGAAAATCCATAACGTCGTCGCCGCCAGCGCGCCGGGGTTGAAGAACCGCCAGTTGTGCAGGGTGCGCGCCGGGCCGACTTTGTAGAGAAGCGAAATGGCGACATAGGCGGCGCCCGCAAGCACCGGCCAGCGCGCCGAGAGGATCCACGAATCCGCCCAGATCGACGTCGGCAGGACATGCAGGACCACGGGCGCGGCGGCGATGAGCGTCATCACCAGAGCGATGCCGACCAGCGCCACCAGCGTCAGCGCGATGGCGAGCGCCTGAAGATGGGCGAGCCCGCGCGTCTCCGGCGTGTCGTTGGCGATGTTGACGCCTGTCATCAGCGCGCCGACGCCCGAGCGGGCCGACCAGAGCGCGATCAGCAGCGAGACGACGGCGGTGAGATTGAGGTCCGCGCTCGAGCGGGCGGCGAGATTTTCGATGGCGCCGATGATCAGCGCCGCCGCCTGCTCGGGCAGGATGTCGGTGATCGCCCGCGCCTGCACGGCGACAGTCGTGGGATTGAGAAACAGGCCATAGATCGACACGAAGGTGACGATGGCCGGAAAGATCGCCAGCAATCCGTAGAAGGCGACGCCGGCCGCCACGAGCGTCATGTTGTCGTGGCCGAGCCGCTCGATCACCGCCCAGGAGAAGCTCCAGATATTGGTTGGCGGCGCCCGCGTCGGCAGCGGCGTCTCCGCGAAGGGGCTCGTCGAGTCGATCTGCGCGGCGCGGCGGGAGAGGAACTTCGGCTTGCCCTGTCCGAACAGCGTGAAGGCCGCGGCGCTCGCAGCCGAGGCGGCCGCCGCGACGGCGAGCGGGCCCTTCAGCCTTCCGGCCGTCCGCAAGGCCTTGTCGAGGCCGGCGGGAAGCTCGCTCTTCTTGCGACCGAACATTCGCAAACCTCTGGCGATCCGTGCTGTCTGCCGCCCCGTTCCCGCCTCACCGTCCGAGCAGGCTGCGCGCCACGATGAGGCGCATCACCTCGTTGGTGCCTTCGAGAATCTGGTGCACGCGCAGATCGCGGACGATCTTTTCGACGCCGTAATCGGCGAGATAGCCGTAGCCGCCGTGCAATTGCAACGCGGCGTTCGCGACCTGGAAGCCGGTGTCCGTGGCGATGCGCTTGGCCATCGCGCACAGCGTCGTCGCATCCGCGGTCTTGGCGTCGAGCGCGCCGGCCGCGCGCCAAAGGAAGGTGCGCGCCGCCTCGAGTTCCGTCGCCATGTCGGCGAGGCGGAATTGCAGCGCCTGGAATTCGTCGAGCCGTTTGCCGAAGGCCTTGCGTTCGCGCATGTAAGCGATGGCCTTGTCGAGCGCCGCCTGCGCGCCGCCGACCGAGCAGGCGCCGATGTTGAGACGTCCGCCGTCGAGCCCGCCCATCGCGATCTTGAAGCCGATGCCCTCCGGCCCGATCCGGTTGGCGAGGGGAACGCGGCAGTTCTCGAAGATGACGGCGCGTGTCGGCTGCGCGTTCCAGCCCATCTTCTTCTCATTGGCGCCGAAGCTGAGGCCCGGCGTTCCGCCTTCGACGACGATGGTCGAAACGCCCTTCGGTCCATCCTCGCCCGTGCGCGCCATGACGATGTAGAAATCGTCGGCGTTGCCGGCGCCGGAGATGAACTGCTTCTGCCCGTTCAGAACGTAGTGATCGCCCTCGCGCACGGCGCGCGTCTTCAGCGCGGCGGCGTCCGAGCCGGCGCCGGGCTCCGTCAGGCAGTAACTCGCGAGCTTGTCCATCGCGCACAGCGAGGGCAGCCATTTCTCGCGCTGTTCAGCCGAGCCGAAGGCGTCGATCATCCAGGCGCACATGTTATGGATCGAGATGTAGGCGGCGATCGTCGGGCAGCCTGTCGCCAGCGCCTCGAAGACGAGCGCCGCGTCGAGCCGCGTCAGACCGGAGCCGCCGACATCGTCGCGAATGTAGACGCCGGCCATGCCGAGCGCGGCCGCCTCGCGCAGAACGTCGACGGGGAAGTGCTTCTTCTCGTCCCATTCCACCGCACGGGGCGCGATGGCCTCCGCGGCGAAGGCGCGCGCCATGTCGCGCAGCGCGATCTGGTCCTCGGTCAGCGAAAACTGCATCGGTCGGCGCCTCAATGTCCTGGACTAACCGCGCGCGTCGCGCGCTTGATGGAATCCGCGCGCGTGCGATGCGGCGAGCGCTTCGAGTCGAGCGGAACGAAATCTTCCTTGCGCGGCACGGCGTATTGCGCGCCGACATAGACGCGCGGCCCCTCGTCGGTGACGACGATGTCGCCGTAGGACAGGCTCTCGTAGAGAAAGCTCTCGAGCGGCGCGCCGCGCTCGGCCGAACGCGCCCGCTCCTCGCGCTTGCGCGCCTCGACGTCGACGCGCCGCTGCGCCCAGTCCTTCTGCACGCGGGCGCGCCGCTCGGAAATGCGCGCCTGAATCTCCTCCGCCAGCAACCTTCGGATGCAGGCGTCCGCCTCCGCCGTCGTCATGCCGTCTGGATCCTGGCCCTGACAGCGCGAGCGGTCGAAGCGCGGCCGCTCGGCCGTCTCGGGCTTGTCCGCTGGCGGCGCGTCGGCGGTCTGCGCGAAAGCGGGCGCGCACAGAAGCATGGCTGCCGCTGCGAACGCCCGCTTCATGGACTCAGCTCATTGTCGGGATGACGAAGCTCGCCCCGTCCTTCACGCCGGAAGGCCAGCGCGAGGTGATCGTCTTCGTCTTCGTGTAGAAGCGGATCGAGTCGGGCCCGTGCTGGTTGAGATCGCCGAAGGCCGAGCGCTTCCAGCCGCCGAAGGTGTAGTAGGCGAGCGGCACCGGGATCGGCACGTTGACGCCGACCATGCCGACCTGCACCTTCGAGGCGAAGTCGCGCGCCGCATCGCCGTCGCGCGTGAAGATCGCGACGCCGTTGCCGTATTCGTGGTCGTTGATCATCTTCAGCGCGTCGGCGTAGCCCTTGGCGCGCGCCACCGTGAGCACGGGGCCGAAGATCTCTTCCTTGTAGATGCGCATGTCGGTCGTCACATGATCGAACAGACAGGCGCCGACATAGAAGCCCTTCTCGTAGCCCTGCATCTTGAAGCCGCGTCCGTCGACGACGAGCTTGGCGCCTTCCTTCACGCCGATGTCGACATAGCCCTTGATCTTCTCGGCGGCCGCCGCCGTGACGAC
Organism: Hyphomicrobiales bacterium; assembly: GCA_016716745.1. Classification (GTDB taxonomy): domain Bacteria; phylum Pseudomonadota; class Alphaproteobacteria; order Rhizobiales; family Beijerinckiaceae. Next base: position 120,876 of record JADJVD010000009.1, read on the forward strand.
GGGGCCGAAATCGGCCTGAAGATCGGTGGACGGGCCGATGCGCAGCGCCTCGACGCGCGGGATCAGCCGCTTGACGAGTTCGTTTGCGGTCGCCTCGCCGACGGGCACCGCGACCGAGATCGCCATGCAGCGCTCGCCGGCCGAGCCGTAGCCCGCGCCGATCAGCGCGTCGACGGCCTGATCCAAGTCGGCGTCGGGCATGATGACCATGTGGTTCTTGGCGCCGCCGAAGCACTGCACGCGCTTGCCGTTGGCGCATCCCCGCGAATAGATGTATTCGGCGATCGGCGTCGAGCCGACGAAGCCCACCGCCTTGATGTCGTGATCGTCGAGGATCGCGTCCACCGCCTCCTTGTCGCCGTTGACGACGTTGAGGATGCCGGCCGGCAGGCCCGCCTCCATCATCAGCTCGGCCAGACGCAGCGGAACGCCGGGGTCGCGCTCGGACGGCTTCAGGATGAAGGCGTTGCCGGCGGCGATGGCGGGCGCGAATTTCCACATCGGGATCATCGCCGGGAAGTTGAACGGCGTGATGCCGGCGACGACGCCGAGCGGCTGGCGCATCGAATAGATGTCGATGCCGGGGCCGGCGGCGTCCGTGTACTCGCCCTTCAGAAGGTGCGGAACGCCGATGACGAATTCGCACACCTCGACGCCGCGCTGGATGTCGCCCTTGGCGTCGGGAATGGTCTTGCCGTGCTCGCGGGCGAGTATCTCGGCGAGCTCGTCGTTGTGCTTGGCGACGAGGTCGACGAACTTCATGAACACGCGGGCGCGGCGCTGCGGGTTGGTGGCGGCCCAGGCCGGCTGCGCGGCCATGGCGTTCTCGACGGCGGCGCGCATCTCCGCCTTCGAGGCGAGCGGCACGCGGCCGCGCACCGAGCCGTCCATCGGCTGGAACGCGTCGGCGAAGCGGCCGGATGTTCCCTTCACATGCTTGCCGCCGATGAAATGGGTGAATTCGATCGCCATCTGTCTCTCCCTGCGCTCGGCGGCGTCGTGCGGCCGTGAGAATGGCCCGTTCCGCCCTTTGCGTGAAGCGCCCGCGCGCGCCTTGGCGCCGGACCCTCGTTTCGGCGCGGCCGGATGCGGCGCGCTTCTGGGTCAAGATGGATAGAGATTGACAAAATTCACATCAAGATCGAATTTGGCGCATCCGTTGTGCAGGAATCGTCATCGGATGGATTGGGATCACGCGCGAGTCTTCCTGGCCGCCGCCCGCGCGGGCCAGTTTCTGGCCGCCGCGCGCCAGCTCGGGCTCGACCATGCGACGGTCGGGCGCAGGATCGGCGCGCTCGAGCGCGATCTCGGCGCCCGCCTGTTCGAGCGTCGCACCAATGGCTGCGTCCTCACCCCCGCCGGCGAGACCTTCGTGGCCGCGGCCGAGCAGGTCGAGGCGCAGATGCTGCGCGTGCAGGCGGACCTCGCGGCGACCGGCCTCGAGACAGCCGGCACGGTCCGTATCGGCGCGCCGGACGGCTTCGGGACGCTGTTCCTCGCCCCGCGCCTTGGCCGTCTGGCCGAGCGTCATCCCGCGCTCACCATCCAGCTTGCGCCGCTGCCGCGCACCTTCTCGCTGTCGCGCCGCGAGGCCGACATCGCCGTCGTCATCGAGCGGCCGCAGGAGGGCCGCCTCGTGGTTCGCAAGCTCACCGACTACGCGCTCGGCTTCTACGCCTCGCGCGACTATCTCGCCCGCGCCGCCGCGCCGCAGAGCGAGGCGGACCTGACCGCCCACACCCTCGTCACCTACGTGCAGGATCTGATCTTCTCGCCGGTGCTGCACTTCATGCCGGAGCTGTTCGGCCCGCGATTCCGGCGCTTCGAATGCGCCAGCGCCGTGGCGCAGGGGGAGGCGGTGCGCGCCGGCGCCGGCGTCGGCATCCTGCACGATTACGCCGCGCGCGGGGACGAGCGGCTCGTCCGCGTGCTGCCGGGCCTGCGCTTCGACCGCACCTACTGGCTCGTCACCCATGCCGACACGCGCGATCTGTTGCGCGTGCGCGCCACGGCCGACTTCATCGCCGCCGAGGTGGCGGCCGCCCGTCAGCTCTTCGCGCCGAGCCCGTAGAGCCGCGCCGCATTGCCGCCCATGATCGCGGCGCGCTCCTGATCGGTGAGGTCGGCGAGGAGTTGCTCGACCGTCTCCAGCCAGCGCGCATAGCTCGAAGCCAGCAGGCACACCGGCCAGTCCGACCCGAACAGGATGCGCCGCGGGCCGAAGGCCTCGAGCAGCAGGCCGACGTAAGGGGCAAGGTCCGCCCCGCTCCAGCCCGGCCCTGCTTCAGTGACGAGGCCGGAGAGCTTGACGCAGGCGCGCGTCTCCCGCGCAACGCGCCGCATCGCCGCCGCCCAGTCCTCGAACGCGCCGTCGCGGATCGCCGGCTTGGAGCCGTGGTCGATCACGACCTTCAGGTCGGGATGGCGGGCGAGGCGCGTCAGCAGCGCGGTCAGGTGGCGCGGAAAGGTCAGCGCGTCGAAGACAAGCCCGCGCGCGACCATCGCCTCGAAGGTCCGGTCGAGATCGGCCCGCGTCACCCACTCGTCGTCCGGCAGATCCTGGATCATCGGGCGAAGGCCGACGAGTTTGCCTCGTCTCGC
>JADJVD010000010.1 GCA_016716745.1 Hyphomicrobiales bacterium
TCCTTGAACTTGCGGATCAGCGACTGCGTCTTGCGGTTCATCACGAAGGCGCCGTTCTGGCGATAGCCGGCCTTCAGCGCGTAGACGAGATCGACCAGCGCATCGGACGGGTTGCTCGCCGCGAAGGCGCCGGAGCGCCGGTCGTCACATAGGCGGTCTTGCCCCAGCTCCAGGCGGCTTGCGTCGACTTCGTGTAGGCGAGGAAGCCGGTCGGCTTGTTGACGCCGTCGCCATTGACGAAGGCGGCGCCTTCCTGCTCGGCGAACACCGTGTCCACCTCCTCGGCGATCCACTGCTCGATATCGACGACGCCGTCGTCGAGCAGCGTCTGCGTCGCCGCCGGCATGGCGTAGAGCTCCATCGCCGGGAAGGTGAGTTCGGCGAGCTGCTGCGTCGCGCCCTGGCTGCGCACGCCCGTCTCGGCGACCCAGCCGGCGGCGGGGCCGGAGATCGAGAAGGCCTTCTTGAACTGGTTGGTTGAAATCTCGCGCACCGAGGCGATGGCGCGGATCGGCGAGATCTGCGCCATGCGGCGCAGCAGCTCGCGCTCGGCGGGCGCGGGCACGAGATAGCCGCCGTCCGGGCCGGAGCCGGCCGACAGCGCCTTCTCCTCGAGCGATTTCAGGCCGGACGTCTCGCCCGACTTCGCATAGGCGCGGAAGGCGGCCGCGTGTTCGAGCGCCATCGGCTCGCTCGCCTTCGTCTCGGCGCCGAGCTTCGGCCGCGCGGCGTCGAGGCTGACGCGATCGAGGCGCTTCCTGGCCTCGTCGAGCGCGCGGTCGATGCGGGAGAGCTTCTCCTCGGTCACGACATCGGCCGAGAGCCGCGTCTCGATCTGCGCGAGGCGCTCGTCATTGGCCTCGCGAAACGCCTCGAAGGCGCGGTTGAACTCGTCGAACGCGGCGGTCGGCGCCTTGGTCTCCGGCGCGCCGAACATGGGATCATACGTCATGCAGTGTTTCTCCATGAATGAAGCGCGGACGCGCGAAGGCGTCCGCCGCGCGCTTGCGCGTCAGTTGGTCCGTCTAGGAGCGACGCTCGCGCGCGACGGCTCGCGCGGCGCGGAAGGTGGGGCGACGCAACGACGGCCGCGCATCGGCGCGGCGGCGATGCGCTAATCACTCGGTTGAATGGCGAAATGCGCGCGCGATGCGCGGCGGGAGGGACGCCGACATGACCGGCGCGACCGCTTCGGCCTCAGCCGTCCACGAAGTCCCGGATCACTTGGAATAGTGCGGGTTGGTCGTCGTTCGCCGCTTCGCCGCCTCCGACGAGGCCGGACTCGATGTCGTCGCGGCTCGATCCGATCGCGACACACGCGGGCCGCGACGAAATCACGCTCGCACGGATGTCAATCGTCGGTTCTCTCGCGGATGAGCGCGATGAGCGCGTCCTGATCGTCGAGGACCCATTCATCGCCCCGAAAAAGGCTGTACTCGATATGGTCGTCGAAGAACTCGACTTCGCCGCGCACGCCGACCAACGTGAAAGAAACCATGATCGCGTCAGGCCGGCTCTGTTCGAGCCTGAACCGGACTTTCCTCGCGTTGAGAAATTCCAGAAACGGAAAGAGATCCTTCATTCCGTCGAATGTCATCGCGCTTGCTCCTACTTTCTGTAGTTTGGGCGGCCCAAGAGTTTGAGGCAAGTCCGTGCCGCTGCGTCGCCGCTCCTGGCAAGGCGCTTGACGTCTCCGACTTTCCAATCCGAAAACTGGCCCGGCAAGACGCTGTTGACGCTGCCATTGCAATACGCCGAGCCGAACATTCGCACGGACATGTCGAGTTGGTCGGGCGTGAAGCCGCCGGCGGCGACGACGAGACCTAAGCCGCTCGACGAACCTGCCGCGCCGGCTCGAGGTCGCGAGCGCGGCCCTCCGTCGAACATCCATTTGCCCGTTTCGTCGTGCGGCTGGTCGTCGCGAGTGCGCCGGGTCAACTCGATCCGCGCAGCGTCACACGAGCGGGACCGCCGGCGCCGCGCCTTTGCGCTCCACCCGCGCGCCCGCCAGCATCGGGAAAGTCACCAGCGAGATTTCCCAAAGGTCGACCGACACGAGGCGGCGGCCGCCGCGCGCGCCGCGTGTCGCGCGGTCGGCGCGGAAGCCGATGGAGAGCCCGTCGAGCGCGCCGTCGCGGATGAGCGCGGAGAGTTCGCGCGCCCGCGCCACCTCGCGATTGAGCTCGCCGACGACGCGCAGGCCCTTGCCGTCCTCCTCGATCGACAACCAGCGGCCGATGGGCTCGGCCGGATCGTGCTGCCACAACATGCGCACGCCGGCCGCGCCGCGTCGGCGCAGCGAAGCGCGAAAGGCGCCGGGCGCGACGATATCGCCGGACAGATCCGCGACGCCGAACAGGCTCGCATAGCCGGAGAAGACCGCGCCCGATCGAGGCGCGAGCGCGAGGGCGGCGCCCATCACGCCACCTCGCGCACGAGCGGGCGCGTCGCGAATTTGTGCGGCCGCGGCCTGCGCGCGCGGGCGAGCCGCGCCAGCGTTTCGAGAAAGTCGCGGAACACGCGCGCGGCCTCGCCGCGTTCGTCGCGCGGATGCGTCATGCCAGCCTCCGTCGAATGAAGTCAGTCGGCGTCGCCGAAGCGACGGTTGAATCGGGCGAGCTCGCGCACGAAATCGTCGAAGCGCCGGTTCGCCGCGGCGATCTCGCGCACGAGGCGGAACACCAGCGCGGAGGCCGCGCTCGCCCACAGAAACAGGGTGAGATGCGCCAGGTCGCCGCGCTCGGCGACGACGCGGATGAGATCGTCCATCGTCTCCTCCCCGGCGCTACGTCAGGCCTTCGCGCCTGCTCCGTCCTTGGCGCCGTAGCCGGCGGCCTCGCGCTTTTCGTCGACGGTGAGAAAGCTTGCCGCCTCGAGGCGCGCCCATTCGCGGGCGCGTTCGTCGGAGAGCGCGTCGATGCGGTCGAGATCGACGTCGAGACGCAGGCCCGGATCGTAGGCGCCGCCGAGCCAGGCCTCGATGGCGCGTTGCGCGCGCATCGTCAGCGGGATCGCGGTCTGGCGCCAGAAGGCGCGATTGGCCTCGGCGAAGTTCGCATGCGTGTTGTCGCCGGGCAGGCCGAGCATCAGCGGCGGCACGCCGAAGGCGAGCGCGATTTCGCGCGCCGCGCCCGCCTTTGCGGCCATGAAGTCCATGTCCTTCGGCGTCAGCGACAGCGGCTTCCAGTCGAGCCCGCCTTCGAGCAGCAGCGGGCGGCCGGCGTTGCGCGGCCCCTGAAAGCTTTCCTCCAGTTCGCGCTTCAGCCGCTCGAACTGATCGTCCGACAGGTGCCCGCTCTCGCCGGCGTAGACGAGCGCGCCGGAGGGGCGCGCGGCGTTGTCGAGCAGCGCCTTGTTCCAGCTTCCGGCCGCATTGTGAATGTCGAGCGCGACCTGCGCGGCGGCGATGGGCGAGAAACCGTAATGATCGTCGAGGGCGGAGAACATCTTCATATGCAGGATCGGCTTCACGCCCTCGCCGCGCATGTCGTAGCGCACGCGGTCGGCGCCGACGACGTAGTCATACGCCTCCGCCCAGCCGTTCGCGCCGGGCACGATCCGGATGCGGTCGGGCCGCAGCGCGTAGAGCTCGCGCGGGCGACCGTCGATGCTGGCGCATTCGACATAGGCGTTGCCGGACACGAGCAGGTGGCCGAACAGCGCCTCGAGGAAGCTCGCGCCGTCCTCATGCGGATTGGGGCGCCGCAGAAGATCGAGCAGCGGATGCTCGATCAGTTCGGCGCGGCCCTGATAAAGGCGCCAGGGAATGGTGGCGGCCGCCTCCGCGATCATGCGCACGCAGCGATAGACGACGGCGTTGCGCTCGTAGCCCTCGCGGGCGAGCGCGGCGTAGTCGCGCGGCGTCCAGCGCGGGCGGCCCGTCGCATGCAGCGCGATCATCGCGCCGGCGCGCGACTCCTTGGCTTCGGGGACGCGGGCGTGCGGGGCGCGGGACAGCGCGCCGGCGAGGCGTGCGAGAAGTGAGGGCATGGTCGTCCTTGCGTTCTGATCGTCGCTCTTGGGTCGCGCTTCGGCCGCGCGTCGTTCACACCCGCCGCATGCGCGGTTCGCGGCGTTTGGGGCCGAGCGCGAGGGCCGTGATCGCCCACACCAGCGCGTCGAGCCGGTCGGGGCTGCGGGCGCCGCCGAGCCCGTCCGGGCCAAAGGCGCACATCTCGTCCTCCAGTTGCGGAAACGCGCCGACGTGGGCGACGCGGCCCTGTTCGTAGAGCTGCGCCACCGGGGCGGCGCGCAGATATTTGCCGCGCGTGGCGCGCACGGTCTCCACCGGCACGCCGGCGTCGGCCTCCGCGATGACGCTCGTCACCATTTCGCCGCCCTGATTGATCTCGGCGACGAGCGCGTCGGCCTCCAGCTTGCGATAGAGCGCGATGGCGGCGGCCGCCCATTCGGCGGGGCGCGCGCGCTCCAGCGTCGCGTCGGCGAGCACGAACAGCGCGCCGCTTTCGCTCACGCCGGCGGCGACGACGCCGCAGGCGTCGGCGCGCGCGCCGGAAGAGGCCGGCGGGTCGATGGCGACGACGATGCGGCATAGCGCCGGCGCGGTTTCGACGCGGGAACGCTCGATCATCTCGCGCGTCCACAGGGCGCCGGGCGTATCCTCGATCAACTCGCCGTCGAGCTCCTGCCGGCCGAGACGCGAGCCGCGATAGCGCTCGACGATGGCGGTCAGAAACTCCGGCGCGAGATTGCGCGCGTTCGCCTGCGTGGCGGCGCGCGTCACCGCGACGCGCGGATCGGCGAGCAGTTTCTTGATCAGCGGCGCGGGGCGCGGCGTCGTGGTGACGAGCTGACGCGGCCGGTCGCCGAGGCGCAATCCGAATTGCAGCATGTCGAACACCTGTTCGGGCTTCTTCCATTTGGCGAGTTCGTCGCACCAGGCGGCGGCGAATTGCGGCCCGCGCAGGCTCTCGGGGTCTTCCGCCGAGAAGCCTTGCGCGATCGCGCCGTTCGGCCATGAGAGGCGACGGCGCGTCGGCTCCCAGACCGGGCGGTCGCAGGCGCGATGGACGGCGAGGAGTCCGGAGACGCCCTCCACCATCACGTCGCGCAAATCCGCCGCCGTTTCGGCGACGAGCGCGATGCGCCCCACGGGCGCGGCCGCGAAGGGCGGGCGCCCGAGCGCCATGCCCTTCACCCATTCGGCGCCCGCGCGCGTCTTGCCCGCGCCGCGTCCGCCGATCGACAACCAGATCGACCATGGCTCGCCACCCTGCGCGAGGGCGGGCGGCAACTGGTCGGGACGGGCCCAGAACTCCCAATCGTCGAGCAGCCCGATCAGCGCCTCGCGCGGCAGGCCGGCGAGCGCCTCGTCAAACCGGCCCGTCCGCGCCGAGGCGATCAAGCCGGCGCGCAAGCTCGGCGCGCAGATCGGCGATGTCCCACGGTCCGTCGGCGGCGTCGGCCGCGACGGCGCGCGTCTGGTCGAGGCGGTCGAGGTCGCCGAGCGTCTTGACGAGGCTGGCGAGGGTGCGCGCCTGGCTTTCGACATCGGCCCCCTGCTCCAGTCGGTCGTGGATGCGGTTGAGATGCGTCTCGACCGAGCGACGCACGCGCCCCGCCATGCGGGCGAGGTCGAGCGGCTTCAGCGGCGTGGGCGCCTCGCTGGGCGCCGCCTCGACCGGCGTCGGTTCGGGCGCGGGCTCGCGCGGCGTCTGCGCGGCACCTTTGCGGGCGAAGGGCTTCGCCTTCGGGCGCGGCGCGAAGGCCATCTGGCGGGCGATGCGGCGCAACACGTCCGTCGAGATCGCGAAGCGCGCCGCGACAGTGGTCAGCGGCTCGGCGTCCGCCTCGTAGTCGCGACGCAGCGCGGCGAGCGCCTCGTCGCTCAGGGTCGTGCGCGTCGGCTGGGTCGCGCGCGTCGGCTTGCGCATCTTGCCTCCGGATGTCGGGCTCCAAAACGCCGTCGGGCGACGAACCGGAGAGGTCCGCCGCCCGACGCAGTTGGGGAGCATGCCGAAACCTTAGCGGGGGAGCGTCACGCTGTCAAGGCTTAAATTCCTATCTTGTCGCAGCCAGCGCGTCGCGTTTCATTTTGCGCCGGCGATATTGCGCGAAGCCGGCGCAGCGATAGAGGAATATAATCCATTTCCGCCCGCGTGTCAGCCCTGCGCGCGGCTCGGGTTGAAGCGCGCGGCGCGAGGCCGCACTGTGCGGGCGGACTTCTCCGCCCGGGACTTCTCGCGTGACCGATCTCCTCGCCCTCGACGCCGCCGCCCTGACCGCGCTCTACCGCAAACGCGCCGCCTCGCCGATCGAGTATCTCGAAGCGGCGCTGGCGCGTCTGGCGCGCGAAAATCCGCGCGTCAACGCGCTGAACGTGCTCGACGAGGCCGGCGCCCGCGCCGCCGCCAAGGCGAGCGCCGAGCGCTGGGCCAAGGGCGCGCCGCTCTCCCCCGCCGACGGAATCGTCGCGACGATCAAGGACAATGTGATGCTCGCCGGCTTTCCGAACCGGCGCGGCTCGGCGACCAGCGATCCGGCGCCCGTTACGGTCGACGCGCCCGCCCCGGCGCGTTTGAAGGAGGCGGGCTGCGTCATCCTCGGCAAGACCACCCTGCCCGAATATGGCTGGAAGGGCGTCACCGACTCGCCGCTCACCGACGTCACCCGCAATCCGTGGAAGCGCTCGCGCACGACGGGCGGCTCCTCGGGCGGGGCGGCGGCGCTGGCCGCGCTCGGCGTCGGCCACCTGCATCTGGGAACGGACGGCGCCGGCTCGATCCGCATTCCGGCCGCCTTCACAGGCGTGTTCGGGCTGAAGCCCTCGTTCGGGCGCGTGCCGGCCTGGCCGGCCTCGCCCTTCGGCGTCGTCGCCCATCTCGGCCCGCTGACGCGCACGGTTTCGGACGGGGCGCTGATGCTGAACATCCTCGGCCGGCCGGACGGGCGCGACAATCTCGCCTGGAACACCGAGCCGCCGGATTATCGCGTCGGTCTCGCCGACGGCGTCGCGGGGCTGCGCATCGCCTGGTCGCCGCGGCTCGGCTATCGTCGACAAGGTCGACTCCGACGTCGCGGCCGCAACCGCCGCCGCCGCGCAGGTCTTCGCCGATCTCGGCGCGCATGTGGAGGAGGCCGACCCCGGCTTCGACTGCCCGCTCGCCATTCTCGACGTGCTGTGGAAGGCCGGCGCGGCGGCGGCGACCGCCAGCGTGCCGGACGCCGCCCACGCGACGATGGACCCGGGCCTCGTGAAGGAGTTCCTCGCCGGCCGCGACCTGAAGGCGACCGACTATCTGCGCGCCTTCGCCGGCCGCGCCGGGCTGGCCTGGCGGATGGCGCGGTTCCACGAGCGCTACGATCTTCTGCTGACGCCGCAGATGCCGACGCCGGCGATCGAGGCGGGGCGCGACACGCCCGCCTCCGGCGACTACGGACAGGACTGGATCAACTGGTCGCCCTTCACCTACCCGTTCAACCTGACGCAGCAGCCGGCGGCTAGCGTTCCGTGCGGGCTGACGCGCGAGGGATTGCCGATCGGCGTGCAGATCGTCGGGCCGATGCGCGGCGACGCGCTGGTGTTGCGCGCGGCGCGCGCCTTCGAGAGCGCGCGGCCGTTCGCGCGCATCGACGCCTCGCGCGACTGACGCGCGTGTCGGCGCAGGAGGATCGCGAGCGACGCCGGCGCACCGTCGCCGGCGCGATCTTCGTCGTCGCCTTCGGCCTCGTCGCGCTGTGGGTCGCCAAGGCGATGTCGGACAGGCAGACGCTGGAGCGCTGTCTCAACAGCGGACGGCGCGATTGCCTGGAGGTTTCCGCCCCGCGCGATCGCGGCTATGCTCCCGTGCGATGATCGGAGGGGCGATGCGGCGCGACGAAACCGACTACGAGCGACGGACCTTCGTCAATCTGGTCGTGACGATCCTGCTGCTCGTCTACGCGCTCGCCTTCGCGTGGACGCTGCTCGCCTTCGGCCGCTACACGGACATCGAGCGTTGCGTCGCCTCGGGCCGGAGCGACTGCGTGCAACTGCCGACGCCGCCGCGCTCCGTGCTGCTGCTGCCGAACCGCGGCGGCTGAGACGGTGCCGCCGTCGCGACGCCAAGGAGAGCCGCGACGAAGCAATCCAGTCCGCCCCGCCCCCCCCCCAGGCGCGGGCCGCCCCCCCGGGGGATTGGGTGCTACGCTCGCAATGACGGAAGAGGGCGAGGCCGCTCAGCCGTCATTGCGAGGAGCGCAGCGACGAAGCAATCCAGTCGCGCCCCAAGGCTGGATTGCTTCGCTACGCTCGCAATGACGGAGAGGGCGAGGCCGCTCAGCCGTCATTGCGAGGAGCACAGCGACGAAGCAATCCAGTCGCGCCCCAAGGCTGGATTGCTTCGCTGCGCTCGCAATGACGGGGGTGTTCGCTTCGCCCGCCAGGACGGGCCGCTCCTAGTCCTCGACGCGCGGCTTCAGCGAGGCGACCTTGCGGTTCCACCACCAGCCGACCGCCACCACGAAGACTGCGCCGAGAATTTCCGCGATCAGCGGCAGATGCGGATATTGCGACACGTAGGGGCCGAGCGCGATGTCGCCGACGAGGAGCCCGCCCGCCAGCCAGCCGAGCAGCGCCGCGCCCGCCCAGATGATGATCGGGTAACGGTCCATCAGCCACATCACCATCGACGAGCCGGCGACGACGAGCGGGATCGACAACAGAAGACCGAAGACGATCAGTCCCCACGGAGCCAGCGCGCGGCGGCGGCCACGGCGATGACGTTGTCGAGGCTCATCACGGCATCGGCGATGACGATGATGCGCACCGCCTTCCACAGCGTGTTGCCGGAATCGACGTCGACGTCGTCGGTGTCCTCGATCAGTAGCTTCACCGCCACCCAGAACAGCAGCAGGCCGCCTACGAGCTTCAGGAAGGGCACTTGCAGGATTTCGGCGACGCCGAGCGTGAAGACGACGCGCAGCGCCACCGCCGCGCCTGCGCCGAGGATGACGCCGATCCGGCGCTTGTCGGCAGGCAGCTCGCGGCAGGCGAGCGCGATCACCATCGCGTTGTCGCCGGACAGGAGAAGGTCGATCCAGATAATCTGAAGAATGGGCAGCCAGGCGGCGGCCGGGTCGAAATTCATCGGATGCGTCTTCCCTGTTCCCGCCCTCGTCCCCGCCTGGACCCCGCCGCGCGGCGGCCCGGACGCGTCAGCGCGCCGGCCGCCGCTGGATGGGGCTGCCTTTCTGGCCCAGATTTGTTGTAAGGGAAACAGGCGAACTTGTCCCGCCCGCTGCGGCCGGGCTGCGTGGGGAGGCGAAATGAGCGGACCGGTGCTGGTCGAGACGACGCGCGGGGGACGTGTGGAAAGCCGCCATCGCGGCGCGGTCGCCGTGGTCGACGCGCAGGGCAAGGTCGCGCTGGCGCTCGGCGAAATCGAGGCCGCCGTCTTCCCCCGCTCCGCCATCAAGGCCTTGCAGGCCCTGCCCCTGGTCGAGACCGGAGCGGCCGACAAATACGGTCTCGACGCGGCCGAGATCGCGCTCGCCTGCTCCTCCCATTCGGGCGAGGCGGTGCATGCGGAGGCCGCGCGCGCCATGCTCGCCAAGGCGCGACGCGACGGCGCGACGCTCGAATGCGGCGCGCACTGGCCGCTGGGCGAGGCGGCGGCCCGCCAGCTCGCCCGCGAAGGCAGGACGCCGACGGCGCTGCACAACAACTGCTCTGGCAAACATGCGGGCTTCGTGTGCCTGGCCTGCGCCGGCGGCGACGATCCGAAGGGCTATATCGGGATCGACCATCCGGTGCAGCGCGCCATTCGCGCGACGCTGGAGGAAATGACGGAGACGACGATCGACCCGGCGCAGGCCGGCGTCGACGGCTGCTCGATCCCGACCTACGCCACGCCGCTCGCCGCGCTGGCGCGCGCCTTCGCGCGCTTCGGCTCCGGCGGGACGCTTTCGCGCACGCGGGCGCAAGCGGCCGAGCGCATCCGCTCGGCCTGCGCGCGCCATCCGCACATGGTCGCGGGCACGGGGCGCTTCGACACCGACGTGATGGGCGCGCTCGGCGAGCGCGCCTTCGTCAAGACGGGCGCGGAGGGCGTGCATTGCGCCGCCCTCCCCGAACTCGGGCTCGGCGTCGCCATCAAATGCGAGGATGGCGCGGGGCGCGCCGCCGACGCGATCATGGCCGGCGTGATCGCGCGCTTCCTCAAGCTCGACGAGCGGGAGCACGCCGCCCTCGCCCCGCGTCTCGAACCGAGGCTCGTCAACTGGAACGGCATCGAGGTCGGGCGCATCCGCGTGACGGATGCGGCGCTGCCGAAAGGCTGATCGGCTTCACGCCGTCATTGCGAGCGAAGCGAAGCAATCCAGGAGCGTGTCGACGGCTCTCCGCAACGCCGCTGGATTGCTTCGTCGCTGCGCTCCTCGCAATGACGAGGTGGGCGCCCCGTCGGTGTGGTCATTGCGGGCGACGCACTCCGTCTTTGCAGGCGAAGCAATCCGTCATTGCAGGCGACGTATTCCGTCATTGCGAGCGAAGCTAAGCAATCCAGACGCGCGTCGACGGCTCTCCGCAACGCCGATGGATTGCTTCGTCGCTGCGCTCCTCGCAATGACGAGGTGGGCGCCCGGTCGGTGTGGTCATTGCGGGCGACGCACTTCGTCTTTGCGGGCGACGCACTTCGTCTTTGCAGGCGAAGCAATCCGTCATTGCAGGCGACGTATTCCGTCATTGCGAGCGAAGCGAAGCAATCCAGCCCGCGTCGACGGCTCTCCGCAGCGCCGATGGATTGCTTCGTCGCTCCGCTCCTCGCAATGACGGCTCGACGGATGCGGCCTCTGTTTCGGCGTCGCGCTCCTCGCAATGCCGCGGCGGCGCTCCTCACCCGGCGCGGTTGGCCTCGACCGTCAGCGAGGCGAAGCCGTTCGGCTCGCGCGTGAGATCGCCGCTCGCCGCCTTGTCCCAGCGCAGCGCGACGACGCCCTGTCGCACGCCCTGAAAGGCGTTGCGGCGGATCGAGGCGCGGCCGGCGCCCGGCGCCACCGACGCGCCGACGCCGATCGGCGCGTTTCGGATCACATTGTCCTCGATGCGCACATCCTTCAGCGAGGGGCCCCAGCCGGCGAGCACGCCGCACCAGGGCGCATCGTCGATGCGATTGCGCGCCACCAGCGTCTCGGCCTCGACCTTGACGCCGCACTGATAGCCCCACTCCTTGCCCTCGCCGTCGCGATAGACATGCAAGCCGCGGATGACATTGTCGACGCAGACGCCGCCGCGCCCGCCATGATCGGCGAAATTGACCATCTGGATTCCGGACGCTGCGCCGTCGATCAGGTTTCGCTCGATGGCGACGTCGCGATACGCGAACTCGGCGAAGATCGCCGTCTCGCCGCTGCGCTCGCACACGTTGTCGAGAAAGCGCACGCCATGGCCGGAATTGTCGCGCAGCGCGGAGAAGGCGCAATCGGCGATGCGGTTCTTCTGCGCCAGCACGGCGCCGGCGCGATAGATCGACAGGCCGTTGCCGTATTGCCCCGTGCCGCCGGAGCGGTTGCGGATGGCGCGGATTCGGTTGCCGATCACGCGCGAGCCGTCGGCGCGCTGCGCGCTTCCCCAGATCTGCACGCCGTTGTCGCCGCACTGCTCGACGAGATTGTTCTCGATGAGGAGGCCGCCCGAATCGAGCGAGAACAGGCCGCCGCGCCCGACCTTGCGAATGGTCGAATTGGCGATCCGCCCGCCGCAGGCGGTCAGGCGAACGCCGTCGCGCGGCGCGTCGGCGATCACGCACGCCTCGATGGTCAGGCGCGCGACGTTCGCCATCTCGACGAGGCCGCCGTCATGCCCGTCGGCGCGCGATCCTTCGAGCGCGACGCCCTCGATCCCGATGCGGTCCGCGTTGCGGGCGTAGAGCAGCGGCCCCTCGCCGACGAGCCGCAGCGTCGTGCCCGCCTTCGCGCCGACGAGCCGCGCGCCGGAGGGCAGCGTCAGCCCGCGCGTCGCGACGACGCCGGCCGGCAGGCGCACCACCTCGCGGCGGGACGTCGCCGCCTCGATCAGCCCCTGCAGCTCGCTCGCACGGTCGCGCGCGAGCGCGGGTTGCGCCAGAACGGCGCCGGCGCCGGCCAGAAATGCGCGTCGGGTCCACATGGCCGCGCCGCTGCAAGGCCGGGGCCGTTCAGCCTGTGTCAATCCGGGACAGGGCAGAGTCCGAAATATCGTCGCAGGACGCTGGCGCCCGGACCGCCCGATTCCCACATGTCCGGCCGCGCGCGGATGCGCGCATCGGGGGCTGACGCAGATGGCGATGCTGGACATGTTGACGACGGCGCTCGCCGCCAATCCGGTGCTGGCGGGCGGCGTCGGCACGCTCGCCTTCGGCGGGGCGATGTACCTCATGCGCAAGGTTCCCGAGGCGGCGCTGGCGCTGGTGGAGCGGACGATCTGGACGAAGCTCACCGTCGAGAGCCTGTCGAACGAGTATCGCGACGTCGACGCCTTCATCGAGGGCAAGCGGCTCGACTTCTTCTCGCGCCAGCTCGAAGCCAAGGACGGTTCGTTGAAGACCGGCTTCGGCGGCGGCTGGGGCGTCTATGACGGCACGCCGTTCCGCTACGCCAAGACCAAGAGTCAGGCGCAGGGCGTGCAGTTCGAGACCATCGCCGTCTCGTTCCTGACGCGCGACCGCTCCGTCGTCGAGCGTTTTCTGGCTGAGGCGCGGCCGGAGGAACATCGCAACTCGATCCATGTCGCGCTCTACGGGCCGGGCGGCGTCGCCGGCGGCCTGCGCCGTCGCAAGCGCGGGCTCGACACGGTGTTCGTCGACAAGGCGATCAAGGAGCGGCTCGTCTCGCGCTTCAAATGGTTTCTCGGCGCGGAGGAGTGGCACGCCGCGCGCGGCATTCCGTGGAAGTTCGGCGTCGTGCTGCACGGGCCGCCGGGCACCGGCAAGACCAGCCTCATCCACGCGCTCGCCTCCGATTTCGGCTTCAACGTGAAGTATGTGAAATCGCTGCATGGGCTGGGGTCCGCCTTCATGTCCGGCCAGCGCGACGATCTGTTCGTGATCGAGGACATCGACGCGCTCGCCGGCGCGCTCAATCGCGACGGCAAGGACGGCGCGGTCGAATCGCTGCGCGGCTCGCCGCTGCACGAGATCCTCAACGCGATGGACGGGATGCAGACGCCGGACGGGCTGAAATTCGTCATCACGACGAACCATATCGCGCGCCTCGATCCCGCCATCGTGCGGCCGGGCCGCATCGACGAGGCGATCGAGATCGGGCCGCTGTCGCTGGAGAGCGCGCGCGAGATGTTTTTCGCCTTCTACGGCCGCGCGGGAATCGGCGCCTACGCGCCCCGCACCGGCGCGCAGTTGCAGCGGCTGTTCTCGACGGCGAGCGCGGAGGAGGCCGAGAAGGAGCTGGCGCGCGGCGCGGAGCCGCCGGCGCTGGTCAGCGCGGCGTGACGGCGCGCAGGCGCCGCGCCTGAATTGCGAGCGCGAGGCAGGCTTGCTCCGCCATGCGGATCAACGCCGCCATCGTCGGCCGCGCGGCGGCGCGCCTGCCGCGC
This sequence comes from Hyphomicrobiales bacterium, assembly GCA_016716745.1. Lineage (GTDB taxonomy): Bacteria > Pseudomonadota > Alphaproteobacteria > Rhizobiales > Beijerinckiaceae. The sequence goes on from JADJVD010000010.1 coordinate 13,529, forward strand.
GGGTTGGCGGGGCGCGGGATGTGGACGAACACGACCGGCCGCGCCCGGCCGAGCGCGAGCGAGGTCCACAGCGCCAGATTGCAGAGATAGGCGCCGGCGTCGTTAGAGGGCGCCGTCGGCGCGATGCGCGACAGGTCCGCGACGAGCGAGTGGATCGAGACGGTCGCGGCGCGCGTCGCCGGCGCGCCCGCATCGACGATCCGCGCGGAGGCGCGGCGCCCATTCGCGTCCTGCGACAGCGGCCGGTTGCGATTGTGCGCGCGCCGCTCGACGGTGACGGTGCGGCGGCGCGCGGCCAGGCCCAGATGCAGGATCGCGTCGGGCGCGAGTTCGGCTTCGAGATCGCGCAGCGCGGCCGGCGTTCCCGCCCACGTGACGGGCAGGATGCGCCGCTCCAGCCGCACGCCGAGCCGCGCCATGCGCTGGGCGAAGGCGCCGCCGAGCGCGCGCACGATGCGCTGCGTCGGATTGGACCGCGCGCCGGGAAACGGGCCGAAGCCGGTGACGAGCAGAACGACGGCGCGACGCGCCATCGTCACAGCCCGGCGAGCGTCGTCAGCGCCTCGGCGCCTTTCGTCGGCGTCAGCGCGCCTTCGGCGACCTCGCGCTCGAGCGCTGCAAGTCTCGCCTTCACCTGCGGATCGCCGTAGAGGCGCTGACGCAGCCGCTCCTCGGCGAGCTCGCGCATCCAGCGCACCTGCTGGTCGCGCCGGCGCGCGGCGAATTCGCCGGACTGCGCCATGACGCGGCGATGCTCGACCACCTTGTCCCACATCGCCTCCAGCCCCTCGCCCATCAGGCCGGAAATGAGCACGACGGGCGGGCGCCAGTTGGGCGAGCCGGGATTGAGGATGTGCAGCGCGGCGCGATAGTCGCCCGCCGCATGGCGTGCGCGGCCGAGATTGTCGCCGTCGGACTTGTTGACGGCGATCATGTCGGCGAGTTCGAGCACGCCCTTCTTGACGCCCTGCAACTCGTCGCCGGCGCCGGGCAGCGCGAGAAACAGGAAGAAGTCCGTCATGTCGGCGACCGCCGTCTCCGACTGGCCGACGCCGACCGTCTCGACGAGGATGACGTCGAAGCCCGCCGCCTCGCAGACGAGGATCGTCTCGCGCGTGCGCGCCGCGACGCCGCCGAGCGCGCCGGAGGAGGGCGAGGGCCGGATGAAGGCGTTGGCGTCGGCCGACAGGCGCTGCATCCGCGTCTTGTCGCCGAGGATCGAGCCGCCGGAGCGCGTCGAGGACGGATCGACCGCGAGCACCGCGACGCGATGGCCTTTGGCCGTCAGCATCGAGCCCAGCGCGTCGATGGTCGTCGACTTGCCGACGCCGGGCACGCCGGTAATGCCGACGCGCATCGCCTTGCCGGTCGAGGGCAGCACAGCCTGCACCAGATCCTCGGCCTGAACGCGATGGTCGGCGCGACGGCTCTCGATCAGCGTGATGGCGCGGGCGAGCGCCGGACGCTCGCGCTCGACGACGCGACTGGCGAGCGCGGCGACGTCGGTCGGGCGATGCGTGGTCATGCCTGCCGTTTACACCGCCGCCGCGCCGGCGGAAAGCGCCCCGCCGGGCGCCTTCCGGCGGTCGTCAGGCCGGTATCGCGAGGTGAGGCGTCATCGTCTCCCGGAGCCATTTGAGCGCTGGCTCGTTGGCGCGTTGCGCGCTCCAGTAGAGGCTGTGGCCGATGGGCTCGATTTCAAGCGGCGGGCGCAGCGCCACGAGCCCGTAGTGCTTGATCGACTCTCCCATCGCCAGCGCCGGCAGGGTCGCGATCATATCAGTCTTCGCCAGCAGCGGCGCCACCGCGCCGAAATTGGGAACCCGCGCGCCGATCTTTCTCTCGGCGGCAAGGCCGGAGCCGGCGGCCTGCACCGGCGACTGGAGCCGGTCGCCGACCACGACGACGATGTGGGGATAGGCGAGCCACGCCCGCCGCCCCCACCGCGCCAGCGCAGGATGGGCGCGCCGCACAAAGCTTTTCCACACCAGCGCGCCGAGCGGGGCTGCCTGCACGCCCTCGACGGCCGCAAGACGACTCGGCGCGACCGCCAGATCAATCTGGCCGGCAGCCAGCGCGATCAGGCTGTCGTCGCGCAGGCCCTGCCAGTCGATCGAAACGCCGGGCGCGCGGCGCGCGGCCTGGGCGAGAACGCCCGCGACGGCGGCGCTCCAGAAATCCGGCAGCACGATCCGAAAGGCGCGCGTCGAGGTGGCCGGATCGAAGCTCTCGCGCGGCGACAGAACGCGCTCGAGGCGGCTGAGGATCGGCTTCAACTCAGGCATCAGATCGAGGGCGAAGGGGCTTGGCGCCATGCGCCCGCCGACGCGAACCAGCAGCGGATCGCCAAGCTGCTCGCGCAGTCTGTCGAGCGCGTGGCTGACCGCGGACTGCGTGCGCCCGAGACGCCGGGCGGCGCGCGAAACGTGCCGCTCCTCCATCAGCACGTCGAAGACGGGGAGAAGGTTCAGGTCGACACGGCGTAAATCAATCTGGCTCATGACAGATGCATATTATGAATTTCATTGATTTTTTGGCAAGCCCTATGCGTTGGGCCGCACCACATCGACAGGAGCCGTCCATGACAGAAATCCACCGCAGAGCCGCCCTGACCGCCATTGGCGGGTCGCTGTTCGTCGGCCCGGCCTTCGCGCAGGGCGTCAGCGTCGCTCCCGCCGACTTCAAGGGCAAAGTGTTCGTGACGGAGCGCGGCGGCGTTCGCGTGCACACCTACATGGCCGACGCCTCGGGCGCGATGGTCACTTCGCACATCGTGGAGACGCAAGCCGGTCTCGTGCTCGTCGACGGGCAGTTCGTGGCGCCGTCGGCGCTGGAGCTGAAGCGCTACATCGCCTCGCTCGGCAGGCCGATCGCGCGCGCCATGCTCAGCCATATGCATCCCGACCATTGGTTCGGATTCGCGCTTCTCGGCGTCGAGCAGGTCCACGCAGGGCCGATCACGGCGAAGTTCATCGCCGAACGCGGCGCCGCGGTCGTCGCCGAACGCAAGGTCGAGACGAAGGCGCCCGCCATCGTCGGCCTGGTCGCCGACGGCGAGGAAACCATCGGCGGCGTGACCTTCCGCACGCGCGCCGCGCTCGACACCGAGGCGCCGGAGATCGTGACGATCGAACTGCCGCAGGCCGGGATCCTGATCGCGCAGGACGTGATGTACAACAAGGTCCATGCGGTGGTGACGCGGCAGATCGATCAATGGGTCGCCACGCTGAAGGGGCTGGAGAGCCGCGCCGGCGAGCTTCCGGTGATCCTCGCCGGGCATGGCGAACCGGCCGCGCCGGCCAATATCGCGAGCCTTGTGACATATCTCGAAGCCGTGAAGCCGCTGCTGGCGGCCAACATCGGCAAGGAGGATCAGGCGAAGGCGATCACCGACGAAATCGCCAGGGCTTTCCCCGACTACCGTATGCCGCCGCTGCTGACGCTCGGCCTGTCGCGCGCCCTCAAAGCCTGAAGGGGGCGACGATGAGAGAATGGTCGTCCCGCGCCGTCGCGGCGAGCCTCGTCGCCATCGGCCTGACGCTCGCCGACCCGGCGCGCGCGCAGATCGCGCACGATCTGGCCGCGCCGCCGCCCGGGGCCACGCTGCGCGCGGTCACCGCCGCGCCGGCGGACATCGCCGGCCGCAAGGCGGTTCGGGTCGAGCTGACGGACGCCGCCTCGGCCGGCAAGCCGGGGGTCGACTTCGGCGACATGCCGACCTTCGTCGTCATTCCGGCGAATGTGCGCGACGCGACGATCAGCTTCGACATGCTCAGCCGCCGCAACGGCAAGGGCCCCGCCGACGCGCGCGCCTTCGCGGGACTGGCCTATCGCATCACGCAGGGCGGCGAGCGGTTCGAATCCGTCTATCTCAGACCGCTGAACGGGCGAAAGCTCAATCCTCCCGCCCCGCGCGACCGACGCGCGATCCAGTATTTCGCCTATCCGGACTGGAAGTTCGACCGGCTGCGGCAGGAGTATCCCGACGGGCGCTACGAAGCGGGCGCTGACATCGCGGCCGACGAGTGGATCGCCGTTCGCATCGACATCGACGACCGCCGTCTCAAAGTGTCCGTCGACGGCAAGGACGAGCTGTCCATCGACGAGACGAAGGCGGAGCCGGTCGCGGGCGACGTCGGCCTGTTCGTCGATATTGGCACGGAAGCGTTCTTCGCCAATCTGACGATCACGCCGCGCTGAACCACGGGACGCGGCCGCAAGGGCCGCGCTCCCACCCGCCTCAGCCGTTGACGACGGAGGCGAGGAACCGGTCGATGGTGTCGCGCAGCTGCTTGGTCTGCGCCGCGACGCCGGCCACCGCCTCCAGCACATGCGCGGCCGAGCGGTCGGTCGCGCCGACCGTGTCGCTCAGCCCTTCGAGATCGAAGGCGGAGGATTCGGAGCTCTGAGCCGCCTCGGCGATGGCGCCGGCGATGGCGGTGGCCGCGGAGGCCTGCTGCTCGACCGCCACGACGATCTCGGAGGCGTAGCCCTGCACGTCGCTCATCGTCGTGGCGATGGCGCCGATCGCCTCGACCGCGCCGCCGGTGGCGTTCTGAATCGCGGCGACGTGATCGGCGATGCGCTCGGTCGCCCGGGCGGTCTGGTTCGCCAGCGACTTCACCTCCTGCGCGACGACGGCGAAGCCGCGGCCGGCCTCGCCGGCGCGCGCCGCCTCGATGGTGGCGTTCAGCGCCAGCAGGTTGGTCTGCGAGGCGATGGCCTGGATGAGGCCGACGATCTCGCCGATCTGCTGGGCCTTGGAGGCGAGGCCGTCGATGGTGGTCGCCGTCTGCGTCGTCGAACGCGTCGCCTCGACGACGGTGGCGCGGGTGCGGGCGACCTGCGCCTCGATGTCGCCGATGGACGAGGACAGGGATTCGGAGGCGAGCGCGACCCCGCGCACCTTCGTCGTCGCCTCGGTGGCGGCGCGGGCCGCGCCGCGGGCGCGCTGGGCGCCTTCCGCGGCGACGGACGACAGCGACTTGGCGGCGACGCCCATGCGCTCGCTGGCGGAATTGACCTGGCTCAGCGCCGTCTTGGCGGCGCGCCGGAAGTCGATGACGAAGGCGTCGACGCGGCCGCGCAGTTCCTCCATCGCGGCGCAGGCGCGGCGCGCCTCCTCGTCGGCGCGGGCGCGCTCGGCGACGGCGCTGCGGAACCCCTCGATGGCGCGGGCGAGATCGCCGAGATCGTCGCGTCGGCGCAGACACGGCAACTTCCGGTCGAGCGCGCCGGCGGCCAGATCGCGCGTGGCGGCGACAAGACGCTCGAAGGCGCCGAGCGTCAGCCAGAAGGCCAGCGCCAGCCCGCAGGCGAGCAGCCCGAAGGCGACGAGACCGCGCCATGCGATGCGCCAGTGCGAATCGGCGATCTCCTGCGCGACGCCGGCGAGCGTGAATTCGGTGATCAGCCGGCCGCTGCGACCTTCGGCCGGCGTCACCTCGCGGGTGACGCGCAGCGTGTCGGACGTCGCCGCGAAAGCGCGCCGCGCCGCGTCCGGCACGGCGCGGAAGGTGGCGAAGTCGACGCCGTCATTGGCGATGAGAGAGGCGGAGAGATAGCCCGGCAGCAAGGACGGGCGCGACAGAATCTCGCGCGTGCGCTCGACGTCGCCCGTCATGTAGGCGGTTGTGAGCGACGGCATGATCATGTCGACGGCGAGGCCCACGCGCTGCTCGAACTGGGCGCGGACGCGATTCGATTCGTAGCCGCCGACGGCGACGGCGGCGAGCACGACGATCAATGCGCAGATGGCGACGGCGACGACGAAGACGCGATGGCGCAAGCCGAAGCGCGGCGGCTGCCGATCGGACAGGCGCTCCACCGCGATAGGCTTGTCTGTGTCGACGGACGACGGTGGCACGGTCATCTCAGGCTCGGGCGGTCCCGCCGGCGCGCGGCCGCGCTGGCGCGACGACAGTGCCGCGCGTCGCGTTAAGGCGGGGTTAACCTTGAAGATATCGGCGAGAATTGCACGGGAGCGGCGCCGGCGCGGGCGCAGACCTCGGCGAAAGCGGGCGACAGGAAGAAGGCCAGCTCGCGCTCGCGGCTCGTGGTGACAGGATCGACGGCGGCGAGTTCGTCGTCGACATGGCCGGGATGGCACATCACGAGATGGCGCCGGCCCGGCGCGACGAGATAGCGGGCGAACTGCGCCGGATAGTCGGCGCCGGGGTCGAAGCCGGAAAAGCCGGAAAAGCCGTCGTTGACGAGGAAGCCGCGCCGCTCGGCCCCGGCGCGAAAGCCGCGCGACAGCAGAGCGAGCGCCAGCGCCTTGGCGGCCGAGACGCGACGGCGCAGGATCCGGCCCGGCCGATCGCCGCAATCGCGCAGCCACGGCCGCCAGCCGCGCGCGGCCAGCGCATCGAACAGATGGGCGCGCACGCCCGGCAGGGCGTGGACGTGCTGGTGGCCGTCGACGAAGGCGGGCGGCGCGCCGGCGGCGGCCGCGAAGGCGTCGAGCTGGCGGTCGATCTCGGCGCGCAACTCCGCCTCCGGCAGGCGCCCGGCGCGCGCGGCGGCGATCACCTCCCGAATGGTCGGCAGCGCGCCGTGCGGCGCAAGACGCGGCATCGGCGCGAGCGGCGCGCCGAGCGTGAGATTGAGGTGCAGGCCGATCTCCGCGCGCCCCTCGAGCCCCGAAAGTTCGCGCGCCGCCTGCGGCCAGGACGGGCGGTTGGTCATCGCGCCCGTCGCCGTCACGGCCCCGGCGGCGATCGCCTCGCGGATGCCGCGGCTCACCGCCGGGGAGAGCGCGTAATCGTCGGCGCAGAGCGCGAAGCGGAAGCGGGGCGGAGGCGACATGCGCGAGCCTTAGCACGCCCGCGCGCCGCTTGCCTCGCCGCCGAAGGCGCCTCGCTTGCCCTGCGTTGCTCGTCGCCGAAGGCGCCTCGCTTGCCTCGCCGGCGCGTGCGCCGCTACAAGGCGATTCGACGGGTCGCGTCGAGGTTCGCCGCCGGCGATCCCGCCAGAGCCCCTTCGAGGCCGCATGACCGCGACGACCCTGCCCCCGGCGCCGGACCAGACCGCGCCCGCGCGCCCCGGCGAGCCGCCGGAGCTGAGCGTCATCGTGCCGGTGCTGAACGAGGCGGACAACATTCCCGAGCTCGCCCCGCGCCTGATCGCCACGCTCGATCCGATCGTCGCGACATGGGAGGCGATCTTCGTCGACGACGGCTCGACCGACGCCACGATGCTGGCGATCCGCGACCTCAACGCGCGCGATCCGCGCTTTCGCGCGGTCAGCCTCAGCCGCAATTTCGGCAAGGAAATCGCCATCGCCGCCGGGCTCGAACACGCCAAGGGGCGAGCGGCGGTGATCATCGACGCCGATCTGCAGCATCCGCCGGAGATGATCGCCCGTTTCGTCGATCTCTGGCGGCAGGGTTACGAGAACGTCTACGGCCAGCGCATCGACCGCTCGGCCGACAGCGCGCTGCGCCGGGCGCTGACGGAGCGCTTCTACAAGCTGTTCGAAGCCTTCGGCGAAACGCCGCTGCCCTCGGGCGCGGGCGATTTCCGCCTGCTCGACCGCAAGGCGATCGACGCGCTGAACGCCATGCCCGAACGCGCGCGCTTCTCGAAGGGCTTGTATGCGTGGATCGGCTTCAAGTCGGTCGGCGTGCCGTTCGAGGTGGCGGACCGCGCGCATGGCGTGTCGAAATTCAGCTATCGCAAGCTGACGCGCTTCGCGCTCGACGGGCTCACCTCCTTCTCCAGCCTGCCCTTGCAGGTGTGGACCTATGTCGGCTTCGTGATCTCCGCCTTCGCGGTGCTCGCGGCGGTCTACTTCCTGCTCGAATACATCATCGTCGGCGCGACGACGCCGGGCTTTGCGACCATCATCATCTCGGTGATGATGCTGGCGGGCGTGCAGCTTCTCTCGCTCGGCGTGCTCGGCGGCTATATCGGACGCATCTTCTCCGAGGTGAAGCGCCGCCCGCTCTACATCGTCGGCGAGCGCGTCGGCATGGAGGCGCCGCTGGAGCGCCGGCGCGCGCCGGGGAACTGAGGGGGCATGTTCAAGCACCTTCTCTCGGTCAGTCTGTTCACGCTGCTCTCGCGCGCCACCGGCTTTGCGCGCGACATCGTTCTGGCGCGCGTGCTCGGCGCCGGGCTGATCGCGGACGCCTTCGTCGTCGCGTTCCGCCTGCCCAATCATTTCCGCGCGATCTTCGGCGAAGGCGCCTTCAACGCGGCCTTCGTGCCGACCTATTCGCGCACGCTCGAACAGGAAGGCGCGGAGACGGCCAGGCGCTTCGCCGGCCATGTCAACGCCTGGCTCCTGATCTCGCAGATCGTGCTGCTCGCCCTCGCCCTCGCGTTCACGCCGCAGCTCGTGCGGCTGCTCGCGCCGGGCTTCGCCGACGAGCCGGAGAAATTCGCGCTGACGGTGGCGCTGACGCGCATCACCTTTCCCTATCTACTCTGCGTCACGCTGGTGACGCTGCATTCGGGCGTGCTCAACGCCAATCGTCGCTTCGCGGCGGCCGCCTTCGCGCCGGTTCTGCTCAACCTGTCGATGATCGCCGCGCTCGCCGTCGCCGTCCTGTTTCCGAATGCGGGCTTCGCGGCGGCCGTCGGCGTGCTGATCGCGGGACTGCTGGAGCTGGCGCTGGTGACGGGCGCGGCGCGGCGCATCGGGGCGCTGGCGCCGATGGCGCGGCCGGCCTTGAACGAGCAGGTGAAGCGCTTCTTCAAAGTGCTGGCGCCCGCCGTCATCGGTTCGGCCGGCGTGCAGATCGCGATCTTCGCCGACACGATCATCGGCTCCTTCCTGCCGACCGGCGGGCCCTCCTCGATCTACTACGCCGACCGCATCTATCAATTGCCTGTCGGCGTGCTGGGCGTGGCGGCCGGCACGGTGCTGCTGCCCGAGATGAGCCGGCGCCTGGCCGCGGGCGACGAGGGCGCGGCCTTCCACGCGCAAAATCGCACGATGGCGCTGACGATCGCGCTCGCCGCGCCGTTCTTCGTCGCCTTCCTGACGATCCCCGACGCGATCATGCGCGGGGTGTTCCGCCACGGCGCCTTCACCGAGACGGACGCGCTCGCCTCGGCCGCCGTGCTCGCGGCCTATGGGCTCGGCCTGCCCGCCGTGCTGCTGATCCGCTCCGCGGTGGCGAGCTTTCAGGCGCGCGGCGACACGATGACGCCGATGATCGTCTCGCTGCTGGCGGTGGCCGTCAACGTCGCGCTAAAGATCGCGTTCTGGAAGCAGTATGGCGCGCCGGCGCTGGCGGCGGCGACCGCCGTCGGCGCGTGGATCAACGTCGCGCTGCTGACGGGCCTTGCGCTGAAGCGCGGCTGGATGAAGCCGGACGGAACGCTGGCGCGCGTCGCGCTCGCTTCAGCGCTCGCCGCCGGCGCGCTGACCGCCGTGGCGCTGTTCGCGCGCGCGCCGATCGAGGAGTACGGGCGCCAGTTCGGCGTGCTGGCGCGGCTGGTCGATCTGGCGATCCTCGGCGCCGCCGGCGCGGCGATCTACGTCGCCGTGCTCGCCGTCGCCCTGCTCGCGCTGAAGGTGCGTCTTGCGCGCGTGACGCCGACGAAGACGGAGTAGGCGCACTCCCGGTCATCGAGGGCGGAGCGAGGCGATCCAGAGGCGCCCTCCCCGTCATCGCGAATGAAGCGAAGCGATCCAGAGGCGTACTCCCCGTCATCGCGAGCGAAGCGAAGCGATCCAGCCTGCCCGAAGCCTGGATTGCTTCGTCGCTGCGCTCCTCGCAATGACGGATGGAGCGGCCTCCCGACGCCGGCGAGACGCGCTGCCGCCGTCATCGCAGGCGAAGCGAGGCGATCCAGACGCGCCCTCCCCGTCATCGCGAGCGAAGCGAAGCGATCCAGCCTGCCCGAAGCCTGGATTGCTTCGTCGCTGCGCTCCTCGCAATGACGGATGGAGCGGCCTCCCGACGCCGGCGAGACGCGCCCTCGCCGTCATCGCAGGCGAAGCGAGGCGATCCAGACGCGCACTCCCCGTCATCGCGAGCGAAGCGAAGCGATCCAGCCGGCTCAAAGGCTGGCTTGCTTCGTCGCTTTGCTCCTCGCAATGACGGATGGAGCGGCCTCACGACGCCGGCGAGACGCGCTGTCGCCGTCATCGCGGGCGAAGCCAGGCGATCCAGACGCGCACTCCCCGTCATCGCGAGCGAAGCGAGGCGATCCAGACTGCCCGAAAGCTGGATTGCTTCGTCGCTGCGCTCCTCGCAATGACGGATGGAGCGGCCTCCCGACGCCGGCGAGAAACGCTGTCGCCGTCATCGCGGGCGAAGCGAAGCGATCCAGACGCGCCCTCCCCGTCATCGCGAGCGAAGCGAAGCGATCCAGCCGGCTCAAAGGCTGGATTGCTTCGTCGCTGCGCTCCTCGCAATGACGGATGGATATCCTTTCCGTGCGCCTCGCAATGACGGGGCGCGTCGCGGCTCAGCCGTGGGCGAAGTCCCAGTAGAGTTCGCGGGCGCGGCGGAACATCGGGCCGGGCTGCAATTCGCGCGCGTCGATCCTCGTGATCGGCATCACCTTGGAGGCGTTGCCGGTGGTGAAGATCTCGTCGGCCTCGAGGAAGTCCTTGTAGGACAGCGCCGTCTCGCGCACGTCGATTCCGGCCTTCTTCATCAGCGCGATGGTGCGCTGGCGCGTGACGCCGTTGAGGAAGGCGCCGTTTGGCGCGGGCGTCGCGACGACGCCGTTCTTGGCGAGCCACACATTCGCGGTCGCGAGTTCGGTGACGTTGCCGATCATGTCGAGCATGATGCAATTGTCGAAACCGCGCCCGCGCGCCTCGACGAGCGCGCGGCCGCTGTTGGGATACAGGCATCCGGCCTTGGCGTTGACCGGCATCACCTCGAGCGAGGGCCGGCGGAACGGCGACAGCGTGACCGAGGCGCCGCCCTTGGCGGGGTCGGGCATCGGGCTCTCGTAGAGGCAGACGAGGAAGCGCGTCGATTCCGGATCGACCGCCACCTGGCCGACGCCGCCATCCTCGCCCCAATACATCGGGCGGATATAGATCGCGGTTCCGGGCCTGAATTTCTTCACGCCCTCGCGGGCGATCTCGGCGATCTCGCCGGCCTTCATCGTCGGCTTCAGCAGCAGCGCCTCGGCGGAGCGGTTGAGGCGGGCGCAATGCCGATCGAGATCGGGCTCGACGCCCTCGAACGAGCGCGCTCCGTCGAACACCGAGGTGCCGAGCCAGAAGGCGTGGCTGCGCGGGCCGGTGATCGGCGGATTGCCCTCGACCCACTTGCCCTCCAGCCAGGTCCAGGTTTGCGACAGCTCGGCCATGTGCGAAAAACTCCCTACGTTCGGCGACATGAAACGGGTTGCGCGAGGCCGGGTCAATCGCGCGGCGGCAATGCTGGCGTGCGCGCCGCGGGAGGCTGCCGCGCCGCGCGGGAGGACGCAGATGAGCAAGGCGGCGTTTGCGGTCTATGTGTTCGACGCTTACGGCACGCTGTTCGACGTGCATTCGGCCACCGCGCGCGAGCGGGGCCGGCTCGGCGAGCGAGCCGACCGGCTCTCCGAGCTGTGGCGCCTCAAGCAGCTCGAATATTCGTGGGTGCGCTCGCTCGCGGGGCGCCATCGCGACTTCTGGCGTCTCACCGAGGACGCGCTGGACTTCGCCGCCGCGCGGCTCGGCGGGATCGACCCCGCGACGCGCACGGCGCTCCTCGATGCCTATCGCACGCTCGACGCCTATGCCGACGCCGCGCCCGCCCTCGCCCGGCTGAAGGCGGCGGGCGCGGCGACGGCCATTCTCTCGAACGGCTCGCCCGCGATGCTGGAGGCCGCCGTTTCGAGCTCCCGCCTCGGCGACCTGCTCGACGCGGCCCTGTCGATCGAGCAGGCAGGCGTGTTCAAGACCGATCCGCGCGCCTATGCGCTCGTCGGCGCGCGCTTCGGCGTCGGCCCGCGCGAGGTCTCGTTCCAGTCCTCAAACCGCTGGGACATCGCCGGGGCGGCGGCGTTCGGCTTCCGGCCGGTCTGGATCAATCGCGCCGGGCAGCCGGACGAATACGCGGATCTGCCGCCGGCGCGGGTCGTCGCGAGTCTCGCCGATGTCGATTAACCGCGCCGCTCAAGGTTAATTCCTGGTTTCGGGTGACGGGCGCATTCGAACGGCGTGGAATGGCTCATCCGGAGGCCCGCCATGACCACATCGCCGACGACATCCGAACGCCGCGCCCAGACGCGCAAGCGCTGCCTGTTCAAGGGGCGCATCCTGTTCGAGGACAAGATCACCACGCTCGATTGCATGGTGCGCAACATCTCCGACGACGGCGCGCTGATCGAGACCGAGGCGCTGTCGATCCTGCCGGCCGGCTTCTCGCTGCGCATCGACGCCAAGGGCGTCACCCGCGCCGGCCACATCCGCTGGAAGCGGCCGGGCAAATTCGGCATCGCGCTCGGCGAGTTCCGCGACGTCGCCTGAGGCCGCTCAAGGCTCGAAGGCGAGGAACACGAAAGCGGCGAACAACACCAGATGCACGGCGCCGTAGAGCACGTTGGTGCGCCCGGTGGAGAAGGTGATCACGCTCGCGAACATGGTGACGACCAGCAACGCGACGTTGCTGGGCGCCAGCCCCAGCACCAGCTTGTGGCCGATCCAGACGTTCACCGCCGCGACCACGGGGATGGTCAGGCCGATGGTCGCCACCGTCGAGCCGAGCGCGAGGTTGACGCTCTTCTGCAATTCGTCGCGCTTGGCCGCGCGCAGGGCGGCGACCGTCTCCGGCAACAGGATGATCATCGCGACGATGGCGCCGACCACCGCCTCCGGATAGCCAAAGCGGCGCGAGCCGGCCTCCAGCAGTCCCGACATCTGCTTCGACATCGCCACCACGGCGACCAGCGCGACGACGAGCAGCCCGGCGCCCGTCGCCATCGCCTGCCCGCTCGCCGGCTCGCGGCCGTCGTCCGCCTCGTCGATGGTCGTGAAATAGTCGCGATGGCGCACCGTCTGGATGTAGAGAAACACCAGATAGAGCGCGAGCGTCGCGAAGGAGAAGAACACGAGCTGGCGGGCGGAATAGACCGGGCCCGCTTCCGTCACCGTCGTGTTCGGCAGCACCAGCGTCATCGCGGCGATGGTGGCGAGCACGATCAGATAGGCGTTCGCGCCGGTGATGCGGAAGCCCTGCTCGCCGTAACGCAGCCCGCCGATCAGAACGCTGAGCCCGACGACGCCGTTGCAGACGATCATGATGACGGAGAACACGGTGTCGCGCGCCAGCGTCGCCCCGCCCTCGCCGGCGAGTTGAACCGAGACGATGAGCGCCACCTCGATGATGGTGATCGTCATCGTCAGCACGAGCGTGCCGTAGGGCTCGCCGAGCCGGTGGGCGATCACTTCGGCGTGGTGGACGGACGCGAAGACGGCGGCCAGCAGCGCCGGCGCCAGCAGCACGTTGAGCGCAACGTCGGCCGCGCCGCCGCGCAGCAGCGCGGCGACGACGACGAAGAGAAGAGCGGCGGGCGGCGCGAGAGTCGACCAATGCCACCCCGGTCGCCGCGCCGCCATGCCTTCACCCCGTCGTGTTCGCGAAACTCCTGGTTATCAACGCGCGAGCGTCAAATCAGTTCGACAGCGCGGCCAGAATTCGCGCCCAGCTGCGGGCGCCCTTCTGGAACGAGGCCAGTTCGTACTTTTCGTTCGGGGAATGCACCTTGTCGTCGTCGAGACCGAAGCCGACGAGCAGCGCGTCCATGCCGAGCTTGGCCTTGAAATCGCCGACGATCGGGATCGACCCGCCGCAGCCCGCCATCACCGGCTCGCGATCCCACTCCTGCGCCAGCGCGCGGCGGGCGCGCGACAGCGCCTCCGAGGCGAAGGGCAGTTGCAGCGCCGGCGAGCCGCCGTGCGGAATGTACTCGACCTCGCAATCGGCCGGCAGCCGCGCCTCGACGAAATCGCGCAGATTCCGGCGGATCGCGTCCGGGTCCTGACGGCCGACGAGGCGGAAGGAGATCTTGGCGCTGGCCTCGGCCGGCAACACAGTCTTGGAGCCGGCGAGCGTGTAGCCGCCGACGATTCCGTTGACGTCGCAGGTCGGGCGCGACCACACCTGTTCGAGCACGCTGCGGCCCTTCTCGCCGGCGGGCTGCGACAGGCCGACATCGCCGAGGAAGGCGCCCGAATCGAATTTCAGGTTGCGCCACTGCTCGGCCACCTCGTCCGGCAGCTCCTCGACGCCGGCGTAGAAATCCTTCACCTGCACGCGCCCGTCGGCGTCGTGCAGATCGGCCAGGATGCGGGCGAGCACGCGGATCGGATTGATCGCGGCGCCGCCATACATGCCCGAATGAAGGTCGCGATCGGCGGCCTTGATCCTGATCTCCTCGAGCAGGATGCCGCGCAGCATCGTGGTGATGGCGGGCGTCTGCGCGTCCCACATGCCGGTGTCGCACACCAGCATCAGATCGGCCTTCAGCTCCTTCGCATTGTCGGCCATGAAGCCGGGCAGCGAGCGCGAGCCGGACTCCTCCTCGCCCTCGAACAGGATCGAGATGTCGCACGGCAGATCGCCGGTCTCGCGGAAGGCGCGCACCGCTTCGACGAAGGTCATGAGCTGGCCCTTGTCGTCGCAGGCGCCGCGCGCGACGATCTGCTGACCGTTCGGCCCGTTCGCGAGCGTCGGCTCGAAGGGCTTCGTCGTCCACAGCTCCAACGGATCGACCGGCTGCACGTCGTAATGGCCGTAGAACAGCACGTGCGGCACATCGCGACGCTTGGCCCTGGCGTGGCCGAGCACCATCGGATGGCCGATCGTGTCGCGCACGGAGGCGTCGAAGCCGAGACCCTTCAGTTCGTTCGCGCACCATTCCGCGGCGCGGCGGCAATCGGCCGTGTAGGTCGGGTCGGCGGAAATGGACGGGATGCGCAGGAAGTCGAACAGGCGCTGCAAAGCGGCGTCGCGATTGGCGTCGAGACGGGCGAGCACGGTGTCGATGCCGGCCATGGATCACTCCTTGCGATAGCGGCGCGCGGCGCGGGCGCGCCGGCGCTGTTCAATCCGAAACGTCGCTCAGCGACGGCCGCCGAGAATGCCGCCGAGGGCGCCGCGCAGCACGGCGCGCGCGATCTGCGTGCCGACCGTGCGGGCGACGGACTGCACGGCCGAGCGCATGGCCATCTCCGTGGCCGACATGCGGGAGCGGCCCTTGCCCGGTCCGCCGTCATTGCCGCCGAGATAGTCGCCCGCGACATCCTTGATCTTATCGAAGATGCCGCCGGCCGACGCGTCGGCCTCGGTCGCCGGCTTGTCCGCCGGATCGACCCAGCGGCCGGCGCGCGCCTTCAGCACCTCGAAAGCCGATTCGCGATCGACCAGCGTGTCGTATTTGCCTTTCAGCGCGCTGGCCCCCATCACGGCGGCGCGCTCCTGCGGGGTGATCGGCCCGACGCGCGAGGAGGGCGGCGCGATCAGCGTGCGCTGCACGATCTGCGGCGTGCCCTTGCCCTCGAGCATGGAGACCAGCGCCTCGCCGACGGCGAGTTGCGTGATCACGGTCGCGGTGTCGAATTTCGGATTCTGGCGGAACGTCTCGGCCGCCGCGCGCACGGCGCGCTGATCGCGCGGGGTGAAGGCGCGCAGCGCGTGCTGCACGCGGTTGCCGAGCTGGCCGAGCACCGTCTCCGGCACGTCGAGCGGGTTCTGCGTGACGAAATAGACGCCGACGCCCTTCGAGCGGATGAGGCGGACGACCTGCTCGATGGCGTCCATCAGCGCCTTCGGCGCGTTGTCGAACAGAAGATGCGCCTCGTCGAAGAAGAAGACGAGCTTGGGCTTTTGCGGATCGCCGACTTCCGGCAGCGTCTCGAACAGCTCCGACAGCATCCACAACAGGAAGGTCGCATAGAGGCGCGGGCTGCGCATCAGCCGGTCGGCGGCGAGGATGTTGACGATTCCGCGCCCCTCGCGGTCGACCCGCAGGAAGTCGTTGAGGTCGAGCGCCGGCTCGGCGAAGAAATTCGCGGCGCCCTGATTCTCCAACACCAGCAGCGCGCGCTGGATCGCGCCGATGGTGGCGGGCGCGACGTTGCCGTACTGCGTCGTCAGCTTTGCCGCGTTGTCGGCGACATATTGCAGGAGCTGGCGCAGATCCTTCAGGTCGAGCAGCAGCAGGCCGTGCTCGTCGGCGATGCGGAAGACGATGTTGAGCACGCCCTCCTGCACGTCGTTCAGTTCGAGCAGGCGGGCGGTGAGCAGCGGCCCCATCTCGGAGATGGTGGCGCGCACGGGGTGGCCCTGCTCGCCGAACAGATCCCAGAACACGACCGGGAACCTGTCGGCGTAATATTCGAGGCCGATCTCCTGCGCCCGCTTGAGGAAGGGCGGCTTGGAGTCGCCCTGCGCGGCTAGGCCCGCCAGATCGCCCTTCACGTCGGCGGCGAACACCGGCACGCCGGCGTTGGAGAAACCTTCCGCGAGCGTCTGCAACGTCACCGTCTTGCCGGTGCCGGTGGCACCGGTGACGAGGCCGTGGCGATTGCCGAGGGCGAGCGTCAAATATTCGTAGCTTTCGGCCTTGCCGACGAGAATCTTACCAGGTTCGGTGCGCGGATCGGCCATGTGTCGTCCCGGAGCTCGTGCGCCCGCACGGATGCGGGATGTCCCGCCCGCTATAGCGCGGCGCGGCAGGCGAGGCCAGCGCAGGGCGCGCGCGGCGTCCTTCTCCGCGACCGCGCGGGCGCCTTGCATTTGTCGGAACGGGAGACGACATAGGGGCGCCGACGCGCCTGTCGCGCGTTCCGCCAGAGGGCAAAATTTCATGGACGAACTGATCCAGCGCGTCGCCGCAGCCGCCAATCTCGACGCCGCCACCGCGCAGAAGGCGGTCGGCATCATTCTCGGCTTCCTGCGCAAGGAGTCGGACGCGCCCGAGACGGCGCAGCTGATCGCCGGCCTGCCCGGCGCGGAAGAGGCGATCGCCGAGAACGCGGGCGCCGCCGGCGGCGGGCTGATGGGCGCGGTCGCCGGCATGATGGGCGGCGGCGGCCTGATGGGCCTCGCCAGCCAGCTCTCCTCGGCCGGTCTCGGCATGCTCGAGATGCAGACCGTCGGCAAGGAGCTGTTCGCCTTCGCCCGCGAGAAGGTGGGCGAGGACGTCGTCGGTCAGGTCGCCGCCTCGGTGCCGGGCCTCGGCCAGTTCGCCTGAGCCGGGCGGCGCGGAGCCGCCCACGCGACGAACCACCACGGCGAGCCTGACGGCTCGCCGTTTTCATGTCATCCGGCCGCGAGGGCGTTCCCCGGCTTCAGTGCGTCCGGCAATAGGCGACGAAGCGGCGGCGCTCCTTGCCGCGCAGCTTGCGGGAATCCGCCTCGCGATGGCACGCATTGGCGTGCGCGTGACGGGCGGCCTTCATCGCGCGCTCGTGATCGCGACGCGCCTGCCGGCTCTGCTTGACGATCACCGCGCGCTGTTCGGCGGCGGCCTTGGCCTGCGGCTGCGCCATCGGCGGGTTGACCGCCGGGTTGGTCACGAAGGGCGGCGGCGGAGGCGGCCATTGCGCGAACGCCGGGCCGGCGCACATCAGCGCGGCGCCCACCGCCACGAGCAATCTCCTCGAGATCTTCATCCCAATCCTCCTGTTCCGAATGTGAATCCACCCCGCCGGATACCGCCTAGAAGACAACAAAGCCAGCTCCGGCGCGAGCAGTGCGGGGGCGGACATACGGACGCACCCCTCCCGGCCGCCGAGCGCCCCTCGCCGAAGGAAGCGTGGCGCCCCCGAATTTCTTGGCCTAAAAGCCGTGCCGTTGCCCCGGAGACCGCCGATGACCCTGCTCGCCGACCTCGCCCTCGCCCAGACCTTTCCGGCGACGACCGACGAGCAGTGGCGCAAACTGGTCGAGGCGGCGCTGAAAGGCGGGTCGTTCGACCGGCTGGTCGGCCGCACAGCCGACGGGCTCGCCATCGAGCCGCTCTACAGGCCGGCGCGGGCCGACCGGCTGGTGGCGCGCGGAGCGTCCGGGGCGTGGGCCGTCAGCCAGCGCGTCGACCATCCCTCGCCCGCCGAGGCCAACGCGCTGGCGCTGGCCGACCTCGAGGGCGGGGCGAGCGGGCTGACGCTCGTTTTCGCCGGCGCGCAGACCGCGCGCGGCTATGGCCTCGTCGCCGACACGCTGGACCAGCTCGATCGCGCGCTCGAGGGCGTCATGCTCGACCTCGTTCCGATCCGCCTGGAGGCGGGAGACGCCGGCCGGCGCGTCGCGGCGCTGTTCGCCGCCCTCGTCGAGCGTCGCAAGCTCGACCCCGCCTCGCTCACGATCGACTTCGGCGGCGACCCGCTGACCCAGCTCGCCCGCACCGGCCGCGTGACGCCGGACCGCGCCGGCCTCGGCCGGGCGATGGCCGACACCTCGAAGGGCCTTGCGGCGCAGGGCTTCAGGGGCCGCGCCTTCCTCGCCGACGGCCGCGCGTGGCACGAGGCCGGCGCGAGCGAGGCGCAGGAGCTCGGCCTGACGCTGGCCGCCGCCGTCGAGACGCTGCGCCTGCTCGAAGCCAATGGCGTATCGCTCGAGGCGGCGCGCGACGACCTCGCCTTCCTGCTCGTCGCCGACGCGGACGAATTCCTCTCGCTCGCCAAGTTCCGCGCGCTGCGCCGGCTGTGGGCGCGCGTCGAGGAGGCCGCCGGCCTTGCGGCCAAGCCGTTGCGCCTCAACGCCGAGACGGCCTGGCGGATGACGACGAAGCGCGACCCGTGGGTGAACCTGCTGCGCGCCACCGTCGCGGTGTTTTCCGCCGGGCTCGGCGGCGCCGACGCCGTCACCGTGCTGCCTTTCACCGCCGCGCTCGGCCTGCCGGACGCGCACGCGCGGCGCATGGCGCGCAACACGCAGCTCATCCTGCTCGAAGAATCGAACCTCGCCCGCGTCGTCGATCCGGCGGCGGGCGCGGGCGGGCTCGCCACCCTCACCGAAGCGCTGTGCGAGAAGGCGTGGGGCGTGTTCCAGCAAGTGGAGCGCGAGGGCGGGCTGATCGCCGCGCTGGAGAAGGGCGCGCCGCAGGCGCTCGTCGCCGCCGTGGCCGGCGAGCGCGCGAAAGCGATCGCGCGGCGCAAGATCCCGATCACCGGGGCGAGCGAATTCCCGAATGTGAGCGAGGCGCCGGTGGAGGCGCTGCATCCGGCCATGCCGGCGCGCGAGGGCGCCAATCACCCGCTCGCCCTGCCGGCGGCGGGCGACGGCGCGGCCTTCTCGGCGATGCGCGCGGGCGCGCTGGCGGGCGCGAAGCTCGCCGACCTCGCCGGCGCCTCGACCCCGCCTGCGATCGCGGTCGCCGCCCTGCCCTCGCTGCGCGACGCCGAGCCGTTCGAGGCGCTGCGCGAGGCGGCCGACGCCCGGCCGGCGCGGCCGACGGTGTTTCTGGCCAATCTCGGCCCCGTCGCCGCCTTCACCGCGCGCGCGACCTTCGCCAAGAATTTCTTCGAGGCCGGCGGGATCGCCGCGCCGGGCAATGACGGCTTCGCCGACGAAGCGGCGATGGTCGCCGCCTTCCGCGCCAGCGGCGGGCGGCTCGCGTGCCTGTGCTCGTCCGACGCCGTCTACGCCGAACAGGCCGCCGCCGCCGCGCGCGCGCTGACGGCGGCGGGCGCGACGGTGTGGCTCGCCGGCCGGCCCGGCGATCTCGAGGCCGCGCTGAAGGAGGCCGGCGTCGCCGGCTACGTCTTCGCCGGCGCCGACGTGCTGGCGACGCTGAAGGACGCGCTGGCGAAGGCGTGAGCGCGGCCGGACAGGCTCCCCCTCCCGTCATTGCGAGCGAAGCGAAGCAATCCGGCACCAGAGCAGGGTGGATTGCTTCGTCGCTACGCTCCTCGCAATGACGGCCGGGACGCGCGCTCGCCTTGTCGCTGCGCTCCTCGCAATGACGGCCGGACAGGCTCCCCCTCCTCGTCATTGCGAACGAAGCGAAGCAATCCAGAGTCACGCCGCCTTCGCGCCTTCGGGAACGCGCGCGGCGCTTCGCCAAGCGACGGGGCGCGCCACCATCGCCACCATCGCGTAGCTGATGACGAGCAGCAGGAACCAGGCGCCGAGCTTGCCGAAGCCGACGAGCGACCACGCCTTGACCTGGTGGGGATAGATCCACGTCCTCGTCAACGTGCCGATGTTCTCAGCGATCCAGACAAACAGCGCGGTGAGGAAGGCGGCGGCGAGCAGCGGCATCGGCCGATGCTCCTTCCAGACGCGAAACCAGATCACGGTGCGGCCGAATACGAGCGCGGTCGCGCCGAACAGCGCGAGGCGCATGTCGGCGACGAAGTGGTGGGCGAAGAAATTGACGTAGATGGCGACTGCGAGCGCCATCGTCGCCCATATCGGCGGATGATGCGAGAAGCGGAAATCGCAGAGCCGCCACACGCGCGCGATGAAACTGCCGACCGCCGCATACATGAAGCCGGTGAACAGCGGCACGCCCTCGATGCGCAGCAGCGCCGGTTCGGGATAAATCCACGATCCCGCGCCCGTCTTGAAAATCTCCATCGCCGTGCCGACGACGTGAAAGAGCGCGATGACCTTCGCCTCCTCCCACGTCTCGAGCCCGAAGCGCAGCATCGCGATCTGCGTCAGCGCGGCGGCGATGGTGAGAAAATCATAACGCGCGAGCAGCGCGTCCTTCGGATAGAGCCATGCGGTGACGAGGATCAGCGCCAGCATGATCGCGCCGAACAGGCACGCCCATCCCATCTTCACGCCGAAACGGAAGAACTCGTAGGCGAGCGCCGTCGAGGGGCGACGCGCGGCGCGGCGGCCGAGCGCGCGCTCCCACAGGATGAAGCGGCGCAACGGCCGCCAGCGGGCGGCCGCGCTCGTCGAGGACGGCGTCGTCACTTGTTGCGGATCTGCGCGCGCAGCGTCTCGCTGACGACGGCGTCGAAAGCGTCCTTCGGCGCGCCGGCGGTCTTCGCGGCGGCGGCCTGCTTCTCCTTCACATAGGCGTCGCGCCTGGCGACGAGATCGCCCATCTGCTTGCCGAGCGCGGCGCGTTCGACGTCCGCCTTGTCGAGATAGGCCTGCCGCTCGGCCGGCGGCAACGCGCGCACGGGATCGGGCAGTTCGGCCTCCGGCACGCTGTCGAGCTTGCGGCGGCCCTGCTTCACGTCGGCGACGAGATCGCCCTCGCCGGTCACGGCGTCGCGGCCCTTGCCGACGCGGTTGACGTAGCCGGCGAGGTCGGATGCGGCGGCCTTCGGCGCGGCCTTTATCTGCTCGGCCTTCTTGCGCACCGAGTCCTGCCGGCTGCGGTCGCCATACGGCAGGATCGTGCCGTTGATGCGCTCCTGCAGGATGATGATTTCCTCGTCGTAGGGCGTGTCGATGATCACGACCTTGCCGCCGTCCTGCGGGATCGGGATGTAGCGCCCGCCGCCCTGCTGGGCGATGTCGCGCCACACGCGCGCGGTGTCGCGCGCCTCGCCCGCCTGCACGGCGTTGACGATCAGGCCGCGCGAGCGCGCGTCGGCGACGATCTCCTGATATTTGCGGTCCTGCTTGTAGTCCATGTGCGGCGGCGCATCGCCGACGAGGAAGAGAATGCGGTCGCTCGCGGGCCCCTGCGACCAGCCAAGGCCGGTCACCGCCTTGTCGAGCGCCTCGTTGACGGATTCGGGCCAGTCCCCGCCGCCATTCGCCTTCAGTTGCAGAAGGTGGCCGTAGATCTCCTGGATGTCGGTCGTCAGGTCGAAGCTCTTCGTCACGTATTCATCGCCGATGTCGCGGTAGGCGACGAGGGCCATGCGCACCTCGGCGTCGGGATTGGCGTCGACGATCGAGGTGGCGATCGACCAGATCTTGCGCTTGGCGCCTTCGATCAGGCTCGCCATCGAGCCCGTGGTGTCGAGCACGAAGGCGACCTCCACCACCGGCCGCGCGCTGGCGGCGGCCGACATGCCAATGCTCATTGCGCCCGCCAGCAATGCGGCGCGCCAGATATTTCCCCGTGTCATGCGCAGTCTCCCCGTGCGACTGCGCGAAGCCTCGGCCGCGAAAGCGGCGGCGGTTCGGGCGTGCCGCGGCGGCACGCGGGCGCGATGATGGCGAAAGATGGGAGGGCGTTGCGAGGCGTGCGAGCCGGAGGCTCGCGGTCCAACTGCGGCGCCGCGCGGTTACAATGTCGCCGTTACTCGACTTGGAATGAGAGCTGGCCGAACCATCCCGTCATTGCGAGGAGCGGAGCGACGAAGCAATCCAGCTTCCCCGCAGACTGGATTGCTTCGCTTCGCTCGCAATGACGGCCGGGTCGCGTGGCGCGTCAGGCCAGCGCCTGACGGAAGTCGGCGATCAGGTCGTCGACATGCTCGATGCCGACCGACAGGCGCACCAGCCCCTCGGTGACGCCGATGGCGAGGCGCTCGGCTTCCGCGACGCCGGAATGAACGGTCGTCGCGGGATGGCAGATCAGCGACTCGGTGCCGCCGAGGCTGACGGCGAGCTTCACGATCTTCAGCCGGTCGAGCACGCGGAAGGCGCTGGCGCGGTCGCCGACGTCGAAGGACATCAGCGATCCCGGCCCCGTGCATTGCCGCGCATAGATCTGCGCCTGCGCGCTTCCCGGCTTGGCCATCGTGGGGAAATGCACGGCCTTCACCTTCGGGTGCGAGGCCAGAAATTCGGCGACGCGCACGGCGTTGTCGGAGGCCCGGCGCATGCGCAGCGCCACCGTCTCCAGCGAGCGGGCGAGCATCCAGCAGGAGTTGGGATCGAGATTGCCGCCGAGCAGCGCGCGGAGCATGCGGATCGGCGCGACCGCCTCGCGCTTGCCGAGCACGGCGCCGGCGACGAGATCGCTGTGGCCGCCGACATATTTCGTCAGCGAGTAGAGCGACAGGTCCGCGCCGGCGCGGATGGCGCTCTGGAAGACGGGGCCGAGCAGCGTGTTGTCGACGGCGACGAGCGGGCGGTGGCCCTGCGCGCGGCCGATGTCGGTCGCCACTTCCGCCGCGAGGCGGATGTCGCAGAGCGAGGCGAGCGGGTTCGAGGGCGTCTCGAGGAAGATCATCGCGACGCGGCCCTTGGCGCGCGCCGCCTCGCCGTCGCGCCGCATCGCCGCGCCGTCCGTCGCGTCGGCGAGCGGCAGCGCCGTCACGCCGAAGCGCGAGAGCACTTTCTTGAACAGCGAATCCGTGCCGCCGTAGAGCGGCTGGCTGTAGAGAATGGCGTCGCCCGGCGAGCAATGGGCAAGCACTGCGGTGGCGATGGCCGCCATGCCGCTCGAGAAGACCGCGCCCGCATCCGCGCCCTCGTAGATCGCGAGGCGCTCCTCGACGATCTGCGCGTTTGGATGATTGAAACGTGAGTAGACGAGGCCGCCGTCGGCGTCGTTGCGCGCCGTCTTGGAACGGCCCGACACGATGTCGAAGAATTCCCGCCCTGCATCGGCGGACGGGAAGCAGAAGGTGGAGGTGAGAAAGACAGGCTGCTTGACCGAGCCTTCCGACAGCGCAGGATCGTAGCCGTAGCCCAGCATCAGCGTTTCCTCGCTGAGGCGATGGCCGGCGAGCTCGGTTTCGCGGAAATCCTTGGACATGACCTCGCCTCCCGAGGGCTGTTTCCTGACCCGGAGGCGGAGTGTGCCAAACCCGGATGCTTCGCAATATTTTGGCGATGTAAGCAGTTGAATTTCGCGTGATTTGCATTTCTTGCAGCATCGAAGCAAATTCATCGCGAAACTGCAGCGCGCCTACGGCGCCGGCGAAAAGGATTTGCGCGATGGGGCCGGACCTCGACGACCTCGACCGCCAGATCGTCGCGCACCTCAGCGCAGACGCGCGGCTCACCAATCTCGAACTGGCCGAGCGGGTGCCCCTGTCGCACTCCGCCATTTCGCGGCGGATCCGCCGGCTGGAGGCGGACGGCGTGCTGCTCGGCTATCACGCGCGCGTCGCCCCCGAAGCCTTGGGGACGAGCGTGCGCGCCTTCGTCGCCGTGCAGCGCCAGCCCTCCGTGCCGGCGGTCGAGGTCGCGCGCAGCCTCTCGGCGGCGGAGGGCGTCGCCGGCGTGTGGATCCTCTCCGGCGATTTCGACGTGATGATCGAACTC
Organism: Hyphomicrobiales bacterium; assembly: GCA_016716745.1. Classification (GTDB taxonomy): domain Bacteria; phylum Pseudomonadota; class Alphaproteobacteria; order Rhizobiales; family Beijerinckiaceae. Next base: position 37,573 of record JADJVD010000010.1, read on the forward strand.
GCCGCCCGCGACATGCCGCATTATTCCGCGATCATGCTCGATCAGGTGCAGACCGTCGCGGGCGTCGCGGCGACGCGCAGCATGTTCGTGCTGTCGAGCGTGCGCGAACGCTGAGGGAGGGGCCAATGCCGGAGGACCGCATTCGCGTGCTCGACCGCGCGCAATGGTCGCGCCCTGGCCACGAGACGGCGGAGCTGTGGCGCGGGCGGTTCGACGGCGACGTCTTCGGCGCGCAGACCTCCGTGATCTTCTATTCGACCGACGAGATCGGCGCCGGGCCGAAGCTGCATCGCCACCCCTACGACGAGATTTTCGTCATTCGCCGCGGCCGCGCGCTGTTCACGGTCGGCGAGCGCCGGATCGAGGCGCAGGAGGGGCAGATCGTGTTCGGCCCGGCCGGCGTTCCGCATAAATTCGTCAACCTCGGCCCCGGGCCGCTGGAGACGATCGACATCCACGTCGCGCCGCGGATCGCGCAGGAGGATCTGGAATAGCCGCCTTTCGTCGAAGGGCGCGATTGGCGCAGCCCGGCCGGGGGGATAGACTCGGGCCGCCCCTTCGGAGACACGCCGATCATGTCCCGCCTGCCGAAATTCGCCGAGACCCCCTTCGCCCACGCCGCGACGCCCGCTCCGGCCGTCGCCGCCGAGCCGTGGACGACGCCGGAGGGCATCGACGTGAAGCCGGTCTACGGGCCGGAGGATCTGGCCGGGCTCGACTGGATCGACAGCCATCCGGGCGCCGCGCCCTATCTGCGCGGCCCCTACCCGACGATGTATGTCAACCAGCCCTGGACGGTGCGCCAATACGCGGGCTTCTCCACCGCCGAGGACTCCAACGCGTTCTACCGGCGCAACCTCGCAGCGGGGCAGAAGGGCCTGTCGGTCGCCTTCGATCTGGCGACGCATCGCGGCTACGATTCCGATCATCCGCGCGTCGCCGGCGACGTCGGCATGGCTGGCGTCGCCATCGACTCCATCTACGACATGCGGACGCTGTTCTCAGGCATTCCGCTCGACCAGATGTCGGTGTCGATGACGATGAACGGCGCGGTGCTGCCGATCCTGGCGCTCTACATCGTCGCAGCCGAGGAGCAGGGCGTGCCGCCGGAAAAACTCTCCGGCACGATCCAGAACGACATCCTCAAAGAATTCATGGTGCGCAACACCTACATCTATCCGCCCGTCGCCTCGATGCGCATCATCTCGGACATCTTCGGCTTCACCTCGCAGCACATGCCGAAGTTCAACTCGATCTCGATCTCCGGCTATCACATGCAGGAGGCGGGCGCGACGCAGGATCTCGAACTCGCCTACACGCTGGCCGACGGCGTCGAGTATCTGCGCGCCGGCATCGCCGCCGGGCTCGACGTCGACAAGTTCGCCCCGCGCCTGTCCTTCTTCTGGGCGATCGGCATGAACTTCTTCATGGAGGTGGCCAAGCTGCGCGCCGCGCGCCTGCTGTGGGCCAAGCTCGTGAAGGGCTTCGACCCGAAGAGCGCCAAGAGCCTGCCGCTGCGCACGCATTCGCAGACGAGCGGCTGGTCGCTCACCGCGCAGGACGTGTTCAACAACGTCATCCGCACGCAGATCGAGGCGATGGCGGCCACGCAGGGCCACACGCAATCGCTGCACACCAACGCGCTCGACGAGGCGCTGGCGCTGCCGACCGACTTCTCGGCGCGCATCGCCCGCAACACGCAGCTCTTCCTGCAACAGGAGAGCGGCACGACGCGCATCATCGACCCGTGGGGCGGCTCCTTCTATGTCGAGCGGCTCACCGCTGAGCTGGCGCAGAAGGCGTGGGAGCACATTCAGGAGGTCGAGACGCTCGGCGGCATGGCCAAGGCCATCGAGGCCGGCATTCCGAAGCTGCGCATCGAGGAGGCGGCCGCGCGCACGCAGGCGCGCATTGACTCGGGCGTGCAGTAGGTCATCGGCGTCAACAAGTTCAAGCCCGACAGCGAGAAGCCGATCGACGTGCTGAAGGTCGACAACGCGGCCGTGCGCGCGCAGCAGATCGACAAGCTGAAGCGTCTGCGCGCAGAGCGCGACCCGAAGGCCGTCGAAGCGGCGCTGACCGCGCTGACCGAGGGCGCGCGCGGCAAGGGCAATCTGCTCGCGCTCGCCATCGACGCGGCGCGGGCGAAGGCGACGGTCGGCGAGATTTCGGACGCGCTCGAAAAGGTGTTCGGGCGCCATCGCGCCGAGATCCGCACCATCTCGGGCGTCTACAAGCGGGAGGCCGGCGTGAACAACCAGCTCGTGCGCCGCGTGCAGGCGATGACGGCGGCCTTCGAGGAGGCGGACGGGCGGCGCCCGCGCATCCTCGTCGCCAAGGTGGGCCAGGACGGCCACGACCGCGGCCAGAAGGTGATCGCCTCGGCCTTCGCCGATCTCGGCTTCGACGTCGACATCGGGCCGCTGTTCGCGACGCCCGAGGAAGCGGCGCGGCAGGCGGTCGAGAACGACGTGCACATCATCGGCGTGTCGTCGCTGGCCGCCGGCCATCTGACGCTCGTGCCCGAGGTGCGCAAGGCGCTCGAGGCGCAGGGGCGCGGCGACATCATGATCGTCGTCGGCGGCGTCATCCCGCCGCAGGATTTCGCCGAGGTGTTTGCGGCCGGCGCGAGCGCGATCTTCCCGCCCGGCACGGTGATCGCGGAAGCGGCGGCGAACCTGCTCGACGATCTCAACAAGCGTCTCGGCTACGCGCAGACGCAGGCGGCGGAGTAGGGTTTGCGAGCCTCCGGCTCGCATGGGATCAAACGAAACCTGCGCGAGTCACACGCCCGGCGCGGCGATCGCCCAGGCGGCGGCGGAGTGAGGGCGCTCCGTCATTGCGAGGAGCGAAGCGACGAAGCAATCCATCCCGCCCGCAGGCTGGATTGCTTCGCTTCGCTCGCAATGACGGCAGGATTGCCAGCGAGAATGCGAGCCGGAGGCTCGCGCACCGTCACGCGGCCCGAAAATCCAGCGCCACGCCGTTGATGCAGTAGCGCAGGCCCGTCGGCGGCGGGCCGTCGGGGAAGACGTGGCCGAGATGGCTGCCGCAATTGGCGCAATGCACTTCCGTGCGCGTCATGCCCCAGCTGCGATCCGTCGTCGTCTCGACGGCGCCGGGCGCCGGGTCGGTGAAGCTCGGCCAGCCGGTGCCGCTCTCGAACTTCGTCTTGGCGACGAACAGCTCCTGCCCGCAACCGGCGCAGGAGAAGGTTCCGGCGCGCTTTTCGGAGAGCAGCGCGCAGGAGCCCGGCCGCTCGGTGCCGTGGCCGCGCATCACGTCGTATTGCTCGGGGCTAAGCTTCGCGCGCCATTCGGCGTCGCTCAATGCGAAGGGAAAGGTCTTGTCCATCTCGGGCTCCTCGCCCCTCAAGTGGCGTCGAGGCGTCCGCGCGGCAAGGTCAGAGCGTCGGAACAGCGCTGGCGGCGACCGGCGGCGGCAGCGGCTCGGCGGCGATCTGCGGTCTGGCCTCGATCGGGGCCGGGCGCTCGCCCAGAACGGCCTGCGCGCGATCCTCGACGCGCGGCTCGGCGAGGCGCGCGCCGATCGAGGCGACGACGCCGGGCGCCTCGGCGAAGGCGCCGTGGCGGATGACGCCGGAGGCTTCGGCGGTGATGTCGTAGACGTTGACGCCAAGCTTCTGCAACGCGGCGCGGGTCTTCTCGTCGCGCGCATCGACGCTGCCGAGGCGGATGCGGTCGCCGGCGAGGGTCGAGGAGATCGACAGCGCGCGGTCGTTGGTGGTGGCGAAGACGGAGACGCGCGCGCCCGGCAGGCGCGCCATCTGCTGCTCGAACACGCCGAGATCGAGATCGGGGGCGGCGAGCATCACCTCGCCGAGGCGCCCGTCGAGCGTCGGCCGGCCGGCGATGGCGTTCTGGCGCAGCGCCTCCATGGCGAGCCACGTCCCCATGGAATGGGCGAGCACATGCACGCGGCCGACGCCGGGCGTGCGCGACAGCTCGGCGAGCAGCTTCTCCAGCGCGTCGCGCGAGGCGGTGGCGCTCTCACGGTCCGAGCCGTAGGCGAGCAGCGTCTGGCGCGAGGGCCAGGTGAACAGCACCGGCACGCCGGAAAAGCGCGAATCCGCGACGATCTGCGCGAGGCGCATGCGCGCCTCGCCGACGGAGTTGTTGAAGCCGTGGACGAAGACGAGCACGTCGCGGCTGGCGCCGACGCGGCCGGACAGATGCGTGGCGACGGTCTGCGCGAAGTCCTGTTCGTCGAGCGATTTGCGCTGGCGCAGCGCGAAATGGCGGCGCGGATCGGGCGCGCCGAAGGTCTGGCGCTCGATCACGCCGGCGGCATGGCCGGGCGGCGCGGTGACGATGGCGAGGGAATAGCGCGCCGGGCCGATGGCGTCGGCGCTCGCCCCCTCCTCGCCCTTGCGGGTGGAGGCGACGAAGACGGGAATCGGCCGCGGCTCGCCTTGCGGGGCGGAGAACAGGCCGCCGGCGGAGGCGACGTTGGTCGTCACCGTGCTCGCCATCTCGCCCGCGGTCACGCAACCCGCGAGCGCCAACGCGGCCGCCGCCGCCGCGCCAAACCGCGCGAGTCGCGCAAACATCGAACCCGACATGACCGCCCTTCTCGATTTCGGGCGGAGCCATGCGCCTCAAACGCGGCGAGAATTCGACCGCCGCCGCGATTTGAACGACAATGCACGCCTTAACAAAACGTTACCGCATGTGCGAACGACAACGCCCGCCACGAGGACTCGCGGCGGGCGCATGGGCGGAAACGTAAAGCGGCGCGGCCGCTTACTTCATCGCGGCCTGATACATCTCGTCGACATGCTCCCAGTTGACGAGATGATCGACAAAGGCCTTGAGGTAGTCGGGCCGGCGATTGCGGTAGTCGATATAGTAGGAGTGCTCCCACACGTCGCAGCCCAGAATCGGCTTGCCGCCATGCACGAGCGGGCTCTCGCCGTTCGGCGTCTTGGACACGGAGATCTTGCCGTCCTTGACCTGAAGCCAGGACCAGCCCGAGCCGAACTGGGTGACGCCGGCCTGGACGAAGTCCTCCTTCATCTTGTCGACGGAGCCGAAGGCCTCGACGATCGCATTCTCCAGCCCGCCGGGGATCTTGCCGCCGCCATTCGGCTTCATCCACTTCCAGAAATGCAGGTGGTTGTAGTGCTGGCCGGCGTTGTTGAAGAGGCCGGCGTTCTTGCCGAACGAGCCTTTCACGATCTCCTCGAGCGACTTGCCCTCCCACTCCGTGCCCTTGAGCAGGTTGTTGCCGTTGTTCACGTAAGCGAGGTGATGCTTGTCGTGATGGTATTCCAGCGTCTCCTTCGACATGTAGGGCTGGAGCGCGTCATGGGCGTAGGGCAGATCGGGAAGGCTGAACGTCATCGGTGCGTCTCCTCACGCGAGTATTGGCGCGCCGCGGCGCGGGGCGCCGCGCGTCACCGCCATAATTAGCGGTCCGAGCGCCCGCGGCAACCGGCGCGCCCGGCTTTCGCCTTGAAGGCTGCGCACTCATGCTGTTTGTGACGAAGGGAATGCGAGCCGGGAGAGACCATGCGGACGGTGGTTCTGGGATTGGGGCTGGCGCTGCTGGCGGCAGGGGCGTGGTCGCTCTACGCCAGCGTCGACCTGATCGGGCTGGAGCGCGGCACGGCCTATGTCGCGGCCGGCGCCTATCCCTGATCAGCGGCGGCGTCGTCACGATCGCGCTGGCGACGGTGATCGCGCGGCTCGACCGGCTCGCGCTTGGCCCATCGGGCGCGCGAACGGCGGCGAGCGCGGCGGCCGCCTCCCCGGCGCTGGCGGCGATGGCGGCGGCCGCCGTCTCGACGTCGCAGGAGGTCGAACGCGAGAGGCCGCAGGACGAGGAGCGGGCGCAGGCGCGCGACGACAGCGCGCCGCGCGCCGCCGCGCCGGAACGCGCGGAGGCGGACGAGCAGCCGCCGCTCGACGATGCGCCCGCCGCCGTCGCGCCGCCGACGCTCGATCCGCCGCGCGAGGTTACGAACGCGGCGGAGACGCGCGGAAGCTGGCGTTCGCCGCCGCAGATCTTCCCGAACGACCCGCCGCTGAAACTCGATCTGCCGCCGGAGCCGGCTTCGTCGCCTGTGCGCGCGCAGCCGAACGACGAACCGGCGCGGCCGCAGGCGCAGGACGAGGATGTCGACTGGCTCTCCGAAAGCCTCTCCGGCGCGGCGACCGCCGACGCCGCGGCGAAGCCGGCGCCGCGCATCGTCGGGCGCTATCAGGCCGGCGGCGTCGACTATGTGATGTATTCCGACGGCTCGATCGAGGCCGGGCACGGCGAGGCGCGCCAGCGTTTCGCCACGCTGGCGGACCTGAAGGCCTTCATCGGGGAGACGTGAACCGCCCCTCGGCGCAGGCGATGGCGAAGGCGTATTGCAGCGCGACTTCCTCCAGCCTGTCGAAGCGGCCGGAGGCGCCGGCGTGCCCGGCCTCCATGTTGACGCGCAGCAGCGCCGGCCCGCCGCCGGTCATCGTCGCGCGCAGTTTCGCGATCCACTTGGCCGGCTCCCAGTAGGTCACGCGCGGATCGGTGAGGCCGGCGAGCGCGAGGATCGGCGGATAGGCCTTCGCCCCGACATTGTCGTAAGGCGAATAGGCGAGCATGCGGCGGAAGGCCGCCTCGTCGCGAATGGGATCGCCCCACTCCAGCCATTCCGGCGGCGTCAGCGGCAACTCCTCGTCCAGCATCGTCGTCACCACGTCGACGAAGGGAACGTCGGCGACGATTCCGGCGAAGAGTTCGGGCGCGAGATTGGCGACGGCGCCCATCAGCATGCCGCCGGCGCTGCCGCCCTGCGCGACGATGCGGCCCTCGCTCGTCAGCCCCTCGGCGACGAGATGGCGAGCGACGGCGATGAAATCGCCGAATGTGTTCGGCTTGTTGGCGAGCTTGCCGTCCTCGTACCAGCGCCAGCCCATATCCGTCCCGCCGCGCACATGGGCGATGGCGTAGACGAAGCCGCGATCGACGAGCGACAGGCGCGAGGACGAGAAGGCCGCCGGAATGGAATGGCCATAGGCGCCGTAGCCATAGAGCAGCGTCGGCGACAGGCCGTCGAGCGGCATCTCGGCGAGATGGATCAGCGACACCGGCACGCGCGCGCCGTCGGGCGCGGTCGCGAACAGGCGACGCGAAACATAACGCGCGGGGTCGTGCCCGGAGGGAATCTCCTGCCGCTGCAACAACGCGCGGGCGCGCGTGCGCATGTCGTAATCCCAGATCTCGCGCGGGCGCGTCATCGAGGAATACGAAAACCGCAGCGTCTGCGTATCGAATTCGAGCATGCGCTCGAAGCCGAGCGCATAGGCCTCCTCGTCGAAGGCGATGACGTGATCTTCGCCGCCCGACAGATCTCCGATCACGATGCGCGGCAGCGCGTCGACGCGCTCCAGCCGCACGATCCTGTCGGCGAACACCGCGACGTCGACGATCATGCGACCGGCGCAATAGGGCGCCAGATCGCGCCACCGATCGGGCGCGGCGAGCGGCGCCTCGACGAGCTTGAAGTCCTCCGCGCCGTCCGCATTGGTGCGGATGATCAGGCGCTCGCCGTGATGTTCGACGTCGTAGCGCAGGCCCGGCGCGCGGGCGCGCACGAGGCGCGGGCGCGCATTCGGATCGTCGAGATCGAGCAGATGCGCCTCGGCCGAATCATGGTCGTGCAGCGCGACCACGGCGAAGCGGCGCGAGCGCGTGCGCTCGACCGACATGAACCAGCGCGGATCGTTCTCCTCGAACACACATTCGTCGCAGGTCTGATCGGTTCCCACGCGATGGCGCAGCACGCGGTAGGGACGATGATTGTCGTCGAGCGCGACGTAGTAGAAGGACGATGCGTCGGCCGTCCAGACGACATGGCCCTCGGCGCGCTCGACGCGGTCGTCGAGATCGGCGCCCGTGGCGAGGTCGCGCACGCGGATAGTGAAATATTCCGATCCCGCCTCGTCGCTCGACCAGGCGAGACGCGCATGGTCGGGCGAATGGGCGGCGCCGCCGATCTGGAAGAAGGGCTTTCCGCGCGACAGCGCGTCCGCGTCGAGCATCACGGCTTCGCCCGTTCCGCTCCCCGATTTGCGGCAGAAGATCGGATGCTGGCCGCCGACGCGATGGCGCACATAGTAGGCGAAGGGCCCGTCGGGCGCGGGCGGCGCCGCCTCGTCCTCCTTGATGCGGCCGCGCATCTCGCCCAGCAACGCGCCGCGCAGCGGCTCGAGCGGCGCGAGCGTGGCTGCGCAATAGGCGTTTTCCGCCTCGAGCGCGGCGCGGATGTCGGGCGCGAGCGTGGCGGGATCGCGCAGCACCTCGCGCCAGTTCCCGGCCCTCAGCCAGGCGTAGTCGTCGACGCGCACGACGCCGTGCGTGACGGAGCGCGCGGGGCGAGGCGCGATGCAGGGCGCAACGGGTTCGGCCATCGGATGCCTCGTGTGATGCGGGCGATTCTTTTATCTGCCCCGTTTTTTGGCGCCAAATCATAAATATTCATGATTTGTTCTCTTCGAAGATTTTGCGGGATTGCAAATTTTCGAGATCGCTCGCCGCAAAGAGACTGTTTTTGCCACCCCTCGACGAAGATCAACTTGCCCGCACGAAAAAACTCTTGTAAACGGAACGTGCTTTTCTTGGATAGCCGACCGTGTTGCGCCGCACTCACTAAACGCAGCCCGAAAACATAAAAATAAGCGGCGAACCAGGCGAAAAGATATCGAGATCGGGAGCATTAGAAATGGCAGACCCAGCAACGTCGGCGAACTATATAGAGCTCGCGGCGGACATCGTTTCCGCGTATGTCAGCAACAACAGTGTCAGTGCGAATGAGTTGCCCGGCCTAATCAATGATGTGCACGTCGCCCTGCTGCGCGTGACTTCGGGCGGGTCGGTCGCGCCGGCGGAGGCGCCGAAGCCGGCCGTCCCGCCGAAGAAGTCGATCTTCAACGATTACATCATCTGCCTGGAGGACGGCAAGCGCTTCAAGTCGCTGAAGCGGCATCTGCGCACCAAGTATAATCTGTCTCCGGAACAGTATCGCGAGAAGTGGGGCCTGCCGCCCGACTATCCGATGGTCGCGCCGAACTACGCGAAAGCGCGTTCGCAGCTCGCCAAGGAGATGGGCCTCGGCCAGCAGCGCCGTCGTCGCAAGTAATATCTTCCTAGCCTTCTTTTTCCGCCTTCTGTCGGGGCGTCGTCGCGATTTGCGGCGACGCCTTTTTCTTGCCCGCCATATCAATACGTTGGAACCAGCTCCCCCGCGACGACGCCGCGCGGTTGACTCTCGCTTGATCGCTTTATAGGATTATTTTCGTATTTTAGGAATGATGGAGCGCCCCATGTCGTCGAGCCTGTCCCGCGAATCGCAGCGCCTGCTCCGGGCGCTCGCAACCGCCGGAGCGCGCGCCGTGGCCGATCCGTTCGAGGCGGGCCGGCTCAGCGTGTTCGCGCCGCGCAACGGCGTCTCCGTGCGAATCGCCGCCGCCGCGCGCGCCGCCGTCGACGCGCTGGAGCGGGCCGATCTCGTGGTCTGGCGAGGCAAGGGCGCGCGCGCGACATGCGAACCGACGCAGGCCGGGCTGGCGGCGCTCGCGCGCGCGGACGCGCCGGACGGGTTGACGCCGTTTCAGGCCCAGCACGCGGCGCCGGCGAAACGCCGCCCCGACGGGGCCGACGGCTCTGAGGCCTGGGTCAACGAGGCCGAGAGCCCTCTCGCCTGGCTCGCGCGGCGCAAGGGCGGCGACGGCGCGCCCTTTCTCGACGCGGCCGCGTTGCAGGCCGGCGAGCGGCTGCGCGCCGATCTCACCCGCGCGCAAATCCTGCCGCGCGTCACCTCCAACTGGTCGGCGGCGGGCGCCGGCGGGCGCGGCGGCGCCGGGCCCGCCGAGGCGCTCGACGCCACGGTGGCGGCGCGCCAGCGCGTCGAGGCGGCGCTCGCCGCCGTCGGCGCCGAGATGGCGGGATTGCTGATCGACGTGTGCGGCTTCCTGAAGGGGCTCGAGACGATCGAGGGCGAGCGGCGCTGGCCTCCGCGTTCGGCCAAGATCGTGCTGAAGATCGCGCTCGAGCGGCTCGCTTCGCATTACGGCCTGTCGCACAGCGCGCGCGGACCGGCCGCCGCGCCGCTGCGCGGCTGGAGCGCGCCGCCCGAAGTCGTCGCGCCTGGTCTCTAGCCGGCGGCGGCGCGCGCCTCGGCGCGGATGCGCTCGATCATCGCGCGCAGTCCGTTGGAGCGCTGCGGCGTCAGGTGCTGGGCGAGGCCGAGGCGGGCGAACAGATCCATCGCGTCCGCGCCCGCAATGTCGCGCGCGGCGCGGCCGGAATAGAAGGCGAGCGCCAGCGCCACGAGGCCGCGCACGATGTGCGCGTCGCTGTCGCCGCGAAAGCGCAGGACCGGGCCGTCCGCACCCGGCTCCATGCGCGTCTCGAGCCAGACCTGGCTGGCGCAGCCGCGCACCTTGTTGTCCTCGGTGCGCGCCGCCTCGGGCAGCGGCTCGAGCGTGCGGCCGAGTTCGATCAGATAGCGATATCTGTCGTCCCAATCCTCGAGCAGTTCGAAATTCTCGACGATCTGCGACAGTGTTTCAGCCTGCGTCATGCGCGAACCCCTTGGTCCGCGCCCGACCTAGACCGGCGCGCCGCGCGCCGCCAGAAAAATCGCTCAGCGCGGGATGGTGCGCTGAACCTCCTGGAAGATCTTGCGCTGGTTTTCCGACACTTCGCGCATGACGGCGAAGGGGTTGGCCCCGCTGCCGGGCCGCTCCGTCACGGTGACGCCGCGCTCGGGAGCGGCGGCGCGCGGACGCAGCCAGGCCGAGACGGCGCGCTGGCAGCGGCCAAAATCGCTGACGCACGACACGCTCTCGGCCTGATGGGCGCTGGCGAAGCCGCCCGTATCGGGACGGCTCGGAACGATGGGCGCCAGCAACGCGGCGACGATTGCGACGAACAGCCCGAGCAGGATCTTCATGATCGACGACCTCAATGTGTCGGGCCCATTTTCCGCCCCGGCCGCTAACAAGACCTTGATGAAGACTGTCGCAGCCGCTGCAATTGCCGCTCCGCGCCGACTTCCCGGCGCGATGCGCGCGAAGGCGTGAACCAGTTCTCAACCATAACGGAAGGTTCCCCGGGGCGAGGCCGCGTTAAACGTCTGCGCGCGGCGGTTTCGGCGCGAGACGCGGCACCGTTTTAGCGTTCGCTTAAGCCGGCAAAGCGCAGTGTGGCGAGGAGGTCGCACGGCGGCTTCGCGTGGAGTTCGTTCGCGTGTTTCTGACCGAAAGCCTAGCCTGCGCCATCGCGGCGCTTGTCCATCCGGACAAGCGCGCCGACCCGGTGCAGTCGCTGCGCCATCGGGTGTTCATCGGCTGCCGCTTCGCGCTCTCGCTCGCCGTTCTGGCCGTGGGGCCGTTCTATCTGGCGCTGCATGGCGCGCCCTCCTTGCTCGAGGCGATCGCCTTCGCGCTGATGATGACGCCGCTGGCGGCCGCGCTCGTCGTGTCGCGCACCGGCGACATGTCGCGCGGCCAGATCATCCATATCGGCGGCCTGCTGCTGGTGGTGCTGACGCTGGCCGCCGGCGGCGCCGCGCCGGCCGCCGCCGCGTGGCTCATGCTGATCCCGGTCGAGGCCGCCTTCTCGCGCAACCGCAACGTCATTCTCTTCGCCGGACTCTCCGCGCTCGCCGCGCTCGGCGTCGTCGTCGCCGCCCCGCCGATCGCGATCTCGACCGGCTCGCTCGCGCTCTTCGTCGCGCCGGCCATCGTCTACACCATGACCGCGACCCTCGCCGGCCGGCTGATGCAGCAGCAGCGCCATGTGATTGCGACCGCCGGCGACGCGCGCTATCGCATGCTCGCCGAAACCATCGGCGATCTGGTGATGCGGCACGACCGCGCCGGCGCCGTGGTGTTCGCCAGCAACGGCGCGAACGACGTGTTCCGCTTCGCCCCGCGCGACGTCTCCGGCCGCGGCTTCTTCGAGCGCGTGCATGTGGCCGACCGCCCGACCTATCTCAACGCCATCGCGCAGGCCGCCCATTCGCTGGAGACGGTGACTGCGTTGCTGCGCGTCCACACCGGCTCGACCCCGAGCGCGCACGGCGATTTCGAGGAGCCGATCTTCTCATGGGCGGAGCTGCGCTGCCGCCACGCCGACCGCTCGACGCAGTTCGACGACGGGGCGATGGTCGTCTCGATCGTTCGCGACGTCACCGCGAGCAAGCGGCACGAGGAAGAACTCGAGCGCATGCGCGAGGACGCCGAACGCGCCAATCTGTGGAAGGACCGCTTCCTCGCCAATGTCAGCCACGAGCTGCGCACGCCGCTGAACGCGATCATCGGCTTCTCGGAAATGCTCAGCAATCCGGAGCTCGCGCCGGCCGATCCGGCCAAGGGCCGCGAATACGCCGGCATCATCCATGAATCGGGGCAGCACCTGCTCGCAATGGTGAATTCGATCCTCGACATGTCGAAGATCGAGGCAGGTTGCTTCGAGCTGACGCCGGAGCCGCTCGCGCTGCGACCGCTCGTCGACTCGGTCGTCGACATGATGCGTCTGAAGGCCGAGCAGGGACGCGTCGCGTTGTCCGCGCAGGTCGACCCGCATCTCGGCGAACTCGTCGCCGACAAGCGCGCCTGCCGCCAGATTCTGATCAACCTCGTCTCCAACGCCGTGAAGTTCACGCCGGAGGGCGGTTCGGTTTCGCTTCTCGCGCGGCCCGAGGGCAACGCTGCGGCGATCGAGATCACCGACACCGGCATCGGCATTCAGGCGCCCGATCTGCCGCGCCTCGGCGACGCCTTTTTCCAGGCGCGCGCGAGCTACGACCGTCCTTACGAGGGAACCGGGCTCGGCCTGTCGCTGGTGCGCGGCCTCGTCGGCCTGCATGGCGGCTCGATCTCGATCGAGAGCGCCCCCGGCGCCGGCACGCGCGTCTGCGTGCGTCTACCGCTCGATTGCCGCGTCGGCCCGCGCGAGTCGCAGCCGGCGAAGATCGAGACCATCGCCCGCCGCGCGCCTGCGACCGAGCGCCCCGGCGCAGCGGTCGCGCTCGACGCCGTCGCCAAACGCTTCGCCTGACCTTCCGTCGGAATGCCCGTGAACCCGAAAAGCAACAGACCGGACGCGAAGCGCCGCGCCGCCTCCGCCTCCCGTCGAGCCGGCAAGAACGGCGCCTCGCGCGCCGCAGAGGGAACCATGACCGCACTCGCACTCGGCCGCCTCAGGGCGAGCCCGCTCACCATCGTCGCCTGCGCCTCCTTCGCGGCGCTGATGACCGGCATCGCCGTCAACGCGCTGTTCCTGCAACGCGACAAGCACCCTGCCCCGTTGTTCCGCACGGCGCCTGCGCCTGCGCCCGCGCCAGCTCCGGCTCCGCAGGCGGCCGCGCCCGCCCCGGCGCCGCAGGTCGCGCACGCGGCGCCTGCTCCGGCCCCCGCCGCCGCCGCGCCCGCGCCGCAAGTCCAACCCGCGCCCGCGCAGCGCGCCGCGGCGGTGACGCCGCCGGCGCGCCCGAGCGATCTCGGGGAACAATCGCAACGCGCCGCCGCGCCTGTCGACCGCACGAAGCTCGATCCGATCGGCCAGTTGCTGCGCGGCGGCTCCACGCAGGGCGATGCGGCCAACAAGACCGTGATGTCGGCCCAGCGCGCGCTCGCCAAGCTCGGCTACGATGTGCGCGCCGACGGCGTGATGGGCGCGGGGACGCGTCAGGCGGTCGAGCGGTTCGAGCGGCAGAACAATCTGCCCGTGACCGGCGAGTTCAGCGCGCGTACGCTGCGTCGGCTCTCGGCCGCGGCGGGGATGCCGGTCGAATAGCATTCGCGCGGGAGGAGCTGGCGCATGAGGAGCGGACGTGCGCCTGCGGTCTGACTTCTGGGTCGCGGCCTATATCCGGCGCTGCGCGAGCGAGGACGCGGTCGCGGTGCTGCGCCGGCGCGGCGCGGCGGAGGCCGGCGCGATCTTCGTCAAGCTCGATCTGCTCGACGGACGCGCCCGCCTCTATGGACCGGCGCCGCAATCGGCGCTGGACGAGACCGGCGAGCGCCGCTTCGAGCGGCTGCACAAGAGCGACGACACGACGCCCGCCGACGCAGAGGCGCGGATGGGCCGCGAGATCTCGTTCGATCCGGATCTTTGGCTGATCGAGGTCGAGGACCGCGCGGGGCGGACGTTTCTCGATCTGATCTGACTCAGGCGCCGCCGGCGCCGCGCGCGCGGTCGGCCGCGCGGTCGGCGGGACGCGTCTCGCCGCGCGCCGCCGTCGCGGCCGGCCGGCCCGGCGCGGGGGCGGCCGACGGATCGACGAGAGGCCGATGCGCCCCGCCGGTCGGCGCGACGCGGCCGGTGCAGGCGTCGATCAGACGGCGGGCGAGCGCCGGCCGCAGGTCGAAGGCGAGCATGCGCAGACGCTCGAAGCGCGCCATCGAGTCGCCCTGCCCCGGTTCGAGGAAGATCAGGGCGCGCTCCATCAGCGGCGCGTCGAGCGACAGCGCGGCGAGGGCGACGACCAGCGGTTCGCCGCCCTGATCCTCGGCGATACGGCGGGCGGCGAGCAGGCGAATGTCGAAGATCTCCGCCAGCAGGAGCGCGATGCGCGGCCTGTCCGCTGCGAAGGCGGCCTGCTCGAGCCGCGTCAGGAAGGCGGGATCGGCGACGCTCTGTGGCTGCGCGGCCGATCTGACGCCGAGTTGTTCGCGCTTCAGCGCGGTGAGAATGGCGAGGCGCTGCGTCGCGTCGGCGTGCAGGAAGAGCGCGGCGCAATCGGCAGGTTCGGCGCGGGCGAGCACGGCCTTGGCCAAGGCGGCGTCCTCGCGGGCGCGCGCGGCGAGCGCCTTGAGATCGGCGCGCGACAAGGGCGCCTTCGGGTTCGAGGCGAGCGCCAGCACGATGGCCGGCTCAGGCCGCATCGACAGCGCGGCGACCAGCGGCGGCTCGAGATCGGCGCGGCCGGCGACGGCGGCGGCGAGATCGACAGGCCCCCAGGCGGCGGCGGCGGCCAGGCGATGAGCCGACACGCTGCGGTTCGACCCCAGAACGACAATCGCCGCGCCGGCCGAGACGCGCGCCAGCGCCTCCAGCACGCGCTGCGGCGCGCCCTCGTGCGCGATCAGCTTGCGCGCGACGATCTCGCAGGTCTCGGCGTCCGCCTTGTCGACGAGACGACAGGCGATCTCCTCGAACTGCGCGATCTCGACAGGCGCGTGATGGGCGCGCGTGACGAACAGATCGGCGAGGACGCGCAGGATCACCGGGCGCACGCCGGGCTCGTCGCCGGCGCCCAGGGAGGCGAGACCGTCGAACGCGGACTGAAATCGGTTGGGCATGGTTTCGCAATGCTTTCGGCGTTTCGACGAGATTACGCCGCGAACGTTAGCGACCTGTTAACTTTCGGCGTCCTGTAATGCCTGCATTGCATCGGGCGGATGAACCGCCGCACCCGTGACAAGACATTTTCTTTCGAGGCCGAACCAATGGGCGACGTGCTGAGACTCATTCCACGCGACGGGCCGCACAAGCGCACGCCCGCGCCGTCGCATGAAACGGGACAGCTCCTGCTCTATACCGGCGTCTGGCGCGAGCATTACGCCAGCGAGCCGCCGGCGCCCCAGCCGGCGCCGCGCAAGAAGGTCGCCGCTCCCGGGAAACGCGCCAAGAAGCGCGCCTGACCCTCAACCGCCTTCGACGCCGCACAGAACGGCGCGAAGACGGGCCGCCGCCTCTTCCGCCTGACCGGGCGTGGACGCCAGAGACCGCATGTAGACGAAGCCTTCGCGCGTCGGCGAGACGAGCCGCCTGTCCGCGGGCGCGCTATCTTCCGGGTCCTGCGCTTCGGCCGAGTCGAGCTGGTCCTGCGTGTAGACGACGACGTCGATCGCCCCGCGCAGCGCCGCGCGATCCGTCATGGCGTAGAAGGCGACATTGTCGCGCGTGTGAAACGAGAACGAGACGAACTCGTCGCCCGCGATCTGCGCGCCGAGCCGCAGCGGGCCGTCGGCGAGATCGTAGCGGCACACCGCGATGGCCGCCGCCGGATCGTTGAAGGTCGACAGCTCGCGCCCGGGCCGCGCCGGCGCGATGGGGATCACCGTCGCGCGCGGCCCCAGCCCCTCGATGCGCGCGAAGGCGTCGCGCGGCGACACCTCCGGCATGATGAGGATCGTCGCGATATGCACGATCCCGGCGACCATCAGCGTCGCCGCGATCCAGGGCGCGGCGGCCCGGAGGCGAGCCAGCCGCCTCACAGGCATTGCTCGCGCAGGAGCTGCGGCAGCGCGTCCGCCTGCAACGTCGCGGCGGCGGCGGCGGAAGGCGTGTCGTAGAGGCGCAGGGTCAGCGCGAAGCGTCGGTCCGCCGGCGCGGGCAACCAGGCGCCGGCGCGCGCCGTGGGCGCGACGACGATCTCGAAGCCGCCGGTCTCCTCGCGCACGATTTCGGTGGAGGTGAAGCCGTAGCGCCGCGCCTCGTTCTCGACGAGGCGGCCTTGCTGGTCTGTCAGCGTCAACGTCCAGAATCGGGCCGGCGGCGTCGGGCCCTTGACGCGATAGACGCAGGCGCCGTCGAGCTTGGCGCCGGAGGCGTCGGCGCGGGCGACGAAGACAAGCCCCTCGGCCAGGTCGAACGGCGTCTCGCCGGCGCGCGCCAGCGCGGCCGCGGCGTAAGGATCGCGCGCGCGCGAGGCGAGGCGCGGCGCGGCGACCCAGGGGCCCGCCGCCACCAGATCGAAGGCGACGCCATTGCGCAGCGCCGCCCAGCTCGTCGCAAAGCCGAGCCCGGCGCCAATCGCGAGCACAAGCAGAATCCGGACGAGAAGTTGCGGCCGCACCCAATGATCCCGAAAATATCGCAAGCGAAAACGCGGCGACCCTAGGCCGATCCGCCGCGCCGACGCAATGGCGGCGCGCCGGACGCGGGGCGGCGATGCGCGCGCGGACCTTGGCGGCGGCGCGCGCGTGCACGACACTCGCCGGCGGACCGACACGCCGGACGATTGCGATGGGCGAGACGACGGACTTCCTGATCATCGGCGGCGGCGTCACCGGCGTGGCGGCGGCGCTGGCGCTTGCGGAAGCGGGCGCGCGCGTGCGGCTGATCGAGCGGTCGCGGCTTGCGGCGATGGGCTCGGGCTGGACGCTCGGCGGCGTGCGCCAATCCGGCCGCCACCCCGCCGAACTGCCGCTGGCGCGCGCGGCGGTGGAGCGCTGGAGCGCGCTCGACGCGCGGCTCGGCGGCCGGCCCGGCTATCGCAAGCGCGGCAATCTGCGCCTCGCCCGCACCGACGCGGAGGCCGAGATCATCGCCGCGCTGGTGCGCGATCAGGCGCGCGCCGGACTCGAGATCGACTATCTCGACGGGGCCGCGGCGCGCGCGCTGGCGCCGGCGCTGTCGCCCGCCATCGTCGCGGCGAGCTTCTGTCCCGGCGACGGCCACGCCGATCCGATCAATGCGGTGACCGCGCTCGCCGACGAGGCGGCGCGCCTCGGCGCGCGGATCGACAGCGGCGTCGAGGCGACGGCCCTGATCTCGCGCGGCGACCGCGTGATCGGCGCGCAGACGAGCGAGGGAGCGATCGAGGCGCAGAGCGTGATCGTCGCCTGCGGCGTCGGCGCGCCGCGTCTGCTTTCGCCGCTCGAACTGCCGCTGCCGCTGGCGTTGAAGATCGTGCTGGTTCTGCAAACCGTACCGGTCGCCCCGATGTTCGAGCAGGTGTTCGGCGTCGCCAACGCCGATTGCGCGGGCCGTCAGGAAATCGACGGGCGCTTGCGCGTGACGACCGGCATCGGCGACTGGCCGCATGCGCGCGAGGCGTGGAGCGAGGACGCATTGCAGCCGCGCGCGCGGGACGTCGCCGCGCTGATCGCGCGCGCCGGCGCCATTCTGCCCGCGCTGCTCGACGCGGGCGTCGCGCGCGTGTGGGGCGGACTGATCGACCTGACGCCGGACGGCCTGCCGGCGCTCGACGCGCCCCGCCCCGGCCTCGTCGTCGCCAGCGGCTTCTCGGGCCACGGCTTCGGCATCGGGCCGATCAGCGGCGAGATCGTCGCCGACCTTGCGCTCGGGCGCGCATCGCGCTTCGATCTGGCGCCGTTCCGCCTCGCGCGCTTCGCCGCACACGAAGGCGCGCAGGCGCCGCTGACACTCCACGGATGAAATTGCGAGGCGCTCCATGCTCGACCCGAAAGGCCGCGTCATCCTCGTCTCCGGCGCGAGCCGGGGCATCGGTCTGGCCATTGCGACGAAGCTGCTCGACAAGGGTTACGGCGTCTCGCTCGGCCTGCGCGATGCGGCGCGCGCGCCGGCCGCGCTCGCCGGGGTCGATCCCGCGCGGCTGCATCTGGCGCGCTATGTCGCGGAGGATCGCGCGAGCCATGCGCAATGGGTCGAGTCGGCGCTGGCGCGCTACGGGCGCATCGACGGCCTCGTCAACAACGCCGGCGTCGACGCGCGCACCAGCCTGCGCGACGACGACGAGGCGGGGCTCGACCGCGCCTATGCGATCAACGTGAAGGCGCCCTTCAACATGATCCGCCTCGCGCTGCCGCATCTGGAGGCGAGCGGGGCGGGCCGCATCGTCAACGTCGCCTCGATGTCCGGCAAGCGCGTGCGCAACGACAATGTCGCCTATGCGATGAGCAAGTTCGCGCTCGTCGCGATGACGCATGCGGCGCGACGCA
Organism: Hyphomicrobiales bacterium; assembly: GCA_016716745.1. Taxonomy (GTDB): domain Bacteria; phylum Pseudomonadota; class Alphaproteobacteria; order Rhizobiales; family Beijerinckiaceae. Next base: position 56,238 of record JADJVD010000010.1, read on the forward strand.
CGGGCTGGGAGAAAGGCGTGCGCGCGACCGCGCTCTGCCCCTCCTTCGTGCGCACCGACCTGACGGCGGACGCGACCAAGATCCCGCGCGATCAGATGACCGATCCGGCCGATCTCGCCGAACTCGCCGTCACGATCATTGGCCTGCCGAACACGGCGAGCGTCGCCGAGTTGCTCGTCAACTGCCGGCTCGAAGACATGCTGTGAGCGCGCCTCAGCCGGCGCGCGCATATTCCTTCAGCCAATAGTCCGTATCGCCGAACAACCGCTCGATGGCGGCGAGGCGACGGAAATAATGGCTCACCGCATATTCGTCCGTCATGCCGACGCCGCCATGCAGCTGGATCGCCTTCTGGCCGACGAGGCGCGCGCAGCGATTGATCGTCGCCTTCGCCGCCGCCACCGCGCGCATGCGCGTGCGGGCGTCGGGATCGAGGCAGCGCGCGGCGGCCAGAATGGCGGCGGACCACGCCTCCTCGCTCGCCACGAACATATCGACGCAGGCGTGCTGCAACGCCTGAAACGAGCCGATGGGGCGACCGAATTGCTGGCGCGTCTTCAGATAGTCGGCGGTCAGCGCCACGGTCTGACGCATCGCGCCGACAGCCTCTGCGGCGAGGCCCGCCACCGCCACGTCGCGGGCGCGCGCGACGGCCGCCGTCGCGTCGGCGCCGATGCGCGCATCCGCGCCGAGCTTCACATCGTCGACGAGGAGCGTCGCCACCGGCGTTCCGTCGTAGCCGCGTTCGCGCTGAACGAGGAGGCCGGGCGCATCGGCGGGAACGGCGAACAGCGCGAGGCCGTCGTCGAGCCGCGCGGAGACGAGAAACACATCCGCCGCGCCCCCGCCGCACATCGCCGTCTTGGCGCCGTCGAGCGCAAAGCCGGCGCCCTGCCTGCGCGCGCGCGTTCCCGGCGCGGACAGATCGTAGCGCGCCGCGCGCTCATACAGCGCCGGCGCGAAGATGCGCTCGCCGGAGGCAAGATCTGGCAGGAGCGCGGCCGAGGCCGCCGCGTCGCCCGCCGACTCGATCAGCGTCGCGGCGACAATCGCACTCGCCAGAACGGGTTCGAGCACGAGGCCCTTGCCGAGCGGCTCGAGCGCGGCGAGCGCGTCGACGGGCGTTCCGCCGAGGCCGCCCTGCGCCTCGGGAACGAGCAACGCCGTCAGGCCGAGGCCGGCGAGATCGCTCCATATCGCGCGGCTCCAGCCGGGCTCCTGCGCGATGATCTTGCGACGCGCGTCGAAATCGTAACGGTCCGCGACGAAGCGCTCGACCGTCTGGCGCAGAAGCTGCTGCTCTTCGGTGAAATCGAAATCCACGACCGCCTCCCGCGCCGTTCAGAGACCGAGCACGGTCTGGGCGATGATGTTCTTCTGAATCTCGTTCGAGCCGCCATAGATCGTCGTCTTGCGCAGCGTCAGATATTCGGCCGCCACCGGCGTCGCCGCGGCGGCCGCGTCGTCGCGATTGCCGGCGACCTCGCCGACCATCCTGTCGCGATCGAAGGGCATCGCGTTCTCGCCCATCGCCTGCATGGCGAGTTCGGAAATCGCCTGGCCGATCTCGGTGCCGCGCAGCTTCAGGATCGAGGCCGCCGGCCCCGGCCCGCGCCTGTCGCCCTTCGCATCTTCCGAGATGACGCGCAGATTGGTGATTTCGAGAATGTCGAGCGCGATCTCGGCCTCGGCGAGGCGCGCGGCGAACAGCGGATCGGCGAGCGCGGGCGCGCCGTCGATCGTCTCACGCGCGGCGAGCTCCTTCAGATCGGCGACGGCGCGGCGCGACAGGCCGACGCCGGCAATGTTGGTGCGCTCGTGGCCGAGCAGATATTTGGCGTAGGTCCAGCCCTTGTTCTCCTCGCCGACGCGCAGCGAAACGGGAACCTCGACATCGTCGAGAAACACCTCGTTCACTTCGCAGCCGCCGTCCATCAGCCTGATCGGGCGCACCGTGACGCCTTTCGAGCGCATGTCGATCAGCAGGAAGGAGATGCCGGCCTGCGGCTTGGCCGCCGCGTCCGTGCGCACCAGGCAGAACATCCAGTCCGCATATTGCGCCATCGTCGTCCACGTCTTCTGGCCGTTGACGACATAGACGTCGCCGCGCCGTTCCGCGCGCGTGCGCAGCGAGGCGAGATCCGAGCCCGATCCCGGCTCGGAATAGCCCTGGCACCACCAGTCCTCGCCCGACATGATGGCCGGCAGGAAGCGTTGCTGCTGCTCGGGCGAACCGAACGCCATCAGCACGGGGGCGACCATCTTGAGCCCGAACGGCAGGAGGCGCGGCGCGCCGGCCATGGCGCATTCCTCGTCGAAAATGAATTGCCGCACCGGCGTCCAGCCCGGCCCGCCGAAGGCCTTCGGCCAGCTCGGCGCGCCCCAGCCCTGTCTGTGCAGCGCCTTCTGCCAGCCCTGCATGTCGTGCTTGTCGAGCTCGAAGCCGCCGAGCACCTTGCGGCGAGTCGCCTCCGGCAAAGCCGCGGCGACGAAGGCGCGCACCTCCCCACGAAAGGCCTCGTCGGCGTCGTCGTAGCTCAGGTTCATCTCGCGCTCCCGATGAGGCTTGCCCGATGAGGCTTGCGGCCATTCGCGGAAAGGCTAGCCTCGCAGGCCGCAAGGTCAACCGCCGGACGACGCGATGCCGCAGAGCCAGACGCGCTTTTTTGGATTGAGAATCCCATTCGCCGCCCATTGCGGCGTCGAGCCGGTGCGCATGGGCGGCGGGCAGGCGGAGTTCCGCGTCGCGCTCGACGGGCGGCACGAGAACAGTCTCGGCATGGCGCATGGCGGCTTGCTGCTGACGCTGCTCGACATGGCGCTGGCGAGCGCGGCGCGCTCGACGCTGCCGGACGATTCCACCGTGGTGACGGTCGACATGCAATCGGCCTTCATGGCGCCGGCGCGCGGCGTGCTGACGGCGCAGGGGCGCGTGGCGAAGGCGGGCCGCTCGATCATCTTCGCCGAGGGCGAGGTGCGCGATGCGGCCGGCGACATCTGCGCGCGCGCCACCGGCGTGTTCCGCGCCACCGCCAAACGTCTCGACAAGCCGGCCGGCGGCGACGCCTGAGTCCCTTTTCCCTTTCTGCAACGGACGCCCCGATGCCCCTGCCCGCGATTCTGGCCGACACTCTCGCCCTGCCCGTGATCGGCGCTCCGCTGTTCATCGTCTCCAATCCCGATCTCGTCGTCGCGCAGTGCCTCGCCGGAATCGTCGGATCGATGCCGGCGTTGAACGCGCGGCCGGCCGAGCAGCTCGAGGATTGGCTGACGACGATCGACGCCGCGCTGGCGCAGGCGCGCGCGGCGCGGCCGCACGCCAGGATCGCACCCTACGCGATCAACCAGATCATCCACCCGACCAACGAGCGGCTGGCGCACGATCTCGACGTCTGCGAGCGCCACCGCGTTCCGATCATCATCACCAGCCTGTCGGCCCCGACGCAGATCGCGCCGCGCGTGCACGGCTGGGGCGGGATCGTCTTTCACGACGTCATCAGCGTTCGGCACGCGAAGAAAGCCATCGAGGCGGGCGTCGACGGGCTGATCCTCGTTTGCGCGGGCGCGGGCGGCCATGCCGGCATGCTGTCGCCCTTCGCACTGGTGGAGGAGGTGCGGCGCTTCTGGGATGGGCCGATCGCGCTGTCCGGCGCCATCGCGACGGGGCGCGGCGTGCTCGCCGCGCAGGCGATGGGCGCGGACCTCGCCTATATCGGCACGCGCTTCGTCGCCACGCACGAGGCGCGCGCGAGCGAGGCCTACAAGCAGATGATCGTCGACTCGGCGGCGGCCGACATCGTCTACTCGCCGACCTTCACCGGCGTCGCCGGCAACTATCTGCGCGGCTCCATCGTCGCCGCGGGGCTCGACCCGGACAATCTGCCGGTCCGCGACAAGAGCGCGATGAATTTCGCCGGCGCGGGCGGCGCGAAGGCGAAGGCCTGGCGCGACATCTGGGGCGCGGGACAGGGCGTCGGCGCCATCGACGAGGTGCTCGGCGCGGGCGAGGTCGTCGCGCGGATGATCGCGGAATACGCCGAAGCGAAGAAGCGGCTCGCCTGAGCCGCGCTCACTTGTAGACGAGATCGCGCAGGAACAGCGAGAGCTGCGGCACGTAGGTGATGACCATCAGGCAGGTGAGCACCACCAGCACGAAGGGCAGAAGCTGACGGACGATGCGGTCCAGCGAGATGCGCGCCACGGTGCAGGCGGCGAACAGGTTCACGCCGAAGGGCGGCGTGATCATGCCGAGCGCCAGGTTCACCACCATGATCAGGCCGAAATGCACCGGATCGATGCCGAAATGCTGCGCCACGGGCGCGAGGATCGGCGCCAGAACGATGATCGCCGCGCTCGTCTCGATGAACATGCCGATGACGAACAGCGCAGCGTTGACGCCGAGCAGGAACCAGCCCGGCGATTGCAACACGCTTTGCAGCCACAGGCCGATCGCCTCCGGCACGCCGGCGCGCGTGATGAGGAAGGCGAACAGGCCGGCGTTGGCGATGATGAACATGATCACCGCAGAGGACAGCGCCGACTTGCGCAGGATGGCGTAGAGATCCGCGATCGCGATCTCGCGATAGACGAACATGCCGACGATCAGCGCGTAGAACACGGCGACCGCGGACGCCTCCGTCGGCGTGAACACGCCGCCGTAAATGCCGCCGAGAATGATCACCGGCATCATCAGCGCCCAGGCCGCCTGCCGCGTCGCGGCGAGGAGGCCGAGGCGCCCGTCGCCGTCGTTCTTGCCCCAAACCCCTGATCTTGCATTGCGCCCAGACGAACAGCATCAGCGCGCCGCCGATGAGCAGGCCGGGGCCGAAGCCGGCGATGAACAACTCGCCGATCGACACTTCCGCCGACACGCCGAACAGGATCATCGGGATCGAGGGTGGAATGATCACGCCAAGTTCGGCGCTGGTGGCCTGCAACGCGGCGGCGTAGGGCGTCGGATAGCCGTGGCGGATGAGCGCCGGGATGAGGATCGCGCCGATGGCGAAGGTCGTCGCCACCGACGAGCCGGAGACGGCGGCGAAGATCATGCAGGTGAGCACGCAGGTCATCGGCAGGCCGCCCTGCACGCCGCCGACGATGCTTTTCGCAAACTCGACGAGACGGCGCGAGATGCCGCCGGTCTCCATCAGATTGCCAGCGAGGATGAAGAAGGGAATGGCCGCCAGCGGAAACTTGTTGATGGCGTTGAACATCTCCTTCACGGAGATGAGCATGTTGGCGTTCGCCACCTGAATGCCGAGCACGGCGGACAGGCCGATCGACACGGCGACCGAGATGCTGAGCGCAAAGCACAGCACCATCGTCGCCACCATTGCGCCCGTCATGGCGTACCCGTCCGCATCGTCTGAGAAAGGAGCGCGCGGTCATTGCGCGGTTTCGAGTTCGAGGCGGCGCGGATCGATCAGATTGCCGATCACGCCGACCGCGGCGAACAGCCCGCCGACCGGCATCGCCAGATAGGCCCAGAACATCGAGATCTCCTCGAGCCCGGCCATCGTCTGCACGCCGCCGCGCTTTGCGTAGTCCCAGCCCCACCACACGATGACGGCGATCAACAGAAGCGCCGCGAAGGCGACCGCGTAATCGAGCGCGCGCCGCAGCGCCGGCGGGCTCCAGCGGTAGACGACGTCGACCGACACCATCGCGCCCTGTCGGAAGGCCATCGGGATCGCCAGAAACACCATCCAGATCAGGCTGAAGCGGATCAGGACCTCGGTCCATTCCGCCGGCATCCGGAAGACGAAGCGCATCAGGATCTGGAACATGCCGAGCGAGGCGGCGAGCGCCAGCATCGCGCAGGCGAGCGCCATGGCGAGCGTCGTCGTCCAGCGTTCGAAGCGAAGGAAGGTCGATTTCATCGGGAATGCGCGGGCCTGAGCGAGAAGCGGGCGAGCCGGCGACGCGGCCCGCCCGCGTCGGATCACTTGAAGTTGCGGATGCGTTCGATGTTGTCCTTGCCGAACTGCTTCTCGAACTCGGCGTTGACCGGCGCCAGCGCGGCGACGAACTTCGCCTTGTCGAGCGTGTCGACCACGGTCATGCCGCGGGCGCGCAGTTCGGCGACGCCCTTGGCGTCATCCTCGTCGACGCGGGCGCGATTGGCCTTGACGCCTTCGAGCGCGGCCTCGACGAAGGCCTTCCTGTCGGCCTCGGAGAGCTTGTCGAACATGCCCTTGTTCATCAGGAACACGCCCGGCGAATAGACATGGCCGGTGAGCGAGAGGTGCTTCTGCACCTGATCGAACTTCGCCGACATGATGACGGAAAGCGGGTTCTCCTGCCCGTCCACCGTGCCCTGCTGAAGCGCGGTGAAGACTTCCGGGAACGCCATCGGCGTCGTGATGATGCCGAAGCCCTTGTAGGCGGCGACGTGCACGGGATTCTCCATCGTGCGCATCTTCAGGCCCTTCAGGTCGTCGGGGCCGTTGACCGCGCGCTTGCTGTTGGTCATGTGGCGCACGCCGTTCTCGGCCCAGGCCAGCGCCTTGAAGCCCTTGGGAATCGAATTTGGCGAGCAACTCCTGGCCGATCGGGCCGTCGAGCACGGCGCGCGCATGCGCCTTGTCGCGGAACAGGAAGGGGATGTCGAGAATGCGCGTCTCGGGCACGAAATTCGGGATCGGGCCCGTCGAGGTGAAGGTCAGCTCCTGCGTGCCGAGCTGCACGGCCTCGACGCATTCGCGCTCGCCGCCGAGCGCGCCCGAATAGAAGGTCTCGATCTTGTAACGCCCGCCGGTGCGGGCGGCGACTTCCTTGGCGAAGGTGTCGATGGCGACGCCCTGATGGGAATTCTGCGCGATGGAGATCGAGATCTTCATCGCCGTCTGCGCCTGCGCGGACAGGGCGGCGGCGAGGCTCAGCGCGCCGGCGAGCGCAAACGTCTTCCAGTGCCGAATCGGCGTCATGTGGGGAAACCTCCTCAAGCGGGCCTTCGGCCCTCGCTGCGCAGCGTGTCGCGCGCGGATCTTGTTGCTTCTTCGCGTCCTCGATCGGAGCGCGCCGCGCATTGTCGCCGCCCGGCGTCGGCTTTGCAATCGCCGGATCGCCGCGCCTTGCGCTCAGGGCGCGGCGCGCTTGAACCAGTCCACCGAGAAATCGATGAAGGCGCGCAGGCGCGGGGGCTGGTGCGGCAAATCGGGGAACAGGATCTGCAGGCCGCTCTCCTGCGGCATGAAAGCGTCGAGCACCGTGAGGAGGCGACCTTCCTGCAGATCGACGCCGACGTCGATGGCCGGCTTCAACACCAGCCCGTGGCCGTCGATCGCCCAGTAGCGCAGCGTGTCGCCGTCGTTGACGGTGCGGTCGCCCGTGACCGTGATCGTCGTCTCCTGCCCCTCGACGACGAAGGTCCATTTGTCGTCGCGCTGCTTGCCGCGCACCTGCACGAGGCAGTTGTGCGTCTTCAGCTCCTCGGGTTTGCGCGGCCGGCCGGCGCGCGACAGGTAGGACGGCGCGGCGCAGACGACGCGGCGATTGTCGGCGAGGCGACGGGCGATCAGCCCGCTGTCGGGAAGGTTGCCATAGCGAAACGCCGCGTCGAGCCCCTCGCTCACGATCGAGATCGGCGCGTCGGTCAGCACCAGATCGACGGTGACGGCCGGATTGCGGGCGACGAAGGCGGAGATCAGCGGCGCGATCTGCTGGCGGCCGAGATCCTCCGGCGCGGTGATGCGCAGCGCCCCGCGCAGCGTCGTGCCGCCGGAATGCAGCGCGTCCTCCAGCTCCGCGATCTCGCGCTGGACGCGCCGGCAGGAGGCGAGAAACCGCTCGCCCTCCGACGTCAGCCGCACCGAGCGCGTCGTCTTGACCAGAAGCGTCACGCCGTAATGACGCTCGAGCGCGCTCATGCGCAGGCTCACCGCGGCCGGCGACAGGCCATGCTCCCGGCCGGCCTGCGACAGCGAATGCGACGCCGCCACCTTGAGGAAGAGCGACATGTCGTCGAAGAGATCCATACTTCCGAATTTCTCAAAAGTAGCGGTTATTTTCTCGGCGGAGAGTAAGAGCGGCGCGGCGGCTTGTCCACGCCCGGCGCAGCCTCGCGGGCGCGGCGATCGCGCAGGATCTGCGGCGGCGGGACCGGCCCCTTGGCGCCGCGCGGCCAGCGCGTCGGCCAGGTCACGATGAAATCGACGCTCTGATCGTCGGGAATATCGTCCTCGTTCACGGCCACGCGGCCGCGCGCCGACACGCCGGCCTCGTGCACCGTTTCGGGATTCCCGGAGACGAGCGGATGCCACCAGGGCAGATCGCGCCGCTCCGCCACGAGGCGATAGCCGCAGGTCGGCGGCAGCCAGCGAATCGTGCGCACGGTCTGGGGCGTCAGCCGCACGCAATCGGGCACCCGCGACTGGCGATTGGGGTAATCGGCGCAGCGGCACGTGTCCTCGAGCAGCAGCCGGCAACCGACGCTGGTGTAGTGGATCGGGCCCGGCCCGTCCTCGCCCTCGATCTCCTCCTCGAGCTTGACGAGGCAGCAGCGGCCGCAGCCGTCGCAGAGCGATTCCCACTCCGCGTCGGACATCTGATCCAGCGATTTCGTCCGCCAGAACGGCGCGTCCGCGGCCGGCTTTTTCTCTGTCATGTGCTCCCGACCGTCCCGTTTTGGCGCACTTCGCGCCGGCACGGCGCTTGCCGCGCGCATTGCGCTTGGCCATAGGCCCCAAAATTTACTAATTGTTAACCACTGATCGGCGGCGAGGCTTCGCCGCCCGACGGAAAGGGTCCGCGTGTTCGACGAGTTCCGCAAGGCGCCATGGGCCAAACGCGTCGCGCGCGCGATGCTGGCCTTCGACGCCTGGATCAACGCCACGCTCTACGAGAGCGGCCAGGCGGCGCGGGCGCGCTACGCCTCCTTTTCCGCGTTCATGGACCGATTCCATGTCTCGGGCTGGGCCAAGCGGACGGTGGGCTTGGCGAGCGCCGGCGTGACGCTCGGCGTCTTCGGCGCGATCCTGACGCTGGCGCTGGCGATCCCGGCGTTTCGCGAGACCTCCGACGACTGGCTGAAGAAGCAGGAGCTCGCCGTCACCTTTCTCGACCGCTACGGCGTCGAGGTCGGCCGGCGCGGCATCCGCCACGACGATTCGCTGCCGCTCGACGATCTGCCCGACCATCTGATCAAGGCCGTGCTGGCGACCGAGGACCGGCGCTTCTACGAGCATTTCGGCATCGACGTGATCGGCACGCTGCGCGCGGTGACGGTGAACGCCCGCTCCTCCGGCGTCGTGCAGGGCGGCTCCTCGATCACGCAGCAGCTCGCCAAGAACCTGTTCCTCACCAACGAGCGCACCATCGAGCGCAAGATCAAGGAAGCCTTTCTGGCGCTCTGGCTGGAGTTCCACCTCTCGAAGAAAGAGATCCTGAAGCTCTATCTCGACCGCGCCTATATGGGCGGCGGCGCCTTCGGCGTGCAGGCCGCCTCCGAGTTCTATTTCGGCAAGTCGGCGCGCGACCTGACGCTGGCCGAGGCGGCGATGCTCGCCGGCCTGTTCAAGGCGCCGACGAAATTCGCGCCGCACGTCAACCTGCCCGCCGCCCGCGCGCGCGCCAATGTCGTGCTCGACAACATGGTGCAGGCCGGCTTCATGACCGAGGGTCAGATCTACGCCGCGCGCCGCAACCCGGCGACGGCGGTCGACCGCAAGCAGGAGGCGAGCCCGGACTGGTATCTCGATTTCGCCTTTCAGGAGATCAAGCAGATCGCCGATTCCGGCAAGCTCGGCGACGACCGCGTGCTCACCGTGCGCACAGCGCTCGACGCTGGAATTCAGAATCAGGCGCAGCAGGCGGTCGAGGACAATCTGCGCCAATACGGCCAGCAATATCACGCCAAGCAGTCGGCGACCGTCGTGATGGAGACGGGCACGGGCGCGCTGCGCGCCGTGATCGGCGGGCGCGACTACGGCCTCAGCCAGTTCAACCGCGCGAGCGACGCGCTGCGCCAGCCCGGCTCCTCGTTCAAGCCTTACGTCTATCTGAGCGCGCTGCTGTCGGGAAAATTCAAGCCGAACACGATCGTCGTCGACTCGCCGGTCTGCATCGGCAACTGGTGCCCGAAGAACTACGGCGGCAGCTACGCCGGCGCCGTGCCGCTGTCGACGGCGCTCGCCAAGTCGCTCAACACCATCGCGGTGAAGCTGACCACGGCCGTCGGCGACGGCAATCCGAAGATCGGCCGCGCGCGCGTCGTCGACACGGCGCGGCGCATGGGCGTGACCGCGCCGCTCAACGACACGGTGTCGCTGCCGATCGGCGCGGCGGAGGTGACGCTGCTCGAACATTCGGCCGCCTACGCCGTGTTCGGCAATGGCGGCAAGCGGGTCGATCCGCATGCGGCGACCGAAATCCGCAACAGCCGCGGCGAGACGATCTGGCGTTTCGAGCGCGACGGCCGCCAGCCCGAGCAGGTGTTCGCGCCGGCCGTCATCGCCGACATGAACTCGATGCTGACGAAGGTGGTGGAGGAAGGCACCGCGCGGCGCGCGATCCTCGGACCGCAGATCAAGGTCGGCGGCAAGACGGGCACGACCAACGGCTACAAGGACGCCTGGTTCTGCGGCTTCACCGGCAACTACACCGGCTGCGTCTGGTACGGCAACGACGACGACAGCCCGATGAACAACATGACGGGCGGCACGCTGCCGGCGCAGACCTGGCGCGACATCATGGCTTACGCGCATCAAGGCGTCGAACTCGCGCCGCTGCCGGGCGCGCCTGTCGAGCCGGGCGCGCCGGCGATCGCGACGCTGACGCCAGGCGGCGGGCGCATCGTCGAACTCAACCCCCAGCGCCCCGCCACGCTGTCGAAGAAGTCGACCGACTCGCTGGTCGCCATCGACGGCATGATGCGCGACGCCGCGCAGGGCAAGCCGATCGCGCCCGCCCCGCAGGAGCCGGCGCGCCTCTCGCCGCGCAAGGCGAGTTCGATCCGCGAGATGGAGGCGCCGCGCGCCGGCCGCGTCGCCCGCCTCGGCGACGGCAGCTACGCGGTGCAGGCGCAGGGCGGCGGCGTCGTGCGCATCTCCGGCGGCACTGTCGTCGCGCTGCCCTGAGCGCCTAGCCCCAGACTTGCCGCGAAATCTCGACGATCATCGCGAGCTTGGCCCACTGCTCCTCGTCGGCGAGGACGTTGCCTTCCTCAGTGGAGGCGAAGCCGCATTGCGGCGACAGGCAAAGCTGCTCGAGCGGGGCGAATTTCGCGGCCTCCTCGATGCGCCGCATGATGTCGTCGCGCCTCTCCAGCGTTCCGGTCTTTGAGGTGACGAGGCCGAGCACGACCGTCTTGCCCTTCGGCAGGAAGCGCAGCGGCTCGAAGCCGCCGGCGCGGTCGGTGTCCCACTCCATGAAATAGGCGTCGACGCCGACCTGATTGAACAACAGATCGGCGATCGGCTCGTAGCCGCCGGAGGCGACGAAGGTGGAGCGGAAATTGCCGCGGCACAGATGCATCGAGATCGTCATGTCCTTCGGCCGGCCGGCGATGGCGCGGTTGATCATGCCGGCGTAGATCGAGGGCTGGCGCTCGGGATCGTCGCCGCGCGCCTTCAGCATGGCGCGCTGCTCGGGATCGCAGAGATAGGCGAAGCTGACGTCGTCGAGCTGGAGATAGCGGCAGCCGGCGTCGGCGAAGTCGCGCACCGCGCCCGCATAGGCCGCGCCGAGATCGTCGTAGAAGGCGTCCATCGTTGGATAGACGCCCATGTTGATCATCTTGCGGCCGCCGCGATAGTGCAGCATCGAGGGCGAAGGAATGGTCATCTTCGCCGTCTTCTTCGTCGTCGCCTTCAGGAACTTGAAGTGCTCGACGAAGGGATGAGGCTCGTAACGGATCTGGCCGACGACGCGCGGCGCCTGCGCCTTCGTCTGCACGCCGGAAAACTGGATGCCGTGCTCGACGTCGACGAGTTCGACGCCGCCGAGTTGGCCGAGAAAGTCGAAATGCCACCAGGCGCGGCGATATTCGCCGTCGGTGACCGAGGAGAGCCCGATCTCCTCCTGCTTGCGGACGAGCTTGACGATCTCGGCGTCCTCGACCGCTTTCAGTTCTTCGGCGCCGATCTCGCCGCGCTCGCGGCGGGCGCGCGCCTCCTTCAGAGGCGCCGAGCGAAGCAGCGAGCCGACATGATCGGCGCGAAACGGGGGCGTGTCGCGTTGCATGGGCGATCCCTGTGCGTGTGTCGAAGCAAGCGCAAGGCGCGCCTACTTCTTGGCTTCCTTCACCGGGTCCTTCACGTTGGGGATGGTCTCGAACTCCATGTTGTAGAGTTCGCCGTCCGCCCCGCGCTCGATCTTGCGAATGTAGACGTTCTGCACGATGTCGCGCGTGCGCGGGTCGATCGAGATCGGCCCGCGCGGGCTCGTCCAGCTCATGCCCTTCATCGCCTCGACGAGGGCCGCGCCGTCGCTTGCGCCGTTCGTCTTCTTCAGCGCCTCGTAGATCAGGCGCATGCCGTCGTACCCGCCGACCGCCATGAAGGAGGGGCGGAACTTCGCCTGCGCCTTGAAGGCCTTCACGAAGGCCTCGTTCTCCGGTGATTTATGCGCGGCGGAATAGTGGTGCGCGGTGATCATGCCGAGCACGCCGTCGCCCATTTCGTTCAGCGAGTCGTCGTCGGTCACGTCGCCGGTCGCGTAGATCTTAATCCCGGCCTTTTCCAGCTCGCGCTCGGCGGCCTGTTTCATCATCTGCGCGCCCTGCCCGTTCGGCACGAAGATGAACAGCGCGTCGGGCTTGAGATCGCGCGCCTTCTGCAGGAAGGGCGAGAAGTCCGGGCTGCGCAGCGGCGCGCGCAATTCGTCGAGCACCTTGCCGCCGGCCTTCTCGAACGTCTCCTTGAACGCCTTCGCCGAGTCGAGGCCGGGCGCGTAGTCGGAGACGAGCGTCACCACCGTCCTGGAGCCCTGTTTGGCGATCCATTCGGCGAAGGGAACCGTATATTGCGGCAGGGTGAAACTGGTGCGCACGATGAAGGGCGACTGCTCGGTGATGATCGCGGTGCCGGCGGCCAAGACCAGCATCGGGATCTTCGCCTGCGTCGCCACGGGCGCGGCGGCGAGCGCGAGCGGGGTGAGGCCGAAGCCGGCGATGGCGTTCGCCTTGTCGTTGACGACGAGCTCCTGCGCCAGACGTTTGGTCAAGTCGGCGGCGCCGGTGTCGTCCTTGACGATCACCTCGATCTTGCGGCCGGCGACCGTGTCGCCGTTCTGCGACATGTAGAGCTTCACGGCCGCGTCGATATGGCGGCCGGTGGCGCTGTTCGGCCCCGTCATCGGCAGGATGAGGCCGATCCTGAACGGCTCCTGCGCGCGGGCGGCCGGCGCGGCCAGCGCAGAGGCCGCGGCGCATAGCGCCAGCGCGACGCAACGTCGTGTCAGCATGATCTCCTCCCTGATGTCGCGGCGGCCGGCGCCGCGCGTCGCGCGCCGGCTTCGTGCGCCGTCATGCGGAGGAGTCTAGCGGGGCGCGCGGCGCGCGCAATAGCGGCCGGGTCAGGACCGCGCGCAGCGCGATATCTCTTTCAGGAGCGCGCGATCATGCGCGGCGAGAAAGGCGAGCACGGCGTCCGGCGGCCCCTCGAGCCGGTAGGAAGGCGGGCGCTTGTCCGCGCCGGCGATGGTCACGCCGTGGCGGGCCGCCAGGGCGAGAATCTCGCTCCGCCGGTCCGGCAGATCGGCGATGAGCACGCGAAAGCCGTCGCCGACCTCGAAGAAGAGCGCGGCGTAGCGGCCCTTGCGTTGGTGCTGGACGACCCGCAGCGCGCCCGCGGCGGGGGCGAGTTTCATCTCGGCGCCGTCCTGCGCGAGGAAGCGCACGTCGTCGCCGCCACCCTTCTGCACGAGGGTCATGACGCTGCGCTCGCCGTCCGGCGAGACGCAAGCGTGGCGCCCCGCGATCGGCGCCGGAGCGCCCTTCGCCAGAATCGGGCCCGGCAGCTCGTAGCAGCCGCCGAGCGCCAGCGTCAGACACAGCGCCGCGGCGCGCGCGAATGCGCCCATGATCGTCTCCCGCATCGTCGCCGCACAGGCTACGCGCCGCATCCGTGCGGCGGAAGTGACAAGCGCCGTAACCGCGCGGCGACCCGGAATGACGACGGCGCCGCGCGCGGCCGGGAGGGGAAAGGCCCGCCTAGCGGTCGCGGTCGACGGGCGCCTCGCCGACCACGCGCCAGGCGACCATGACGAGCGCGGCCGACAGCAGCATCTTGGCGAGCGTCGTCGTCACGAAGGGCGCGACGCCGAGGAAGAAGGCCTGCGTCACGTCGAACACCCGCATCATCCATGCGAGCCCGACCACGAAGATCGCGGCGTGCGCCAGCGCGAGTAGCGCGACGAGCTTGAGCGGACGGCGGTCCCAGCCGCGCTCGGCCAGAACGCCGGCGAGCAGCGCCGCAAGCCACATGCCGACGAGAAAGCCGCCGGTGAGGCCGCGCAGATGCGCCGCGCCCGCCCCGCCGGCGAAGACGGGCGCGCCGAACAGGCCCTCGAGCAGATAGGCGAACAGCGCCAGCCCGCCCAATCGCCAACCGAGCGCGAGGCCAATCAGCGGCGCGGCGAAGGACTGCATGGTCAGCGGCACCGGCGCGTAGGGAATGCGGGCGCGCGCCGACAGCGCCATCGCGAGCGCGCCGAGCGCGACGAGCGCGGCGGCGCGGGCGAACAGCGCGGCGCCGCTCGCGCCTTCGCGAGGCCACAGGGCGGCGGCGAGCGTCGGATGCGACATGCCGGACTCTCCCGCGCAAGATTCTTGCGCGGTATGCCACGCGCGCCTCGCGGTATAGGATGGCGCCGCGCCGCGAGGCAAGGCGACGCGCAAGGTGAGCGATGACCGACGAGACGACGCCCGAACCGCCGCGCTTCGATCTGAGTTTCGACGCCGAACCGCGCCGGCTCGTCGAGGTTTCGCCCCTCGTGCGACGCATGTTGCAGCCCAATTCGGGGCCGTTCACCTTCCGCGGCACGAACACCTATGTCGTCGGGCGCGGCGACGTCGCGGTGATCGACCCCGGCCCGGACGATTCCGGCAATCTCGCCGCGCTGCTGGCTGCGCTCGCCGGCGAGCGCGTGCGCCACATCGTCGTCACGCACACCCATCGCGATCATTCCCCGCTCGCCGCCGCGCTGCGTCAGGCGACGGGCGCGCCGATCGTCGGCTGCGCGCCGCATCGGGCCGCGCGCGCGCTCGCCGAAGGCGAGATCGCCAGGCTCGACGCCGCCAACGATCTCGATTACGCGCCCGACGCGGCGCTCGCGGACGGCGAGGCGCTGCGCGGCGACGGCTTCACGCTCGTTGCGGTGGCGACGCCGGGCCACACGATGAACCATCTCGCCTTTCGCCTGCCGGAGGAGAACGCCCTGTTCTCGGGCGATCACGTGATGGCGTGGTCGACCAGCATCGTCGCGCCGCCTGACGGCTCGATGTCGGCCTACATGGCATCGCTCGACGCGCTGCGCCGACGCGACGAGGCGCTCTACTGGCCCGGCCATGGCGGCCCGGTCGCCGATCCGCAACGTTATGTGCGCGCGCTGCTCGGCCATCGCCGCCAGCGCGAGGCGGGCGTTCTGGCGCGGCTCGCCGAGCGGGCGATGACGATCCCGCAGATCGTCGAACTCAACTATTCCGGGCTCGATCCGCGCCTGAAGGGGGCGGCCGCGCTGTCGACCTTCGCGCATGTCGAGGATCTCGTCGCGCGCGGCCTCGTCGCCTGCGACGGCGCGTTGACGCTGGAGGCGACCTACCGGCGCGCGTGAGACTCAGCGCGCCTCGGCCTGCGTCAACAGCTCCTCGGCAAACGCCCGCAGGCGCGCGGCGTTCTTGCCGAGATCGTGACGGCCGACGCGCGAGGCCGAGCGGATGTCGACCCGCGTCTGTCCGACGAGCGGGCGCAGGCGGATCGCGATGTCGTCCGGCAGGCCGAGAAACAGCGTGCGGTCGACAGCGTCGATGTGCCCGACGCCGGAGCGCCCGCCCGGCCGCGTCTCCTCGACGATGCGCCAGCGCATCGCCTGCGCAGCCTTCAGGACGAGCTTGAACGCATCCTCCGGCTCGACGTCGAGCACGATCGGCTCGATGCCCGGATAGAAGCGCCGCTGCGCCTCGCGCATGTCGGCGGTCGGCTCCGGGCGCGTCGTCCCGGCGCGGGCGGCCTGGGCGCGGGCCGAGCGCGAGAAGGTCGGCGGCTCGACGAGATCGGTCGAGACGTCGGAGATCGGCGGCAGGCGCAGCGCGGCGACCGCCAGCCAGAGCGGAAAGGCGAGCAGGCCTGCGCCCATCAGAAAGGCGGCGACCGCCTGCCCCGCGCCGCCGCGGCCGAGCCGCCATATCGTCGCCAGACCCGCGACCGCCATCAGCATCGCGGCGCCGGCGAGCACGAGCGCAGCGGCGAAGACGGAGAGCGTCGCGCGCGGCTCGGCGTTCGGCAGATGGCCGATCGCGGCGGCGATGGCCGCCACGGCGAGCGCGAAGACGGCGACGCGCCGACTCCACACGGCGATGCGCGAGACAGGCTCCTCGATGATGATGCGTCTCATCGCGCCGTCACGACTTGGCTGTGCAGATCGCCTTCAGCGCCCGCCACTCGTCGTCCGTGAGCAAGGGCGGGGCGGTGACGGGCCGGTCGGCGGCGCGCATCGCCTCGAGCCGGTCGGAACTCAGCGGATGGCCGCTCAGCATGTCGAAGGGGCCGCGCTTGCTCTCGCCGGTGATGCGCGTCAGCAATTCGCCGAGCGGCACGGGCGAGCGGCCGAGCGCCAGCATGGCGTCGATGGCGTGACGGTCGGCGCGCGTCTCGGCGACGCGCGAATAGGACGCGCTGGCGAGCGAGCGCGCCGCGGTGAGCACGACGGCCGAGCCCGTCACGTCGCCGAACAGCAGGCCGATCAGGAACGACGTGCCGCCGTTCTGGATGAGATGGCGCATGCCGTCGCGCTCGGCGACATGGCCGATCTCGTGCGCGACGACGGCGGCGACCTCGTCCGGCGATTTCGATTTCTGGATGAGGCCGTCGAGCACATAGACCTTGCCGCCCGGCAGCGCGACCGCGTTGGCGGTCGAACTGGCGAGAACCGCCGGCTCGATCGGAAACGGCGTCGCGATGTGTCGGGACAGCGCGCCCATCAGCTTGTCGAAGGCGGCGCGGCCCTCGGGCGCCGCGCACTCCTTGCCGTCGAAGATCGCCCGCACCTGCCGGTCGACGGCGACGCCGATGCGCCGCTCGACCGACAGCGGCACAAGCGGGGCGAGGCGGTCGGCGATCAGCGGCACGCCGACGAAGGCGATGAGCAGCAAGGAGGCCGCCGCAGCGAGCGACCAGACGACGACGCAGCCGGCGGCCTGCCCTCCGCCCGACGGCGAGCTTGCGGGCGTGCAGGCGCACCTCGTCCGCCAGCGCCGGATCGGCGATCTCGATGCGCGCGAGTTCGGGGCCGGCGGCGTTGGCGAGGCGCAACGCGCCCGGCGGCCCGTCCGTCTCGCGCAGATCGTCGTAACGCCAGAGCGCCAGCGGCCGCTCGCCCTCGACGATGGCGAGGCCGTCCGCCGCCAAGGTCAGGTCGACCTCGCGCCGACGGCTCGACGCGCCGTCGAAGAAGATCGCGCGTCGCGCGGCCTCCATCACAGGCCTCCGACGTCGAGGCCGTCGGCGAGCCCCTCGCCGAGGGCGTTGGCGGCGTCGCCGCGCTGCGTCACCGCCGCAAGTCCGTCGAGCCCGACCACCGTCAAAGACGTCGCGATGCGGCTCCAGTAGTCATGCTGAAGATAGACGCGCTGCACGACGCCGACCGCGAGGCCGACCACGAGATAGGCGGCGACCATCAGGGCGATGGCCGCATAAGCTGCCGCGCCGCCGGCGCCGCCGCTCAGCACGTTCTCCAGGCTCGATCCTTTCAGCGCGCCGGCAAGGCCCGCGACCATCCCGGCGCCGACCGCCATCATGGCGGCGACGAGTCCGAAGACCACCAGACCACCGACGAGCGCCGACTTGACGTAGAGCCCGAGCAACGCGCCGTAGGACAGCCGACAGGTCAGGCGCGTTTCGCCGAGGCGCGCGCCGTCCGCCCACCAGCGCCATTCGATGGCGCGATAGACGGGAATGACGAAAGGCAGCGCGAAGAGGGCGAGGCCCGCGAGCGTCATGCCGACGCCGCCAAAAGCCGCGCGGCGCCCCGGCAGCATCGCCGACTGAATGCTCTCGACCGTGCCGATGGCGAACGCCGCGACGGCGAACACGAGGATCAGACCGATCCACCAGACCCGCTTGAACAGGGCCCAGCCCCCGCCGACGAAATCGCCGCGCTGATCGCCATAGAGGCTGTGGCGCATCTTGTAGCGCTCGAGCGAGGCGACGCGCCACGGCCACGCGGCGCCTGCCGTGAGGCCGACCGCGAGCGACCACAGGAAGACGCGGCCGGCATAGGCCCAGCCCGAGCCGTCCATCCAGAAGCGGACGCCGCGCCAGACCGTGCGCGAGAGCCGGTAGCGGCGGGCGCGGTAGAGCGCGAAATGGCCGAACAGATACAGGAAGAAGAACAGCGGCACGCTGGCGAAGGCGCGCAGCCGCTCGGCCTCGACGCCGATGAGGAAATAGACGGCGTAGACCGGCGTCAGGATCGCCAGCGCGACGAGGAAGCCGATCAGCAGCTCCTGCGCGCGGCCGGTGTATTCGAGCGCGTCGCCGTCGAGCGAGGTGTGCGACCACAGATGGCGGCGCACGTCCGTCGTCAGCCAGAAGCGATAGAAGCCGAAGGTGACGAACTGCAACGCCGCGCCGCGCAGGCACAGGCGAAAGAAGTCGCGACGCCGGTCGGCGAAGGCGATGCGAGCGGCTTCGCCCTCCTCGAGGCTCCCGTCGGCCCCGGGGACATTCGGGGGCCATCCGTCAGGTGCGCGCGGCGGGGGCGGCGGAGGCGCGGCGCCCCACGGGCCGGGTTGGTCATTCATGCGTCGGACGATCCTGCGGGCGCTCTCGCGCGCAAGCGTGACGGCGCCGCGGCGATTTGGCAACCTCCGCGACGCGCGCCGGTTTCCGCCTCAGGTGTTCGGCAGGCGGTAGATCTTGAACGCCTCGCGCAGCTTCAGCTTGTTGATCTTGCCGGTGGCGGTGTGCGGGATTTCCTTCACCACCTGCACGTCGTCCGGCAGCCACCATTTGGCGATCCGGCCTTCCATGAAGGTGAGAATGTCCTTGGCGGTGCATTCGCGCCCCTCCTTGGGGACGACGATCAGCAGCGGCCGCTCGTCCCATTTGGGATGGAAGACGCCGATGACGGCCGCCTCCGCCACGTCCGGGTGGGCGACCGCCAGATTTTCGAGGTCGATCGAGGAGATCCACTCGCCGCCGGACTTGATCACGTCCTTGGCGCGGTCGGTGATCTGCATGAAGCCGTGCTCGTCGATGGTGGCGATGTCGCCGGTGTCGAAGAAGCCGTTGGCGTCGAGAATATTGCCGCCCTCGCCCTTGAAATAGCCGGCGGCCACCGCCGGCCCCTTCACCTTGAGACGGCCGAAGGTCTTGCCGTCCCACGGTTTGGGATTGCCCTCGTCGTCGTCGATCCGCATCTCGACGGTGAAGGGCGCGAAGCCCTGCTTCTGCTTGACGTCGAACAGCGCCGCGCCTTTCAGGTCGCCGAGGGCCGGCTTGATCGAGCCGATGGAGCCGACGGGGCTCATCTCCGTCATGCCCCAGGCGTGGAAGATCTCGACGCCGTAAACGCTCTCGAAGGTCTCGATCATCGCGCGCGGCGCGGCCGATCCGCCGACGACGGCGCGCTTCAGGCTCGAGAAGCGGCGGCCCTCCTTCTCCATGTGCTGGAGCAGCATCATCCACACCGTCGGCACGCCGGCGGTGACGGTGACCTGCTCGCTCTCGAGCAGTTCGTAAACGGAGGCGCCGTCGAGCCGGGCGCCCGGCATGACGAGCTTGGCGCCCGACATCGGCGCGGAGAAGGCGATCGACCAGGAATTGGCGTGGAACAGCGGCACGACCGGCAGGATCGTCGTGCGCGCGCCGAGGCCGAGACAGTCCGGGCTGCACATCGCCATCGAATGCAGAACGTTGGAGCGGTGCGAATACAGCACGCCCTTCGGATTGCCGGTCGTGCCGGAGGTGTAGCACAGGCCCGCCGCGGCGTTCTCGTCGACCTCCGCCCAGCGGAAGTCCTCGTCGCCCTCGGCGATCCAGCTTTCATAGGAGACCGCGTTCTTCAGCTTCGTCGGCGGCATGTGGGCGTCGTCGGTGAAGATCACGTAGCGCTCGATCGTGGGCAGCTTGTCCGCCAGCGCCTCGAGCAACGGCACGAAAGTGAGGTCCGTCATCAGGATGCGGTCGCCGGCGTGGTTGGCGATCCAGGCGATCTGGTCGGGGAACAGGCGCGGATTGATGGTGTGGTAGACCGCCCCCATGCCGGTGATGCCGTACCAGCTCTCCAGATGGCGCCAGGTGTTCCACGCGAGCGTCGCGACGCGGTCGCCCGGCTTGATCCCGTCCTTGACGAGGCGGCTGGCGCAGCGCAGGGCGCGACGGCGCACGTCGCGATAGCCGATCCGGTGAATAGGCCCTTCCACGGAGCGGGACACCACCTCGCGGTCGGGATGCTGGGAGGCCGCATGGTCGATGATCTTGTGGATCAGCAGCGGCCAGTTCTGCATCAAGCCCAGCATGTGACGCCTCCCGTTTGCGCCGGCCTCTCCGGCGCGCCCCTTCGGCTCGACTGTAACTCACGCCGCATGGGAGAAAAGGGGCGCAGGCGTCGCGCCTCCCGCCTCTTGTTGCAGCGCAGCGCCCCGGCCAGTAGGGTCCGGCCGACACACGCCGTGGGGACGCAATGAGCGCCGACCTGACGCCGGACGCCTTTCGCGTCTGGTTCCGACTGCTTCGGCTCGAGACGAGCATCCGCGGCGCGATGGCCGACCGCCTGCGCGAGATCGGCCTGTCCGTCCCGCAATGCGACGTGCTGACCACGCTGACCGAGCAGGAGGGCGTCAGCCAGCAGGATCTCGCCGAGCGCCTGTATGTGACCAAGGGCAACATTTCCGGCCTCGTCGACCGGCTGGCCGCCGCAGGCCTCGTCGAGCGGCGCACGCTGCCGAACGACCGGCGCTCGCACTCGATCTATCTGACGCCCGAGGGCCGCAACGCGGCCGAAGCGGGCATCTCGTTGCAACGCGCCTTTGTCGACGCCACGCTCGGTCAGCTCACGGGCGACGATCTGCGCGCTTTCGAAACTCAGCTCCTGAAGGCGCGCGACCTCGTCCGCGTCGCCAAGGCGAAAGCCGCGCCGGGCGGGGCCGGTCAGAAGGCGGCGCGCAAACGGTCGACGAGGGCCGGCAAGGCGCCGATATCCTCGATGACATGATCGGCGAAGGGCGCAAGCTCCTCGCGCCCCGCCGGCCCCGACAGAACCGCGACGGCGAGGGCGCCGGCGGCGCGCGCGGCGTGCATGTCGTGCGTCGAATCGCCGACCAGCGCGACGCGGCGCGGCGCTGCGTCGACAGCGCGGGCGAAGGCCAGCACCATGCCGGGCCCCGGTTTCTCGCCAAAGCCGGAATCGTAGCCGGCGACGAAGCCGAACCGCGCCGAAAGTCCGAGAATGCCGACCTGATCGCGCGCCGGGCGTTCGGCGTCGTTGGTGGCGACGCCGAGGCGGAGGCCGCGCGCCTGCAAGGCGTCGCATACCCTGGCCGGATCGCCGATCGGCGTCAGCGTCGTGCGCACCGCCTCGCCGAGCGCCACATCCATCTCCCGCTTGACCGCCTCGACGTCGGCGCGGCCGAGCGCCTGCGCGCAGAGCGGCCCGTAGCTGTCGCTCGAGCCGCCGACGAAGGGCGAGGTCGGCGCGAAGCGCGCCGCGTCGAGATCGAACGCCATCGCCTCGGCGAGGCGGGCGAGAGCGGCGTCGTCGCCGCCCGCAAGGCGCGCGAAGGCGATGCGCGCGGCCGGCCCCAGCTCTTCTGGAAGTCGATCAGCGTGCCGTCCTTGTCGAAGAGAATCGCGTCGAGTGGCATGATCCCGATCCTAGTCGGATTTCGACTGCGCGCCATTCGACTGCGCGCCATTCGACTGCGCGCCATGCGGCGGCGCACGTAGGCGGGCGGCGCAAAATCGGCTAGGAGAGGCGCCTTCGCAGGAGCCGCCGTGACGCCGGGTTCTTCCGCGCCGCCGGGGCGCCTGTTTCTCGTCAGCCATCTGGCCGTCGTCGCGGCGATGTGGGGCAGCTCCTTCATCGTCATGAAACTGATGGCGGCGGAGCTGCCGCCCTTCGTCATCGCCAGCCTGCGCGGGCTGGTCGCGGCGGCGACGCTCGCCCTGTTCTTTCTGGCGACCGGCCGCTCGTTGCGGATGCGACGCGGCGAGACGCTTCCCTTTCTGGCGATGGGGATGCTGCATGGCTGGCTGCCGAACGCGCTGACCGTTTACGCCGTCGCCGGCCTCGGCGCCGGGCTGGCGGCGATCTTCGCGACGACGACGCCGCTCGTCACCGCCGTTCTGACCCAACTCCTGCTGCCGTCGGACAGGCTGACGGGGCGGCAGGGCGTCGGCCTGCTGGCAGGCTTCGCGGGCGTCGGCGTTCTGATCGGCCCGGACGCGCTGATGCGCTCGGACGTGGCGCTTTGGCCGGCTCTGGCGATGATCCTGACAGCCGTGTCCTACGCCATCGGCAATGTCTATGTCCGCACGCTGCCGGCGATTCCGGCGGAGCGGCTGGCGATCGGCCAACAGGCGACCGCAGGCCTCACCGCGCTGGCGCTGGCGCTCGCCTTCGAACCGTGGTCGGCCTGGACGCCCGTTCCCGGCCACTGGGTCAACGCCGTGCTGCTCGGCGCGGTGTTCAGCGCCCTGCCCTTCACGCTGTTCATGTCGCTGATCCAGCGGGCCGGGCCGGTGCGCGCGACGCTGGTCGGCTATCTCGTGCCGCTGGTGGCCGCGCTGCTCGCCGTCGGCTTCTTCGGCGAGACGCTGGCGATGCGCCACATCGTCGGCGGCGCCATCGTGATGGCCGGCGTCGCGCTGGCGACGCGGCGCTAAGGCTCACGCCGCCGGCGCGCGCGGGTCGATCGGGCGCAGCGTGTTCAGGTCGAGTACGTCCTCGAGCAGCTTCGCGCCGGCGAGGGCGCGCGCGTCGCAGTTTGCGGGCGCCACAACCTGCAAACCGACCGGCAGGCCGTCGCCGGTGAAGCCCGCCGGAACGGACACCGAGGCGCCCGAAATCAGCGTGATCGCGTAGACGATGGCGAGCCACTCGACATAGTTGTCGAAGACATGGCCCTCGACCGCCTTCACATACCGCTCCTCGACCGGGAAGGGCGGCACGATGGTCGTCGGGCAAAGCAGGAGATCGTAGGTCTCGAAGAAGGCGAGCGCGCGGTTGCTCATCACAGTGCGCTGATGCTCGGCCCTGACGATGTCGTCGGCAGTGAGCGCCAGGCCCTTCTCGATATTCCAGATCACTTCGGGCTTGAGCTTGTCGCGATGGTTGCGCAGCAGCGTCGACAGCGAGGTGGCGAAGGAGAGCGCGCGCAGCGTCTGGAACGCCTCATGCGCCTCGCGCAGATCGGGATGGGCCTCCTCGACGATCACACCCGCCTCGGCCAGACGATGCGCGGCGCGGCGCGTGATCTCGACGACGCGGCGATCCACCGGCGTGACGCCGAGATCGGGCGAATAGGCGACGCGTTTCGGCCTCCAGCCCGCGCGCGTCGCGGCGAGAAAGCTCGTCGCCGGGCGCGGCTTCGACAAGGGGTCCGTCGCCTCCTCGCCGCACATCGCATCGAGCAGCAGCGCGCAATCCTCCACCGTGCGCGCCATTGGGCCCTGCACGCCGAGCGTCGCATCCACCTTCACCGTCAACGAATGGGCGACGCGGCCGGGCGTCGGCCGCATGCCGACAATGCCGCAGAAGCTCGCGGGATTGCGCAGCGAGCCGCCCATGTCGGAGCCATGCGCGAGCCAGGCCATGCCGGTTGCGAGCGAGACCGCCGCGCCGCCCGAGGAGCCGGCCGCCGACAGCGCCGTGTTCCACGGATTGCGCGTCGCGCCGAACACCTCGTTGAAGGTGTTGGCGCCGGCGCCGAATTCCGGCGTGTTCGACTTGGCGTAGATCAGCGCGCCCTCGGCCTCCAGATGCGTGACCAGCACGTCGGAGATCTTCGGCACGACGTCGGCGAAGATCGGCGAGCCCATGGTGGAGCGCATGCCGGCGACGTTGGTCAGATCCTTGATCGGCACCGGCATGCCGGCGAGCAGGCCGCGCTCGGCGACGGGCTTGCGCAGCAACGCCCGGGCGGCCGCGCGGGCGCGCTCGAAATCACGCGTCGGCAAAGCGTTGACCGCGCCGTCGACCTGCGCGCAACGCTGCTCCAACGCGTCGAGGAGATCGAGCGGAGAGACGTCGCCCGCTTTCAAGAGGCGCACGATCTCGTTGGCGCTCATAGCGATAAGTTGCGCTTCGGCCATTCGTCCCTCTCCCCCGCACTGACGCGCCCGACTTGACTTGTCGGCGGCGACGATATGCGATCGCGGCGCCGCGACAAGTGCGCGCCAGGGAGTGGACGGTATGCGCGCCTCGCGGCCCGACGACGCCGGCGTGATCCGACGGCTCGAAGAGTCCCTGCTCGCACCCGGCGCGGCGACGGATCGCGGCGGACATTGCGCGCCTCGATCTGGCGCCGCGAGGGCGAGCGCCGGCGCCTGACCCTCCATCAGGGAACGCCGGCGGCCGATTGACCGGCGCCCTGGCGAGCGTGCGCCCAATCGACCTGTCCACAGAATTCCCGGGCCCTGAACTTGCGCGCGGCGAGGCGAAGCTCCTAATACGAACGTAGAATGTTCTTTTAAAGGATTTCGCACATGGCAATCGAAGCAATCCTCGCCCAGCTCGTGGGCGGCGCAATGGGCGGCGCGGCCGGCGGGCGCGGCGCTGAAGGACTCCAGCCTCGGCGGAATCGGGAATCTGATCGCGGGCGCCGTCGGCGGCGTCGGCGGCGGCTCCCTGCTCGGGCCGTTGCTCGGCCTCGGCGCGGGCGCGGCTGCGGGCGGGTTCGACATCGGCGCGATGGCCGCGCAGCTCGTCGGCGGCGGCGTCGCCGGCGCGATCGTTCAGGTCGTGGTCGGACTGATCAAGAACAAGCTCGTCGCCAAGACCTGACGCGCGAGCGCGATTTCGCCGCGGCCTTCATCCGGCCGCGGCGGAGCCGGTGTTTGCGGCCCGACTCACGCCTTCGCCAGCGCGGCGCATTCGGCGTGGCGGAAGCAGCCGACGAGATGATCGTTGACGAGGCCCATCGCCTGCATCGCCGCATAGACGATGGTGGGGCCGACGAAATTGAAGCCGCGCGCCTTCAAATCCTTCGACAGCCTGCGCGACACATCCGTCTCCGCCGGCACATCCGCCGTCGTGCGGAACCGGTTCTGGATCGGCGCGCCGTCGACGAAATCCCAGAGATAGGCGGAAAAGCCCTGTTTCGCCTCAATGTCGAGCCAGACTTGCGCGGATTTCACCGTCGAGACGATCTTGGCGCGATTGCGCACGATGCCTGAGTCGGCCATCAGGCTTTCGATCTTGCGCGCGTCGTAGCGGGCGACGAGCGCCGGCTGAAATCCGTCGAAGGCGCGACGAAACGCCTCGCGCTTGCGCAGGATCGTGATCCACGACAGGCCGGCCTGAAAGCCGTCGAGAATGAGTTTCTCGAACAGCGCGCGGGAATCGCGCTCCGGCACGCCCCACTCGGTGTCGTGATAGGCCACATAGAGCGGATCGACGCCCGGCCAGGGGCAGCGCATCTTTCCGTCCGCTCCGCGCAGCGGGCCGCGCGAAGGCCGCGCCTGATTGCCATCGTCCGTCATGCGGGGCAGCATAGCGGCATCCGCCGTTCTCGCCCATATCGAGCGTGTGAAATGTTCGAGTTTCTGAAGCGCCTGTTCAGCCGCGAAGGCGCCGCGACGCCGCGCGCGCCCGAGCGCGGGATCGAGCGGCCCGCGCCGAAAGCGGCGCCGGGCAAGATCGAACTCGCGACGTCCGGCCCGCAAGCGCTGAGCGACGAGGATCGCGCCGACATTTCCGACATCGTGGCCAAGCTCGCGCAGGGCGGGTTCGACA
The DNA here is from genome assembly GCA_016716745.1 of Hyphomicrobiales bacterium. Lineage (GTDB taxonomy): Bacteria > Pseudomonadota > Alphaproteobacteria > Rhizobiales > Beijerinckiaceae. The sequence continues at coordinate 82,350 of JADJVD010000010.1, forward strand.
CGCGCGACGATATTCTGGAGGCCGCGCGCTACTACGTCAGCGACCCCTCGACCTTGACGCCCGCCGACCGCGCCTGGATCGACGCCACGGTCGAGCGCGCGATCACGCAGAAGCGTCGCGACGAGGCGAGCTGGCCGGCGACGACGGAGTGGGATCGGCTCGACAGCGCGTTCGACGCGCTCGCCGATCAGGGCGTCGTCGCCCTGCACAATGCGGGTTACACGATGTCCGACGGCCGCGAGGAAGTGGCCGAGGCGGCGCGCGACTGGAAGCGCGCGGTGCGGCCGGTCGGCTATGTCTTCTATCACGGGCAGGACGTTGAGCGCGCCATCGTCGGCGACCGGCTGATGCTCGCCTACGGCGCCTTCGCCGGCGCGGGCGCCACGACGACGCAGATCGGCGAGCGAATCGTCGCGACGCTACGGCGCGCCGGCTTCAACGTTGATGCGCCGAAGGACGACGACGAGCGCATCGCCATTCTCGGGCTGGACTGGCGCAAGCGCAGCCCCGTGTGATCAGGCGGAGGCGACCGCGATCTCGACGCCGCCGGCGAGAATGCGCTGCCCCGCCGCCTGCGCCTCGGCCGCCTTGTCGAGGCGCAGCATGGCGAGGCCCCGCCCCGCGACGGACGAGCCCATGAAGCCGATCGCCGTGTCTCCGGCGCGGATTTCGACTCCCGCATCCGGCCGCGCGCCGGCGAAGGTCACAGGCGTCACACGCTTGCGCGCGAGCCCGCGATGCTCGACGCGCGAGACGACCTCCTGCCCGACATAGCAGCCCTTCTTGAAGTCGAGCCCGTTGAAGCGATCCATGTCGGCTTCGTGCGGAAAGGCGTCGCCATAGACGAAATCGACGCCGCCGCGCGGCACGCCGAGCGCGATCCGGCGCGCGTCCCAGTCCTGCGCGTCCGCCGCGCCGAGGCGCGCGAGAATGCGGGGGACCTCGCTCTCGACGCAGAAGATGCGCCATCCCAGCCGGGCCTCGCGCGGATCGCGATAGATGTCGCCGACGACCTGCGGGCGCTCCTCGACGTCCCACGCCGCGACGACGGCGATCGACGACGACTGATCCTCGATGGCGACCTTCGCGCGCAGGCGGTAGCGCGTCAGCCGCGTCACGAGATCCGCGCAGAGGGCGCGCGGCGCGTCGACGAAGAAGCCGCCGCCGAGATCGTCCACGGCAGGCGAGAGCAGGAAATCGACGAGAATCTTGCCCTGCGGCGTCAGCAGCGCGGCGTAGCGCCCCTCTGGCTCGGGCAGGTTCGTCACGTCGTTGGTGACGAGACCTTGCAGGAACGCGACCGAATCGACGCCCGCGACCTTCACCACGCCCCGATCCGCCAACAGCGCCGCCGGCATGTCCGCCTCCCCTGACTCTCGCTTCGGGATATTGGCCGTCGCGGCCGCGCTGGCAAGGCCGCCGGCCGTGCTATAGGGGCTCAAACCGCGCAAGGGAGCCGCCGCGATGCCCGTGACCTACGACCTCATCCTGTCCGACGGCGACGTCGTCAATCAGGACGGCGCGGGCCAGCGCGACATCGGCGTGACGGCGGGCCGAATCGCCGCCATCGGCGATCTGTCGCGCGCCTCGGCCGGCGAGCGGGTCGACTGTCGCGGGCTGACGATCCTGCCCGGCGTGATCGACACGCAGGTGCATTTCCGCGAGCCCGGCGCGACGCACAAGGAAGACCTCGAGACCGGCTCGCGCGCCGCCGTGATGGGCGGCGTCACCGGCGTGTTCGAGATGCCGAACACCAATCCGCTGACCACCGACGCCGCGACGCTGGCCGACAAGGTGGCGCGCGGAACGCATCGCATGCATTGCGACTTCGCCTTCTGGGTCGGCGGCACGCATGACAATGTGAAGGACATTCCCGAGCTCGAGCGCCTGCCGGGCGCGGCGGGAATCAAGGTGTTCATGGGCTCCTCCACCGGCTCGCTGCTGGTGGCGGACGACGCCGGCGTCGCCGCGATTCTCGGGCAGACGCGCCGGCGCGCGGCCTTCCACAGCGAGGACGAGGCGCGGCTCGACTCGCGCAAGGGCGAGCGGATCGAGGGCGATCCGGCCTCGCATCCGGTGTGGCGCGATGAGATCGCCGCCGTGCAGTGCACGCAGCGTCTCATCCGCATCGCGCGCCAACAGCGCGCCGCCATCCATGTGCTGCACATCTCCACCGAAGAGGAGCTGGCGCTGCTCGCCGACGCCAAGGACGTCGCCAGCGCCGAAGTGACGCCGCATCATCTGACGCTGACGGCGGACGACTATGCGCGGCTCGGCACGAAATTGCAGATGAACCCGCCGGTGCGCGCGGCGCGCCATCGCGACGGGCTGTGGCGCGGGCTGGCGCAGGGCGTGCTCGACATTCTGGGCTCGGACCATGCGCCGCACACGCTGGAGGAAAAGGCCAAACCCTATCCGCAATCGCCCTCCGGCATGACCGGCGTGCAGACGCTGGTGCCGGTGATGCTCGACCATGTGAATGCGGGGCGGCTGACGCTGGCGCGCTTCGTCGACATGACGAGCGCCGGGCCGGCGCGGCTGTTCGGCATTGCGCGCAAGGGCCGCATCGCCGTCGGCTACGACGCCGACTTCACCGTCGTCGACATGAAGCGCCGCCAGACCATCGCGAACGACTGGATCGCCTCGCGCTCGCAATGGACGCCGCATGACGGGCGGCAGGTGACGGGCTGGCCGGTCGGAACCTTCGTGCGCGGCGCAAAGGCGATGTGGGAGGGCGAACTCGTCACGCCGGCGCAGGGCGAGGCGATCCGCTTCATACAGGCGCTCTGAGCCTCAAACGGGCTCGGCCAGAAACGAGTGCCACGTCCCGTCCGCGCCGACGACGGCGCGGTGGACGAGCGGGCGCTCATCCCGATCGGCGCGCAGATCGGCGAAGCGCACGAACCGCCATAGCGCGGCGCGCGCATCGCCCGTCGCCGCGCCTGCCGACTCTTGCGGCGCGACCACGGCGAGCGCCGGAAAGACATAGGACTCGAAGACGCCGCGCCTGACGCGCGCATGAGGCGCCTCGAACGCCGCGCGCAGGATCGCGACCATCTCGGCGCCGTTCCTGTCGAACGAGCGACGTTTCAGGAAATCGACGATCCCGGCGAAGTTGCGCGGCCGCTCGGGCCCGCGCGCGAAGACGGGCGGCGTCTCGGCCCACTGGATCGGCACGGCCAGCGCCTCGATGTCGCGTCTGGCGCAGGCCTCAAGAATCTTCGCGCGCAAGGCGGCGACGCGCGGCGGCAGCGCGGCCGGATCGTCGAACGGACCCGTGACGACGTCCTTCGGCGGGGGCGGCGCGGCGCGCGGAGCTTTCATACCTCAAGAGATAGGCGGCGCGGCAGGCCGCGCCAAGCGCGCGGCTTCGCGAAAGCAGTCTGCCGCGCTAGACAGATCGCATTGCGATTCGTCGATTGCGGGGCCACATGCGGATCATCATCGTCATCGCCGTCGCGGCGCTGCTCTCGGGCTGCGCGGCGGTGAGCGCGGTCGGAACGGCCGCCTCCGTCGCCGCCACAGGCGCCGGGCTCGCGGTCGGCGCGGCGACGACCGCCGGCGGCGCCGTCGTCAAGACGGGCGCGGCGCTGGTTCCGTAAGTTACTGGCGCAGGCCGACGGAGAATTCGCCGCAGCGGATGCGCTCGGGCAGGCGCTCGGCGAAATGCGCGACCGCCTCCTCGCCATAGGTTTCGACCAGTTCCTGCAAGGCGGTGAAGATCGCGGCCTGGGCGAAACAGTCCGCCTCGACGCCCGACAGGATCGCCTCCGCGAACGCCTCGTTCACATAGGAGAGCGCGGCGCGCTTTTCCTCTGCGGCGGACAGATCTTCGATTCGGGGGAGGGCCTGACGCATCATGACGGCGGCACCTTAACGGGGCGCCCGCGCGAGGGCGACCCAGCTCTTAAACGAAGGTTAACAAGGCTGTGCAAATCCGCCTCGTCGCGGCTCAGCCGCCGCTGAAGCGGCCGGCGAGGTCGCGGGCGATGCGTCCGCCCTCGGCCAGATAGCGCGCGATGGCCGTCTCGGCGGCAGGCGTGCAGGCGCGATAGGTCAGCTCGAAACCGCGATAGCCGCGGTTGTAGGCGCCGGCGAGGCGCTCCTTGCGAGCCTCGGTCGTCGCCTCCGCCTCGAGCAGCGCCGTCATGCGCAACCGCCAGGCGTCGCCGTCGCGCGCGCCGCACAATTCGCGCAGGAAGGCGAGCGACCCCATGATCTGGGACAGCCGCAGCAATTGCGGCTCGTAGGGCGGCGGCGGCGGCTCCGGGGTCGGGGCTGGCGGCGCGGGCGCGGCCTGCTGGGGCGCAGGCGTCGCCGGCCGCGGGCGCGGCCCCTGCTGGGCGAGCGCCGGCGGGGCGAGCGCGATCAGCGCCGCCAGCGCGAACGCGCGGGCGCTCACGCGGCCTCCCAGATGCGGCGGGCGGCGCGCAACACATCGGGCAGCTCGCGCGTCGTCGGGCGGGCGCCGAGCGCCTCCGGATCGACCCATGCGACGGCGCCGGCCTCGGGCCCCGGCCGCCCCTCGCCGGCGAGCCAGCGGGCGACGAAGGAGGCGACGACGAAATGGGTCCGCACCCGCCCTTGCCCGTCGCGCTCGATCACCTCGACATGGCGGTTGAAACCGACAATCCGCGCCTCGACCGCGACTTCCTCGCGCAATTCGCGCAGCGCCGCCTGCGCCAGCGTCTCGCCCGGTTCGACGACGCCGCCGGGCAGCGACCAGACGCCTTCGAGCGGCGGCCTGGCGCGCGTGGCGATCAGCACGCGCCCCTCGCGCCACACCGCGACGCTGGCGGCGAGGATCGGACGGGCGGGATAGAGCCGGTCGTCGGGCATCGGCTCAGACGTGCTGGCCGCCATTGATGTGCAACTCCGCCCCGTGGACGTAGCTCGACTGGTCCGTGCACAGGAAATAGATCGCCTTGGCGACCTCCTCCGGCGTGCCGAGCCGGCGCATCGGGATCTGCGCGACGATCTTGTCCGTGCCCGGCGACAGGATCGCGGTGTCGATCTCGCCCGGCGAGATGGCGTTGACGCGCACGCCGCGGGGCCCGAAATCGGCCGCCATCTCGCGCGTCAGCGCCGCCAGCGCCGCCTTCGACGTCGCATAGGCGGCGCCGGCGAAGGGATGCACGCGCGAGCCGGCGATCGAGGTGACGTTGACCACCGAGCCGCGCGCCGTCTCGAGCTCGGCGAGCAGGCCGCGCGCCAGCATCACCGTCGAGAAGAAATTGACGTGAAACACCTTCAGCCAGTCGGCAAGTTCGGTCTCGATCGTTCCGAGCCGCGCGCCGCCCGGCCCCTTGGGCGAGACGCCGGCATTGTTGACCAGCGCGTCGAGCCGCCCGTTCTCCAGCCGCTCGCGCACCTCGGCGATGGCGCGGGCGGTGTCCGCCGGGTCGGCGAGATCGATCTGGAGATGGTCTTCCGGCCCCGCCATCCACGGGCATTCCTCCGGGAAGGGCTGGCGCGAACAGGTGATGACGCGCCAGCCGGCGGAGGAGAAACGCTTGACGGTCGCATGGCCGATGCCGCGCGAGGCGCCGGTGAGAAGCATAGTGCGCCGCGGCGCATTGGTCTGTCCGGTCATGGCCGGGACGATAGCGCAATCCCCGGCGCGCCGCCGGGATTTTTCGCGCCCGCGCGCGGGGCGCTCAGTCGCAGCGCGTCAGGTCGAGATTGGCGCGGCGCACCTTCGTCTCGACGTCGAGCAGGCCGAGCACGGTCGGAAAGATGTTGTCGTGCGAGACCTTGGCGTCGCGATAGGCCGCGACGCAGCCGGCCGCCACGGGCGCGGCCTTCTTCATCGCGTCCGACAGCCAGATCAGCATCGGCACATGCGTCTGCTGCGAGGGCGCCAGCATGTAGGGCGCGCCGTGCAAATAGAGGCCCTTCTCGCCGGTCGATTCGCCGTGATCGGAGGCGTAGAGCATCGCGCTGTCGTAGCGATCCTCTTTCTTCAACACGTCGATGACGCGGGCGAGCATCAGATCGGTGTAGAGGATCGAATTGTCGTAGGTGTTGACGATGGCCTCGTGGCTGCACGTCTGCAGGGCGCTGGTGGCGCACACCGGATCGAACCGGCCCTCGATGTTCTCGGGGTAGCGCTTGAAGTAGGACGGGCCGTGGCTGCCCACCTGATGCAGCACGACGATGCGATCCTTCGTCGGCTCGTCCTTGAGGAAGCGCTGCAACTCCTCGACCATCGCCTCGTCGAGGCAGAAGTCGCGCCCCTCGCACCATGTCTTCGCGATGTCGGGCGAGAAGCTCAGCTCGCGCCCGCGCACGCACGTCCCCTTGCAGCCAGTGTTGTTGTCGAGCCAGGCCGTCTCGTAGCCGGCGCGGCGGGCGACATCGAGCAGCGACTCTCGGGCGCGCGCGGTTTTGGCGCTGTATTCCTCGCGCGTCATGCCGCTGAAGATGCACGGAACGGACACGTTGGTCGCCGTCCCGCAGGAGGAGGTGTTGGGGAAGTAGACGACGCCCTCGCGCGCGAGCTTCGGATTGGTCATGCGCGCATAGCCACCGAGCGAGAAGCTCTCGGCGCGGGCGGTCTCGCCGAGCACGAAAACGAGCAGGCGCGGACGGGCGGACGGGTTCACACGGCGGGCGTCCTCGCCATAGGGCGCGATGACGATTTTCTCGAGCGGCTGGGTCTTGCGATAGAAGGAATGCAAGCCGGCGAAGACGTTGGCGGGCGCGATATAGTCGCGCAGATAGCGATGGGCGCGGAAGGTCGACGCGTAGTCGATGTAGTTGACCGCCACGATGGCGAGGCCCGCGACGAGCGAGAGCGCGACCACGCCGGCCTTGATCACCGTGGCGCGGCCGATGCGATGGGCCGGGCGCGCCCACAGCACGAGCGCCACAGGCGGGGCGATCATCGCCGTCAGCCAGAAGACGCCCTGCCAGTTGAAGAAGCCCGAAGCCTCGCGGCTGTTGGTCTCCAGCACGTTGTGGATCTGGTCGCCGTCGACGCCGACGCCGAAGACGAGCGAGGCGTAGCCGGCGACCGCCGCCAGCACGACGAGCAGGATGGGGACGACTTTCGTCCACCGCCCCCAGAACAGAAGTTGCAGGACGATATTGTAGATCAGGAACAGGACGAGGCCCGTCATCACGATCAGCAACACGCGATGGGGCGTCGCCTCCGGCAGAGCCTCCGCGAACTTGCGGAAGAAGACGACATTGCAGGTCGCCCCCACCCAGGCGGCGACGAGCGCGGCGACGACGACCGCCGAGCGGACGAAACGGAGAAGTGACGACATCGGGCTGACGGATCCATGAAGCGGGGCGCGCGGGCGCGCCGCCGGCCTCGGCCGGATGTAACGCCCTCGCGTCGCGAAATGATCGGCAATTGTGACGGCTTCGCGGCGAAGCTCGACCGATTACGGATAAAGCCGTTCCTTCGTCCAGTCGCCGTCCGGCGCGGGGCGGCGGAAGACGACCCGGTCATGCAGGCGGAAGGGCATGTCGCGCCAGAACTCCATCTGCACGGGGCGGACGCGGAAGCCGCGCCAGTAGGCCGGCCGCGGCACCTCGCCGAGCGCGTAGCGGGCGGCGTATTTCGCCACCGCCTTCTCCAGCGCGAAGCGGCTTTCGAGCGGGCGGGACTGCTGGCTCGCCCAGGCGCCGATGCGGCTGTCGCGCGCGCGGGAGGCGAAATAGGCGTCGGATTCGGCGTCCGTCACCGGCTCGACCGGCCCGCGGGCGCGCACCTGCCGGCGCAGGCTCTTCCAGTGGAACAGCACGGCCGCCTGCGGATTGGCCCCCAATTGCAGGCCCTTGGCGCTCTCGGCGTTGGTGTAGAACACGAAGCCGCGCTCGTCGAAATCCTTCATCAGCACCATGCGCACGTCCGGCAGGCCGTCGGGGCCGGCGGTGGCGAGCGCCATGCCGTTGGGATCGTTCGGCTCGCTCGCCTGAGCCTCGGCGAACCAGGCGCCGAACAGCTCGGCCGGAGCGCGCGCCTCGGCGAGGTCACTCGTCTTTAACGGATTCACCGCAAAATTCCTCGAATTGTAGCTTTCGTTCGGGAGGGACGCTTGTCGATCACTCGGCGCGGCCCGGCGTCACCTCGTTCCTATATGTCGATTCTCCGTCTCGCCCCAATCGGGGCGGCAGGGCTCGCGGCGCTGCTGTCGGCCGGCTGCTCGATCTCGATCCCCGCCGTCGGCGTGGCCGAGGACGAGGAGATCGTCACCGGCTCCATCGCCGCCGATCCGCGCACGCCGCTCTCGACCTTTCTGGAGCCGACCGAGGAGGCCGCCGCGATGACGGCGATCGGCGCGGCGCTCGATCCGCAATCGAGCGGCGCGGCGCAGAGCTGGACGGCCCATGGCGGGCGCAGGGGCGTGGTTCACCCCACCGCCGCCGCCGAGCCCGTGGGCGACGACATCTGCCGCAAGTTCGAGGCGTCGGGCGTCGGCGTCGCCGGCGCCTTCCGGGCGACGGGCCTCGCCTGCCGCAACAAGCGCGGGGAGTGGACCGTTCACGAGATGCGCTCGCGCCAGAAGACCTGAGCGGGCGGCGGCTATTTGCCGAAGCGCGTGGCGCTCTGCGAGGTCGACACCATCATGTTGTAGTCGTTGACGAGCCAGGTGAGGTCGAAGCCGGCGCCGGCGCGGCGGGCGTCGCCCTTGCCGCGCCCGAGCTTCTGGCGGAACTCCCTGAGCTTGCCGAGAAAATTGCGCGGGCTCGACTCGAAGACGAAGAACGAGCCCGGATTGGCCGCGCCATAGGCGTCGAACTCGGTGACGGCGGCCGCATAGCGCTCGAGCGCCGCGTCGAAGGCCGGCAGCGCGACGACCGGCCGGTCCCCGCCCGGCAGCAGATCGACCACCGGACGGGCGGCGATCATCACGTTGCGCACCTGCCAGCGCGCCTTGCGCCCCTCCCGCCGCTCGATATCGGCGAGCTCCTCGCGGTCGACCGCGGATTTCCAGGCGCGCATCAGCCCGTCGAGCCGCTCGCGCTCGGCGACGAATGCCTGCGCGGCGGGGGCGAGGCGTGCGTGGATCTCGCGACCCTTCGCCATCTTGTCGGCCAGATAGTCCTTGCGTTCGTAATAGGCCTCGGCCTCGCCGATGATGGGGGCGAGCGCCTCGTAGGCGGCGATGTAGGAGACGATGGCCGCGTCGAGCGCCGGCTCGAGCGGCGCCGCGGTCGTCGCGGCCTTGGCCTTGGCGATCTCGTCGCGCACGTCGTAGAGGCCGTAGAGCCCGTAGACGATGCGCTCCCGCCCCGTCGGACCAGCGGGCGAGCGCACCCAGCTGCGATACCGGTCGAGCGACTCGGCGGCGCGCAGGGTGCGGTTCATGAGGCCGATATAGGCGTTGTTCTTGACGATCGCCTGCTGAAGGGCGTCGGGCTGGGGCTGCGGCGCGGGCGTCGCCTGCTGTTGCGGCGCGACAGGCGCCGGCTGGGCGACGGCGGCCCCGACGAGGACAAGAAAGGCGAGTGCGGCGGCTCCCGTCCTCGGTCCGATCGTCACAATCGTCATGGCGTCCTCCCCGCGTCGGCACATCCTGCTTTCTCGCCCCGCTCGGCGCGCCGACGCGTGCTCCAGCGCACATGACGCTCCGCATCTTGCGACTCGGGCGCGAAAATCCCACATCACAAGATGAGACATGCGCTTTCGCGCCGGAACGGGCGAAAGCAAGGAGTGGGCTCGTCGATGCGTGATCCCTATCAGGTGCTGGGCGTGGCGAAATCCGCCTCCGCCGCCGACGTCAAGAAGGCGTTCCGGAAGCTCGCCAAGGCGCTCCATCCCGACCAGAACAAGGACCCCAAGGCGAAAGAGAAATTCGCCGAGGTGAATTCCGCTTACGAGATCCTTGGCGACGAGGCCAAGCGCGGCCAGTTCGACCGCGGCGAGATCGACGCCGAGGGCAAGCCGCGCTTCCACGGATTCGGCGGGTTTGACCCGCGTGGCCACGCGCAGGGCGCGGGCGGTCCGGGAGCCGAGCATTTCGATTTCAATTTCGGCGGCGGCGGCCCGTTCGGGCGCGGGGGAGCGGGCGGCGGCTTCGACGCCTCCGACCTCTTCGCCGACCTGCTGCGCGGGCGCGGCGGCGCGCGGCGCGCCCGCGGCGAGGACGTGAACGGGACCGTCGCCATCGGCCTTGCGGACGCGGTGAAGGGGACGACGGCGCGCGTCGCCCTGCCGGACGGGCGCACGCTCGAGGCGCGGATTCCCGCCGGCATAGAGGACGGGCAGGCGATCCGCCTCAAGGGTCAGGGCGGCGCGGGCGGGCACGGCGGCGAGGCGGGCGACGCCATCGTGACGATCCGCGTCGCGCCGCACCCGATCTTCCGGATCGAGGGGCGGGACCTGCGCGCCGATCTCGCCGTCCCGCTCGAGGACGCGGTTCTCGGCGGTCCGGTTCAGGCGCCGACGCTCGACGGCGCGGTCGAGCTGTCGCTGCCGCCCAACAGCTCCAGCGGCCGCACGCTGCGGCTGCGCGGCAAGGGGCTGCCGGGCGCAGGGCGGCAAGCCGCAGGGCGATCTGTTCGTCACGGTGAAGGTGACCCTGCCCGACCCGGCCGACCCCGAGCTCGATGCGCTGATGCGCCGGCGGCGCGAGGCCCGCGCGCGCGGCTGACGCTCAGGAGCCGAAACCGAGGCCGCGCGCCAGCAGGCCGAGGGCGCGGACGACGCCAGCCGCCACGTCGGGACGCGCCGGGTCGGCGAAATGCGCGAAGATCGCGGCGCCGACGACGACGCTCGCCGCGCCCAGCAGAAACGAGACGACGACGACCAGCAGCGGAAAACGGGCCGGCGAGGAGGCCGCGGGAGAGGCGGCGGACCTGCGAGCTGGCGGCGGCGCCGTCTCGGCCGCGCGCGGCGGCTGCGCGGCGCGCAGTGCGAGCGACAGGAACAGCGGCGGCGGCTCGGACAGGATGGGATCGTAGACCGCGCGCAGGGTCAGATGGCTGCGACGCCACGATTCCAGCCGTTCGTCGAGCAGCGCCTCCTCGCGCAGCCAGACCTCGAGTTCGCGGGCGCGCAGGCGGTCGAGCCGGTCGTCGACGATGGCGTGCAGATCGAGTTCGTTAGGCCGGCGGGCCGCGCTCATTTCACAACCCGCAGATGCGTCGGCGCCCGGCCCTTGGCGGATACGCCGCGCCCGGAAAGGGCGGCGGCGAACTGGTCGCGCGCGGCCGTCAGCCGCGAGACGAGCTGGGGCGCCGAGACGCCGAGGGCGGCCGCCGCCTCCGCATAGGACATCCGCGCGATCGAGACGACGACGAGCGCCTCGCGGAACTCGCGCGGCAGGCCGCCCAGCGCCAACGACACGCGCTCGGCCAGCGCCTCGCCGCGCGGCTCGGGCCGGGGCATCGTCACGCCGGGGCCGGGGCGCGCAGCGGCGGCGCGCGCGACGTCGATCAGCAGGGCCGTGAGCCAGACCTCGAGGCGCACGCCGTTCGAGGGGCTGCGCATCGTCAGCGCGCGGCGCAGCGCCTCGCGCACGATCTCGTCGCCCTGCGCCTCGGCGTCCGCCCCGGCGCACAGCGCATGCGCCGTGCGTCGCAAGGAAGGGACAATCCGTTCAATGTCTTGTAACACCCGCATCGAACCCGTCACTCGACCCGCCAAAGCCGGCGCTCGCCCCTCCGCCAGCGAAGGAAGACTAGGCCCGCGCCGCCCCGGCGCCTACGCCCAGGCGCGCATGGGACCCCGCTGTCCCCGCAATTCGCGCGCTCTTTCCTTTTGCCGCCGCCGCCGGTAAGGAACCCGACCGACCCGCGGCTCGCGCCCGGTCCCTGACGATTCGGATTCGCCATGTCCGCCACACCTCCCGCCTTCAGCGGGCCGCTCGCCGGCAAGCGCGGCCTGATCATGGGCGTCGCCAACAACCGCTCCATCGCCTGGGGCATCGCCCAGGCCGCCCGCAACGCTGGCGCGGAGCTCGCCTTCACCTATCAGGGCGAGGCGCTGGAAAAGCGCGTGCGCCCGCTCGCGGCCGAACTCGGCGCGGCCGTCGTCGGCCATTGCGACGTCACGGACGGCGCCAGCATCGACGCGGTGTTCGCGGAAGTGAACCGCATCTGGGGCAAGCTCGACTTTCTCGTGCATTGCATCGCCTTCTCGGACAAGGACGAGCTGACGGGCCGTTACATCGAGACGACCGAAGGCAACTTCACGAAGTCCCTGCTGATCTCCTGCTATTCGTTCACAGCGGTGGCGCAGCGCGCCGAAAAGCTGATGAGCGACGGCGGCTCGATGCTCACGCTGACCTATTACGGCGCCGAGAAATGGATGCCGCACTATAATGTCATGGGCGTGGCGAAGGCGGCGCTCGAGGCCTCGGTGCGCTATCTGGCGGCCGATCTCGGCGAGAAGGCGATCCGCGTCAACGCGATCTCCGCCGGGCCGATCAAGACGCTGGCCGCCTCCGGCATCGGCGATTTCCGCTACATCCTGAAGTGGAACGAATACAACGCGCCAATGCGCCGGACGGTGACGATCGAGGAGGTCGGCGAGAGCGCCGTCTATCTGCTGTCGCCGATGTCGCGCGGCGTCACCGGCGAGATCCTGCATGTCGACGCCGGCTATCACGTCGTCGGCATGAAGAACCCGGCCGCGCCCGACATCAGCGTCGCCAAGGAGTGAGGCGGCGAGGCGACTGACGCGGCGACCGGAATGACCTTTCCCCTGCCCTCGCGCCTGCTGTTCATCCGTCACGGCGAGACGGAGTGGAATCTCGCCGGCCGCTTGCAGGGGCAGAAGGACATTCCGCTCAATCCGCGCGGCGTCGATCAGGCGGCCGCCTCGGGCCGGGCCGTGCGCAAGCTCGTCGGCGACGACCGCGCGCTGGCGGACTACGACTTCCTCGCCTCGCCCTTGCTGCGCACGCGCCAGACGATGGAGATCGCCCGTCGCGCGATGGGGCTTCCGGCCGAGAGCTACGAGACCGACGACCGGCTGAAGGAGCTGTCTTTCGGCTCGTGGGAAGGGCTCACCTGGCGCGAGGTCACCGCGCGCGTTCCCGACATGGCGCGAGCGCGGGAGACCGACAAGTGGGGCTATTGTCCGCCGGAGGGGGAGAGCTACGCCACGCTCGCCGAGCGGGTGAAGCCCTGGCTGCGGCGGATCAGCGGGGACGCCGTCGTCGTCTCGCATGGCGGGGTGGCGCGGGTGCTGATGCACATGCTCGCCGGAATGGCGCCGGAAGCGGCGGCGATGGCGGACATCTGGCAGGGACGGCTGCTGGTGTTCGAGGACGGGCGCTGCCGCTGGGTCTGACAGGCCTGCGCGGCGATTGCGCGCGGCCCGCCGATCCGTGATAGAAGGCGCACGCTGCGGCCCCTCGACGGGCCCGCGGGGAGAGCGCACGCGACATCCGGTTCGACGGGCAGCGCCGCGACGCGGGGGACAACCCGCCGTCGCCGGGCCCCTTCGCCGCGCCGGGCGCGTTCATCCGCGGTTCGGTTGCGGATCGTTACGGACCTCGCATGAACGAGTCACTGAAAGCCCAATCGCTCCTCGACGCCGCCCCCGCCGCCGCGGGCGTGCTGCGCGGCGAGGCGGCCGCCCATCTCCTGCGCGACGAACTTCTCTGCGAAATCTTCGCCGACACGGCGGCGCGGACGCCCGACGCGCCGTGTCTCGTCACGCCGGAGCGGAGCTGGAGCTACGCCGACGTCCTGGCGGAGGCCGAAGCGATCGCGCGCGGGCTCGTCGCCGAAGGCGCGAGGCCCGGCGAGGTGATCGGCCTGTGGGCGCCGCGCGGGCCCGAATTGCTGATCGCGCAGATCGCCATCGCCAGGACCGGCGCGGCGTGGCTGCCGTTCGACGCCGACGCGCCGGTCGAGCGCATCGCGGTGTGTCTGGCCGACGCGCGCGCGAAGATCATCGTCACCGACGAAACGCTGCGGCTGCGCGTCGAAGGCGAGACGCAGGCGAAGGCGACGACCTCGCAGCGCCTCGCCGCGCGCGCCGGGGAGACGCCCGTCGACGCGCGCGCCGCCGGCGCGACGGCCGATCACGCCGCCTACATGATCTACACCTCCGGCTCGACGGGCGTGCCGAAAGGCATCGTCATCTCGAACCGGAACATCTGCCACTTCCTGCGCTCGGCCAACGAAGTCTACGGGCTGACGGCGAAGGACGTGGTGTTCCAGGGCGCCTCCATCGCCTTCGACCTGTCGATGGAGGAGATCTGGGCGCCGTATCTGGTCGGCGCGCGGCTGTTCGTCGCCTCGCCGCAGATGATGGGCGAGGCCGACCGCCTGCCCGGCATTCTCACCGGCGCGGGCGTCACCGTCATCGACACCGTGCCGACGCTGCTCGCCATGCTGCCCGGCGACGTGCCGAGCCTGCGCGTCATCCTGCTCGGCGGCGAGGCGCTGCCGCCGGCCGTCGTGCAACGCTGGTGGAAACCGGGCCGGCGCATCTTCAACACCTACGGGCCGACCGAAGCGACCGTGGTGGCGACCGTCGCCGAGGCGCGCCCCGGCGAGACGGTGACGATCGGCCAGCCGATCCCGAACTATTCCTGCTACGTCGTCGACGACCAGATGCGGCTCTGCGCGCCGGGCGCGCAGGGCGAATTGCTGATCGGCGGGCCCGGCGTCGCCAAGGGCTATCTCGACCGCGAGGCGCTGACGCGCGAGAAGTTCATCGCCAACCCGTTCGCCGTCGAGGGCGATCCGATCCTGTATCGCTCCGGCGACGCCGTTTCGATCGACCACAAGGGCGAAATCGTCTTTCACGGGCGCATCGACGACCAGATCAAGATCCGCGGCTTCCGCGTCGAGCTCGGCGAGATCGAGGCCAAGCTCGCCGATCTCGACGGCGTGGCGCAGGCCGCCGTGGTGATGCGGCAGGACGACGGCATCGACCAGCTCGTCGCGTTCCTGCTGCCGGAGCCGACCTGCGCGCTCGACTCAAAGTCGCTGCGCTCCTCGCTGCGCGAGCGCCTGCCTGCCTACATGATTCCGGCGCGCTACGAATTCGTCTCCGATCTGCCGCGCCTGACATCGGGCAAGATCAACCGCAACGCGCTGAAGGTCGCCCCGCTCACCGCCGACGCGCATGGCGGGGAGACGCAGGAGCCGCCGCGCAGCGACACCGAGGCGGTTCTGCTGGAGGCAGCGCAGCGCATCTTCCCGCCGCAGGCGATTCCGTTCGAGGCGGATTTCTTCACCGAGCTCGGCGGCCACTCGCTGCTCGCCGCGCGCTTCGTCTCGATCGTCCGCGAGACGCCGCGCCTCGCCTCGCTGACGTTGCAGGACATGTATACGGCGCGCAGCCTGCGCGCGATGGGCGCGCTGCTCGACGAGAAGGTCGTCGCCTCGGGGCCGGCGAAGGATCTGTCCTTCGCGCCGCCCTCGCTGAAGCGGCGCTTCCTGTGCGGGCTCGCGCAGGCGGCGGCGATGCCGTTCATCCTGGCGCTGATGACGGCGCAGTGGCTCGGCGTGTTCGTCAGCTACATGCTGATCGCCGACTCGGACGCCGGCTTCGTGCGCATGGTGTCGTCGCTGCTGTTTATCTACATGGGCATCAACATCGCCACCGTGCTCGTCGTGATCGCGGCGAAGTGGCTGATCGTCGGGCGCATGAAGGCGGGCCGCTATCCTTTGTGGGGCGTCGCCTATTACCGCTGGTGGCTGGCGCAGCGCCTGATGGGCCTGACGCATATGAAGTGGATGCAGGGCTCGCCCGTCATCCGCTGGTATCTCATCGCGCTCGGCGCGAAGGTGGGGCGCGACGCAATCATCTCCGACATCGAGATCGGCGCCGTCGACCTCGTGTCGATCGGCGCCGGCGCCTCGCTCGGCCAGAAGGCCAAGCTCGACAATGCGCGCGTCGAGGGCGCGGAGTTCATCGTCGGCTCGATCGAGATCGGCGCCGACGCCTATATCGGCTCGTCCTGCGTGCTGGAGGAGGACGTCGTCGTCGCCGAGGGCGCCGAGTTGCGCGACCTCACCTCCCTGCCCGCCGGCTCGCACGCCAAGGCGTGGGAGATCTGGGACGGCTCGCCGGGCCATCCCGTCGGCGCGGTCGATCCGCGCCGCTGCCTGCGCCAGGCGAGCGGCGCGCGCCGCCGCGCCAACGGCCGATCTATTCGCTGATGCTGCT
Source organism: Hyphomicrobiales bacterium (assembly GCA_016716745.1). Lineage (GTDB taxonomy): Bacteria > Pseudomonadota > Alphaproteobacteria > Rhizobiales > Beijerinckiaceae. The sequence continues at coordinate 98,440 of JADJVD010000010.1, forward strand.
GGTCCTGCCGCCGCTCGGCCTGCTGCCGATCTTCCCCGCCTTCTGGGTGTTCGACCGCATCGACGAATGGCTGGGCCTGGGCGAACTCGACCGGCTGGCCTATCTCGCCTCGCTGCCCGTGATGGCCTGGCCGACGGCCTTCGTGATGGTCATCATCACGGTCGGCTTCATCGCCGTCATCCGCTGGTCGGTGCTGCCGGTGGTGCGCGAGGGTTCGTATTCGATCCACTCGCCCTTCTACGTGCGCAATGGACGGTGGCGCTGGCGGTCGAGATCACGCTGGAGACGCTGTCCTCGCTCTACGCCACGATCTACATGCGCGCCTGGTATCGGCTGATGGGCGCGAAGATCGGCAAGGACGCGGAAATCTCGACCAACCTCGCCGGCCGTTACGATCTCGTCGAGATCGGCGAGAAGTGCTTCATCGCCGACGAGGTGGTGCTCGGCGACGAGGACATCCGGCGCGGCTACATGAAGCTCGAACATGTGCGCACCGGCGCGCGCGTGTTCGTCGGCAATGACGGCGTTGTGCCGCCGGGCGCCGAGATTCCGGATGGCGCGCTGATCGGCATCAAGTCGAAGCCGCCGGCCAACGACATGATGAGCGAGGGCGACACCTGGTTCGGCTCGCCGCCGATCAAGCTGCCGGTGCGCCAGCGCTTCGACGGCGGCGGCGCGGTGTGGACCTACGAGCCGCCGAAGTGGAAGAAGCTGATGCGCGCCGTCTTCGAGGCGGTGCACATCTCGCTGCCGACGATGCTGTTCATCACCTTCGGCACATGGGCCGTGGAGGCGTTCGGGCAGAGCCTGATCGACGGGCAGTACTGGAACGTGTTCTGGATGTTCGTCGCCTCCTCCGTGCTGATCTCTCTGGCGCTGACGCTCGTCGTCATCGCCATCAAGTGGATCACGATGGGCCGTTACGAGCCGGTGACGAAGCCGATGTGGTCGTTCTGGGCGATGCGCACGGAGGCGGTCGCGGTGATGTACTGGGGCATGGCCGGCAAGGTGCTGCTCGACCATCTGCGCGGCACGCCGTTCCTGCCGTGGGTGCTGCGGCTGTTCGGCGCCAAGTTCGGCAAGGGCGTCTACATGGACACGACCGACATCACGGAGTTCGATTGCGTGAACGTCGGCTCCTTCGTCTCGATCAACTCGCTCGCCGCCTTGCAGACGCATCTCTACGAGGATCGGGTGATGAAGGTCGGCCGCGTGCAGGTCGGCAACGGCGTCACCGTGGGCGCGGGCTCGACCGTGCTCTACGACACCAAGGTCGGCGATTTCGCCCGTCTCGGGCCGCTGACCGTGGTGATGAAGGGCGAGCACATCCCACCCCCGCCAATGGGTCGGCGCGCCCGCCAGCCCACCGTCCACGCGGCCGGCAGCCACGGTGCCTGAGCGCGCGCGAGGGCCGTTGCCAATACGGCGCCCCGGCGCACTCTGCGCAGCGGCGGCGAAAACGCCGCCGCACGGGAGGAGGCGCCATGGCGCAGGGGTTTGGGCTCGCGATCGCCGCCGCAGGGCTGTCCCGGCGGGGTCGTCGCGGCCGCGCAGGCGCAGCAAGCGCCCAGAGTCTCGACAAGGTGACGCATATCGTCGTCGCCTATCTCGAGAACCGCTCCTTCGACAACATGTTCGGCGACTATCCGGCGCTGACGGGATCGCGGCGGCGCTGGCCGCGGAACCTATGCGCAGCGCGACGCCAGGGGCGCGCCTTACGAGACCTTGCCTGCGCCGCACAAGGAGGGCGCCTTCGACGTGTCGGACAATTCCAAGGAGGTGCGCGCGACGCCCTGGCCCAAGCTGCCGAACCGGCCCTTCGCCATCGACAAGGCCTTCCCGCACACGACGACCGCGCATCACACGCGCGATCTCGTGCATCGCTTCTACACGAACCGCAGCCAGATCTCGGGCGGGCGGAACGACCGCTTCGTCGCCTTCTCGGACGCGGCCGGCCTTGCGATGGGCTACTACTCGAAGGACGCGATGCGAGAAATCCGCGCTCTGGCGTCTGGCGCGCGAGAAC
>JADJVD010000011.1 GCA_016716745.1 Hyphomicrobiales bacterium
TCTCGGCTGGGCGCATTACCGCCTCGGCCGCTACGACGAGGCGGTGAAGGAGCTGGAGCGCGCCATCGAGCTGAAGCCGTCCGATCCGGTGATCAACGACCATCTCGGCGACGCCTACTGGAAGACCGGCCGCAAGCTCGAGGCCACCTTCCAGTGGAACCACGCCCGCGACCTGAAACCCGAGCCTGACGATCTGGTGAAGATCCTGAAGAAGATTCAGGACGGGCTGGACGAGGTGGAGAAGGCCGCCTCCGCCGAGAACGCGCCCGCCGCGCCGGCGGCGCAGCCGGGCGACACACCCGCCGGAATGTCCTCGAACGGCGGCTGACGCGATGCGCGCCGAACGGGCGCCCGCCAAGGTCAACCTGACGCTGCGCGTCCTGCGCCGGCGCGCCGACGGGCGGCACGATCTGGAAAGCCTCGTCGCCTTCGCCGGCGCCGGCGACCTCCTGAGCTTCGAGCCGGGGCCGGCTCTGTCCCTCGTCGTCGACGGGCCGACCGCCGTCGGCCGCAGGCCCGGACGCTGACAATCTCGTGCTGCGCGCCGCCGCCGCGCTCGCCGCCCGCGCGCCGGGCCTGCGCATGGGGCGCTTCCGGCTGACGAAACGCCTGCCGGTCGCCGCCGGCATCGGCGGGGGCTCGTCGGACGCGGCGGCCGCCCTGCGCCTGCTGGCGGCCGGGAACGGCCTGCCCCTCGACGATCCGCGCCTGTTTCAGGCCGCGCGCGAGACGGGGGCCGACATTCCCGTGTGCCTCGCCCCCCGCGCCCGGATGATGGCGGCGACGGGGGACGAGCTCGGCCCCCCGCTCGCCCTGCCGCCGCTCTTCGCCGTGCTGGTCAATCCCGGCGTCCCGCTCGCCACGGCGGACGTGTTCGCCAGGCTCGGACTGGCGAAGGGGGCGGACAATCCTGTCGCCGCGCCGCCGCTGCGCCTTCCCGCCGCGATGTCCCCGGCCTCGACCGCGAACCCTCCGCCCATCGCCTTCGACGATCTCGTCGCCGGCCTGCGCCGCTCCGGCAACGATCTGGAGGATGCGGCGGGCGTGCTTCAGCCGGTCGTCGGCCACGTTCTGGCGGTGCTCGGCGCGGCGCGCGGGGTCAGACTCGCCCGCATGTCGGGCTCGGGGGCGACCTGCTTCGCCCTGTTCCAGACCTGCCGCGCCGCCGCCCGCGCCGTCGCCGTCATCCGCCGCGACCATCCCGGCTGGTGGGCCAAGGCGACGGTGCTGCGGTAAGCTGTTCAACCCCTTGCGCCGCGCTGCGGTTTCTGCGACAAGCCGCCCCTCAAACCGCCCGGCCAGTCAGGGCTGCCGTGGCGGTTTTTCCCGCGCCTGTGCGCGGGGCCGGGGAAACCCGGTTGCAAACCCGGGCGGCGTCGTCGCCGCAGGAGAGCCAAATGCCCAAGCTGAAGACCAAATCCGGCGCAAAAAAGCGCTTCAAGATCACCGGCTCCGGCAAGGTGGTCTATGCCCAGGCCGGCAAGCGCCACGGCATGATCAAGCGCACCACCAAGCAGATCCGGAACCTGCGCGGCACCAAGGTGCTGTTCAAGACCGACGGCGACAACATCAAGAAGTACTTCCTGCCCAACGGCTGAAGTGTCTGATCGCCCCGCCGCGCTGCGTCGCGCGAGGGCACGTCGTCATTCCCGCAATTCCGTGATCTGAAGGAGCTGACATGGCTCGCGTCAAACGGGGCGTCACCGCCCACGCCAAGCACAAGAAGGTTCTCAAGCAGGCCAAGGGTTTCTATGGCCGCCGCAAGAACACCATCCGCGTCGCCAAGGCGGCGACCGACAAGGCGATGCAGTATTCGTATCGCGACCACAAGAACAAGAAGCGCACCTTCCGCGCGCTCTGGATCCAGCGTCTCAACGCCGCGGTGCGCGAATTCGGCCTGACCTACAGCCGCTTCATCGACGGCCTCAACAAGGCGGGCGTCGAACTCGACCGCAAGGTGCTGTCCGATCTCGCGATCCGCGAGCCGGCGACCTTCAAGGCGATCGTCGAGCAGGTGAAGGCCGCTCTGCCGGCCGAACCCGCCGCCGCGTAACGTCCTCGCCCGCGATCAGCGGGCGATGCGTTCTGAACAGACGAACCAACGCCTGCGTCAGCGCCTCGACCCTCGGGTCGTCCCGCGACGCAGGCGTTCGCACGAGATGGACGTCGTCGCGCACCTCGAAGTCGCCGCGTTCGCGTCACGTCGGATCAGCACGCGCGGTGAAGAACGCCGGGCCCGGCGACGCACGGCCGCACGCCGCCGCACGTCCGTCATGGTGACGCCGCCTCGCCTCTCGCCTAGCCTCGCCGCAGACCACCGGGAGAGCCTGCGATGCGCGAAGTGTCCGCCCACGATCTGGCGAGGGAGGCGTATGCGGTTCGCCATATCGAGATTTGCCTCTACGCCGATCCAGGCGCCGTCAGCCGGGCCGAACTCGTCCGCGCGACGCGCGCCTTCCAGATCCAGATCGACGAGCACTTCTCGCGCGTCTGGGATTTCTATGCCCGGCTGAGGATCGTCGACGACCTCGCCGATGTCGGCGATTCCTGGCTTCTGCATGTGACGAACGCGCCCTCGCCGAACGGCGACAAGGGCGACCATGTCGTCGGTCCGAACGGCCGGCCGCTCGGCTTCGTCTACATGAAGGAGGTCAACCGCACGCTGGTCGACGGCAAGGCGCTGCCCTGGACCGTCACCGCCTCGCACGAGATCCTCGAGATGCTCGTCAACCCGTATGTGACGACGGCGACCTATCTCAACACGCAGCGGGCGGACGGCAAGTTCACGCCGCGGCTCTTCGCGATGTTCGAGGTCGTCGATCCCTGCCAGTACGACTGGTACGACATCGGCGGCGTGACGGTCGGCGATTTCGTCCATCCCGCCTGGTTCTTCGGGACCGACGCCCATCCCGGCCCGTTCGATCATCTCGGCCGGATATCCGCGCCGCGCACGCTGTCGCCGACGCGCCGGATCGGCGCGGACGATCTCGTCGGCTACGCCTGGATGTTCGATCCGGCGGGCGCGGCCGAACCGGATTGGGTCTACGCCGTTCCGCCCAAGCGCCAGCCGGACGGCGCGGCGCTGGTGGCGGCGAACGAGGCGCCGGCCCGCCCGAAACGTCGGGGCAGGGCTCCCGCCGCGACGAAGCTCGCCAAACGCGAGGCGAAGCCGAAATCGCCGCGCGCCGAGGCGTGACCGCCATGGTCGTCATCCATCACAATGCCGCCTGCGGAACCTCGCGCAACGCGCTGGCGGCCATCGAGGCGGCGGGCGTCCGGCCCGTCGTGATCGAATATCTGAAGGTGGGCTGGACGCGCGCGCAATTGCTCGGCCTGTTCGCGGCCGCCGGGCTGACGCCGCGCGCGGCGTTGCGCGTCAAGGGCGCGCTGGCGGCCGAGCTTGGCCTGACGGAAGCGGGCGTCGACGACGAGACGATTCTTGCCGCGATGGTCGCCCACCCCATCCTTGTGGAGCGGCCCATCGTCTGCGCGCCGAAGGGCGTGCGCCTGTGCCGGCCGGTGGAGCGGCTGCGCGAAATTCTGTGACGGCCTCAGTCGAGCCCGAGCACATGCGCCATCGAATAGACGCCCGGCTTCTTGCCGCGCCCCCACAGGGCGGCCTTCACCGCGCCCTGCGCGAACAGCGAGCGGTCCTCGGCGCGATGGGTGAATTCGATGCGCTCGCCTTCGCCGGCGAAGATCACCGTGTGTTCGCCGACGACCGAGCCGCCGCGCAGCGTGGCGAAGCCGATGTCGCCCGCCTTGCGCGCGCCGGTGTGGCCGTCGCGCGAGCGCACCGCGCGCTCGCCGAGCGCCACGCCCCGCCCCTCGGCGGCCGCCTCGCCGAGCAGCAGCGCGGTGCCTGAGGGCGCGTCCACCTTCATGCGGTGGTGCATCTCGACGACCTCGATGTCGAACTCCTCGCCGAGCGTGCGCGCGGCGCGGCGCACGAGCGCGGCGAGCAGATTGACGCCGAGGCTCATATTGCCCGAGCGCACGATCGTGGCGTGCCGCCCCGCCGCGTCGATCTTCGACAGGTCGGCGTCGGTCAGCCCCGTCGTGCCGATGACGTGCACGAGCCGGGCTTGCGCGGCCAGGCCGGCGAAGGCGACGGTCGCGGCCGGCGTCGTGAAGTCGATCACGCCATGCGCGTCGACGAAGACGGCGAGCGGATCGTCGGTGATCTTCACGCCCGTCGCGCCGACGCCCGCCAGCAGGCCCGCGTCCTGCCCGAGCGCGATCGAGCCCGCGTTCTCGAGCGCGCCGAACAGCTTCGCCCCCGGCGTCTCGTGGATCGCGCGCACGAGCATCCGGCCCATGCGGCCGGCGGCTCCCGTCACGACGAGGCGCATCTCTGTCATGGCGACGTCACTCCCGAAAAGATCGCGGCGACGCTAGCGGCGCGGCGCGCAAATGGGAAGCGCCTCAGCCCGGCTGCGGCCCCTCATAGCCCTCGACGATGACGAGATCGGCGCGGGATACGGGCTGGCGCAGGGACAGCGCGTATTGATATTCGGGGGAATGGTAGCAGGCGAGCGCCTTCTCCATGCTCTCGAACTCGATGATGACGTTGCGCGCGCGCGAGCCGCCCTCCAGCCGCTCCGCCGCGCCGCCGCGCGCCAGAAACTTCGCGCCGTATGTGCGGAACGGCTCGGCGTTGGCCGCCACATAGGCCTTGTAGGCCTCCGGGTCGTGCACGTCGACGCGGGCGATCCAGTAGGCTTTCGGCATGGCGGTCCTCCCGATTTTTCGGAAGCGCACGATAGCCGCGCCGCGCCCGCCCGCAAGCCGCGCGCCGGCGCGGCAGGGTTGTGGAGAGGGCCGGGTCGGACGTATGAACCGGCCCGATGGATCTTGCCCACTGGCCGACCCCGGCGGACGCCGCCGGCGACATCGCGACCTGGCGCTTCACGCCGGACGCGCTGAACGTTCCGGCGCGGACGCCCGGCATTTCCGCCTTCATGCGCATCCGCGACGGCGAGGCGTTTCTGGAGCGCGCCATCCGCTCGCATGTCGATCATGTCGACGAGATCGTCGCCCTGCACAATCGCTGCGCCGACCGCACGCCCGACATTCTGGCGCGCCTCGCGCAAGAGTTCGGGCCGAGGCTGCGCGTCTACCGTTATTTGCCGGATGTGTTCCCGCCCGGCAGCGAGGGGCATCGACGCGAGCCGGCGGACAGTCCGGCGAGCCTCGTCAACTACTACAATCTCTCGCTCTGCCTGACGCGCTTCTCGCACGCGATGAAGCTCGACGACGATCACGTCGCCATGCAGGCCGATTTCGCGTCCATCGCGCGCGATGTCCGGCGCGGCGCATATGGCGCCGAGATGAGCTGCTTCTCCGGCGTCAACCTCGCGCGCGGACGCGACGGCGCGCTCGGCGCGTTCGCGGCCGATCCGCTCGCCGGCGCCGGCGACCACGGGATCTTTCCCGTGCGGCCGGACACGTTTTTCGTCCACGACACGCGTTTCGAGCGGTTCCGGCGCGGCGCGCTCAGGCGGCGCTTTCGCGGCTTCGCCTACTGGCATCTGAAATATCTGAAGGACGATCTCGGCTATTCCAACTACGATCTCGCCGCCAACCCGGACAGTCGCTACGCGCGCCGTCTCGAAACGCTGAAGGCGGACCGTCGCGTCGTCCCCGTCGCCGAACTGTCCACGCTGATGCGGGCGAAGGATCGCGCGCTGGCGGCGCTGAGCGCCGCGCACGTTCCGCTGCCCGAGAAGCTGGCCTTGAAGGCCGAACGCTGGCGCGCCGCGCCGCAGGCCGTCGCCGCCTTTCCCGCGCTGATCGCCGAGGGCGAGCCGGTTCAATTCAGGTGAACAGCCCCGGAATGCGCTGCGCGATGCGCTCGCGCAGGCGGGCGTAGATGTCGCGATCGTCGACCCGCATGCCCGTCAGCGCGGCTTCCAGACGCGGCGCGTCGAGATCCTCGACGGCGAGATAGGGCAGGGCGCCGCTCGCCCTCAGCGCGTCGAGATAGTCGCCCTTGGTCGGGCGCGGCCGCGCCACCGCGAGGGCGGCGAGCGGGTAGCCGTTCGACAGGAATTCGGAGACCATCGACTTCGATTCCTCCGTCACCAGCGCGCCGTCGCAGCCATAGGCGCGCTTCAGCGAGCCGGGCCCGGCGCTGCGGAAATCGACGAAATCGACGCGCGGCGCGCTGGCGACGAACGCCTCGATGGCCGGATAGCAGGCGGCCGGCGTGCGCCGGGAGGTGACGACGATCCACGACAGGCCCTCGACCGCCGCGTCGATGGCGGCGAGCTTCGGGAACAGCCGCGCGCAATAGGCGTCGTCGAAATCGAACCCGGCGCCGCGCGCCTCTCCGCCGATGACGACGGCGAGCCGCGCCCCCTTCAGCGCGTGGAACGGGCCGGGCCGCGGCGCGTCGAAGCGCAGCACGGGCACCGGGCTGAGGATATGCGCCGGGCTCGTCACATGCGCCGGCTGGTGGGCGAGAATGCAGTCGATGTCCCCGTCCGCCACCCCGCGCACGAAGCCGGTGAAGATGTTGCGCGCTCCGTGCAGGCGTTTCAGCAGCACGTTCGCCGTCGTCGTCGCCCCGGAACCCGAGATCACGAGATCGGCGGGCGCGCGCCAGTCGCCCTCGACGGCGAGCGGCAGCAGCTTCGTCGCCCAGCCCTGCGCCAGCAGCGGCCGGCGGATATTGTGCGAGCCGATCCGCGTCCAGCGGCGGACGCGCAGCTTCGTCACCGCGACCGGCCGGACGTCGGCGATCGCCTCGACGAGCGCCTCCACCTGCCGGGTGTGGCCGATCAGGTGATCTTCGAGGGTGGCGATGCGCAGGGGTTTCACGCGGTCCGGGGCCCGTCGCCTTGGGGGGCATGAGCGTGTATCCATACCGGCGCGATTCCCGCCCGTCCAACGCCCCGGTCCGCAGCCAGCCGCGAGCCCCGCATGAAAGTCGCCTCCTTCGCCTTCACGACGCCGAATCTGGGCGACGATCTGCAGGTCATGGCGACCGTGCGGCGCCTGCCGCAGGTCGACCGCCTCGTCGACCGCGACTTCATGTCCGAGCATCGCTACGGCGAGCCGCATGCGGTGGTGATGAACTCCTGGTTCCAGCTCGGCCGGCGCAGCCCCACCTTCCCGCATCTGCGCCGCCGCCGGCTCGACCCCTCGACCGACTACAAGCCGATTTTCCACGGCTTTTGCGTCGGCAGCGACAAGATCCTGTCGAAGGGCTGGGCCGACTATTTGCGCGCCCACAGACAGGTCGGCTGCCGCGACCGCGAATCGGCCGAGAAGCTCGCCTCCATGGGCGTCGACGCCTTCTGGTCCGGCTGCTTGACGCTGACGCTCGGCATGGGCGTGCCGCCCGTGCCGGCAGAGGCGCGGCGCGGCGTCTACATCGTCGACGTGCCGGAGGCGGTCGAACGCGACTTCGTGCCGGACGAGTTGCGGCAGGTGGCGACGCGCTTCTCCAACGAGGCGCCGGCCGATCTCGTCAAGGATCCGCTCGCCCGCATGCATCGCATGGCGGCGATCTGCGACCGGCTGCGCCACGCCGAACTCGTGATCACGCGCCGTCTGCACACGGCGCTGCCCTGCGTCGGCTTCGGCACGCCCGTGCGCGTGCTCGTCGAGGAGAAGCCGAACAACACGCGCCGTTTCTCGGGGTTCGAGGATTTCGTGCCGGTGAGCTTCTACGGCGGCCAGCGCAAGCCGAAGCCGCTGCACTGGGGCGACCGGACGCCGGCCGAAATCCCGCAGAATCTGCGCGAGGCGCTGGCGCGGCTCGACGCGCGGATCGCCGCCGAGATCGCCGCGCCGGCGCCGCCCGCCTATCCCTCGGTGGCGCTGACGACGCGCATCGTGTTGCCCAATCCGGGCCTCGGCGCACGCCCCGGCCGCATCGCCTTCGATCTCGGGCGCACGCGCGTCACGCGCGAGCCGGCGTTCTGGACCGACAAGAAGATCTTCGTCGATGTGCAGCACTTCGCCGGATTCGACCGTTTTGCGACGCCGATCCTGGCGCAGGCGGTCGAGAGCGACGAATGGGTTCCCGTCGGCCGCGTCGATCAGGCGATCAGCGAGGCGTGAGCCTCAGCGTCGCGCCGGCGCGCGGGCGATGACGCGGCAGAGGTGCGGGTCCTCGTCCTCGTAGGGCGAGAGGCCGAATCCTTCTTCGAGATGTTCGATCGCGAAGCCGCGCGCGCGCAGCCGCGCGGCGAAATCCTGCGTCGCGATGAACCGGCGGAAATGCACGCCCTCGGCCTTCGGCAGGGCGGCGTCCTTGTCGGTGCGGAACTCCGCCGCCAGCGTGAAGCCGCCGTCGAGATCGCGCTGCGCCGCGTCGAGAATCGCATCCTCCGTCGCCTGCGGCACCGCATGCAGGAAGAAGCGGACATAGAGCGCGACCGGCCGCGCGCCGTGTTCGCGCACATCCGGGTCGGTGAACACGCTCGCCAGCGCCGCGTCGTCGTCCGCATCGCCGACGACGAAGCGGATCGGCCCGCCCTTCAGCGTCAGCGCCTTGGCGCGCGCCTTGTCGACGCCCGCCGCCGAGCGGTCCATCGCCACGACGTGATGGCCGAGCGCGGCGAAGAAGGCCGAGTCCTGTCCGCCGCCGCAACCGAGTTCGACGAGGCTCGTCGGCATCGCGAGCCGACCCGCGACGAAGCGCGCGAAGCTCGATTCGCGGGGAAATTCGTGGGTGCGGTAGAACTGCTCCCAATGCGCCGCGTCGTCCCGGTAATTGCTCATGCCGCCTCTTTGGCGCGCGCCTCGGCGCGCTTGCGTTTGGCGTCGCGCCAGACCTGCCGCAGGCGCGATTTCACTTCCCAGATCGCGCGCTTGACGCGGTAGCGCGCCATCGCCGCGCCGTCGCCGACGATCTGCAGATTGTGCGGGCAATAGGCGTAGTGCCAGCGCCGCACGGGCGTCGCCCAGTCCGGCCCGTAGACCGCGGTCAGGAAGGTCTCGGGCGGCGAGGGGATCGTCACCGGCACGCCGCGAAAATCCGCCGGCGCAAGGGCGAAGGCGGGAAAGCGGTAGCGCACCTGCGGTCGTCCGCGCGTCACCGCGTGCCATGTGCCGGCGCCGTCGGGATAGTGGAAGAAGATGTCCGCCTTCGTCGTCCCGTCGAAGAAGGTCATCGCGTAGCCGCTCTCCTTCGTCCCCATCGTCTTGATCAGGCGGAAGCCGCCTTTCTCCAGCGCGGGGACGATGCCCTCGTCGAGGTCGGCGATATGCATGGCGAAGTCGATGTCGCCGTCATGCTTCAGGAAGTTCCCCTCGCGGCGGAAGCCGAGCAGCGTGCCGCAGGTGATCCAGTAACGGCCGCGATAGCCGGCCGAATCCATCGCCGCCGCAAAGGCGGCGAGCGCGGCGCGGGCGCTGTCGAGATCGAAACTCATCGCGGAAAGGCGGCTCCGGGCGGGCGGGACGGCGCTCCTTTACCGCGCGCCCGCCGCGATTGTCCAATTCCGGCCGCGCCGGCTCGTCGCGCATCGAGCTGTGCGTCCGGGCACAGACTTTGACGGTCGCGCATGCGAAGCGGTTGGCGGCGCCGCCGCGCGCCGGAGGGGCGAGCCCGATGAAGATCATCGTTCCGGTCGCCGTCGTCGCCATTCTGCTGCTTCAGGCCGCCGACGCGATTCCGCTCGGGAGCGTCGGCGGGTCGATCATCATCGGCTTCGCCTTTCTCGCCGCCGCGCTCGCCCTCGGCGTTTACGAGGCGTGGACGGCCGGGCGCGGCCCGCTCGGCTGGATCGCCAACCTCTTTCTGTCGATCCTCGGCGCGATGGTCGGCGCCAATCTCGGCGGCTTCGCTCTGGTGCTGATCCTGAGCGCCATCTTTCCCATCGACAGGTCGATCGCGGCGACCGGCGGCGCCGCGATGTCCTTCGCGCTCGCCGGCGGCATGGTCTGCGCGATTCTGGGCGCCTGGGCGGCGCTGCGCCTCGTCGGCCGTTGGCGTTGAGGCGCGCGCTCCTTCAGTTCCCCAGGATCGTCGGCAGCCTGAGGCCGCAGGCCTTGGCGTGCTCGATCGCCGTCTCGTAGCCCGCGTCCGCATGGCGCCAGACGCCCGAGGCCGGGTCGTTCCACAGCACGCGCTCGAGGCGCCTGGCCGCTTCCGGCGTGCCGTCGGCGACGATGACGACGCCGGCGTGCTGCGAGAAGCCCATGCCGACGCCGCCGCCGTGATGCAGCGACACCCAGGTCGCGCCCGAGGCGGTGTTGACCAGCGCATTCAGCAGCGGCCAGTCGGAGACCGCGTCCGAGCCGTCCTTCATCGCCTCGGTCTCGCGGTTGGGCGAGGCGACCGAGCCGGAATCGAGATGGTCGCGGCCGATCACGACCGGCGCCTTCAATTCGCCCTTCGCCACCATCTCGTTGAACATCAGCCCGGCGCGATGCCGGTCGCCGAGCCCGATCCAGCAGATGCGCGCGGGCAGACCCTGAAAGGCGATGCGCTCGCGCGCCATGTCGAGCCAGCGATGCAGATGCGCGTTCTCCGGGAACAGCTTCTTCATCGCCGCGTCGGTCTTGTAGATGTCCTCCGGATCGCCCGAGAGCGCCGCCCAGCGGAACGGCCCGATCCCCTTGCAGAACAGCGGCCGGATATAGGCCGGCACGAAGCCGGGGAAGGCGAAGGCGTTTTCGAGTCCTTCCTCCTGCGCGACCTGACGGATGTTGTTGCCGTAATCGAGCGTCGGCACGCCGGCGTTCCAGAAGTCCACCATCGCGGCGACATGGATTTTCATCGAGGCGCGGGCGGCCTTCTCCACCGCCTTCGGATCGCTCTCCTGCTTTTCGCGCCACTGCGCGACGGTCCAGCCGAGCGGCAGATAGCCGTGGATCGGATCGTGCGCGGAGGTCTGGTCGGTGACGATGTCGGGGCGCGGTCCGCCGGCCTTCATGCGCCGCACGAGTTCGGGAAACACGTCGGCCGCGTTGCCGATGAGGGCGACGGACTTCGCCTCGCCCGCCTTCGTCCACTGCGCGATCATCGCCAGCGCCTCGTCGAGCGAATGCGCCTTGGCGTCGCAATAGCGGGTGCGGATGCGGAAGTCGGCGCGCGTCTCGTCGCATTCCACGGCGAGGCAGCAGGCGCCCGCCATCACCGCGGCGAGCGGCTGCGCGCCGCCCATGCCGCCGAGGCCGCCGGTGAGGATCCAGCGCCCCTTGAGGCTGCCGTCGTAATGCTGGCGCCCGGCCTCCGCGAAGGTCTCGTAGGTGCCCTGCACGATGCCCTGCGTGCCGATGTAGATCCACGAGCCGGCCGTCATCTGGCCGTACATCATCAGCCCCTTCTTATCGAGCTCGTTGAAGTGGTCCCAGTTGGCCCAGTGCGGCACGAGGTTGGAGTTGGCGATCAGCACGCGCGGCGCGTCCGCATGCGTACGAACCACGGCGACGGGGCGGCCCGACTGCACGACCAGCGTCTCGTCCGCCTCCAGCGTCTTCAGCGTCGCCACGATGCGGTCGAAATCGTCCCACGTCCGCGCCGCGCGGCCGATGCCGCCATAGACGACGAGTTCGTGCGGGTTCTCGGCGACCTCGGGATCGAGGTTGTTCATCAGCATGCGCAGCGGCGCTTCGGTCTGCCAGCTTTTGGCGTTCAGCTCCGGGCCGGTCGGCGGATAGACGTCGCGGATGTTGTGGCGGGGATTGGGCTTCTGGCTCATGTCGTCCTCGCGGGAGAAGGGTGGGCGGGCGCGCTCAACCGAGCGCGGGAAGGATCTCGGCGCCGGCGGCGAGCGCCAGCGCGTCTGTGGCGACGAGTTCGCCGGCGCGCGCCATGTCGTTCGCCATGTAGCGATCCTCGACGAGCGGGGCGATGTCGGCGCGGATGCGCGCGATCGCGGCTTGCAGGCGCGGCGAGGTGACGTGCGGGCGGCGCAACTCGCAGCCCTGCGCGCCCATCATCGCCTCGACGCCGAGAATCCAGTTGAGGTTCTGCGTCATCGGCAGGAGGCGCCGCGCGCCGTGGCAGGCCATCGAGACGTGATCCTCCTGATTGGCGGAGGTCGGCGTCGAGTCGATCGAGGCGGGATGGGCGAGCATCTTGTTCTCGCTCATCAGCGCGGCGGTGGTGACTTCGGCGATCATCAGACCGGAGTTGAGGCCGGGCTTCGGCGTCAGGAATCCCGGCAGGCCGTAGCTCAGAGCCGGATCGACGAGCAGCGCGACGCGCCGCTGCGCGATGGCGCCGATTTCGGCGACCGCGAGCGCGATCTGGTCGGCCGCGAGCGCCACGGGTTCGGCGTGGAAATTGCCGCCGGAGACGACTTCGCCGCTGGTCAGCACGAGCGGATTGTCGGTCACGGCGTTCGCCTCGATCTCGAGCGTGCGCGCGGCCTGGCGCAGCACGTCGAGGCAGGCGCCGTCGACCTGCGGCTGGCAGCGCAGGCAATAGGGGTCTTGCACGCGGTCGTCGTCCGCGACATGCGCCTCGCGGATGTCGGGCCCTCCATCAGCGCGCGCAACGCGGCGGCGACCTCGATCTGGCCGCGATGGCCGCGCAGCGTGTGGATCTCCTCGACGAAGGGCGCGGTCGAGCCCATCGCCGCGTCGGTCGACAGCGCGCCGGTGACGATGGCGGCGCGCAGCGCGCGCTCGGCGCGGAACAGGCCGGCGAGCGCCAGTGCGGTCGAGACCTGCGTGCCGTTGATCAGCGCCAGCCCCTCCTTCGCCTCGAGCGCGATGGGCGCGAGACCGACCGCGCGCAGCGCCTCCGCGCCACCCATGCGGCGCTCGCCGACGAAGGCCTCGCCATGGCCGAGCATCACGGCCGTCATATGCGCGAGCGGGGCGAGATCGCCCGAGGCGCCGACGCTGCCCTTCTCCGGGATGACCGGCGTCACGCCCTTTGCGAGCATCGCCTCGATCAGGCGCGGAATGACGACGCGCACGCCGGACGCGCCGCGCCCGAGCGAGAGCAGCTTCAGCGCCATCACCAGCCGCACGACCGCGCGCGGCAGCGGCTCGCCGACGCCGCAGCAATGCGACAGGATGAGATTGCGCTGCAACGTCGCCACATCCGCGCGCTCGATGCGGATCGAGGCGAGTTTGCCGAAGCCGGTGTTGACGCCGTAGACGGCGCTGTCGCCAGCCGCCACCTCCGCGATGCGCTTGGCCGCCCGCTCGATGGCGGGATAGGCGGACGGATCGAGCGCCGCCGGCGCCTCCTCCCAGTAGATTTTCGCCAGCGTGGCGAGCGAAACGGCGCCCGGCGTCAAGGTGATCGTCATCGTCAGACCTTTCGTCCCTTAAGCCAGCGCGCGGCGAGCGGATTGAAGCCGATGGGGTTCACGAGTTCGGCCGGGTTTGTCGCGTTCCACAGCGCCAGATCCGCCGAGAGGCCCGGCGCGATGCGGCCCGTCTCGTCCTGCAACCCGAGCGCCTTCGCCGCCGCGCCTGTCGCGCCGTAAAGACATTCGCCGACCGTCATGCCGAACAGCACCGCGCCCATGTTCATCGCCATCAGAAGCGAGGTGAGCGGCGAGGTGCCGGGGTTCGCGTCGGTGGCGATCGCCATCGCGACGCCCGCCTTGCGGAAAGGCGGCGACCGGCGGCGCTTTCGTCTCGCGCAGCATGTAATAGGCGCCGGGCAACATCACCGCGACGGTTCCCGCCTGCGCCATTGCGGCGGCGTCCTCCTCGCTCGCCCATTCCAGATGATCGGCGGAAAGGCCCTTGCGCCGCGCCACGAGCCGCGCGCCGCCCTGATGCGACAATTGCTCGGCGTGCAGCTTCACCGGCAGGCCGAGGTCGCGCGCATGGTCGAACACGCGCTCCATCTCGGCGACGGTGAAGGCGAGGTGCTCGCAGAAGCCGTCCACCGCGTCGACGAGCCCTTCGGCCTTCGCCTGCGTCAGCCCCGGCAGAACCACCTCGTCGAGATAGGCGGCGCGGCGCTCCTTGTAGTCGGGCGGCAGCGCGTGCGCGGCGAGCCAACTCGTGACGACGCGCACGGGCAGGCGACGGCCGAGTTTGCGCGCGGCGCGCAGCATGTTGAGTTCGGCCTCGATGGAAAGGCCGTAGCCGGACTTGATCTCGACCGCGCCGACGCCCTCGCCGATGAGATGCATCAGGCGCGGCAGCGATTGCGCGATCAACTCCTCGACGCTCGCCCCGCGCGTCGCGCGCATCGAGGCGACGATGCCGCCGCCGGCGGCTGCGATCTCGGCGTAGGTCGCCCCCTCCAGCCGCATCTCGAATTCGCGCGCGCGGTTGCCGGCGTAGACGATGTGGGTATGGCAATCGATCAGCGCCGGCGTCAGCAGCCGTCCCGCGCAATCGATTCGCTCGACGCCGTCCGGCGCCGCGATCCCCGCGCCGACCGCCGCGATGCGTCCCTGCGCGACCAGCACGTCCGCGCCCTGCGTGGCGGCCGAAGGGCCCTCGCCGGAAAAGACGCGCGCATTGGCGAACAGCACGCTTGCGCCGCTTCCTTGCATCGCGTCCTCCTTCGCGGGCGGCCTCTTTCAAGCCGGGGCGAATAAGTATATACATAAGACGAGGCCAGCCGCCAAGCCCGTTCGTCGGGGCCTGTTTCGCCGCCAGGCCCGCATCCTCGGGAGGAGACAGCATGACGACGATTTTCGCCGCGCAGGCGCTGACGCCCGCAGGCTTTTCGGAAAACGTGCGCGTCACATTGGCGGGCGACGCCATCTCGAGGGTCGAGACGGGCGTCGCGGGGCAACCCGGCGACGTGCGCGTCGGCGCGCTCGTCCCCGGCCTGCCGAATCTGCACAGCCACGCCTTCCAGCGCGGCATGGCGGGCCTGGCCGAGCGGCGCGGCGCCAGCGCCGACAGCTTCTGGACCTGGCGCGACGTGATGTATCGCTTCGCCCTGTCGCTGACGCCGGACGAGATGCAGGCCATCGCCGAAATGGCCTATGTCGAGATGCTGGAAGCCGGTTTCACCCGCGTCGGCGAGTTTCATTACCTGCATCACGACGCGGACGGGCGCGCCTATGCCGATCCGGCGGAGATGTCGCTGCGCATCCTCGCCGCGGCGCAGGCGACCGGCCTCAACCTCACGCATCTGCCGGTGTTCTACGCGCATTCCGATTTCGGCGGCCGCGCGCCGAACGAGGGCCAGCGCCGCTTCATCCATTCGCTCGACGGATTCGCCCGCCTTCTCGGCCGCATCCGCGCCGCCATGACGCGCCCGCTCGACCGGCTCGGGATCGCCCCGCACAGCCTGCGCGCGGCCACGGCGGCCGAACTGTCGGCGCTCGTCGCCACGCACGAGGATGGACCGATCCACATTCACGTCGCCGAGCAGACGCGCGAGGTGGAGGATTGCGTCGCCGTCTCGGGCCAGCGCCCGGTGGAATGGCTGCTGGCGCATCAGCCGGTGGATTCGCGCTGGTGCCTCATCCACGCCACGCACCTCGCCGAGGCCGAGCGGCGCGGCCTCGCCGCCTGCGGCGCCGTGGCGGGCCTGTGCCCGATCACCGAGGCCAATCTCGGCGACGGCCTGTTTCCGGCGCCGGAGTTCTTCGCCGAGGGCGGGCGCTTCGGCGTCGGCAGCGACAGCAATGTCGAGATTTCCGTCGCCGGCGAATTGAAGACGCTCGAATACGGCCAGCGCCTGACGCGCCGCCTGCGCAACGTGCTGGCGATGGGCGAGGGCTCCACGGGCGCTTCGTTGTTTCAGCGCGCGCTCGCCGGCGGGGCGCAGGCGCTCGCCGCCCCGACGCCGCAGATTGCGCCCGGCGCGCCCGCCGACCTCGTGGCGCTCGCCGACGCGGCCAATCTCCCGCAGGCGGGCGAGACGATCCTCGACCGCTGGATCTTCGCCCGCGACGTGACCGTCGGCGACGTCTGGGCAGCCGGCCGCCACGTCGTGCGCGAGGGCCGCCACATCGCCCGCGACGCCGTCGTCGCGCGTTACGCGAAGGCGGTGAAGCGGGTGGCGGGGTGACGCGGCCGCGCAACAAGGCTTTCGCGACGGCGGTGGCGACCGATTGCGTTAGACCGAATTTCTGGCGGAGGGGGCGGGATTCGAACCCGCGATACGGTCTCCCGTATACACACTTTCCAGGCGTGCGCCTTCAACCACTCGGCCACCCCTCCGGCCGCCTGCGTGAGGCGGGCGAGACGGCGCGCGGCCGTCAGGCGGGCGGGCTGTAGCATCGGCGCTGCGCCGCGGCAAGCGGCCGGGGCGCGACATTTGCGGCGCGCGCCCGAGCGGGCGGCGCTCAGGCGCCGGCCGCCAGCGCCGTCTCCAGCCCGGCGCGGCCGCGGAACAGATGCGCGACGAGGCCCGCCTTGCGCGCGCCCTCCACATTCTCCGCCAGATCGTCGGTGAACAGCGCCTCGCGCGGGGCGACGCCGAGGCGCGCGCAGACATCGCGAAAGATCGCCGGATCGGGCTTGGCGAGGCCAAGCTCGGCGCTGACATAGGCGTGCGGCGCGAACAACTCGGCCAGGCCGGGAAAGATCTCGCCCAGCGTCTCCTTCGCCAGCAGGTCGTTGTTGCTGAGCAGCGCGACCGCCGCGCCGCGCTCCTTCAGGGACTGCACGAGAGCGAGCATGTCGGCGAAGGGCGTCATCGCCGCCCGTCGCGTCGCCACCCATTGCGCGCGCGTCAGCGGCGCGCCGATGCGGCGGGAGAATTCGTCGAGGCAGCCCTGCGCGTCCCAGTCCCCGCTGTCGGCGCGGGCGAAATAATCCGACTCCCAGATCGCCGCCCGGATCGCCGCGACGGGCCGCCCCGTGACGGATGCGAGCCCCGCCAGCCGCGCCTCGACATCGTAGTGGCAGAGCACGTCGTCCATATCGAAGACGACAAGGCGAAAGGGCATGCGCGACTCCTTGAAGCGCGGCAACTTGACACCGTGGTCGCCGGCGTGTCCAACCCGGCCGTTCCCGTAACCGTGCGCCTCATGACCGACAAGCCGCCGCTTCGCATTCTTCTGGCCGCGCCGCGCGGATTCTGCGCCGGCGTCGTGCGCGCCATCGACGCGGTGGAGCAGGCGCTGAAGCTCTATGGCCCGCCCGTCTATGTGCGTCACGAGATCGTGCACAACAAATACGTGGTCGAGAGCCTGAAGGCCAAAGGCGCGGTGTTCGTCGACGAACTGTCCGAAGTGCCGCAGACCCGCGCGCCGGTGATCTTTTCGGCCCATGGCGTGCCGAAGGCGGTGCCGGCGGAGGCGGCCGAGCGCGGCCTCTTCGCCATCGACGCGACGTGCCCGCTCGTAACCAAGGTGCATCGCGAGGCCGAGATCCATTTCCGGCGCGGCCGGCGCGTCGTGCTCGTCGGGCATGCCGGCCATCCGGAAGTGATCGGCACGATGGGTCAGTTGCCCGAAGGCGCGGTGGCGCTGGTCGAGACGCTCGCCGACGTCG
This sequence comes from Hyphomicrobiales bacterium, assembly GCA_016716745.1. Lineage (GTDB taxonomy): Bacteria > Pseudomonadota > Alphaproteobacteria > Rhizobiales > Beijerinckiaceae. Next base: position 17,341 of record JADJVD010000011.1, read on the forward strand.
CCGCGCTCGACGTTGCGCTCGAGCCGCTCGCCTATGTCACGCAGACGACGTTGTCGGTCGACGACACGCGCGACATCGTCGCCGCGCTGGTGCTGCGCTTTCCCGGCATCGTCGGCCCGCACCGCGAGGACATCTGCTACGCGACGACCAACCGCCAGGAGGCGGTGAAGGCCATCGCCCCGCAGGTCGACGCGCTGATCGTCGTCGGCTCGCCCAATTCGTCGAATTCGCAGCGCCTGAAGGAGGTCGCCGAACGCTCCGGCTGCCCGCTCGCCCGCCTCATCCTGCGGGCCGGCGACATCGACTGGTCGCTGTTCGGCGCGATTTCCAGCCTCGGCGTCACCGCCGGCGCCTCGGCGCCCGACATCCTGATCGAGGAGATCATCGACGCCTTCGCCGCCCGCTACGAGGTGAGGGTGGAGACGGTCTCGACCGCCGACGAACACGTCTTCTTCCCCCTGCCGCGCGAGCTGCGGCCGGCGGGCGCGTGAGCGGCGCGGACCGCGAGCCTCCGGCTCGCAATCCGGCCGCAATTTCCGCGCGATGGCGCTTCGTCGACTTCCTAAGGCCCGATGCGGGCCGGAGGCCCGCGGTCCATTCAGCGGTCCGGCCTAGCCGTTGATCAGGATCGCCACGCCGATCAGGATCAGCGCCATGCCGAGCCATTCGCGCGCGCTCACGCCCTCGCTGAAAATGCGGCGCGAGACGATCTGCGCCAGGATCACCTCGACCAGCGCCAGCGTGCGCACGCGCGCCGCGCTCGTCAGCGCGAAGGCGAGGAACCAGAATTGCGAGGCGAGCGCGCCGGCGAAGCCCGCCGGCAGCGACTGACGCCACATCCGCAGGATCGCCGCCAGCCGCGCCCGGTCGAACAGCAGGAGATAGAGCGTCAGCGTCGCCGTCTGGATGGCGAGGCCCGTCGCCAGCGTCGTCGTCGCCGCCATCACGAAGCTCGGCGTGTCGAGAGCCAGCACGCCGCCGCGAAAGCCGATCGCCGACAGCGCGAAGAATCCGCCCGAGACGACGCCCATCGCGGCGGGGCGCCAGTGGCCCTGCGCCCCCGCCGGTCCGGATTGCGGCCCGGACTTCGGCCACGACATCAGCATCACGCCGGCCGTGGCGATGACGATCGCCAGAATCAGCGTCGGCGTCGGCCGTTCGCCGAGAAAGATCAGCCCGAACAGGGCGACCTGCACCGGCTCGGTCTTGGTGTAGGCGATCGAGACGACGAAGGAGCGCTCGCGCATCGAGGCCAGCATCAGCGCGGTGGCGACGATCTGCGCCATCGCGCCGAGCGCCGTCCAGCCGAGCGAGGCCGGGCTCGGCGCGGGGACGGGCAGACCCAGCGCCAGCCGCGCGAGGCCGAGAAAGACGAGCGCGAAGGGCAGGCCGAAGAGGAAGCGCACATGCGTCGCCCCGACGGTGCCGAGCGGCCCGGTCAACGCGCGCTGCATGGCGTTGCGGAAGGTCTGCGAGACCGTCGCCGCCAGCGTGAAGACCGCCCAGAGCCAGGAAATCGTCATCTCGCCCCCGCAGCGGCGCGCAAGGCGCCGCGCCCGCTCTTGAGGGCGACGGGCGCCGGGGGTCAAGATGGGCCCTCTCGCGGAGACGACTTTCATGGCCGCCATGCGCCTGACGACTGTGCTCGCCCTCGCGGCGATGGCCGCGCTCGCCGCCCTCGACCCCGGTCTCGGTCTCGGTCTCGGTCCCGCCTCGGCGCAGGCGCCGGCCGCCGCGCCGCCGGCGCTGACGGTCGACGGCGACGTCGCCGCGCCGCTGGCGCTGAGCCTCGGCGATCTGGCCGCGATGGAGCGCGTCGCCGTCGAGATCGCCGACAAGGACGGCCGCCGGCAGAGCTTCTCCGGCGTCGACGCCGCGCTCGTGCTGGCCAAGGCCGGCGCGCCGATCCGCGAGAACCTGAAGAGCACCGACGCGGCGCGTTACGTCCACGCGCAGGGGAGCGACGGCTATGTCGCGGTGTTCGCCACAGCCGAATTCGACAAGGGGCGCTTTCTGATCGTCGACCGGATCGACGGCGCGCCGCTGCTCGTGCGCAGCGGGCCGCTGCAACTGGTCGCGGTCAGCGACGACCGTCGCACCCGCTGGGTGAAGCAGCTGAAGCTGTTGCAGGTGCGCGCCTCGCGGCCCTGACCGGCGGCGGTTTGACGCGCCGGGCCGGGCGCGGCACTAGGGGGCGCGCGCCGCCCCGCCGCGCCTTCCGGACGATTCGCATGGCCGTCTACACCGACATCACCGACGACGAACTCGCCGAGTTCCTCGCCCGCTACGACATCGGCCAGGTGCTGTCCTTCAAGGGCATTGCGGAAGGCGTCGAGAACTCGAACTTCCTGCTCCACACCGACGCCGGCTTCTTCATCCTGACGCTCTACGAGAAGCGCGTGCGCGAGGGCGATCTGCCGTTCTTCCTCGGCCTGATGGAGCATCTGGCCGATCACGGCATCAACTGCCCGCAGCCGGTGAAATCGCGCGACGGCCAGGCGCTCGGCCGTCTCGCCGGCCGGCCGGCGGCGGTCGTCACCTTTCTCGACGGCATGTGGCCGCGCCGGCCCGAGGTGCGCCATTGCGCGGCGCTTGGCGAGGCCCTCGCGCGCATGCATGTCGCCGGCGCGGAGTTTCATATGACGCGCGAGAACGCGCTGTCGGTCGCCGGCTGGACGCCGCTGTTCCGCGCCGCCGAGATGCGCGCCGACGAGGTGTTGCCCGGCCTGCCGGTCGCCATCGCCGAGGAGCTGTCGCATCTCGAGCGCCACTGGCCGACCGATCTGCCGCAGGGCGTCATCCACGCCGATCTGTTTCCCGACAACGTGTTCTTTCTCGGCGACAAGCTGTCGGGGCTGATCGACTTCTATTTCGCCTGCAACGACGCGCTGGTCTACGATCTGGCCATCTGCCTCAACGCCTGGTGTTTCGAGATCGACGCCTCGTTCAACATCACCAAGGGCATGGCGCTGATCTCGGCCTATCACCGCACGCGCGCCCTCTCGCCGGCGGAGATCGCGGCGCTGCCGACGCTGGCGCGCGGCGCCGCGTTGCGCTTCCTGCTGACGCGTCTCGTCGATTGGCTGAACGTGCCGGAAGGGGCGATGGTGAAGCCGAAGGACCCGATCGAATACGTCAAGAAGCTGCGCTTCCATCAGAAGGTGGCGAGCGCCCGCGAATACGGGCTGCTGGCGTGACCGAAGCGGCAAAGCGCGTCGAGATCTGGACGGACGGCGCCTGCTCGGGCAATCCCGGCCCCGGCGGCTGGGGCGCCATTCTCGATTACGGCGGCAGGCGCAAGGAGCTGCATGGCGGCGAGAGCCCGACCACCAACAATCGCATGGAGCTGATGGGCGCGATCATGGCGCTGGAGGCGCTGACGCGCCCCTGCGCGGTCGATCTGCACACGGACTCGACCTATGTGCGCAACGGGGTCACCGGCTGGATCTACAACTGGAAGCGGCGCGGCTGGAAGACCGCCGACAACAAGCCGGTCAAGAACGTCGACCTGTGGATGCGGCTCGAAGCGGCGGCCGCTCGCCACGAGGTCCACTGGAAATGGGTCAAGGGCCACGCCGGCAACGAGCTGAACGAGCGCGCCGACGAATTGGCCCGCGCCGGCGTCGCGCAGGCGCGGGGCGGCTGATCGCCCCCTCCCGCCCGTTTGGACGAGAGGGGCGCGGCCTCGCTCAGAGCTGCTTCATCAGCGCGTCGGCGCCGGAGGCCTCCGCCTTGCCGGGCGTGTCCTCGACGTTGAGCGCCTTCACCACGCCGTTGTCGACGATCATCGAATAGCGCTTGGAGCGGCTGAAGCCGAGGCCCTGCGCCATGTCGAGATCGAGGCCGATCGCCTTGGCGAAATCGGCGTTGGGGTCGGCGAGGAATTCGAGCTTGCCGCCCGCCTCGGTCGCCTTCGCCCAGGCGTCCATCACGAACGGATCGTTGACGGCGGTGACGATGATGGCGTCGACGCCCTTGGCCTTGATCGCCTCGGCGTTGTCGCGGAAGCCCGGCAGGTGGTTCTTGTGGCAGGTCGGCGTGAAGGCGCCGGGCACGGCGAAGAACACCACCTTGCGCCCGCCGAAAGCCTCGTCGGTCGTCACCGGCTTCACGCCGTCCGGCGTCATCGTCTTGAAGGTCGCCTGCGGCAGACGGTCGCCAACCTTGATCGTCATGGGAACTCCCTTGCGCGTTTCGTTGCGGGCGCCGTGCGCGCCGTCGCGCCAAACTAGGGCGTCGGCGCGGCGCGGTCGAGACGCAGCCTCGTTTCGCTCGCGCCTTCGCGCGTCGTCAGGGTGAGCCGGATCTCGGGATCGACCGCCGTCCCGGCCGGCGCCTGCGTGCGTTCGAGCGTGAAAATCGATTCGCCCGCCGCGCCCGGCTGCGGGCCCGACACATCGAACCACCAGTCCTCCGGCGCCTCCACGAACAGCGTCGGCTCCGCCCCGCGCACGCGCGCGCGCCAGACCGGCGCGGCGCCTTCCGCGCGCGTCACCGCCATGATCGAGGGCGCCCCCTCCGCGCCCAGCGGGCGCGGCCGAGGCGTCGCCGCGAGCGCGGCGGCGAGCCCTGCGGCATGTGCGGTCGGACCGGCGCCCGCCGGCAGGGTCAGCGCGAGGTCGGCATGGGCGGGCGCGCAGATCTTCTCGCACACCCCGTAATCGACCGACAGGACGAGCCGCACCGGCTTGCCCGGATCGCGCGGCGCGACGACCAGCGGCAGGATCACGTCGGCCGCGTAGCCGAAGGTCAGCGCGCCGCCCTTTGTCCATTTTGCGCGGGGCCGGGAACAGCGTCTCCAGCGCGCCGAGATTGTCGGAGCCGGCCGCATCGATGGTTGGCGGAACGCCAGCCTCGCCGGGGCTGCGCCAATAGGTGACGGCGCCCGGATCGAGCCGGATTTCGAGGCCCGCGACCCGCTTGCCGTCGACCGTGCCGCCGTCGATCAGACGGGCCGCGCCCTTCAGCGTCTCGGTCCACGCCGTCTGCGCCGGGCCGTCCTCCGCCCGCGCGCCGGCGGGCAGGCCGAGCGCCGCCGCGCAGGCGGCGGCCACAACGGCGCGGCGGAGCGAGCGGGCGAACGTCATGAGGTGCGACATGGCGCGCCTTGTAGCCTCGCGCCGCCCTCTGCGCCAAGCAACAGCGCGTGAGCGCCGCCGATGCGTCGCCGCCTCGCCTTGGCGAAGCCCGCCCGCGCGCCTACATTCGCAGCATGATCGACAGCATCGCTTCGCAATCGGACCCGGACGACGGATTCCTCGACGGCCAGCTCCTCGTGGCGATGCCGTCGATGGAGGATTCGCGCTTCCAGCGCAGCGTGATCTATCTGTGCGCCCATTCGTCCGAGGGGGCGATGGGCATCATCGTCAACCAGCGCGCCCGCAAGATTCGTTTTCCCGAGCTTCTGGTGCAGCTCGAGGTGATCGGCGAGGAGGACGCCATCCGCCTGCCGAAGGGCGCCGGCGCAGTGCCCGTGCTGAAGGGCGGCCCGGTCGAGACCGGCCGCGGCTTCGTGCTGCACTCGAACGACTATTTCATCCAGAATTCGACGCTGCCGATCGACGGCGAGATCAACCTGACGGCGACCGTCGACATCCTGCGCGCCATCGCCAAGGGCGAGGGGCCGGCGCAGGCGGTGCTGGCGCTGGGCTACGCCGGCTGGTCGCCCGGCCAGCTCGAAAGCGAGATCCAGGCGAATGGCTGGCTGCATTGCCCGGCCGATCCGAGCTTCATCTTCGGCGAGGAGCTGGACACCAAATACGAGCGCGCCCTGCGCAAGATCGGCATCGACCCGGCCATGCTCTCCTCGGCCGCCGGCCACGCCTGAGCGCGGTCAGCGCGCCAGCGCGCGCCAGCAGCGCGTCGAGCGCCGCCTCGTCGAGAGCGAGCCGCGCCGGCAGCGCCCTCAGGCCAGCCTCGGCGCCCGCCTGCCGCGCCGCCGGGGAGAGACGCGCCATATCCTTCTCGGTGGTGACGAGCCGCAGCCCCTCCTCGTTGGCGCGCCGGGCGAGCGAGGCGATCTCGGCGTCGACGTAAGGGTGGTGGTCCGGAAAGGTCGCCTCCGAATCGACGTCGAGCCCCGCCGCCCGCAGCGTGTCGAAGAACTTCTTCGGCCGGCCGATGCCGGCGAAGGCGAGCAGCGGCTTGCCCTGCAACTGCGCGACGACGGCCGCGTCCGGCGTCATCTCCGCGAGCAGGACCGGCTTGCCGCGCGCCTGCGCCTCGCGCGCCACCTGCGCGCCGGCCTCGCCCGGCCCGACGATCAGCACGGCGTCGGCGAGCCCCCACTGCGCCGCCATAGGCGCCCGCAACGGGCCGGCCGGCGGGCAATAGCCCGAGCCGAGGCCGACGCCGCCGTCGACGACGGCGATGGAAAGATCCTTCGTCAGACCGGGATTCTGCAAGCCGTCGTCCATCACGACGACGCTCGCCCCGGCCGCGACCGCGGCGCGCGCGCCGGCGATCCGGTCGGCGCAGATCACGGTCGGCGCGAGGCGCGCCAGCAGCAGCGGCTCGTCGCCGACGTCGGCGGCGGAATGGCGCGTCGGATCGACGGTCGCCGGCGTCGGCCCGGACAGCGCGCCGCGATAGCCGCGCGACAGGAAGACCGGCCGCTCCCCGCGCGCGATCAGCCGCTCGGCGACGGCGAGGGCGGCCGGCGTCTTGCCGGCTCCCCCGAGCGTGAAATTGCCGAGGCAGACGACCGGAACGGGCGCGCGTTCGGACGGTCCGGCGAGTTTGCGGGCGGCGAGCGCGCCGTAGAGCGCGCCGAGCGGCGCGAGCGCGCGGGCGAGCAGCGAGACGGGCGCGGCGTTCCAGAAATCAGGGGCGCGCATGGCCGCTCAAAGCTCCGCGGTAGATGATTGCGACGTGGCTTGCGCCGCTTCGAAATGGGCGAGCGCGCGCAGGATGCGGTGCGTCGCGCCCCCTTGCCGCTCGACCGCCTCGTTGGCGGCCCGGCCCATCGCCCTCAGCTTCGCCGGTTCGCCGAGCAGCCGGCCAACGGCGACGGCCAGCGCCGTCGCGTCCGCCACTTCGAAGCCGCCGCGCGCATCGTCCAGCAGGGCGTAGTCCTCGGCGAAATTCTGCGTGCTCGGGCCGTGCAGCACCGCCGCGCCGAGCTTGGCCGGTTCGATCGGGTTCTGCCCGCCCCGGTCGGTCAGCGTGCCGCCGACGAAGGCCAGGCCCGCAAGGCGATAGACGAGGCCGAGTTCGCCGATCGTGTCGAACAGATAGATTTCCGCCCCCTCGATCGGCTCGCCGCGCGAGCGCCGGCCGACGGCGAGCCCCTGCGCGCGCGCCAGCCCGGCGATCGCCTCGCCGCGCTCGGGATGGCGCGGGGCGATGATGGTGAGCAGGTCCGGAAGCCGCGTCTCCAGCGCCCGGTGCGCGGCGATGGCGGCCTCTTCCTCGCCCTCGTGGGTCGAGGCGGCGGCCCACACCGGCCGCGCGCCGATGCGCGCCGACAGGCTCGCCAGATGCGCCGGGTCGGCCGGCGGCGGCGGCACGTCGTATTTGAGGTTGCCGGCCACCAGCGCGGCCGGCGCGCCGAGCGCCGAATAGCGCTCCCCGTCCTCCGGCGTGCGCGCCAGAACGAGGTCGACGCGCCGCAGCAGCGCGCCGATCACCGAGGGCGCCTTGCTCCAGCGCTCGAAGGAGCGCGGCGACATGCGCGCATTGACGATGAAGACCGGAACGCCGCGACGCCTGGCCTCGACCAGGAGATTGGGCCACAGCTCCGATTCGGCGATCATCAGCGCGTTCGGCCGCCAGTGGTCGAGAAAGCGCTCGACGGCGGCGGGCAGGTCGAGCGGGGCGAACTGATGCATCGCGCCGGCGGGCAGCCGCGTCGCCAGCACTTTCGCGGAGGTCGTCGTGCCGCTCGTCGCCAGCACCGCGTCGCCGCGCGCCGCCAGCGCGCCGATCAGCGGCAGCAGCGCCACCGACTCGCCGACGCTCGCCCCGTGCAGCCAGACCAGCCGGCCGCCGGGGCGCTGATGGGCGGCCCGGCCCAGCCGCTCCGGCCAGCGCGTCTCGTGCTCCTTGCCGCGCGACAGGCGCCATTTCAGAAAGGCCGGCGCGAGCGGGGAGAGGGCGCGGACGCCGAGCCGGTAGGCCGAGAGCAGGAGGTCGCCGCGATCCATCTCAGGCCGGCTCCGCGGCGGGGCGCAGGCCCGCGCCGGGATCGCGATGGCCGATCAGTTCGTAGGCGCGGCCATAGGCGCGGTCGAGCCCGTCCTGCACGGCGAGGCGCAGGCGCTCGAGCGTCGCCGCGTCGGCCTCTGCCGGCACGCGCATCGGCTCGCCGATGACGATGGCCCCGCGCCCGAACGGCTTGCCGAGCGAGGCGCGGTCCCACGATTTGAAGTCGAAGCGCCGGCTCGTCGCCACCGCCACGGGATAGATCGGCCGGCCGGAGAGCTGCGCCAGCGTGACGATGCCGAGCCCGGCGACGCGCGCGCGCTTGGGCACGTCGGCGGTCATCGCCACGGTGACGCCGTCGGCCAGCGCCCGCAGCATCTCGCGCGTGGCGACGACGCCGCCCTTGCGCTGCATGTGCCGGGCCTTGCCGCCGGAGCCGCGGATCGGCGCGACGCCGAGGCGCCGCAGCACGATCGCGTTCAACTCGGCGTCGCCGTGGCGGGAGATCAGCGCGGCCACGCGCGCCGCCCCCGGCCAGGCGAAATGCGTCATGAAATGCTGGCCGTGCCACATCGCTGCAGATCGCCGGCAGATCGGGCGCGACGCGCGTCTCGAAATCGGCGGGCTCGACGACGAAGCGGTTGGTGCGGCGCACGAGGCCGAGATAGCCGGCGAGCAGAGCCCCCAGACTTTCCTGCGCCGCGCGCGACCGGCCGAGCCGCTTCAGCATCGCGGGCTCAGGGCTTGTCGTGCGCGGGGTCGAGCAGGCGGTGCATGTGCACGACGTAATAGCGCATATGCGCGTTGTCGACGGTCGACTGCGCCTTCGCCTTCCACGCCTTCTGCGCGTCGGCGTAATTCGGGTAGACGCCCACGATGTCGAGCTTGGAGAGATCCTTGAACTCGTGGCCCTCGAGGTCGGTCAGTTCGCCGCCGAAGACGAGGTGGAGAAGCTGCTTCGGTTTGTCGGACGTGCTCATCGGTGTTCCGGGGTTTGGTCATGGAGGGGCGTTCGCGCCGCGGCACTTCAGCCTCGCGCGCGCAATGCCGCGCGCGCGGCGTCGAGTAACGCGTCGCGAAGGGCGAGCGGCGCGGCGACCAATTCTGCGTGGCGCGTGTCCGGCCGATTGTAGACCGGACGGGCGCCCTCCAGGCCCGTCAGCGATCCGCCCGCTTCATGCAGGATCGCGTCGGCCGCCGCAAGGTCCCAATCATGCGAGTCGCGCGAGGCGAGCGCGGCGTCGAGCGCGCCGGAGGCGACACTGACGATGCGGTAGGCGAGCGAGGGAATGCGCGCCTGCTGCACGACCTCCGCGCCGGCCCGCGCCAGCGCCTCGATCATCGGCTTCGGCCCGCCGAGCCGGGCCCCGGCGAGCCTCGTCGCGGGCGCGACGCGCGCCGGCGCGCCGTTGAGGCGCGCGCCCGCGCCGAGCGAGGCGGAGAAGGTTCCGGCCCGCGCCGGCAGGTGCACGACGCCGGCGACAGGCGCGCCGGCGACGACGAGGGCCGCGCACACCGCGAAGCGCGAATCGCCGGTCATGAACGCGCGCGTGCCGTCGATCGGATCGACGACCAGCACGCTGCGCCGGTCGAGCCGGGCCGGATCGTCGGCCGTCTCCTCCGACAGCCAGCCCGCCTCGGGAAACGCTGCCGTGAGCCGCGCCCGCAGCAGCGCGTCGGCCGCCTCGTCGGCCTCGGTCACCGGCGAATTGCCGTGCTTCCAGCGCACCGTCGTGGCGGCCTGCGCGCCGGGCCGGAACGCGCGCAGGATCAGCTCGCCCGCCTCGCGTGCGGCGGCGAGCAGCGCGGGAAGGGCGGCCGCGCCCTCGCGGGCCAGATCGGGGTCGTGTGTGGGGCGCGGGTTCACGGGCGCCGTTCTAGCCGCGCCGCCGGCGGAAAGCGAGGGCCCGCGCCGGCCGGAACAAGAGGGCGGCGCCGGCCTGAACGAATTGCGCGCAATTTGATCGGATCGGGCGACGCCGCGTCAGGCGTATCGACGGAAAGGGACGCCGGAACCGTCGCTTAACCAGATCGATTCAGCGCCTGAGGGGCGCGGGCGGGCCAGTCTCCACGCGACGCAACCGCGCGGAGACGATCATGACCCTCGCCGAGACGCATTCCTCCCTTCCCGGCGCCGCGCCGCGGCCGGGCGACTGCGCCGCCCGCGCGCTGGTGCAGGCCGATCCGCGCGCCGACGACCGCCGCCGCCGCGTCGAGATCAGCCGCGAGGGCGTCGTCATCCAGCGCCGCGTCGCGACGGTGGCGATGCGCCTCGCCCTGCCGGCTTCCGCCTTCCGGGGCGTCGGTCTCGCCGTCGCCGAGCGCGATGGCCGCATCGTCTACGAAATCCGCCTGCTGCATCGCGACGCCGACCTCGAGGCGCCGCTCGCCCGCCTCGGCGACGAATGCGAGGCGACCGCCGAGTGGCGCCTGTGGGCGCGCTGGTTCGCCCTGCCGGCGCTGGTCGAGCGCGAGGAAGGCCGCTTCGTCGACGCCGACGCCGCGCGCGGCCCCGCGCCGCGCCGGCGCGGCCGCCTCCTGCGCGAGCGCCGCACGCGCTTCGCCCTGCGCCGCAAGACCGGCGTCGCCGCCCGCATGGCGACGACCCATAGCGGCGAACGCGAAATCGTCTGCTACGAATAGGCCGCGCCCCGCCCTTTCCGTCATTGCGAACGCAGCGAAGCGATCCACGCCGGAGCAGGGCGCGGCGCCTCTGGATTGCTTCGTCGCTGCGCTCCTCGCAATGCGGGGGGGGGCAGGGGGGTGCCGGGGGCGTGGCGGGCCGCCCTTCGCGGGGGGGGTGGGGGGGAGGCCTCGCCCTTTCCGTCATTGCGGCGCGCGAGCGGAGGGCGCGGCGCCGCTGGATTGCTTCGTCGCTGCGCTCCTCGCAATGACGGCTGGACGGCCGCGCCCTCGCCGTCATTGCGAGCGCAGCGAAGCAATCCAGCCCGGGCAGGGCGCGGCGCCGCTGGATTGCTTCGTCGCTACGCTCCTCGCAATGACGGCAGGAAGGCGCCGGTTCCACCGACAGGGCGCAGGCCTCGCCCTTTCCGTCATTGCGAGCGCAGCGAAGCAATCCATGCCGGGGCAGCGCGCGGCGCCTCTGGATTGCTTCGTCGCTGCGCGCCTCGCAATGACGGCGGAGGGGCGCGGCTAAGCGACGGCAGGGCGCGCCGCGCGTCAGCCGCGGAGCGTCGCGCCGGTCTTCTTCGCTACTTCCGCGACGATTTTCTGCGCGGCGGCGTCGATCTCGGCGTCGGTCAGCGTGCGCTCGCGCGGTTGCAGCGTCACCGACACGGCGACCGACTTCTTGCCCTCCGGCACGCCCTGGCCCTCGTAGACGTCGAACACGCTCGCGCCCGTCACCAGCGCGCGCTCGGCGCCTTGCGCGGCCTTGATGATGTCGGCCGAGCGCACCGAACGGTCGACGAGGAAGGCGAAGTCGCGCTCCAGCGGCATGAAGTCGGAGAGGTCGAGCTTCGGCCGGGCCTTGGTCGGCCGCTGCTTGGGCGCGGGCAGCGCGTCGAGCGTGATCTCGAAGCCGACGATCGGCCCGTCGACGTCGAGCGCCTCCAGCACGCGCGGGTGAAACTCGCCGAACCATCCCGCGATGTTCTTCGGCCCGAATTGCAGCGTCGCCGAGCGTCCCGGATGCAGGAAGGCCGGGCCGCCCGGCGTCACCTGCACGGCGGCGAGCGACACGCCCATTGCGGCCAGCAGCGCCATCGCGTCGGCCTTGGCGTCGAACGCGTCGACAGCGCCGACGCGCGAGCGCCAGTTGCGGCCGGCGCCGTCCGCCTTGGCGAGGCCGCGCCGCACGCCGGCGGCGGCGATGCGCTGGTCGTTCTCGCCGGCGCCGAGAAACACCTGCCCGACCTCGAACAGCGCGACGTCGCCGAAGCCCCGGTCGGCGTTGCGCTGGGCCGCCGTCAGCAGGCCGGGCGCGAGCGAGGGCCGCATGTCGGACAGGTCGGCCGCGATCGGGTTGGCGAGTTCGAGTTCGCGCTTGCCGCCGCCGAAGGCCGTCGCCGCTTCCTTCGCGATGAAGGACCACGTCACCGCCTCCACGAGGCCGCGCGCGCCGAGCGCGCGACGGGCCGCGCGCGTGCGCTTCTGCAACAGCGTCAGCACGGGCGCGGCGACGGTCTGCTCCTCGCGCGCAAAGGGCGTGGCGGCGATCCGGTCGAAGCCGGCGATGCGCGCCACCTCCTCGACGAGATCGGCCTTGCCCTCGACGTCGGGGCGCCAGCTCGGCGCGCGTACGGTGGCGCGCGTCGAATCCTGCGCCAGGATCTCGAAGCCGAGCTTCTCCAGCGTCGCGGCCTGCTCGGCCTTCGGCAGGTCGAGCCCGGTGAGGCGCTTCGTCTCGCTCCACGGAAACGCGATGCGATGATCGGGCGTCGGAACCGTGCCGGCGACGATCATGTCGGAGGCCTCGCCGCCGCACATCTCGATCACCAGTTGCGTGGCCAGTTCCGCGCCGGGCGCGCAGAAGGCCGGATCGACGCCGCGCTCGAAGCGGTAGCGCGCGTCGGTGACGACGCCGAGCTTGCGGCCGGTCTGCGCGACGTTGAGCGGATCCCAGAGCGCGGACTCGATCAGCACGTCGGTCGTCTGTTCGTCGCAGCCCGAATGCTCGCCGCCCATCACGCCGGCGATGGATTCGACGCCGTTGTCGTCGACGATGACGACATTGGCCGGCTCGAGCTTGTAGGTCTTGCCATCGAGCGCCAGCACCTCCTCGCCCGCCTTGGCGCGCCGCACGACGAGATTGCCGGCGACCTTCTTCGCGTCGAAGACGTGCAGCGGCCGGTTGCGGTCGAAGGTGAGATAGTTGGTCACGTCGACGAGCGCGTTGATCGGGCGAAGGCCGATGGCGCGCAGGCGCTTCTGCATCCATTCCGGCGAGGGGCCGTTCTTCACGCCCCGCACCATCCGCAGCGCGAAGGCGGGCGCAAGATGCGCGTCCTCGGCGGCGAGGTCCAGCGTCACCGAGACGGGGCAGGGGAAGCGGCCGGCGACGGGCGCGGTCGGGTCCGGCTTCAGCCGGCCGAGGCCGGCGGCGGCCAGATCGCGCGCGACGCCGCGCACGCCCGCCGCGTCGGGCCGGTTCGGCGTCAGGTTCACGTCGATCACCGGATCGGCGAGGCCCGCCCACTCGACGTAACGCTGGCCCACCGGCGCGTCGGCCGGCAGTTCGATGATGCCGTCGTGATCGTCCGACAGTTGCAGCTCGGCGCCCGAGCACAGCATGCCGTTCGACTCGACGCCGCGGATGACGCCCTTGGCGAGCGTCAGATTCTTGCCCGGAATGAACGTGCCGACGGGCGAGAACACGCCCTTCATGCCGGTGCGCGCGTTCGGCGCGCCGCACACCACCTGCACCGGCTGGCCCTGCCCGACGTCGACGTGGCAGACGCGCAGCCGGTCGGCGTTCGGGTGCTGTTTGGCCTCGACGACATAGCCGATGACGAAGTCCTTCAGCTTCGCGGCTGGATCCTCGACGCCCTCGACCTCGAGGCCGATGCGCGTCAGCGTCTCCGTCACCTCGGCGAGCGACGCCTGCGTCTCGAGATGCTCTTTCAGCCAGGACAGGGTGAATTTCATGGGTCTCTCGTCCTCAGTCGGCCAGCGTTTCGACATAGCGCCTGTGGACCCAGCCATGCGGGCAGGGGCCGTCATAGACGCGCTTGATCGGAGCGTTGGCCGGCGGCGGGTTTGGCACGCCGCATTTGGTTTCGAATTCGTCCGCCTGCGCCTTCGGGTCGGCGAGATAGATCACGGCGACGAAGGCCGCGCCGGGCTCGGGCGTCGCCGCCCACACCTTGCGGTCGGCGGCCAGACGGTCGCGCTCGGCGGCGCGGATCAGCGGCGCGACGCGGACGCTGACGGAGCTGACGCCGGTCGTCGTCAGCCCGACGATGCGCGACCACGCGCCGTCGTAGTCGATCGGCTCGCCCCCGACGATGAGGCGTTTCAGCACGACCGGCCGCTCCGGAATCGCCGGCGCGGCAGCCGCCGCCGGCGCGAGCGCCAGCGCGGCAAGCGCGAGGATCGGACGGGGGCGGCGCATCGGGTTCCTGCGGGGCTCGCGCGGAAGGGTGGCGCGGGAGAGCCCGCGCGCAATGCGCTCGCTTAAGGCCTCGGGCGCGGATTTTCCACCCCGAAAGAGCGGAGGGGCGCGCCGCGCCTCAATCCACCACCATCTTCACCCAGCGCCGCGCCACCCAGCCGGCGCGGCAGGGGCCCTTGTAGACGGTCTGCTCGCCCATCGCGGCGGCGGCCGGCGCGTCGAACTGGCAGGCGGCGGCGATCGCCTCGGCCGAGTCGACGCCCGGCGGGGCGACGATCACGCCGTACCACTCCGGGTCGCCCTGCATGATCGGGATCAGCAGCCGCCCCTCGTTCAGGCGCTCGATTTCCTTCAGGTTCGAGCCCGGCCCGGTGCGCAACGACAGAAAACTGCCCTTGCCGCCCTTCAGGCCGGCGACCTGCGCCAGCGTCGCGGAATTCTCGATGATGTCGAGCCCGCCGACGACGCTCTTCAGCAGGATGATGGGCTCGGGCCTGGCGTTCGGCCGCGCGACGGGGGGCGGGCGCGGGCCGCGTTCGCCGCCCTCGCCGACAAGGCCTCCTGAGGGGCCGCCAGACTGGCCGCCCGCGTCCTCCTCGGGCGCGACCTGCGGGCGCGAGGGCTGCGGGGCCGGTTTGGCGGGCTTTTGCGGCTTGCCCGCGCCGGCCTTCGCCGGCGGGCCGGGCTTGTCCCAGAAGAATTGCGCCGCGGCGGGGCCGCCCGAAAGCGCGAGCGCGGCGGCCGCGCCGAAGATCAGGCCGACAGCCCGCCCGCGAGCGTCGGCAGGTCGAGCGGCCGGAAGCCGTAATGGGAGAGCCATCTGACGTCCGCCTCGAAGAAGGGCCGCAAGTCCGGCATACCGTATTTCAGCATGGCGATGCGGTCGATCCCCATGCCCCAGGCGAAGCCCTGATAGACGTCGGGGTCCACCCCGCACAGGCGCAGCACGTTGGGGTGCACCATGCCGCAGCCGAGAATCTCCAGCCAGTCCTCGCCCTCGCCGAAGCGGATTTCGCCGCCCGAGCGCCGGCACTGGATGTCGACCTCCGCCGACGGCTCGGTGAACGGGAAGAAGCTCGGCCGGAACCGCATCTTGACGTGCTTGACCTCGAAGAACGCCTTGCAGAACTCCTCGAGAATCCATTTCAGATTGCCGAGCGTCGCGCCCTTGTCGATCACCAGCCCCTCGACCTGATGGAACATCGGCGTGTGGGTCTGGTCGCTGTCGTTGCGATAGGTGCGGCCGGGGCAGATCACGCGGATCGGCGGCTGCTTGGCGAGCATGGTGCGCACCTGCACCGGGCTCGTATGCGTGCGCAGCAGCTTGCGCTCGCCATTCTCGTCCGGGTGGAAGAAGAAGGTGTCGTGCATCTCGCGCGCGGGATGGCCGAGCGGGAAGTTCAGCCTGGTGAAATTGTAGTCGTCGGTCTCGACGTCCGGCCCCTCTGCGATCGAGAAGCCCATGTCGGCGAAGATCGCCGTCAGTTCGTCCATCACCTGGCTGATCGGGTGGATGCGCCCGGCCTCCGCCGGCGCCTCGCGCAGCGGCAGCGTCACGTCCACCGTCTCGGCCTTCAGGCGCTCGTTCAGCGCGGCTTCCTTCAGCACGGCGCGGCGGCCGGCGAGCGCCTCGCCCACCTCGTCCTTCAGCGCGTTGATGGCCGCGCCCGCGCTCTTGCGCTCGTCCGGCGACATCTTGCCGAGCGTGGCGAGCAGCGCCGAGATCGTCCCCTTCTTGCCGAGCGCGCCGACGCGCACGGCCTCCAGCGCGGCTTCGTCGCCGGCCTGCGCGATGGCGGCGAGCGTCGAGGACTTAAGGGTGTCGAGATCGGTCATGTCGTGCGGCGCGCCTGTGAGATCGCTCCCGGCGGAGCGGCGCGCTTGTGCCATGCGACGGCCGGGTTGTCGAGAATGGGCGGGCCGGTCAGGCCGGCGGGACGAAGGCCTGCGCGTGGTCGCGGAAGGCCGGCAGGCCCTCGCAGCGCACGGCGTGGACGGCGAGGGCGGGGCGGGCGGAGGCGTCGAACAGCGTCGGATGCGCCTCGCGCAGGAAGCGCAGCGCGCAAGCGACCATGATGTCGGCGTGCCCGGGCCGCGCCCCGAACCAGAACGGCGTCGTCGTCGCCTTGCGCTCGGCCTCCAGCGCGTCGAGCCCGCGCGCGATCTGCTCGCGCCGGCGCTCCGTCAACGCCTCGGAGGGCTCCCTGTGGAACACCTTCTCGTAGAACAGGCTCACCGCCGCGTCGGCGACGCCCGCGCTCAGCGCGCAAATCCGCATCGCCTTGCGACGCGCCGGCCCGCCGGGCGGATAGAGCGCATTCTGCGGGCCGGCCAGTTCGTCGAGATAATCGATGATCGCGTCGGACTCGATCAGGCTTTCCCCGCCGTCCAGCACGAGGGTCGGCACGCGGGTCAGCGGATTGAAGCGCGACACCTGCGGGGCGTCGGAAAAGGTCGACCACGGCCTGTGCTCGAAGCTCAGTCCATAGATCGACATGGCCACGGCGACGCGACGCACGAATGGCGAGTCATACTGCCCGATCAGGATCATTGCACAGCTCTCGCGGGAATTGTTCCACATCGCCGCTGGCATGCAAGCGCCAATCCCGCCTGCGGGTCTTCGGCACTGCACATTTTCGCGCGCGGCGGCTGTCCCCCCGCGACGAACGGCGTCTTGACGCCGGCCGCCGCGGCGCCGATAGCAGCGCGACCTCGCCAGCCTCGAAGGCCAGCCTCGAAGGGAAGTCCCGTCATGGATCGTCTGCTCGTCCTCGTCCGCCACGGCCAGAGCGACTGGAACCTGAAGAACCTCTTCACCGGCTGGAAGGACCCCGACCTGACGCCGAAGGGCGTCGAGGAGGCCAAGGCCGCCGGCCAGCGCCTCAAGGCGCAGGGCCTCGTCTTCGACCGCGCCTTCACCTCCGATCTGTCGCGCGCCCAGCGCACGCTGGCGCTGGCGCTCGCCGAACTGGGCCAGAGCGACCTGCCGACGCTGCGCGATCAGGCGCTGAACGAGCGCGATTACGGCGACCTCTCCGGCCTCAACAAGGACGACGCCCGCAAGAAGTGGGGCGAGGAGCAGGTGCATCTGTGGCGGCGCAGCTACGACGTGCCCCCGCCCGGCGGCGAGAGCCTGAAGGACACCGTGGCGCGCGTGCTGCCCTATTACTGCCAGAACATCCTGCCGGCGGTGCTGCGTGGCGAGCGCACCATCGTCGCCGCGCACGGCAATTCGCTGCGCGCGCTCGTCATGGTGCTCGACCGCCTGACGCCGCAGACCATCCCGACGATGGAGCTGGAGACCGGCGTGCCGCTCGTCTACCGGCTGAACGCCGATTCCACCGTCGCCTCCAAGGTCGTGCTGACCGCCTGAAGATCGGGCGGGCGGCGCCGCGTTGTCGCCGCCCGCGCGCTTGACTAACTTGGCCCCGAACGCGGCCCGAACGCCGTCCGGGGAGGAGCATGCGAGCGCAGGCGCGCGCCGACGGGCGCATCGACAAGATCTGGCCCTCGCTCGCGGCGGCGGTCGCCGACATTCGGGACGGGGCGACCGTGCTGGTCGGCGGCTTCGGCGACGCCGGCGCCCCCTTCGGCCTGCTCCACGCGCTGCTCGATCAGGGCGCGCGCGATCTCACCATCGTCTCGAACAATGCGGGCTCGGGCGAGGTCGGCATCGCCGCGCTGCTGAAGGCGGGGCGCGTCGCCAGGATCGTCTGCTCCTTCCCCAAGACATCCGGCTCGACCGTGTTCGAGGAGCTCTACCGCGCCGGCCGGATCGAACTGGAGCTCGTGCCGCAAGGCACGCTCGCCGAGCGCATGCGCGCCGCCGGCGCCGGGATCGGCGCCTTCTTCACGCCGACCGGCGCCGGCACCATGCTCGCCGAGGGCAAGGAGACGCGTATCCTCGACGGGCGCGAACAGGTGCTGGAATATCCCATTCACGCCGACGTCGCGCTGATCCGCGCCGACCGCGCCGACCGCTGGGGCAACCTCGTCTACCGCAAGACCGCGCGCAATTTCGCCCCCGTGATGGCGACGGCCGCGCGCACCACCATCGTCGAGGCGCGCCAGATCGTCCCCCTCGGCGCGCTCGATCCGGAGGCGGTCGTCACGCCGGGCGTGTTCGTGCGCCGCATCGTCGAGACGGGCTGACACGCATGAGCGCCTTTCGCAAATACACGCCCGACGAGATCGCCGCCCGCATCGCGCGCGACATTCCGGCGGGCTCCATCGTCAATCTCGGCATCGGTCAGCCGACGCGCGTCGCCAACCATCTGCGTCGCGACGTCGAGATGATCCTGCATTCGGAGAACGGCCTGCTCGGCATGGGCCCGGCGCCGCCGAAGGGAAGCGAGGATCCTGACCTCATCAACGCCGGCAAGCAGCCGGTGAGCGAGGTCAGGGGCGCCTGCTTCTTCCACAGCGCGGACTCCTTCGGGATGATGCGCGGCGGCCATCTCGACATCTGCGTGCTCGGCGCCTTTCAGGTCTCGGCGGCGGGCGACCTCGCCAACTGGCACACCGGCGAGACGGGGGCCGTGCCCGGCGTCGGCGGCGCGATGGATCTGGCCATCGGCGCGCGGCAGATCTTCGTGATGATGGATCATGTCACCCGCGACGGCGCGCCCAAGCTCGTCGCCGCATGCAGCTATCCGCTGACCGCGCGCGCCTGCGTGGCGCGCGTCTACACCGATCTCGCCACCATCGACGTGACGCCGCAGGGGTTTTTCGCGCGCGACCTGTGCGAGGGGCTGACGCTCGCCGGGTTGCAGGCCCGCACCGGCGCGCCGGTCGCGCTCGCGTGAGCCCGCGCGGCTACGCGCTGTTCGACACGGCGCTCGGGCGCTGCGGCCTCGCCTGGGGCGAGGCGGGGCTCGTCGGCGTGTCGCTGCCCGATCCCGACGAGCGGGCGATGCGCGCGCGCCTCGCCCGCCGCGCTGGCGTCGCGGCCGACGGCGCGTTCGCGCCGCCGCCTTCGGTCGGCGCGGCGATGGCGTCCATCGCCGCGCTGTTCGCCGGCGAGCCCCGCGACCTGATGGAGATCGTCATCGACGAGCAGCGGGTCGGCGCCTTCGAGCGCGCGGTCTACGCGGCGACGCGCGCGATCCCGCCGGGCCGCACCGAGAGCTATGGCGAGATCGCCCGCCGCATCGGCGCGGCGGGCGCGGCGCAGGCGGTCGGCCGCGCGCTCGGCGCCAATCCCTGGCCCATCGTCGTGCCCTGCCACCGCGTCACCGCGGCGGATGGCGCGCTGCACGGCTTCTCCGCGCCGGGCGGGCTGGAGACGAAGCGGCGCCTGCTGGTGATCGAGGGCGCGCTGGCGCCCTCGCTGTTCGATTGACGGCTCGGCGCCGGCGCGACGGACCGCGAGCTGAGAGGACCGCGAGCCTCCGGCTCGCATAACAATGGCTCGCGCTTACGGCGCGCCTGCGCCCCGTCCCGCACGCCTGTCGCCGCCGGTCCCCCCGCGGTCCGATGACGGCTCAGCGCCGGCGCTGGCCCATCATCTGCTCGAAGATGTCGCGCAGCGCGTCCTGATGGCCTTGCTGCACGTCGCGCCCGGTCTGGAACATCTGGCCGAAAATGTCCTGCAGCGAGGGCTGGGCGGCCTGCTCTTCCTCCGCGCCGGGCTCGCTCTCGTCCTCGTAGCCCTGTTCTTCCTCGGCCTCTTGCTCCGCCTGCTGCCGCGGCGGCGCGCGGCGCGGATCGAAGCTCTGGCCGCGCGGGGCGCGCCCGCCGCCCATCATGTCGCTGATCTCGTCCTCGATGCCGCCGCCGCTGCGCCGGCCGGGCAGGGAGCCGGCTCCCGCGTCCTCCTCCGGCGCGGGCTGACGCATGCCGCCGCCCATCATCTGGCCGAGAATGTCGCCCAATCCGCCGCCGCCGCCCGAGGGCGCCTGTCCGCGCGGATCGGCCGGGGCGGGTCGCGCCGCGCCGCCGCCCATCATCTGGCCAAGGATGTCGCCGAGCGGCCCGAGTCCGCCGCCGCCCGCGCCGCCCGGCGCGCCGCGCTGCGCGCCTGCGCCGCCCATCATCTGGCCAAGAATGTCGCCAAGGCCGCCGCCCGCCGCGCCGCCGGCGCCGCCGCCCATCATCTGGCCGAGTATGTCGCCGAGGCCGCCGCCGCCTTGCGGCGCCGCCTGCGGCTGCGGCGCGCGCGCTCCCCCGCCCATCATCTGGCCGAGCAGGTCGCCCAGCCCGCCGCCGCCTGAGGGCGCGGCCTGCGGCTGCGGGGCGCGGGCGCCGCCGGTCAGCGCGCCGGCGAGCTGGCCGAAAATGCCGCCGAGCCCTTGCGAGGAGGCCGACTTGAACATGCCGCCCAGGATCATCGAGGCGACCACCGGCAACATCGCCTTGATGATCGAGCTGGAGACGCCCGACATCGCCGCCGCCTGCTGGGCGACCGCGCGGCTGGTGTCCTTGCCGCCGAACAGTTGCGAGAGCACCTCGTTGCCCTGCGCCGGCGTCACGGCGGCCGGATCGTCATAGGCCGCGCCGAAGCGTCCCTGCGCGATCTCGCCGAACAGATTGCCGAGCGACTGGGCGTCCTGCGCCTGCCGTTGCAGGCCCATCTGAAACGCCGGCATCATCGCCTCGACGGCCGCCGAGGTCTGCTGCTGCGACAGCCCGAACTGCCTGGCGAGATTGTCGATCGCCTCGCCCCCCTGCGCCTGCCGCAGGATCTGATCGAGATTGAACATGTCGGCGCCTCCCTGCCGGAGCCCTCCGGCGTGCCGAGAACTTAGGCGCTCGCCGCGCGCTTTGCGAGACGGCGCGTCACAAATCGCGAGGCCGCGAACGAGCCGAGGCCGAAGACGAGCGAGCCGGCGGCGATCCCCATCATCGCGCCGGTCGCCCCGCCGAGCCTGCCGCCCAGCGTCGCGAAGGGGATGACGCCGAGCGTCGCCCGCCCCCAGTTGAAGGCGGTGGCGAGCAGCGGCGCGCCGAGATTGTTGAAGCCGGCGTTGGCGACGAACAGCAGCGACAGCGCCATCCACGCCGCCGCGCCCCAAAGCGCGAAGTGCGGGATCAGCGCCGCCGCCTCGGGCGGCGCGCCGAACGCCGCCGCGATCCAGGGCGCGGCGATCGCGATGACGACGCCGACGAGGGCGGCGTAGCCGGCGGCGAGCGCGAAGCAGATCGTCATCGTCTCGCTCACCCGGTCGAACCGGCGCGCGCCGAGATTCTGCCCGAGGATCGCGCCGACAGAACCCGACAGCGCGAACACCGGCCCGTAGCCGAGCGCCGAGACGCGATCCATGATCGCGAAGGCGGCGACGGCGGCCGGGCCGAAGCCGGCGAACACGCCCATGATCCAGGAGCTCGCCACCGGCGAGGCGATGTTGGTGAGGATCGCCGGCGCGGCGATGGCGTAGAGGGCGCCAGCGTCCTCCCGCATCTCGCGCAACGTCGGCCGGCCGATCAGGCGATGCACGCGCCCCGCGCCATGCCAGCCGACGACGACGAAGGCGACGCGCGAGGCGACCGTGGCGATGGCCGCCCCGTCGACGCCGAGCCCCGCGCCGAAGATCAGCAGCGGATCGAGCGCCGCCGTCACGGCGCCGCCGGCGAGCGTCACATACATCGCACGCCGCGCGTCGCCGACCGCCCGCAGCACGCCCGACATCGCCATGCCGAGGCCGAGCATGACGTTGGCCGGCAACGCGATGGCGAGGAACCGCTCGGCGACGCGCCCGGCCTCCCCGCTCGCGCCGAGCCAGCCGAGAATCGCGCCGCGCGACAGCCAGATCGCGGCGACGACGAGCCCCGAGGCGAGCGCCACATGCGCCAGCGCCGAGCCGGCGAGCCGCCGCGCGCCCTCCCGCTCTCCGCGCCCGAGCGCGCGCGAGACGAGCGCGGTGACGCCGATGGCCAGGCCGATGTTGACGGAGACGGTGACGAACATCACCTGCGTGGCGAAGCCGACCGCCGCCGTCAGCTGCGCGTCGCCGAGGCGCGAGACGTAGAGCAGCGAGAGCAGATCGACGAGGAAGATCGCCATCAGGCCGACGGCGCCCGCGCCCGTCATGTCGAGCACGTGCCGCAGCAGCGGCCCTTGCGTGAAGCGCGCCGGCGCGGCGCCCGGTCGCGTCGCGGGCGCGTTCAAGGCGCGCCTCCCGCGTCGGCGACGGTCGCGGCGCGCGCGCCCACCAGCGCCTCGGTTTCGGGCGTCAGCCCCTTGCCGCGGCGTTGCGGCGGCGACAGCGGTTCGGGCCGCACCGGCTCGCGATAGACATATTCGCCGCCGGCCCGCAGCGCGCCTTCGCGCACCTGCGCAATGAAGCGCGCCGCGTCGCGCCGGCGCACGTCGTCGACGATCTCGCTCGCCCGATTGGGGTCGTCGTCGAGTTCGGCGACGATGGCGCCGCCGAAGGCGAGGGCGGAGTCGAACGTCTCGCGCACCTGCCAGTCGGCGCCGGCGTTGACGAGGTCGATCGCGTGCACGCGGTCGTAGGCGCGCGCGAAGATCTTCGCGAGCGGGAAGTTGGCGCGCGCGATCTCGACGATGCGCGTCGCCGCCGCCCTGTCGTCGATGCAGATGGCGATGGCGCGCGCATGTTCGGCGCCGGCGGCGCGCAGCACGTCGAGCCGGCCGCCGTCGCCGTAATAGATCTTGAAGCCGAATTGTCCGGCGCTGCGGATGCGGTCGACATTCGTGTCGATCACGGTGACGTCCGCGCCGGCGGCGAGCAGCACCTGATTGGCGATCTGCCCGAAGCGCCCGAATCCGATGACGAGCGCCGCCCCGCGCGGGGCGTCCTGCGGGCCGAGATCTTCGGCCTCCTCCGGCTCGCCGTCGGCCTTGACGCGCGCCGTCAGTCGGTCGACGGCGAGCGCCAGCAGCGGTCCGGCCAGCATCGTCAGCGCGGCCACGGCGAGCAGCAGATTGGCGACGCGCGGCTCGACGAGGCCGAGCGAACCGATCAGCGGGAAGATCACGAAGGCGAATTCGCCGGCCGGCGTCAGCACGCTCGCCGCCGACAGCGCCTCGCGCCAGGTCGAGCCGGTCCGGCGCATCAGCAGCGCGGTCAGCGAGAGCTTGGCGGCGATCACCGCCAGCGCGACGCCGAACAGCCGCGCGGCGTTGCTCGCGACCAGCGCGAAGTCGATCGACATGCCGACCGACATGAAGAACAGCCCCATCAGCAGGCCGCGAAACGGCTCGATCTCGGCTTCGAGCTGATGCCGGAAGTTCGATTCCGAGAGCATCAATCCGGCGAGGAACGCGCCGAGCGCCATCGACATGCCGGCCCACTGCATCAGCAGCGCCGCGCCGAGCACGACGAGCAGCGCGGCCGCCGTCATCGCCTCGCGCTGGCGCGCCTTCGCCAGCACGCGGAAGAACGGATTGAGCAGATAGCGCCCGGCCAGCACGAGCGCGGCGATGGCGCCCGCCGACAGAGCGAAGCTCGCGACGCGTTCGCTCCACGACACATGCGAGTCGGCGTGACCCGCCAGCAGCGGCGCCAGCGCCAGCGCCGGCACGACGCTGATGTCCTGAAACAGCAGGATCGCGAAGGCGCGCTGGCCCCACGCGCTTTGCAGCGCGCCGCGCTCCTCCATAAGTTGCAGCGCGATGGAGGTCGCCGAAAACGCGAGCGCGATTCCGGCGAGCAGCGCCCCCGCCCAGGCGAGACCGAGCCACATCATGCCGAGCGTGATCGCAGCCGCCGCGGCGAGCATCTGCCCGAGCCCGAGCCCGACGATGGCGCGTCGCATCGCCAGCAGCCGCGAGGGCTGCAATTCGAGCCCGACGAGAAAGAGCAGCAGCACGACGCCGAGCTCGGAGAAGGTCAGCGTCGCCGAGGCGTCGCGGATCAGGCCGAACCCGGACGGGCCGATCGCCATGCCGGCGGCCAGATAGCCGACGACGGCGCCGAGCCCGGCGAAACGCGACAGCGGCGCCGCGACGACGGCGGCGCCGAGAAAGACGAGCGCGGGCGCCAGGGAAGGCGCCGCGTGGGTTGGATCGGCCATGAATCGGTTCCGCGCCGCGGCGGCGCCAGTTTCGAAGGGATCGGGAAGGAGTCGGGGACGTCAGGAACCTGCCAATCTAGGCGATCGTGCGGCAAGGCCAAGACGTCGGGGCTGTTCTCCCGCACTCCCTCCCGGCGTCATGGCCGGACTTGATCCGGCCATCCACGCGCCGCCGATTGCGCAAACGTCGGGCGATTGCGCCTGCGCCGTCGGCGTGGATGGCCGGGACGAGCCCGGCCATGACGGCAGAAGGGGCGGCGCGGCGTGCGAGGCGATGACGCCGTCGACGCGGCGGGAACAGGGGAGCGGCCCGCACTCCCTCCCGGTGTCATGGCCGGACTTGATCCGGCCATCCACGCGCCGCCGATTGCGAAAACGCCGGGCGATAGCGCCCGTCCCTCTGGCGTGGATGGCCGGGACGAGCCCGGCCATGACGGCAGAAGGGGCGGCGCGGCGTGCGAGGCGATGACGCCGTCGACGCGGCGGGAACAGGGGAACGGCCCGCACTCCCTCCCGGCGTCATGGCCGGACTTGATCCGGCCATCCACGCGCCGCCGATTGCGCAAACGCCGGGCGATAGCGCCCGTCCCTCTGGCGTGGATGGCCGGGACGAGCCCGGCCATGACGGCAGAAGGGGCGGCGCGGCGTGCGAGGCGATGACGTCGCCGATGCGGCGGGAACAGGGGAACGGCCCGCACTCCCTCCCGGCGTCATGGCCGGACTTGATCCGGCCATCCACGCGGCGCCGCGTGCGCAAGTCTGGACGATTGCGCCTGCGCCGTCGGCGTGGATGGCCGGGACAAGCCCGGCCATGACGGGCAGGTGAGGGCGGCGCCTACGCTTTGGCCGCGCCTTTGCGCGGCGGCTTCTTCGCCGCCTGCGCGGGGCCGCCTGCGCCCCCGCCGGCGCCGAAAGCCGCGCGATCAGCGCCTGCGCGGCCAGCGGATTGCGCGGCTTGAAGCCCGAGATGACGAACAGGAACACGTCGCGCGGAGCGACGGCCTTCGGCGCCGGCCCGGCTAGCGCCAGCCCCTCGCCAAGGCCGCCCGCCGCCCAGCCCCGCGCCTGCGCGGCCCAGCGGTCGAGATCGGCCGGCGCGTAGCCGAGCGGCTCGTCCTCCCGCGTTCCCATGATGCGGGCGTAGGCGAAATCCGCCGTCGGGTCGGCGAATTGCGGATAGGCGCCGTCCGCCGCCAGCACGATCGCCGCGCCGCGCGCGCGGGCGAGCTCGACGAAGGCCGGATCGCGGAAACTCTCGTGCCGCGCCTCGATGGCGTGGCGCAGCCTCAGCCCGCCGGCGCGCTCGGGCAACAGGTCGAGAAAGCCGGCGATCTCGTCGCGTGCGAATTTTTTCGTCGGCGCGAATTGCCAGAGGATCGGCCCGAGCTTCGGGCCAAGCTCGGCGAGCCCGCTGTCGACGAAGCGCGCGATGGAGTCCGCGCCGGCGCTGAGATCGGTCCGGTTGGTCGCATAGCGCGGCGCCTTCACCGCGAAGACGAACCCCTCCGGCGTCTCGTCCCGCCACTTGGCGAAGGTCGCCGGCGTCTGCGTGCGGTAGAACGTGCCGTTGATCTCGATGGCGGTCAGCGCGCGCGACAGATGCGCCAGCTCCCTGGCCTGCGGCAGGCCGCGCGGATAGAAGGTTTCGCGCCAGGGCTCGAAGGTCCAGCCGCCGACGCCGATGCGAATGTCGCCTGCCTGCGCGGCCATGTCAGCCTCCCTGCCGCGCGAGTCGACCACGGCCATCGCCGCCCCGCAAGCCGCCCCGCATCCGCGTTTTGACCTGCCGCACGGCGCGTGTGTCCGCGCCGGGCTAGATCACGAGCGCCGGGACGCGCCGCCGGCGCGCCCGACCGGAGACGCGCTGCATGAAACCTTGTCTCCTCGCTCTCGCCTGCGCGACGAAGCCGCTGCCGCTGCGCGGCGCGGCGGAGACGCTCGCCGCCTTCCTGACGAAGTGTCGAAAATAGGCGCCTCACGATGCTGTCCGATCCGCTGCGCGCCGTCCGCATCGCCGTCGCCGTCGGCCTTGCCGCAATGGCGTGGGTCGCGATCTACGCGCTCTTCAACGAGCGGCTGCGCGCGGCCATCGGCGACGCCGCGCATGCGAGCGCCTTCCTCGCGGGCGCGGTCGCCATCGCGAGCATGGTCGTCGCGTCGATGTTCCGGCGTCTCGCGCGCATTCGCGCGGCCCTGCTCGCGGACGCGGCGCTGGCGCGCTGGCGCGCGTCGCCGGCGGAGTGGCGCGACGTCGAGCGCGTGGTCGGGCCCGAAGTCGCGGCGGACCATCGCGTCACGCTCGGCCTCATCGTGTTTTTCGCGGTTCTCATTCCCGTTGTCATGGCGTTGCTCGGCGGCGACGCGAGAGTCCTTGCGGCCATCGCGGCGGGTATCGTTGCGCTCGGCCTGCTCGGCTATGCGCTCGGCCGGCGTCACGCGAAGAACCAGTTCCGATACCGCGACGGCGCGGTGGCGCTGGGTCGCGACGGCCTCGTCGTCAACGGCGCCTTTCACGGCTGGGCCGTCTTCGGTTCGCGCCTCGTCGACGCGGTCCTCGACGAGACGCGGACGCCGGCGATCCTGCGCGTGACCTATGTCTATCGCTCGCGGGCGGGCGACCAATCCGTCGTCGCCCGCGCGCCCGTGCCGAAGGCCGCGCTGGCGCAGGCGCGCGCCGCCGTCGCGGCGCTGCGCGGCCACACCCTCTCGTCGGAGACCGGCTGATGTTTGCGCTTCTTCGCCGCCTCGCCGTCGCGGCGGCGCTGATTTGTCCGGCTTTCGCCGCCGCGCAGGACTTCCCGCCGGGCTGGCGCGAGCTGCCGCAACGGCCGATCGTGTTGCGGACCGGCGCCAGTCTCATCCTGCGCGTCGCGCAAAGTCCGCGCGCCGGCGCGTTTCTCCTCGTCAGCGCGCCGCTCGCGGCGGACCAGCTCGCCGCCGGCTGGCAGGCGACGCTCGACCGCGCATTGGGTCAGGCCAAAGTGCGGCAGGATCTCGGCGTCGCGCCGGACCAGCGCGGCGAGCGGCGCACGCGCGTCGTCGCGGGCCGCATCGTCGCCGCCGACGGCAAGCCGCGCGCGGTGCTCGGTGAGGCGCAACTCGTGCGCACGCCGGCCGGCGGCTTCATCGTCGGCTTCCTCAACGCGCAGGACGGCGCCGACGAGCCGGGCGTCTACGAGGTCGCCGCGCAATGGGTCGTCGCGGCCGCGCCCGGCGCGCGCGTCGCCACGCCGTCGGCTGCCCCCTCCGGCGCAAAGCCCCTGCCGGGTCCGGCCGATCTGCCGCCCGTCGCGGCGTCGAAGTCGGCCTCCCGCCGTCGCCGCCGCAGCAGGCCGCCGCGCCGCCGGCGACCGCGCCGCCCGCGCGCGCCGATTCGCGGCGGCGCGTCTTTCCTGCGCCCATCGGCCCGCTGTGGATGAAGGCCGCCTTCGCCGGCGGCAGTTTCGACGAGTTCGCCAAACTCGACGACAAGGGCCTCGTCGTGCGCCAGCCCGCCGGCCGCAATGGCGGCACAGGCGCGCTGTCGACGCAGTCCGCGTTGCGCTTCGAGGATCTCGGCGACGACGCGGAGACGACCGTCAGTTACCGCTTCGATCCCGCCGGCACGAGTTCGGTGATGCTGTCGCTGTGCCCCGCCCACGCCCATCATTGCGGCTCCGAGCCGGGGCTGACGCTCTACTGGCGCCGCACGAAGGACGGCGCCGGCGCGCTGATCTGGACATGGCCGAGCGGCGCGAAGAAGGAGGCGCGGACCGCCGCGAGCCTCGAGAGCGTCGTCATTCGCCTGACGCGCAAGGGCGCGCGCGTCGAGGCCGCCGGCGCGACGCTGGAAGGCGGCGTCGACGCGCTGCGTCCGCGCGCAACTTTCGAGATCGGCGCGATGGCCGTCACCCCCGTCGAGGGCGAGGGCGCTGACATGGCGCTGCTGTCCGTCGACGTCGCCGAGACGCATGGCGCCGCGCGCCGCGCGCAGCCCGCGCCGGGCGTGGAGCCCCTCGACGTCGCGCCGGTCTTCGCCGGGCGCGACTCCGGCGCGTGGAAGCCGCTGGCCGTGAGCGGCGGCGATTTCGCCGCCTTCGCGCGCTACGCCGAGGGCGGGCTTCTCGTCGACGTTCCGAAACAGCGCAACTGGGCGACGACGGGCCTCGTCTCGGCCGCGCCGGTCCTGCGCGTCGCGGAGGAGTCGGGTCGCGCCCCCGCGCTGGCGCGGCTGACCTTCGATCCGACGCGCTCGAAATCCTTCGCCGTCGTGCTGACGCGCGCGCCGACGGACGATCTGTGGTTCAAACAGGTGATCTGGGCGAGCTATGCGGCCGGTCCCGACGGGTCGGGGCGCCTCACCGCGAGTTTCTGCGCCTCGCCCGTCCGCGTCTGGGGGCTCGACGTTCCGCCGGGATGGGACGGCAGGCTCGAGATCGAGGCGGCGGCGGGCTTCGGCCTCGTGCGGCTCGCGCCGGGCTACGCGCTCGGCGGCTATCTCGATTGCGTGACCGAGGGCCAGAGCTATCACCTCAACGTGGTCGCGCACGCGCCGGCGGAGCACGCGCCGGCCTCGATGCTGCTGCGGCGCGTCGAGATCGGCCGCCTCACGCCCGACGGCATGACGGCGATGGATCGCCTCGAACTCGTCGACGACGACGCCTTCGATCCGAGAACATTCCTCGATGTCGCCGCCGACAGGCTCGGCAAGGCGCAGGGAGCGCCGCAATGATCGCCCCTCTTGTCCGCGTCGCCGCGCTCGCGCTGCTCGTCGCGCCCGCGCTGGCCCAGGCGCCTGCCGCCGACCCTTCCGGAAAGCTGCCGCCGCGCACGCAGGAGGAGATGACCGATCTCGTGCGGCGCCTGACCCCGCGCAAGCTCGACGCGGTGCTCGCCGCGCTCGGGCTGGAGACGCCGAAAGATCTCTACGGCTGCATCTGCTCGCAGGCGCCGCACACGCCGGGCGTCGGCGTGCGTTACGACAAGGGGCAATGCGAATTCGCCGGCCTCGGCGTCTGGCGCGAGCGGGTGACGCGCGATCCGAAGACGTGGTCGCGCTGCGTCGACGCCCACCGCCTCGCCGACGGGCGCAGCGTCGTCGAGGCCGTTGCGGACGCCGCCGCGCTCCGCCGCAAGCCGGCGGTCGCCGCCGCGCCGGACGCCAACGAGGGACAGAAGCTGCGCGCCGAGATCGAGGCGCTGCGCAAGGTCTGTCTGCCGCTCGCCCCCGCCGTCGAGACCGTGCTGCGCGCCTACGAGGCGGATTTCGCCGACTATCAGCGCCGCAAGGCCGAGCGGGCGGACCGCGCCGCCAACCTGCCCGGCAAGCCGATCCCGGCCGAGGCGCCGCCCTACAGCGAGGGGCTGGTGAAGGAGATGCGCGCGGCCATCGCCGCCGCGCCCAACCCGTGCGAGCAGGCGGCCGAGGCCTCGCTCGTCGCCGAGAAGGCGGCGCTGCGCTCGCTCGGCGACTACGCGATGACGCTCGCGGGGACTGTCGCCTCGCCCGGCGGCGGCGACGCGCTCGACTGGATCGGCAAGCTGAAGCGTCTCGCGCCCGCCATCGGCCTCGTCGAGGCCGGCGGAACGCTGGTCGACGTGGTGAAGGAATCGCGCGCGCAGGATCGCCACAAGCTGCACGCCGAGGCGATCGAGGAGGCGCGCGAGCTGATCCGCGTCAGCCGCGGCTGGACCGCGGACGTCTATCGCGAGACCCTGGTCAGCTACGAGGCGGAGGTCGACGATCTCTGGAAAGCCGTCTCGCAGGCCGCCCGCACGCTCGAGGAGCGCCTCGCCGACATCGAGCGTCGTCGCCGGACCCGCCCGCCGGGCGACGCGCTGGCGCAGCGCCAGTACGACGACACGCTCGCCAACGAGACCGTCAAGGCGCGCGCCGACCGCAGCGAGGCGATGCGGCTCGCCTTCGCCCGCATGGACGAGATCAAGTTCCTGCGCGACGCGCTGGAGCGGTTCCGCAAGCCGGCGCTCGGCCGCAGTTGCGAGCAATGGATGGCGGCCGCCTGCGGGGCGATGAAGTGAGGGGAGCCGGAGGCGTCCCCTATTCGTCGCTGAACACCGCGCGCGGCGCCCGGTGGCGGGCGATCCAGTCGATCCAGGCGACGTCGGTCGGGCCGATGGCGGTCTCGACGACGCGCCAGACCCCGCCCGAGCGGCGCAGCAGGCCGAGCGTCAGATCGCTCATCGCGTCGGCCCGCATCGCCTCGGCGAAGGGCGTCGCCGCCCAGTCGATCGGCGCGCCGCCCGGCCGGCGCGGCCGCGCCGAGACATAGGCCCAGGGCCCGAGGACGCGCAGGGCGCTCACCTCGAACTCGACCGGCCCGCCGATCCGGGCCGACACCGGGGCGCGGAAGGCGTCGAGAAGGGCGGCCCGCAGCGGCGAACCGCGCGGCGGGACGAGAACGGCCTGCGCCTCGGCCGAGGCGGGCAGGGCGAACCCCGCCGCCAGCGCCAGAACGGTTCTGCGGGACCAGCCGGACATGCCCCTCTCCTGTGTGGAAACGACTCGGGGAATCGACGCCCGACTCTGGGCGCCGGCGCGGCCCGCGCGCCTTGATCCGGCTTCGCCGCCGCGGCTGCGCGTCAGACCTTCGTCACAGACCGCAGAAAAGCAAATTTTCCTATGTAAAATCATATGGATAACCCTTTTCGCCGCAATCTTGACACGACTGGGGGCCGTCAATATGGTGCGCGCGGCTTGCAAGGGCCGGCGAAAGCCGTGGTTTTGCGGGCCCGCGCGGAGTCCGCCGCGGTTTCGCCGGTCGTCCGACCCTGATGAGGAGTCGACATGCCCGGCCGGAACACGGAGGACGACGACCCCGCCCTGCGGGACCGTCTCGAGCGTCTCTCCCAATCTCTGGATCGACATCGCGCCGAACAGGACGCGGAGGCGGCCCGGCGGGAGGGGAGCCCGGCGACGTCCTCGGCGATGAATCTCGGCCTTCGGGCGATGAGCGAGTTCGTCGCGGCGGTGGTGGTCGGCGGATTGCTCGGGTATGGGCTCGACGTCTGGCTCGCGACCTCGCCATTGATGTTGATCGCCTTTCTGGCGATTGGCGCGGTGGCGGGTTTCTGGGGGATTTATCGCATCGCCGCGCGCTCGGCTCCGAAGGGCCCGCAAGGCGGCGCGTGACGGCCTGAATGGCCGATTGGTCTGGAACGGCGCGCGCGGCGCGCCCAACCCTCGAGGGTGATGACGTGGCGGCAGAAGGACAGGCGCTCGATCCGATCCACCAGTTCCAGATCGAACGCATCATTCCGATGAAGATCGGCGGGCTCGACGTCTCCTTCACCAACGCGTCCCTGTGGATGCTGGTGGTGTTCCTCGCCATCGCCGCGCTGATGCTCTACGGCACCTCGCGCCGCTCCATCGTGCCGACGCGCCTTCAGGCCGCCGCCGAGATGGCCTACGAATTCGTCGCCTCCACGGTGCGCGACACGGCGGGCAAGGAGGGGATGCGCTTCTTCCCCTTCGTCTTCTCCGTCTTCATGTTCGTCTTCTTCTCGAACCTGATCGGCCTGATCCCGGGTTCGTTCACGGTGACGAGCCAGATCATCGTCACCTTCGCCTTCGCCGCGCTCGTCATCGGCATCGTCATCGTCTACGGCTTCGTCAGGAACGGGACGCACTTCCTGCATCTGTTCGTGCCGTCGGGCGTGTCGCCGATCCTGCTGCCCTTCATCGTGCTGATCGAGGTGATCTCCTTCGTCTCGCGGCCGATCTCGCTCTCCGTTCGTCTCTTCGCCAACATGCTGGCGGGCCACATCACGCTGAAGGTCTTCGGCGGCTTCGTGATGATGCTGCTCGGCGCGGGCGCGGCGGCGATCATCTCTCCGCTTCCGCTTCTGGCGATCGTCATCCTGACCGCGTTCGAGCTGCTCGTCGCGTTCCTGCAGGCCTACGTCTTCGCCATCCTCACTTGCGTCTATCTGAACGACGCAATTCACCCGGGCCACTGATAAAGATCTCAACAACAGATAGTCGCCCGTTTCAAACTCTCAGGAGTCTTCACGATGGATCCCGTTGCAGCCAAGTACATCGGCGCTGGTCTCGCCGCGATCGGCATGGGCGCCGCCGCCGTGGGCGTGGGCGCGATTTTCGGCAACTTCCTCTCCGGCGCTCTGCGCAACCCGTCGGCGGCCGACGGCCAGTTCGGCCGCGCGTTCATCGGCGCGGCGCTTGCCGAAGGTCTTGGCATTTTCGCGTTCCTCGTCGCGATCATCCTGCTCTTCGTGAAGTGACCCTTTTCCGCGCGCGCCGCCCCGGGCTGCGCGCGCGGTTCCGCTGAATTTCGCTGGAGCCGACGATGGCCACGCAAGCCGCGACCCCTGCGCCGCACGGCGCGCCGACCGCTACGCACGCCGGAACCGCGGTTCCCGAGCATGCGCCGGTCTTCCCGCCCTTTGACGCGCAGCACTTCTCCTCGCAGCTCGTCTGGCTCGCGCTCGTCTTCGGCGCGCTCTACTACCTGATGTCGCGCATCGCGCTGCCGCGCGTCGCCGGCATTCTCGAGGCGCGCGAATCGAAGATCGCGAGCGACCTCGCCTCCGCCGAAGCCGCCCGCAAGGACGCCGACTCGGCCCGCGAGGCGCATGACAAGATGATCGCCGAGGCCAAGGCCCGCTCGCAGGCGACCGCTCAGGAGGCGCACCAGAAGGTCGCCGCCGAGAGCGACGCCAAGCGCAAGGCGCTGACCGGCGAACTCGACGCCAAGCTCGCCGCCGCCGAGAAGCAGATTTCCGAAATGCGCGCCCGCGCGATGGCCAATGTCGACGACGTCGCCCGCGACGCGGCGAGCGCCATCGTCGAGCGCCTGACCGGCCGCGCGCCGTCGGCCGAGGCCGTCGCCGCCGCCGTGTCCGCCGTCAAGAACGCCTGAGGAGGCCGCCGTGGGAGCTGAATTCTGGGTTCTGGTCGGGTTCGTCGGCTTCGTCCTCGTGCTGCTCTGGGTCGGCGCGCCGGGCATGATCACCAAGGCGCTCGACGCCCGCATCGACAAGGTGAAGACCGAGCTGGCCGAGGCCGAGCGCCTGCGCCAGGAGGCGGCCGATGTGCTCGCCGACTACAAGCGCAAGGCGGTCGAGGCCGAGAAGGACGCCGCCGCCATCGTCGAACAGGCGAAGGCCGAGGCCGCGATGATCGCCAAGGAGGCCGAGTCGCGGATGCAGGAGTTCGTCGCGCGCCGCACGAAGCAGGCCGAGCAGAAGATTTCGATGGCCGAGGCGCAGGCGACCTCCGAGGTGCGCGCCGCCGCGGCCGACGCCGCCGCCCGCGCCGCCGAGCGCGTGCTGTCGCAGGACGTCAAGGGCGCCGCCGCCTCCGACTTGCTCGCTAAGAGCATCGCCGAAATGAAGCAGCGCCTGAACTGAGGCGTTCGCGTCGAATGTGAAAAAGCCCGCCGTGAGGCGGGCTTTTTTGTTGCGCGCGCCGTCGCGCCGGCAAGGCGGCGCGCTGGCGCGGCCTTACTCCGCCGCCTCCGCCTGCGGGGCCGGCCGCGTCCACTTCAGCACGGGATTGCGCGCCGCGCGCGTCTCGTCGAGGCGTCGGCGCGGGGCGAGATACGGCGCGCCGGTGAAGCGGTCGGTCTCGCCCTTCTTCGCGCTCATCGCCAGATCGCGCAGCGTCGCGATGAACAGATCGAGCGAGGCCTTCGATTCCGATTCCGTCGGCTCGATCAGCATCGCCCCGTGCACCACCAGCGGGAAATACATCGTCATCGGGTGATAGCCCTCGTCGATCATCGCCTTGGCGAAATCGAGCGTGGTCACGCCCGTGCCCTTCAGCCATTCGTCGTCGAACAGCGCCTCGTGCATGCACATGCGGTCGCCGAACGGCGCCGACATCAGATCGCCGAGGCTGGCGCGGATGTAGTTCGCCGCGAGCACGGCGTCCTCGCTCGCCTGCCGCATCCCGTCCGCGCCGTGCGAGAGCATGTAGGCCATCGCGCGCACGAACATGCCCATCTGCCCGTGGAACGCCGTCATGCGGCCGAAGGACGTCGTGCCCTTGGCGTGCTCGACAAGCGCATAGGTCTCGTCCTGCTTGCGCACGAAGGGCGCCGGCGCGAAGGCCGCCAGCCGCTCCGAGAGAACGACAGGGCCGGCGCCCGGCCCGCCGCCGCCATGCGGCGTCGAGAAGGTCTTGTGCAGGTTGATGTGCATCGCGTCGACGCCGAGATCGCCGGGCTTGGTCTTGCCGACGATGGCGTTGAAGTTCGCGCCGTCGCAATAGAAGTAGGCGCCGGCCGCATGCACCGCCTCGGCGATCTCGACGATCGCCGGCTCGAACAGGCCGCATGTGTTCGGGTTGGTGAGCATGATCGCGGCGACGTCCGGCCCGAGCGCCGCCTTCACCGCGTCGGGACGCACCGTGCCGTCCTCGCCCGCCGGCACGGGCCTGACCGTGAAGCCGATCAGCGCGGCGGTCGCCGGATTGGTGCCGTGTGCGCTGTCGGGCACGAGCACGACATTGCGCGTCGCGCCCTCGCCCCTGGCCGCGATGGCGGCCTTGATCGCCATCATGCCGCACAGTTCGCCATGCGCGCCGGCCTTGGGCGACATCGCCACCGCCTTCATCGCGGTAAGTTCGCACAGCCACTCGCCGAGCGTGTAGATGAGTTCGAGCGCGCCCTGGCAGGTCGCCTGCGGCTGCAGCGGATGCGCGTCGCCGAAGCCCGGCAGCCGCGCCATCTTCTCGTTGAGGCGCGGATTGTGCTTCATCGTGCAGGAGCCGAGCGGATAGAGCCCGGAGTCGATCGCGTAATTGTTGCGCGACAGGCGCACATAGTGGCGCACCGCCTCCGGCTCGGAGAGGCCCGGCAGATCGAGCGGCGCCTTGCGCGCCAGCGCGCCGAGGCGCGGCGTCACCGCGAGCGGCGCGTCGAGATCGACGCCCGTCACGTCGGGGCGGCCGATTTCGAAGATCAGCGGCTCCTCCATGTCGAGGCCGCGATTGCCCGTAAATGTCTTGCGCGCGCTTGCGCCGTCGTCATGCGGGGCGTCGTGGGCGGCGGGCGTCGTCGGGCGTCCTTGCGTGTTCATGGTCATGCGGCGCATCCATGTGCGGGTGAAGCGGAAGCCGGGCAGGGCCGGCGATAGCGTGGGCGAGCAGGCGAGATCATCGCGCCCCCGCCCGGTAAACGAAGTCGAGCATCTCGCCGACGCCGCGGCGCGCCTCGTCCGCCGGCAGGCCGATCGAGGCGAAGAAAGTGGCGAGGCGCTCCATCTGGGCGGCGTCCTCCGGCCCGCGCGGCGGCGGTTTGCCCGCGAGCTTGGCGCAGATCATCCAGCTCATCGTGCGCCGCCTGCGCTCGCGATTGGCGAAGAAGCGCGGATCGGACGCGGCTTTCTCGAACAGGGAACCCCATTGCCGGTTGGCGTTGGCGGGAATCGCCTCGACGCGCACGAAGCATGTCGCATCGGG
This sequence comes from Hyphomicrobiales bacterium, assembly GCA_016716745.1. Taxonomy (GTDB): domain Bacteria; phylum Pseudomonadota; class Alphaproteobacteria; order Rhizobiales; family Beijerinckiaceae. The sequence continues at coordinate 52,953 of JADJVD010000011.1, forward strand.
CGCGCGGGCGCGGTTCAGCAGGTGGTCGATGTCCCAGCCGTCGAGCTCGGCCTCGCTCGCGCGTTCGCCATACACGTCCTGAAGAAAGCGCACATAGGCGCCGCGATAGCCGCCGTAGCCGGCCGCGACCCACAGGCTGGCGTTGTCGTGCGCCGCGCCGGGGCGGCGCACGATCGCCGCATTGCCGGCGCGGATGCGGCCGGCGCGCGCCAGATCCGCGCCCGCGCCGGACTCGTCGAGAAAGACGAGCCCCGGCAGCGCGCCCGGCGCCTCCGCCTGCACGAGAATCAGCGGATCGCGCGCCCATGCGCGGATCAGCGCGCGACGCCGCTCCTGCATGATGGCGGTCGCCGACATCGGCCTACAGGCTCGCCTTCAGCGCCGCGACGAAATCGGCGCGGTCCTGCGCGGTGTTCACTTCCGTGTTGGCGACGACCACGAGATCGTCGAGCCCTGCCTCCGGCAGCAGGCGCGAGACGCGCACGCCGCCGATCACGCCGCGATGATGCATCCCCTCGAGCACCGCGAAGGCGTTCTTCGGCGTGCGGATCGTGAACTCGTTGAAGAAGGTCGGGGTGATCACCTCGACGCCCTTCACGCTTTCGAGCCGGCTCGCCAGATCCACCGCACTGGCGTGGTTGATCTCGGCGAGCTTCCTCAGACCCGCCGAACCCAAGAGCGTCATGTGGATGGTGAAGGCGAGCGCGCACAGACCCGAATTGGTGCAGATGTTCGAGGTCGCCTTCTCGCGGCGGATGTGCTGCTCGCGCGTCGACAGCGTCAGCACAAAGCCGCGCTTGCCCTCCGCGTCCACCGTCTCGCCGCACAGGCGTCCCGGCATCTGCCGCACATATTTGGCGCGCGTGGCGAACAGGCCGACATAGGGCCCGCCGAAATTGAGTCCGTTGCCGATCGACTGGCCCTCGCCGACGACGATGTCGGCGCCCATCGCGCCCGGCGGCTCGACGAGCCCGAGCGACACGACCTCGGTGAACACCGCGACGAGCAGCGCGCCCTTGGCGTGGCAGGCCTCGGCGATCTTCGTCAGATCGCGCAGATTGCCGAACACGTCGGGCGTCTGCACGACGACGCAGGACGTCGCCTCGTCGATCCGCGCGATGATGTCCTCGCTCGCGCTCACGTCCGGCGCCATGCGCTCGACCGTATCGCCCGCCATGTGCGAGAGCGTGTCGATCACGTCGGCGTAATGCGGATGCAGCCCGCCGGAGACGATCGCCTTGCGTCGCTTGGTGACGCGATGGGCCATCAGCACGGCCTCGCCCGCGCCGGTCGAGCCGTCGTACATGGAGGCGTTGGCCACATCCATGCCGGTGAGCGCGGCCACCTGCGTCTGGAATTCGAACAGATATTGCAGCGTGCCCTGCGTGATCTCGGGCTGATACGGCGTGTAGCTCGTCAGGAACTCCGATCGCTGGATCAGATGGTCGACGCTGGCCGGCACATGGTGCTTGTAGGCGCCGCAGCCGACGAAGAAGGGCACGCTGGACGCCGCCATGTTGCGCGCCGCCATCGCGCCGAGAATGCGCTCGACCTCCATCTCGCTTTTCGCGGGCGGCAGGTCGACGAGGCCTTTCAGCCGCTTGGCGACGGGAATGTCGGCGAACAGATCGTCGACCGCGTCGACGCCGACGCGCGCCAGCATGTCGGCCCGGTCGTCGGGGGTGAGGGGAAGGTAACGCATGGGGCGCTCTCCGCTCAGCCGAGACCGGCGACGTAGGCGTCGTAGGCGGCCTGATCCATCAGCGCGCCAAGTTCGCCCTTGTCGGCCATCCTGATCTTCACGAACCAGCCCGCGCCGGCCGCGTCCTCGTTGACCGTCGCCGGCGCGTCGGACAGCGCGTCGTTGACGGCGACGATCTCGCCCGAGACGGGCGCATAGACCTCGCTCGCCGCCTTCACGCTCTCGACGACCGCCGCCTCGCCGCCCTTGGCGACCTTCTTGCCGACCGCCGGCAGGTCGACGAACACGACGTCGCCGAGCTGGCTCTGCGCATAGTCGGTGATGCCGACGACGGCGACGTCGCCCTCGAGCCGCACATATTCATGATCCTTGGTGTAGCGAACGTCAGCCACGCGAGCCTCCCTGGGAGAAATCGAAACGTCAGGATTTGTCGTGCGCCCGCAGGTCGGCGGGCGCTTCGTTGCGATCGGTCATCGAATAGTCGCGCACCACTTCGGCGACGCGCAGCCGGTAGGCGCGGAACACGCCGCCGCGCCCGAGCCTCTGCATCTTGCGGTGCTCGACATGCATCCGCCATGCCGCGATCGAGGCTTCGTCGCGCCAGAACTGCAGCGACAGCAGCTTGCCCTCCTCGTAGAGGCTCTCGAACCGGTCGATGGAGACAAAGCCGTCCATCGTCGCCAGCTCCTCGCGCAGCGAGGCGGCGAGTTTCAGATACTCGTCGCGCCGCCCCTCGGCCGGCCACACCTCGAAGATGACGGCCATCATCGCCGTCAGCTCCCGCGATAGAAGCGGGCGGGGACGAAGGGCAGGGCGACGACGCGCGCCGGCAGCGGCTTGCCGCGCACCATCAGCGTCACCGGCGTGTCGGGGGCGGCGTGATCGGCCTCGACATAGCCCATCGCCACCGGCCCGCCGACGCTCGGCCCGTAGCCGCCGGAGGTGATCTTGCCGATCAGCTCGCCGCCGACGGTGTGGATGTCGGTTCCCTCGCGCGCCGGCGCCTTGCCCTCGGGCTTGATCCCGACGCGCTTGCGCGAGGGGCCGTGCGCGATCTGCAGGCGCACGCGCTCGTCGCCCGGAAAGCCGCCCTCCTGCCGGCGGCGCCTGGAGATCGACCAGATCAGCCCGGCCTCGACCGGCGTCGTGGTGCGGTCGATGTCGTGGCCGTAGAGGCAGAGCCCGCCCTCGAGGCGCAGCGAATCGCGCGCGCCGAGGCCGACGGGCTTCACCTCCGGCAGCGCCAGCAGCGCCTCGGCGAAGGCTTCCGCCAGCCCGTCCGGCACGGAGATCTCGTAACCGTCCTCGCCGGTGTAGCCGGAGCGCGAGACGTGCAGGGTCTGGCCGCGCCACGTCGCGTCGCGCATCGACATGAAGGGCTGCGTCGTAAGGCCGGGCAGGACCTTCGCCAGCGCCTCCGCCGCCGCCGGCCCTTGCAGGGCGATCAGCGCCCGGTCGGCGAGGATGGTCAGCTTGAGGTCGGGCAGGGCCTGCGCCAGCAGCGCGAAATCCTGCGTCTTGCAGCCGGCGTTGACGACGAGGAACAGCGTTTCGACGCCGCCGGCCGCGCCCGACACGCGGGTGACCATGAGGTCGTCGAGAATGCCGCCATTGGCGTCGAGAAACTGCGTGTAGCGGATGCGCCCCTCGGCCAGCGCAGCCAGGTCGCCGGGGACGAGCCGTTCGAGTTTGGCGGCCGCGTCGAGCCCGACCAGCGTCGCCTGACCCATATGCGAGACGTCGAACAGCCCGGCCGCGGCGCGGGTGTGCAGATGCTCCTGCAAAATGCCCGTCGGATATTGGATCGGCATGTCGTAGCCGGCGAACTCGGCCATCTTCGCCCCGAGGCGCAGATGCAGGGCGTGCAGCGGCGTGTGCTGTAGCGAGGCGGCGGTCTCGGCCATGGGCGCTCCCGGAGGCGGTGCGAGGACAAGCGCGAACGCCGGACGAGCCGCCCGGCTTCCGCGCCCCCTCTGTCCCGGGACCTGAGAGATTTCCTCCGCTCGCCCTGCGGCGCGCGGAGCTACCCCCGTCGGTGGGACGCGGCTTGCGCCGCATCCTCTTTCCAGAGCGTCATCCCCTGCGGTCTGTGGGCCTGAGCGTTTCCGGGGCGGTTGCGCCTTCGGCGCCGGCGCTGGCGCGTCGGACTCTTCCGCGGGGGACTGTTGTGACGATTCGACGCTAGACGGCCGCCGCGGCGAAATCAATCGCCGCCGTCGGCTTCTCCACGCCCGGCCGCCTCAGCGCCGGCGGCGCGCCTGCTTGTTCAGCGCCGGCGGCGCGCCTGCTTGGCCGCGCGGCCGCCGCCCGAGCCGAAGGCGACGACCACGGCGTAATCGTCGGCCGCGTATTCGTTGAGGAAGGGCACCGAGACCGGCTCGGCGATCAGGGTGAAGGGCCCCTGCGCCGCGCCCGCCGGCACGCTGGCCGAAACCTGATAGGAGCGGCTCGTGACGATCGACTGGTCGCTCTCGCGCCGCACCGACACGGTGATCGGCGCCGAGTAGGTTCCCGCTCCGCCGGCCGGGCCGATCACGACATTGCCCTCGATTCCGACCTTGATCGTCAGTTGCCCGCCGCCGATCTGGCACTCGCGCGCCACCTCGCTCATCGAGAACTGGTGGCGCACGCTTTCGGAGGAGGCGCCGCCGACGCGCAGCGAGCCGCCGCCGTCCTTCACCTCCACCTCCGGGCAGGAGCGCAACACTTTGGCGTTGGGGTCGGCCGCCGCCGGCGCCGGCGGCGCGGTCGGCGAGTTGAAGGCGAGCAGATTGCCGAGCGTGTTGCTCGGGTCGCCGCCGCAACCGGCGAGCGGAAGGGCGGCGGCGAGCGCCGCAAACGCCGTCAGGCCGGACCGAATCGAACGCCGCCGCATCAACGCGCCTCCCCGCTGTAATGAACCTGAGACGCGCTCAGGGCAGTTTCTCGAACCCTTCCTTGAAGCCGGCGAGCGTCAGCGGAATGCCGACCCCCTCCTCCGGCGTCTGGAAGATGATGAAGGTCGCCGTCGTCCCGGCGCGCAACTGGTCGAGGAGCTTGTCCTCCATCACCACCTCGGCGACGCAGCCCGTCGGCAGGCAGCGCACGAATCCGGCGCGGCCGATGTCGGTCGCATCCACCTTCAGGCCGAGGCCGGAGGGCAGCAGCACGCCGAGCGGCGCGACGACGCGCAGCAGGCGGCTCTTGCCGTCGGCGGTCTTCAGCACGATGACGACGAGATTGACGTTGGGGCGATCCTCCGCCGCCACGCTCTGCAGCAGCGCGCATTGCTCGCGGCTCGCGCCCGGCGGCGTCTCGCAGCGCAGCTCCCAGTCGCCGTGCTTGGATTTCACCGCCCCTTGCGCCTGCGCCGGCGCCGCGCCGGCCATGAGCGCGAACGCCATGAGGGCGCCGCCGAGCGCGACGGCCGCGCGAGCGCCGAGTCCCGATCGCCCAGGGCGTCGAATCGGATGCATTTGCAAGGCCTCGTCGTGTTCAGGTCCGTCCGCGGGAAGGTGAGGGGGTAGCAAAAGCCCCGTCCCTGTCAAGCGACGCCGCGCGCCGGCCCGCGCGCCCCGGTTCGACGGGTGTTGCGAAGCTTCGCGGAAACGCCGCAAGAGCTTGATGCTGCGCGCGCATTGGCCGCGAGTCGAATTGGGTGGGAGATTGATCCGCGCCATTGCGTTCATGGCGAGATTATGATTTGGAAGACCTGATCTAATTTTGTCTGCGAAGCAGGCTGCGTCGACGCGGGTTTGCGAAGCGGATGCAATTGCGACCCGGCTGCGCAAGGCCGGATCGCGTGCCGCCGGGGGCGGCGAAGGGAGCGACGTCGCGATGCGATTTTCGGTTGGATCGACGGATCGGGGATTGGCTCTGGGCGCGGCCGCCGCGCTCGCGGGGGCTGCGACGACGGGGCAGGCCTTTGCGGCGGGCGCCGGCCATTCGACGCCCGGGCAGATGGGCATGCAGGACGCGGTCACGCCGATCGCCGACTACATCCACTGGTTCCACAACGGCCTGCTGCTGCCGATGTGCATCGTCATCAGCGTGTTCGTGCTCGGCCTGCTCGTCTACGTGATGATGCGCTTCAACGAGAAGGCCAATCCGACGCCCTCGAAGCTGACGCATCACACCGGGCTCGAGGTCGCCTGGACGGTGATTCCGATCGTCATTCTCGTCGTTCTCGCCATTCCCTCCTTCGACCTGCTGAACAAGCAGCTGCGCATCCCCGCCGCCGACGTGACGGTGAAGGTGACAGGCAAGCAATGGTACTGGTCGTACGAGTACCCGAAGGACCAGGGCGGCGGCTTCGGCTTCGATTCGCTGATGAAGCCGGAGAAGGACATCGACCTCGCCAAGGGCGACCTGCGTCTGCTCTCGGTCGACAACGAGGTTGTGGTGCCGGTCGGCAAGGTGGTGCGCATGCAGGTGACCGCCGCCGACGTGATCCACTCCTTCGTCGTGCCGTCCTTCGGCATCAAGATTGACGCCATGCCGGGCCGTCTCAACGAGACCTGGTTCAAGGCCGAGCGCGAGGGCATGTATTACGGCCAGTGCTCGAAGATCTGCGGCAAGGACCACGCTTACATGCCGATCGCGGTGCGCGTGGTCAGCGAGCAGGCCTACACGGCCTGGCTCGGCGAGGCGAAGAAGAAATTCGCCGCCATGCCCGCCTCCGTCGCCGACGCCGCGCTTTCGCTTCGCCAGTAACGCGCCCCTATTTCGAGGAATGTCACCGATGGCCGCCACCGCTACCGCTCACGAGGCGCATGACCATCCGCACGGATGGCGCCGGTATCTCTACTCGACCAACCACAAGGACATCGGCACCCTCTACCTGATCTTCGCGATTTTCGCGGGCGTCTTCGGCGGCTTCCTGTCGGTGATGATGCGTTGGGAGCTGGCGGAGCCGGGTATCCAGATTTTCCACGGCCTGGCCTCCATTGGCCGGCGTCGAGGCGACCGCGCTCGACGCGGGCAAGCACATGTACAATGTGTTCACCACCGCCCACGGCCTGATCATGATCTTCTTCATGGTCATGCCGGCGCTGATCGGCGGTTTTGCCAACTGGATGGTGCCGATCATGATCGGCGCGCCGGACATGGCGTTCCCGCGCATGAACAACATCTCGTTCTGGCTGCTGCCGCCGGCCTTCATCCTGCTGTCGCTTTCGATGTTCGTCGAAGGCCCGGCTGGTGCGCACGGCGTCGGCGGCGGCTGGACCATCTACCCGCCGCTCTCGACTTCGGGCCAGCCGGGTCCAGCGATCGACTTCGCGATCCTGGCGCTGCATATCGCGGGCGCCTCGTCGATCCTCGGCGCGATCAACTTCATCACGACGATCTTCAACATGCGCGCGCCGGGCATGACGCTGCACAAGATGCCGCTGTTCGCCTGGTCGGTGCTGGTGACCGCGTTCCTGCTGCTCTTGTCGCTGCCGGTTCTGGCTGGCGGCATCACCATGCTGCTGACCGACCGCAACTTCGGCACCACCTTCTTTGACCCCGCTGGCGGCGGCGATCCGATCCTGTTCCAGCACCTGTTCTGGTTCTTCGGCCACCCGGAAGTCTACATCCTGATCCTGCCGGGCTTCGGCATCGTCAGCCACATCATCTCGACCTTCTCGAAGAAGCCGATTTTCGGCTACCTCGGCATGGCCTACGCCATGGTCGCCATCGGCGTCGTCGGCTTCGTCGTGTGGGCGCACCACATGTACACGGTCGGCCTGTCGCTCGACACGCAGCGCTACTTCGTGTTCGCCACGATGGTCATCGCGGTGCCCACCGGCGTGAAGATCTTCTCGTGGATCGCCACCATGTGGGGCGGCTCGATCTCGTTCCGCACGCCGATGGTGTGGGCGATCGGCTTCATCTTCCTGTTCACGGTCGGTGGCGTGACCGGCGTGGTGCTGGCCAACGCGGTGTCGATCGGGTGCTGCACGACACCTACTACGTGGTCGCGCACTTCCACTACGTGCTGTCGCTCGGCGCCGTGTTCGGCATCTTCGCCGGCTGGTACTACTGGTTCCCGAAGATGAGCGGCTACATGTACAATGAGTTCCTCGGCAAGCTGCATTTCTGGATGACCTTCATCGGCGCCAACCTGCTGTTCTTCCCGCAGCATTTCCTTGGCCTTCAGGGCATGCCGCGCCGCTACATCGACTATCCGGATGCGTTCGCCGGCTGGAACCAGATTTCGTCCTACGGTTCCTACCTCTCGGCGCCGGCCTCTTCGTCTTCCTCTACCTGGCCCTGGACGCCTTCTCGAAGAAGCGTCAGGCGGCGGGCCAATCCGTGGGGCGAAGGCGCGACCACGCTCGAATGGCCGCTGCCGTCGCCGCCGCCGTTCCTCAGTGGGAGACGCTGCCGCGGATCACCGGCTCAGATCGTTAACGGGGCCCCGCCGCCGCCCCTGCGGCGGCGGCTCGGCCTCGCGTGAGAAACAGTGGCGCAGGCGGACAGATGAGCGACCGTCAATGTCGGATCGGGCAGGGCGCCAGGAGGCGCGCTTCTCGAAGCGGACGCTGGCGACTATTTCCAGCTCCTGAAGCCGCGCGTCATGTCGCTGGTCGTGTTCACGGCCCTCGTCGGCCTGAGCGTCGCGCCGGGCCCGCTCAATCCGGTCCTGGCGTTCGCCTCGATCCTCGCGATCGCCGTCGGGGCGCCGGGGCGTCGGGCGCGCTGAACATATGGTACGACGCCGACATCGACGCGATCATGTCGCGCACGGCAAGCGCGGCCATTCCGGCCGGCCGCGTCGGCCGGCGAGGCGCTGGCCTTCGGCCTGGTGCTGTCCGCTGCTGTCGGTGATGACGCTCGGCCTTGACGCGAACTGGCTCGCCGCCGGTCTGCTGGCCTTCACCATCTTCTTCTATGCCGTCGTCTACACGATGTGGCTGAAGCGCTCGACGCCGCAGAACATCGTCATCGGCGGCGCGGCCGGCGCCTTTCCGCCGATGATCGGCTGGGCATGCGTCACCGGCACCGTGACCATCGAAAGCATAGTGCTGTTCCTGATCATCTTCCTGTGGACGCCGCCGCACTTCTGGGCGCTGGCGCTGTTCAAGGCCAAGGATTACGGCGCGGCCGGCATCCCGATGATGCCGAATGTCGCGGGCCGATCGACCCAGCTGCAGATCCTCGTCTATTCGCTTCTGCTGGCGCCGGTCGGCGCTGCTGCCCTATGCGCTCGGCCTGGCGGGTCGTTTACGCGGCGTGGCCGTTCTCGGCGCCGGCGCGTGTTCGTGCTCGCCGTTCAGGTTTGGCGTGCGCGAGGGCCGACCGCGCCGATCTCGGCGGCGAAGCGCCTGTTCGGCTTTTCGCTGGTCTACCTCTTCGCCCTGTTCGCCATCCTCCTGGCCGAGCGGCGCTTGGGCGCCGTCTTGCAGGGCGGGTGCGTGACGCGCGAGGATTGAAGCTCCACGAACAGCAAAAGAAGGCGCCAGCGCTCGCGCAACTTGGCGCTCGGCCTCGCGCTCGCGGCCTTCGGTGCTGGTCTACATCACCATCGTGAGCGCCAACCTGGGCTGCGACCATGGCGCACGGGCGGTTAGCGAGGAGGACGCCCCGCATCGACATCCGCGCCAGGGCAGAACCGCACGCGTCTGCGCGTGCTGGCCGTCGTCGGCACCATGATCGGCGTGTCCTGCGCGCCGTTCCGCTCTACCAAGCTGTTCTGCCAGGTCACCGGCTACGGCGGCACGACGCAGCCGGCGCGACCCCTCCCACAAGGTCCTGGACCGGACAATCACCGTCCGCTTCGACGCCAATGTCGCCCCAGGGCCTGCCTGGGAACTTCCAGCCGGTGATGCCGTCGAAGTGACAAGTGCGCATCGGCGAAACCACGCTGGCCTTCTCTAGGCGCAAAATTTCTTCGAAGCGCCGACGCGCGGCAAGGCGACGTCTCAATGTCGTGCCCGAACTGGCCGGGCGCCTATTTCAACAAGATCGAGTGCTTCTGCTTCACCGACACCACGCTCAAGCCCGGCGAAAAGCTGGACATGCCTGTCGTGTTCTTCGTCGATCCGGCGATCGTCGAGAGCCCGACCAGGAAGGACATCATGACGATCACGCTTCCTACACCTTCTTCCGCCGAAGGCCGCTGCCGGAAGCCGGGGCCCGGCGACCGGGCTTGAAAGGAAGAGCAGTGCGCCGGCGGCGCAAAGCAGCCGCGAGCACCGAAGATAGGACCGGGGGAAACCATGGCTGGCCCACGCCAAGCCGAACCACGACTACCACCTCGTCGATCCGAGCCCGTGGCCGTTCATCGGCTGGCTGGCCGCTTGCTGATCGGCCGTCGGCGCGATCCTCTGGATGCGGGCCTGACCCTCCGCGGCCTGAAGCTGGCGCCGTGGCTGTTCGGCGGGCCTTCCTGGCGTCTCTACACCATGTTCGCCTGGTGGTCGGACTCGATCGGGGAGGCCAGACCGGCACCACACCCCGGTCGTGCCGCTGCACCTGCGCTACGGCATGATCATGTTCATCGCTTCGGAAGTGATGTTCTTCTCGGCCTGGTTCTGGGCGTTCTTCGACGCCAGCCTGTGTTCAGGCGAAGCCGGCCAGCCGCGTCGCCTTCACGGGCGGCGTCTGGCCGCCAAAGGGCATCGAAGTCCTCGATCCCTTGCACCTGCCGCTTCTCAACACGCTCATCCTGCTGCTCTCGGGCACCACGGTTACCTGGGCGCACCACGCGCTGCTGCATGGCGACCGCAAGGGCCTGAGCAGGGCCTGCTCGTCACCATCCTGCTCGGCGCGCTGTTCACCGGCATCCAGGCCTACGAGTACATCCACGCTCCGTTCGGGTTCAAGAACTCGATCTACGGCGCGACTTTCTTCATGGCGACCGGCTTCCACGGCTTCCACGTGCTCATCGGCACGATCTTCCTGATCGTCTGCCTGTTCCGCGCGCTGCCGGGCCACTTCACGCCGAAGCAGCATCTCGGCTTCGAGGCCGCGGCCTGGTACTGGCACTTCGTCGACGTGGTCTGGCTGTTCCTGTTCGCCTGCATCTGTAATGGGGCTCCGCTGGAGTGGCCGGCGCGCACCGACGGGGGGCGCGAGCATCAGGCGCGGCGAGGATGGCCTTGTCGCCGGCCTTTTCTTTCGCGCATCAGTTGCGTAATCCCCATACAACCAGTAGTTGCAATTTAAGCTAACCACGCGCCAGTATCGACAGGTGCCGCACGGGGAATCGCGGCAGATGCGGGAGACATTGAAGATGGGGGCCAGGAACAGCCGTCGTCGGCGCAACGACGTCTGACCGGCTGTGGACGATTGGCGACCTGGCGCGCGAATACGGCGTCACGCTGCGCACGCTGCGCTTTACGAGGACAAAGCGCTGATCGCCCCGCTGCGGCAGGCGACGCGGCGGCTTTTACCGGGGGAGGGTCGCCAACGGCTCGGCCTGATCCTCCTGGCAGAGCCAGTTTGACGCTGAAGGCCAGATTCGCGAGATGCTCCGAACCGGCAAGGCGCGGCGACCGGTCGGACCCGCCAGCCCGCCTCGAGCGCGCTGACGCCCGAGCAGGCGCGGTGAGCTCGAGCTGGAGCGCCGCGCACCGGGGATCGCGACGCCAACGCGCAGCTGCGCAGCCGCGCACGGCGCGCGCAGCGCCGCAGCGCTGACCGACGCCGCCGGGCACGCCGCCGCGCGCTGCTCCGCGCGGCGGCCTCACCAGCGATCCAGGAGAAATCGGCGACGGCGCGCGTGGCGGCGCGCAATTCCTCGAGCAGGCGCAGGCGGTTCAGCCGCAACGCCGCATCGTCGGCGTTGACGGTCACCTGCTCGAAGAAGGCGTCGACAGGAGCGCGCAACTGGCCGAGCGCGCGCATCGCGCCGGCGTAATCCTCGGTCGCGGCCGCTGAACCCGCCTCG
>JADJVD010000012.1 GCA_016716745.1 Hyphomicrobiales bacterium
CTGGGACGAGATCGACAACAATCCGTTCTTCTGTCCGGACGCGACGGCGGCCGCGCTGTGGGAGGGCTATCTCGACGGCGTGCGCAAGTCGGGCTCCTCCATCGGCGCGGTGATCGAGATCGTCGCCGAAGGCGCGCCGGCGGGCTGGGGCGCGCCGATCTACGGCAAGCTCGATTCGGAACTCGCCGCCGCGCTGATGTCGATCAACGCGGTGAAGGGCGTCGAGATCGGCGACGGCTTCGCGGCGGCCGAACTCTCCGGCGAGCAGAACGCCGACGAATTGCGCATGGGCAATGACGGGCGGCCGCTGTTTCTGTCCAACCACGCCGGCGGCATTCTCGGCGGCCTGTCCACCGGGCAGCCCATCGTCGCGCGGTTCGCGGTGAAGCCCACCTCCTCGATCCTGACGCCGCGCCGCACCATCGACAAAGCGGGCCACGAGGCCGAGATTCTCACCAAGGGGCGGCACGACCCATGCGTCGGCATTCGCGCCGTGCCGGTCGGCGAGGCGATGGTCGCCTGCGTGCTGGCGGACGCGTTCCTTCGCCATCGCGGGCAGATCGGCTAGGCTGGCGCTTTGGCGGCGCCAAGCTGGCGTTTGGCCGCCGCCGCCCCATGTGAGAGCGATGCGCGCAGGAGAGCCGCGATGATCCGGGTCGACGTCTGGTCGGATATGATTTGCCCGTTCTGCTACATCGGCAAGAAGCGGCTGGAGAACGTCGCCGCCGAGGCCGGCGTGCCGCTCGAGGTGCGCTGGCACAGCTACGAGCTCGACCCGAACTCTCCGCGCGTCCTGCCCGGCACGCTCGCTGAACGGATCGCCAAGAAATACGGGTTGACGGTCGCCGACGCGATGGAGCGGCAGATCACGCTGGCGGAGACCGCGGCGACGGAGGGCATCGACTTCCAGTGGGAGGCGGCGCGGCCGGGCAACACGTTCGACGCGCACCGCCTGTCGCATCTGGCGACCGAGCGCGGCCTCGGCAGCGCCTTCGAAGAGCGCGTCTTCCACGCCTACATGACGGAGGGCCAGGCCGTCGGCGAGCGCGAGGTGCTGCTGCGCCTCGCCGTCGAGGCGGGACTCGACGAGAGCGAGGCGCGCGCCACGCTCGACTCCGATCGCTTCGCGCAGGACGTGCGCGCCGACCAGAACTTCGCGCAAACCGAACTCGGCGTTCGCGGCGTGCCGTTCTTCGTCTTCGAGGGGCGGATCGGCCTGTCTGGCGCGCAGCCGCGCGAACTGTTCCGCGAGGCGCTGAAACAGGCCGCCGCCGCACAGGCCGCGAACAGCGAGGCGCCGCAGGGCTGAACGATCCGGGGCTCGGGGGCGAGCGACGGAGACTGGCATGGTCGATCCCGACGCGCTGGCGTTGGCGCGCGCGCAATTCGCCTTCACGATCTCGGCGCATATCGTCTTTCCGGCCTTCACCATCGGGCTGGCGAGCTATCTCGCCGTGCTCGAGGGGCTGTGGCTGATCCGCCGCGACGAGGCCTATCTCAACCTCTTCGACTACTGGAAGAAGGTGTTCGCGCTCGTGTTCGGCATGGGCGTCGTCTCCGGGATCGTGATGAGCTACCAGTTCGGCACGAACTGGAGCGTGTTCTCCGAGCGCGCCGGGCCGGTCCTCGGGCCGCTGCTCGGCTACGAGGTGCTGACCGCCTTCTTTCTGGAGGCGGGCTTTCTCGGCGTGATGCTGTTCGGGCTGAAGCGGGTCGGGCCGGGGCTGCATTTCGTCGCCACGCTGATGGTGGCCCTCGGCACGTTGATCTCGACGTTCTGGATTCTCTCGGCCAACAGCTGGATGCAGACGCCGGCTGGCCACGCGATCGACGCGCAGGGGCGCTTCGTTCCCGTCGACTGGTTCGCCGTCGTCTTCAACCCGTCCTTTCCCTACCGCTTCGTTCACATGGTTCTGGCCGCCTATCTGACGACGGCCTTCGTCGTCGGCGCTGCGGGCGCGTGGCATCTTCTGCGCGGCGCGGCGTCGCGCGAGACGCGCGTCATGTTCTCGATGGCGATGTGGATGGCCGCGCTGGTCGCGCCGGTCCAGATTTTCGCCGGCGATCTGCACGGGCTGAACACGCTTGAGCATCAGCCGGCGAAGGTCGCGGCGATGGAGGGCCATTTCGAAACGCAGCGCGGCGCGCCGCTGATCCTGTTCGGCTATCCCGACCCGGCGCAGGAGCGCACGCGCTACGCGCTGGAGATCCCCAAGCTTGGCAGCCTGATCCTGCGCCATTCGCTCGACGGCGAGGTCGCGGGCCTGAAGGCTTTCGCGCCGCAGGACCGGCCCGATCCGCGCATCCCCTTCTTCGCGTTCCGGCTGATGGTGGCGATCGGGCTGGCGATGGCGGGGCTCGGCCTGTGGAGCCTGTGGGCGCGCCGGCGTCGGCGCCTCTACGATTCGCGCTGGCTGCATCGGGCCGCCATTCTGATGGGGCCGTCGGGCTTCGGCGCGCTGCTGGCGGGCTGGTTCGTCACCGAGACGGGGCGCCAACCCTGGGTCGTCTACGGGTTGATGCGGACCAGCGAGGCGGCCTCGCCCGTTTCCGCCGGCGCGGTCGGCGCGTCGCTCGCGGCCTTCGTGCTGGTCTATCTCGTGGTGTTCGGCGCCGGGCTTCTCTACGCGCTCGCGCTGCTGGCGCGCCCGCCGGGACCGCACGAGCCCGACGCGCGGGCCGCGCCCGAGGCGTCCGTCTCCGGCCGCGAGCCGCACGCGCAAGGGAGGACGCCATGATCCCCGCCGACCTCGACGTCGCCTTCGTCTGGGCGGGGCTGATCGCCTTCGCCGTGCTCGCCTATGTGATCCTCGACGGTTTCGATCTCGGCGTCGGCATCCTGTTCGCCGCGACGCGCGAGGAGGAGGAGCGCGACGTGATGACCGCCTCCATCGCGCCGGTGTGGGACGGCAACGAGACGTGGCTCGTGCTCGGCGGCGGCGGATTGTTCGCCGCCTTTCCGCTCGCCTATGCGGTCGTCATGCCGGCGCTGTATGCGCCCATCGTCGTCATGCTGCTGGCGCTGGTGTTCCGCGGCGTCGCCTTCGAGTTCCGCTGGCGCTCGCAGCGGGCGCGCGGGGCGTGGGACGCGGGCTTCGCGCTCGGCTCGCTCGCGGCGGCGCTGGCGCAGGGCTTCGCGCTCGGCGCGCTGGTGCAGGGCGTGAAGGTGGAGAACCGCGCCTTCGCGGGCGGCGCTTTCGACTGGCTGACGCCGTTCAGCGCGGCGACCGCGCTGGCGCTCGTCGTCGGCTATGCGCTGCTCGGCGCGACATGGCTGATCTGGAAGACGGAGGGGGCGTTGCAGGCGCGGATGCGGCGGATCGCCAGGATCGCCGCGCTGGCGACGCTGGCGGCGATCGGCCTCGTCAGCCTGGCGACGCCCTTCCTCGACCCGGCCTACGCCGAGCGCTGGTTCGGCGCGCCGCAGGTCTATTACACGATCCTCGTGCCCGCGCTGGCGGCGGGCGCGGCCTTCGCGCTGCTGCGCGCGCTGGCGCGCGGGCGGGACGCCCTGCCCTTCCTCGCCGCGCTGGCGCTGTTCGCGCTGTGCTTCGTCGGGCTCGGCGTCAGCTTCTATCCGAACATCGTGCCGCCCGATCTGACGATCCGCGAGGCGGCGGCGCCGCGCGAGAGCCTCGCCTTCCTGCTGGCCGGCGCGCTGATCCTCGTGCCGATGGTGCTCGCCTACACGGGCTACGCCTACTGGACCTTCCGCGGCAAGGTCGACCCGGCGGAGAGCTACCATTGAGCCGGGCGCGGCGGCTCGGCTGGTTCGCGTTGCTTTGGGCTGCGGGCGTCGTCGCGCTCGGCCTCGCCGCACTCGTCCTGCGCGGCGCGCTGTCGCTGGCGCGATGAGGCTCAGGCCCCCATCAGCGTGACGACATGCATGGCGACGGAGGCCGACAGGCCTTGCAGATCGTAGCCGCCCTCGAGCAGGGAGACGACGCGGCCGCCGGAGTGACGGTTGGCCACCTCCATCAGCTTGTCGGTCACCCAGGCGTAATCGCTCTCGACGCAATTGATGTTGGCGAGCGGATCGCGGCGGTGGCAGTCGAAGCCGGCGGAGATCACCACCAGGTCGGGTGCGAAATCGTGCAGCCTGGGCAGGATGACGTCGGTGAAGGCGGCCTTGAACTGCTCGGAGCCGTCGCCGGCCGCGAGCGGGGCGTTGACCATCGTGCCGTGCTCGCCCTCCTCGCTCTTGGCCCCCGTGCCGGGATAGAGCGGCATTTCATGGACGGAGCAGTACATCACCGTCGGATCGGCCCAGAAAATGTCCTGCGTGCCGTTGCCGTGATGGACGTCGAAATCGATCACCGCGACGCGGCCGGCGCCGTGCACGGCCTGCGCGTGGCGGGCGGCGACCGCCGCGTTGTTGAAGAAACAGAAGCCCATCGGCGTCGCGCGCTCGGCGTGATGGCCGGGCGGGCGCATCGCGACGAAGGCGTTGTTGACGAGGCGCGTCATCACCTCGTCGACCGCAAGGCAGGCGCCGCCGACGGCGCGGAAGGCCGCCTGCATCGAACCGGGGCACATCACCGTGTCGGCGTCGAGCCGGACAATGCCCTCGCTCGGCGAATTGTCGAGCAGCGACTTGAGATAGACCTCCGGGTGGACGCGCAGGATCTGCTCGGCCGTCCCCTCCGGCGCCTGGTCGCGCAGGAGCGGCTGGAATCGCTCCATCTCCAGCACGCGCTCGATCACCCGGAGCCGGTCGGGCCGCTCGGGATGGCCCGGCCCCATATCGTGCAACAGACCGTCGCGATGCGTGATGAGAAGCGTGCTCACGAAGTTGTGTCCCCCCTAGACGCGTCCACAATGAAGGGCGAGGCCGCGCCTGCCGCCTGTCCATGCCGCCTGTCCATGCCGCCGGTCATGTCGGCGCGCGCCCCGCCGAGGCCTTCGGCTGCGCGTCCGCTGCGATCCATGACCGCGCCGGGAAGCGGGGCAAGCAGACTTTAGGCAAAGCGTGCGCGGCGCGCGGGGCTGCCCTTCGCGTGGCGGGGGCGAGGCGGCTCGACGGCGGAATCCGCGGCGGGGAGGTGTCGCGCGGATGCAACGCCTGTGGCTTTCGTGCGGCGGCGCCCCTTTCTCGGGGCCGCAAATGTCGTTAGGAAAACATCAACCTGTCCGGCCATGGCGGACGGGATGCGTAGGATTGCTCCGTGAAGAAATTTCTCGCCGCGACATTCATCGCGCTCACCGCCGCAGGTTGCCAGTCGATGGCGACCACGCCCGATCCCGTCCTGTCCGGACGCGACGTCGAATATATGGCGATCGCGCCGAAGGCGGACATCGACTTCAATTACTACCGCTATCTGGTCGACGATCCGACCGGCGAGGCGCCGAACACGATCGTCATCGATACGAAGCGCAATTTCCTCTATTTCGTCATGCCGAACCGCAAGGCGATCCGCTACGGCGTCGCAACCGGCAAGGAAGCCTATGGCTGGACCGGGACGGCCTTTATCCGCCGCAAGGTGGAATGGCCGCAGTGGATGCCGCCGGAAGAGATGATGCGGCGGTGGCCGGAATTCGGCGTCTATCGCAGCCACGGCCCGCTCGCCGGCGGCCCGGACAACCCGCTCGGCGCGCGCGCCCTCTACCTGCACGACCCGAGCGGCAAGGACACGCTCTACCGCATCCACGGCACGAACGAGCCGGAGAAGATCGGCCAGAACGTCTCGTCGGGCTGCATCCGGATGCGCAACATCGACGTGGTCGACCTTTACAACCGCGCGCCGATGGGCGCGAAGGTGATCGTCCGCTGAGGCGACGTCCGGCGGACAGCCACATGAAAAAGGCCCCGCCGACGGCGGGGCCTTTTTTCGTCGGCGCGCGGGGTTCCGGCGATCAGGCGGCGCGATCGATGGCGGCGGGCGCCTGCTCGGCGGGCTCGGCGGCGGCTTCGTCCACGGACTGGCCGAGCGCGGAGGCCACGGCGTAGACGCCGATCTGGTGATAGAAGCGGGCGAGGAAATCGTCGAGCTCGGGCTTGGCCCGGTCGACGACATTCTGAGCAATCCGGTGGTCCGTCATGGCGAAGCTCGCAAGGGCGCGCCGGCGCAATCTGCCGACGCGACGAGCTTCGGCCCGCCATGGTTAAGTTCTGCTAAACGACCGGGCCGAGAGTCGAGCGATTTTTCAGGCCGTCGCCTCGCGCAGGGCGTTGGCGCGCACCCACGCCTCGCCGCGGGCGAAGGCGCGCTCGAGCTTGTCGAACATCTCGTTCACCTCCGCCTCCGTCATGATCAGCGGCGGGCAGATCGACACCGTCTCGCCGATGGCGCGGACGATCAGCCCCTCGTCCTGGGCGAAGGCGACCACCTTCGCCGCGACCATGCGCTTGGCCGGGAAAGAGCGCTTCGTCGCCCGGTCGGCGACGATCTCGATCGCCGCAACAAAGCCCTTGCCGCGCACCTCGCCCACCAGCGGATGGTCGCGGAAGGCGTCGAGCCGCCTCCAGAAGGTCGGTACGATGGCGGCCACCTTGTCGAGAATGCGGTCGCGCGCGTAGATCTCGAGCGTCTTGACGCCTACCGCCGCGGCGACCGGGTGGCCGGAATAGGTGGTGCCGTGGCCGAACGTGCCGATCTTGCGGCTCTCGTCCAGCAACGCCTGATACATCGCCTCGTTGATCATCACCGCCGAGAGCGGCATGTAGGCCGAGGTCAGCGCCTTGGCGGCCGAGATCGTGTCCGGCCGCATCTTCATCGCGGTGGAGCCGAACATCGTGCCGAGGCGGCCGAAGCCGCAGATCACCTCGTCGGCGATGCACAGCACGTCGTATTTCGCCAGAACCGCCTGCACCTTCTCGTAATAGGTCTCGGGCGGGACGATCACCCCGCCCGCCCCCATCACGGGCTCGGCGATGAAGGCGGCGACCGTCTCGGGCCCCTCGCGCAGGATCATCTCCTCGAGTTCGGCGGCGAGCCGCGTGGCGAAATCCGCCTCGCTCTCGCCGGGCTGGGCGAAGCGATAGTGATGCGGGCAGGAGGTGTGCAGGATGCCCGCGATCGGCAGGTCGAAGTCGATGTGATTGTTGGGCAGGCCGGTGAGCGAGGCCGAGGCGACGGTGACGCCGTGATAGCCCTTCAGACGGGAAATGATCTTCTTCTTCTTCGGCCGGCCGAGCGCGTTGTTCATGTACCAGACGAGCTTGACCTGGGTGTCGTTGGCCTCCGAGCCCGAGGAGGCGAAGAACACCTTCGAGATCGGCACCGGCGCGATCTCCTTCAGCTTCTCGGCGAGTTCGATGGCCGGATCGTGGCTCTTGCCGGTGAAGAGATGCGTGAAGGGCAGCCGCTCCATCTGCTTGCGCGCGGCCTCGACCAGCTCCTCGTTGCCGTAGCCGAGCGAGGTGCACCAGAGTCCCGCCATGCCCTCGATGTAGTCCTTGCCGTCGACGTCGTAGAGCCGCACGCCCTTGCCGCGCTCGAGCACGAGCGGGCCGGTTTCGCGGAACGAGGCGAGATTCGTGTAGGGGTGGACGAGCGTCTCGACGTCGCGGGTCTGCAAATTGGTGAGCGGGGCCATGACGTCTCCTCCTCGAGGCGCAGCGCTTGGCGGAACTGGCGATTCCGCCGGGGCCGCGACCTTGGATCATTCCCGCAGCCGCGGGAAGCCGCGACGCAGGGGCGCATGGCCGGTGTGCGCCCAGAGGCTGGACAAAACCGGGCGCGTCCGCTATATTATGCTCAGCTTGAACATAAGCGCCGGCCGGGTCGCCTTCGGGACCTGATCGCCGGCTTATTTCGGAACTTCAATATGCTCACCAAGAGCATATGAGGGAGGCGACGATGCAAGGGCTCCAGCACACCACCTCGGGCGCGCGCCTTGCGCCGCCGCCGCGCCTGACCGCCGCGCAGCGCCTCGGCGTGCTGCCGATGCCGAACCTCGCCTGGACGCCGGAGGTCGAGCGCGAGACCGCGCATCTCTACGAGAAGGTGAAGGGGATCATCCCGCCCGTGGAGTGGCCCTTCCACGCGCCTTACGTGAAGGCGATCAACGACCTCAAGCGCGAGCGCAACGCCGTCATCCTGGCGCACAACTACCAGACGCCGGAGATCTACAACTGCGTCGCCGACGTCGTCGGCGACTCGCTGCAGCTTGCGCGCCTGGCCGGCAAGTCCGACGCCGACATCATCATCCAGGGCGGCGTGCACTTCATGGCCGAGACCTCGAAGCTGCTGAACCCGCACAAGACGGTGCTGATCCCGGATTCGCGCGCGGGCTGCTCGCTCGCCGAGTCGATCACCGGCGCCGACGTGCGCGTGCTGCGCCAACGCTATCCCGGCGTGCCGGTCGTCGCCTATGTCAACACCTCGGCCGACGTGAAGGCGGAGGTCGACATCTGCTGCACCTCATCGAACGCCGTGAAGGTGGTCGAGAGCCTCGGCGTCGACACCGTCATCTTCCTGCCCGACCGTTTTCTCGCGGCCAATGTGGCGCGGCAGACGAAGGTGAAGATCATCGCCTGGCACGGCGCCTGCGAGGTGCACGAGCGCTTCACCGCCGAAGAGTTGCAGCGCTACCGCGCCGACGACCCGTCGATCGAGATCATCGCCCATCCCGAATGCCCGCCGGAGGTGGTCGAGGTCTCCGACTTCGCCGGCTCCACGGCGGCGATGATCGACTATGTGAAGACGCGCAAGCCGCGTCGCGTGCTGCTCGTCACCGAGTGCTCGATGGCCGACAACGTCGCCTCCGAGACGCAGGGCGTCGAGTTCGTGCGCCCCTGCAATCTGTGCCCGCACATGAAGCGGATCACGCTGCCGAAGATTCTCGACAGCCTCGTCTATCTGCGCGAGGAAGTTACGATCGACCCGGCGCTCGCCGAGCGCGCGCGCCGCTCCGTGCAGCGGATGATCGACCTGAAATAAGCGCCGCCTCCGCGCGGGGGCGGAGGCGCATGGCGGCGGGGGCGCGGAGGACAAGATCATGGCCGGTTCGACCGTCATTCCGACTTTCCGCTATCGCGACGCGCCGCGCATGATCGACTGGCTGTGCGAGACGCTCGGCTTCCATCGTCAGGCCGTCTACGAGGACGGCGCGGGCGGCGTGGCGCACGCCCAACTCACGCTCGGCGACGGAATGATCATGCTGGGATCGCTGCGCGACGACGCCTTCGGCGTCTTCGACTCCTCGCCCTACGTCGTCGTGCCGGACGCCGACGCCGTCTACGCACGGGTCAAGGCCAGCGGCGTCGAGATCATCCAGACGATCAAGGACGAGGATTACGGCGGCCGCGGTTTCGGCTTCCGAGATCCGGAGGGGAATCACTGGTTCGTCGGAACCTACGATCCGTGGCGCGCGAGCGGAGCCTGATGTGACGAAAGCGCCTCCCATCCTCATCGTCGGCGGCGGAATCGCCGGCCTGTTCTGCGCGCTGAAGCTGGCGCCGCGCCCCGTGCGCGTGCTCGCCGCCGCGCCGATCGGCCAGGGCGCCTCCTCGGCATGGGCGCAGGGCGGCATCGCCGCCGCCATCTCCGAGGGCGACACGGCGGAAAAGCACACGGCCGACACGGTGGCCGCCGGCGCCGGCACGGTCGACGAAGGCGTGGTGCTGGCGATGGCGCGCGAGGCGCGCGCGCGCATCGACGATCTGCTGACCTACGGCGTGCCGTTCGACAAGGATCTCGAAGGCCATCTCGTGCAGTCGCGCGAGGCCGCCCATTCCGAGCGGCGCATCGTGCGCGTGAAGGGCGACGCGGCGGGCGCGGCGATCATGCTCGCGCTCGCCGCCGCCGTGCGCGCCTCCCCGCATATCGAGGTGATGCAGGGCGAGGCGGAGTCGCTCATCGCGCGCGAAGGCCGCGTCGAAGGCGTGATCGCGCGCGACGCGGTCGGGCGCGCCTTCGCCCTGCCCGCCGCCGCCACCGTGCTGGCGACCGGCGGCGTCGGCTTTCTCTACGCGGTGACGACCAATCCGCCTCAGGCGCGCGGCGCGGGCGTGGCGATGGCCGCGCGCGCCGGGGCGACCATCGCCGACGCCGAGTTCGTGCAGTTTCATCCCACCGCCATCGACATCGGGCGCGACCCTGCCCCGCTCGCCACCGAGGCGCTGCGCGGCGACGGCTGCACCCTCATCAACAAGGCGGGCGAGCGCTTCATGGCGAAGCTGCACAAGGACGCCGAGCTCGCCCCGCGCGACATCGTGGCGCGCGGCGTGTTCGCCGAGATCGCGGCCGGGCGCGGCGCCTTTCTCGATTGCCGCACGGCCGTCGGCGCCGAATTCGCCGCGCGGTTCCCGACGGTTTATGCAAGCTGCATGTCGGCCGGCATCGACCCCGCGACGACGCCGATCCCGGTCGCGCCCGCCGAGCACTACCATATGGGCGGCGTGTGGACGGACGAGCGCGGCAAGAGTTCGCTCGACGGGCTGCATGCGGCGGGCGAGGTCTCGTCCACCGGCGTGCACGGCGCCAACCGGCTCGCCTCCAACTCGCTGCTCGAGGCTGTCGTGTTCGCCTCGCGCATCGCCGACGATCTGCGCGGCGCGACGCTGAAGGCGCCGCGCGCGGCCGCAGAGTCGGACCTGCCGCCGCTTGCGCGAGGCGAAGCCGACGCCGCGCTCGTCGCGCGCCTGCGCAAGACGATGAACGAGAAGGTCGGCGTGGTGCGCGACGAGGCGGGGCTAGGCCAGGCGCTCGAGGCGCTCGTCGCCATCGACAGGGCGGCGAGGCTGCCGGCGACGCGCAACATGGCCGCGACCGCGCTGATGATCGCGGCCGCCGCATGGTCGCGGCGCGAGAGCCGCGGCGGCCACTACCGCGCCGACTATCCGACGACCGACCCGCGCCTCGCGCATCGCTCGGCGATCACGCTCGAGGACGCGCGCGCCATCGCCAACGCCTGAGAGCTTTCATGCGCGATCTGCCCGTTCTCAATCCGCTCATCGTCGAGACCGCCGTGCGCGCCGCGCTCCTGGAGGATTTCGGCCGCGCCGGCGACGTCACCTCGCAGGCGACGATCCCCGCCGACGCGCAGGCGCGGGCCGCCTTCGGCGCGCGCAAGGCAGGCGTCATCAGCGGCCTCGACGCGGCGCGCGCGACGTTCCGCATCGTCGACCCGGCCGTCACGTTCGAGGCGCATGCGCAGGACGGCGACGTCGTCGCGCCGGGCGCGAAGATCGCGCATGTCGCCGGCAATGCGCGCGCCCTGCTCGCCGCCGAGCGTGTGGCGCTGAACTTCCTCGGCCGCATGTCGGGCGTCGCGACGCTGACGCATCGCTATGCGCAGGCGGTCGCGCACACCAGGGCGAAGATCTGCTGCACGCGCAAGACGACGCCGGGCATGCGCGCCTTCGAGAAATACGCGGTGCGCTGCGGCGGCGGCATGAACCATCGCTTCGGCCTCGACGACGCGGTGCTGATCAAGGACAACCATGTCGCGGTGGCCGGCGGCGTCGCGCCGGCTTTGCGCGCGGCCAAGCGCCATGCCGGCCATCTGGTCAAGATCGAGATCGAGGTCGACCGCCTGTCGCAGCTCGACGAGGTGATCGGCGAGGGCGCCGACGTCGTGATGCTCGACAATATGAGCCTCGACGACATGCGCGAGGCGGTGCGCCGCGTCGCCGGCCGCATGAAAGTCGAGGCTTCGGGCGGCGTCAATCTCGACACGGTGAAGGCGATCGCAGAGACGGGCGTCGATCTCATTTCGGTCGGCGCGCTCACCCACTCGGCGAGCGTGCTCGATCTCGGCCTCGACATCGAGATCGGTTGATCAGGCCTCGAGGCCGCAGACATCGAGCGGGTTGATCCGCACGCTGGCGACGACGCCCGCCGCGCGCCACAGGCGCAGCGTCTCGCGCTCGGCGCCCGGCAGAAAAAGCCACGTCCGCCGGCAATGCGGCGGACGTGCGTCTCTTGTCGTCGCGCGGTCGTCGCTCAATAGGCGGCGGCGTAGCCCGGCGCGCAGCGGCGCTGGATCGGCGCCCAGGCGCGCGCGCCGGGGCTCACCATCACCTGCCGCGTCACCGTGCGATACTCGGCCGGGATCGTCTCGTAGACGGTGCGGGCGGGCTGCACCTCGACCGTCCGCGCGCGCGTCGTCCAGACGGCGGGAACCGTGTCGTACACGGTGCGCGCGGGCGAGACCTCGACAGTGCGCAGGCGCGCGCCCCACACCGCCGGAATCGACTCGTAGACGGTGCGCGCCGGCTGCGTGACGACGGTGCGCGCGCGCGTCTCGTAACGGGCGGGGATCGTCTCGGTCACGCTGCGGGCGGGCTGGATCTCGACGGTGCGAACGCGCGTCGCGTAGGTCGCCGGCTCGTAGACCCAGCAGCCGACGGCGCGGCCGCCCTCATACGTCACCTTCCAGACCTTGCGGGCGGGCGAGACCTCGACGCGCTCAGACACATTCTGCAACACCGGCGGCACGAGGCGCGAGACGGCCCGCGCGGGCTCGACCATCACGGTCTCGTTCTGCACGCCGTAGACGGCGGGAACGGTGCGCGCGACCTGCCGCTCCGGGTGCAGCAGCACGCGCTCCTCGACGCTGCGATAGGTCGCCGGGACGACGCGCGCGATCTGCCGCTCGGGCGAGGCGAGCACGCGCTCGCTCACCGTCTGGTAGACGCCGGGCACGACGCGCGCGACCTGCGAGGCGGGGCGCACCATCACCTGCTCGGCATGGGTGCGATAGACGGGCGGGGTGGCGACTTCGGCATAGCACTGGCCGCCGGCCTGCGCGCCGTTGACGGCCACGGAAGCACCGCCGCGGCGACGCTGCCGACGAGCAGCGGGCTGCGCAATTGCGGGCGCGCGGCGCGAAGGAAATTGGTCATGTCGATCCTCCAGAGCGACGCGCAGGCGCCGCTTCCGGCGCGTCCAATGAAGGCAGGTAAGGATTTGTTTACGTCCTCCGCAACGCGGAAGGTCGTTTATGGTGAATCCGAGCGCAGCCCGACGGTCGTTCAGCGCAAGATATTGGGCTGCTGACGCTCGAGATAGGCCTCCTCGACCGCGGCCATCTCCACCGTGTCGTAGCCCGTGATCATCGTCTTGACGTAATGGCCCACCGTCTTGCCGGTGGTCGTCATGTAGACATGGATGATGACGAAGGCGATCATCATGAAGGCGGCCGCCGTGTGCACGAAGGCGACGACGGTCAGGCCGGTTGCGCCGGCGAGCTTCGCCCAGAGCGGATAGGCGAGATAGAGGATCCCCGTCGCCCACAGCGCCGGGCCTATGAGCACCATGAAGGTGAGATAGGCGAGCGACTGAAGCGCGTTCTGCTTGCGCCAGAGGTTCTTGGAATAGGGATGCGGCGCGCCGCGCAGGATTCCCCAGGCATAGAAGCGGACCACCGCGAGCAGGCCCGTCTTGGGCAGATACTGCCGCCACTGGCCGGTGGTGAAGTGCCAGAACGTCGTGAAGATCCACAGCAGGATCAGCACGACGGCGGCGATGGTGTGGATCATCACCGCCTTGTCGAAGCCGATCAGCGCGAAAGAGCCGTGCACGACGAAGCCGGAGAAGGCGAGCGTGAAGATCAGCGCCGCCTGCGACCAGTGCCAGAATCGCTCGTAGCGGCTGTAGATCATCACCGTGCGGCGCGACTTGCCCCAAGGCACGGAGGCTTCGCCTGCGATCAGTCCGTCGCGCGCGTTCGCCAGTTCGGGCCGCGGCGCGTCAAGCGGACGCGGGAGTGCGGAGTCGTTCGTTTCGCTCACCTTACGCCCCTTTCAGTGAATGCCGCCGCTGGCGCCGCGGCGCCCGCGCATCGCGAACCGCAGCGCGCCATGCGCCGCAACGCCCGCCAGCGCGCCGAACACGGCGAGATAGCCAAGCATGTCGAGCCAGCGGACATGGTCGCGGCCCGGCATGTAGAAGCCCGCCAGATTGGCCAGACGTCCGTCGCGGGAATGGCACGAGACGCAGGCGACCGCCTGCTCCTTCGGCGCCACCATGTGCGCGAGCGGCCAGTACATCACCGTATCGACGAAGCCGACTTGTCCCGAGAACTGCAGACCGGCCGACTTCATGCCCGCATCGATCGCCTTCTCCCAGTTGAAGTTGGTCCAGTAGGCCGTGTCGTTCTGGCCGAACACGTTCATGTAGACGAGCGTGTCGTTCGCCTTGTCGTAGGCCTGGCGTCCGCGCATCGCCTTGAACGGCCAGATGCGCGACTTCGGATCGTCATGCGATCCGGCGATCTTGTTGACCTCGACGATCTTCGTCGGATCGATCTTCTCGTCGACAAGCGTGTAGCGCACCTTGCCATCGAACCAGGCGTAATGCGGCGCGACGTTCTCCTCCCATTTGAACGTCCCCTTGATCGACAGATAGGTGTCGGCGCCCTTGGCGTCGTGCTCGGCGTAGGGCTTGCCGTCCTTCAGTTTGCCGGCGGTCGACCAGTCCCACAACGTCTTGGTCGGCACGCCACCGCGCGCCATTTCGGGGATGTGACAGCTCTGGCAGGCGAGCTTGTCGGTGTGACCGTTGAGATAGTAGGCCTTGATCGCCGCCGGCGGCGCAGCGGCCTTGTGCGGCTGATCGCCATGACAGGATTCGCAGCTCGCGACATGTCGCTCCGCGCCGCGATGAATAGCGCCCTGCGTGTCCTTGGCGGTGGAGGCGTAACGGCTGCCGGCGAAGATATGCGCGTCGCTTTGGTGGCAGGTCTCGCAGGTGAAGTTCAGCCCCTTGGCGTCCATGTGCACGTCGAGCGCCTTCGAAGGCGCGACGAGCGAACTGTCGAGATCGCCGTGCTTCACGCCGTCGCCGCCGCCGCCGTAGAAGTGGCATGCGCCGCAATTCTCGCGGCCGGGTATGCCGACGTTCTGCGCGACCTTCGCCCAGTCCGGCGGATTGTAGACGTCCTTGCCGATGGTGAGCGGCGTCGTCGCGGGGTGTCCGGCGCCGGCGGGCGTCTTGCGATAGCCGCCGGTGCGGTCATGGCAGACGAGGCAATCGACGTTCGTCTCGCTGGTGAAATCGAACGTCGCGTCCTTCCAGCCATAACCGGCATGGCAACTCGTGCAGCGCGGTTCGTTGGACGTGAGGTTGCCGCAGAAGGCGTTGATGACGTTCTTCTTGCCGAGCGTCTGGCCGGTCGCCTCATTCTTGAAGGCCCAGCTCCAGTGAATCGACTTGTGCACCTGCTTGGACGCTTCGGTGTGGCAGGTCAGGCAGGCCTTTGTGACCTCGGGGCCCGACGCGAAGGGGCCTTTCAGGGCTTCGAACTTCGAATGGTCGGCGGTGCTGCGGGCCTTGGCGAGATCGGGCCGAGACGTCACGGGGCCGCTCGGGGCGACGGGCGTCGCCCCCGTCTGGCCGAACGCGATGGTCGCCGAGGCGACGAATGCTGCAAACCATGCGGCCACCGCCGCTCTGCGTATCGCCGCCACGCGATCCTCCCCCTGACGCTCGCCGGCCGGTTGCCCCGGACTCGGCCTGCGAGTATCGCCGGGGGCTCAGGCGGCCGACTGTGACAAGATTACGCGGCGAGGCTGCGGCATTTTGTCCTATTCGATCGGCTCAGGTCTGGCCCGGACGCAGTTTGTAGAAGACGTGGACGCCGATCTTGTCCATCCGCTCCAGCTTGCGCGCCCAGTGAGGTCGCACGTAGGTGGCATGATAGTGCGTCGAGGCGCCGACGTCGGCCAGATAGGTCTGCCCGTCCGTCACTTCGCGGGCGATGCGGACGGCGGTGCGCCAGGACTCCGGCTCGGTGACGCGCAGCGACTTGCCCTCGCAGGCGAAGGAGAACTGGCACGCCTTGAAGCGGTGGCGGTTCTGATAGACGACGCCGCAGACGCTGGTCGGGTAAAGGCCGGATTTGGCGCGGTTGAGGATGACCTGCGCCACCGCCGCCTGTCCGGCCTCGGTTTCGGAGCGCGCCTCGAAATAGACGCCCTCGGCGAGGCATTTCTGCTCGCGGTCGGACTTCGCGGCGCTGATCAGCGAGGCGTAGTCGGGCCGCGAAACGTCGCGCTTCGAGACGTTGGCCTTGGCGATCTTGCGCGGGTCGCGCGGCGCCGAGACGGGCGCGGCGGCGATCTCGATCGGCGTCGAATCCTGCGCGGCCGGCGTCGTCGAGCCGAGCGCGACGGCGCGCGGCACGGCGGGGGTCGCGCCGTCGAGGCTTTTCTGCGCGCCGGTCGGCACGGTGAAGACGGAGCCGCCGGTGCGGGGCGAGGCCGGCACGCGCGCGCCGGCGCCGGCCGGCGTCTGCGAGGCGTCGGGCGTCACCGGCTCGAAGCGCGCGTCGGCCAGCGGATCGGACGGGCCGTCCTGATGGGAGAAGATCGCGACCGGCTCGCCCTCGTTGAGGCCGAAGATCGTCTGCGTCGCGCGCGCCTGCCCGAGCGAGCGGGGGGAGCGCCACTTGGCGTCGAAGGTCGGGCGCAGGCCGACCAGCGGATCGCCCTTCTTCGAGCGGTCGATCTGCGGCAGCGGCGGCGGCGGCGGCGCTTTGGCGAGGTAGGTTTTCAGGGTCGAGCGCGGCTCCACCTCGCCGGGGCCGACGGACAATTCGGTCTCCTCGCCGAGGATGAGGCGGGCCTGCCGGCGCACCGCGTCGCGGCTCGGCTCGCGCAGGCCGAAGACGCCGAGAGACAGGGCGGCGCGCGCCGGAATGAGATCCGACGGAATGCCCGAGGCTGCCGCCGGAGGCGGCGCCACGCTGCCGCCGATCAGGAAATCCTGACCGGCGTCCGCCGTAAACGACACGAGCAGCCCCGCCCCGACACACCAGGGCGCGAAGACCGCAACGGTCCATCCGACACGCGACCGCACCATACGCGTCCCACGCTACGACGCCACGACACCGCGCCAGCCACAAGGCTTTGCGCGGTTTCGTTTATCGCCGCTTAGGGTTGATGGCCGGTTACAGGGGGGCGCCCCGGGCGCGTCCCGTTCCGGGGCAGACTCAATCCCGCGTCAGGCGGCGGGCGAGTTCGAGCGCCAGCGCGCGTTCGCGGGCGAAGGGGCCGGCGGCGCCGACCGCCGCCTCGAAGCGCCGGGCGGCGGCCAGTCCGTCCGATCCGAAGCGGGCGCGGATCGCCTGCGTCACCCAGTCGCGCGCCTGCCGCTCGCGGCGCGCGGCGCGGCGGGCGTCCCCGTCCAGCCAGCGGGCATGGTCGGCGAGCGCGGACTCGACGGCGTCGACGCCGGTCCCGTCGCGCGCGCTGGCGAGGGCGACGGGCGTCGTCCAGCCGCCGTCGCGGCGTTCGTAGAGGGTCAGCGCGCCTTCGACGTCGGCTTTCGCGCGGGTGGCGGGCGCGCCCATATCGGCCTTGGTGACGACGACGACGTCCGGCAGCTCCATGACGCCCGCCTTCATGAATTGCAGGCTGTCGCCGGAGCCGGGCTGGATGCAGAGCAGCACCGTGTCGGCGACGAAGGCGATGTCCGCCTCCGACTGGCCGATGCCGACGGTCTCGACCAGCACCCGGTCGAACAGCGCGCGCATCAGCGCCACCGCCGCCACCGTCTGGTCCGAGACGCCGCCGAGCCGGTCGCGCGCGGCCATCGAGCGGATGAAGACGCCGCGATCCTCCGGATCGGTCGAGATGCGGGCGCGGTCGCCGAGCAAGGCGCCGCCGGTTCGCAGCGAGGAAGGATCGACCGCGACGACGCCGACGGTGAGGCCCGCGGCGCGCCATCGCCGCACCAGCGCGTCGGTGAGGGTCGACTTGCCGACGCCGGGCGGGCCGGTGAGGCCGATCACCTGACCGCGCGGGGCGTCGGCGGCCGCATCCAGCAGCGCGGCGAGGTCGGCCGAGCCGGCGCGCGTCTCGATCGCCGCCAGCGCGTCTGCGAGGGCGCGCTTGCCGCCGGAGCGGACCGCCTCGAGCGTCGGCGCAAGACGCGTCACGCCGCCGGCGCTCCGCCGCGCGTCAGCACGAAATCGAGCAGCATGTAGAGGATCGCGCCCGACAGCACGCCGCCGAAGCGCAGGCCCATCGTCAGCGGCTGCAAGCCGATGGCGCGGCCGAAATTCATCGCGGCGACGTCGAACAGAAGCGAGACGATGAGGATCCACATCATCGGCGGCACGGGGCCGGTGCGGAAGGCGGGCCATTGCTGGCCGAGCAACGCGGCGGCGACGCCGCTCGCGCACATCAACGCCAGATAGAGCGTCCGCGTCTTGTCCATGCGTCGTCCCCCGTTCGGCGCTGCATCGCGCGCGACATGCGGCGCGTCAACCCCGATCCGAAATCCGGCCGAGGACCGCGGCGACCAGCAGCGCGGCGGCGGCGGCGAGCGAAGCGGACAGATACGAGCCCGTCGCCTCGCGCAGCGCGCCGGCGACGACCGGGCCGACGATCTGGCCAAGGCCGAACGAGGCCGTCATCACCGCGACGACGCGGCGGGCCTCGCCGCCGCCGGTGCGGCGGGCCACGGCGAGGCCGAGCGCGGTGATCCCCATGAAGGTGGCGCCGAGCAGCGCGGCCGCGACCAGCGCGCCCGCAAGCCCGTGCCACAGCACGCTGGCGGCGACGCCCGCCGCCTCGGCGAGGCAGGAGAGCGCGAAGGCGGCGCCAAGGCCGACGCGGCCGGCGAGGCGGCTCCAGACGAGAATGGAGGGCGCCGCCGTGACGCCGACGACGAGCCAGACCAGCGCCTCCCCCTGCCCGCCCGCCTCGCGCACGATGGTCACCAGAAAGGTCGCGGTGACGACATAGCCGAAGCCGAACAGGCCGTAGGCGACGCAGATCGCCCAGAAGCCGGGTTTGCGCGCGGCGGCCGCCTCGGCGCGCGCGGGCGGCGGCGGATCGCGCGGGGCGAGCGACGCCACGACCGCGGCCGCGAGCGCAGAGGCGATGGCGCAGACCAGCCATTGCGCCCGCCAGCCGCCGCCGGCCGCCTGCGTCGCCGTGACCAGCAAGGCCGAGACGGCGACGCCGCAGCCGACGCCCGCGTAGTGGACGGCCTGCAATTCGAGCCGGCCGCGCCGGGCGAGCGCCTCGAGCGTGATCGCCGTCGCGCCGACGAAGGCGAAGGCGCTGGCGAGGCCGCTGACGAAACGCACGAGCGCGAAGGCGGCCGCCCCGTCGACCGCCGCCATCGCCGCTGTCGTGGCGGCGCTGACCGCCAGCGCGGCGATCAGCACGAGCGGGCGCGCCGCCCGCGCCGCGCCCGAGGCCGCCGCCAGGGCGCCGATGAGATAGCCGGCGAAATTGGCCGCCGCGATCAGCCCCGCCTCGCGCGCCGAGAGCGGCGCGTCGCGCAACATGCCGGGCAGGATGGGCGTGTAGACGAAACGTCCCACGCCCATCGCGGAGGCGAGCGCGACAAGCCCGGCGACCGCGACGACCGGCCCCGAAGGGCGCAGGCGCGCGGCGTCGGGCTCGTGAGCGCCCTCGCTCAGCGCTTCATGCCCCCGGCCGGCGGCGCGGCCGCTCCGACGGGCGCGACGTCGAATTCGATGTCGACCTTGCCCGCCTTCTCGAATTGCAGCGCGCCCTTGACCGGCGGCCCCTGACGGATGCCGGAGGTCAGGTCGATCATCATGACGTGGTAGGAGCCCGGCTTCAGCTCGACGGTCGCGCCCGGCTTGATCTCGAGGCCGCCCTCGACGGGCCGCATCTTCATCACGCCGTTGTCCATCGTCATCTCGTGGACCTCGAACTTCTTCGACAGGTCGAAGGCGCCGCCGACGAGGCGGTCGGGCGTCGCGCCGCGATTGGTGATGCGCATGAAGCCGCCGGCGACGGTCGCGCCGCCGGGCGTCGCGCGCGTCCACGGGCCGACGATTTCGAGCGAGCCGAGCTTGTAGCTGCGCGCGTCCGCCGCCGGGGCGGCGGCGGGAGCGGCCGCGCCGTGGCCGGCGTGCGGATTGGCCTGCGCCAAGCGCATGTCGGCCTGAGCGGAGACGAGGGAGAGAAGCAGCGCCGCGGAGGCGGCGGAAAGAAGCGTTTTCATGGTCGATCCTGTCTATGCGAGTGGCTGTCCGGTCGGATCGGTCCCGGACGGAGGCGCGCGGGCGCGGCGCGGATCGCCGTCGCGCCGCGGATCGGCCGCGCGCGTGGCGGCGACGGCCGGCGCGACGACGCGCCATGACGGCGCGAGGAACCCGGCGGGCGGCGACGGGGCGAGCGAGGGCGCGGCGCCGCACATCGGGCCGCACTCGCACTCGTGATCGGCAGGCGGCGCGGCGGGCGCGCCGGGATCGGTCAGGCACAGCGCGTCCGCGCCGCTCAACCCGATCATGCGGGCGCGCGCCGAATTCGCCGCGCCCGGCTGCACCGCCAGGCCGGCGAGGACGATGAGCGCGACGACAAGCCGCGCGAGCGTGTTGCGCGTCCGCATGTCCCGACCTAACACGCCGCCTCGCTCGCCGTCACGCGGCGCGCTCAGGCCGTGCCGCTCTTCGCGCCGCCGAGCGCCGCCTGCGCCGCCGCCAGACGCGCGATCGGCACGCGGTAGGGCGAGCACGACACATAGTCGAGCCCGGCGCCGTGGCAGAAGGCGATGGAGGCCGGATCGCCGCCATGCTCGCCGCAGATGCCGAGCTTCACGTCGGGGCGCGTCGCTCTGCCTCGCTTGGCGGCCATCTCGATGAGTTCGCCGACGCCGTCGCGATCGAGCGTCACGAACGGGTCGGCCGGCAGCAGGCCCTTGGCGGTGTAGGCGCCGAGGAAGGAGGCCGCGTCGTCGCGCGAGACGCCGAGGGTCGTCTGCGTCAGATCGTTGGTGCCGAAGGAGAAGAACTCGGCCGACTTCGCGATGTCGCCGGCGCGCACGCAGGCGCGCGGCAGCTCGATCATGGTGCCGACCTGATAGTCGAAGCTCGCGCCGGTCTCCTTCTTCACCGCCGCCGCCATCGCGTCGACGCGGGCCTTCACGAACTCGAACTCCGGCAGCGCGAGGACGAGCGGGATCATCACCTCGGGCTTGACCGGCTTGCCGCTCTTGTGCGCGGCGGCGACCGCCGCCTCGAAGATCGCGCGCGCCTGCATCTCGGCGATCTCGGGATAGGCGATCGCCAGGCGGCAGCCGCGGAAGCCGAGCATCGGGTTGAACTCGTGCAGCTCTGCGGCGCGACGGCGCAGCTTGTCGGGATTGGCGCCCATGGCGTGCGCCACCGCCTCGATCTCGGCCTCCGTCTGCGGCAGGAATTCGTGCAGCGGCGGATCGAGCAGGCGGATCGTCACCGGCAGGCCGGACATGATCTCGAACAGTTGCTCGAAATCGCCGCGCTGCATCGGCAGCAACTTGGCGAGCGCGGCGCGGCGGCCCTGCTCGTCGTCGGCGAGGATCATCTCGCGCACGGCGACGATGCGCTCGTCGTCGAAGAACATGTGCTCGGTGCGGCAGAGGCCGACGCCCTCGGCGCCGAACTGGCGCGCGACGCGCGCGTCGTTGGGCGTCTCGGCGTTGGCGCGCACGCGCAGGCGACGCGCCTCGTCGGCCCAGCCCATCAGCGTCGCGAACTCGCCCGACAGTTCGGGCTGAAGCATCTTGATCGCGCCGATCAGCACTTGGCCCGTCGAGCCGTCGACGGTGACGACGTCGCCCTTCTTCAGCGTGACGCCGCCGGCGGTGACGGTCTCCTTCGCGTAGTCGACGCGCAGCGAGCCCGCGCCGGAGACGCAGGGCTTGCCCATGCCGCGCGCCACGACGGCCGCGTGCGATGTCATGCCGCCGCGCGTCGTCAGAATGCCCTGCGCGGCGTGCATGCCGTGAATGTCCTCAGGGCTCGTCTCGACGCGCACGAGGATGACCTTGCGGCCGGCCGCCTTCAGCGTCTCGGCCTCGTCCGACGAGAACACGATCTCGCCCTGCGCCGCGCCGGGCGAGGCCGGCAGGCCGGAGGCGAGGATCTTCCGCTCGGCCTTGGGGTCGATGGTGGGGTGCAGCAACTGGTCGAGCGAGGCGGGCTCGATGCGGCCGACAGCCTCGGCTTTGGTGATCAGGCCTTCGGCCGCCATGTCGACGGCGATCTTCAGCGCGGCCTTGGCGGTGCGCTTGCCGTTGCGCGTCTGCAGCATCCAGAGTTTGCCGCGCTCGACGGTGAACTCCATGTCCTGCATGTCGCGATAGTGGCGCTCCAGCGTCTCGGTCGCGGCGCGGAACTGCCGGAACACATCCGGCATGAGCGCCTCCATCGAGGGGCGGTCGGAGCGGCCGGCGACGCGCGCGGCCTCGGTGATCGCCTGCGGCGTGCGGATGCCGGCCACCACGTCCTCGCCCTGCGCGTTGACGAGGAATTCGCCGTACAGCTCCTTCGTCCCGTTCGAGGGATTGCGGGTGAAGGCGACGCCCGTCGCCGAGGTGTCGCCCATATTGCCGAACACCATCGCCTGCACGTTGACGGCCGTGCCCCATTCGGCCGGAATGTCGTGCAGCTTGCGATAGGTGATGGCGCGCTGGTTCATCCACGATTTGAACACCGCGCCGATGGCGCCCCAGAGCTGTTCGCGCGGATCCTGCGGGAAGGGCCGGCCGATCGCCGTCTCGACGGTCTTCTCGTAGTCGGGGATCAGCGCCTTCCAGTCGGCGGCGGTCAGATCGGTGTCAAGCTCGAGGCCCTTGCGCTCCTTGTAGAGCTCCAGCAGCTCCTCGAAATTGTGCAACTCCACGCCGAGCACGACGTTCGAGTACATCTGGATGAAGCGCCGGTAGCTATCGAGCGCGAAGCGTTCGTCGCCGGAGCTCTTCGCCATCGCCGCGACAGCCTCGTGGTTGAGGCCGAGATTGAGCACCGTGTCCATCATGCCCGGCATGGAGGCGCGGGCGCCGGAGCGCACGGACACGAGCAAGGGGTTGTCGGTCCCGCCGAAGACGCGGCCCGTCAGCTTGCCGACATGGGCGAGCGCAGCCTCGACCTGATCCGTCAGCTCCGCCGGAAAGCTCCGCTCATGCGCGTAATACCACGAGCAAACTTCGGTGGTGATGGTGAAGCCGGGGGGAACGGGCAGGCCGAGATTGGCCATCTCCGCGAGATTGGCGCCCTTGCCGCCGAGAAGGTTCTTCATCTCGGAACGCCCTTCGGCGGCGGCGCCGCCGAATGCGTAGACCCATTTCGTCATTTCGCGCCTCCCGGCCGCCATTTCCGGCGGCGGAAGCTATAGCGCCAAAGCCGCGCCGCCGAAATGGCGACGCGGCGAGAGGACGCACGCCAATGCGCCGGGTCAATTCGCGAAGCGGCGCAGGACGGAGGCGAAGCTGATCCAGCCGAAACCGGATAGAATCAGCTCGACGCCCAACAGCGTTCCGAGCAGCACGAGGCTGTTGCCGGGCCACATCGCCAGCACCAGCGCCCCCAGCAAGGTGGTCGCGGCGGCGCCGAGGAACACCCAGGCGCGCGGAGCGTCGGACGGCATCTGGAAGGCCAGAGCGAAACGCACGCCGCCGGCGATCAGGAGCGCGACGCCGAGCATCAGCGTCATCGCCGCCGAGGCGAGCAACGGATTCATCCACACGAGGACGCCGGCGGCCAGATAGAGCACGCCCGCGAAGATCATCAGAATGAACCGCCCCCAGGTCTTGGCGCGCAGGCCGAACGCAATCTCCGCGACGCCGGCGACCGCCATCAGCACGCCGTTGACGAGCACCGTCGCCACCGTGGCGGAGACGACGTAGACGAGGGCCAGCGCGCCGAGCGCGATCAGCAGCGCGCCATAGGCGGCGAACCAGCCCCAATTGGACGAGATGCGGTCGATCGCGGCGCCAATGCTGGCGGGGCGGGCCGGGGTGGCGGCTTCGGCGGGCAGGATCATGGCTCGGGCTCCTTCGCGAGACGCCTTTCCATCGGCGTTTCCCCAAAAACGCGGCAGGCGCATGTAAGGTTCATGCCCGGCCGAGACGGCTTGACATTCTCTTATAATAGATTCCATTCTCGTATAATGGAATCAACTGGACCACTCGGCGACGCCATCCGCGCCGCACGCCTGCAAGCGTCGCTGACGCTCGAGGCGCTGGCGCTGCGCTGCGGGGTGAGCCGCGCGATGATCTCGCGGATCGAGCGCGGCGAGGCGCAGCCCACCGCCGCCCTGCTCGGCCGGCTCTGCGCCGGTCTCGGGCTCGACCTGCATCAAGTGTTCCAGCCGGCGGCGCCGAACCCCGCGCCGGTCTCGCGCGCCGGCGAGCAGGCGACGTGGCGCGATCCGGCGACCGGCTATGTGCGCCGCAACCTCACCCCGCCCGGCGCGCCCTCGCGAATGCGGCTGACGCATGTCGAATTGCCGCCCGGCGCGCGCGTCGCCTTCGACCTGCCGTGGAGCGAGCGGCGGCTCGACCAGCAGATCGCGTTGCTCGACGGCGCGCTCGAGATGACGGTCGGCGCGGCGACGCATCGGCTTGCGCCCGGCGATTGCCTGCACATGACGCTGGACGAGCCGGCCGCCTTCTTCAATCCGGGCCAGACGCCCGCCCGCTACATCGTCGCCGTCGCCATGCTGGAGGGAAGATGACCGGGGTCGAAGCTCGCGCGCTCACAGCCGAGGAGGCGCGCGACGCCGTGCCCGCGCTCGGCGCCATCCTGACCGATTGCGTCGCCAACGGCGCCTCGGTGAGTTTCATGCATCCCTTCGCGCAGGCGGACGGGGAGGCGTTCTTTTCCGGCGTCGCCGACGACGTGGCGGCGGGGCGCGCGATCCTCATCGCAGCGTTTCTGGACGGTCGCATCGTCGGCACGGCGCAGGTGCGCTTCGCCCCGCAGCCGAACCAGCCGCACCGCTGCGACATCGCCAAGATGCTGGTGCGTTCGGATGCGCGCAATCGCGGCGTCGGCGCGGCGTTGATCGCGGAGGCCGAGCGCGCCGCCGCGCGCGCGGGCCGCACCATCGGCGTGCTCGACACTGTGACCGGCAGCGCCGCCGACCGGCTCTACACGCGCGCGGGCTGGACGCGCGTCGGCGAGATTCCCGATTTCGCGCTGTGGCCGCAGGGGGGCCTGTGCGCCACGACCTTCTTCTACAAGAGGCTTCGGCCATGAGCGCGCCGATCGTCCGCGTGGCGACGCGCGCCGACCTGGCCGAAATTCTGGCGATCCACAACGACGCGATTCTCAACTCGCTGGCGATCTGGCAATACGAGGCCGCGCCGCTGGCCAATCGCGAGGCGTGGTTCGAGGATCGCGCCGGCAAGGGCCAGCCGATCCTCGTCGCCGAGATCGACGGCGCGGTCGCCGGCTATGCGAGTTACGGCGATTTCCGCCACGGCGCGGGCTACGGCCGCACGGTCGAAGACTCGGTCTATGTGCGCGCGGACCTGCGCAGAACGGGGATTGCGCGCGCGCTGATGGGGCCGCTGATCGACCACGCGCGCGCCGCCGGCAGGCACGTCATGATCGGCGCCATCGGCCTGCCGAACGAGGCGAGCGTCGCCCTGCACGCCGCCTTCGGTTTCGTCGACATGGGCACGTTGCGCGAGATCGGTTGGAAGAACGGCGGCTGGCTCGACCTGAAGATGATGCAGAAGACGCTGTAGCCTCAGCGACCTTTGAGCACTTCCGACAGCACCTTCGCCGTGTAGTCCACCATCGGCACGATGCGCGCATAGTTGAGCCGCGTCGGGCCGATGACGCCGAGCACGCCGACGATCTTCTGCTCCTTGTCGCGGAAAGGCGCGGCGATCATCGAGGAGCCGGAAAGCGAGAACAGCTTGTTCTCCGAGCCGATGAAGATGCGCACGCCCTCGCCCGTCTCGGCGCGCGAGAGCAGGTCGATCACGTCCTTCTTGGTCTCAAGGTCGCCGAACAGAAGGCGGATGCGTTCGAGATCCTCGAGCGCAGTCAGATCCTCGAGCAGATTCGCCTGCCCGCGCACGATGAGCTGCTGGCTCTCGCCCTTGGCGCCGGCCCAGCTCGCGAGCCCCGCCTCGACGAGTCGCGCGGTGAGCTGGTCGAGCTCGCGCTTGGCCGCTTCGCTGGCCGCCTGCATCTCGTCGCGGACCTCGGCCAGCGTGCGGCCGCGGATGCGCGCGTTGAGATAGTTCGAGGCCTCGACCAGCGAGGAGGCGGGCAGGCCGCGCGGCGTATCGACGATGCGGTTCTCGATCGAGCCGTCGTCGGAGACGAGCACAGCGAGGGCGCGCGCGGGATCGAGCTGCACGAACTCGACATGCTTCAGCCGCGCATTGTCCTTCGAGGCGACGACGACGCCGGCCGAGCGGGTCAGGCCCGACAGCATCTGCGAGGCTTCCGCCAGCGCCTCGTCGAAGGTGCGGTCGCGGGCGGCCGCGCGCATGTCCGCCTCGATGCGGCGACGCTCGTCGGCCGACAGGTCGCCGATCTCGAGCAGCGAATCGACGAAGAAGCGCAGGCCGAATTCGGTCGGCAGGCGGCCGGCGCTGGTGTGCGGGGCGTAGACGAGGCCCGCCTCCTCCAGATCCTGCATGACGTTGCGGACGGAGGCGGGCGACAGCGGCATCGCCAGCACGCGCGACAGGTTGCGCGAGCCGACCGGCTCGCCCGTCGCAAGATAGGAATCGACGATGCGCCGGAAAATCTCGCGCGAACGCTCGTTCATCGCCGCGAGGGCGCTCGCCGTCGGACTCGGTCCTTTCATGGGCGCCAAGGTGGGCCGGCGGACGCGCATTGACAAGCGCCAGCGCGGGCGCGGGCGAACGGACAAGCGCCAGCGCGGCGAACGAACGCGCGCCGCCCTCGCCTGCCCGCGCGCGATCGTCTATGTGAGCGGCATGGCCCGTTCGCCCGCCTCGCCCCGCGCCGCCGTCGCGCCCGCCCGCGCGGGCAAGGGGCCGCCGCGCGCCTGGCAGCGCATGCTGTCGGGCCGGCGGCTCGACCTGCTCGATCCCTCGCCGCTCGACGTCGAGATCGAGGACATCGCGCATGGGCTGGCGCGCGTGGCGCGCTGGAACGGCCAGACCATCGGCCCGCACATCTTCTCGGTGGCGCAGCACTCGCTGCTGGTCGAGGCGATCGCCGGCCGGCTCGCGCCCGAGATGAGCGACCGCGACCGCCTGATCGTGCTGCTGCACGACGCCTCCGAATATGTCGTCGGCGACCTCATCTCGCCGTTCAAGGCGGCGCTGGGGGCCGACTACAAGGCGGTCGAGAATCGCATTCTGACCGCCGTGCATCTGCGCTTCGCCCTGCCCGCCGCCGCGCCGCAGCGCGTCGGCGCCGTCGCAAAACAGGCCGACCGGATCGCCGCCTATGTCGAGGCGACGCGGCTCGCCGGCTTCTCGTTCGAGGACGCCGACGCGATCTTCGGCCGCCCGACGCTCGATCTGTCGCCCTTCCCGCCGATGCTGGCGTCAATGCCGGCCGACGAGGCCGAGGGGCGGTTCGCCGCGCGCTTCGCCGCGCTCGACAGGGGACGGGGCTGATGCCGCGCATCCATGTCTGTTCGCTCGCCCGCCTCGCGGACACGGTGGCCGAAACCGGCGCGCGCTCGGTGGTGACCATCATCAACGCCCGCACGCCCGTGACCCGGCCGCCCGCCATCGCCGAGGACCGGCATCTCTACATCGGCGTCAGCGACATCGTGATCCCGGTCGACGGGCATATCCTGCCGGGGCAGGATCACGTCGACACGCTGCTCGCCTTCGTCGGCGCGTGGGATCGCGCACAGCCGCTGATCATCCATTGCTATGCGGGCGTCAGCCGCTCGACGGCGGCCGCGTTCATCTCCGCCTGCGCGTTGCGGCCCGATCTCGATGAGGCCGCGCTCGCCGCCGCGATCCGCGCCCGCTCGCCGACGGCGACGCCGAATTCGCGCCTCGTGGCGGTGGCGGAC
Organism: Hyphomicrobiales bacterium; assembly: GCA_016716745.1. Taxonomy (GTDB): domain Bacteria; phylum Pseudomonadota; class Alphaproteobacteria; order Rhizobiales; family Beijerinckiaceae. The sequence goes on from JADJVD010000012.1 coordinate 27,662, forward strand.
GGGCTGCTCGGCCGCGAGGGCCGCATGGTCGCCGCCGTCGCCGGCATCGGCCGCGGGGCGGAGTGTTTCGAGGGCGCGCCGTTCCATCTCGACATCGGCCCGAAATGAGCGCGCCGCAGCCCCCTCTCACGCTCGAACTCGGGCTCACCGCGGCCATCGTGGCCGTGACCGGCGACAAGCCGATGATCCTGACGACGCGCGCCGCGCAGGGCGAGGCGACGCTGCCGACCGGACCGTTCGATCCGCTGCGCCATCGCACGCTCGAACTCGGGCTGCGGGCGTGGGTCGACGAGCAGACCGGCGCGCCGCTCGGTTATGTCGAGCAGCTCTACACCTTCGGCGACCGCGGGCGACATGCGCGCGCGGGCGACCGCGATCCGCATGTCGTCTCGGTCGGCTATCTGGCGCTCACCCGCGCCAGCGCCGAGCGCGGCGGGCGCGCCGATCCGCTGGCGGGCTTTCGCGGCTGGTACGAGTTCTTCCCCTGGGAGGACTGGCGCGCGGGGCGGCCGGCCGATCTCGATGCGACGATCCTGCCGCGCCTGTCGACATGGGCGGGTCGCGACCGCGGCGCGCAGCGGGCCGAGCGGCTGCGCTTCCTGTTCGGCCTCGACGGCGCGCCGTTCGACGAAGAGCGCACGCTGGAGCGCTACGAACTGCTCTACGAGGCCGGCCTCGTGGAGGAGGCGCGGCGCGACGGGCGCACGCGCGAGCCGGCCTCGCGCCTCGGCGAGGCGATGGCCTTCGACCACCGGCGGATTCTGGCGACCGCGATGGGGCGGCTGCGCGCCAAGCTGAAGTATCGCCCCGTCATCTTCGAGCTGATGCCGGCGGCGTTCACGCTGACCGCGCTGCAACGCACGGTCGAGGCGATCTCGGGGCGGCACCTGCACAAGCAGAATTTCCGCCGGCTGGTCGAATCGACCGCGCTGGTGGAGCCGACGGGCGACACCGCGCATGCGACCGGCGGACGCCCCGCCGCGCTCTACCGCTTCCGCCGCGACGTGGTGGCCGAACGCCCGGCGCCGGGATTGCGGGTGTGAGGGCGCCCTCGCGGGTCGCTGCGCCGGGCGGAAACGACCGAGAGTCCCGGCCCGGCCGGGCCGGCGCGCGACGACGGGCCTGCCGCCACGCGCCTGTCGTCCTGTTTCAGAACGCGTTGATCACGCGATCCCGAGCACGCTCTCGGCGCTGACATAGGCCATGTGATGGGCGTCGGCGACCGGCTTGCAGGTGATCTTGCCGTCGTGGACGTTGAGGCCGTTGCGCAGGTGCGGATCGTCGCTCAGCGCCTTCTTCCAGCCCTTGTCGGCGAGCGCCAGCGCGAAGGGCAGCGTCGCGTTGTTGAGGGCGAAGGTGGAGGTGCGGGCGACCGCGCCCGGCATGTTGGCGACGCAGTAATGCACCACGCCATCGACTACATAGGTCGGATCGGAATGGGTCGTCGCCTTCGAGGTCTCGGCGCAGCCGCCCTGATCGATGGCGACGTCGACGATCACCGAGCCCGGCTTCATCGTCTTCAGCATGTCGCGGGTGATGAGCTTGGGCGCGGCCGCGCCCGGCACGAGCACGCAGCCGATCAGCAGGTCGGCGCGCCGGGCGAGTTCGGCCACCGCGCTCTTGGTCGAGTAGATGGTGCGAACGCCGGTGCCGAACTGCGAGGACAGGCGGCGCAGCGCCTCGGGATTGCGGTCGACAACGGTGACGTTCGCGCCCATGCCGAGCGCGATGGTCGCCGCGTGCGTGCCGGAGACGCCGCCGCCGAGCACGATCACCTCCGCCGCCGGAACGCCGGGCACGCCGCCGAGCAGCACGCCGCGCCCGCCCGCCGCCTTCTCGAGGCAATGCGCGCCGACCTGCGGGGCGAGACGGCCCGCGACCTCGGACATTGGAGTGAGCAGCGGCAGGCCGCCGGAAGACGAGGTGACGGTCTCGTAGGCGATGCAGGTCGCGCCCGAGGCGACGAGATCCTGCGTCTGCGCCAGATCGGGCGCGAGATGGAGATAGGTGTAGAGAATCTGGCCGCGGCGAAGCTGCTTGCGCTCGGCGACGAGCGGCTCCTTGACCTTCACGACCATTTCGGCGCGGGCGAAAACCTCCGCGGCGGTGGCGACGATGGTCGCGCCGGCGGCGACGTACTCGGCGTCGGTGAGGCCCGAGCCGAGGCCCGCGCCGGTCTCGACGAGGATCTGGTGGCCGTGATGGGCCAGTTCGGCGACCGACGAGGGCGTCAGGCCGACGCGGTATTCGTGGTCCTTGATCTCTTTCGGCACGCCGATCAACATGGGTCGTCTCCCGCTCGCGACGGCGAAGGCCGTCGCCTCTCTCCGGGATCAATGATCTGCGAAATCGCTCGCAATGTCCGTTCAATTGCGATTGATACCCATCCCGCTCGTGATAGCTTCTGCGAGGGGGAGGCGATTTTGCCGCATAATCTGCAACTATCCGAACTGGACGACCGTGATCGTGCGATCCTGCGCGAGCTGATGCGGCAGGGTCGGCTGACCAACGCCGAACTCGCCGAGCGGGTGCATCTGTCGCCGTCCGCCTGTCTGCGCCGGGTGAAGCTGCTGGAGGAGGCGGGCTTCATCTCCGGCTATGTGATGCTGGTCGATCCAGCCAGGATCGGGCTGCCGGGCGTCGCCTTCGTGCTGCTGACGCTCGACCAGCAGGGCCGCGCCTCGCCTCGACGCGTTCGAGAAGGCGGTGACGCGGCATCCCGAAATCCTCGAATGCCATCTGCTCGCCGGCACGGCGGATTACATGGTGCGCATCGCGTTTCGCGACGCGGCGCATTTCGAGCGCATCCACACCGACGTGCTGACGCAGTTGCCCGGCGTCTCGCGCCTGCAATCGACGATGACGCTGCGCACCGTCAAGAAGACAACCGAACTGCCGGTCTGACCGCTCACAGCCCCTCGCTCAGGCGCGCAGGGGCGTAGCGTCGCAGGGCTGCGATGAGTTCGTCGTCGTCGCCCTCGAGCTTGTCGAACTCGTAGTTGACCCAGCGCCGGCCGGAGGCCGAGCCGAACAGCGCGACAAGGCCCGTCGGCCGCCAGCCATAAGCGCCGGGATTGTCGATGCGCATGCCGAAATAATCGCCGTGGCGGCTCGAGGTGATCGACAGCTTGTCGATCGCCTCCCACGGCGCCTTGCGGTCGAAGACCCCGGCGATCTCGACCCCCTCCCCGTCGATGCGCAAATGCACGGAGCGGTCGGCCTCGGCGGTCGCCGTCGCGCGCTCGGCGAACCAGTACTGGACCGCCAGAATCATGATGAACAGGCCGACCGTGAACAGGCCTTTGCGGCCGCCATCCTCGAACGTCACCCACAGCGCGACCACGGCGAATATCGGGACGGTCCACCAGAAATTGCTGCGCGGCTCATGCGCCGAGAGGCGGAACTCGGCCGCGTCCGCACGCGTGGCGACGTCGCTCATGATCTGACTCCCGGGGCGCGCGGCGCGCGCCCAAGAGAACGCGGGACGGGCGCGCGCGGGATTGGAGACGATCCGGGCCGTCGCGTCGGTGCGCTTCGGCACGTCGGCAGCCGACAGGCGCGCGCGGCCGCGCACATTGCGCGCGCGCCAATGAGCATAGATGCTCGCGCTCGACTGACGAGGAAGGCGACTCACCGCATGGAAAGCCTGTTCATCCTGCTCGGCCTCGCCGCCGTCGCCCGCCTCGTCCTCGGGCCGATCGGATTTTTCCAGTCGCTGGGCCTGCGGCGACGGCTGGTCGAGGCCGAGGAGCGGCTGGAGCGGCTGGAGGCCCGGGCGCGCCGCGCCGGCCTCGAGCCCGCCGCCCCGCCCCGGCAGGCGCCTGCGTCCGAGGCGACGGCGACGCCCGCGCGGCCCGACGACGCCGAGCCCGCGCCCTCGCCGCCCGCGCCATCTCCGGCCACGCCCGCTGCGGACGAGGCGCCGCCGGCCGTCGCCGCGCGAGGCCCGGTGCCCGCCTTCGGCCGGCGCGCGCGGACGGACGAGCCGCCCGCGACCGACGCGATGGAGACGAGCGACGACTCCGGGGGGCCGCGCGCGGCCTTCCCCGCCGCCTCGGCGCCGACGCGCGGCCTCGGTCTGGAGGAGCGGTTCGGCGCGCGCTGGACCGTGCTGGTCGGCGGCGTCGCGCTGGCGCTCGGCGCCTTGCTGCTGGTGAAATACTCGATCGACGCCGGGGTCTTCGGCCCCGGCATGCGCGTGCTGGCCGGCCTCGCCTTCGGCGCGGGCCTGATCGGCGCGGGGGAATGGATGCGCCGGCGCGACCGCGCCAGCGAAGGCGCGATCGTGTCGATCCCGGCGGCGCTCACGGCCGCCGGCACTGTCGCTCTGTTCGGCGCGATCTACGCCGCGCATGCGCTCTACGGCTTCATCGGCCCCGGCCTCGCCTTCCTGCTGCTCGGGGCGACAGGCGTGGCGACGATGCTGGCGGCCGCCCTGCACGGGCCGGCGCTCGCCGGCGTCGGCCTCGTCGGCGCGCTCGGCGCGCCGCTCCTGGTCCATTCCGGCAACCCCAATCCATGGCCGCTCGTCGTCTATCTGCTCGTCGTCGCGGGGGCCGCCTATGCGCTGGCGCGGCTGCGGCGCTGGCTGTGGCTCGCCGCCTCGGGCGCCATCGGTGTCGGCCTGTGGCAGGGCCTGCTCGTTCTTGACGCCCATAGCGCCGACATCTTCCGGGCCGCGCTGGCGCACGGGCTGGCGCAGACAGCCGTGGCGATCGGCGTGTTCGTGGCGCCGCTGACGGCGTTCGACGACAGCGCCGCCAAGCCGGACCCGCTGGCCTCGGCGGTTCCCGCGATGATGGGGCTCGGCGCGCTCGGCGCGCTGGCGATCATGCCGGGGGCGCATTTCGGGCTCGTCTGGGCGCTGGGCGGGGTCGCGCTGATCGGCCTTCTCGCCTTCGGCGCGCAGATGAGCGCGGCGGTGGCGCTGCTTGCGCCCGCCGCCGCCGTCGCCGGGCTCGCGGCGCTGCGGCTGTGGCCCGGCGCCAATCCGCTCGAGGCCGTTCCGCGCATGGATTTCGACTGGCTGGTCGCGATGGCGCCGCCGCGCGACCTCGGCTGGTTCACCGCCTTCGGCGCGGCGGCCTCGCTCGCCATCGCCGGTGCCGCCGCGCGCCGCCTCATCGCCGAGCGGCCCGCGCCGGTCTGGGCGGCGGCGACGCTGGCGGCGACGGCCGCCGGCTTCCCGCTCGCCGCGCTGGCGCTCGCCTATCTGCGCATCGGCGGCTGGACGATCAGCTACCCGTTCGCGGCGGTCGCCGGATTTCTGGCGCTGGCCTTCGTGGCGGCGGCGGCGTTCTTCCGCGCCCGCGAGGCGCAGGCGAAACATCCGGGCGCGCGCATGGCGCTCGGCTTTTTCGCCGCCGGCGCCATCGCGGCGCTGGCGATGGGCTTCATGTTCGTGCTGTCGGGGGGCACGCTGACCGCGGCGCTGGCGCTCGCCGCGCTGGGGGCGGCGTTCGTCGCGGCGCGGCTCGAGCTTGACGCGGTGCGCTGGTGCGTCGCCGCGCTCGGCCTCGTCGTCGCCGCGCGCCTCGCCTGGGAGCCGCGCATCGTCGCCGATCTCGGAACGACGCCGGTCCTCAACTGGCTGCTGTTCGGCTACGGAGTCCCCGCCGCCGCCTTCGCGGGCGCGGCGTGGCTGATGCGGCGCGAGCCGGAGGATTTGCCGCTTCAGGTCGCGCAAGCGCTGGCGCTTGTGTTCGCGGCGCTGCTGGTCTTCTTCGAAATCCGCCACGCGACCAATTCCGGCGACGTGTTCGCCGCGCAGGGCCGGCTGATGGAGGCCGGGCTGCAGACCTTCGCGGCGCTCGCCTTCGGCGCGGCGACGATCATCATCGGCGGGCGCAATCCCTCGCCGATCTTCAAGGCGGCGACGCTCGTCGCCGGCGCGATCTCGCTCGGAGCGGCGCTGCTGGCGCTCGGCCTTTTCGCCAATCCGCTGTTCACCGGCGACGCCATCGCCGGCGGAACCGTCGTCAACGAGCTGCTGGTCGGCTACGGCCTGCCGGCGGCGGCGGCGGTGGGGCTCGCCGTCGTCGCGCGCAAGTGGCGGCCGGGCCCCTACCAGACCGTCGCGTCGGCGCTGGCGCTCGTGCTCATCGTCGCCTACGCGACGTTGCAGACGCGGCTCGTCTTCCAGGGGCCGATCCTGTCGCTGCGCCGCGAGCCGACGGAGCCGGAGCTCTACGCCTATTCCGTGGTCTGGCTGGCGCTCGGGCTCGCCATGCTCGCCTATGGCGTGCTGCGCCATTCGCGCGAGGCGCGGCTCGGCTCGGCGGCGCTGGTGGCGCTCGCGACGCTGAAGATCTTCGTCTACGACATGGCCGGCCTCGAAGGGCCGCTGCGCGCGCTCTCCTTCATCGGCCTCGGCGTCGTGCTGATCGGCATCGGCCGCGTCTATCAGAAATACGTGTTCGCGGCGCCGCCCGGCGCGCAAGGCGCGCCCGACCCGGAGTGACGCGGACGGGCGCGGCCGTGCTAGAAGCGAGCGCAACGACAGGAGCATTGCCTTGGCCGCGCCGACCCCCGTGAGCGAACTCAGCTTCGAAGCCGCGATGAAGGAGCTCGACGCCATCGTCGCGCGCCTTGAAAAAGGCGCCGTCGAACTCGACGAATCCATCGCCCTCTACGAACGCGGCAGCAAGCTCAAGGCGCGCTGCGACGCGCTGCTGAAGGACGCGGAGGCGCGCATCGAGCGCATCCGCCTCGGCGCCGACGGCAATCCCACGGGGACGGCGCCTCTCGACAAGGAGTGAAGCCCATGTCGAACCTGCCCGATCACGAGCCCGAGCCCGGCGACGCGAAGAGCTGCGAGGCGATCGAGCAGGTGATCGTGCCGCGGGCGCGCGATCTCGGCGGCTTCGAGGTGCGGCGCGCCCTGCCCGCCGTCGGGCGGCAGATGGTCGGGCCGTTCATCTTCTTTGACCAGATGGGGCCGGCGGAGCTGCAACTGGGCGAGGGGCTCGACGTCAGGCCGCATCCGCATATCGGCCTTGCCACCGTGACCTATCTGTTCGACGGCGAGATCCGCCATCGCGACTCGCTCGGCGTCGATCAGGTGATCCGCCCGGGCGACGTGAACCTGATGACGGCCGGGCGCGGCGTCGTGCATTCCGAACGCAGCCCCGAGGCCGCCCGCGCGGCAGGGCCGAAGCTCTACGGCGTCCAGACATGGATGGCGTTGCCGAAAGAACTGGAGGAGACGGCGCCCGCCTTCGTCCACGCGGGCGTCGCCGATCTGCCGCGCATCGTCGCGGACGGCAAGCGCGTGCGCGTCATTCTCGGCTCGATGTATGGCGCGACATCGCCGGTGGCGACGGCGACCGAATGCTTCTACGCCGAGGCGGTGATGGCGCCGGGCGCCGTTCTGCCGCTCGACGCCGAGCACGAGGAGCGCTCCGTCTATGTCGTCGCCGGCGAGATCGACATCGCCGGCGTCGGCTTTCCGGCGGGGCGGCTGCTCGTGTTCCGGCCGGGCGACCGCATCTCGATTCTGGCGACGCAGCAATCGCGCCTGATGCTGATGGGCGGCGAGCCGATGGACGGGCCGCGCCACATCTGGTGGAATTTCGTCTCGTCGTCGAAGGACCGCATCGCCGCCGCCCGCGCCGACTGGCGGGGCGGGCGCATGGAGTTGCCGGCGGGCGAGACCGAGTTCATCCCCGCGCCGGAGCGGTGAGGCTCACAGCGCCTCCTCCCATGTGCGGCCGAGGCGCGTCGCGCAGTTGATCAGGCCGACCATCGAATAGGTCTGCGGAAAGTTGCCCCACAGTTCGCGCCCGTCGAGACTCGCATCCTCGGAGAACAGGCCGAAGGAATTGCGCCGCTCCAGCGCGGCCTCGAACATGGCGCGCGCCTCCTCCCGCCGGCCGAGCGCGATCAGCGCGTCGACATACCAGAAGGCGCAGATGACGAAGGCCGTGGTCATATGGCCGAAATCGTCCTCCACCGCATAGCGCATCAGAAGATCGCCCTTCTTCAGCTTCGCGCCGACGGCGTCCACCGTCGCGGCGAAACGCGGATCGTCGGCGGCGACAAAATCCAGCTCGTTGAGCAGGAGCAAGGTGGCGTCGAGCTCCTCGCCGTCGAGCGTGGAGACGAAATGGCCGAGCCGGGCGTTGAAGGCGCGCGCCGAAATCGTCGCGTGAAGACGCTCGGCGTGACGCGCCCATTCCGCGCCGCGCGCGGGCTGGCCGATCTCGACCGCGATCTTCGCCAGCCTGTGGCAGGCGGCCCAGCACATGGCCGCCGAAAACGTGTGGACGCTGGCGATGGTGCGCAGCTCCCAGGGCCCGGCGTCCGGCTGGTCGAACACGGCGAGCGCGCGGCGGCCGAGCGCCTCAAGCCGCTCGAACATCGCCGCGCCGGAGGGGCGCGGCAACCGCCGGTCGAAGAAGAACTGCGTCGAGGCGAGGATGATCGCGCCATAGGTGTCGTTCTGGATCTGCGTGTGCGCGGCGTTGCCGACGCGCACGGGCCCCATGCCGCGATAACCCGTGAGCGCGGCGGCGAAGCTCTCGTCCGGCGGCGGCGCGCGGGTGATCGTGAAGAGCGGCGGCAGATCGCCGTCGCGGCCCCAATCGTCGACGACATTGCCGATGAAGCGCATGTACTGCTCCATCGTGCGCGTCGCGCCGAGGCGGTTCAGCGCATGGATGACGAAATAGGCGTCGCGCACCCAGCAGAAGCGATAGTCCCAGTTGCGCTCGGCGCCCGGCGCCTCCGGCACCGAGGTGGTGAGCGCGGCGACGATCGCGCCCGTCTCCTCGAAACTGCACAGCTTCAACGTGATCGCGGCGCGGATCACCGCCTCCTGCCAATCGAAGGGGATGGACAGCGAATGCACCCAGTCGCGCCAATAGGCGATCGTCTTGTCGAGCTGTTCGCGCGTCGTCGTTTCGATCTCGGCGCCGTAGGGCTCGTCGGCGCCGAGCACGATGGACATCGGCCGGTCGAGCACGAAGTGGCGCTCCTCGGCGATATAGCAGATCGGCACGTCGGTGGTGGCGCGCACGGTCTGGCTCGAGCCGACGAAACGAATGTGGTTGGAGCCGAGCGTGATCTGCGCGTGGCCGGCGCCCCAGTCGAAGCTCGGGCGCAGGCGCACGCGCATGCGCGGCCTGCCCTCGAGCGGCCGCAGACGACGCACGATGGTCGGCGGCCGGTAGATGCGCTCGAGGCGCGGAAAGCGCGGGGCGAAATCCGTCAGCTCCGCCGCCGCGCCCGCCCGATCGACGAAGGTCGTCACCAGCACGCTTGTATTGTCGAGATAGGCCTGACGGATCTCGACGCAATCGAGCATCTCGACCGCGAACAGCCCGCCGCGCGCCGCCGGATCGACGCCGCCGTCGAGCAGCGCGCCGAACAGCGGGTCGCCGTCGAAACGCGGAAAGCACATCCAGGCGATGGTGGCGCGCCGGTCGATCAGCGCGGCGATGGCGCAATTGCCGATGGCGGCGAGGTCGAGATCGTCCATCCGGTCATTCCTTGCTTGATGTCGCGCGAGGCGAGCCGCGCGCCGCGTCGGTGGCCTCATCGCGCCCGTGTCAGGGCGCGCAGATAGGTTTGCGTCCACCAGTGGATGTCGCGCAGGCCGATGTCGGCGCGCAGCGCCATCCATCGGCGGCGGCGCTCCTCCAGCGGCATCTCCAGCGCGGCGCGCAGCGCCTCCACCATGTCGAGGGAATCGAACGGATTGACGATGAGCGCCTCGCGCATGCGGAAGGCCGCGCCGGCGAAACGCGACAGAATGAGCGCGCCGGGATCGTCCTGCGTCTGGGCGGCGACGAACTCCTTGGCGACGAGGTTCATGCCGTCGCGCATCGGCGTCACCAGCGCCGCGTCGGCGACGCGATAGAGGCCGCAGATCGCCGCGTAGGGATAGGCCTTCTTGACGAGGCGGATCGGCGCCCAGTCCGGCTCGCCGAGATGCGAGTTGACGCGCGACACCGCCTCGTCGACGCGATTGCCGACGTCGCGATACTCGCGCACGTCGGTGCGCGAGGGCGAGGCGATCTGCACGTAGGTGACCTTGCGACGCCACTCGGGATGCAGGGACAGAAACTCGCCGAACGCCTCGATGCGCGGGGCGATGCCCTTGGAATAGTCGAGCCGGTCGACGCCGACGACGAGCTTGCGCCCGCCGACGCTGCGCCGCATCGCGCTCGACATGCGTCGGCCGGCGGGCGAGGCGGCTTCGCGCTCCACCGCGCCGGGATCGACGCCGATGGGGAAGGCCCTGACGCGGCATGTCCGCCCGCCGGCGGAGAAGGACGCGCGACCGACGCGCGAGACGCGGCCACCCTGCAGCAGCGCGCGGATGAAATTGCCCTCGTCGACCGCCGTCTGCACGCCGACGAGATCGTAAGCGGTCATCGCCTCGATCAGCTGGCCGACGCCGGGCAAGACGCCGAGCACCTCGATCGGCGGCCAGGGGATATGATGGAAATAGCCGATGCGGTTCGTCACCCCCAACGCGCGCAGCTCCGCCGCGACGGGGATGAGATGGTAGTCGTGCACCCAGATCAGGTCCTTGGGGCGCGCCATGCGGGCGATGGCGGCGGCGAAACGGCGATTGACGCGGCGATAGCCCTCGTAGTCGACGCGCGAGAACTGCGTCAGGCCGACGCGGTAGTGCATGGTCGGCCACAACACGCGATTGGCGAATCCGGCGTAATATTCCCTGCGGTCTGCGGGGGTGAGGTCGAGCGTGGCGTGCGCCACCCCGTCGACCATCTTGACCACCGGCTCGTCGGCCGGGGCCTCGGAGACCGCCCCGCTCCAGCCGAGCCACACGCCGTCGCGCCCCGTCAGAGCCTGCCGCAGCGCCACGGCGAGCCCGCCGGCGGCTGCGGACTTTCCGCCAGCGCCCGCGATCCGGTTTGAAACCACAATCAAACGAATGAGTTGCCTCCTCAGACCCCGCCCGCCCGCGCGCGGACCGCAAAGCTCCATTGTTTTGCCGCCATGCGACGTGTAAACGCTCGGACAGGGTGAAGGTTGCCGGCCTCAGGAAGCAATTTTGTGACGAAGACGCCGTTGCTCGATCAGGTTCCGACGCCGGCGCAGCTCCGCGCGCTGCCGGAGAGCGACCTGCGTCGCCTCGCCGACGAGTTGCGCGCCGAGACGATCTCGGCCGTGTCGGTGACGGGCGGGCACCTTGGAGCGGGGCTCGGCGTCGTCGAGCTGACGGTGGCGCTGCACTATGTCTTCGACACGCCGCGCGATCGCATCATCTGGGACGTCGGCCACCAGGCCTATCCGCACAAGATCCTCACCGGCCGGCGCGACCGCATCCGCACGCTGCGACAGGGCGGCGGCCTGTCGGGCTTCACCAAGCGCAGCGAGAGCGACTACGACCCCTTCGGCGCGGCGCATTCCTCGACGTCGATCTCCGCCGGACTGGGCATGGCGGTGGCGCGCGACCTCTCGGGCGGGCGCAACAACGTCGTCGCGGTGATCGGCGACGGCGCGATGTCGGCCGGCATGGCCTACGAGGCGATGAACAACGCGGGCGCGATGCATTCGCGCCTCATCGTCATCCTCAACGACAACGACATGTCGATCGCCCCGCCGACGGGCGCGATGTCGGCCTATCTGGCGCGGCTCGTCTCCAGCCACACCTATCGCTCGCTGCGCGAGACGGCCAAGCAGCTGGCGCGGCGGCTGCCGAAGTTCTTCTACGACAAGGCCAAGCGCACGGAAGAATTCGGGCGCGGCTTCTGGACCGGCGGCACGCTGTTCGAGGAACTCGGCTTCTACTATGTCGGCCCGATCGACGGGCACAATCTCGACCATCTGCTGCCCGTGCTGAAGAATGTGCGCGACATGGAGCGGGGCCCCGTGCTCGTGCATGTCGTCACGCAGAAGGGCAAGGGCTATCCCCCGGCCGAGGCGGCGGAGGACAAATATCACGGCGTCAACACGTTCGACGTCGTCACCGGCGCGCAGGCCAAGCCCAAGGCGAACGCGCCGAGCTACACGCGCGTCTTCGCCGATGCGCTGGTACAGGAGGCGAGGCGCGACGACAGGATCGTGGCGGTGACCGCGGCGATGCCGGCCGGCACCGGGCTCGACGTGTTCGGCAAGGCGTTTCCGGCGCGCACCTTCGACGTCGGCATCGCCGAGCAGCACGCCGTGACCTTCGCGGCCGGCCTCGCCAGCGAAGGCTACAAGCCGTTCTGCGCGATCTACTCGACGTTCCTGCAACGCGGCTACGATCAGCTCGTCCACGACGTGTCGATCCAGAAGTTGCCGGTGCGCTTCGCGATCGACCGCGCAGGTCTGGTCGGGGCGGACGGATCGACGCATGCGGGCTCGTTCGACATCGCCTATCTGACGTGCCTGCCCGACATGGTGGTGATGGCCGCCGCCGACGAGGCCGAACTCACGCATATGGTTGCGACCGCCGCCGCCTATGACGAAGGCCCCATCGCCTTCCGCTATCCGCGCGGCGAGGGCGTCGGCGTCGAAATGCCGGAGCGCGGCGAGGTTCTCGAGATCGGCAAGGGCCGGGTGCTCGTCGAGGGGTCGCACATCGCGCTGCTGTCGCTCGGCACGCGGCTCGCCGAGTGCCTCAAGGCGGCCGAGGATCTGAAGGCGATGGGCCTGTCGACGACGGTCGCCGACGCGCGCTTCGCCAAGCCGCTCGACCGCGACCTGCTGCGGCGTCTCGCGCAGTCGCACGACGTTCTCATCACCGTCGAAGAAGGATCGAGCGGCGGGTTCGGCGCGGCCGTGCTGAGCGCGCTCGCCGAGGACGGGGCGCTCGACCGCGGCGCGCTGCGCGTGCGCACGATGACGCTGCCGGACGTCTATCTCGATCAGGACAAGCCCGAGCGGCTCTACGCCAAGGCCGGGCTCGACGCCAAGGGCGTCGTCGCCCGCGCGCTCGAGGCGCTGGGACGCGAGGCGGGCCCCGCGCAGAGCCTCATCGCCTGAGGCGGAGCCGCGCCGTCAGCGGTTGACGTGCGGCTTGTCGCGCCACACGTCGATCAGCGCGTCGGCCTTGCGCAACAGGCCGACCTTGGGATCGGCCACCGAATCCAGGAACAGATACAGGCGCTGCGATTTCATAATCGCATACATGGTGAGCGCTGCGGCCGGAAAGAACACCGACAGGAAGATGCCTGTCCGCTCCAGCGTCGACAGATCGGCGTGGTTGAACAGGTTCATGCCGAGGAAACTCGTGGTGATGTTGCCGATCAGGCTGAACAGGGTCACCACAGTGAGGCGCAGCAGCGTGACGGCCTGCCGGCGCAGCATGTCCGTCTCGAGATAGTGGCTCATGTCGTGGATTTCCTCGCGCAGCTCGGCGTAGACCTTACCGGTGCCGAGGTGCCCGTTGAGCATGCGGAACAGATCGCGCAGCAGCGCCTGATCCGACACTTCCGAGAAATAGTAGCGGTGCGTGAAGCGCAGGAAGATCTCGTGATTGAGCCGCACGTCGCGGCGGAACCGGCTCACCGTGTCGCGGTCGCGAATGTCGAGACGGCTCATCGCCGTCACCAGACGGTCCGACAGCATGAGCAGCGCGGCGCGATGGAAATGCGCGATCAGCGCGACGTAGAAAAGCTGGTGACGGAACTGCGAGAGGAAGCCGCGCTCGGGGTCGGTGAACAAGGCGCTGTTCGCATCGCCGATGGCGACGACCGCATGCGCGCAGCACAGCACGCGCGTGTTGGTCCAGCCCTCGCGGCCCGGATCCCAGAAGCGGTCGTAGGCGTGCTTGCTCTCGAAATCGCCGAGAAACGCCTGCGCCAGCGGCGCATCGCCGCCCGGCGGCCCGGCGAAGGCCAGGCGCATCTGGTCGACGCGCGAGACGGCGCGCGGATTGTCGAGCGCGAGATAGGCCATCTGCGGCATGCGATAGTATTCGAGCTGGCGATAGCGCAACGCGCCCTTCTCCTCGCTCTGGTTCATCACCATCGGCCGCAGCACATAGTCCCAGTGCGAGGCGATCGTCGCGACCTGATGCGAGCAGACGGAGGCGAGATATTTCTCGCGCCGCTCGTAGTCGGAGACGGAAACGACGGCGCCGGCGGCGTCGATCCACTCGACCCGCGCCATGCAATTGGCGCCCTCGCCGTCCGGCGTCCACCCGCCCGGGTAGGCGCGTCCGAAGCGGTGCATCACATCCTGACAGGTCACCAGGTCGAGATCGGCGCCGCGCACCTCGACGGCGAGGATCACGACGTCGACGTCGTAGAAGAAATAGAGATCGCAATGCACGATCTCGAGCTCGAAGGGGCTCGCGCCGGGCCGCGTCCACAACCGCGCCTTGCGGATGTCCGAACGGCGGAACACGCGGATCGGCGATTCGCCGTAACCGGCCGAGCCATGCGCGCGCTCGCCGTAGAGAAAGCGCTGCACATGCGGCAGAAAGGCGACGAACTCGCGATAGTGGCGCTCCTGGAAGTCGCGCGGGTCGGCGGTGAATTCGTCGTCGAGCTCGCGCCAGACCGCCGAGCCGCCGTTCTCGGTCAATTGCCGCCAATGGCGGGCGCTCTCGGCCTTGCCGTCGGCGACCATGACCTGCAACGGCCAGATCAGGATCTGGTGAAAGTCGCGCACGCGACCGGCCCCTGCCGACGTCTCCGCGGTTCCGGTCATGCCCGTTCTCCTCACCCCGGCGCAAGGTGCGCGCCGCCGTCGTTACGATCAAGAGGCGGAGTCTGGCGCGCCGCCCGCCGAGGCCCTAAGACCTTCGGATGACCTCGCAACGCGCCGAC
>JADJVD010000013.1 GCA_016716745.1 Hyphomicrobiales bacterium
TCGCCTATGCGCGGGCGCTGGTCTGCGCCGAGCCGGAACCCGGCGTCAGCCGCCGCCGAAAATCGTCATCAACTCGAACGGCTGACGGATCTGCACGCCTCGCTCGACGCCTTGCAGACGCTGTGCCCCTCCCTCTCGAGCGTCGCGCTCGTCGTCGCCTGGTTCGGCGACGACCTGCGCGCCGGCGTCTGCACGATCGCCCCGCGCGTCGAACCCGGCAGGAGACCGACGAACGCGACGTCTGGAGCGTCGCCGGTCTCGAACGCGCGTCGGCGCGCGAAGCCTCGCTTTCTGGCGGAGCGCCCGCTTATGGCGGCACGCCGTCCGACGCCAGCGTGATCGCGGCGATTCAGTCGCTGAAGGAGCGCGGTCTCTCCGTCGTCTTCTATCCCTTCGTGATGATGGACGTGCCGGCCGGCAACGCACTGTCCGATCCCTGGACCGGCGCCGGCGCGCAGCCCGCCTATCCCTGGCGCGGCCGCGTGACGTGCGACCCTGCGCCCGGCCGGCCGGGCACCGTCGACCGCAGCGCGCGCCGCCGCGGCGCAGATCGACGCCTTCTTCGGCTCGGCGTCGCCCGACCGCCTCCGAATGGTCGTACCGCCGGATGGCGCTGCACTACGCCGCGCTCTGCGCGCAGGCCGGCGGCGTCGACGCCTTTGTGATCGGCTCCGAACTCGTCGGCCTGACGCGCGTGCGCTCCGGCGCCCGGCGTCTATCCCGCCGCGCAGGCGCTGGCGCAGCTCGCCGGCGACGCGAAGGCGATCCTCGGCGCGGCGACGAAAGTATCCTATTCGGCGGACTGGACGGAATTCGGCGCGCATGTGCTGGCCGGCGGCGCGGAAGTGCGCTTTCCGCTCGACGTCGTGTGGTCTTCGCCCTCCGTCGATTTCATCGGCGTCGACGCCTATTGGCCGCTCGGCGACTGGCGCGACGGGCGCGACCATCTCGACGCGCAGGAGGCGCGCTCGATCTATGATCGCGCCTTCCTGTCGCGGCGCGTGTCCTCAGGCCCCGACTTCGACTGGTTCTATGCGAGCGAGGCCGATCGCGCTGCGCAGATCCGCACGCCGATCACGGACGGCGCCTATGGCAAGCCGTGGGTGTTCCGCGCCAAGGATCTCGTCGGCTGGTGGTCCAACCCGCACAAGGAGCGCGTCGGCGGCGTCGAGACCGCGACGACGGCGTGGACGCCGCGCTCGAAGCCGATCTGGCTCGTCGAGATCGGTTGTCCAGCTGTCGATCGTGGCGCCAACCAGCCAAATGTGTTTCCCGATCCGAAGTCGTCGGAGTCCGCCGCGCCGCATTTCTCCCGCGACACGCGCGACGATCTCATGCTGATCGCCGCCAACGAGGCGATCCTCGCGCATTTCGATCCTGCGCATCCGCTGTTCGTCGCCGCCGACAATCCGGTGTCGCCGATCTATGGCGGGCGTATGGTCGAGCCCTCGCGCATTCACGCGTGGGCGTGGGACGCGCGGCCGTTTCCCGCCTTTCCGTTCAGCCGAGCGTGGAGCGACGCCGCCAACTGGGCCAAGGGGCATTGGCTGACGGGGCGCGTCGAATCCGCGCCGCTCGATCGCCTCGTCGCCGACCATCGTCGCCGACATGGGCGTCGCCCCGACGATGATCGGCGCGCTCGAGGTCGACGGCCATCTCGACGGCTACGTGATCGACCGGCCGATGTCGCCGCGCGGCCCATCGAGCCGCTGATGGCGCTGTTCGGCTTCGACGCGCGCACGCGCGCGGGCCAG
Organism: Hyphomicrobiales bacterium; assembly: GCA_016716745.1. Lineage (GTDB taxonomy): Bacteria > Pseudomonadota > Alphaproteobacteria > Rhizobiales > Beijerinckiaceae. The sequence goes on from JADJVD010000013.1 coordinate 1,755, forward strand.
ATCGACTTCATCGCGCGCGACCACTACGCGGTGACGGCGCTCGCCGACGACGAATCGCGTCCCCGACCGCGACGGCGCGACCATCGAGCTGACGCGCGCGCAGGAGACCGAACTGCCGCGCGAGGCGTCGATCACGATCACCGAAGGCGAGGTCGATTTCCGCCGCGTCACGGTCGCCTCGCGCGCCGGATCGGCGCCTCGCGCCGTGAAACGCGCAACGATCTGGCCGCCGTGATGCAGACGGGCGAGGCGCAGCGCCGCCTCGACGCGCTGCTCTACGACTTCTGGGCGGCGCGCGATCGCGCCTCGTTCCCGTGCCGCCGTCGCGTCGGCGCTGACGCCCGGCGACCTCGTGACGCTGCCGGCGACCACCGGCAAGGTCTGCCGCATCGAGCGCATCGTCGACGGCGGTCACCGCCGCATCGAGGCGCGCGCGACCGATCCCGCGATCTTCGACGCGACGCGCGAAGGACCGACCGTGACGCGCCGCGCCGCGCCAGCTCATCGCCGGAGGCCCCCGCGCGTCGAAACGCTCGATCTCGCCGTGGATCGCGACGGCGCCGGCGCGCTCACGCATGTCGCCGTCTTCGCCGATCCTGGCCGGGCCCGGTCGCGATCTGGCGCGAAGGCCGGCGGCGCGTTCGACCGTTCCGCACGCTGGCGCGCTGCGCCATCGTCGGCGGACGCTCGATCCGCTGCCGCCGGGGCCGGTCTGGCCGCATCGACCGCGCGCCATCGCCGCGCGTGCCGCATGCTGGGCGGCGCGCTGTCGGCGTCCAGCGAGCGCGCGATGCTCGCCGGCGCTAACCGGATGGCGGCCCGCGGCGCGGACGGCGCCCTGGGAAATCTTCGCCTTCGCAGCCGCCGAGCTCGTCGGCCCGCAGACCTGGCGGCTGTCGACGCCTCCTGCGCGGCCTTGGCGGCGAGGGCTCTCGCGGCGCGCCTGCTCGCGCCGGGCGCGACGGTGGTGCTGCTCGACGGGCGGTCGCGCCGCTCGCCAGCGGACTTTCGGCGCTCGGCGCCTCGACGCGCTATCGCGTCTGGCGCGGCCAGCGCTCGATGCGGCCGATCCGTCGGCGTCGAAATTCGTCACGCACGCCGACGGCGCGGGCGCTGACCCTACGCGCCGGTGCGCGCGCGCGCGCCGCGGCCGAGGGCGTCGCGATCTCGTTCATCCGGCGCGGCCGCCTCGACGCGGACGCCTGGGCTGCGCTCGAGATTCCGCTCGGCGAGGCGACGGAGGCCTACGAAGTCGAGGTGCGCGCGCCGGCGCGCGATGCGCCGCCTCGTCCGGCGCGACGACGGCTCTCTACGCGAGCGCTGACGAACTCGCCGATTTCGGCGCGCCGCGACGACGCTGGCGCTGCGCATTCGCCAGCTGAGCGCCACATAATCGCCGGCTTCGCGCTCGATGCGACCCTTCCGGTTCTCTGATCCGACACTCTTTCGCGAGGACGCCTCGCGGCCGACACGACGCGTTTTGCAATTGCCCTATCTCGACGCCGCGCAGGCGCAGAAGCACGTCACGCACAACGAGGCGCTGCGCCGCCTCGATGCGCTCGTGCAGCTCGCCGCGCTGGAGCGGCGCGCGGCGCCGCCCGCCGCCCCGGCCGAAGGCGCGCGCTATCTCGTCGACGTCGCGGCGAGCGGCGCGTCTTTGCCAGGTATCACGCTGGCGAGATCGCCGCCTTCGACGATGGCGCCTTCGCGTTCCTCGCGCCGCGCAACGGCTGGATTGTGTTCGTCGAAGCCGAGCAGCGCGTGTTCGTGCGCGCCGCCGGCGCCTGGGCGCCGATCGAGACGCTGTTTGCGAGCCTCTCGACCTTCGCCGCCATCGGCGTGGGAACGGCGGCGAGCGCCTCCAATCCGTTTCTCGCGCAATTGAACGACGCCTTGTTCGACGCCCGCGCCGTCGGGGCCGGCGGCAGCGGCGAACTGCGGGTCAAGTTCAACAAGGAGACCGCCGGCGGTGTCGCCTCGCTGCTGTTTCAGCAGGGCTTCTCCGGCCGCGCCGAATTCGGTCTGGTCGGCGCCGACGACGCATGCGCCTGGAAAGTCTCGGCTGACGGCGTTTCGTGGAGCAGTGTTCGCCGTCGATCGCGCCAACGGCCCCGCCCACCTTCGCCCGATCGCCGCGCCGCGCGGCGTCACGGTGTTCACGGCGAAGTGGCGTCTATGCGCCGCCGGCCTGGGCGCGCGAGATCGCGATCGTCGCGATCGGCGGCGGCAACGGCGGCGGATCAGGCCAGCGCCGGCGACGCGACGGCGGCGCGCTTCGGCGGCGGCGGCGGCGGCGCGGGCGGCAGGGTCGACGCGGTCTTCGACGCGGCCGAACTGGGCGCATCGCTGACGGTGACGGTCGGGGCGGCAGGCGCGGGCGGCGTCGGCGTCACGGGCGCCGCCAACGGCAATGCGGGCGGCGACGGCGGCGCCTCGCAGGTCGCCAACGGCGCGGATGTCCTGCTCGTCGCCTACGGCGGCAATCGCGGCGCGGGCGGAACCACCTCGGGCGCCGGCGGCGCCGCGCAGATCTACAGCTGGCCGAAGGTCGAAGGCGCGGGCGGCGCCTCCTCGGCGACGGCGACCGCGGCCGCAGGCTCCGCGTCCGCGATGTTGTCGGGCGGCGGCGGCGGCGGCGGCGGCCTCGATACGGCGGGCGTCGCGCGGGCGGGCGGGGCCGGCGGCTTCGGCGCCTATGCGCAATCGCCCTCGCGGCGGGCGCAGGGGGGCGCGGGCGGGGCGGCCGGCCTCGGCGGCGCGGGAGGCTTCGCCAAGGCCTGGACGATGGGGCTGGGCGGCGGCGGCGGCGGCGGCGGGGGCGGCGGCGCGGCGGCCAATGGCGGCGCGGGCGGCCCCGGCGGCGGGCCGGGCGGCGGCGGCGGCGGCGGCGGGGCGACGCGCAACACCGCGACGTCGGGCGCCGGCGGCGCCGGCGCCGCCGGCGAGGTCTGGATCATCGCCACCGCCTGACGCGGCTTTCGCACAAGGAGAGAGGGACCATGCTCGATCGCGCGATCTTCTTCGCGGCCGTCCGCGCGCGCCCGTTCGGCGGGCGGCTCAAGCGCTTTCAGGTGGAGGGGCTGAACGTCCTGCTCGAGGCGGCGCGCCGCCGCGGCGTCGACGATCCGCGCCGCCTCGCCTACGTGCTCGCGACAGTTCATCACGAAACGGCCGCCACGATGCAGCCGATCCGCGAGATCGGCCGGGGCCGGGGCAAATCTTACGGCGCCGCCGATCCCGAGACCGGCAAGGCCTATTACGGGCGCGGCTATGTGCAGCTCACCTGGAAGGCGAACTACCGTCGCCTCGGCGATCGTCTCGGCCTCGATCTGGTCGCCGATCCCGATCGCGCGCTGGCGCCCGGCGTCGCCGCCGCGATCCTGTTCGAGGGCATGACGCACGGACTGTTCACCGGCCGGCGTCTCGACGACTTTTTCGACGCCGGCCGGGCCGACTGGGTCGGCGCGCGGCGCATCGTCAACGGGACCGATCGCGCCGCCGCCATCGCCGATCTCGCCCGCGCCTATCACGCGGCGCTGGTCGCGGCCTGCGCCCGCCGCGACCCCCGCCCGCCGCGCCGGCGACGCGCCTCCCTCGCGCGCCGCATGCTCGGCGCGCTCGCATCCCCTTTCAGCAAGAGGAGTGACGCATGAAAGGTTATCGCACGCTCGCCTTCAACGCCGCCATCGCGATGATGGGCTTCGCCGAATCCGTCGATTGGGTGAGCATCCTCGGCTCCGCCCAGGCGGGCTGGGCGCTGACCGCCATCTCGCTCGCCAACATGGCGCTGCGCGCGGCCACCGACGGCCCTGTCGGCGCCCGCTCCTGAGGCCCGGGCGCGCGTTCATCGGTGGTTCAGGCCCCTCGACCACAGTTCGGCCATGTCGTCCGCCAGGCCGCGCGCCCTCGTCATCGCAAGTCTGCTCCTGGCCCTCGTGTCGGCGAGCGCCGGCGCGTCGGTCGCCCAGCCGACCCGCCGCCAGTGCCTGACGCCGGGCGAGACGCTGGACGTCATCGCCGCGAACCGCCTCGCCGGCGCGCGGGAGACGCTCGGCAAGGCGGCGGGCGCCGCGCGCGCCGAGCCTCTGGGCGCGCGGCTCTGCCGCTGGGACGATGAGTTCGTTTACGAGATCACGCTTCTGCGCTCGGACGGCCGCGTGCTGCGGGTGTTCGTGGACGCCGCCAGCGGAAAGGTCGTAGGCTCGCCCGCGGACAATTGACCGCGCCGCCGATCGCGTCGGCAATCAGGGAGTTCCGCAGTGCGTCTGCTGGTGGTCGAAGACGACCGCGACCTCAATCGTCAGATCGTCGCCGCGCTCGAACAGGCGGGCTACGCCGTCGATCGCGCCTATGATGGCGAGGAAGGCCATTTTCTCGGCGACACCGAGCCCTATGACGCGGTGATCCTCGACATCGGCCTGCCCAAGCGCGACGGCATCTCGGTTCTGGAGGAATGGCGCAAGGCCGGTCGCCGGATGCCGGTGCTCATCCTCACCGCCCGCGACCGCTGGAGCGACAAGGTGAAGGGCTTCGACGCCGGGGCCGACGATTATGTCCCCAAGCCCTTTCATGGAGGAGATCCTGGCCCGGCTGCGCGCGCTGCGGCGCGCCGCCGGCCACGCCTCGGCCGATCTCGTCTGCGGCGCGGTGCGGCTCGACACCCGCGCCGGCCGCGTCATGGTCGACGGCGCGCCGGTCAAGCTGACCTCGCATGAATACCGGCTGCTGTCCTACCTGATGCACCATGTCGGGCGGGCTGGTCGATCGCCGAGCGCCTGTTCGTCTCGGCCGCCTTCTGGAGCGTGCTCATCCTGATGATCGCCGGCGCTGCGCTGACGACGGTCTATCGCGACGTCACCGAGCGCGCGCTCGACGAGCGTCTCGGCGTCTATCTCAAAGCCATCGTTTCGGACGTCGCGACGCCGGGCGACGATCTCAAGCTGTCGCCCGGCCAGCTGGGCGAACCGCAGTTCGAGCTGACGCGCTCGGGCTGGTATTGGCAGGTCACGCGCCTCGATGTCGAGCCTGTCGATCTGCGCGCCTCGCGCTCGCTCTTCGCGGCGCGGCTGCCGCGTCTGGCGGCCGGCCCCTCGGCCTCGACCGAGCGGCGCGGCTATGTCGAGGGCCCCGACGATCGTCGCCTGCGCCTGCTCGAACGCGACATCGACGTCGGCGACGAGGGGCGCTTTCTCGTGCAGGTCGCCGCCGACGCGGCGGAAGTCGACAATCAGGTGCGCAGCTTCGAATGGGCGCTTGGGCTGACCTTCGCCGTGCTGGCGCTGTCGCTGGTGGGCACCGCCGCGCTTCAGGTCCGTTACGGGCTCGAGCCGCTGCGCAAGCTGCGAGAGGGCGTCGGCGCGATCCGCCGCGGCGAGAGCGACAAGATCCGCGGCGCCTTTCCCGCCGACATCGCGCCGCTGGCGGGCGAACTCAATCTGCTGGTCGACGCCAATCGCGAAGTCGTCGAGCGCGCCCGCACCCAGGTCGGCAATCTCGCGCACGCCCTCAAGACGCCGATCAGCGTGATCCTCAACGAAGCCCGCGCCAGCGACGCGCCCTTCGCCGAAAAGGTGCGCGAGCAGATCGACGTGATGACGCGGCAGGTCACCTATCATCTCGACCGCGCCCGCGCCGCCGCGCGCGCCGGCGCCGTCGGCGTGGCGACGCAGGTCGAGCCCGTCGCCGCAGCGCTGGTGCGCACCTTCGAGAAGATTCATCGCGACGACGACCGCGTCTTCGCGCATGTGGTGGCGGACGATCTGCGCTTTCGCGGCGAGAAGCAGGATCTCCGAGGAGATGCTGGGCAATCTTGTCGACAATGCCGGCAAATGGGCGCGCCAGCGCGTCCGCATCGTGGCCGGGCGGCGCAGCCACGGCGCCGACGAGCGACGCTATCTCCACATCATGGTCGACGACGACGGCCCCGGCCTGCCCCGAGCAGCGCGCCGAGGCGACCAAGCGCGGACGCCGGCTCGACAGATCGAAGCCGGGCTCCGGCCTCGGCCTGTCGATCGTCACCGATCTGGCGGCCTTGTATGGCGGCGCTCTGACGCTGGAGGACTCCCCGCTCGGCGGCCTGCGCGCGCGGCTCACTCTGCCGGCGACATGAGGCCCGTTGTCGGGCGGCGCCGCGGCGCCTAATGTGCGGGCCGTGCACTGCGACGAGGCGGGCCATGCTGCGCATTGTGACCTCATTGAGCCTGACGATCCTTGTGGCCGCCTGCGCCGGCGAAAGCCCGCCGCAGACGGCCGCGCCCGCGCCCGCGCCTGCGCCCTCCCGCCCGGCGGTGGCCGGCGTGCTGGCCGGCCCGCTCGGGCCGGGCCTGACGGACGCCGACAGGGAGGCGGCGCTGAACGCCGAGATCGCCGCGCTGGAGGCCGGCCAGCGCAAGACCTGGCGGGGCGGCCCCAAAGGCGCGTTCGGCTTCGTCGAGCCAGGCGCCGAGCAGACCCGCGCCGAGGCGCCTGCCGCGAATACGCGCTGACGGCCTACGTCGCCGGCCGGCCGCGGTCCGGCAAGGGACTCCGCCTGCCGGGACGCGGCGACGGGGTGGCGCTTCGTGAGCTGGAGACAGGGCGGCGGACGGGCTGCGACGCGTCGTCCCTCCCAAGCCGGTCTTTGGTCTCTATCTCGGCCCCATGATCTGGGTTCTGTTCGCCGCGCTTTCGGCCGCTGCTCTGGCGGGCGTGCTCATTCCGCTCCTCCGCGCCGATTCGGCGCCGTCGAGCGGGCGCACGGACGCGGCCTTTTATCGCGACCAGCTCGCTGAAATCGAACGCGATCTCGGCCGCGGCCTGCTGACGGCCGAAGACGCCGACGCCGCCCGCGCCGAAGCGGCGCGGCGGCTTCTGGCGGCCGCTCCCGACGCACGAGCCGGCCGTCGCCCGGGACAGTCGTCCGGCTCCGCCCGGCGGATCGCGGCGCTCGCGCTCGTGCTCATGGCGCCGGCGCTGGCGGTCGGCGTCTATCTGCGGCTCGGTCGCCCCGAGCGCCGGATCTGCCGCTGGCCGCGCGGCAGACGACCGATCCCGCCAAGATCGACATCGAGACGGCGGTCGCCAGGGTTGAAGAGCATCTGCGGCGCAACCCCGAGGATGGTCGCGGTTTCGAGGCGTTGGGGCCGGTCTATATGCGCATGCAGCGCTATGGCGACGCCGCCCGCGCCTTCAGCGAGGCCGCGCGGCTGCTGGGCGAAACGCCGGAGCGTCTGTCCGGCGTGGCCGAAGCCGATATCTTCGCCGCGAACGGTGTCGTCACCGCGCAGACGCGGCAGACGCTGGAGAAGGCGCTGGCGCTCGACGCCGCCCACCCGCGCACGCTCTATTATCTCGCCCTCGCCGCCGAGCAGGACAAGGATCCGGCCAGGGCGGTCGCGCTCTACGAACGCATCCTCGCCGGCGCCGGCGCGAACGAACTCGCCGTCGCCGGCGTCCGCCGACGCATCGCGGCGCTGAAGGGCGCGACCTCGACGCCGGCGCGGCGGCCAGCATCGCCGCCCTGCCGAAGGATCAGCAGCAGACGGCGATCCGCTCGATGGTCGAGGTCTGGCCGCGCGCCTGTCGGAAAATGGCCAGGATCTTGACGGATGGATGAAGCTCGTGCGCGCGCGCGCGTGCTCAGCCAACCCGACAAGGCGAAAGCGGCGCTGGGCGAGGCGCGCAAGGCGCTCGCCGCGGATGCGAAGGCCGTCGGCGCGCTCGACGCGCTGGCGCGTGAACTCGGCCTCGAGGGATGACATGACACGCAAGGGCAGACGTCTGGCGCTCATCGGCTCGTCGCTCGCGGTCGTCGCGGTCGCCATCGGCCTCGTGCTCTTCGCGATGCGCAGCAATGTGACCTACTTCTTCAGCCCCGCCGAGATCGTCGAGAAGAACGTGGCGCCCGGGCGCGCCTGCGCGTCGGCGGGCTGGTCAAGCAGGGATCGGTGAAGAAAGCCGGTCAGAAAGTCCCCTTCGCCATCACCGACACGACTCGCGAACTCGCCATCACCTATCGGCCTGCTGCCCGGCCTGTTTCGCGAAGGGCAGGGCGTCGTCGCCGAGGGCGTCCTCGAATCGGCGGACCGGTTCACGGCGACGACCGTTCTCGCCAAGCACGACGAAACCTACATGCCGCGCGAAGT
>JADJVD010000014.1 GCA_016716745.1 Hyphomicrobiales bacterium
CCGTCTACTGCACCAAGATCGCCTCCAAGCTGACCCGCACCTACACGGACCGGCACGGGCTGAAGGATCTGGTGCGCGAACTGACCGGGGCGGAAATCTCCAAGCAGCAGCAATCCTCCGACTGGGGCGCGGCGACGCTGACCGAGGCGCAACTCGCCTATGCGGCGTCCGACGTGCTGTATCTGCACGAGTTGAAGGGCAAGCTCGACGCGATGCTGGCGCGCGAGGGGCGCGCCGACGTCGCCGCCGCCTGTTTCGCCTTTCTGCCGACCCGGGCGCGGCTCGACTTGATGGGCTGGGCGCAAAGCGACATCTTTTCGCACCGCGACCGGCCGACGGACGACTGAAGGCGGCGACGCCTCAACTTTCGCCACGCGGCGCCCGCATCAGCGGGGACTGGGGGCGGGTTCCAAAGGAGCGGACGTGGGCGCACAGGTGGGCGCGGAGCGGGGGCGATGACGCAGGCGGCGGACGGTTTCGACGACCGTTTCGAAGCGAGCCGCGCGAAAGCCTTCGCGGCGGCCGGCCGCCATACGTCGCGCGTGCGCTTCCTGCGCGGCGCGATCGTGGCGGCGGCGGCGCTCGGCGTGCTCGGCCTGGCGGCGGTGGCCTGGCTCGATCCGTTCCGGCGGCTGCCCGAGCAGGTGTCGCTCGGCTCGATCGGCGTCAGCGGCTCGCGCGTGACCATGGACCTGCCAAAGCTCAGCGGCTTCCGGCGGGACTCCAAGCCTTATGACGTCACCGCCCGCTCGGCGGTGCAGGATCTGAAGAAGCCGAATGTGATCGAACTTGTCGAACTCGACGCCCGCATCGCGATGGCCGACCACGGCGTCGGCCATGTCACCGCGCGCACCGGCTTCTACGACAGCGCGAAAGAGACGATGGAGCTGCGCAACGACGTGCGGATGAAAACCGACTCCGGCTACGAAGTGCAGCTCGGTTCGGCGCTGATCGACTTCAAGGCCGGCACGCTGGTCTCGACCGACCCCGTCACCGCGCTGGTGCGCAACAGCACGATCAAGGCCGACGCGATGCGCGTCGCCGACGGCGGCAAGCAACTCGTCTTCGAGGGCCGCGTGCGCACGCAGATCCTGCCCGAAAACGAGCAGGACGCCGCCGCCGCCCAATTGAAAGGAACCTCGCCATGATCCGCGCGCCGCACCGGCTCGCCTCGCTGGCCGCGCTCGGGATCGGGCTGCTGGGCTCGGCCGGCGCCTTCGCGCAGGCCGCCAAGCCGGCGGCGACCCCGGCCGCCACGCCCGCGCCCGCCGCCAAGGCAGCGCCCAAGGGCGGCGTCGCGATCCTGCCCGGCGGCAACTCGAAGGAGCCGGTCAACATCGAGGCCAACCGGCTGGAGTGGTTCGACAAGGACCAGAAGGCCGTCTACACGGGCGACGTCGTCGTCATCCAGGGCGAGACGTCGCTGCGCGCCAGCGCGCTGACGATCTTCCTCAACCGCGACGAGAAGGGCGCCGCCGCCCCCGCCGCCAACGCGGCGTCGGGGACGCCCTCGGGCAACAGCCAGATCCGCCGCATGGAGGCGACCGGCCCCGTCACCGTGATCCAGAAGGACCAGATCGGCACGGGCGACCGCGGCGAATACGACAAGGCGTCGAACAAGGTCTACCTGATCGGCAACGTGACGCTGGCGCAGGGGCCCAACATCACGACCGGCGAGCGGCTGGTCTACGATCTCGACACCAAGCAGGCGGTGGTGGGATCGGGCGCCGGCAAGAAGCGCGTAGGGGCATCTTCGTGCCCGGCTCCGGCGCAAAGGACGGCGACCCGGCGAAAGGCGGCGGCAAATCGGGCGACAAGGCGGGCGGCAAACCCGCCGCGGCGGCCGCGGCGCCCTCGCCCGGCAAGCCGACCGATCTCGGCCCCAAACGCACGCCCTGACGCGCGGCGCGCGCGGCCGGACCGGCGCCGTTGCGTCGCCGGCCCTTTGCCGCTAGCCAAGCGCCTGACCCGCGCCCCGAAGGATCGTCCTTGGCCGTCAAGCTTCCCCACGACAATCTGTCCGCCCGTCTGGCCGCCGCCGCGTCCAGGCTTCGGCGCGCGCAGCGAAGCCAGGATCGAGGCGGACGCGTCGAGGCCCAGCGCCCTCCCCCGCGCCCGCGCGCCCGCGGCGCAGCAGGCGGGCGACACGTCGCCCGCCGCCGCCGACAGCCGGCTCGCCGTCCACAATCTCGGCAAGAGCTACGGCGCGCGCCGTGGTGGAAGACGTCAGCCTGAACGTGCGGCGGGGCGAATCGGTCGGCCTGCTCGGCCCCAACGGCGCCGGCAAGACGACCGTCTTCTACATGATCACCGGCCTCGTGCGGCCCGACAAGGGGCAGATCGAGCTCGACGGCTTCGACGTCACCGCGCTGCCGATGTATCGGCGCGCGCGGCTCGGCATCGGCTATCTGCCGCAGGAGGCCTCGATCTTCCGCGGCCTCAACGTCGAGGACAACATCCGCGCCGTGCTGGAGGTGACGGAGCCGAGCCGCGAGGCGCGCGAGCGGCAGCTCGACCAGCTGCTCGAGGAATTCGACATCAAGCGGCTGCGCAAATCGCCCTCGATCGCGCTGTCGGGCGGCGAGCGGCGGCGCTGCGAAATCGCGCGCGCGCTGGCCGGCCGTCCCTCCTTCATGCTGCTCGACGAGCCCTTCGCCGGCATCGACCCGATCGCCGTCGGCGACATCCAGCAGCTCGTTCGCCACCTCACCGAGCGCGGCATCGGCGTGCTGATCACCGACCACAATGTGCGCGAGACGCTGGGCCTCATCGACCGCGCCTATATCATCCATTCCGGCCATGTCCTGACCGAAGGCGGGCCGGAGGACATCATCGCCAATCCCGACGTCCGCCGCTTCTATCTCGGCGAAGATTTCCGGATGTGACATCGTGCGTCGATGAAACGACGCAACCCGGCATGGCGGATCTGGCGGCGGCGGCTGACGCCGGCGGCGTTCGGCGCGGCGATCCTCGCCGCGGCGCTGGCGACGACGCTGAGCGAGGCGAGCCTGCCGCAGCAATTGCGCGAGGCCGCCTTCGACTGGGCGCTGGCCGCCGCGCCGCGGGAGCCGAAGACCGACAGCGTCGCCGTCGTCGACATCGACCGCGCGGCGCTCGACCGTTTCGGCCCTGGCCCTGGCCGCGCGACCGGCTGGCCGAGCTCGTGCGCGCGCGGCCGGGCGCGGCGGCGGCCAAGGTCGTCGCCCTCGACGCGCTGCTGCGCGAGACCGGCGGCGGCGACGCGGCGCTGGCCGAGGCGCTCGCCGGAACGCCCAGCGTCATCGGCGCCATTCTCGACCCCGACGGCGCGCGCGCGGCGCTCGACGGGCTGTCGATCGTCGCCACCGGCCCAGCGCAACTCGACCAAATGATGGTGACGGCCGGGCTGGCGCCGCCCGCCGTCGCGCTGTCGGACAAGGCGCGCAGCGTCGGCGCGCTGACGCTGCCGGCGCCCGACGGCGTGGTGCGCGCCGCGCCGCTGCTGGCGGGGGGCGGGGGCGCGCTGTTCGCCGGGCTGGCGACGGAGGCCGTGCGCGTCGCCCAGGGCGAGCCGACGCCGCTGATCGAATCGCGCAAGGGCGAACGCGGCCAGCAGTTGCGGCTCGGCGAGGTCGTCGCGCCGCTGCCCGAAACCGGCCTGCTGCGGCTGCGCTTCGCCAGCCCCGAGCGCCGCGCGCGACGCACCATCGCGGCGGCGCGGCTGCTCGACGGCGAGGCCGTCGATCTGTCGGGCAAGATCGTGCTGATCGGCGCCTCGGCGCCGGAGGCGGGCGGGCCGCGCACGACGCCGGTCGAACCGTTCATGCCCTCGGTGCAGATTCAGGCCGACGTCGCGGAGCAGGGCTCGTCGACGGCGTCTACGCCGTGCGGCCGGAGCGCGCGCGCGATCGAGGCGGCGGCGCGTGACCTTGCTCGGCGCGGCGGCGATGGCGGCGGCGCTGACGCTGGCGCCGGAAATGGCGGCGGGCGTCGCGCTGGCGCTCGCGGCAGGCTGGGTCGGCGCGACCCTGTGGCTGCTGCGCACGCGCGGGCTGCTGCTCGACGGCGCGACGCCGGCGCTCGCCGCCTTCGCCGCCTTCCTCGCCACGGCGCTCGCCGCGGCGGCGGCCCAGCGGCGCCAGCGGCGCGCGCTCGAAGCGCGCTTCGCGCAGCATCTGTCGCCCGAAGTGGTGCGCCGCATCGCAGCCGATCCTGACAGTCTGCGGCCCGGCGGCGAGGAGCGCATCCTCACCGCGCTGACGACCGACATCGAGGGCTTCACCGCGCTGACCGAGGCGCGTGACGGCGGCCGAGCTGATCGCGCTGCTCGACGATTATCTCGACCGCGTGACGCGCATCGTCGTCGCGCATGGCGGCACGGTCGACAAGATCGTCGGCGACGCGGTGCTGGCTTCTTCAACGCGCCGCTCGATCTCGACGATCACGCCGGGCCGCGCCGTGCGCGGCGCTGGCGATCCGCGACGCGACGCAGGCGATGCGCAGCGAAGACCTGCCGACGCGCGTCGCGCTCGGGCGCACGCGCGCATCGGCGTCGAAACCGGCCGCGCGATCGTCGGCGACGTCGGCGGCGCGCGCAAGCTCGACTACACGGCCTATGGCCAACCGATCAACACGGCCAAGAAGCTCGAAGGCTCGAACAAGCTGTTCGGCACGGCGATCGCGGTGGGGCCGGGGACGGTCGCCGCCTGCACGGGACTCGTATTCCGCGAAGTGGGATCGATCAAACCCTCGCCGACGCTCGAGCCGATCGTGGTGTGCGAACCGCAGGGGTGAGCGGAAAGCGACGGCGTCTATCGCCCCCTCGTCATGCCCGGGTCGTCCTGGGCATCCACCGCGCCGTTGTGCTCGTTCTTCCGGCATGGCGCGTGGCAGGGAGCGTGGATGGCCGGGACAAGCCCGGCCATGACGGCGCACGGTGGGAGCGTGAGAAGCTGCGGCGTCCATTCGCCTCCCCCGCCACGCCCGGGCTTGTCCCGGGGGCATCCACGCGGCGCCGCGCGCCCGCCGGCGTGGATGGCCGGGACAAGCCCGGCCATGACGGCGCAAGGCGGAGAGTGAGAAGCGGCGGCGTCCATTCGCCTCCGTCGGCGCCCGGGTTGTCCCGGGCATCCACGCGGCGCCTGTTGTGCTCGTTCGCCGGCGTGGCGCGCCGCCGCCGAGTGGATGGCCGGGACGAGCCCGGCCATGACGGCGCACGGTGGGAGCGTGAGAAGCCGCGGCGTCCATTCGGCCCCCCTCGCCATGCCCGGGCTCGTCCCGGCCACGACGGCGAGGCGGCGCGAGGCGCGCATTGGCGGGGGCGGCCTGCTTTGTTACGGTCGTCGCGACAGGGAGGAGCCCATGAACGCGCCGGCGCTTGCGCGGCTCGACAAGATCGTCGCCAGCGCGGAGGCGGCGGTCGCCGACATTCGCGACGGCGCGACGATTCTCGTCGGCGGATCGGCGACGTCGGCGTGCCGTTCGCTCCGGATCGACGCGCTGCTGGCGCAGGGCGCGCGCGACCTGACCATCGTCAACAACAACGCCGGCAACGGCGACACCGGCCTGGCCGCGTTGCTGAAGGCGGGGCGCGTGCGCAAGATCGTCTGCTCGTTCCCGAAGACCGCCGGCTCGACCGTGTTCGAAGAACTGTATCGCGCCGGGCGCATCGAGCTGGAGCTGACGCCGCAGGGCACGCTGGCGGAGCGGATGCGCGCGGCGGGCGCGGGCATCGGCGCCTTCTTCACGCCGACGGGCGCGGGCACGCTGCTGGCGCAGGGCAAGGAGACGCGCATGCTCGAGGGGCGCGAGCAGGTGCTCGAATATCCGATCCATGCGGATTTCGCGCTGATCCGCGCCGAGCGCGCGGACCGCTGGGGCAATCTCGTCTATCGCAAAACGGCGCGCAATTTCGGTCCGGTGATGGCGACCGCCGCGAAGACCACCATCGTCGAGGCGCGCGAGATCGTCGAACCCGGCGCGCTCGATCCGGGCGATCGTCACGCCGGGCGTGTTCGTGCAACGCGTCGTGCAGGTTCCAGGACGATGCGGAAATTCGTCGGACAGAAATCGCCGCCCGCATCGCCCGCGACATTCCGCCGGGCTCGACCGTCAATCTCGGCATCGGCCAGCCGACGCGCGTCGCCAATCATCTGCCGCGCGATTGCGACGTGATCCTGCAATTCGGAAAACGGCCTGCTCGGCATGGGGCTGGCGCCGACGAAGGGCGAGGAAGATCCGGACCTGATCAACGCCGGCAAGTTTCCGGTGACGCAGGTGACGGGCGCGAGCTTCTTCCACAGCGCCGACTCCTTCGCGATGATGCGCGGCGGCCATCTCGACATCTGCGTGCTCGGCGCCTTTCAGGTGTCGGCGCGGGGCGATCTGGCCAACTGGTTCACCGGCGAGCCGGGCGCGATCCCCGGCGTCGGCGGCGCGATGGATCTGGCCATCGGCGCCAAGACGATCTTCGTGATGATGGATCATCTCACGCGCGACGGCCGTCCAGGCTCGTCGAGACCGGCGCCTATCCGCTCACCGCGACAGCCTGCGTGACGCGCG
>JADJVD010000015.1 GCA_016716745.1 Hyphomicrobiales bacterium
ATCGACCGCATCAGGCGCCCGGGCAGCTGGCGGCCGCGTTGGGGCCGGTCGTCGCGCTCGCCGCGCTGATCGTCGTCGGCGCGGGCGCGGCGGCGATGCGCGTGTCGCGCTTCTACGCGGCCGGCCGCGCGGCGCCGGCGCTCTATGCGGGGCTGGCGATCGCCGCGCTCGCGGCGGCGACGGCGGCGCCGTTCGCTCCGCCGGCCGCCACGGCCGGCGCGATGGAGGCGTTGAGCGGCGTCGTCGTCGGCGCGCTGCTGACGCTGGCGAGCGGGCGGGCGGCGCGCGCCTCGGGCGCGACCACTTTGCCGGATTTCGTCGGCGCGCGATTTCCGGCCGCGCCGACGCATCTGGCGGCGGTTGCGCTCGCGACCCTCGCCGGCGGCGCGGCGGCGCTGGCGGGGCTCGGCGTGGCGGCGAGCGCCGTCGGCCCCGCCCTCGGCGTCGGCCCGGCTGCGGCGCTGTGGATCTGCGCCGCGACGCTGGCGGCGATGCTGGTTCCCGGCGGGCTCGGCGGCGCATTGTGGGGCGCGACCGTCGCCGGCGGGCTTGCACTGGCGACCTACGCGCTCATCGCCGCCAACGTGGCGCGGCGCGCCGGCGTCGTGGCCTTGTGGCGGGCGGACGGGCCGGTCGCCGACGGGGCGGCGCTGATCGCGGCCTGGAGCGCCGCCGCCCCGCCCTCGCTCGTTGTCGCGCTGGGGCTCGGCCTCGGCGCAGCCGCCTCCCCCGCGCTTCTGGCGCCGTTCTTCGGCGCGCCGGGCGCGGCCGCGGCGCGCGGCGCGGCGGTCGCGGCCTGGGCATGGGGCGCGGCGCTCGCATTCGCGGCCTTCGTGGCGATGGCGGCGACGGCCGCCTCGCTCGGCGCGCTGTCGGGCGAACGGATCGACCGGATGCCCGGCTGGGCGGCGCAGGCGAGCGCCCGGCAGGCCATCGCGATCTGCGGCGCGCCGGGCGGCGTCGAGGAGGCGACGCGCGCCTGCGCCTCGCGCCCCGGCTCGCGCAGCCTGCTGCAACCGGGCGACGTGACCGCCACGGGCGGATTCCTGCTGACGGGCTACGGCCAGGCCGCCGGCGGCGGCGGCGCGATGACGGGCCTCGCCGCCGCGGCGCTGACGGCCGTCAGTCTGGCGCTGGCGGCGATGGGCCTGTTCGCGGCGGCGGGCGCGCTCGGCCATGACGCGATGGGCCGGCTGCGCAAGACGCCGGCGCTGACCAGCCGGCGGCTGGCGACGACGCGGCTCGTGGCGCTCGTCTGTCTGCTCGCGGCGACGCTGGCGCTGGCGCGCTGGCGGATCGACCCGGCGACGATGGCGGTCATGTCGCTGGCGCTCGCCGGCGGCGGCCTCGCGCCGCTGATCGGGCTGGCGCATCTGCCGCGCGTCGGCGCGGGCGACGCCGCCGCGGGGCTTCTCGTCGGCGCGTTCGCCGCGCTCGCCACGCTGGCGGCGACGCGCGAGCTGTCGACGACCGAACAGGCGGGACTTGCCGCACTGGCGGCCGCCGTCGCCACCTTCGCGACGGCGACGGCGGCAAGCTACGCGCACGCCCCGCGCGAGGCCGACGCGACCGCCGCACGGCGGCTGCGCGCGGGCGAGCCCATCGTCGCGACGGACCGCGGCGCCTGATCACTCCGCGATCATCGCCTCCAGCCTCGCCAGCCGGTCGGCCTCGCCGGCCGGCTTGTCCCAGCGGATGCGTGCGATGCGCGGGAAGCGCATGGCGACGCCGGATTTGTGTCGCGTCGAGCGATTGAGGCCCTCGAAGGCGATCTCGAGCACCAGCCCGCGCTCCGCGCCGTGGCCGACGACACGCACGGGGCCGAAGCGGTCGACCGTGTTGTCGCGCACGTAGCGGTCGAGTTCGCGCAGCTCCTCGTCGGTGAAGCCGAAATAGGCCTTGCCCACGGGCACGAGTTCCTCGCCCGTCGCGCCGGCGCGCCAGACGCCGAAGGTGAAGTCCGAATAGAAGGAGCTGCGCTTGCCGTGTCCGCGCTGGGCGTACATCAGCACCGCGTCGACATTGAAGGGATCGCGCTTCCACTTCCACCACGGGCCCTTCGGGCGGCCGGGAACATAGGCGCTGTCGCGACGCTTGAGCATCACGCCCTCGATGGCGTCGGCGTCCTGCGCGTGATCGGGCGCGGCGCGCAGGCGCGCGATGTCGTCCCAACTCGAAAAGGCGAACTGCGGCGACATGTCGAACGCGGGATGGGCGAGGCGGTCGATCAAGGCGGCGAGCCGGGCGCGGCGGGCGTCGTAGCCCTGCTCGCGCAAATCCTGCCCGCCCTCGGCGAGGCAATCGTAAAGACGCAGATGGGCGGGGAACTCGTCGATCAGCTTCGCGGTCACGCTCTTGCGGTTGAGTCGCTGCTGAAGCGTCGAAAAGCTCTGCACGCGGCCCTCGCGCAGGATCAGCAATTCGCCGTCGAGGGCGAAGCGTTCGCCGGAAAGTCCGTGCAGCGCCTCCACGAGATCGGGAAAGGCGGCGCCGATGTCCTCCCCCGCGCGCGAATAGAGGCGCGCGACGGCGCAGCCGCCCGTCTCGTTGCGGATCGCCTGAACGCGGATGCCGTCCCATTTCCACTCGGCGGCGAAATCGGCCGGATCGAGCGCGGCGAGATCGCCCGCCTCCACCGGGTGGGCGAGCATCGGCGCGCGGAAGGGCGCGGGATCGTCGGTCGCCGGGCGCGGGCCGCGCGCTTCGAGCCAGGCGAAGAGATCGCGATAGGGCGGCGCCAGGCCGTGCCAGACCTCCTCGATCTCGTCGGGGTCGCGACCGCCGAGATCGGCGAGCGCGGTCTTGGCGAGGCGCGCCGAGACGCCGACGCGCAGCGCGCCGGTGATCAGCTTCAGCAGCGCCCAGCGGCCGGTCTCGTCGAGCGCGTCGAGCCATCCGGCGAGAAGGCCGGGCAGATCGCGTTTGCCGGCGCCGGCGAGCGCGCCGACGATGTCGCTCAGGGGCCGGCGCGAAGGCGCGCGCCTTCTCTGTTTCGGGCGGCGCCGCACGCGGCCAGAGCAACGCGACGGTCTCCGACAGGTCTCCGACATAGTCGTAGGACAGACGGAACAGCACGGGGTCGACGCGCGTCTCGATCAAGGCGCGAACGAGCGCGGGCCGGGCGTGCGCGAAGGCGAGCGAGCCCGTCAGCGCAGCAAGCGCGAAGCCGCGCTCGGGATCGGGCCGGCGACGGAAATAGTCCGTCATCAGGCGCAGCTTGCCGTTGCGCGAGGGCTCGAAGGACAGGCGGTCGAGCAGGTCGGCGAAGCGGTTCACGCGGAGGCCTCCGCGCTCGCCGTCCCTGCGCTCTCGGCGGTCTCCTCGTCGCCATAGCCGACGAGGCGCAGCGGCCGCGCGGCGAGGCCGCGCGCGCTCGCCCAATGCACCAGCGCGTCCTCCTCGCCATGCGTGACCCAGAGCCGCTCGCACCCCGTCTCGACGACGGTGGCGCACAGCTCGTCCCAATCCGCATGGTCGGAGATGACGAGCGGCAGCTTCGACGCCGCGCTGGCGGGCGCGGGCGCGCACGCGCATCCAGCCCGAGGCGAAGCAGGCGACCGGATCGGGGAAGCGGCGCGACCAGAGATCCTGCATCGCGCCCGGCGGACAGAGCGCGATGGCCCCGCCGAGTTCGGCGCGCGCCTGCCCGGCGACCTTGCGCACGTCGCCGAGATCGACGCCTTCACTGCGGTAGAAGTCGGTCAGACGTTCGAGCGCGCCGTGAATGTAGATCGGCCGCTCCCAGCCCGCCTCGCGCAACAGCGCCATGACGCGCTGCGCCTTGCCGAGCGGGTAGGCGCCGACGAGATGGGCGCGCTCGGGAAACAGCGCGCAGGAGGCGATCAGCCGATCAACCTCGTGCCGCGCCGGCGGGTGGCGGAAGACAGGCAGACCGAACGTCGCCTCGGTGACGAACAGATCGCAACGCACCGGCTCGAACGCCGCGCAGGTCGGATCGGACGCGCGCTTGTAGTCGCCGGAGACGACGGCGCGCGAAGCGCCCTTCGTCACCGCGATCTGCGCAGAGCCCAGCACATGCCCCGCCGGATGGAAGGAGACGTCGACCTCGCCGACGCGGAGCGTTTCGCCAGGACGAGCGGTCTGCGTCCGTCCGGCGAAGTCGACGCCGTAGCGGATCGCCATGATCGCCAGCGTTTCGCGCGTCGCCATCACCGCGCCGTGGCCGGCGCGCGCGTGATCGGAATGGCCGTGCGTGATCAGCGCGCGCGCGACCGGGCGCACGGGATCGATAAAGAAATCGCCCGGAGGGCAGTAAAGCCCTTCGGGCGTCGGCGTCAGCAGGTCGGTCGCGCGCATCCTCGGAAGATAGGGTGGCGCGCGGGCGGATGCGAGGCGTCAGCGCCGGCAGATCAGGGTCGTCTGCCCCTCGATGCGCGCGCAATCCTCATCCATCTCGCCATAGGCCGCGCCGATGGACGCGCCCTTGACGGCGGAGAGCTGCGGCAGGTTCGACAGCGTCGACAGGGCGCGCGCGTCGATGATGCGCGGCTTCGGCGTGATCGTCAGGGGAGAGGCGTCCGAGGAAGCGGAAATGCCCGTCACCGCAGCGGCGCTGACCGCCGCCAGCACGGCGGCGACGGCGGCGCCGCGCAGCAGTCCCGAAATGCGAGCGTTGGCGAAGCGGATCATCGTCGTCTCCCTGCGGCCTCTGCCTTGGCCGTCCATGTCGTCCCGTGGTGTGGACTTTGCTGGGCCTCGCGCCGCGTGACTGTGCGTGCGCGCACAAGGTGAACCGCGCCGGCGGCGGTCGGTTCCCGCCTCGCGCATTCGTGAAGGCGGCGCGACGCGCGCGCCGCGGTTCCGCCGGGGCGTCGGCGCCGTTCGGCCCGGATGCGTCGGGCCCAAGAACGAAGAGGCCCCGCTCCGGTGTGGAGCGGGGCCAGGCGGCCAGTCGGGAGAGGGGGGCGCTCGTTGACCCGCTGGCGCTTTCGCAAATTATGCGGGCTCAGCAAACCCGGACGCGGCGCCAGCCCACCACGTCGCCCCAGCGGTTGTAGACCGGGCGACGCTCGATCGAGCAGGCGTAGGCGGGCTGGGCGGCGGAGGCGGCGATCGCGCCGAGGGCGAGCGCGCCGACCACGCCGGCGGCGACCGCGCCGCCATGCCAGCCGCCGTGATGGCGGTGGCGCCAGCGCGCTTCCGCCGGAGCGGCGCTCGCCAGAACCGTGACGGCAAGGGTGGCGGCGGCGACGGCGCCCGTGACAAACTTCTTCATGACCTTCCTCCGTTTCGTCTCCGGGCCCAGCGCCGAAGCAGTGAGGAGACATTAGCGGGGCTCTTTCCGGCCCGGTGTGCCGTCGCGCACATGACCGAAAACGCGCCGAAATCCATGCCGTTGGCTTTCCGGCGGCGAGCGCGGCTTGACGGGCCCGGCCGGCGCTGCTGACTGGGCCGATGCAACCGCCCTTCCCGCCGCGCTCCGCCCTGCCGCACACGTCGGGCGATCTCGTCGCCGACCGGCGCTTCGCCTGGGCGGAGGGCTCGCGCGCGGCCGACGATCATGCGGCGGCCGCCGATCTCTATGCGCAGACGCTGGAGCTCACGCCGGATTTCGCCGCGGCGTGGTTCGGGCTCGCCGAATCGCAGGCCGCGCTCGGCCGCGCGCAGGAGGCCGCCGAGTCCTACGCGCGCGCCGTCGCGCTGCGCCCCGACGATCCGTTCGGCGCGGCCGCGCGACGCGCGCTGCTGACCAAGGCGCGCGCCGACGAATTGCCGCCGGCCTTCGTGCGCGCTCTGTTCGACCAGTACGCGCCGCGCTTCGACGCGCATCTGACTGAGACGCTCGGCTATCGCGCGCCGGCGTTGCTACGCGCCGCGATTCTGGCGGGCGGCGAACGCCGCTATGCGCGATGCCTCGATCTCGGCTGCGGCACGGGGCTCTCCGGCGCGGCGCTGCGCGATCTGTGCGACGAGCTTGTCGGCGTCGATCTGTCGCCGAACATGGTGGAGGCGGCGCGCGCCAAGGCGATCTACGACCGGCTGGCGACGGGCGACCTGCTCGCCTTTCTCGACGCTGAAGAGGAGGCCGGGGCCGATCTCGTCGTCGCCGCCGACGTGTTCGTCTATCTCGGCGATCTGGCGCCCGTCTTCGCGGCGGTCGCGCGCGCGCTGTCGCCGGGCGGCGCGTTCGCCTTCACGACGCAGGCGCTGGAGGACGGCGACTGGCGCCTGCTCGACGATCTGCGCTTCGGCCATTCCGCCGACTGGCTCGGGCGGGCGCTGACGCAGGCCGGCTTCCGCGCCGTCGACATCGCGCCGATCTCGGCGCGGCGCGACCGCGGCGCCGACGTGCCGGGCCTCATGGCGACGGCCCGGCGGGGATGAGGCTCTCGCTGCGCAGGATCGTCGGGCTGGCGAGCTTTCCGGGCGTGATCGCGCACGAGGCTGCGCATCTTTTCGCCTGCGCGCTCACGGGCACGCGCGTCTTCGACTATCGCCTGTTCCAGTTGCGCGACCCGCCGGGCTACGTCGTGCATGCGCGCGCCCGCAGCGCCAGCGCCGGCGCGGCGATCGCGCTCGCGCCCTTCCTGTTTAACACGCTGGTCGGCGCGGGTCTCGCCTATGCGCCGGCGCTGGCGCTGCTGACGAAGCAGGGCTGGGGATGGCCGCAGGCGGCGGCGTTCTGGCTCGGCGCCTCTGCGGCGCTCAACGCCTTCCCCTCCGGCGCCGACGCGCAGGGCATGTGGGAGGCGGCGGGTTCGGCGCGGTTCGGCGCGCTGAAGCGCCTGCTCGTCGCGCCCGCCTTCGGCCTCGTGCATCTGCTCGGCTGGGGGCGGCGCTGGTGGCTCGACGCGGCCTACGCCGCGCTCGTCTGTCTCGGCCCGGCGGCCGCGCAACTCGCCGCGCAGGGCGGACTTTCGCGCTGACCTCTCGCGCACCGCCCGACACGGCTTACATTGGCGCGATGCGCGCCGCCCTGCCCTCGCCCTTCGCCGACTGGTTCGCCGCGCGCGGATGGCGCCCGCGCGCCCATCAGCTCGCGCTTCTGAGCCTCGCCGAGGAGGGGCGCGACAGCCTGCTCGTCGCGCCCACCGGCGCCGGCAAGACGCTCGCCGGCTTCCTGCCGACGCTGGTCGACCTGACGCGCGCCAAGCGCAACCGGCGCGGCCTGCACACGCTCTACATCTCGCCCCTGAAGGCGCTCGCCGTGGACGTGGCGCGCAACCTCGAGACGCCGATCGCCGAGATGGGCCTGCCGATCCGCGTCGAGACGCGCACGGGCGACACCTCCTCCGCCAAGCGCCAGCGCCAGCGGCGCGACCCGCCCGACATTCTGATGACGACGCCCGAACAGTTGGCGCTGCTGCTGGCGAGCGCCGACGCCGAGACCCTGTTCGCGGACGTGCGGCGCGTCGTTCTCGACGAGCTGCACGCGCTCGCCGCCTCCAAGCGCGGCGACCTGCTGGCGCTGGGGCTGGCGCGCCTGCGCGCCCTCGCGCCGCGGCTGACGGCGACGGGCCTGTCGGCGACCGTGCTCGACCCGCGCGAGCTGGCGCGCTGGCTGAGCCCGCAACGCGACGGCGCGCCCGAGGCCGCCGTGGCGACCGCCGCCGCCGGCGCCGATCCCGACATCGCGATGCTGGAGACGCGCGCGCGCCTGCCCTGGGCCGGCCATTCCGCGCTGCACGCCATCGGCGAGATCTATGCGCGGATCAAGGCGGCGAAGATGACGCTCGTCTTCGTCAACACGCGCTCGCAGGCCGAGGCGATCTTCCAGCAGCTCTGGCGCATCAACGAGGACGGCCTCGCCATCGCGCTGCATCACGGCTCGCTCGACGCCGGCCAGCGTCGCAAGGTCGAGGCGGCGATGGCGGCGGGGCGCCTGAAGGCGGTGGTCTGCACCTCGACGCTCGACCTCGGCATCGACTGGGGCGACGTCGATCTCGTCGTCAATGTCGGCGCGCCCAAGGGATCGAGCCGGCTGCTGCAACGCATCGGCCGCGCCAATCACCGGCTCGACGATCCCTCGCGCGCGCTGCTGGTGCCGGCCAACCGCTTCGAGGCGCTGGAGTGCCTAGCCGCCATCGCCGCGGCGCAGGCGGGCGAACAGGACGCGCAGCACGCGCGCGCCGGCGCGCTCGACGTCTTGTGCCAGCACATTCTCGGCATGGCCTGCGCGGCGCCGTTTTCGGCCGACGCGCTTTACGCCGAAGTGACGGGCGCCCTGCCCTACGCGGCGCTCTCGCGCGCGGATTTCGACGCGGCGCTGAATTTCGTCGCGACGGGCGGCTACGCGCTCGGCGGCTACGAGCGCTTCGCCAAGATCCGCCAGACGACGGACGGGCTGTGGCGCATCGCCAATGCGCGCGTCGCGCAGCAGTATCGGCTCAATGTCGGCACGATCGTTGAATCCGAGATGCTGAAGGTGCGCCTCACCCGCGCGCGCAGAACATCCGCGAAAACAGAGAGCGGCTATTCCGGCGTCGTCGGCCGCGGCGGGCGCGTGCTCGGCGAGATCGAGGAATATTTCATCGAACAGCTCTCGCCCGGCGACACCTTCGTCTTCGGCGGCGAAATCCTCGCCCTGCAGGGCGTCGTCGACAACGAGGCTCTGGTGACGCGCTCATCGAACGAGACGCCGAAAGTGCCCTCCTATGCGGGCGGGCGCTTTCCGCTCTCCACCTATCTCGCCGCGCGCGTGCGAAAGCTTCTGGCCGATCCGGCGCGCTGGACGCATCTGCCGGAGCAGGTGCGCGACTGGCTGCAGATGCAGGCGCTGCGCTCCGCGCCGCCGCCCGAGCAGGGCCTTTTCGTCGAGACCTTTCCGCGCGGGGGGCGGCACTATCTCGTGTGCTACCCGTTCGAGGGGCGGCTCGCGCATCAGACGCTCGGCATGTTGCTGACGCGGCGCATGGAGCGGGCGCGGCTGCAGCCGCTCGGCTTCGTCGCCAGCGACTATTCGCTGGCGATCTGGCTCCGCGCCGATCCCGGCGCGCGATTCGAGTCCGGCCTCGTCTCGCTGGACGAATTGTTTGCGCAGGACATGCTCGGCGACGACCTCGAGGAATGGCTCGACGAGTCCGCCATGATGAAGCGCGCCTTCCGCAATTGCGCCATCGTCGCCGGCCTCGTCGAGCGGCGCTCGCCCGGCAAGGAGAAGACCGGGCGGCAGGTGACGGTCTCGACCGATCTCGTCTTCGACGTCCTGCGCCGGCACGAGCCGCATCACATCCTGCTGCGCGCGGCGCGCGCCGACGCCTCGACCGGTCTGCTCGATCTCGACCGGCTCGCCGAAATGCTGTCGCGCGTGCGCGGGCGAATCATTCATAAGAGGCTCGATCGCGTCTCGCCGCTCGCCGTGCCCGTGCTGCTCGACATCGGCCGCGAGCCGGTCGCCGGCGAGGCGCGCGAGGCTCTGCTCGCCGAGGCGGCGGAGACGCTGATCGAGGAGGCGACGGGTGAACCGTGGGATGGCGCGAGATGAGGCGGAGGCGATGCGGCACGCGCTGATCCGTCTCGCCGGCGAGGAGTTTTTCGCCGACCCGTCCGGCGGGCTCTACCATCCTGGCGAGCGGATGCTGATCGTCGCCGATCTGCATCTGGAGAAAGGCTCGAGCTTCGCGCGGCGCGGCATGCTGCTGCCGCCCTACGACACCGCCGCGACGCTGGCGCGGCTCGCCGCCGTCGTCGCGCGCTGGCGGCCCGCGCGCGTCGCCGCGCTCGGCGACAGTTTTCACGATCCGAACGCGCATGAGCGCCTGCGCGAGGCCGAGCGCGCCGCGCTCGCGGCGATGCAGGCGGGACGCGACTGGCTGTGGATCGCCGGCAATCACGATCCCGGCCCGCCCGTCGGCGCCGGCGGGCAGTCGCTCGCCGAACTCGCCTTCGGGCGCATCACGCTCAGGCACGAGCCGAGGCATGGCCGCGCCGAGGGCGAGATCGCCGGCCATCTGCACCCGGTCGCGCGCGTCGCCGGCGCCGGCGGCTCGACGCGGGCGCGCTGCTTCGTGACGGACGGAGCGCGATGCGTCGCGCCGGCCTTCGGCGCGCTGGCCGGCGGGCTCGACATCGCCCACCCGGCCTTCGCGCCCGTCTTCGCGACACGCGCCGTCGTCGCGCATGTGCTGGGGCGCGACCGCGTCTGGCGGGTGCCGGGCGAGCGCTGCGGGCGCTAGTCGCGCCGGAAGATGATCGTCGCGATCCAGCCGAGAAAGACGGCCATCAGCGCGGTCGCCAGACCATAGCTCCAAGGCTGCTCGCGCGCGGCGGTGGCGAGGCGCTGCTCGATGCCGCCCTTGATGACGTTGAAATGCGCGGACTGGCGCGCCAGCGGCACGCCGTCCGACAGCAGCGTCACGTCGACGTCGTAGCGCCCGAGCGGCGCAATGCCCGGGATTCTCAGCGACGCGCGGAACAGCGAGGGAGTGAGGAACTCGGCGGCGTCGCCAATCTCGACGAACAGCCCTTCCTCGCGGCGCAGCCGCATCAGCGCCTGCCGGAAGTTCGGCTCTTCGGGATCGAAGATGTCCGTGCGCCTGCCCTGCGGAGGCACAAGCGCGTCGACGCCCAGCGTGATCTTGCGGCGCATCTCCTCGCCGGCGATCTCCTGAAGCGGCCGGTTCGAAAGCATGGCGATGTAGGAGGGAATGGCGATGTAGCGGCGCTGGTCGGTGTTCAGCCACATCGGCCCGACGCGGCTTTTCTCGCGCACGACGACCGAACCGCGCGGCCCGCGCACGCCGACCACCACGTCGTAGGCCGCGGCGCGCGAAACCGTCGTCGCGTCGCGCTCGACCACGCCGAAGAGGGCGATGTCCGCGCCGGTGAAGTTCGAGGTGATGGCGATCCTGTCGGAGGAGAGCGAGAGCACGAGCGTCTCCGCCCGCGCCGCGCCGCAGGCGAGCGCAAGAGCGAGAAGCGCCAGCGCGGCGCGCTTCATCGCGGCGTCTCCGTCAACGTGACCGAATAGCGCTCGACCGGGGTCACCAGAAGATCGACGGCGAAGCGCACGGCGACGCCGAAGACCAGCAGCGCGAGCAACAGGCGGAAATGCTCGCCGCGCAGATTGAGGCCGGCGCGCGCGCCGAACTGCGCGCCGAAGACGCCGCCGACGATCAGCAGCAGGGCGAGCACGACGTCGACCGAATAGTTGGTCGCCGCATGCATCATCGTCGCGGCGATCATCGTGAACAGGATCTGGAACAGCGAGGTGCCAACGACAATAGAGGCGGGCACGCGGAAGATGTAGATCAGCGCCGGGACCAGAATGAAGCCGCCGCCGATGCCGAGCACGGCGCCGGCGAAGCCGATGAAGATCGACAGCACGCTCAGCGGAATGACGCTCACATAGATGCCGGAGCGATGGAACCTCACCTTCAGCGGCAGGCCTTCGTACCAGGCGTGCTGGCCGGCGCGGCGCACCACGCGCTTCTTGCCGCGGCGCTCGGCGAGGACGGCGCGCACGCTCTCCACCATCATCGAGAAACCGATGCCGCCGAGCAGCGTGACGTAGGAAATCGTGATCACCGTGTCGAGCTGGCCGACCTTGCGCATGCGGTTGAAGAACAAGACGCCGAGCGCGGTGCCGATGAGGCCGCCGATCAGGAGGACGACGCCGAGCTTGAGATCGAGCGCGCCCTTGCGCCAGTAGTTGAGCGCGCCGGTCATCGAGGAGGCGGCGATCTGCGAGGCTTCGGTGGCGACCGCGACCGCCGGCGGAATGCCGACGAAGATCAGCAGCGGCGTCATCAGGAAGCCGCCGCCGACGCCGAACATGCCGGAAATGAAGCCGACCGCCGCGCCCATGCCCAGGATCATGAAGGCGTCGACGGGAAGCTCGGCGATGGGAAGATAGAATTGCACGTCGTTGCGCCGTCGGTGCCGGAAGTCGGGAAGCGGTCGCCAACAAGGCCTTGCCGACGCCGCTCCGTCAATCGAATTGGACGGTGACGCGAGCGTGGCGAGGCCGTGGGCGAACGGCGCCGCCCCGCCTCGTCAGCCCGTTTTCGGCCGCGCCGGCATGCGCGCGCGATCCTCGGCCTTGCCCTCGCCCTTGCCCGCGCCCTTGCCTTCGCCCTTGGCCCCGGCCTCGCTCTTGCCGGCGGCGTCGTGGCCCTTGGCGGGCTCGCCCTGGGCCGACGGAGACGGCTCCCAGCCCGGGCGGGGCGGCGCCGCGACCTCGTTGGCGGCCCGATCCGTCGTCTTGGGGCGGTAGGCTTCGGCCGCGGCCTTGGCCTGCTCCAGCGTCTTGGCGTCCATGCGCTGGGCCACCTCGTCGCGCTTCTTGGCGGCGTCCTCGTCGCCCTGCTTGGCGGCGGCGGAGAACCAGAGATAGCTCAGGCCCATGTTCTGCTCGATGCCGAGGCCGCGCGCATACAGGATCGCCAGATTGTACTGGCTGTCGCGCACGCCGAACTCGGCCGCCTTGCGGAACCACTGGGCCGCGCCGGCGTAATCGGGCTTGCCGCCCGCGCCCTCGGCGACCAGAACCGCGAGATTGTGCATCGCCCGCGCGTTGCCGCGGTCGGCGGCGCGCTGATACAGCGCCTTCGCCTTCGGCAGGTCGCGCGGCACGCCGAGGCCCTTCTCGTAGAGCGAGCCGAGCCGATACTGCGCCGGGGCGAGATCGTGTTCGGCCGCCTTCTCGAACCACATCGCGGCCGCCTTCAGGTCGCGCGTGACGCCGCGCCCGTCGGCGAAGCGGGAGGCCATTTCGTACTGGGCGGCGGCGTCGCCGCCGGTCGCCGCCTCGCGCAGCGATTGCGGGCCGGTGACGCTGGCCGGATCGATCGCCGCGACGGGCGTCGAATCGACGCCGGGAGCGGCGGCGGCCGGACGGGGCGCGGCTTTCTCGGCAGGCTTGTCGAGCGGCTTGTCGGCGGATTTCTCCGTGGGAGCCGGGGTGAGGGCCCCGGAGGGCAGCGCCGGAGCGCCGCCCGGCGCCTGCTGGACGGCGCCGCGTTCGGCCGGAGCCTTGGGCTCAACCGGCGCCTTCGGCTCAGCGTCGTGCCTGGGCGCGAGGTCGGGCATCTCGATCGCGCGGCCGGCGGGCGCGACGGTCGGCTCGATGGAATCGCTTGTGCCGACGGCGCGCACGATCGCCAGCGCGCCGAGCGCCATCGTCAGGCCGGTGAGGCCGATCAGGATCGGCCGGCGGCGCTCGGCCAGGAAGGAGCGCCCGCCGACGGCGCGCGCCGGCTCGGCCTCGGCGAGCAATTCGGCCGGCGACGCCGGCGCCTCGGCCTTGGACTTCTTGACGACGGAGGCGGCGGCCTTGGCGGCCGCGGCGGCGCGCGCGGCGGTGCGGGCGACGCCGCCTTCCTTCTGCTGTGCGGCCTCGCGCGCGGCCTGCTCGGCGGCGGCCTGCGCCTGCATGCGGCGGGCGGCGGCGATGAAGTTGGAGGCGCCGCGCTTCTCGCCGTCGTCGAGATGGGTGGCGGAGGCGCGGGCGGCCGGACGGGTCGCCTCCGGGTCGATCAGGACGTCGTCGGCCAGCGTCGAGCGCTCGTCGCGCAGCAGCGCGGCGGCCGAGGCGGAGCTGCGCGCCATGCCGAGGATTTCGGAGCCGATGTCGTCATCCTGCGCCTGCGGACGGCGAACGGGCGCCTCCGGCAGGGCCTGACGCGCGGGCGCTTCGGCCGCGACGGGGGCCATCGCGGCGGCGGCCGCCGACCGGGGACGCGAATCCACCTCGTCCTCGAGGACGGCGAGACGGTCGACGATGCGCTCCAGAGTGTCGTGGACCGCGCCCAGCGTCGAATGGGTGCGCCGGTCGACCTCGCTCTGCTGCTGGCGCAGCGTTTCGATGTCGCGGCTGACGAGCGAGGCGTCGGCGCCCGCGCCCTGCGCCATCGCCTCGCGAACGGCCTCGCGCGCGGCGGCCCGGGCCGCGGTCTCGGCCGCGCCGAGCGCCACCTCGCGCATCGAATCCATGCGGGCGATCAGATCCGTCATCGCCCCGCGCATCGAATCGAGCGCGGGGGCGGCGCCCTCGGCGCGGTCGATCCGGTCGGACAGGCGGACGATTTCCGATTGCAAGGCGCCGAGCGCCTGCGCGTCGATCGGCGCCTGCGCGGTCAGCCGGCCGGAGAGATCCTCCATCATCCGGCGCATGTCGGCGTCGGCGCGCGGCTCGCGGACGTGATCGGCGAGCGTGGCGCGAATGCGGTCGGTCAGCGACTCGACGAGACCGTCCACGGCCGGGGGACGGGCGGCGGCAAGCTCGACCTTGTTCGACAGATCCTCGATGCGGCGCTCGAGTTCGGCGATGGCGGGCGCGCCGCCGCGCGACATCATCGCGCGCAGTTCGTTCATCGCGTCGGCGATGGCGGGCGCATGCGCGCCCCGCTCGCCAGAGGCGAGCGCGTCGAGCCGCTCGGCGAGGCCGGCGACCTGCCGCTCGAGCGCGGCGATGGGCGCGGCCGGCGCGCCCGAGGCGATCAGCGAGCGGATTTCGGACAAGGCCGCGCCGACCCCGGCCGCCTCGGCGTCGCGGTCGTCGCCGACGAGCAGGTCGAGCCGGTCGGCCAGGCCCGCGATCTGGCGTTCGAGCGCCCGCACGGCGTCGCCCTCGCCGCCGGCCGAAGCGGCCATGCGGCTGTCGAGGCGGGCGGACAGATCGGCGATCTGGCGCTCCAGCGTGTCGAGCGAACCGCTCGGCACGGCGGCCGCCATCATCGCGCGGATTTCGGCGATGCCGGCCGCGATTTCGGGCGGATTGACGATCGGGCCGGCGACGGCGAGCCGGTCCACCCGCTCGGCGAGCGCGCCGATCTGGCGCTCGATCTTCTCGACCGGGGCCGGGCGCGCCAGCGCGGCGGCGACGAGATCGCGAATCTCGCGCGTCTGGGCGCGGATATCGTCGAACTGGCGGGCGTCGGACGGCACGGGGCCGGCGGCGGCGAGCTTCTGGCCGATGGCCTGCACGCCGCGCTGGATCTCCTCAATCGCCGGGCGCGAATCGAGGGCGCGGACGTTGGCGCGCAGCTCGTCGGCGAGGCGGGCGATGGGCGCGACCAGCAATTCGCTCGCCCCTTCGGCGCGCGAGGCGTCGACGCGGCGGGCGAGGTCGCGCACGGCGTCCTCGAGGCCGGCGACGGAGCCGGCGGGGGCGAGCGCCGACATGGCGCGCGACATCGCCTCGATCTCGCGGCGCATGGCGCCGACGTCCGGGCTCGAGGCGGGCGCCGGCGCGGGACGGACGGCCTCGCGGCGCATCGTCTCGATGCCGTCGGCGAGGCGCGAAATCTCGCCCTGCAAGCCGCGGAAGAGCGGCTCGACGGCGGCGACCGGAGCCGGAGCGGCGGACGCGGCGGGACGCTCGGCGGCGCGCTCGAGGCGGGCGGCGAGATGTTCCAGACGCCGGTCGAGCTCGTCCATCGTGACGACGGAGGCGCCGGCGGGGGCGGCATGGGCGGCGGGCGCAACCGGCGCGCCGTCGAGGTCGCGCTGGCGGCGGGCGATGTCGGCGAGGGCGTCGGCGATCGGGCGCTGCGAGAAGGAGCGCGGGCGGCCGCCAGCGGCCGAAGCGGCGGCGGGCGCGGCCGCCTGGAGCGCGAGGGCGGACACGGCGGGCGCGGCCGCGCGGGCCTGCGTCTGCGCCTGCACGGCCTCCAGAATGGCGCCGAGCTTGCGGTCGAGCTGCTCGACCTTGGGATCGGCGGCGGCGGCGGCCGGCGCGTCGAGCCGGGCCGAGATCTGTTCGAGACGCTGGCCGAATTCGCGCAGCGAGGTGTCCACCTTGTCGGCCCGCGAGGCGCCGGCGCGATGGGAGAGCGCCTCCATGCGCTCCTCGAGACGCTCCAGCGAATCGCGGATCGGGCGCGCGCCCTCGTCGGCGGGGCGGCGGGAGATGCGCGCCTCGATGTCGCCGAGGCGGTCGGCGACGGTGGCGAGCGCGGCCGCGGTGCGGCTGTTGGCCTTGGCAGCGCGACGCTCGAAGGCGCCGACCGCGTCGTCGAGCAGACGCTCGGCGTCGATCTCGGGGCGGGCGCGGCGACGCGGCTCGAGCCACTCGTCGTCGAAGTCCTCGTCGCGCTCGTCCTGCCGGGCGCGGCGGACGGGCGCGGGACGACGGCGCTCCTCGCGCACCGGACGGCGGGAGCGGCGGCTCTCGCCGTCGTCGCGTCCGCTCATCCGGGACAGGCGCGCGGTGACCGCCTCGAGCCGGTCGTCGGCGCCGAGATCGTCGACATCGACGCCCATATCCGCCGCCTGATCGGCGATCACCGAGTTCATCCACTCGCCGAGCGACATGCCGGCGCGGCGCGCCGCCTCCTTGGCGGCCTCGCGCGCGTCGAAATCCACGCCTTTGATGCTCCAGGGGACGGATCTGCTCATCTTGCGCCCGGCGGGAGCCGATTACGGCTCCGGTATGAGAAAAGGTGCGACGCGGAACGGCCGGGACGACGCTGAAATCCGGCGCTCGCCCCGGAGAGCGCCCTGCGCCGATGTTTCGGTCCGGGTGGTGAACAAAAAGTTAAGGGTGGACGATTTTGAAACACCTCGGGACGATTGAGGCGCGCCGAGGCGGTTTTCGCGCGCCGGCGGCGGCGTGCTAAGGCTTGGGCGGGCCGGGCGGCGCCCGATCCGGCCTCTCTTGCGCCCCGCCGCACCATCCGCACGCCATGAGGACAGGATGTCGCCGAATCATCTGCACGGTCCGCCCTTTCCGCCGATCCCGCCGGTCTCGACCGGGCTCGCCGGGCGCTGCCCGCGCTGCGGCGACGGCAAGATGTTCTCCTCCTTCCTGACGGTCGCGCCGCGCTGCGAGGCGTGCGGCCTCGACTATTCCTTCGCCGACGCCGGCGACGGGCCTGCCGTGTTCGTCATCATGATCGCCGGCGCGCTGGTGCTGGGGCTGGCGCTGATCATCCAGTTCTCGTGGGAGCCGCCGGTCTGGGTGCATCTGCTGACGACGCTGCCGATCGGGCTCGGCATCTGCCTGTTCCTGCTGCGGGCGCTGAAGGGCGTGCTGATCGCCCTGCAATATCGCAACAAGGCCGAACAGGGCCGGCTCGCGCCGTGACGGCGGCGCGTCGTTCGCTGGTCGGGCCGGCGATCGTCGTCCTCGCGGCGACGGCGCTGCTGGTCTGGCTCGGCGTCTGGCAGATGCGGCGGCTCGCCTGGAAGGAGACGCTGCTGGCGCATATGGAGGCGCGGCTGGCCGCCCCGGCCGGGCCGCTACCGGCGCCCGCGCAATGGCCGCAGTTGCGGCCCGACGACTACGAGTTCCGGCATGTGAGGGTCGCGGGCGTCTACGAGCCGCAGGCGCAGGCGCTGGTCTTCGCCGGCGCGGTGTCGCTCGACAAGGGGCCGGCGCGGCCGGGCTACTACGTCATGACGCCGCTGC
Source organism: Hyphomicrobiales bacterium (assembly GCA_016716745.1). Classification (GTDB taxonomy): domain Bacteria; phylum Pseudomonadota; class Alphaproteobacteria; order Rhizobiales; family Beijerinckiaceae. The sequence continues at coordinate 17,312 of JADJVD010000015.1, forward strand.
GGCTCGCGGACGGGGCGGCGCTGCTCGTCAATCGCGGCTTCCTGCCGATCGACCTCGCGGACGCCGCCCGGCGCGGGCCGCCGCCGCCGGCCGGGCTCCAGACCGTCACCGGGCACATGCGCGCGCCGGAAGGGCGCAACGCCTTCACCCCCGCCGACAAGCCCGAGAAGGGCGAGTTCTTCGCCCGCGATCCGGCCGCGCTCGGCGCCGCCAACAAGATCTCGCTCGCCCCCTTCACGCTCGACGCCGAGGCGAACGGCGCGACGGACTGGCCGCGCGGCGGGGCGACGGTCGAGCGGGCGCCGAACAACCACCTGTCCTATGCGCTGACATGGTTCGGGCTCGCCGCGACGCTGGTCGTCTTCTTCCTCGTCTGGGCCCTGCGGACGGGACGGCGCGAGGGCTGAGGCGCGGCGCGCGAAATCATGCTAGAGGTTGAAAAAACCCGGCGGACGGCGTCCGCCCAAGGGCAAGGAAACCCGTGCATTACGTTTCGACCCGCGGCGACGCGCCGCGTCTGAGCTTTTCCGACGCCATGCTGGCGGGCCTGGCCCGCGACGGCGGCCTCTATGTCCCGGAGACGACGCCGCGCCTCGACGCCGCGACGATCGCGGGCTTTTCCGGCCGACCCTATGGCGAGGTCGCGCGCGCGGTGATCGCCCCGTTCGGGCCCGAACTCGGGAGCGGTCTCGGCCGCGCCATCGAGGCGGCCTACGCCACGTTCCGCCACAAGGCGGTGACGCCGCTGACGCAGATCGACGACAATCTGTTCGTGCTGGAGCTGTTTCACGGGCCGACGCTCGCCTTCAAGGACGTCGCCATGCAGCTCCTCGGCCGGCTGATGGACGCCGAGCTGGCGCGGCTCGGGCGGCGCGCGACCATCGTCGGGGCGACCTCGGGCGACACGGGCGCGGCGGCGATGGAGGCCTTCCGCGGCCTCGCCAATGTCGACGTGTTCATCCTCTATCCGGACGGGCGCGTCTCCGACGTGCAGCGCCGGCAGATGACGACGGTCGACGATCCCAATGTCCACGCGCTCGCCGTCGACGGCACGTTCGACGATTGCCAGGGCATTCTGAAGCAGCTCTTCACGCATCACGCCTTCCGCGACGAGATGCAGCTCTCCGGCGTCAACTCGATCAACTGGGCGCGCATCGTCGCGCAGATCGTCTATTACTTCACGAGCGCGGTTGCGCTCGGGGCGCCGCATCGCGCCGTCTCCTTCGCCGTGCCGACCGGCAATTTCGGCGACATCCTCGCCGGCTGGGTCGCCAAGCGCATGGGCCTGCCCGTCTCGCGCCTGTCGATCGGCACGAACGCCAACGACATTCTGGCGCGCACGCTGGCGAGCGGCTGTTACGAAACGCGCGGGGTGCGGGCGACGCAATCGCCCTCGATGGACATTCAGGTGTCGTCGAATTTCGAGCGCCTGCTGTTCGAGGTCTGCGGGCGCGACGCGGCGACGCTGCGCGGGTTGATGGCCTCGCTCGGCCAATCCGGCCGCTTCACGATTCCGCCGGCGGCGCTCGCCGCGATCCGCGCCGATTTCGACGCGACCGCCGTGGACGAGGAGGCGACGCAAACCGAGATGCGGCGCACCTTCAAGCAAACCGGCTATCTTCTCGATCCGCACACCGCCGTCGGCGTGAGCGCCGCGCGCGCGCTTCTGGCGCAGGATCCGGCGACGCCGGCGATCGCGCTGTCGACCGCCCATCCCGCCAAGTTCCCCGACGCGGTGCGCGAGGCCACCGGCCGCGCCGCGCCGCTGCCCGACCATCTCGCCGATCTGATGGAGCGGCGCGAACGCTTCACGCGGCTTCCGGCCGATCAGGGCGCGGTCGAGCGGTTCGTGCGCGAACACGCGCGTATTTCGAAGGGGGCGGCGGCGTGAGCACGACGACTGTCACCAAACTCGCCTCGGGCCTCACCGTCGTCACCGACGCGATGCCGCATCTGGAGACGGCCTCGCTCGGCGTGTGGGTCGGCGCCGGCTCGCGCGACGAGGCGGACGCCGAGCACGGCCTGTCGCATCTGCTCGAGCACATGGCCTTCAAGGGGACGCGCAGGCGCTCGGCCCGCGCCATCTCCGAAGAGATCGAGCGCGTCGGCGGCGATCTCAACGCAGCCACCAGCGTCGAGCAGACGGCCTATTACGCGCGGGTGCTCGCCGCCGACACGGGGCTGGCGCTCGACATCATCTCCGACATTCTCACCGACAGCGTGTTCGACGCCGACGAGCTGGAGCGCGAGAAGGCCGTCATCGTGCAGGAGATCGGCGCGGTCGAGGACACGCCGGACGATCTCGTCTTCGACATGTTCTCGCAGGCGGCGTTCCCGAACCAGCCGATCGGCCGGCCGATCCTCGGCACGCGCGAGCGGGTGAGCGCCTTCGACCGCGGCGCCATCGGCGCCTATCTCGACGCCCATTACGTCGCCGGCGCGACCGTGGTGGCGGCGGCCGGCGCGGTGAAGCATGACGAGATCGTCGAGGCGACGGAGCGGCTGTTCAAGCCCTTCGCCGCGAGCCCGGCGCCGGCGGCCAGCCCCGCGCTCTATACAGGCGGGGACGCGCGGCAGAAGCGCCGGCTCGAGCAGGCGCACATCGTTTTCGGCTTCGAGGGCAAGTCGTTCCGCGATCCGGACGCCTACGCCGCGCTGGTCTTCACCAACGCGCTCGGCGGCGGCATGTCGTCGCGGCTGTTCCAGGAAATCCGCGAGGAGCGGGGCCTCGCCTACGCCATTCACGCCTCGCACTGGTCGATGTCGGACACCGGCCTGTTCTCGATCTACGCCGGCGCCGGCGGGCGGGACGTCGCCGAGCTGTGCGACGTGGCGCTCGACTGCCTCGCCCGCGCGACGCGGGACCTGACCGAGGAGGAGGTCGCCCGCGCCCGCGCGCAGATGAAGGTGTCGCTCTTCGCCGCGCTCGAATCCTCCGGCGCGCGCGCCGAGCAGATGGCGCGCCAGTTGCTCGCCCACGGCCGGCTGATTCCGCGCGAGGAGGTGATGGCCAAGATCGACGCTGTGGACGCAGAGGCCGCGCGCCTCGCCGGCCGGGCGATGCTGTCCGGGCCGGCGACGATCGCCGCCATCGGTCCGGTCGCCAAGGCGCCCGATCCCGACCGGATCGCCCGGCGCATCGCCGGCGTCTGACGGCGTGGCGCTGTTCCGCCTCGGACCGCCGGAGACGCCGAGCGTCGTGCGCGGCGAGGGGGTGTATCTGCGCGCGCCGGAAGCGCGGGACTTTCTCTCCTGGTCGAGCCTGCGCGAGCAGAGCCGCGCCTTTCTGACGCCGTGGGAGCCGACCTGGCCGCCGGACGATCTGACGCGCTCCGCCTTCCGCCGCCGTCTCCGGCGCTACGCCGAGGAGATCGAGGCCGACGAGGCGCACCCCTTCTTCCTGTTCCGCGCCGGCGACCACCGCCTGCTCGGCGGGCTGACGCTCGGAAACGTGCGGCGCGGCGTCGCGCAGGCGACGACCCTCGGCTACTGGATGGGCGAGCCTTACGCCGGGCAGGGCTACATGCGGCGCGCCGTGGCGGCAGCCTGCGGCTTCGCCTTCGACACGCTGCGGTTGCACCGGGTGGAGGCGGCCTGCATCCCCCACAACGTCGCCTCGCGGCGCCTGCTGGAGCGCAACGGATTCCGGCAGGAGGGCGAGGCGCGCTCCTATCTGAAGATCGACGGGGCCTGGCGCGACCACGTGCTCTACGCGAAAGTCGACGGAGACGGCGACCGCCCGGCGACGCGCCTGTGAAGCGCCCGCCCGCTCGGCTTGCGCTCCGCCCGAGGCGGCGTTACCAGAGGCAAACCTGTCTTTCGCCTATCACATTTCCGACACGAAGGCGGCGCACCGAACGCCGTCCGCAAGCCTGCCTCCCGGCTTCGTCCATTCTCCTCGCGAGCGTCGTGCGCCCACTTCTTGCAGTCCTGATCGCGGCTCTGACGCTCCTTGCCGGCCTCGTCCCCGCGGCGGCGGTCGACGCGGTGCGCGTGCCGCTGGACGCGCAGGCGATCGACCTCACCAACGCCGTGACGCTGTTCACCGCGCAGGGCGACCGCATTCAGGTGTCGACCGCCGCGGGTTCGGACGGAATCGTCCGCCGCATCGAGGTGCGCGCCCGCGAGGAAGGCACGCAGCCGGCGTGGATCGTCTTCGCGCTGACCAACGACACCGACGAGCAGATCGACAGGCTGATCGTCGCGCCGCATTTCCGGCTCGTCGGGTCGGGCGTGATCTGGCCTGATCTGGGCGCCTCGCGCATGTCGGCGATCACGGCGAGCCAGGGCTTTCCGCCCGAACGCGAGGACTCGGCGGACGCGGACGTCTTCCGCCTGACGCTCGATCCGGGCGCGACCGTCACCTACGTCGCCGAACTGCGCACGCAGAACCTGCCGCAGATCATCCTGTGGGAGCCCGACGCCTACAAGGACAAGCTCACCAACCTCACGCTCTACAAGGGCATCGTCATCGGCATCGCCGGCCTGCTGGCGCTGTTCCTGACCATCGTCTTCGTGGTGAAGGGCGCGGTGATCTTCCCCGCCGCCGCCGCGCTGGCCTGGGCGGTTCTGGCCTATGTGTGCATCGACTTCGGCTTCTGGCACCAGATCTTCGGCATCGACGGCGAGCGCGACCGCGTCTGGCGCGCGGCCGCCGAGGCGACGCTGACGGCGACGCTCGTCGTCTTCCTGTTCGCCTATCTGAACCTCAGCCGCTGGCACGTTCGCTATTCGCATATCGCCGGCCTGTGGATCGTGGCGCTGATTTCGGTGATGGCGCTGTCGGTCTACGACGCGCCGGTGGCCGCCGGCGTCGCCCGCATCTCGCTCGCCGCCGTCGCCGGCTTCGGCTTCGTGCTCGTGCTCTGGCTGTCGACGCACAGCTACGACCGCGCGGTGATGCTGATCCCGACCTGGTTCCTGCTGCTCGTCTGGGTCGCCGCCGCCGGATTCGCCGTCGCGGGCCAGCTCACCAGCGACATCGTGCAGCCGGCGCTCATCGGCGGACTGGTGCTCATCGTCATGCTGATCGGCTTCACGGTGCTGCAGAACGCCTTCGCCGGCGCCGGCGTCGGACACGGCTTCATCACCGACGTCGAGCGCAAGGCGCTGGCGCTGACAGGCTCGAGCGACATCGTGTTCGACTGGGACGTGCCGGCCGACCGCATCCATGTCAGCCCCGAAGTCGAGGCGCAGCTCGGGCTCGATCGCGGCGCGCTCGAAGGGCCGGCCTCCGGCTGGCTCGACGTGCTGCATCCGTTCGACCGCGACCGTTATCGCGCCGCGCTCGACGCCATTCTCGAACAGCGGCGCGGGCGCATCCAGCACGATTTCCGCCTGCGCGCGGCGGACGGATCGTATTTCTGGTATCTGCTGAAGGCGCGCCCCGTCGTCGCCGCCGACGGCGAGGTGGCGCGCGTCGTCGGCACGCTGTCGGACGTCACCGAGTCGCGCACGGCCGAAGAGCGGCTGTTGCAGGACGCGGTGCACGACAACCTGACCGGCCTGCCGAACCGCGAACTGTTCGCCGACCGCGTGGAGACGAGCCTGACGGCCGCGCGCGAGGATCAACGCCTGCGCCCGACGCTGATCGCCATCGACATCGACCGCTTCAAGCAGATCAACGGCTCCGTCGGCCTGTCGGTCGGCGACTCGATCCTGCTGACTCTCGGGCGCCGGCTGGCGCGGCTGATCAAGCCGCAGGACACGCTGGCGCGCATCTCCGGCGACCAGTTCGGCCTGCTGATCGTCTCCGAACAGGATCCCGAGGCGGCGATGGCGCTGGCCGACAGCCTGCGCCGGACCATCGCGACGCCGATCACCTTCGCCGACCGCGAAATCTCGCTCACGGCCTCGCTCGGCGTCGTCTTCCACGATCCGAACCTGCATGCCAGGCGCGACGACATGATGAAGGACGCCGAGATCGCGATGGCGCACGCCAAGCGCTCCGGCGGCAACCGCATCGAGGTGTTCCGCCCCGCGATGCGCGCGCAGCGCTCCGACCGCCTGTCGCTCGCCAACGACATGAAGCGCGGGTTGGAGAACGGCGAATTCCGCGTGTTCTTCCAGCCGATCGTGCGGCTCGAGGACCGCACGGTGGCCGGCTTCGAGGCGCTGGTTCGCTGGGATCATCCGCGGCTCGGGCGGCTCGGACCGGCCGAGTTCATCCCCATCGCGGAAGAGACGGGCGCCATCGTGCCGCTCGGCATCTTCGTTCTGGAGCGGACGGCGCGCGAGCTTGCGGCGTGGCAGCAGGCGCTCGACATCGATCCGCCGATCTTCGCCAGCGTCAACGTCTCCTCGCGCCAGCTGATGCGGCACGATCTTCTGCACGACGTGAAGGCGGTGCTGACGCGCTCGGGCGTGCTGCGCGGCACGCTCAAGCTCGAGCTGACCGAAAGCCTCGTGATGCAGAACCCGGAATTCTCCGCGCAGATGCTGCAACGCATCCGCGAACTCGGCGCCGGGTTGTCGCTCGACGATTTCGGCACCGGCTATTCGTCGCTGAGCTATCTGCAGCGCTTCCCCTTCGACACGATCAAGATCGACCAGTCGTTCGTGCGCCAGAACGGCAAGGGGGCGCGCCCCGTCATCCTGCGCTCCATCGTCACGCTGGCGCACGATCTCGGCATGGACGTGGTGGCCGAGGGCGCGGAGTCGGAATCGGACGCCATCGAGCTGTCGCAGCTTGGCTGCGAATTCGCGCAAGGCTACGCCTTCGGCCCGCCAATGACCGCGCTCGACGCGCGCAAGCTGGTCGGCGCCGCGCCCGAGGCCGCGTAAGGGCGCAAGCGGCCGGCACCCGGAACGCGAGGCTCCGCCTCGCAAGCGCGCCGGAGGCGCGCGCCCCGGATTGCGTCGCTGCGCCCGCAATGACGGCAAGCAGCGCAAGCCTGGCGCGCGACGGCGTGCGCTCGAGCCATCTCTCGCCCGCAGGGCGGCGCGTCAGCCCGCGACGCAATCCTTCTGCAGATCGACGAGGCGGGCGACGCCGAGACGGGCGAGCTTCAGCATCGCCAGCAACTCCTCCTCGGAGAACGGCGCGCCCTCGGCCGTGCCCTGCACCTCGCACATGCCGCCCTTGCCGGTGATGACGAAGTTGGCGTCGGTCTCGGCGGCCGAATCCTCGGCGTAGTCGAGGTCGAGCACGGGCGCGCCCTTGTAGACGCCGCAGGAGATGGCGGCGACGTGATCCTTCAGCGGATCGTCCTTGATGATGGACTTGGCGCGCATCCACTTCAGGCAATCGTGCAACGCGACCCAGGCGCCGGTGATCGAGGCGGTGCGGGTGCCGCCATCGGCCTGGATCACATCGCAATCGATGGTGATCTGGCGCTCGCCGAGCTTGGGCAGATCGACGACCGAACGCAGCGCGCGGCCGATCAGGCGCTGGATCTCCTGCGTGCGGCCGGACGGTTTGCCCGAGGTCGCCTCGCGGCGCGTGCGAGTGTGGGTGGCGCGCGGCAGCATGCCGTATTCGGCCGTCACCCAGCCCCTGCCCTGCCCGCGCAGCCACATAGGCGGCTTGTCTTCCAGCGAGGCCGTGCACAGCACATGCGTGCCGCCGAACTTCACGAGGCAGGAGCCCTCCGCATAGCGCGCGACGTTGCGCTCGAGCGAGACGGGGCGCAGCTCGTCGGGCGCGCGCTTGGACGGACGCATAGGCTTCTCCTTCGTGATCGTCGCCGCGCTTCTAATGCGCCGCGCGCATGGCTGCAATGGCGAGGCCGGCCCCGCTTGCGGGCGGCCGGGCGAGGGCTAAAGTCCGCCGCGACCTTGGCGCGAGCGGGAATCTCATGAGCGAGAGCTACGACGTCGTCATCGCCGGCGGCGCGGCGATGGGCTCTTCCCTGGCCTTTCATCTGGCCGCCGACGCGGGCTTCAAGGGCCGCGTGCTGGTGGTGGAGAAGGATCTGACCTACGCGAAGGCCGCCAGCGCGCTCTCCGCCTCCTCGATCCGTCAGCAATTCTCGACCGCCATCAACATTCTGGTCTCGATGCACGGCATCGACTTCCTGCGGCGAGGACGCGAGATTCTCGCCGTCGACGGCGACGCGCCGGACCTCACCGTGCGCGAGGGCGGCTATCTCTATCTGGCGACCGAAGCGGGCGCGCATGTGCTGCGCGAGAACAACGCGCTGCAACGCGAGCTCGGCGCCGACATCGCGCTGATGACGCCGGCGGAGCTGGGCGCGCGGTTTCCCTATCTGAATGTCGAGGATCTGGCGCTCGGCAGCCTCGGCCTGTCGGGCGAGGGCTGGTTCGACGGTTACAGCCTGACGCAGGCCTTCCGCCGCAAGGCGCGCAGCCTCGGCGCGATCTATCGCGAGGCCGCCGTGACGGGCGTCGAACGCGAGGGGCGGCGGATCGTCGCCGTCACGCTCGACGACGGGGCGCGCGTCCCCTGCGGCGCCTTCATCAACTGCGCCGGCGCATCGGGCGCGCGCTGGATCGCGCAGATGTGCGGCTTCGACATTCCGATCGAATCGCGCAAGCGCAGCGTCTTCCAGTTCGCGTGCCCCAGCCCCGTGCCGAACCTGCCGCTGATGATCGACGTCTCGGGCGTGTGGGTGCGGCCGGAGGGCGAAGGTTTCATCGGCGCCGGCGTGCCGGACGAGGATCCGCATACGGACGATTTCGACGTCGACTGGTCGCAGTTCGAGGCGCAGCTCTGGCCGGCGCTCGCCCATCGCATTCCGGCGTTCGAGCGGATCCGTCCCGGCCGCGCCTGGGCGGGGCATTACGATCTCAACCTGTTCGATCACAACGCCATCGTCGGGCGCATGCCGGGGCTCGACAACGCCTATCTGGCGGCGGGCTTTTCCGGCCACGGCATCCAGCAATCGCCGGCGGTCGGCCGCGGTCTCGCCGAGCTCATCGCGCATGGCGGCTATCGCGCGCTCGACCTCTCGGACTTCGCCTTCGAGCGCATCGCGGCGGGGCGGAAGATCCTCGAGAAGAACGTGATCTAAGGCCTGTCAGGCACTGCCAGACGAAGCCGCCGCCTGTCATTCCCGGCCGAGCGAAGCGAGGGGAAGGGAATCCCCCTTCCCCTCGCTCGACTCACGGCAACGTGTAGGCCGTCTTGACCGTCGTGTAGAACTCCACCGCGTAGCGGCCCTGCTCGCGCGGGCCGTAGCTCGAGCCTTTCCGGCCGCCGAAGGGGACGTGATAGTCGACGCCCGCCGTGGCGAGGTTGACCATCACCATGCCGGCCTGCGAATTGCGCTTGAAGTGCGAGGAATGTTTCAGGCTCGTCGTGCAGATGCCGGAGGACAGGCCGAACGGCGTGTCGTTGGCGAGGGCCAGCGCCTCCTCGTAGTCCTTCGCCGGAATGACGGCGGCGACGGGCCCGAAGATCTCCTCGCGCGCAATGCGCATCGAATTGTCGACATTGGTGAACAGCGCCGGCGACAGATAGAAGCCGGGCGTGGCGCGATTCAGACGCTCGCCGCCCTCGCGCAGCGTCGCGCCTTCCTTGCGGCCGACGGCGACATATTCCATGTCCTGATCGAGCTGGCCCTGATCGACGACGGGACCGATCTGCGTGCCGGCTTTCAGCGCGTCGTCGACGACGACGCCCTTCATGCGCTCGGCGAGCGCCTCGACGAAGCGGTCGTGAATGCCCTTCGTCACGATGAGGCGCGAGGAGGCCGTGCAGCGCTGGCCGGTGGAGAAGAACGCGCCCTGCAACGCGGCCTCGACGGCGACCTTCAGATCCGCGTCGTCGAGCACCACGAGCGGGTTCTTGCCGCCCATCTCGAGCTGGAACTTCTTCATGCCGGCGACGCAGGCCGAGGCCACCTTGCGGCCGGTCTGCACCGAGCCGGTGAAGGTGACGGCGTCGACATGCGGGCTGTTCAGCAGCGCCTCGCCGACGACGGAGCCGCGGCCCATCACGAGGTTGAACACGCCCGGCGCGAAGCCGGCGCGCGAGATGATCTCGGCCAGCGCATAGGCGCAGCCCGGCACGAGATCGGCCGGCTTGAAGACGACGGTGTTGCCGTAGGCGAGCGCAGGCGCGATCTTCCACGCCGGAATCGCGATCGGGAAGTTCCACGGCGCGATGATGCCGACGACGCCGACCGGCTCGCGCGTGATCTCGACGTCGACGCCGGGGCGCACGGAGGCGAGTTTCTCGCCCGGCTGGCGCAGCGTCTCGGCAGCGAAGAAAGAGAAGATCTGGCCGGCGCGGGCGGTCTCGCCAATGCCTTCGGCGAGCGTCTTGCCCTCCTCGCGCGCGAGCAGGCGGCCCAGCTCCTCCTTGCGCGCCATGATCTCGTTCGACACCTTCATCAGCGCGTCGTAGCGCTCTTGAGGCGTCGTGCGCGCATAGGCGTGCGAGGCCGCGCGCGCAGCCTCGATCGCCTCGCCCGCCTGCGCGGCGCTGGCGCGCGCATACTCGCCGACGAGATCGTCGGTGTTGGACGGGTTGATGTTGCGCGAGACCTCGGCGCCCGCCACCCACTGGCCGCCGATGAAATTCCTGAACGGACCGGACATCGCTTCAGTCTCCGGAAGAAAGTCGCGTCTCGCCTATCACACGAGGCCGCGGCGCGCGAGATTGCGCATGAGATGGCTGACCCCGAAGATCCACGGGGCGCATTCGGTCGACAGCTTCATGCGGTTGACGAGCTTGCCGAGCGCGGGCGTGGCGATGGTCACCACGTCGCCGCGCTTATGCGTGAAGCCCTTGCCCGGCGCGTCGCGATCCTCGATGGGCGCGAACATGGTGCCGAGAAACAGCACGGCGCCGTCGGGATATTGATGGTGCGCGCCGATCATCTGCGCCACGAGGTCCGCCGGATCGCGGCTGATCTTCGAGATCGAGCTTTTGCCCTCGAGGCGGAATCCGTCTTCGCCCTCCACCGTCAGCGACACGTCGGCGCGGCGCACGTCGTCGAGCGAGAAGTCCGTGTCGAAGAACCGCAGCAGCGGGCCGATGGCGGTGGAGGCGTTGTTGTCCTTCGCCTTCGACAGGAGCAGCGCCGAGCGCCCCTCGACGTCGCGCAGATTGACGTCGTTGCCGAGCGTCGCGCCGACGATGCGCCCGTCCGAGGTCGCGACGACGACAATCTCGGGCTCGGGATTGTTCCAGGTCGAGATCGGATGCAGGCCGGCGTCCATGCCGGCGCCGACGGCGGACATCGGCTGCGCCTTGGTGAAGATCTCCGCGTCCGGGCCGATGCCGACCTCGAGATATTGCGACCAGGCGCCGATGGAGATGAGGTGCGCCTTCAGCTTCTGCGCCTCGGGCGAGCCGGGCTTCAGCCGCGACAGGTCGTCGCCGATGAGCGCCTGCATCTCTGCGCGGATGGAGGCCGCTCGCGTGAGATCGCCGCGCGCCCGCTCCTCGATCACGCGCTCCAGCATCGAGACGGCGAAGGTGACGCCCGCCGCCTTCACAGCCTGCAGATCGACCGGCGCGAGCACCCAGGGCCTGGCCGCATCGCGCGCCTCGCTCGCCGCGTTGGCGAGCAGATCGGCGAAGGCGCCGACGCGCGGTCCCTGCGCAGCGCGCAAGGCCCTGGCGGGGTCCGCAGTCTCGCAGAGATCGCGCATCGTCGCGAAGGTCGCGGTTACGTCGAAAGCCTCGCCGTCGCGGATGGCGACGACGGCCGGGCCGTTCGCCTCCGGCAGCCAGACGCGGCCGGCGAGCGCGGCGCGGGCTGCGTCGACGGGAAGCGTCGTCGCCGCATCGAGCGCGGTGCGAAAATCGACCATGACGTGCTATCCTCGGGGCGTTGGCGCGGGCGCGCAGTATTGACGCGGCGGGCGGGGCTGTCTAGCGTCTGGCATGCTAGCGGCGGGGGCGCGCGCCGTCATGGACGAACCCCAGAGCCGATCCCGCAGCGTTCAATCGGATCTTGCATGAGCAAGGCACAGCCTGTCACGGCCGACAGCTCAGACGCCGGGCGCAGCCCCGCGCCGAAGGAGCGCAGGTCGAAAGCCGATCAGGTTTACGACGACGTGAAGGAGACGATCCTCTCCGGCCGTCTCGATCCCGGCGCGGCGATCGACAAGATCGAGATCTGCGACCGCCTCGGCGTGTCGCGGTTCCCTGTCACGACGGCGATCAATCGCCTCGCCTTCGAGCGGCTGGTGGTGATCGAGCCGCAGCACGGCTCCTTCGTGGCGCGCATCTCGGCGCACGACATCCGCGAATACATGCTGGTGCGGCGCGCGCTCGAAAGCGAAATCGCGGGCGAGGCGGCGGGCCGCCTTTCGGACGGCGAGCGCTTGGAACTGTCGCGCAATCTGCGCTACCAGAAGGCGGCGGCGAGCGCCAAGGACATGCCGGGCTTCTACGCGCTCGACGTCGCGTTTCACCGCATCATCGTGCGCTCGCTCGATCTGTCGCACGCCAGCGGAATCCTCGAAGGTCTGCGCGCGCATCTGGAGCGCGTGCGGCGCATGTTGCTGACGCCGCCGGGCCGCCTGCCGAAGACCTGCGCCGAACACGCCGCCGTCGCCGACGCCATCGTCGCCGGCGACAAGGCCAAGGCGCGCGAGGCGATGCGCGCACATCTGGAGCAGACCACCAAACTGTTCGAGACATTCGTGCGCGAACGCCCGGACATGTTCTCGACCTGACGGGCCAGACCCGACCGCCCGACACGCCTCCCTCGCAGAACCGGACCCATGACACGCACGCTTCGCCTCGACCCTTCGGACAATGTGATCGTCGCCATCGACGCCATCGAACAGAACGCGACGGCCGACGGCGTCGTCGCGCGCGCCCGCGTGCCGCGCGGCCACAAGATGGCCTCGCGCCCCATCGCGCAGGGCGAGCCGGTCCTGAAGTTCGGGCAGATCATCGGCTTTGCGGCGCGCGACATCGCGCCCGGCGAGTGGGTGCACGAGCACAATGTCGCGATGCACGACTTCGCCCGCGACTATCGCTTCGCCGAGGCGGCGCGGCGCGAGGATGTGCTGCCCGTCGAGACGCAGGCGACGTTCCAGGGCTATCGCCGCGCCAACGGCAAGGTCGGCACGCGCAACTACATCGCGATCCTGACCAGCGTGAACTGCTCGGCCTCGGTCGCCCGCTTCATGGCGGAGGAGATCGCGCGTTCGGGCGTCCTCGCGGACTTTCCGCATGTCGACGGCGTCATCCCGCTCGTGCATGGCGGGGGCTGTGCGCTCGACGTGAAGGGCGAGGGCTACGACGTCCTCAAGCGCACACAGTGGGGCTACGCCACCAATCCCAACGTCGCCGGCGTCGTCATGGTCGGCCTCGGCTGCGAGGGCTTCCAGATCTCGCGCTGGAAGGAGGCCTACGGCGTCGCCGAGTCCGACACATTCCGCACGATGACGATCCAGGAAGTCGGCGGCACGAAGAAGACGGTCGCCGCCGGCGTCGAGGCGATCAAGGCGATGCTGCCGATCGCCAATCACGCGACGCGCTCGACGGCGCCGGCCAGCGAACTGATGCTGGCGCTGCAATGCGGCGGCTCGGACGGCTATTCCGGCATCACCGCCAATCCCGCGCTCGGCAAGGCGGTCGATCTTCTGGTGAAGCATGGCGGCACGGCCATTCTCTCCGAGACGCCGGAGATCTACGGCGCCGAGCATCTGCTGACGCGACGGGCGGCGACGCGCGAGGTCGGCGAGAAGCTCGTCGGCATGATCAAGTGGTGGGAGGACTACACCACGCGCAACAAGATGGAGATGAACAACAACCCCTCGCCCGGCAACAAGGCGGGCGGATTGACGACGATCCTGGAAAAATCGCTCGGCGCCGCGGCCAAGGGCGGCGGCACGACGCTGACCGGCGTCTACCACCAACCCACTACGCCGAGCCCGTGACCGCGAAGGGCTTCGTCTACATGGACACGCCCGGCTACGATCCCGTCGCCGCGACGGGGCAGGTCGCCGGCGGCGCCAACATTCTCGCCTTCACCACCGGGCGCGGCTCGGCCTACGGCTGCAAGCCGACGCCGTCGATCAAGCTGGCGACAAACACCGCCATCTACGAACGCATGATCGACGACATGGACATCAATTGCGGCGACGTGCTCGACGGCGTTTCGCTCGAGGCGAAGGGACAGGAGATCTTCGAGACGATCCTGCGCGTCGCATCGGGCGAACGCTCGAAGTCGGAACAGCTTGGCTATGGCGACGCCGAATTCGTGCCGTGGACGATCGGAGCGACGATGTGAGCGGGCGTCCCTCGCTCCTGTTCGATCTCGACGGAACCCTGACCGAGACGGACCACCTGCATTTCGCGGCGACGGAAGAGACCTTCGCCGAGCAGGGCGTCGCGATCGACTGGGAGATCTACGCCGCGCGCATTCTGGGCGGCGCGAACGCCAACATCGCGGCCGAATTTCTGCCGCATCTGCCGCGCGACGAAGGTCTTGCGGTCATGGCCGACAAGGAGGCGCGGTTTCGCCGGCGCGTCGGCGAGCTGACGCGCGCGGCGGGGCTGACAGAGCTGCTCGCGGCGGCCGAGGCGGAGGGGCTCGCCTGCGCGGTCGTCTCCAACGCGCCGCGCGCCAATGCGGAGCTGATGCTGTCGGCGCTCGGGCTCTCGGGCCGGTTCGCCGCAATCGTGCTCGGCGACGAGCTGCCGCGCGGCAAGCCCGATCCCCTGCCCTATCGCGCAGCGCTGGAGACGCTCGGCGCGGACGCCGCGCGCTCGGTCGCCTTCGAGGATTCGCTGTCGGGCATCCGCGCCGCCGTCGGCGCGGGCCTCGCCACCGTCGGCGTCGGCCAATCGGCGGCGCCCGACGCAATGCGCGCGAGCGGCGCGAGGCTCGTCGCGCGGGATTTCACGGACGCCGCCCTGCTGCGCCTCGTCAGCGCACGCACCGGGCTTTCGCTGGGAGCCGAGGCATGAGACTGGCGCAGATCGTCGACGAAGCGGGCAAGCGTGCGCTGGTCGTCACCGCGCGCGGCGAGTCGCGTCTCGTCAAGGGCGCACGCACGACCTACGCGCTGGCGATGGAGGCGATCGAGACGGGAGAACCGTTGCGCGCGCGCGTGGCGGCGCGCGGCGTCGGCAAGCCGGTCGATCTCGCCCGCGCGGCCAGGGACGGGCGCATTCTCGCCCCGCTCGACCACGCCGACCCTGCGCATATGCTCGTCACGGGCACGGGCCTCACGCATCTCGGCTCCGCCGAGGGGCGCGACAAGATGCATCGCGCGCTCGACGATGCGGCGACGCTCACCGACTCGATGAAGATGTTCAAGATCGGGCTCGAGGGCGGCAAGCCGGCGAAGGGCGCGGCCGGCGCGCAGCCGGAATGGTTCTACAAGGGCGACGGCTCCATCGTCGCCGCGCCCGGCGCGCCGCTCGTTTCGCCCGCCTTCGCGCTCGACGGCGGCGAGGAGCCCGAGCTCGTCGGCCTTTACGTCATCGCGCCGGACGGTTCGCCGCGCCGCATCGGCTTTGCGCTCGGCAACGAGTTTTCAGACCACGTCACCGAGCGACAGAACTACCTCTATCTCGCGCATTCGAAACTGCGCCCCTGCTCGTTCGGACCCGAACTGCTCGTCGGAGACCTGCCGGAGGACGTTCGCGGCGTCTCGCGCATCCGTCGCAAGAAAGAGGTGGTGTGGGAAAAGCCGTTCGTCTCGGGCGAGCACAACATGTCGCACGCCATCGCCAATCTCGAGGCGCATCATTTCAAGTACGATCTCTTCCGTCGGCCGGGCGACGCGCATGCGCATTTCTTCGGCACGGCGACGCTCTCCTTCTCGGACGGCGTCGCGACGCAGCCGGGCGACGTGTTCGAGATCGAGGCAGAGCCCTTCGGCCTGCCGCTGCGCAATCAACTGAAGATCGGCAAGAGCAAACCGCCTCGCATACGCGCGCTCTGAGGCGCGCGGCTCAGGCCGCCTCGCGCTGCGCCGACAGGAAGGCGGCGGCGATGAGGTTGCGCGTATACTCCTCGCGCGGCGCCAGAAAGATCTGCCGCGTCGGCCCGCTCTCCACCGCGACGCCGTCCTTCATCACGACGATCTCGTCCGCCATGGCGCGAACGACCGCCAGATCGTGGCTGATGAACAGATAGGTGAGGCCGCGCGCGTCCTGCAATCTGCGCAACAGGTTGACGATGTCGCGCTGCACCGAACGGTCGAGCGCGGATGTCGGCTCGTCGAGCACGACGAAGGCCGGCTGCAGGATCATCGCGCGCGCAATCGCGATGCGCTGGCGCTGGCCGCCGGAAAATTCGTGCGGATAGCGATTGCGCGCCGCCGGATCGAGACCCACGTCCTTCAAGGCCTGCGCGGCGCGCGCCTCGCGCTCCTTGCGGTCGATCTCGGGCGCATGAACGAGCAGTCCCTCGGTGATGATGTCGCCGACGGACATGCGCGGCGACAGCGATCCGAACGGATCCTGAAACACGAGCTGCATCTGCTTGCGCAAGGGGCGCATTGCGGCGCGGTCGAGCGGGCGAAGATCGCGATCCTCGAAGGAGATCGCGCCGGAGGACGGCGTGAGCCTGAGGATGGCGCGGCCGAGCGTCGATTTGCCGGATCCCGATTCGCCGACGACGCCGAGCGTCTGCCCGCGCCGCAGAGCGACGTCGACGCCGGCGACCGCCCGCACCTCGTGCGGCGGCTTGAACATGCCGGCCGGCATCCTGAACGTCACCCGCACGTCGCGCGCCGACACGACGACGGGCGCGTCCGCAGGCGGCGGCGGCTTGGAGCCCGTCGGCTCGGCGTCGAGCAGCATCTTCGTGTAGGGATGCTCGGGCGCAGACAGTATGCGCTCCGTCGTTCCCGTCTCCACCACCTCGCCGGCGCGCATGACATAGACGCGGTCGGCGAAGCGACGAACGATGCCGAGATCGTGCGTGATGAAGACGATGGCCATGCCGAGCCGCGCCTTGAGATCGGCGAGCAGCGCCAGGATCTGCGCCTGAACGGTGACGTCGAGCGCGGTCGTCGGCTCGTCGGCGACGAGCACGGCCGGATTGTTGGAGATGGCCATCGCGATCATGACGCGCTGGCGCTGCCCGCCCGACAATTCGTGCGGATAGGATTCGATGCGCCGCTCCGGCTCGGGAATACCGACGAGGCCCAGAAGCTCGAGCGCGCGCGCCTTCGCCGCGCCGCGGCCGAGGCCGCCATGCACGATCAACGGCTCGGCGAGCTGGTCGCCGATGCGGAACAGCGGATCGAGCGAGGTCATCGGCTCCTGAAAGATCATCGTGACCTTGCGCCCGCGCACCCGGTCGAGCGCGCGGTTGCCGAGCCCGAGAATCTCGTCGCCCTCGAGACGCACCGCGCCGCTGGCGCGACCGTTGGAGGCGAGCAGGCCCATCGCCGCCATCATCGTCTGGCTCTTCCCCGAGCCGGATTCGCCGACGACGGCGACCGTCTCGCCGCGCATGACGTGCATGTCGAGCCCGCGCACGGCCTCGACCTCCCCGTCCGGCGTGCGGAAGGCGATCTTGAGATCCTTGATGGCGAGAACGGCGTCGCCTGTGGTTGCGGAGGGCGCGGTCACGTCAGCGATCCTTCGGGTCGAGCGCGTCGCGCAGTCCGTCGCCGACGAAGTTCAGCGCGAACAGCATCGAGATGAACACGATGGCGGGGAAGATGAGCAGCGAGCTCGAGCCCTGGATGTTGCGCGCGCCATCCGAGATCAGCACGCCGAGACTGGTCATGGGCTCCTGCACGCCGAGGCCGAGGAAGGAGAGGAAACTCTCCAGCAAGATGACCTTTGGCACGAGCAGCGTGAGATAGACGACGACGGGACCCAGCGTGTTGGGAATGACGTGGCGGCGCAGGATGCCGCGCGAATCGACGCCCAGCGCCTCGGCCGCCTGCACATATTCCTGCCGTTTGATCGACAGCGTTTGCCCGCGCACGATGCGCGCCATGTCGAGCCATTCGATGGCGCCGACCGCGATGAACATCAGCACGAAATTGCGGCCGAAGAAGACGACGAGCAGAATGACGAAAAAGATGAAGGGCAGCGCGTAGAGAATGTCGACGACGCGCATCATCAGCATGTCGATGCGGCCGCCGAAATAGCCGCCGTCGCGCCCCAGGTGACGCCGATGAACAGCGCCACCAACGAGGCGAGCAAGCCGATCTCGAGCGAGATTCCTCCGGCCAGCAGGATGCGCGAGAGCAAGTCGCGGCCGTTGGAATCCGTGCCGAACAGGAAGAGATGACGCTCGATCGGCGCCTCGACGACGAGGCGCTTGCCTTCGTCCGCCTTCTCGACGACGCGCGCGGCGCGGAACATGTCGGACCGATCGAAATAGGCGAGCAGGCGCTCGTCGATCGGCCGCTGGCTTTCCAGCGTGAGACGAACGACGTCGCCCTCGACGACGAGGTTGGACGCCGTGGCGCGCAGGCGCGGCGCGATGCGCTCGATCGCAGGGGCGATCTGATCCGGTTTCGGATAGGCGGTCAGCGAGGGCGGCGCCTTCACGTAGTCGGAGAAGACCTGATCGTACGGGTGCGGCGCGATCAGACGGCCGACCGAGAAGGCCAGGGCGAGAAAGGCGAGGAAGATCATGCTCGCCACGGCGGCGCGGTTCTGCAGAAGCCGGGCGCGCGCGTCCGCCCAGAGCGAGCGGCCGACGGGCGCGACGTCGGTCGCGGGGGCGGCTGCCGGATCGGAGGCGAAGGTCATGGGCGCCTCACTCGTAACGAACGCGCGGATCGAGCCATGCGTAAAGCAGGTCGACCACGAGATTGAAGAGAACGACGAGAATGGCGACGAGAATGACCGTGCCCATGACGAGCGTGTAGTCGCGGTTGAGCGCGCCGTCGACGAAGTAGCGCCCGACGCCGGGCAGGCCGAAAATGTTCTCCACCACGATGGAGCCCGTCATCAGCGCGGCCGCGGCAGGGCCGAGATAGGACACGACCGGCAGGGCGGCGGCGCGCAGCGCGTGCTTCAGCACATAGCGCAGCGGCAGGCCTTGCGAGCGCAGCGTGCGGATGTGATGGGAGCGCAGCACCTCGATCATCGAGGCGCGCGTCAGGCGCGCGACGACGGCGACCTGCGGCAGAGCGAGGGTCGCGATGGGCATGATGGTGTTGCGCAAGGCGCCGTCCCCCCATCCGCCGACGGGAAGCCAGGCCAGCGACAGGCCGAAGACGAGTTGCAGGATTGGCGCGACGACGAAGGTCGGGATCGTGATGCCGAGCGTCGCGGTCGCCATCACGGCGTAATCGGCGGCGGTGTTCTGGCGCAGCGCGGCGAGCGCGCCGAGCAGCGAGCCGACGACCAGCGCGATCGCCAGCGCGCTGGCGCCGAGGCGCATCGAAATCGGCAAGGCGCGCGCGAACAATTCGTTCACGGTGAAATCGCGCCAGTAGAAGCTGGGCCCGAGATCGCCGCGCGCCAGCGCTTTCAGATAGACGAGGTACTGCTCCCAGAGCGGACGATCGAGCTGATAGATGCGCTTGAGATTCTCCATCACCTTCGCCTCGAGCGGCCGCTCGAGATCGAACGGGCCGCCTGGCGCAAGTCGCATCAGGAAGAAGGAGATGGTGATGATGACGAACAGCGTCGGCAGCGCCGACAGCATTCGCTTGAAGATGTAAACCGCCATCGTCGCGCCGTGGGGTGAGGCCGGCGCGCCGCCGCGCGCCGGCGAGGCTTCACGGCTTGATCGAGATGTAGCGCGCCAGATGCCGGTCGAGCGTGTTGACCTCCCAGCCCTGCACCTTCGGCGAGACGAGATTCTTCGACCCGTAGAACATCAGCTGCAGGAAGCCCTGATCGCGCAGGAAGATCTCCTCCGCCTGACGCAGCGTGGCCGCGCGCGCCTTGAGGTCGGATTCCTTGGCGGCCTTGGCCATCAGCGCGTCGAAGTCGGCGTTCTTGTAGCTGGCGTAGTTCAGCCCCTTGTTGTCCGACTGGCCGAGGAACAGGAAGTTCTGCGGGTCGGAATAGTCGGCGATCCAGCCGGCGCGGGCGACGTCGAAATCGCCCTTGTCGCGCAGCAGCGCATAATGCGTCTTCAGATCGGTGTTGACGAATTTGGTCTCGACGCCGAGCGCCTTCCACATGTCGGCGAGCGCGACAGACGTGTTCTTGTGGTTCTCGGAGGTGTTGTAACGGATCTCGACGGTGAGCTTCTGTCCGCCGGGGCCGAAGCCCGCCTCCTTCAGAAGCGCCTTGGCCTTCTCCTCGCGGTCGATCGGCGACATGTCCTTCCAGGCGACCGTCGCCGGCTCGCCATAGTTGCCGATGCCCGGCGGCACGAAGCTGTAGGCGGGCACCATGGTGCCGCCCCAGATCTGCTCGGCGAGGAATTCGCGGTCCAGCACCATCGACAGCGCGTTGCGCACGCGCACGTCGTCGAACGGCTTCTTCGTGGTGTTGAAGACGAAGTAGTAGGTGCCCAGATACGGCGCCGTCTTGAACTGGTCCTTCAGGTTCTCGCGGATGAACTTGATCTGGTCGGTCGGCACGTCGGTGTAGGAGAGCACCTCGCCGGCCTGGAAGCGGCGCAGCGCGGCGGAGCGGTCCTCCATCGACAAGAAGACCTGCTTGTCGATCTTGACGTTGGCCGCGTCGCGATAGTTCGGATTCTTGGCCAGCACGATGCGGTCGTTCGGCACGAACTCCTTCAGCATGAACGCGCCGTTGGTGACGGAGTTTTCCGCCTTCACGAAATCCTTGCCGAACTTCGTCACCGAGCCCGGATGCACGGGCAGGCCGGTTTGATGCGCGAGCTGGGCGATGAAATACGGCGCCGGGCTCTCGAGCGTGATCTGAAGCGTCTTGTCGTCGATCGCCTTGACGCCGAGCTCGTCGAGCTTGGCCTTGCCCTTGTTGACCGCCTCGCCATTCTTCAGCGTGTAGAGAATGTTGGCGTATTTGGCGCCGGTCTCCGGGTTCATCAGGCGCTGGAAGGTGAAGACGAAGTCCGACGCCTTCACCGCGTCGCCGTTCGACCATTTCGCATCGCGCAGCTTGAATGTGTAGACGAGACCGTCGGCGCTCACCGCCCAGCTCTCGGCGACGCCGGGCACGACATTGGCCTTCGCGTCATATGTGACGAGGCCTTCATACATCTCGAGCAGCAGATCCGATTCGACGACGGTCGAGGTCTTCTGCGGATCGAGCGTTTCGGGATCGCCCGCGGCGCCGCGATTGTAGACCATCTGCGCCGACGACAGCGTGGTCGAGGCGAGCAGAAGCCCGATGGAGAGAACGAAGCCGAGAAAGCTCGTTGCGCGCATAGTCCAGCCCTCACTTTTCATTCCGGATCGCGCCGAGAGGAAAACGCAACTCGCGCGCCGATGTCTGGCGCGAGCGTGCCATAGGCCAGCGTGTCGCGCAAACATACACGGTAGCAAACGAAGCTTGATCGAAGCCGCTCGACGGGGCGTTCAGAGCCGCCCGAGATAGGCGGCCTCGAACAATGCGCGCGCCGACGCCGCGTCGAGCGGAACGGGGTTGCCGCCGGCGGTCGGATCGAGCGGCGCCATGCGCGCGATCTCGTCGACGCGAGCGTCGTCGACGCCGAAGTCCTTCAATGTATGCGGCGCGCCGACCGTCTCGCGCAGCGCCAGCACCCAATTGAGGAACGCATTGAATGTCGGAGCAAGTCCGAGATAAGCGGCGGCGCGGGACAACTTCTCTTCGACGGCTGATTTATTGAAGACCAGAACGTACGGCATGAAGACCGCGTTGGTCATGCCGTGATGGGTGTCATAGAGCGCGCCGACGGGGTGGGACAGCGCGTGGATCGCGCCCAGCGCCTTCTGGAAGGCGGTCGCGCCCATCGCGGCGGCCGACATCATATGCGCGCGCGCATTGACGTCCTTGCCGTCTCGCATGACGGCCGGCAGCGCCTCCTTGACGAGCCGCATGCCCTCGAGCGCGATTCCGTCCGCCATCGGGTGGTAGAAGGGCCCGCAATACGCCTCGAGACAGTGGGCGAGCGCGTCCATGCCCGTGCCGGCGGTGATGAAGGGCGGCATGCCGACGGTGAGTTCGGGATCGCAGAGGGCCACGACGGGCATCATCTTCGGGTGGAAGATCACCTTCTTGGTGTGCGTCGTCTCGTCGGTGATGACGCCGGCGCGGCCGACCTCCGAGCCGGTGCCGGCCGTCGTCGGCACGGCGACGATCGGCGCGATCCCGTCCGGGTCGGCGCGCGTCCACCAGTCGCCGACATCCTCGAAATCCCACATCGGCCGGGTCTGCCCGGACATGAAGGCGACCACCTTGCCGGCGTCGAGCGCCGAGCCGCCGCCGAAGGCGACGACGCCGTCATGGCCGCCAGCGCGGAAGGCGGCGACGCCGGCCTCGACATTGGAGGCGAGCGGATTGGGCTTCACCGCGCTGAACAGACCCGCCGGGCAGCCGGCCGCCTCGAGTCCGGCGAGCGCGGCGGCGACCATCGGCGTTTCGGCCAGGCGCGGATCGGTGACGAGCAGCGGGCGCTTCATGCCGGCGCGGGCGGCCGCCTTCTGCAGTTCGGCGGCGCGTCCGGCGCCGAACCAGACGGTCGTGGGATAGTTCCAGTTGGCGGAAAGCTTCATCGTCGGCCCCTTGCGTCGTCTCGCCCTGCTCCGGCTCGCGCCATGGCATGAAAGCAGAGCCGCCGCAATTGTCACGAAACTGTCGCATCGTCGCTTTCGCGGCGGCGCGAGGGTGGCTAGTCTGTCGGCCTCCCGTCCCCGACTCGAAGAGGTCCGCCCGGTTGAACCCGACCGATCCGCACGCCACACAACTACTCGCGCAATTGCTCGGCAGCGTCGCGCTGCTCCTATGGGGCGTGCGGATGGTGCGCACCGGCGCGACGCGCGCCTTCGGCTCGGAGCTGCGACGGGTGATGGCGGCGTGCAGCCGCAGCCGCCTGAAATCCTTCCTCAGCGGCCTCGCCGTCACCGGCCTCGTGCAATCGTCGATGGCCACCGCCCTCGTCGTCTCCTCCTTCGCCGCGCGCGGACTCGTCGCGTTGCCGGTCGCGCTGGCGATGATGTTCGGCGCGGATGTCGGCTCAACCCTCGTCGCGCAGGTGTTCGCCTTCGACGTGAAATGGCTGTGGAGCGTCGCGGTCCTCGCCGGCGTGGTCCTGTTCAACGCTTCGGCGACGGATCGCTCGCGCGGCATGGCGCGCATGGCCATCGGCATCGGTCTCGTGCTGCTGTCGCTGACGCATCTGGGCGAGGTGGCCCAGCCGCTCGGCCGTTCGCAGGCGTTCCGCACCGTGATGAGCGCCATCGCCGGCGAGCCGTTCATCGCCCTGCTCGTCTCGGCCGTCGTCACCTGGTTCGTCCATTCCAGCCTGACGATCGTGCTGTTCGTCATGTCGCTCGCCGGCGCCGGCGCGGTGACGACGCCGGAGGCGCTGGCGCTGATCGCGGGCGCGAATGTCGGCGGCGCTTTCGCGCCGTTCGTCGCGCAGTCCGGTCAGGTCGCGGCCGCCCGCCGCGTGCCGCTCGGCAACGTGATCGTGCGCGCCGTGGCGGCGCTGGCGGCGCTGCCGCTGATCGGCCTCGTCGCGCCCTGGTTCGAGGCGATGGGCGGCGGCGCCGCGCGCGCGGCGATCAATTTCCACACTGCGTTCAATCTGGTCGCCGCCCTGGTCGCCCTGCCGCTCACCGGCCCGCTGGCGCGCCTCTGCGAATGGCTGATCCCCGACCCGAAAGAGACGACCGAGGCCAAGGGGCCGCGCTATCTCGACGACGCCCTGCTGGAGCAGCCGGACGAGGCGCTGGCGAGCGCCATGCGCGAGACGCTGCATGTCGGCGACAAGATCGAGGCGATGCTGAAGAACACGCTGCTGGTGCTCGAACGCGACGACCAGAAGCTGATGAAGCAGGTGGCCGACGCCGATAACGAGGTCGACAAGCTCTACGAGAGCATCAAGAACTATCTGATGAAGATCTCGCGCAACGAGCTGCCCGCCTCCGACGCGCAGCGCTATGTCGAGATCCTCACCTTCACGACCAATCTCGAGCACATTGGCGACATCATCGACAAGAACCTGCTCGAACTGGCCGCCAAGAAGATCAAGCACCGCTACGCCTTCTCGAACCAGGGGTTCGAGGAGATTCGCGACTTTCATGCGCGCGTCATCGCCAATCTGCGGCTGGCGATGAACGTGTTCGCCACGGGCGACGTCAATCTGGCGCGCAAGCTGCTGGCCGAAAAGACCGCGCTGCGCGATCTGGAGCGGCGCGCCGCCGACAGCCATTTCGCGCGCCTGCGCGAGGGGCGCGCGGAGTCGATCGAGACCAGCTCGATCCATGTCGACCTGCTGCGCGACCTCAAGCGCATCAACGGCCATCTGACCAGCGTCGCCTACCAGATTCTGGAGACGGCGGGCGAGCTGACCGAGAGCCGGCTGAAGAGCGACGTGGCCGAGGAGTTCGCCCGCGCCGCCGAGACGTGAGCGGGCGCGTGACGTCGGCCCCGGCGCAGATCTTCGGTGTGTGAAGCTGCGGCCTCGACTCGCCCGCACGCGGCCATAGGCTACGCCTGTCTGCGGAGGGCCGTCTCATGCGCCTGGCTGCCTACAATGTCGAGAATCTGTTCGACCGCGCCCGCGCGATGAATCTTGACAGTTGGGCCGAGGGTCGGCCGATCCTGGAACGCTTCGCCAAACTCAACGCGTTGCTCGGCCGGGCGACCTATGCCGCCGCCGACAAGACGCGCATGCGGGCGCTCCTCGTCGAGCTCGGACTCGAGCGGTCGGATGTCGCGCCTTTCGTGATCCTGCGGCGCAATCGCGGCGGCCTGCTGAAGCGGCCGACGGCGGGCGGCGTGGAGATCATCGCCGACGGCCGCGCCGACTGGGTCGGTTCGCTGGAGTTGCGCGACGAGCCTATCGACGAGCAGGCGATGCGAAACACGGCGCGCGTGATCGCCGATCTGCGCGCGGACGTGCTGGCGGTCGTGGAGGCTGAAAACCGGCCGGCCCTGGCGCAATTCAACGACAGGATCGTCACCGCACTGGGCGGCGCGCCGTTCCGTCACGTCATGCTGATCGACGGGAATGACGATCGCGGCATCGACGTCGGGCTGCTCACGGGCGCAGACTACCAAATCGGCCGGTTGCGCAGCCATGTCGACGACCGGCTGGCCAATGGCGGGCCTGTGTTCTCGCGAGACTGCCCGGAATTCGAGGTGACCACGCCCGGCGGCGGCCGCCTCGTCGTGCTGGTCAATCATTTCAAAAGCAAGGGATTCGGCGCCAAGGCCGCCTCCGACGCGCGGCGGCGGGCGCAGGCCGGGCGCGTCGCCGAAATCTACGCCGCGCTGATCGAAACCGGCGAGACGCGTGTCGCCGTCGTGGGCGATCTGAACGATACGCCGGACAGCGCGACGCTGGCGCCGCTGCTCGGCGGGACGGACCTGCGCGACGCCTTCACGCATCCGGCTTTCGACGACGACGGCCATCCCGGCACGCACGGCGCGTGCCGGGCGGGCGACAAGATCGACTATATCCTCCTGTCGCCTGAACTTTATGCACGCGTCACGGGCGGCGGCGTCGAGCGTCGCGGCATGTGGGCCGGCGCGCGCGCCAAGCGGTGGACAATGTACGACACGCTGACGCGCGAGCAGGAGGCCGCCTCCGACCACGCCGCGATCTGGGTCGACCTCGGCGTGTAGCGACGCCTCAGACCTGCTCGACCTCCCGCACCTCGGGCAGGAAGTGGCGCAGAAGATTCTGGATGCCGTTCTTCAGCGTCGCCGTCGAGGACGGGCAGCCCGAGCAGGCGCCCTTCATGGCGAGATAGACCACGCCGTCCTTGAAGCCGCGGAAGGTGATGTCGCCGCCGTCGCCCGCCACGGCGGGACGCACGCGCGTGTCGAGCAGCTCCTTGATCGCGGAGACCGTTTCGGCGTCCTCGGCAGCGAAGAACTCGTCGTCCTCGTCCCGATCCTCGCCCTCGGCGCCGTCCTCGAGCAGCGGCTGGCCGGAGACGAAATGCTCCATGATCGCGCCGAGGATGGCGGGCTTCAGATGCTGCCATTCGCCGTCCGACTTCGTGACGGTGATGAAGTCGGAGCCGAAGAAGACGCCGCTGACGCCGTCGACGGCGAACAGCACGCGGGCGAGCGGCGAGGCGGCGGCGCCGGCGACGTTGCGCATGTCGAGCGTGCCCGATGGCATCACCGCCCTGCCGGGCAGGAATTTCAGGGTCGCCGGATTCGGCGTGGCTTCGGTCTGGATGAACATGACGGATCGCGCTCCGGGTCAAGGTCGGGCGGATGGGGCCCCAAATCGGGGCCGGACCTCTAACATGGGGCGCGCCGGGGCGCGACACAATCCTGCCGCGCGCCGTCCTGCCGGCGGCGCCTCAAGACATGGCGTCGATGTCGGAGTCCTTCAGGCCGCCCGGCACGATCACGACAGGCACGGGGAAGGCCGCGGCGGCGTGGGCGATGCTGCTGACGAGCGGACCCGGCCCGTCCGAGCCGGTTCCGGCGGCCAGCACAAGGTAGGCGATGTCCTCGTCCTCCTCGATCAGCCGCACGATCTCGTCGGCGCGCTTGCCCTCGCGGATGACGCGCTCGGGCTCGACGCCGGCCACCGCGCGGGCGCGTTCGGCGTAACTCTCGAGCAGTTTGGCGGCGTCCTCCTCCGCCTCCTGCCGCATCACGTCGCCGACGCCGAGCCAGTGCTGGAATTCGCCCGGCTCGATCACGCAGACCATGGTCAGGCCGCCGCCGATGCGCGAGGCGCGGCGCGCGGCGAAATACACCGCCCGCTCGCACTCCTGCGTCGCGTCCGCGACGACGAGGAATTTCGGCCGATGGCCGACTTCATAGGATCGACGGGTGCGCGCCGTCATGCAGCCTCCTGCGCGTCGCGGCGATGCTGACAGGGCCGGGCGCGCAGGGCAAGCGGGGGCGGGCGCGCGGCCAAAGGCCGCGCCCGACGGTTCCGCTTTCCGCGGATTTCCGCCTCAGCGCAGAAAGCCGACGATGTCCTTGACGTCGTCCATCGTCTTCGCCGCCAGCGCGCGGGCGCGCGCGCCGCCGTCGGCGAGAACGGAGTCGATGTAGCCGGGGTCCGCCTGCAAGCGTTTCATCTCGGCGCCGATGGGCCCGAGTTTGGCGACCGCCAGATCGACCAGCGCGGCCTTGAAGGTGGAGAACTGGCCGCCGCCGAACGTCTTGAGGACGGCCGACTTCTCGGCGCCTTCGAGCGCGGCGAAGATGCCGACGAGATTGTCGGCCTCGGGGCGCGCGGCGAGGCCCTCGACCTCGCCGGGCAACGGCTCGGGATCGGTTCTGGCCTTGCGCACCTTCTGGGCGATTGCGTCGGCGTCGTCCGACAGGTTGATGCGCGAGTAGTCGGACGGGTCCGACTTCGACATCTTCTTCGTGCCGTCGCGCAGGCTCATCACGCGCGTCGCGGGGCCCAGAATCAATGGCTCGGGAAGCGGAAAGAAGCCGTCCGCATGGCCAAGGCGCGCAATGTCGGCGGCGAAGTCGTTATTGAACTTCTGCGCGATGTCGCGCGAGAGCTCCAGATGCTGCTTCTGATCGTCGCCGACCGGCACGTGCGTCGCGCGATAAACGAGAATGTCGGCCGCCATCAACACGGGATAATCGTAAAGGCCGATGGAGGCGTTCTCGCGATCCTTGCCGGCCTTCTCCTTGAACTGCGTCATGCGGTTCAGCCAGCCGATGCGGGCGACGCAGTTGAACACCCAGGCGAGTTCGGCGTGCTCGGGCACGCGGGACTGGTTGAAGACGATGTGTTTCTTCGGGTCGATGCCGCAGGCGATGTAGGCGGCCGCCACCTCTCGCGTGGCGCGGGCGAGCTCGGCCGGGCCGCCCCACACGTCGACGGACTGGGTGATCGCATGCATGTCGACGACGCAATAGATGCAGTCGTAATCGGCTTGCAGCGCGACGAAATTGCGGATCGCGCCAAGATAATTGCCGAGATGCAGATTGCCCGTAGGCTGCACGCCGGAGAACACGAGCTTGTCGAAACGGGCCATCGCCGCAGGATCCGGGATCGAATTGGGAAGGCCGGGTTATGGCAACCGCGCGCGCCGGACGCAAGGGGCGGCCGGGCGAGCGGCTGGCTACAGCACGAAGCGGCTCAGATCGACATTCGCCGCGAGCTCTCCGAGATGGCGCATCACATGCGCCCCGTCGATGACGACGCGGTCGCCGCCGCGGTCGGGCGCGGTGAAGCTCACCTCGTCGAGGATACGCTCCATCACCGTCTGCAACCGGCGGGCGCCGATGTTCTCGACCGACGAGTTGACGCGCACGGCGACGCGCGCGATCGCCTCGATCGCGTCCGGCGTGAAGACGAGTTCGACGCCCTCCGTCGCCAGCAGCGCGGCGTATTGCTTGACGAGGCTCGCCTCGGTGTCGGTGAGGATGCGACGAAAGTCGTTCTCGTCGAGCGAGGCGAGCTCGACGCGGATCGGCAGGCGGCCCTGCAATTCGGGCAACAGGTCCGAGGGCCGCGCGACGTGGAAGGCGCCCGAGGCGATGAACAGGATGTGGTCCGTCTTCACCGCGCCGTGCTTGGTCGGCACGCTCGTGCCCTCGATCAGCGGCAACAGGTCGCGCTGCACGCCCTCGCGCGAGACGCCGCCGTCGCGGCCGTCGCGCGCGCAGATCTTGTCGATCTCGTCGAGAAAGACGATGCCGTTGTTCTCCACGTCGCGGATGGCCTCCTGCACGATCTGGTCCTGATCGAGCATCTTGTCGCTTTCCTCGGCGATCAGCGGCTCGTGCGCGTCGCGCACGGCGAGGCGGCGCGTGCGCGGGCGGCCGAAGCCCTTGCCGAAGATGTCGCCGAGATTGATCGCGCCGATGGAGGCGCCGGGCATGTTCGGCAGTTCGAGCATCGGCATGCCGCCGCCGGCCTGCGTCAGTTCGATCTCGATCTCCTTGTCGTCGAGTTCGCCGGCGCGCAGCTTCTTGCGGAAGGAATCGCGCGTCGCGGCGGACGAGCCGGAGCCGACGAGGGCGTCGAGCACGCGCTCCTCGGCGCGCAGATGGGCCTGCGCCTCATGCGTCTTGCGCTTCTTCTGCTTGACGAGGCCGATGGCGATCTCGACCAGATCGCGAACGATCTGCTCGACGTCGCGGCCGACATAGCCGACCTCGGTGAACTTCGTCGCCTCGACCTTGAGGAAGGGCGCGTCGGCAAGGCGCGCGAGGCGGCGCGCGATCTCGGTCTTGCCGCAGCCGGTCGGTCCGATCATCAGGATGTTCTTGGGCAGCACCTCGTCGCGCATCGCGCCCTCGAGGCGCAGCCGCCGCCAGCGATTGCGCAGCGCGATGGCCACGGCGCGCTTGGCCGGATGCTGGCCGACGATGTAGCGGTCGAGTTCGGAGACGATCTCGCGCGGCGAGAAATCGGTCATGTCATGCTCCGCAAGGGCGCGCGCGACGCAGGCCGTCAGGCCGTCGTCGCCTCGATCGCCTCCATCACAAGATTGCCGTTGGTATAGACGCAGATGTCGGCGGCGATGCCCATCGCGCGCCGGACGATCTCTTCCGGCTCCAGCGGCGTCGGCAGCAGCGCGCGGGCGGCCGCCATCGCGTAGTTGCCGCCCGAGCCGATCGCCACCGCGCTGCCGAATTCGCCGTACTCAGGCTCCAGGACGTCGCCCGTGCCTGAGAGGACGAGCCCGACATTGCCGTCCGACACCAGCATCATGGCCTCGAGCCGGCGCAGGAAGCGGTCGGTCCGCCAATCCTTGGCGAGCTCGACGCAGGCGCGCACGAGCTGACCGGGATATTGTTCGAGCTTGGCCTCCAGCCGCTCGGACAGGGCGAAAGCGTCGGCGGTGGCGCCGGCGAAGCCCGCCACCACATTGCCACGGCCGATGCGGCGCACCTTGCGGGCGTTGTGCTTGATCACGGTCTGGCCGATCGACACCTGACCGTCGCCGCCGACGACGGTGCGGGCGCCCTTGCGCACCATCAGGATGGTGGTGGCGTGCCACACGTCCTCGCGCGGCGGATTGGACCCAATCATGTCTGACGCTCCGGGCGAACCTCCCCGCATCTAGGTAGGGACGGCGCGCGGCGCAAGCGCGCAGACGCCGCCGGGGTTTCCGCGACGAAAGGCGAACGCCGGCGCGGGCGGCGCGATTTTCCGCGTCCGCAGGGCGCCTGTGGACGGCATTTCCCGAAGGCCGAGGCAAGAATCCCGCTCGCGGGGCGCCGGAGAGGCGCGGGTCATGCGTCGCCAAAGCGGCTGGCCGGCGGCCGGACGCGCCTACGGCGCCCTTCTCGGCGCTTGCGATTGGCGCTATAGGCGTGCGTTCGTGCGCCCTGACGCCACAGACGCCACAGATGTGGAGCCGCCTGCATGAGTGAGGAGACGGCCCCGGCCGCAACGATCCGGCCGGAGCAAGACAGCGCCGACTCGCACGGGCATGGCGGCTTCTGGACCCTGACGGTGGGGTCGATCGGCGTCGTCTACGGCGACATCGGCACCAGCCCGCTCTATGCGATGCGCGAATCGCTGATGCACGCCAAGCCGACCGGCGTCGGCACGGCCGAGATCTACGGCGTCGTGTCGCTGCTGACATGGGCGCTCATCATCATCGTCACGCTGAAATATGTCGTCTACCTGATGCAGGCGGACAACAACGGCGAAGGCGGCACGCTGTCCCTGATGGCGCTGGCGCAGCGCGCGCTCGGGCGCCGTTCGCTCGGCGTCTTCTTTCTGGGAGTCACCGGCGCGGCGCTGTTTGCGGGCGACGCGATCATCACGCCGGCGATCTCGGTGCTGTCGGCGGTGGAGGGCCTGAAGGTCGTCACGCCGCAACTCGAGCACTACGTCATTCCGATCACGCTGGCGATCATCGTGGCGCTGTTCTCGGTGCAGAGCCGAGGCACGAGCAAGGTGGCCGCGTTCTTCGGGCCGATCATGATCGTCTGGTTCATCACGCTCGGCGTGCTCGGGGTGATGCATATCGGCGATTCCCCCGACATCCTGAACGCGCTCAACCCGTGGCACGCGCTGAAATTCGTGTTCAGCCACGGCGTCATCGGCTTCGTCGTGATGGGCAGCGTGTTCCTGGCCGTCACCGGCGCCGAGGCGCTCTATGCGGACATGGGCCATTTCGGCAAGAAGCCGATCCGCTGGGCCTGGATCGGGCTCGTGCTGCCTTCGCTGCTGCTGAACTATTACGGCCAGGGCGCGCTGATCCTGAAGCACCCGGACGCGATGGAGAACCCGTTCTTCCTGCTGGCGCCGGACTGGGCGGCGCTGCCGCTCGTCCTGCTCGCCACCGTCGCCACCGTGATCGCCAGCCAGGCGACGATCACCGGCGCCTTCTCGCTGACGCGGCAGGCGATTCAGCTCGGCCTGCTGCCCCGTCTCGAAATCCAGCACACGTCCGACGCCCATTCCGGGCAGATCTACATTCCCCGCGTCAACCGGCTGTTGCTGATCGGCGTCATCATCCTGGTGTTCACCTTCAAGTCGTCGAGCGCGCTGGCCTCCGCCTACGGCATCGCGGTCACCGCCTCGATGGTGGTCGATTCCTGCCTCGCCTTCTACGTCGTGCGGAAACTTTGGAACTGGCCCGTCGCGGGCGCGGCCGCCTTCGTCGCCGGCTTCCTCGTCATCGAGCTCGCCTTCCTCGGCGCCAATCTTCTCAAGCTCGTCGACGGCGGCTGGGTGCCCGTCCTGTTCGGCGCGGCCATGATCGTGACGATGTGGACCTGGGTGCGCGGCACCGCCTACCTCAACCAGAAGACGCATCGCGATTCCATTCCGCTCGCGGATCTGATGCGGATGCTGGAGAAGAGCAAGCCGACGCGCGTGCCCGGAACGGCGATCTTCCTGACCAGCGATCTCGATGTCGCGCCGGCGGCGCTGATGCACAATCTCAAGCACAACAAGGTGCTGCACGAGCGCGTCGTCATCATGTCGGTGAAGACGGAGCCGAGGCCGCGCGTTCCCAGCCCGGAGCGTTACGAAATCGAGAAAATGTCGAACGACTTCATCCGCGCGACGCTGCATTTCGGCTACATGGAGAGCCCGCGCGTGCCGGCCGCCCTCGCGATGATGCGCAAGCAGGGGCACAAGTTCGACATCATGACGACGTCGTTCTTCCTGGGGCGGCGCTCGATCAAGGCCTCCCCCACATCGGGCATGCCGACGTGGCAGGATCACCTCTACATTTTCCTGTCGAAGCAGGCCTCGAACGCGACGGACTTCTTCTCGATCCCGTCCGACCGCGTGGTCGAGCTCGGCGCGCAGGTCACGGTGTAGCGCGCCGACCCGCCTATCGCCCGGCGCGCTATTTCGACTTGTCGATCTGGCCGAGCGCGGCGTCGAGCGCCCTGGCGTCGACGCTCTCGCGCCCCGTGCCGACGATCCAGCGCTCGAGATCGCGGCCTCTGTCCTCCAGAGACGCCGCGCCGATCGCCACCCGGCCGCCGCCGATCTCGATCTCCCGGCCATCGGAGAAGCTGACCGTCAGGCCGCGATAGCCGAGCGCGCCGGCCGGCGGCGGCGCGGCCGCGGCTTCCGGCAGTGCGTCGAGCCGCCTCAGCAACTCCGCCAGCCGGCCGCCCTCGAGCGTCCATGTCGGGTCGGGTCGGCCGCTGTAGATGTTCATCGTCACCACCGCGCCGGTCTGCTCCGCGCCCAGTCGCTTGCTCGAGGCCGCCATCGCCCAATCTCCCAACAGGCCTATCGCCGCGACCAGAAGCGCGGCCGGGCCGATCATGCGCTTGCGCCGGGCCATCTCAGGCCGCCACACGCTGGCTTTTGCCCATCAGCATGTAGCCATGAAAGATGCTGTAGGGGCCACGGTCGCAGGTGGACGGATCGAGGATCACGGCGCCGCTCTCGTCGGTGTTGCGCGCCGGGGTCGAGCCGGGCTTGTGACCCCAGCAGTTCGATTGATGCCGATACCAATGGTAATCCTCGCCGGGCCAGATCACCAGAGCGACGAGGCCGCGCGGCTTCTCGCCGTCCGGCAGGCAATCGCCGGCGTCGTGCGCGCCGTCGCGACGGGAGGCGGCGGCGACGTCGGCGCCGTCGGTGAGATCGGAGAACATCCGGCCCGAGGCGATGCCGGGCTGCGGCTTGCGCGGATAGCTCGCCCGCTTGTTGGAGCCGTAGGCGTAGCAATTGTTGGTGCGGATGAAGGCGGCGTCGTTCCACGGCGCCGGATCGAAGGGCAGCCGCTCGTAGGCGCACGAGGTCGGCGCGCCGCCGGCCGGCGCGCTGCCGGGCAGCAGCTTCGAGATCGCGTCGATAATCGCCCGGATGATGCGCGCGATCTCCGCCAGCGCCTTGCCGACGAATTCGCCGATGCGCTCCAGCACGTCGGCGATCGTCGTCAGAATGGGAATGTGGGCGCTCGCCACCAGCGCGGGCACCTGCGAGATGCGCCCGACGCCGTAGCGCAGCGCGCTGATCACAGGCAGTTCGATCTCGAGACCGCGATATCCCAGGCGATTGGGCATCGGCGAGCTGACGCCGATCAGCCTTAGATCGCCCAGCGCCTCGACGAGCGCGGCGGCGATGGTGTCGGAGACGGCCAGAACCGGATTCGGGCGTCCCGAATAGGCGTCGAACGTGATCTGCATGAGCCAGCCTCGCAGGGACGAGGACACTCATTGCACACCTGTTGCCGCGTCGGCGCTGTGCGTTCGAGCACAACGCCGACGGGTCTGGCGCGAGACTCAGCCGCCGATGTTGAAGGCGGCGAGCGTCGCCATGTTGACGATGTCGGAATCCTTGGCGCCGAGCGGCACGATCTGCACCGGCTTGTCGAGGCCGACGATCAGCGGACCGATCACCGTGGCGCCGCCCAGCGCCTGCAACATGCGCGTCGAGATCGAGGCCGAGTGGATCGCCGGCATGACCAGCACGTTCGCCGTGTCGGTGAGGCGGCAGAACGGATAGGCCGCCATCGCCTGCCGGTCGAGCGCGACGTCGGCCGACATGTCGCCGTCATACTCGAAATCGAGCCGGCGCGTGTCGAGGATGCTCACCGCCTCCTGAATGCGCGCCATGCGGTCGCCCTGCGGGTGGCCGAAGGTCGAGAAGGACAGCATCGCCACGCGCGGCTCGTAGCCGAGACGGCGCGCCACGCCCGCCGCGCCGATAGCGATCTCGGCGAGCTCGGCGCCGGTCGGCATCTCGGTGATCGAGGTGTCGGCGACGACCACGGGCCGGCCGCGCGCCAGCACCAGCGACACGCCGATCAGGCGATGGCCGGGCCGCGCGTCGACGACGCGGCGCACTTCTTCGAGACAGATCGAGAAGTTGCGGGTGACGCCCGTCACCATCGCGTCGGCGTCGCCGGTCGCCACCATCGAGGCGGCGAAATAGTTGCGGTCGTTGTTGATCAGGCGCTGGCAGTCGCGGAACAGATAGCCCTTGCGTTGCAGGCGCTCGTAGATGAGCTGCGTGTAGACCGGGTTGCGCAGCGACAGGCGCGCATTGGTGATCTCGACATGTTTGTCGTCGATGTCGAGCCCGCTCTGCTGCGCGGTCCAGCGGATGCGGTCCTCGCGGCCGACGAGAATGGCCGTGCCGAGCCCCTGATTGACGAAGGAGAGCGCGGCGCGGATCACCTGCTCCTCCTCGCCCTCGGCGAAGACGACGCGCTTGGGATAACGGCGCACGCGCTCGACGATGCGCTGCAGCGCGCCGGCCACCGGATCGCGGCGGGCCGAGAGCTGCGCCTTGTAGGCCTCCATGTCGACGATGGGGCGACGGGCGACGCCCGTCTCCATCGCCGCGCGGGCGATCGCCGGCGGCACCACATGGATGAGGCGCGGATCGAACGGCACCGGGATGATGTAGTCGCGCCCGAAGCGCGGGCGGGCGCCCTGATAGGCGACCGCCACCTCGTCCGGCACGTCCTCGCGCGCAAGCTCGGCGAGCGCGTGCACGGCGGCGATCTTCATCTCCATGTTGATCGTCGTCGCGCGCACGTCGAGCGCGCCGCGGAAGATGTAGGGGAAACCCAGAACGTTGTTGACCTGATTGGGATAGTCGGACCGGCCCGTCGCCATGATGGCGTCGTCGCGCACGGCCGAGACTTCCTCGGGCGTTATCTCGGGATCGGGATTGGCGAGGGCGAAAATGATCGGGTTGGGCGCCATCGAGCGCACCATGTCCTGCGACAGCGCGCCCTTGGCGGACAGGCCGAAGAAGATGTCGGCGCCCGCCATCGCGTCTTCCAGCGTGCGATGCGGCGTCTCCACCGCATGCGCCGACTTCCACTGGTTCATGCCTTCGGAGCGGCCGCGCCAGACCACGCCCTTGGTGTCGCACAGGATGATGTTGTCGTGGCCGAAGCCGATCGACTTCAACAGGTCGAGGCAGGCGATGCCGGCCGCGCCTGCGCCGTTGCAGACGAGCCTGGTCGAGCCGATGTCGCGACCCGTCAGCTTCAGCGCGTTGAGGATGCCCGCCGCCGCGATGATCGCCGTGCCGTGCTGGTCGTCGTGGAAGACGGGGATGTCCATCAGCTCCTTCAGCTTCTCCTCGATGACGAAGCACTCCGGGGCCTTGATGTCCTCCAGGTTGATGCCGCCGAAGGAGGGGCCGAGATAGCGCACCGAGTTGACGAACTGCGTCGGATCCTCGGTGTCGACCTCGATGTCGATGGCGTCGACGTCGGCGAAGCGCTTGAACAGCACGCCCTTGCCCTCCATCACCGGCTTGGCGGCCAGCGCGCCGAGATTGCCGAGGCCGAGGATGGCCGTGCCGTTGGTGATGACGGCGACCATGTTGCCGCGCGTGGTGTAATCGAAGGCGCGCGAGGGATCCTCGGCGATGGCCTTCACCGGCACGGCGACGCCGGGCGAATAGGCGAGCGACAGGTCGCGCTGCGTCGCCATCGGCTTGGAGGCGACGATCTCGAGCTTGCCAGGCCGGCCCTGGGCGTGGAACTGCAGGGCTTCCTGATCGGTGATGGTCGGACGGCTGCGCCGCCCCTTCGGGTTCTCGGACATGTCCCCCCTCGCGCCCCGCGGGGCGGTTTTTTTCGCGATGAACCGCCATGAATAGACCCGCCGGGGCGCCCGCCACAAGCGCGGGGTTTCCGCAATCGGGTCAGACCATCGCCCTGTCGACAATTCCGCCGCGACGATGCAGGGCGCGGCGGCGTTTGCTAGGGTCGGGGCCGAATGACGCCCCTCCCCGCCCCCGAGACCGCTCCCGCCCGCGGCGACGCCCCGCGCGCCTCGCCGATGATGGCGCAATATGTCGAGATCAAATCGGCCAATCCGGATTCCCTGCTGTTCTACCGGATGGGCGATTTCTACGAGCTCTTCTTCGGCGATGCGGAGGTGGCGAGCCGGGCGCTCGGCATCGTTCTCACCAAGCGCGGCAAGCACGAGGGCGAGGACATTCCGATGTGCGGCGTGCCGGTCGAGCGCGCCGACGACTATCTGCAACGGCTGATCGCGCTGGGCCACCGGGTCGCGGTGTGCGAGCAGCTCGAGGATCCGGCCGAGGCGCGCAAGCGCGGCGGCAAATCGGTGGTGCGGCGCGACGTGGTGCGCCTCGTCACGCCCGGCACGATCACCGAGGAGCGCCTGCTCGATCCCGCCCGCGCCAACCTTCTGGTGACGGTCGCGCGCGTGCGGGCGAGCGAGGATGGCTGGGTCTACGGCCTCGCCGCCATCGACATCTCGACCGGCGGCTTCCGCGTCGGCGAGGCGGGCGCGGGCGAGCTTGCGGCCGAACTCGCCCGGCTCGACGCCTCCGAGATCGTGGTTCCCGATTCGGCCGACGAGGACGCCGCGCTCGCCCGCGCGCTGGAGAGCGCGCGCGCGCCGGTCACCCGCGTCGGCCGCGAGGCGGCGAGCGGGGCCAATGCGGAGCGGACGCTGGCCGCCTTCTACGGCGTCGCCACGCTCGACGGCTTCGGCCGCTTCTCGCGGGCGGAGCTGGCGGCCGCCGCGCTCGCCGTCGCCTATGTCGACCGCACGCAGCGCGGCAAACGGCCGGCGCTCGCCCGCCCGACGCGGGAGAGCGCGGCCGGGGTGATGGAGATAGACCCGGCGACGCGCGCCAACCTCGAACTGACGCGCACGCTGTCGGGCGAGCGGGCCGGCTCGCTGCTGGCGGCGATCGACCGCACCGTGACGCCGGCCGGCGGGCGCCTGCTCGGCGAACGGCTGGCCAGCCCGCTCACCGACGTCGCCGCCATCGAGCGCCGTCTCGACGCCGTGCAGTTCTTCCTCGACGAGACGGAGGCGCGCGAGGACGCGCGGCGCCTCTTGCGCGCCGCGCCCGACATGGCGCGCGCGCTGTCGCGGCTGGCGCTCGAACGGGGCGGGCCGCGCGATCTCGCCGCGCTGCGCGACGGGCTCGTCGCCGCCGACGCGCTGGGGCGGCGACTCGCCGACCTCGTCGCCCTGCCGGACGAATTGAAGGCCGCCTGCGCGACGGCGCGGCGTCTCGATCCCGGCCTCGAACAGGCGCTCGCGGCCGCGCTCGCCGAGGAACTGCCGCTGGTCAAACGCGACGGCGGCTTCGTGCGCAGCGGGTTCGACCCGACGCTCGACGAGACGCGCGCGCTGCGCGACGAGAGCCGCCGCGTCGTCGCCGCCTTGCAGGCGCGCTACGCCGAGCAGACCGGCGCCAAGCAGTTGCGCGTCAAGCACAACAACTTCCTCGGCTACTTCATCGAGGTGAACCAGGCGCAGGGCGAGGCGATGCTGAAGCCGCCCTTCGCGGCGACCTTCATCCACCGCCAGACGATGGCGGGCGCGATGCGCTTCTCCACCACCGAACTCGCCGAGCTCGAATCGAAGATCGCCTCCGCCGCCGACCGCGCCACGGCGATGGAGCTCGACATCTTCGCGCGCCTCGCCGACGAAGCGCTGGCGCAATCCGATCAGGTGAAGGCGGCCGCGCAGGCGCTGGCCGAGATCGACGTCGCCGCCGCGCTCGCGGACCTCGCCGCCACGCAGAACTGGACACGTCCGCGCGTCGACGCCTCGCTCGATTTCGCCATCGAGGGGGCGCGCCATCCCGTCGTCGAGGCGGCGCTGAAGGCGAGGGGCGAGCCCTTCGTCGCCAACGATTGCGACCTCGCGGGCGATGCGAGCGGCGGCGCCATCGCCATTGTCACCGGCCCGAACATGGCCGGCAAATCGACCTATCTGAGGCAGAACGCGCTGGTCGCGATCCTGGCGCAGATGGGCGCTTTCGCGCCCGCCCGGCGGGCGCATCTCGGCCTCGTCGACCGCCTGTTCAGCCGCGTCGGCGCGGCCGACGATCTGGCGCGCGGGCGCTCGACCTTCATGGTCGAGATGGTCGAGACCGCCGCGATCCTCAATCAGCGCGGCCCGCGCTCGCTCGTCATCCTCGACGAGATCGGCCGCGGCACGGCGACCTTCGACGGGCTGTCGATCGCGTGGGCCGCAATCGAGCATCTCAACGCGACGAACCGCGCCCGCGCGCTGTTCGCGACGCATTTCCACGAGCTGACGCAGCTGGCGACGACGCTGCCGCGGGTGAAGAACCTGACGATGCGCGTGACCGACTGGAACGGCGAGGTCGTGTTCCTGCATGAGGTGACGGCGGGCGCGGCCGACCGCTCCTACGGCATTCAGGTCGCCCGCCTTGCCGGCCTGCCGCAGCCGGTGGTGGAGCGCGCCAAGGCGCTGCTCGCCGCGCTCGAATCCGGCGACCGCAGGCGCGGCGCGCGGGCCGCGCTCGACGATCTGCCGTTGTTCGCGGTCGCCGCCAGCGCCCCGCCCGCCCCGGCCCCTGCGCCCGCCGCCGACCCGCTGCGCGAGGCGCTGACGGACATCGAGCCCGACGAACTGACCCCGCGCGCGGCGCTGGAGGCGCTGTATCGCCTGAAGCGGCTGGCGCGGGCGTGAACCGCGCCATGTTCCTGAAATGTTCTTGCGCTTCGACCGCCGCGCCGCTAGCCTGACCTTGGGTGAAGCGTGCGGGGGGCAGGCATGGTCGTTCGGATCGCCACGGTCGCGTTTGCGGGCGTCGAGGCCCTGCCGATCGACGTGCAGGTGCAGATTTCCTCCGGCAACGTCGCCTTCACGGTCGTCGGCCTCGCCGACAAGGCGGTGGCCGAGTCGCGCGAGCGGGTGCGCTCGGCGCTCGTCGCCTCCGGTCTCGCCCTGCCCGCCAAGCGGATCACGGTGAACCTCGCCCCGGCCGACCTGCCGAAGGAGGGGTCGCATTACGACCTGCCGATCGCGCTCGGCGTGATGGCCGCGATCGGCGCGATCCCCGCCGACGCGCTCGCCGGCATGACGGTGCTGGGCGAGCTGGCGCTCGACGGAACCATCACGGCGGTCGCCGGCGTGCTGCCGGCTGCCGTGGCGGCGAACGCGCGCGGACACGGGCTGATCTGCCCCGCGCCCTGCGGGCCGGAGGCGGCCTGGGCCTCGGCCGATCTCGACATTCTGGCGCCGCGCTCGCTGATTCAGCTCGCCAACCATTTTTCCGGGACGCAGGTGATGTCCCGCCCCTCCCCCTCGATCCGCGCGGCCGGCGGGCCGCAGCCGGACCTCGCCGACATTCGCGGGCAGGAGAGCGCCAAACGGGCGCTGGAGATCGCGGCCGCCGGCGGCCACAACCTGCTGATGAACGGCCCGCCCGGGGCCGGCAAGTCGATGCTGGCGCAGCGCCTGCCCTCGATCCTGCCGCCGCTCGCCCCGGCCGAGCTGCTGGAAGTGTCGATGATCCACTCCGTCGCCGGGGCGCTGGCCGGCGGCGAACTGACCGACCGGCGGCCGTTCCGGGCCCCGCATCACTCCGCCTCGATGGCGGCGCTTGTCGGCGGCGGCGCCAACGCCAGGCCGGGCGAAGTTTCGCTCGCCCATCACGGCGTGCTGTTCCTCGACGAACTGCCGGAGTTCCAGGCGCAGGCCCTCGACAGCCTGCGCCAGCCGATCGAGACCGGCGAGGTCGCCATCGCGCGGGCCAACCACCGCGTCGTCTATCCGGCGCGCTTCCAGCTCGTGGCGGCGATGAATCCGTGCCGCTGCGGCCACGCCACCGAGCCAGGCTACGCCTGCAAGCGCCAGCCCAACGCGCGCTGCATGGCGCAGTATCAGGCCCGCCTGTCCGGCCCGCTGCTCGACCGCATCGACCTCAATGTCGAGGTTCCGGCCGTCACCGCCGCCGACCTGCTGCTGCCCGCCCCGCGCGAGCGCTCGGCGGACGTCGCGGCGCGGGTGGCGGCGGCGCGCGCCCGCCAGCAGTCGCGATACGCCCGGCTCGGCCTGCCGGGGATCGCCACGAACGCGGCCGCCCCGGCCAACGTCATCGAGGAGGCTGCGGCGAGCGACGCGGCCGGCATGGCGCTGTTGCGCGAGGCGGCCGAGCGGCTGCGCCTGTCGGCGCGCGGCTATCATCGCGTGCTCAAGCTGGCGCGCACGCTGGCCGATCTGGAGGGCGCCGAGCGTGTCGAGCGCGCGCATCTGGCCGAGGCGTTGTCCTATCGCGCCGAGAGCGACCGCCTCTCGCGCGCCGCGTGAGGCCCGCGCGCGCTTGACGCGGCGGCCCCGAGCCCGCAAGAGGCGGGCGGCCGCGACGACGCGCGGCGCGGAGCGGGCCTTTCACGCATGTCGCATCCCCATCGGTTTCTCCTCGCCGGCGTCATGGGCATGCCGATCATGCATTCGCGCTCGCCGAAGCTGCACAATTACTGGTTCGCCCAACATGGCCTCGCCGGCGCCTACGCGCCGCTCGCGATTCATCCGGACGGGCTCGAGGCGGCGCTGCGGGCCCTGCCCGCGCTCGGCTTTTCCGGCTGCAACCTGACCATTCCGCACAAGGTGGCGGCGATGGGCTTCGTCGACGAGGTGGACGAGACCGCGCGCCGCATCGGCGCGATCAATTGCGTCGTGGTGCGGCCGGACGGGGCGCTGCACGCTACCAACTACGACGCCTTCGGCTTCGTCGAGAGCCTGCGCGAGGTCGCGCCCGACTGGCGGGCGGACGCCGGGCCGGTCGTCGTGCTCGGGGCAGGCGGCGGGGCGCGCGCCGTCATCGTCGGCCTCGCCGAACGCGGCGCGAAGGAAATCCGCGTGCTGAACCGCTCGCCCGGCCGCGCGGCGGATCTGGCCGCCGATCTCGGGCCGCCGATCGTCGCGCTGCCCTGGGAGCAGCGGCACGCGGCGCTCGCGGACGCGGCGACGCTCGTCAACACGACGAGCCTCGGCATGGAGGGCCAGCCCGCCCTCGACCTGTCGCTCGACCTCCTGCCCCGATCCGCCCTCGTCTCCGACATCGTCTACGTGCCGCTCGAGACGCCGCTGCTCGCCGCCGCCCGGGCGCGCGGCAACCGCACGGTGAACGGGCTCGGCATGCTGATCCATCAAGCCCGCCCCGCATTCCGGGACTGGTTCGGCGTCATGCCCGAGGCGACGGCCGAATTGCGCGCCATGATCGAGGCGACGCTCTGACCCGATCCGGCCGGCCTTGCCTTCGCCGGCAAACCGCGCAGTCTGTCGCGGCGCGCGCAGGGAGGATCGGATGCAGTTGTTTTCCTTGAAGGGGCGCACGGCGCTCGTCACCGGCGCCTCGCGCGGGCTGGGCTTTGCGATGGCGCAGGCCCTCGCCGAGGCCGGCGCGCATGTGATGCTCAACGGGCGAGACGCGCGCACGCTCGGCGGCGCGGTGGACCGGCTCGCCGACAAGGGGTTGTCGGTCGGCGCGGCGCGCTTCGACGTGACGGTCGCGGCCGAGCGCGAGGCGGGCGTGGCGCAAATTCTCGCCGAGCGCGGCCGCCTCGACATTCTCGTCGGCAACGCCGGCGTCCAGCATCGCAGCCCGCTGGCGGAGTGGCGCGAGGAGGAGTGGGCGCGCGTCGTCGACGCCAACCTCACCTCCTGCTTCTTCCTCGCCAAGGCGGTCGCGCCGGCGATGCGCGACAACGGCTATGGCCGCATCGTCTTCACCACCTCGATCACCGGAATCATCGGCCGCGAGACGATTCACGCCTATGTCGCCTCCAAGACGGGCCTTGCCGGGTTGACGCGTTCGCTGGCCGCCGAACTCGGGCGCGACGCGATCACCGTCAACTCCATCGCGCCGGGGTATTTCAAGACCGAGATGAACGAGCGGCTGCTCGCCGACACGGCCTTCGTCGAGAAGATCAATTCCCGCATCGCGCTGCGCCGCTGGGCCGAGCCGCGGGAGCTGGGCGGGGCGGCGGTGTTCCTGGCGAGCGAGGCGGCCGCCTACGTCACCGGCCATCAGCTCGTCGTCGACGGCGGCATGACTTCGACTTTGACGATGTGAGCCTGAGCGATGTGACGCGCTCTCCCACGCGTTCGGGAGAGGAAAATCTCAACCCATTTGCGCGAGCGTGGGGCGGGCCGCCGAGCGGGCGGCCGGAGCCCCAAATGCCGCTGTTCGATCTCGCCCTGATCTTCCTCGTCGCCGTCGCGACGATCGCCGCGGCCGGCCTCGCCATCGTCTCGCGCGGCGCGCGGGCGGCGGCGCTGGCGCAGGAGGCCGAAAACGATCACCTGCGCGACGAGGTTTGGGCGCTGAAGGAGGCGGCCGCGGCCCGCGAGCGGGCGGAGGCGGCGAGCGAGGCGAAATCGCGCTTTCTGGCGACCGTCAGCCACGAGGTGCGCACGCCGCTGAACGGCATCCTCGGCATGGCCGGTCTGCTGCGCGGCACGCGTCTCGACGCCGAACAGGCGAGCTATCTCGACGCCATCGAGACCTCGGGGGCGGCGCTCGCCGCGCTGATCGACGAAATTCTGGATTTCTCCAAGATCGAGGCGGGCCGGCTCGATCTGGCGTCCGAACCGTTCGACGCCTATGCGGCGGTGGACGGCGTGGTCGAGCTGCTGGCGCCGCGCGCGCAGGCCAAGGGCCTCGAGATCGCCGCCCATGTCGTCCACGACGTGCCGCGCCGGCTGATCGGCGACGCGGCGCGGCTGCGGCAGGTGCTCATCAATCTCGCCGGCAACGCGGTGAAGTTCACCGAGCGCGGCGGCGTCGGCCTCACCGTCTCGCGCGCCGGCGCGCTGATCCGCTTCGCGGTGGAGGACACCGGACCCGGCGTGCCGGCGGAGCGGCGGGCGGCGATCTTCGGCGAATTCGAACAGGGCGACGGCTCGACCACGCGCAAGCATGGCGGCACCGGCCTGGGCCTCGCCATCTCGCGCCGGCTCGTCGAGCGCATGGGCGGGCGGCTGACGCTCGAGGCCGCGCCCTCGGGCGGCTCGCTCTTCGTGTTCGAGATTCCGCTCGGCGCGGCGCCGGAGCGGGAGGACCGTCCGCCTGTCGGCCTCGTCGGCAAACGCGCGCTGGTGGTCGCCGCCTCGCGCTTCGAGGCGCCGTTTCTGGCGACGCGGCTCGCCGACGCCGGCGCCGAGGTGATGGGCCTCGCCGACGCGGACGAGGCCATCGCCGCGCTCGCCGGCGCCCCACATTTCGACATCGTTCTGGTCGACTGCGCGCTGGGCGCCGAGGCCGCGCGCCGCGTCGCCGAAGCCGCCCGCGCCGCCCATGCCGGGCGCAGCCTCGTGCTGTTCACGCCGTTCGAGCGGCGCGCGCTCGGCGACAGTTCCGCCG
Source organism: Hyphomicrobiales bacterium (assembly GCA_016716745.1). GTDB lineage: Bacteria > Pseudomonadota > Alphaproteobacteria > Rhizobiales > Beijerinckiaceae. The sequence continues at coordinate 60,754 of JADJVD010000015.1, forward strand.
CCGGTTTCGACGGCTGGCTGGTCAAGCCCGTACGCCAGAGCGCGCTCGTCGCGCGCCTCGCCGATCAGACCGGCGCGGCGCGCGAGGGCGCTCCCTCGCCCGCCCCGGCGGGCGCGGCGCCCGCAACCGGCCTGCAGGTGCTGCTGGCCGAGGACAACGAGATCAACGCGCGCATCGCGCTGAAGGTGCTGGAGCGGCTCGGCGCGCGCGTCGCGCATGCGCATGACGGGGTCGAGGCGCTCGACCTCGCGCGCGCCGCGATGCGCGGGGAGCGGCCGCGCTTCGACCTCATCCTGATGGACATCCGCATGCCGGGCCTCGACGGGCTGGAGGCCTCGCGCTTCATCCGGGTCGAGGAAGCGCGCGCCGGGCTGGAGCCGACGCGCATCGCCGCCGTCACCGCCAACGCCTTCGACGAGGACCGGCAGGCCTGCCGGGCGGCGGGCATCGACGATTTTCTGACCAAGCCGGTCGACATCGAGGCGCTGACGCGGCTGATCGCCTCGCTCGCCGCCCCGCGTGCGGAAAGCGCCTGAGGCTCAGCGCCCCTCGCCGGCGCGCCAGAGCGCCGTCAACCCTTCGCGATAGGTCGGATAGGCGAGATCGACCCCGTAAACCTCGCGCAGGCGGCGGTTCGAGACGCGCTTGGTCTCGCTGTAGAAGCTGCGCGTCATCGGCGACAGTTCGGCGGTGGCGAAGTCGATTTCCGGCGGCGGCGGCACGCCCATCAGGCTGGCCGCATATTCGATGACCTCCTGCGGCGGCGCCGGCTCGTCGTCGGTGACGTTGAGAACGCCCGCCCGGCCCCGCGCCCGCGAAGCAGGCGCCGATCGCGCGCGCGATGTCGTCGACGTGAATGCGGTTGAACACCTGTCCCGGCTTGACGATGCGGCGCGAGGTTCCGGCCCTGATCTGCGCCAGCGCGTTCTGGCCCGGCCCGTAGATGCCGGAGAGGCGGAGAATGTCGAGCCGCTTGCCGGAGGCGGCGCAGAGCGCGCGCCATTGCTCCTCGGCGACGACGCGGTCGCGCGAGCGTTCGGCGCCGGGGTTGGGCGCGTCGTTCTCGTCGACCCAGCCGCCCGCCCGGTCGCCATAGACGCCGATGGTGGACAGGTAGACGACGCGCCGCGCCGGCGCGGCCGACACCGCCTCAGCATAGACGCGAAGAACCGGGTCGCCGTCGCCGTCCGGCGGGACGGAGACGAGCAGCGCGTCGCAGGCCGCCAGCGCGGCGGCCAGCGCGGGATCGGCGTGCCGGCCGTCGAAGACATGCCCGGCGAGGCCGCGGGCGGCGAGCGCCTCGGCCCTGGCGGGGCTGCGGGCGGTGGCGGCGACCGAGGCGCCGGGCGGAAGGGTCGCGACGTAGCGGCCGGCGCTGTAGCCCATGCCGAAGACGAAGAGTTTCATCCCTGCCCCTCCCCGCGCGCCGCCTCATCGAGGCTCTCGCGCCATTCCGCGCGCACCGTCTCGTCCGCCTCCGCCGCGAGGCCGACGCGCGCCTCCTCCGCGAACCTGTCGCGCGCCAGCAGCCGGGACAAGGCCCATATCGCCGCGCCGCGCACCAGCGGAGAGGCGTCGGCGAGGCGCGCGCGCGCCGATTCCGCCAACGCGGGATCGCCGGAATTGCCGCAGGCGACCATCACGTTGCGCACAAATCTGTCGCGCCCCACGCGCTTGACGGGCGAGCCCGAGAACAGCGTGCGGAAGCCCGCCTCGTCGAGCGCCGCGAGCATGGCGAGCGGCGGGGCGAGGAGATCGGCGCGGGCCTGCAACTTCGCCTCGCGCGCCATCTCGGCGAATTTGTTCCATGGACAGGCGGCGAGGCAATCGTCGCAGCCATAGATGCGATTGCCCATGGCGGCGCGAAACTCGCGCGGGATCGGGCCCTTGTTCTCGATGGTCAGGTAGGAAATGCAGCGCCGCGCGTCGAGAAGGTAGGGCGCGGGAAAGGCGCGTGTCGGGCAGGCGTCGAGGCAGGCGCGGCACGATCCGCAATGGTCGGCCTCCTCCGCGTCGAAGGGCAGGTCGAGCGTCGTGAAGATCGCCCCGAGGAACAGCCAGGAGCCGAAGTCGCGCGAGACGAGATTGGTGTGCTTGCCCTGCCAGCCGAGGCCGGCGCGGGCGGCGAGCGGCTTCTCCATCACCGGCGCTGTATCGACGAAGACCTTGGCGTCCAGGACCCTCGCCTCGCCGCCTTTGGCCGCCTCGCGCAGCAGCCAGCCGGCGAGGCTCTTCATGCGGCCCTTCATCACCTCGTGATAGTCGCGATGGCGTGCGTAGACCGAGATCGCCGCCGCGCTGCGTCGCGCCAGCGCTTCGCGAGGGTCCTCGTGCGGCCCGTAGTTCATGCCCAGCATGACGATGGAGCGCAGCTCAGGCATCAGCGCGCGCGGGGCGGCGCGGCGCCCGTCCGCGTTCGCCATCCAGTCCATGTCGGCGTGGCGGCCCTCGGCCAGCCATGCGGCGAGACGGGTGGGAGTCTGCGGCTCAAGCTCCGGCGGAGCGATGCGGCAGAGGTCGAACCCCTCGACACGGGCGCGGGCGGCGAGCGCGACGACGAGCCTGCGTCCGGCATCCGCCGCCTGCGCCCGCGCCGATCCCGTCCGGTTGGTGGTCTGGTCCATGCGCTCCGGCCGATCCCCTCGCCCCGGTATAGCGCGAACGGCCGGGGAGCGCCCGCTCGCCGGCTTTGAACCGGTCGCGCGCCCCGTATAAAACCGCTGCGCCGGCGGACGACCCGATTCGCGCCCTCCCGTTCGCGGCGATTGCAAGGGAAGGCGCCGCGGGACGGGATTTCGCCGCATGTCCTCCATTGAAATTCTGAAGGCGCTTTTTCTCGGCGCTGTCGAGGGGTTCACGGAATTCCTTCCGGTCTCGTCGACAGGTCACCTTCTGCTGATCGGCCATTTCATCGGCTTCGAATCGAAGGGCAAGAGCTTCGAGATTCTCGTCCAGCTCGGCGCGATCCTCGCCATCCTCTTGGTCTATTCCGGCAAGCTGATCGCGATCGCGCGCGCGCTGCCGACGAGCGAGCGGGCGCGCCACTTCGTCAAGAACGTGCTTGTCGCCTTCCTGCCGGCGATGGTGCTGGGCGGGCTGTTCGGCGGCGTGATCAAGGGCGTGCTGTTCAATCCGCTGATCGTCTGCGTGATGCTGGTGCTCGGCGGACTCTTGCTGATCGTCATCGACGATCTGCCGCTCGAGGCGCGCTATCACGACGTGATGGATCTGCCGACAATGACGGCGCTGAAGATCGGCGCGATCCAGTGTCTGGCGATGATTCCGGGCGTCTCGCGCTCGGGCGCGACGATCGTCGGCGCGATGGCGATGGGCGCCGACAAACGCACGGCGGCCGAGTTCTCCTTCTTCCTCGCCATGCCGACGATGGCCGGCGCGTTCGGTTACGACCTGTTGAAGAACTACAAGAATCTCGACTGGAACGACGGCATGCTGATCGTCGTCGGCTTCGCCGCCGCCTTCGTGTCGGGCCTGATCGTGGTGCGCGGATTCTTGGGTTTCGTGTCGAAGCACGGCTTCCTGCCGTTCGCGTGGTGGCGCATCATCGTCGGGCTGGCGGGCCTTGCCGGACTGTTCGTCTACGGCTGAGCCGGCGCGGGGTCGGAGGGCAAGCGGATGATCGTCGTCTTCGGCTCCATCAATCTCGATCTCGTCACCGAAGTGGCCGCGATCCCGCGACCGGGCGAAACGGTTCTGGGGCCGGGCTACGCGAAGATCCCCGGCGGCAAGGGCGCCAATCAGGCGCTGGCGGCGCGGCGCGCGGGCGCGCGGGTCGCGCTCGTCGGCGCGACGGGACGCGACGATTTCGCCGAGGCGGCGCTGGCGCTGCTGGCGGCCGACGATGTCGACCTGACCGGCGTCGCGCGCGTCGAGGCGCCGACCGGGGCCGCCTTCATCGCCGTCGACGCCAGGGGCGAGAACGCCATCGTCGTCGCCTCGGGCGCCAACGCCTTCGCGCGCGCCGACGGGCTCGCAGCGGTCCCGCTCGGGCCGAACGACACGCTGCTGCTGCAACGCGAGACGCCGGACGCGGAGAACCTCGCCGCCGCGCGGCGCGCCAAGGCCGCCGGCGCGCGCGTCGTGCTCAATCTCGCGCCCGCGGGCGCGTTGTCGGAGGCCTGGCTCCGGACGCTCGACGTCCTCGTCCTCAACGAGCACGAGGCGGCTGCGCTCGGCGCGGCGACGGGCGTCGGATCGGCGCCCGACGCGGTGGCGCGGGCGATCGACGCGCGCCACGGGGTCGCCTGCGTCGTCACGCTCGGCGCCGAGGGCGCCATCGCCTGGACGGGCGGCGTGCGGCGCGAGGCGCCGGCGCCGACGATCGAGGTCGTCGACACGACCGGGGCGGGCGACGCCTTCGTCGGCGCCTTCGCCGCCGCGCTCGATCACGGTCTGCACATCGGCGGCGCGCTGTTGCGCGGCGTGGCGGCCGGCGGCCTCGCCTGCACGAGGCACGGCGCGCAGACGAGCCTGCCGCGCGCGCCCGAGATCGAGGCGCTGGCGCTGAAAATCGGCGCGGCCGATCTCATTCGCGGCTGAGCGTTTACCGGTCGGCAAGCGCACGCGGCCAGAATGCGCCCGAAAGGATTCGGCCATGATGGACGTCGTCGCCAAGACGGCGGCAGGAGTCGCCGCCATCGCCGTCGTCACCGTCTACGCGGTGACATATGCGACGCAGCAGCGCGGCCTCGCCAACGCGCCGGCGCAGGCGCAGACGCAGGCGAGTTCTCGCCCCATTCCCTACGCGACCTCGCGCGCGCCGGACGTGGTTGCGCCGCGCGCGGCCGCGCGCAACGGCGGGGCGGTCGTCCTGAAGGCGATTCGCAACGGCCATTATGTCGGGCAATTCGAGGTGAACGGTCGGCGCATCCCGATGATGATCGACACCGGCGCGAGCATGGTCGCGCTGAGTTACGAGGACGCGCAGAAGGCCGGCATCGCCACCTTCCCCTCCGATTTCATCTACACGACCAGCACGGCGAACGGCGAGGCGAAATACGCGCTGACGAAGATCCCGGAAATACGGATCGACACCATCGTCCTGCACGACGTCGATGCGGCCGTCATGCCGAAAGGCGCCATGCAGGGCAGCCTTCTGGGCATGACCTTCCTGAAGCGCCTGTCGGGCTTCGAGATCGTCAACGGGGATACGCTCTATCTGAAGCCCTGAGGCCTCACGCCGGGAAGCCCGCGGCCGCCAGATCGCGCCGGAGCGTCGGCGGATCGACGAACCGGACGGCGCGAAGTCCGGCGGCGCGCGCCCCCTCGACATTGGCGGCCACGTCGTCGACGAAGAGGCAGCGCTGCGGGGCGAGGCCATAGCGCTCGCAGAAAATACGGAAGATCGCCGCATCCGGCTTCAGCAGCCCCTCCGCGCCGGAGACGACCACGCAGCGAAACATGCGAAGACATTCGTAACGCTGTTGCGCGATCGGAAATTTCTCGTGCGAGAAATTGGTGATCGCATAGACGGGAACGCCCGCGGCGACGAGCGCGCGCATCAACGCGACCGAGCCCTCCACCTCGCCCGCCACCGTCTCATCCCACCGCGCGTCGAACGCCTCGATTTCGGCGCGCCACTCCGGCCAGCGGCGCGCGAGCAGATCCACCGCGTCGGCCCAGCGGCGGCCGCGATCCTGCTCGCGATTCCAGGCGGGCGTGCAGACATGGGCGAGGAACCATTCCATCGCCGCCTCGTCGGCGAAGATGCGGCGATACAGATGGCGGGATTCCAGTCCAGCAGGACCTCGCCGATATCGAACACGACGACATCGGGCGCGGCGGGCGAATCGGGCATCGGGGTTCCTCGGCGGCGACGCGCCACGCAATCACGCGGCGCGGCCGGGCGCAAAGGCCCGCGCCCGGCGCAACAAAAAGGGGAGCCGCGAGGCTCCCCTTTCCGTCCAAGGCCTGCGGCGGCGTCGGCTTTACGGGAACACCGCATTGCAGGTGTTGCCGCCGAGTCCGCCATTGGTCGTGATGCGCGCGACGGAGCGCGGCTTCATGTAGGTGGTCTGCTTCAGCGTGAACGAGCTCGCGCCGCTGCCGATCTCGCGGAAGGTGCCGCCGAGCAGCGGCGTGTAGTCGTAGGTCACGTCCGCGATGATGACCGAGCTCGAGGCCGAGACCAGACCGACCGGGATCGTCGTGAGCGAGGGCGCGGTGCCGTTCGGCGTCTGCGTCAACTGTCCGCAGGCGCGCAGCGAACCGTTGCGCGTCACCGACCAGTCGACCAGCGCGCGAACCGTGCCGCTCACCGTCGAGAAGACGACGCTGGTGACGGTCATGCGGGCCGTGCTGGCGTTGAACGGCGCCATCACCGCGCCGGCGGCGTCGAAGATGTTGTTCATCTCGGCCGCCGAGACAGTCGCGGTGGCCTGCGAGGTCAGATCGGAGAGCGAACGGGCGAGAATGGCGACCTTGCGGCTCGCCTGAAAGCCCTGCGTGACCTCGAGGCAGCCGAAATAGGCGACCAGCATCACGGGCAGGACCAGGGCGAATTCGACCGCGGCGAGGCCGCGCCGGTCGGCGCGCAGCTTGCGCAGCAGCGCGCGCGCGCGGCGCACGATGCGGCGGTTGGCGATCGGGGCGGAGAGAGCCGGAGACTTCATGACGCTCACTCCTCAGAAGGGTTCGTTGCGGAAGACCGCAGTCGCCATCAGAATGCGCTTGCGGCCGTTGAGATCGATCGTGCCCTCGGTGCCGAGCAGCGACACGTAGACCGGCATCGGATAGACCGCGCGCACGATGATGATGTCGCCAGGCGCGCCGGGGTTGTAGCCGAAGTTCGACGTGTCGAGCACGCCGCCGGAAACCGGCTTCGACATGTCCGCGTCCTGGAACGAGGCGATGCTGCGCACGTCGATCTTGACCTGCGAGCAGTCGATGAAGGTCGGCAGCAGCGAGTTCGCGCCGTTGCACATGATCTGGTCGCGGAACGCCTCGGCGTTCGTGATCGCGCCGTTGCCCTGGACCTGACCGGTGAGAATCTTGCGCGCCGAATCCGACAGCGCCGTTTCGAGCGCCTGGCCGGCGAAGAAGGCGAACGCAGTTTCGAGCACGGCGAACAGGGTGCCGAAGAACGGCACCGACACCATGGCGAATTCAACGCTTGTCACGCCGTCGCGGTTTCTGCGGAACCGCCGGAGCAGCTCCAGCGGGGTGACGCGCGCGCCCTTGGTCGGCGCGGACGTCGTGGTTGTCGTGTCCATACGAACCTCCTTGACGCAAGCCTTGGCGGGGCGTCTGGCAGGCACGATAGGGACAACACATTGAAGGCGCGTTACGCCGCATGCCGAGAAAGCGGGCGCTGCGTTTAACGGCTTATTTACGAATGGCTGTTCGCCGTCTCAGCGCTGGGCGGAGGGCGTGGCGAGGCCGAGGCGACCGGTGATCTGATCGCGCGCGCGCTCGTAGGTCTGCTGGCCGTCGCCAAGCTGGAGCGAGGTCACGCATTTGGGCGAGCAGCTCAGCGATTCACGCTCGAGGCCACGCTGCACGAGCAGCATCGCGCCGTTGGTGCCGACCCGGATCGACGATTCGGCGACGAGTTCGCCCTTCTTGTCGAGCGCAATCAGATTGGTCTGGCCGTAGCCCTTGCCGGTGATCACCATCGAGCCCGACGCCTTGAGCATGGTGACGTCGGCGATCGCCGGATTGCCGACGATCAATGTCTGAGCGTTGGCGGGAATGCGTGCGACCTTGGCCTGATCGAGCGCAACCTCGATCGCGTCGTCGGCGCGCGCCGGCGCAAGGCCGACAAGAGCCAGCGCGGCGACGCCGCCCATGGCGACGCACATCCTCTGAAGCCGCTTTGCTGTGCTGCCCATCCTCGAAACTCCGGCGCGAGCCAACCCGTATTCACCAACACTACACCCTAAAATGGTGAACGGATGGTTGCCGCCGCGCGCGCCGGCAAGACCGCGTCGACGCGGCCGCGCCTGCGGCTTTCGACGCACCGGCGGCGAGCGCCGGCCCGGCTGGCGACGCCTCGACATTTTCGCGGATCGGTTCAACCGATCGTCAACCACGGGCCAAGAGCCCCTGGTCTGCACGCCGCATTCGAGAACCGGATTCGGCATGCATTAATTTTTGCGGCCGATGGTCCTCGTCAGCGGGAGGCAAAACGGCCCGCGACCTCGCAGGGTCCACGACAGGAGCAATGGAGCAATGACCAAGATTTTCGCTTTCGCCAAGGACGAGTCCGGCGCCACCGCGATCGAGTACGGCCTGATCGCCGCTCTCGTCGGCGTCGCCATCATCACCGCCGTCACGACGCTCGGCACGAAGCTGTCGTCGACGTTCGGCAACGTCTCCGCGAAGCTCTGATCCCTCGCAGGATCGGTTCGATCATCCCAATGCGGAGGCGCTCGCGCCTCCGCCCATTCAAGACACTGGAGCACATGACATGAGCAAGATTTTCGCCTTCGCCAAGAACGAGTCCGGCGCCACCGCGATCGAGTACGGCCTGATCGCCGCCCTCGTCGGCGTCGCCATCATCACCGCCGTGACGACCCTCGGCACGAAGCTCTCCGGCACGTTCGGCAACGTCTCCGCGAAGCTCTGATCCCTCGCAGGATCGGTTCGATCATCCCCAATGCGGAGGCGCTCGCGCCTCCGCCCATTCAAGACACTGGAGCACATGACCCGAGCAAGATTTTCGCCTTCGCCAAGAACGAGTCCGGCGCCACCGCGATCGAGTACGGCCTGATCGCCGCCCTCGTCGGCGTCGCCATCATCACCGCCGTGACGACCCTCGGCACGAAGCTCTCCGGCACGTTCGGCAACGTCTCCGCGAAGCTCTGATCCCTCGACGGTCGCAAGACCGGACGACGACGGCCCCGGAGGCGACTCCGGGGCCGTTTGCTTTTCGTCTCGCCGATCAGGGAAAGGCGCCGCTCACCAGTAGCAGCGGCGCACGAGGCGCGTGCGCCAGCCCCAGGGCGTCGCCACCAGACGCTTGCGCAGCACGCAGCGCGGGCCGAGGCCATAGCCCCACACGGGGCCCCAGAAGGCCGGGGCAGGCCGATAGGCGCGGCGGTAGACCGGACGATAGGCGTGGCGCGGACGGGCCCAGCCGCCGCGGAAATGGCGCGGGGCATGGCCCCAGCCGCCATGATGGACGGCGCCCATGTGATGACCGCGCGGCCGCGCCTCACTCTCGGCCGGCGCGGCGGCGAGCCCAGCGACGAGCGTCGTCACGGCGAGCGCCGCCATCGCGAATGCGCGAATCTTTCCAAGAAGCATGTCGAACCTCCCGCGTTGCCGGATGCCGGATCGTCGCGGGCGGCCGCTGAACGGGGCGGGAACGGCCCGTTCACTCGTCCTTCACCATTGGGGCGAAAAGGCGCCGCGTTGACCCTGCGGCGGGGCGGTCCTAGGTTGCGCCGCCTTTCAACGGAAGCCCCCATGTCCCGCCATCCCTCGCTCGATCCAACCCGCTCATTTCAGGGGCTGATCCTGACCTTGCAGGAGTTCTGGGCGCGGCAGGGCTGCGTCATCCTGCAGCCCTACGACATGGAGGTCGGCGCCGGCACCTTCCATCCGGCCACCACGCTGCGCGCGCTCGGGCCGCGGCCGTGGAAGGCCGCCTATGTGCAGCCCTCGCGGCGGCCCAAGGACGGGCGCTACGGCGAGAACCCGAACCGGCTGCAGCACTATTACCAGTATCAGGTGATCCTGAAGCCCTCGCCGCCCGATCTGCAGGAGCTCTATCTCGACTCGCTGGCCGCCATCGGCGTCGACCCGAAGCTGCACGACATCCGCTTCGTCGAGGACGACTGGGAGAGCCCGACGCTGGGCGCCTGGGGGCTCGGCTGGGAATGCTGGTGCGACGGCATGGAGGTGAGCCAGTTCACCTATTTCCAGCAGGTCGCGGGCTTCGAATGCGCGCCCGTTTCGGGCGAGCTGACCTACGGGCTCGAGCGGCTCGCCATGTATGTGCAGGGCGTCGAGAACGTCTACGACCTCAATTTCAACGGCCGCGACGGCGCCGACAAGCATCACCTATGGCGACGTGTTCCTGCAGGCCGAGCAGGAATATTCGCGGCACAATTTCGAGGCCGCCGACACCGCGCTCTTGTTCCAGCACTTCAAGGACGCCGAGCAGGAATGCAAGGCGCTGCTCGAGAAGGGCGACCGCGGCGAGCGGCACGACATGGCGCTGCCGGCCTACGACCAGTGCATCAAGGCCTCGCACCGCTTCAACCTGCTCGACGCGCGCGGCGTGATCTCCGTCACCGAGCGGCAGAGCTACATCCTGCGCGTGCGCGAACTGGCGAAAGCCTGCGGCGCGGCCTGGCTGAAGACCGAAGGCGGCGGGGCGGCCTGAGCCTGCGGCGGGAGAACGCGCATGCCTGCCTCTCCCCTGCCCGACTATCGCGACCCCTGCGGCTGGAACGCGCTGCTGCCGCCGCGCGCGCCGCGTCCGCCGGCGCGGGGCGCGATGCGCGCGAAATATGCGGTGGTCGGGGCGGGCTACACCGGCCTTGCCGCCGCGCGGCGTCTGGCCGAGCTCGAGCCCGGCGCCGACATCGTCGTGCTGGAAGGCATGACGGTCGGCGAGGGATCGTCGGCGCGCAATTCCGGCTTCGCCACCCGGCACGACGTCAAGGTCGGGCTGTCGACGTCGGAGGTCGAGCGCTCGGACCGGATCAACCGATTCCAGGCCGAGGGGTTCGACGCGCTGCTGGCGGCGATGGAGGCCGGCGGCTTCTCCTGCGACCTCCAACGCACCGGGCGCATCCTCGCCGCGGCGACGCCGGGCGGGGAGGCGAAGGTGCGCGCGACGCTCGAAGGGGCGCGGCTGCACGGCGTCGCGAGCGAGGCGCTCGACCGCGCCGGGCTGAAGGCGGCCATCGGCACGGACTATTATCGTTCCGGCGTGCGCACGCACGAGGGCTATCTGCTGCAACCGGCCGCCCTGATCCGCGGCCTAGCCGACACGCTGCCCGCTTGCGTGCGCCTCTACGAGGACACGCCCGTTCTCGCGATCGAGGGAAGCGGGCCGCGCGTCCTGCGCACGCCTGAGGCGACGGTGAGGGCCGACCACGTGATCCTCGCCACCAACGCCGCGATCAAGCATTTCGGCTATTGGCGCGACCGGCTCGTCGTCATCTACACCTACGCAGGGATCACCGAGGCGATGGACGCGGCCGACGCGGCCAAATTCGGCGAGCCCGCCTGGGGCGTGCTGCCGGCCCATCGGCTCGGCTCGACGCTGCGCCGCGTCGGCGTCGACCGCTTCATGGTTCGCTCGCTCTACGCCTACGAGGCGGCGCTCGATTCGGGCGAGGCGCGCCTCGCGCTGACCGAGCGGTTCCGCCGGCGCTATCCGGCTCTCGCCCATGTCCGGTTGGAATATGTGTGGGGCGGGACGACCGCGCTGACGATGAACGGCGCGCCGCGCTGGGGGCGCATCGCGCCCGGCCTCTACGGCTCGGCCGGCTGCAACGGCGCGGGCGTCGTCAAGGGCACGACGCTCGGCAAGCGACTGGCCGAGACGATCGTCACCGGCGATCCGCAGGAGGCGTTGCAGGCGGCCTACGGAACCGCGAGCTGGATCGCGCCCGAGCCGTTCCGCACGATCGGATTCCGCGTCGTCTCGGCGATCGAGCGCCGCAAGGCGGGCGCGGAGATGTGAAGGCCCCGAAACGACGAAAGCGCCGCACGGGGCGGCGCTTTCGCGAGGTCGGTTCTCGTCGAACCGGAAATTGGTGCCCAGAAGAGGACTCGAACCTCCACGACTTGCGTCACTGGTACCTGAAACCAGCGCGTCTACCAATTCCGCCATCTGGGCGCGGGCGTGTGTTTACGGGCGCGGGGCGCCGCTTGTCAATCGTCGCGACGGGCGTCTTGCCAATCGTCGCGGCGCGACGTCTTGGCCTCGCGGCTTGTCTTTGGCGCCGGACGCTCGATATTGTGACGCAGACGGGGCCGCGCCGCGGCGCCGCCCGGCCGGGAGCCGTCCATGCTGCTGCCCTTCCGCGATCGCCTCGTGCGCTTCGTCATCGCCAACGCCCTGCTCGGCATGGCGTTCGGGGCTGCTTTCGCCGGGCTCGTGCTGTGGTTCGACATCGCGAATCTGCAACGGCTGATCTTCGCCTCCTCGACCCCCATCCCGGCGCTGGCGCTGCTGTTCGGCTCGTTCATGATCACCTTCGGCAGCCTCGTCTGCGGCACGGCGATCATGCTGCTGCCGTCCGACGACGATCCCCCGCCCCCGCCCGGCGGCGGCAAGAAGCCGGAAGCGATCGGCGAGGCGCTGCCGGCGCGCGTGGCGGCCGGCGGCCGGCGCGGCTGAACGACGGCGAGGCCAGGCGACGCAGCGAGGCGACGCGCCGCCCCCTTCCGACCGAAGGTCGCCTATACAGCCGCCCGCGCATCCCGTATTCAGGGGCCGGATTTTCCGCCGCGCCCGAACCGGCGCGCGCGCTAGCGGGGACTGACGACATGACGGACATGCGGGATGGGCGCCTCGTCACGATTTTCGGCGGGTCGGGCTTCATCGGCCGGCATGTGACGCGGGCGCTCGCCCGTCGCGGCTGGCGCGTGCGCGCCGCCGTGCGCCGGCCCGATCTCGCCTTCCATCTGCAGCCGCTCGGCGGCGTCGGCCAGGTGACGGCCGTGCAGGCCAATCTGCGCTACCCCGCCTCGGTGGCGGCGGCGATGACCGGCTCGGACGCCGTGATCAATCTGGCCGCGATCCTGCGCCCGTCCGGCCGGCAGACCTTCGAGGCCGTGCAGGCCTTCGGCGCCAGAGCCGTCGCGGACGCGGCGAAGGCGGCCGGCATCGCCAATGTCGTGCATGTCTCGGCCATCGGCGCGGACGCCGACTCGGCCTCCGCCTACGCCCGCAGCAAGGCCGAGGGCGAGGCGGCGATGCGCGCCGCCAATCCGGACGTCGTGATCATTCGCCCGTCCATCGTGTTCGGCCCGCAGGACCGGTTCTTCAATCGCTTCGCGGCGCTGGCGCGCTTCCTGCCCGTGCTGCCGTTGATCGGCGCCGACACGAAGTTGCAGCCGGTGTTCGTCGGCGACGTCGCCGAGGCGATCGCGCGCGCCGTGGACGGTCAGGCCAAGGCCGGCGCGACCTACGAGCTCGGCGGCCCCGAGGCGATGACGATGCGCCAGATCTTCGACTACGTTCTCGAGGTCGCCGAGCGCAAGCGCATCCTCTGGACGGTTCCGGAGGGCGGCGCGCGCCTCATCGCCGGGATCACGGAATTCGCCGACAAGCTGAGCCTCGGCCTGATGCCGGACGATCTGGTGACGACGCGCGATCAGGTGACGCTGCTGCAGCAGGACAATGTCGTCTCCGACGCGGCGAAGGCCGAGGGGCGCACGCTGGAAGGGCTCGGGATCAAGCCGAGCCTCGTCGAGGCGATCGTCCCGACCTATCTCTACCGCTATCGCAAGACCGGCCAGTTCGACCGCGCCAAGGCGGTCTGACTCACGTCACGTCGCGGCGGGCGGCGGCGCGATGCGCCGGTGCATGCGCACCATGAAGGCCGTGCCGAACAGCGGCGTGAACAGGTTGAGGATCGGCACCAGCAGCATCGCCGCCATCGGCATGCCGTAGACGAATAGGCGCAGCGCGTGGCGCCGGCGCAGTTCGCGCACTTCCTCGATCGGCCGGTAGCGCAGCGCCGCGAGCTCGAAATATTCGCGGCCCGTCAGGTAGGCGTTCGCCGCGAAGAAGGCGACGATGTTGACGCCCGGCACGAGCAGCAGCAGCAGCGCCGCGACGTTGACCAGCGCCGAGACCAGCGCGAAGCGCGTCGCCAGAATCACGGCGCGACCCGCCGGCACGGGCCGGCCCTGCGGCCCCGCCGGATCGACTTCCCGCTCGACGCGCTCGGCCACGTCGTCGAGGAAGAAACCGGCGACGAGCGCCGAGATGGGCGCCACCAGAAAGGCGAGGCCGATGAACAGGCCGACGCCGGTGAGCACCGACACCGCCGTGTCGAGCCACCAGTTCTGCAACACGACGAGCTTCGACACGCCCGACTCGACCGCGATCCAGACGAGCACGAGCAGCGCCAGCGTCAGGCCGACGGACTTGAGCAGAACGGCGCGGAACGGCGGCGTGAAGATCTGGCGGAAGGCGGCGAGCGCGGCGTCGATCATGCAATTCCCCGAAAGATTGCGCCAAGATGGGGACCGCGCGCGACGACGGCAAGTTGTTCGCCGCGCGCGTGACGGCCGGCCGCGCCCGCAGCCAGTGTTCCCTCGCGCAACGGACGAACCGGAGCTCGCCGATGCATCGCGTCGTCGCGGTCTGCGCCGTTCTCGCCGCGTTTGTCGCGCTTGCTCCGAACCCGGCGCGCGCGGCCGAGCAGACCGTCTCACCGAACTTGGCGGCGTCGACGCGCCGATGATCCGGGTCGAGGGCGGCTTCGTCGCGCGCCTGGCCGGCCGCTACGGGGTGAAACGGTCGGCGGCGGGCGCGACGGTCGTCTCGCGGGAGACGTTGCCGGACAAGCCGACGCTGCTCGTGCCGCCGGGGCGCGTGTTCTGGGCAGCGGGACCGCGAGCCGCCCCGCCGCCTCCGGCTCGCAAAACGGCGCCGGGCGAGCCGGAGGCTCGCGGTCCGATCAGTCGTCCGGCCGCGACCTTCGCATCGCCTTGACGCCGGAGCGCACCGACTTGCCTTTCAGGCGGCGCTCCTTCGAGGCGAGGGTCGGGCGCGTCGGGCGGCGGGGCTTGGGCCTGTGCGCGGCCTCGCGGAGCAGTTCGACGAGGCGCTCAAGCGCGTCCTCGCGGTTGCGCTCCTGCGAGCGGAAACGATCCGCGAAAATGACGATCACGCCGTCATTGGTGGCGCGCTGTCCGGCGAGCGCGATCGCCTTGCGCTTCACCTCGTCGGACAGGTTCGGCGAGGCGGCGGCGTCGAAGCGCAGCTGCACGGCGGTCGCGACCTTGTTGACGTTCTGCCCGCCCGGCCCGGAGGCGCGCACGAAGCTCTCCACGATCTCCGACTCGTCGAGCGCGATGGACGAAGTGATCTTGATCATCGCCCCTCGATACCGGATCGTGCCGCGCCCGTCACGGGCCGGGAGGACACTGGAATGGTGCGCATCGACGCCAGCGAGCTCGAAACCTACGTCGCGGCGATGTTCCGGCGCGTCGGCTGCGCCGAGGGCGAGGCCCGCGACGTCGCCTTCTATCTGGTGCGCTCGAATCTGGCGGGGCACGACAGCCACGGCGTCGTGCGCGCACCCCTTTATGTGCGCTGGGTGAAGGAGGGCCGCACAAGGCCGGGGCAGACGCCGAGGATCGTGACCGACACGCCGGTCCTCGCGGTCGTCGACGGCGGTCACGGCTTCGGCCAGACGATGGGGCCGTTCGCCACGCGCCTCGGGATCGAGAAGGCCAAAGCGATGGGCCTCTCCGCCATCGCGCTGCGCAACTCGGCGCATATCGGGCGCGTCGGCGACTTCGCCGAGATCGCGGCGCAGGCGGGGCTCGTCTCCGTGCATTTCGTCACCGCCTCGGGCAGCGTGCTGGTCGCCCCGTTCGGCGGCGTCGAGCGGCGCATTTCGACCGCGCCCTATTGCGTCGGCGTGCCGCGGCCGGGACAGGCGCCGGTGCTGCTCGACTTCGCCACCTCCTTCGTCGCCGAAGGCAAGGCGCTGGTGGCGAGCCTCGGCGGCAAGCCGTTGCCGGAGGGCGCGCTGATCGACCCGGACGGCAATCTGTCCACCGACCCGTATCAGCTCTATGGCGAGAGCAACACGCAGCCCAAGCGCGACCACGCGCAGGGCAAGGGCGCGATCCGCGCCTTCGGCGAGCACAAGGGCTCGGGGCTCGCGCTGATGTGCGAACTGCTCGGCGGCTCGCTCACCGGCACGGGCGCGACGAAACCCTCGAAGCACTTCGCCAACGGCATGTTCTCGATCTTCGTCGACCCGGCGAAGCTCGCGGTGGAGGACTTCTTCGACGCGGACGTTTCGCGCTACATCGCCTATGTGAAGAGCTCGAAAACGATCCGCGGCGTCGACGAAGTGCTCACGCCCGGCGAACCGGAGGCGCAGGCGCGCGCCGACCGCCTCGCCCACGGCGTGCCGCTGTCGGACGACGCCTGGGCCTCCATCGTCGAGGCCGCGCGCGAGGCCGGCGCCCCGGAGAGCGAAACGCCGACTGTGAAGTCGGGAAGCGGGCCACATAGGCCAAATCCTCTGCGCGCGGGCATGGATGCAGCGAACGGGCCCAGCTCGGCTGCCGGATTGCTCGACCCTGTCAAGCCCCCTCGGCCGTGCAGGTATACGAATTCGGGCTCAAGCTAAGCTGGAACCCGATCCCCGGCTCGTCGTAACATAAGGTCGCCAGGCCGCGAGCCCAAAGGCTTGCGGACGAGTCATAAGTGGCGAATGACTCCCCTGCTCGCAAATCGACGTAGCTTGCCGGCACTCGCAAGCGTCTCGAGACGAGCGACTTGATGCGGATGGCCCATTGGCACGACGCAGCCGCCAGCTGCTGGCGGCTGACGGGTTCTTGACGGCCGACTGAGCGGGCAACGCGTGCAGCGCTCGCGGTGGATCCGAAATCATTGCGTCCAGCTCACGATTGATGCGACCTAATAGTAGGTATCTCCGATTGACGTTGCCAAACATCCGGCGCTCCGTCATCACGCCGCCATGCGCGCCTTTTCGACGCCCCTGCCGATCGACGCCGTGCTCGGCGACCTCGCCGCCGCCCTGCGCGCGGGGACGAACGCCGTGCTCGTCGCCCCGCCGGGCGCGGGCAAGACGACGCGCGTTCCGCTGGCGCTGATCGACGAGCCGTGGATCGCGGGGCGCAAGTTGATCGTGCTGGAGCCGCGCAGGCTGGCCGCACGCGCCGCCGCCGAACGCATGGCGCGCACGCTCGGCGAGGAGGTCGGCGAGACGGTCGGCCTGCGCGTGCGGCTCGGCTCGAAAGTGTCCGCGCGGACGCGCATCGAGATCGTCACCGAGGGCGTGTTCGCGCGGATGATCCTCGACGATCCGGCGCTGGACGGCGTCGCCGGCGTCCTCTTCGACGAGTTTCACGAGCGCTCGCTCGACGCCGATCTCGGCCTTGCGCTGGCGCTCGACGCGCAGGCGGGTCTGCGCGACGACCTGCGCATTCTCGCCATGTCCGCGACGCTCGACGGCGCGCGCGTGGCGCGGCTTCTCGGCGATGCGCCCGTCGTCGAAAGCGAGGGCCGCGCCTACCCCGTGGAGACGCGCTACGTTTCGCGCGATCCGCGCGCGCGGATCGAGGACGAGGCGACGCGCGTCATCCTGCGCGCGCATGGCGAGGAGGCGGGCTCGATCCTCGCCTTCCTGCCGGGACAGGGCGAGATCGCGCGCCTCGCCGAACGGCTCGCCGAGCGACTGGCGGGAACGGCCACCGAGATCGCCCCGCTCTATGGCGCGATGGACCGCGCGGCGCAGGACCGGGCGGTGGCGCCGACGAGACCGGGTCAGCGCAAGATCGTGCTCGCGACCTCCATCGCCGAGACATCGCTCACCATCGAGGGCGTGCGGGTCGTCGTCGATTCGGGACTGGCGCGGGCGCCGCGCTTCGAGCCCGATCTCGGGCTGACGCGGCTCGAGACGGTGCGCGTCTCGCGCGCCTCGGCCGATCAGCGGCGCGGCCGCGCCGGGCGCACGGAGCCGGGCGTCTGTTATCGCATGTGGGAGGAGGCGGCGACGCTCTCGCTCGAGGCCTTCGCCAGGCCCGAGATCCTGTCTGCCGATCTGTCCGGCCTCGTCCTCGATCTGGCGCAGTGGGGCGAGCGAGAGCCGGGCCGGCTCGCCTGGCTCGATCCTCCGCCGGCCCCCGCCCTCGCCGAGGCGCGGACGCTGCTGCTGTCGCTCGGCGCGCTCGATCGCGACGGCGCGATCACGCCGCGCGGCCGCGCCATCCGCGCGCTGGCGCTGCCGCCGCGCCTTGCGGCGATGGTGGTCGCGGCGGGCGAAGCGGGCGAGGCGGGGCTCGCGGCCGACGTCGCGGCGACGCTGGTCGAGCGTGGGCTCGGCGGCGACGGCGCCGACGTCGCCCGGCGCGTCGAGCGATTTCGGCGCGACCGCTCGCAGCGGGCGGGCGACGCTCGGCGCCTCGCGCAGAACTGGGCGCGGCAGGCCGGCGGCAAGGGGAGCGGCGCCGGCGAACCCGACCATGCCGGCCGCTGGATCGCCGTCGCCTATCCCGACCGAATCGCCAAGGCGCGCGGCAAGGCCGGCGAGTTCCTGATGGCGAACGGCCGCGCCGCCGCGCTGGAGCCGCATGAGGGCCTGGCGCGCGAGCCCTATCTCGCCATCGCCGAAATCGCGGGCCGCGCCGGCGCGGCGCGCATTCTGGCGGCGGCGGCGCTGTCGGAAACCGATCTCGAAGCAGTGGCGGGCGCCGGGATCGAGACGCGCGAGGAGGTGGCGTTCGACCGGCAGGCCGCGGCCCTGCGCGCCCGGCGCGTGCGCCGGCTCGGCGCCATCGCGCTGGCCGAGCAGCCGCTGCCGGCGGCGACGCACGAGAATGCGCCGCGCATCCTCGCCGAAGGGATCGCCGCGCTCGGGATCGCGCGGCTGCCCTGGACGAAGGCGCTGACGCAATGGCGCGACCGCGTCGGTTTTCTGCGCCGCGCCGAGGGCGAGGAATGGCCGGACCTGTCGGACGCCGCGCTGGCGACGTCGGCCGCCGACTGGCTGGCGCCGCATCTCAACGGCAAGACCGCGCTGGCCGACATTGGCGCCGACGATCTCGACGCTGCGCTGAAGGCGATGCTGGCGTGGGACATGCAGCGCCGGCTCGATTCAGAGGCGCCGACGCATTTCGAGGCGCCGACCGGCTCGCGCGTCGCCGTCGACTACGAGGCCGAGGCGGGGCCGACGATCGCGATCCGGGTGCAGGAGCTTTACGGCCTGTCGGCCCACCCCGCTCTAGCGGGCGGGCGCGTTCCGCTGACGCTGTCGCTGCTGTCGCCGGCGCACCGGCCGATCCAGATCACCCGCGACCTGCCGGGGTTCTGGAAGGGCTCGTGGGCGGCGGTGAAGACGGAGATGAAGGGGCGCTATCCGCGCCATCTCTGGCCGGACGATCCCGCGGCCGCCGCGCCGACGACGCGCGCCAAGCCGCGGGGAACCTGACCGGTCAGTGCGCCCGGCGGGCGCGCTCGGCGGCGCGCTCGGCGAACAGCCGGGTCGGGTCGGAATCGAGCGGCAGCGCCGTGGCGTCGCGCAGATCCTGACGGCTGAGGCCGATGTCGGACAGTTCGTTGTCCGTCATCGAGGACAGGCAACTCAGGTCGCGCCGCGTCCTCATCACATGCGCCGGCCAGGCCAGCGCGCGCGCGAAGCTCGCGCCGATGCCGGCGAACAGGGCGAGGCCAGGTCCGCGCGGACGGCGCAGGACAAGGAATCCCGAGTTCATGGGGAAGCGGATCGTCGTCATCGTTTCCTCCCGTTCGGCCGCGAGGCTCGCCGCGGCGGGTGTCGATGGCGTGACGATGCGCCCGTTCGATTGATCTTTCCAACGAATGTTTGTAACTTGATCCATCGCGTTTGTTGATGGATTGCCAAGGAGCTTCCCATGCTCGACACCGACCAGCTCCGCTCCTTCCTTTCCATCGTCGACACGGGCTCCTTCACCCGCGCCGCGGAGCGGGTGAACAAGACGCAGTCGGCCGTCTCGATGCAGATCCGCCGGCTCGAGGAGCAGCTCGGCCGCCCGCTCTTCGCCAAGCAGGGGCGCGGCGTGCGCCTCTCGCGAGACGGCGAAACGCTGGTCGACTATGCGCGCGAGATGCTGCGGATCGAGGCCTCGGCGCTCGCCGCCGTCGCCGACAAGGCGCTCGCCGGCCATGTCGTGCTCGGTCTGCCGGACGATTACGCCGACTGGCTGCTGGCCGACGTGGTGAAGCAGTTCTCGCGCTCGCATCCGCTCGTCGAGCTGTCGATCATTTGCGACAACTCGACGCAACTGGTCGACCGCGTCGCCTCGCGCGAGCTCGACATCGCGGTGATCACCGCTTCCGACGACGAGCGCGTTCCGCAGGTGGAGGTGATCGCCCGCCGCAGGCTGCGCTGGATCGGCAGCCGGCGCTTCTGCCCGCCGGAGCGGCCGCAGCCGTTGCCGCTCGCGCTCGACGGCCCGTCCTGCTGCTGGCGGCGCGCCGCCGTCGGCGCGCTGAACAAGGCGGGGATCGCGCATCGGCTCGTCGTCGTGTCGCGCTCGCGCGCGGCGATCATGCCGATCGTCGAGGCGGGGCTGGCGCTCGCCGTGCTGCCGCCGGGCGCGGTGCACGGCGACTTGCGCATCGTCGATTCCGACTACGATCTGCCGTCGCTGCCCGACATCGAGGTCGGCGTGCTGATGAAGCCGGGCGCGCCCTCGCGCGAGGCGCGCGCGCTCGCCAATGTCATCCGCCTCGTCGCCGCCAGCCAGAGCGAAACGCCGGCCTATCCGCAAACGCGCGCGGCCGCGGCGAGCTGAGAGCGCCGTCAGCGTTCGGTCAGCCGCGCCGGCCTAGCTTCGCGCCGTCTCCACGAGGCGGAGCGAGATGGCGGACGCGACTCACATCGACATCACACTGACCGACGACGCGACGCGGGCGCCGCGCGTGCGCGTGTGGGATCGCTTCGTGCGTCTGTTCCACTGGTCGCTCGCCGCGAGCGTCGCCATCGCGCTGGCGACGGGATTCGTCGGCGGACCGCGCCTTCTCGTCGCGCATCTGGTCGCCGGCGTTCTCGCCGCCGCGCTCGTCGTCGCGCGGCTGGCGTGGGGTTTCCTCGGGCCGCGCCATGCGCGCTTTGCCGATTTCGTCGTCGGCCCCGGCGCGACGATCGCGCATCTGCGCGCGGCGCTGGCGGGCCGGCCCTCGCATCATCTCGGGCACAACCCGCTCGGCGGCGCGATGGTCGTGGCGCTGATGCTCGCCGTCGCGGCGCTGTCGCTCACCGGCGCCGTCGCGCTCGGCGGCGCGCTGAAGGAGGGCCCGCTCGCCGCGACGATCACCTTCGCGACGGGGCGGGCGGCGCGCGAGGCGCACGAATGGATCGCCTTCGCGCTGATCGGCCTGATCTCACTGCATCTGGCCGGCGTCGTCCTCGAGAGCCTGCGCACGAGTGAAAATCTCGCCGCCGCTATGATCACCGGCGACAAGCGCGCGCGGGGCGCGACGGCGCCCGCGATTGCGGCGCGGCCGACGCTCGCCGTCCTCGTCGTCGTCGCGATCTGCGCCGTCGCGACGCAACTCACCCTCGCCGGCATGCGCCGCCCCGCGCTCGGCGTTCCAACCGCGCCGCTCGATGCGAGCTACGCGCGCGAATGCGGCGCCTGCCATGCCGCGCCCTCGCCCGCCATCGCCTCGTCGAAGACGTGGCGGCGGGTCATGGCGGGGCTCGACGATCACTACGGCGACAACGCCTCGCTCGACGCCGACACGGCGCGCGCGCTGTCCCAATATCTCGACGCCAACGCCGCCGAGCGATGGGACACGCAAGTCTCCCGCCGCGTCGGCGCGGCGAGCGTCGGCGAGGATCTGCGCGTCACCCGCACGCGCGCCTGGACGCGCCTGCACGAAGACATCGCCCCCGCGACCTTCGCTGCGAAGCCGGTCGGCGGCGCGATCAATTGCGCGGCCTGCCATCGCGACGCGGCGACCGGCCGCTTCTCCGTCTTCGCCATCGACATTCCCCACGAAAGGACTGCGCCATGACTCTCTCCTCCGCCGCGCGCGCCGCCGCGCTCGCGCTCGCCCTGGCCGCGACCGCGGCCGCCGCCGCGACGCTCTCGCCCGGCCGACAGGCTGTCGTCGCCGCGCTCGGCGCCGGCGACGCGGCCGCCGGCAAGGCGTTCTTCTTCGCCCGGCACACG
This sequence comes from Hyphomicrobiales bacterium, assembly GCA_016716745.1. GTDB lineage: Bacteria > Pseudomonadota > Alphaproteobacteria > Rhizobiales > Beijerinckiaceae. The sequence continues at coordinate 82,609 of JADJVD010000015.1, forward strand.
GGCGGCAAGGCGGACACGCCGGCCTGCACCGCCTGCCACACGACGGACCTGACGAAGGCGGGGCAGACGAAGGCCGGCAAGGCCATCGACCCGATGGCCGCCTCGCGCGCGCCCGACCGGTTCAGCGACCTCGCCACGGTCGAGAAATGGTTCCGGCGCAACTGCACCGACGTGCTCGGCCGCGAATGCACGAAATCCGAAAAGGCGAACGTCATCGCCTATCTGCTGTCGATCTGAGGAGACGCCGCGATGCGCATCAACGCCACCTTCGTCGCCCTCCTCGCGCTCGGCGGCGCCGTCGTCGCGACGGCTGCGACGAGCCCGATCTTCGCCGAAGGCCTGCGGGCACGGCCCGTGCAGGACGCCCTGACGCGCAAGGAATGCGGGGCCTGTCACATGGTCTATCCGGCCGGGCTCCTGCCGGCGCGCTCATGGCGCGCCATGATGGGCGACCTCGAAAACCATTTCGGCGACAACGCCTCGCTCGAGGCGGACGCGACGCAGAAGATCGCCGCCTATCTCGAGGCCAACGCCGCCGACGCCGGCGGGGCGCGGCGGGCGAAGATCCTGCGCGATCTCGACGCCGCCGCCGCGCCGCTGCGCATCACCGAGACGCCGTTCTGGAAGCGCAAGCACGAGAAGCGCAATCGCGTCGCCGCCGCGACGCTGAAGCGCAAGGGCGCAAAATCGAAATCCGACTGCAAGGCGTGCCACGAGGGCGCCGAGCAGGGCGTGTTCGAGGACGATTGAGGCTCACCGCTGGCAGGCGGGGCAGAAGAAGGTGCTGCGGCCCGACTGCACGATGCGCGCGATGAGGCCGCGGCAGCCCGGCGTCGGGCAGGCCGCGCCCTCGCGGTCGTAGACGCGGAAGGCGTGCTGGAAATAGCCGAGCGAGCCGTCGGCCTGACGGTGATCGCGCAGCGACGAGCCGCCCGCCTCCACCGCCTCGGCCAGCACTTCCCCAATGCAACGCGCCAACAGATCGGCGCGCGCGGACGGCTTGCCGTCCTTGAGGGCGAGCGCGCCGGCGGCGCGGCGCGGCGACAAATGCGCGCGGTGCAGCGCCTCGCAGACATAGATGTTGCCGAGGCCCGCGATCAGCGACTGATCGAGCAGCGCGGCTTTCAGCGGCGCGGCCTTGCCGGCGAACAGGCGCGCCAGCGCCGCCCCGTCGAGCCCGCCGTCGAGCGGCTCGAGGCCCAGCCCCGCCAGATGTTTCGCCTCGGCCAGAGTGGCGGTCGGCGCGAGGTCCATGAAGCCGAAACGACGCGGATCGTTGTAGACGACGCGCGCGCCGTTCGAGAGGCGGAAGACGACATGATCGTGCGCGGCGTCCTTGCCGCGCGGATGGTGGAAGAGACCGGGGAGCGCGGCGCCCGCCTCCGCCTCGATGCGGAAGGAGCCGGACATGCCCAGATGCATGATCAGCGTCTGCCCCGAATCGAGATCGGCGAGCAGATATTTGGCCCGCCGCCGCAGCGCCTCGACGCGCCGGCCCGCGAGCCGCGCCGCGAAATCGCGCGGCAGGGGAAAGCGCAGGTCCGGCCGGCGGGCGATGGCCTCGACGATGGACGCGCCCTCCATCGCAGGCTGAAGCCCGCGGCGGACGGTTTCGACTTCCGGCAGTTCGGGGCATTGGGCCTCCTGGAACGGCGCGCCACCGGCGGGGCGAAAGCCTTGCGCCCTACATAGCCATCGCGGCTTGCCTTGGCGCTATGGTCCGCCGCCGCCGCCACGCCCGCGCCCCGCCCGTCCTCTGGGGCCCGACCGCCATGACCCGCCGCCCCTCCCCAGCGGCCGGGCCGAAACCCATTTCGGCTTCGAGCGCGTGCCGCTCGGCGAGAAGCAGGCGCGCGTCGACGACGTGTTCCACAAGGTCGCCTCGCGCTACGACCTGATGAACGACCTGATGTCCGGCGGCCTGCACCGGCTGTGGAAGGATGTTCTGGTGGCGCAGGTCAAGCCGTCGAAGCGCGGCCCCTTCGCCCATCTCGACGTCGCCGGCGGCACGGGCGACGTCGCCTTCCGCATCGCCCAGGCGGGCGGCCCGCAGACCCATGTGACCGTCCTCGACATCAACGGCGACATGCTGGCGGTCGGCCGCGAACGCGCCGAGACCCAGGGGCTCCGACGGGCTCGACTTCATCGAGGCCAACGCCGAGGAGCTGCCGCTGCCGGACAATGCCTTCGACGCCTATACGATCGCCTTCGGCATCCGCAACGTGCCGCGCATCGACAAGGCGCTGCGCGAGGCGCACCGCGTGCTCAAGCGCGGCGGGCGCTTCCAGGCCCTCGAATTCTCGCATGTCGATCTGCCGGGGCTCGACAAGGTCTACGACGCCTATTCGTTCAACGTCATCCCGGCCATCGGGCGGATGGTGACGGGCGACGCGCAGCCCTATCGCTATCTCGTCGAGTCGATCCGCGAGTTTCCCAACGCCGAACGGTTCCGCACGATGATCGAGGCGGCGGGCTTCGCGCGCGCCTCCTACGAGCGGCTGACCGGCGGGGTCGTCTGCATCCATTCCGGCTGGAAGCTCTGAGCGGCATGGGATTTCTCGCCTCCATCGGCCCCGTTCTCCGGATGACGCGCGCCGGCTGGCTGCTGGCGCGAGAGGGCGTATTTTCGGGCGTCGATCCGACGCTGCTGCCGGCGGAGATGCGGCCTGCTCTCGCGCTCGCCAAGCTGTTCGCCAACGCGGCCGCAGCGCCGAACGACAGGACTCGCCCGCGCGATCGACCGGCTCGGCCCCTCCTATGTGAAGCTCGGGCAGTTCCTGGCGACGCGGCCGGACGTCGTCGGCCCGCAGGTGGTGCGCGACCTCGAGACCTTGCAGGACCGCATGGCGCCGTTTCCGCGCGCCGACGCGGTGGCGACGATCGAATCCTCCTTCGGCAAGCCGCTCTCCGAGATCTTCGTCGAGTTCGGCGAGCCGATGGCGGCCGCCTCGATCGCGCAGGTGCATCGCGCCCGCACGCGCGAGCGCGACGGCGCCTCGCGCGACGTTGCGGTGAAGGTGCTGCGGCCGGGCGTCGGCCGCCGCTTCCGCCGCGATCTCGCCGACATGATGTTCGGCGCGCGCCTCGCCGAAAAGCGCTCGGCCGAGGCGCGGCGGCTGCGCCTCGTCGAGGTCGTCGACGCTGGCCCGCTCGGTCAGCATCGAGATGGACTTCCGTCTGGAGGCGGCCGCCGCCAGCGAGTTCGCCGAAAACGTCGCCACCGACCACGATTTCCGCGTCCCCGACGTCGATTGGGACCGCACCGCCCGCGACGTGCTGACGATCGACTGGATCGACGGCGCCGCGCTCTCGGACGAGGCGGCGCTGGCCGCCGCGCAGGTGGACCGGCGCGCGCTCGGGCGCACGGTCATCCAGTCCTTCCTGCGCCATGCGCTGCGCGACGGCTTCTTCCACGCCGACATGCATCAGGGAAACCTGTTCGTCGACGCGCAGGGCCGGCTCGTGGCGGTCGATTTCGGCATCATGGGCCGGCTCGGCCTGAAGGAGCGGCGCTTCCTCGCCGAAATCCTCTACGGCTTCATCGTGCGCGACTACATGCGCGTCGCCGTGGCGCATTTCGAGGCGGGCTATGTGCCGCGCAAGCACCGCATCGAGGATTTCGCGCAGGCGATCCGCGCCATCGGCGAGCCGATCCATTCGCGCACGGCCGACCAGATCTCGATGTCGAAGCTGCTGACGCTGCTGTTCGAGATCACCGCGCTGTTCGACATGAAGACGCGCACCGAGCTGGTGATGCTGCAAAAGACGATGGTCGTCGTCGAAGGCGTCGCGCGCACGCTCGATCCGCGTCTCGACATGTGGTCGACCTCCGAGCCGATGGTGGCGCGCTGGATCGACGAGAATCTCGGCCCGCAGGGCAAGCTCGAGGATCTCGGCCGCAGCCTCGGCGCCTTCGCCAAGGCGCTGCGCGAGGGGCCGGACATGCTGGAGCGGCTCGAACGCCTGAGCGAGCGCGCGATGCTGCTCGCCGACCAGCCGGGGCTCGCCGTCGATCCGGCGACGATCGAGGCGCAGGCGCGCGCGAGCGCGCGGGCCGGACGCTGGCGCACGCTGGCGCTGTGGGCGATCGCGCTCGCCCTCGCCGCGATGGCGCTGACCTGATGCGGGGCGGCGGGTTCGCCCCTATGATGGCGCGGAAGGGGGACGCAACGATGCCACGCATTCTGCTGATCGTCGGCGGGGGGATCGCGGCCTACAAGTCGCTCGATCTCATCCGCCGCCTGCGCGAGCGCGGCTACGGCGTGCGCGTCGTGCTGACCAAGGCGGCCGAGCAGTTCGTCACGCCGCTCGCGGCGGCGAGCCTGTCCGGCCACAAGACGCACACCGAGCTTTTCTCCCTCACCGACGAAGCGGAGATGGGGCATATCGAGCTGTCGCGCGCGGCCGATCTCGTCGTCGTCGCGCCGGCCACCGCCGACCTGATGGCGAAGGCGGCCAATGGCCTCGCCAACGATCTCGCCTCGACGCTGCTGAGCGCCACCGACAAGCGCGCGCTCTACGCGCCGGCGATGAATGTGCGGATGTGGCTGAACCCGGCGACGCAGCGCAACGTCGCGACGCTGGCGCGCGACGGCGCGCTGTTCGTCGGCCCGAACGAAGGCGAGATGGCCTGCGGCGAATTCGGGCCGGGGCGGATGAGCGAACCGCTCGAGATCGTCGCGGCCATCGAGGCGGCGCTGAAGGCGCCGACCGCCTTGCCCTTCCCCTTGCCCTGCCCGGCGCGGCCGCGCGCGCCGCCGGGCCGCTGCGCGGCAGGCGCGTCGTCGTCACCGCCGGGCCGACGCATGAGCCGATCGACCCGGTGCGCTACATCGCCAACCGCTCCTCGGGCAAGCAGGGCTACGCGATCGCCGCCAGTCTCGCCGCGCTCGGCGCGCGGGTGACGCTCGTCTCGGGCCCGACGACGCTGCCCGACCCCGCCGGCGTGACGACGACGCGCGTCGAGACGGCGCGCGAGATGCTCGCCGCCGTCGAGGCCGCGCTGCCGGCTGATGTGTTCGTCGCCGCCGCCGCGGTGGCGGACTGGCGCGTCGCCAGCGAGGGCGGCGAGAAGATCAAGAAGGAGGGCGGCAAGACGCCGACCTTCGCGCTGGTCGAGAATCCCGACATTCTGGCGACGGTCTCGAAGCGAACCACCGGGCGCCCGCCCCTCGTCGTCGGCTTCGCCGCCGAGACCGAGAAGGTGATCGAGCATGCGCGGGCCAAACTCGCGCGCAAGGGCTGCGATCTGATCGTCGCCAACGACGTCAGTCCGCAGACGGGGATCATGGGCGGCGACCGCAATCGCGTGCATCTGGTCAGCGCAGCCGGCGTCAAGGATTGGCCCGATCTCGACAAGCGCGAGGTCGCCGCGCGGCTCGCGCAGGCGATCGCCGACCGGCTGAACGGAGGGACGCAATGAGCGTCGAGGTCGCGATCAAGCGGTTGCCGCATGGCGAGGGCCTGCCCCTGCCGGCCTATCAGACGGCGGGCGCGGCGGGGCTCGACCTTCCGGCCGCCATCGCCCCGAACGCCAAGCTGGTGATCGAGCCGGGCGCCTGGGAGCTGGTGCCGACCGGCTTCGCCATCGCCCTGCCGCCCGGCTACGAGGCGCAGGTGCGCCCGCGCTCGGGCCTGGCGCTGAAACACGGCGTCACCGTGCTCAACGCGCCGGGCACGATCGACTGCGATTATCGCGGCGAAGTCGCGGTGGTTCTGATCAATCACGGGCGCGCGCCGTTCGAGGTGTCGCGGGGCCTGAGGATCGCGCAGATGGTCGTCGCGCCGGTCGCCGGCGTGCGGCTGAAGGAAAATTTACATCTGCCGGAAACCACGCGCGGCGTCGGGGGTTATGGATCGACAGGGTGATCGCCCTCCATCCGGAACGCACAATGAATCTCCTGTCTCGCCGCAGCCTTCTCGCCATCGCCGCCGTCGTCGACGTGGCGATGCATGCGCGGCCCGTGCCGGCCGCCGCCAAGTCGCTCGCCGCGCGCCATAATCTGCCCCCGCGTCATCTCGAGACCTTGCTCCAGACGCTGGTTCGCGCAGGCATCCTGAAGGGCGTGCGCGGACCGCGCGGCGGCTATGAACTGGCGCGCGAGCGCCGACGCATCACGGCCGGCGACATCGTGCGCGCGGCGATGGCCGAGCCGAGCGCCGACGAGGCCCGGCCGGATTCCGCGCTCGTCGATCTCGTCATCGGGCCGATGGTCGATGCGGCCGGCATGGCCTATCTCGCTCGCCTCGACGACATCAGCGTGGACGATCTGTGCCGCGAGGCCGAGGAGAAGCAGGTGTTCGGCGCGCGAGGGCCGGTCGAGGATTTTACAATATAAAATTGTTATTTATGTTGTTTCTCGACACGGGCCGTGAAAAGCCATAAAGCTGCGCCGACCTTTCAGGAGGACGCCATGAGCGAGCGCAAACGCGGACGCGGCCGCATCTACTCTTCGATCACCGAGACGATCGGCGACACGCCGCTGGTGCGGCTCGACCGGTTCGCCGAGGAAAAGGGCGTGAAGGCCAACCTTCTCGCCAAGCTCGAGTTCTTCAACCCGATCGCGAGCGTGAAGGACCGCATCGGCGTCAACATGGTCGACGCGATGGAGAAGGCGGGGCGGATTTCGCCGGCGCGCACCACGCTGATCGAGCCGACGTCCGGCAACACCGGCATCGCGCTCGCCTTCGTGGCGGCGGCGCGCGGCTACCGGCTCATCCTTGTGATGCCGGAATCGATGTCGATCGAGCGGCGCAAGATGCTCGCCCTGCTCGGCGCCAAGCTCGAGCTGACGCCCGCGCCGCTCGGCATGAAGGGCGCCATCGCCCGCGCCAACGAGCTCGCCGCGACGATTCCCGACGCGATCATCCCGCAGCAGTTCGAGAACCCCTCGAACCCGGAGATCCATCGCCTGACGACGGCCGAGGAGATCTGGAACGACACCGACGGCAAGGTCGACATCTTCGTTTCCGGCATCGGCACCGGCGGCACCATCACCGGCGTCGCGCAGGTGCTGAAACCGCGCAATCCGGCGCTGAAGATCGTCGCCGTGGAGCCCGAGGATTCGCCTGTCCTGTCGGGCGGCGCGCCGGGGCCGCACAAGATTCAGGGCATCGGCGCGGGCTTCGCACCGGCGGTGCTCGACCGCAGCGTGATCGACGAGATCGTCACCGTCGGCAACCAGACGGCCTTCGACATGGCGCGGCTCGTCGCGCGCATCGAGGGCGTGCCGGTCGGCATTTCCTCCGGCGCGGCGCTGGCGGCGGCGGTCGAGGTCGGTTCGCGGCCGGAGGCGGCGGGCAAGAACCTCGTCGTCATCATTCCCTCCTTCGCCGAGCGCTATCTGTCGACAGCGCTGTTCGAGGGGCTGTGAGCCGCCGCTTGCGGCTCGCGCCGCGCGCCGCGCGGGGATAGACTTTTCGCGACTCTGTTCTGGAGCGCGAGACGTGGCGAAGACGACGAAGACGACGCGCGCGGCCGGCCGCACCGGCCGCGCCGCGCAGACCCCGCGCAAGGGCGCCCCGGCGAAGGCCAGGGCCGGCGCGAAGGCTGGCAAGACGGCGGCGGGCAAGGCGGCCAATCCGCTGCTCGCGCGCTGGCGGAAGGGGCCGTTCGACGCCCCGCCTTTCGGCGCGATCCGCGCCGAGCATTTCGCGCCCGCCTTCCGCGCGGGGATGAAGCAGCACCGCGCCGAGGTGAAGGCGATCGCCGCCGACTCGCGCAAGCCGAGCTTCGCCAACACCATCGTCGCGCTCGAGAAGAGCGGCAGGCTGCTCTCGCGCGTCGGCTCGATCTTCTGGAATCTCGTCGGCTCGAACGCGGACGAGGCGCTGCAGGCGCTCGAACGCGAATTCGCGCCGAAGCTCGCGGCGCATTACACGGCGCTCTCGCTCGACCGCAAGATCTTCAAGCGCATCGCCGACCTGTGGGAGCGGCGCGCCAGCCTGAAGCTCGACGCCGAGCAGGCGCGCGTGCTGGAGCGCCATTACGTCGAACTCGTGCGCTCCGGCGCAAGGCTCGCCGTCAAGAACAAGACGCGTGTCGGCGAGATCGCCGAACGGCTCGCCACGCTCACCTCCGCCTTCATGCAGAACGTGCTGAAGGACGAGCAGAGCTGGCGCATGACGCTCGACAGCGAGGACGATCTGGCCGGCCTGCCGCAGGCGATGCGCGACTCGGCGCAGCGCGCGGCGGAGGATGCGGGCGAGCCGGGCAAATGGGCGATCACGCTGGCGCGCTCCAGCGTCGAGGGCTTCCTGACTTTCTCGTCGCGGCGCGAACTGCGCGAGAGGGCTTGGCGGGCGTGGGTCTCGCGCGGCGCCAATGGCGGGGAAAGCGACAATACGGGCGTCCTCTCCGAAGTGGTGGCGCTGCGCGCCGAATATGCGCGGCTGATGGGGTTCGACACCTACGCCGACTACAATCTCGACGATGCGATGGCGAAGACGCCGGCGGCGGTGAACGAGCTGCTCGGCCGCGTCTGGAGCGTCGCGCTGCCGCGCGCCCGCGAGGAGCGCGACAGCCTCGCCGAGATCGCCCGCGGCGAAGGCGACAACGAGCCGATTCAGGCGTGGGACTGGCGCTACTACGCCGAGAAGGCGCGCAAGGCGCGCTACGATTTCGACCAGTCGGCGCTGCGCCCCTATCTCTCGCTCGAGGCGATGATCGCGGCCGCGTTCGACGTCGCGGGCAAGCTGTTCGGCCTGAAGTTCAAGGAGCTGAAGGACGCGCCGCGCTATCACGCCGACGTGCGCGTGTTTCAAGTGACGAAGAAGAACGGCGATGCGGTCGGCCTGTTCCTCGGCGATTATTTCGCGCGGCCCTCGAAGCGCTCGGGCGCGTGGATGAGCAGCTTCCGCTCGCAGCATCGCGTCGACGGCGACCAGCGGCCGATCATCGTCAACGTGATGAACTTCGCGCGCGGCGGCGAGGGACAGCCGACGCTGCTCTCCTTCGACGATGCGCGCACGCTGTTCCACGAATTCGGCCACGCGCTGCACGGCCTGCTCTCCGACGTGACCTATCCCTCGATCTCCGGCACCGCCGTGGCGCGCGATTTCGTCGAGCTGCCCTCGCAACTCTACGAGCATTGGCTGTCGACGCCGCAGGTGCTGCGCAAGTTCGCCCGGCATGTCGAGACCGGCGAGCCGATGCCGGAGGCGCTGCTGGCCAAGCTCGAGGCGGCGCGCAACTTCAATCAGGGTTTCGCGACGGTGGAGTTCACCTCCTCGGCGCTCGTCGACATGGCGCTCTACTCGCAGGCCCCGGACGCGCGGATCGACACGCTCGCCTTCGAGAAGGCGGCGCTCGAGAAGATCGACATGCCGGCCGAGATCGCGATGCGCCATCGCCTGCCGCATTTCATGCACATCGTCGGCGGCTATGCGGCGGGCTATTACTCCTACATGTGGTCGGAGGTGATGGATGCGGACGCCTTCGCCGCCTTCGAGGAGACGGGCGACGTCTTCGACCGCAAGACCGCGCGACGCCTCTACGAGTTCATCTATTCGGCGGGCAACAGGCGCGATCCGGGCGAGGCGTGGCTGAAGTTCCGCGGTCGCGCCCCTTCCGTCGAGGGCATGTTGAAGAAGCGCGGCCTCGCCGCCTGAGGGGCGGCCTGCGCCGGACGCGTCACTTCTCGGACGCGCCCTTCTGCAACAGCTTCGACCACATGTAGCCGGTCTTGCCGGGGCTGGAGATCTCGTCGATCTTCCAGCGCCCGTCCTCGACGACGAGGTCGTAGACCACCTCGACCGGTTTGAAGTTCTTGAAGTTGGCCTTCACCTGCGCGGTCTTGTCGGCGCGCTTGGTCTCGGCGAGCTTCAGCGTCTTCAGATAGCCCGTCTCGACGTCCTGTCCGCTGACGACGACATCGAAATCGAGGCCGGAGACGGGCGACTCGATCTTCCTGGAGTTCTTTTCCGCCGCCGCGTGGAGCTTGGCGAGGCGCCTGGAATAGGGACGCTTGTTGCTCGAACCGTCGGCGACGTAGAGCGCGCGCACGATGGCGAGCGGCTCCTCGGCGGGTCTGGCCCTCGCGGCGGCCGGCGGCGGCGTCGCCGTGGCTGGCGCCGGTTGCGCCTGCGCGCCGAGGCTCGCGGCGAAAAGAGACGCAATCAGAACGGCGAACGCGCTTGCCCTCATCGACCGGCCCTCCCTCGAATGGCCGATCCAAACATGCGTCGCCGCCTGGCGCAATCGAACGGCGGCGACGTCCATGTCCGGCGACGTCCAACTTCGGGGACGTCCATGTCCGGCGTCGGGAGTTCCGTCGGCGCGGCCGATCAGACCTGCGCTTCCTCCGCCGGCGCGGCGGGGCCGAGGCCGAGCGTGGAGAGCACGTTGAAGATGTTCGACACGGAATAGACCGCCGCGCGCAGATCGGAGGCGAGCGCGGTCGGGTCGGTGATCAGCTTGGTGCGGATGCCCTCCTCGCGCAGGCCCCAGACGAGCGGGGCGTAGTCGCCGTCGGCGGCCACGAGGACGAGGAAATCCGGCCGCAACCGCATGCAGGTGAGCGCCAGGCGGATCATCAGGCGCTGATCGTCGCTGTGCTTGAGCACGCCCTCGCCGCTGCGCTTGGCCGGCGCCTCGATGACGTTGACGCCCTGCTGGCGCAGCGCGTCGGAGTAGCGGATGAACCCCTCGTAGGAGCGGGCGATGTCGGAATCGCCGGTCGTGGCCGGCGGCATGCGGATCGCGGGGGCGAAGATGTCGAGCACCTCGTCGCCGTTCTCCTCGAGAAAATTCACCAGTTCGCGATAGGGGACATGCGTGTCCCAGTTGGCGTTGCGCAGAGCGTAGCGGACGAACTGGGCGTCGACGCCGACGACGTATTTCATGGTGGCAATCCTCGGAAGCAATGAGCGAATCGCAATTGCAGGGCGCCGGCCATGCTTGCGGCATGACGCCCGGCCCGGCAACCCCGTCGCGGCGTCGGCCAGCGCGCGCCTTGCCGGCGGGGCGCTGCGGTGTTACCGGCTCACGCCGCCTTTTCCTGGATCACGCCATGACCATTCGCCTGCATCGGGGCGACCTGCCCGAGGGCGCCGATTTCGGCGCCGCCGTCGCCATCGACACCGAGACGCTCGGCCTCAACCCCAACCGCGACCGGCTCTGCCTCGTGCAGCTCTCGCGCGGCGACGGCACGGCTGATCTGGTGCAGATCGCCGCCGGGCAGACGCGCGCGCCGCGGCTCGAGCGCCTGCTCGCCGATCCGGCTTGCGCGAAGCTGTTCCATTTCGCCCGCTTCGACATGGCGATCCTGGCCAAGACGTTCGGCGTGATGGCGGGGCCGGTCTACTGCACCAAGATCGCCTCGAAGCTGACGCGGACCTATACCGACCGGCACGGGCTGAAGGATCTCGTGCGCGAGATGCTGGGCGTCGAGATCTCCAAGCAGCAGCAATCCTCCGACTGGGGCGCGACAGCGCTCAGCGAGGCGCAGCTCGCCTACGCCGCCTCGGACGTGCTGCATCTGCACGCCCTGCGCGAGAAGCTCGACGCGATGCTCGCCCGCGAGGGGCGGACCGAGCTGGCGCAAGCCTGCTTCGCCTTCCTGCCGACGCGGGCCCGGCTCGATCTGGCGGGCTGGAGCCATGTGGACATTTTTTCGCACCGCGACCGCCCCTCCGACGATTGACCCGCGCCTCGACATCGCCATCTGAGCATGGCTTTCTCGGACCGCCCGCGTGAGCGCGAAGACCCGCGCGGCGGGCGACAAGCGGAACGACAGGAGCGCGAGCGCACGGCGATGACGCAGGCGGCGGACCCCATCGACAGGCCGGCCGCGCCTTCCCGGCGCCGTCCCGACGCCTTCGCCGCCGCGGACCGGCACTCGGCGCGCGTGCGCTGGCTGCGCCGGACGCTGATCGCCGCCGGCGCGCTGGCCGCGCTCGGCGTCGCCGCCATCGCCTGGCTCGACCCGTTCCGGGCGCTGCCCGAAAAGGTGTCGCTGCAACAGCTCGGCATTTCCGGCTCGCGGGTGACGATGGAGCTGCCCAAGCTCGCCGGCTTCCGCCGCGACGGGAAGCCCTATTCGGTGACCGCCCGCACCGCCGTGCAGGACGTCAAGCGCGCCAATCTGATCGAATTGACCGACCTCGACGCCAATATCGGGCTGAACGAGCACGGCGCGGCGCACATCGTCTCCGCTGCGGGCCTCTACGACAGCGCCAGGGAGACGATGGAACTGCGCAAGGACGTGCTGGTGAAGACCGAATCCGGCTACGAGGTGCGGCTGAACTCGGCGACGATCAATTTTCCCGCCGGCACCATGGTCTCCAACGAACCGGTGACGGCGCTCGTGCGCAACTCTACGATCAAGTCCGATTCCATGCGAATGTCGGACGGCGGCAAGACCCTCGTCTTCGAGGGAAAGGTGAGAACCTCGGTGTTGCCGATCGACGAGACCTCCGGCGCGCCCGCGCCGCAGAAAGGACCGATGCAGTGACCCGCCTCGCGCTTCTCCTCGCCGCCGCCCTCGCCCTCGGGGCCGCCTCGCCCGCGCTCGCCCAGACCGGACGGGCGCAGGCCGTGCTGCCCGGCGGCAATGCGCGCGAGCCCGTCAACATCGAGGCCAACAAGCTGGAATGGTTCGACAAGGACCAGCGCGCCGTCTATTCGGGCGACGTCGTCGTGATGCAGGGCGAAAGCTCGATGCGCGCGACCGTGCTGACGATCTTCCTGACCAAGGCGGACGGCGCGGAGGAAAAGCCCGCCGCCGGCGCGAGCGGGGCGGCGCTCGGCCCCTCCGGCGGCAGCCAGATCAGCCGCATGGAGGCGAGCGGTCCCGTCACCGTCATCCAGAAGGACTCGATCGGCACGGGCGACCGCGGCGAGTACGAGCGCGCCGCCAACCGGGTGACGCTGATCGGCAACGTCACCCTCGCCCAGGGCGGCAACGTCACGGTCGGCGACCGGCTGGTCTACGATCTCAACTCCAAGCAGGCGGTCGTGCATTCGGGCGCCAGCAAGGGGCGCGTGCAGGGCGTGTTCACGCCCGGCGCCGGCGGCAAGAAGTGACCCGCCGGTTGCGCGATCCGCGCCTTTTCGTCTAGCCAGTCTTGACAGGTCCGGCGCGCGGCCGCCGGCGGGAACGATCCTTGGACGACACCGTGACGCATGACCCCTCGCGCGCAGGCGCCGCCGAGCGCGCGGCGCTCGCCCCCGACGAGGGCGTCGCCTTCGCGCCGGAGGGCGCCGTCGCTCGCGCCGAGGACGAGCATCGCCTCGCCGTCTACAATCTCGGCAAGAGCTATGGCGGGCGCGCCGTGGTGCAGGACGTCAGCCTGTTCGTGCGGCGGGGCGAGGCGGTTGGCCTGCTCGGGCCGAACGGCGCCGGCAAGACCACCGTCTTCTACATGATCACCGGGCTGGTGCGGCCGGACAAGGGCCAGATCCAGCTCGACGGTTACGACGTCACCGGCCTGCCGATGTATCGGCGCGCCCGGCTTGGCATCGGCTACCTGCCGCAGGAGGCCTCGATCTTCCGCGGCCTCAACGTCGAGGACAATATCCGCGCCGTGTTGCAGGCGGTCGAGCCCGACAAGGCGACGCGCGAGCGCGAGCTCGACCAGCTGCTCGAGGAGTTCGACATCGCGCGGCTGCGCAAATCGCCGTCCATCGCCCTTTCCGGCGGCGAGCGGAGGCGCTGCGAGATCGCCCGGGCGCTGGCGAGCCGTCCCTCCTTCATGCTGCTCGACGAGCCGTTCGCCGGCATCGACCCCATCGCGGTCGGCGACATTCAGGCGCTGGTGCGGCACCTCACGCAGCGCGGCATCGGCGTGCTGATCACCGACCACAACGTCCGCGAGACGCTCGGCCTGATCGACCGCGCCTACATCATCCATTCCGGCCACGTTCTCACCGAGGGCGGGGAGGAGGAGATCATCGCCAACCCGGATGTGCGCCGTTTCTATCTCGGCGAAGATTTCCGGATGTGACATCGTGCGCCGATGAAGGCGCGTCCCTCCCTCTGGCGGCGATGGCGGCGACGGCTCGGGCCGGCGCTGGTCGCCGGCGCGCTCGTCGCGGGGGCGAGCCTCGCGATCCTGCGGGACTGGCCCGCCGCCGCGACGCAACTGCGCGAGGCGACCTTCGACGCGATGCTCGCCGCAGCCCCGCGCCCGGCCGCGGGCGGCGAGGTGGCGGTGGTCGACATCGACCGCGCCGCGCTCGACCGCTTCGGCCCCTGGCCGTGGCCGCGCGAGCGGCTGGCGCAGCTCGTCGAGGCCGTCGCCGCGCAAAAGCCGAAGGCCATCGCGCTCGACGTGCTGCTCGCCGAGGCGCCGGGGCAGGAGGCGCTCGCCGCCGCGCTCGCCAAGGCGCCGGCCGCGCTCGGCGCCGTGCTCGACCCCGACGGCCAGCCGGCCGCGGCCGAGGGGCTCGCGGTCGTCTCGACGGGCAGGATCGCGCTCGACGGGATGATGGTGGCGCGCGGGCTCGCCGCGCCGCCGGCGCAGCTTCTCGACGCCGCGCGCGGCGTCGGCGTCGTCACGCTGCCGGCCGGCGACGGCGTGGTGCGCGCCGCGCCGCTGCTGGCGGGCGGCGGCGGCGCGCTGTTCGCGGGGCTCGCGACCGAGGCGGCGCGGCTCGCGCAAGGGGACGCGACGCCGCTGCTGGAAGCCGCCACCGCCGAGCGCGGGCAGCGGCTGCGGCTCGGCGCCCTCGTCGCGCCGCTGCCCACCGACGGGCTGATGCGGCTGCGATTCTCGGACGCGGCGCGGCGCGCGCGACGCACCGTGACCGCCGCCGCCGTGATCGACGGGACGGCGGCGCCGCTGGCGGCCAAGATCGTCTTCATCGGCGCGAGCGCGCCGGAGGCGGGCGGCCTGCGCGCGACGCCGGCCGACCCCTTCGCTCCCTCGGTGCAGATCCAGGCCGACGCGGCCGAGCAATGGCTCGAAGGCGCCTTCGCGACGCGGCCGGAGGGCGCGCTGCGCGTCGAGGCGCTCGCCGCCGCCATTCTGGGCGGCGCGGCGATCGTCGCCGCGCTGGCCTTCGGGCCGGGCCTTGCGGCCGCCGCCGCGCTGACGCTGGCGCTCGGCTGGGCGGCGGCGGCGCAGGCGCTGCTGGTCCAACGCGCGCTGCTGATCGACGCGGCGACGCCGGCGCTCGTCACGCTCGTCGCCTTCCTCGTCGCGGCGCTGGCGGCGGCGGCGGCGCAGCGGCGCGAGCGGCGCAAGCTCGAGGCGCGCTTTGCGCAACATCTGTCGCCGGAGGTGGTGCGCCGCATCGCCGCCGATCCCGACAGCCTGCGCCTGAGCGGCGAGGAGCGCACGCTCACCGCGCTGACCACCGACATCGAGGGCTTCACCGCGCTGACCGAGCGCGTCACGCCGGCCGAGCTGATCGGCCTGCTCGACGACTATCTCGACCGCGTGACGCGCATCGTGGTGGCGCATGGCGGCATGGTCGACAAGATCGTCGGCGACGCCGTGCTCGCCTTCTTCAACGCCCCGCTCGATCTCGACGATCACGCCGGCCGCGCCGTGCGCGCGGCGCTGGCGATCCGCGACGCGACGGAGGCGATGTGCAAGGAGCCCGAACCCGCGCGTCTACGACTCGGGCGCACGCGCATCGGCGTCGAGACCGGCAAGGCCGTCGTCGGCGACGTGGGTGGGGCGCGCAAGCTCGACTACACGGCCTACGGCCAGCCGATCAACACGGCCAAGAAGCTCGAAGGCGCGAACAAGCTGTTCGGCACGGCGATCGCGGTCGGGCCGGGAACGGTCGCGGCGGCGAGCGGCCTTGCGTTCCGCCGCGTCGGCGCGATCAAGCCCTCGCCGACGCTCGACGAGATCGCGGTGAGCGAGCCGGTCGGCTGATTACGACAGGAACTGCGCGTTGGCGCGTTCGATCTTGGGCTGGCGCCAGGGCTTGACCTCGGGCGCGCCGGCGCCGCGCTGGCCGAGCGAGACGCCGTCGCCGACGCCGAGCGCGAGCGAGCGGCGGCCGGAATTGACCACCACCTCGCCGCGATAGACGAAGACCTCGAGCGGCGTGTCGAGCTCGCCGGCGAAGAAGCGGGTGCCGCGCACGGCGATGGTCGCGTAGGGCGACTTGACGCTCAGCCCCTTCGGAAAGCCGCCATCCTTGCCGTCGAACAGCATCGAGCCGCGCTCGAGCGTGAGTTCGCCGCCGGCGTCGACGAGAAACTTGTCGATGCGCACGCGCGTGTCGGGGCCGAGCTTCAGCACCGTCGTCTTGCCGAGGCGCATGTCGAGCCGGGAGGCGACGTCGGTGCGGATCAGCTCCTCCAGATAGACCGGCCCCTCCGCGCCGAGCTGGCGACGACCGGCGAAGGCCTGGCCGACGAGCGAGGTGACCGCGCCGACCGGCTCGGCCGCGAAGGCGGGCGCCGAGCCCACGAAGGCGCCCACCCCTGCGCCGACGCCGGCGACCAGCGCGCGGCGCGTCAGCGCGAAACGGTTCGTGTCGTCACCGCCGTTGTCATGGCCGCCTGTCATGTTCTTCTCCGTGGCGCCGGCGCGCGGCGCGATCGGTTCAGCAATAGACGCAACGGGAAGGCGGCGGACATGCGCGCGCGCACATCACTCGTCCTCGCCGAAGCGGTTGGCGACGAGCTGGGCGATGGCCTCCAGCGCCGCCTCGGCGTCCTCGCCGCGCGCATGCACGGTGATGGTGGAGCCCTGCCCGGCGCCGAGCGTCAGGATGCCCATGATCGACAGGCCGCCGACCGTCTCGCCGCAGCGCGTCACGTTGATTTCGGACTCGAACCGCTCGACGCATTGCACGAACTTCGCGGTGGCGCGGGCGTGCAGGCCCTTGCGGTTGACGATGCGCATCTGGCGCGTCAGCGCGCCGTCGAAGGACGGCGGCGGCGGGCAATCCTCGCTGGTCTGGTCGTCGCTCATTGGCCGGCCAGCACGCGGCTTGCGACGTTGATGTATTTGCGGCCGGCGTCCTGCGCCTGCGCGACCGCCTGATCGAGCGTCGCAATCTCACGCACCGAGGCGAGCTTGATCAGCATCGGCAGATTGATGCCGGCGACCACCTCGATCGCGCCGCCGTTCATGACCGAGATCGCCAGATTGGACGGCGTGCCGCCAAACATGTCCGTCAGCAGCACGACGCCATGACCGTCGTCGACCGCCTTGACGGCGGCGATGATGTCCTGTCGGCGCTGCTCCATGTCGTCGTCCGGGCCGATCGACACGGTGGCGACCTGCTTCTGCGGTCCGACGACATGTTCGAGCGCGGCGCGAAACTCCGTCGCCAAATGGCCATGGGTCACAAGGACCATGCCGATCATTTCACGCAGCTCTCTCTCTCGACGCGCAGGGGCCGCCCGTTCCCCCGCCCCGTCTCACTGGTCCGGACGCTCATTTTTGTGCATTGCGGCATCAATTTTCAAGCGGATTGATCACACAGAAGTCTAACGGCTTCTGCGAAGAGACCGCAAGCATGCCAAAATGGCGGCGGCGGAGGCAAGCGGATCCCCCTCTGTCTCCATTCGCGGCACGTCGACGCCCGCCAGCGCCGTCCGCCGCTCGGCGGCCTCCGGCAGGCGGGGCGGCCGGCCGGCCGGGCCGGCGAGATCCGCCACGAGGCCGATGACCGCCCGGTCGAGATGGGGCTGCGCCTCGACGCCGGCGCCGCGCCGCTCGATCCGGCCGGCGAGGGCGGGATGCGGGGCGGCGAGAAGCCGGCCGCCGACGCTCGCCAGAATCACCCGGTCGTCGGCGACCAGCCGGGCGAACAGGCGGCGCGAGGCGGCAAGTTCGATCAGGGCGAGGGCGACGGCGCTCTTGCCGGAGCCGGAGGGCCCGCGCAGCAGCACGCCGATTTCGCCGACCACGACGGCGGTGGCGTGGATGGACGGCGCCGCCTCGCTCACGCGGCGGCCCGCAGCCAGACGGTGAAGCGCGCCCCGGCGACGCGCGGCGCCCCATCCGGCCCCGACGTCTCGCGGTTGGCGGCGCGGATCTCGCCGCCATGCGCCTCGACGATCTGGCGCGAGATCGACAGACCGAGGCCGGAATTCTGGCCGAAGCCCTGGTTCGGCCGGTCGGTGTAAAAGCGTTCGAAAATCCGCTCGAAAGCGTGGGCGGGCACGCCCGGCCCGTCGTCGTCGACGAGGATCGCCACGCCCTCCTCCCCGTCGCGGCCGGGGGCGCGCGCCAGCGAGACGCGCACCTGCCCGCCCTGCGGCGAGAAGGAGCGCGCATTGTCGATCAGATTGTTGACGACCTGACCGAGACGCGAGGCGTGGCCCTGCACGGCGTAGGGCCGGCGCAGGCTCGTCGGGGCCGGCGCGACGGAGACGTCCACGGTGACGCCGTCCGCCCGCGTCACCTGATTGGCGACGGACACGACGGTCTCGATCAGCATGGCGAGATCGACCTCGCCGACGTCGCCGCGCGCCAGTTCGGCGTCGAGGCGCGAGGCGTCCGAGATGTCGCTGATCAGCCGGTCGAGCCGGCGCACGTCGTGCTGGATGACCTCGAGCAGGCGACCGCGCGCTTCGTCCGTCTTCACCCGCGGCAGCGTCTCCACCGCGCTGCGCAACGAAGTCAGCGGGTTCTTCAACTCGTGCGCGACGTCGGCGGCGAAACTCTCGATCGCCTCGATGCGCGAATAGAGCGCCCTCGTCATGTCGCGCAGCGCGCCGGAGAGATGGCCGATCTCGTCGGTGCGGCCGGTGAAGTCGGGAATCTCCTGCCGCGACTTGACGCCGCGGCGCACGCGCTCGGCCGCCTCCGCGAGCTTGCGGATCGGCTCGGCGATGCCGCCGGCCAGAAACACCGACAGCACCAGCATCACCGCCGCCGCGACGAGGAAGATGCGCAGGATGGCCCAGCGCTCGGACGAGATGATCTTGTCGATGTCGCCGCCCTGCGTCGACAGCAGCAGCGCGCCGCGCACGACGCGGAAACGCTGAATCGGCACGGCGACGGAGACGATGGTCTGGCCGCGGCCGTTGACGAAGGAGGTGGAGCGGGTGACGCCGGCCAGCGCGGCGACGACGTCCGGATTGTCGCGGCCTGTCGCCTGCGCGGCCTGCTCGTCCTCGCCGCCCGCCGTCGGGCGGGCGCGGAACGGCGCCTTGACGAAATCCTTCACACGCTCGAGCCAGTCCTTCTTCTCGGGCGCGGGCGAGGGCAGATCGTAGCGCAGGATGTTGCCGCGCATCGACAGCGAGCGCGAATCGATGACGAGATAGGCGTCGCGGTCGTAGATGCGGGCGCGCGTGCGCGTCGGCAGGACGAGGCGGCGCAGCACCGGGCCGACGCGCTCGGGATTGATCGAGAATTCGGTCGAGCCGGGATCTTCCGTCGCGCTCAGGCTCTCGCCGGGGGCGAGCTGCAACAGCTTCTCGGGATCGAGGGTGATCGCGTCCGTCTCGACATTGGCGGAGGCGGCGATGGCGGCGGCGATGATCTCGCCCTGCGTGCGCAGGCTCTGCACGCGCGCGTCGATCAGGCCTTCGCGGAACTGGTTGAGATAGAGGAAGCCCAGCAGCAGCGCGACGAGGCCGCCGAGATTGAGAAAGACGATGCGGCGCGTCAGCGACGAGAAGACGCGCGGCAGCGCGGCGCGCGCGAAGCGGCGCAGCCGCACCAAGGCGACGCGACGGGCCGTCGGCCGCGGCGCGGCGCCGGCCCGGCTCGGGTTCGGGCCCGGCGGCGCGCTCATCGCGGCGCGCGTCCTCCGGCAGGCGGCCCGCCGCACGCGGCGCGCCCGCTCACGCCTCCTTGAAGCGGTAGCCGACGCCGTAGAGCGTCTCGATCATCTCGAAGTCGTCGTCGACGACCTTGAACTTCTTGCGCAGGCGCTTGATGTGGCTGTCGATGGTGCGGTCGTCGACATAGACCTGATCGTCGTAGGCCGCGTCCATCAGCGCGTTGCGGCTCTTGACGACGCCGGGGCGCTGGGCGAGCGCCTGCAGGATCAGGAACTCGGTGACGGTGAGGGTGACGTTCTCGCCCTTCCAGGTGCAGGCGTGACGCTCCGGGTCCATGCGCAGGAGGCCGCGCTCGAGGATGCGCGCCTCGCTCTCCTTCTGGGCGGCCGCCTCCTTCGGATTGGCGCGGCGCAGGATCGCCTTGACGCGCTCGACCAGCAGGCGCTGCGAGAAGGGTTTGCGGATGAAATCGTCGGCGCCCATCTTGAGGCCGAACAGCTCGTCGATCTCCTCGTCCTTGGAGGTGAGGAAGATCACCGGCAGGTCGGAGCGCTGGCGCAGGCGGCGCAGCAGCTCCATGCCGTCCATGCGCGGCATCTTGATGTCGAAGATGGCGAGGTCCGGCGGGTTGGTCTTCAGCCCGTCGAGCGCGGCGGCGCCGTCCGTATAGGTCTGGACCCGCCAGCCTTCCGCCTCCAGCGACAGCGAGACGGAGGTCAGGATGTTGCTATCGTCGTCGACGAGGGCGATGGTCGGCATGAAAGGAACTTTCCTCAGCGGCCGGACGGGCCGGGCGCGCCCGGCGGCCGGACCCGCGGTCCCTTCACGCGGGCCGAATTGTGACAGGATGGCGCCGGCCGAAGGGCGGCGCGCCGTACCCAAGTCAATATAGGCGGCCAGGACTCGCCGCACGCCGCGCGGCGCTGAACGCGACAAGACCCCACGACTTTCCGGACTTCTCGTTCTGGCGGATCGAGGCGGACTCCTTCCACATCAATGGCGGCTTCGCGCGCGCCGCCGAGCTTCAACCCGGCCATGTGCTCACATCCCTGGCAGGGGCGGAGGAGCTCGTCGACATCGAGGCGGACGCGGTTCAACACATGAATCAGGACCATCCGGAGGCTCTGGAGCGCTACGCCGGCGCGGCAGGCGAGGGCGGCGGGCCGTGGCGGACGAGCGGAATCGATCCGGAGGGAATCGACCTCGCCGCGGGCGACCGCGCCGCGCGCCTGTTTTTTCCGCAGCGGGTGGTCGACGGCCGGTCGCTGCGCGCGATGCTGGTCGCGCTCGGCAAGGAGGCCACGACGAAAGGTTGATCTGAGTTCAGGCATGCGCGAGGCAAATCGGTTAAGGCCGTTCCGACAGGTTGCCCGCGCCGTTCGGGAGGACTAAAGGGTCGCGCCATCCCGGCCGACGCTCGGGCGGTTGCGAGTTTCGCAAGGCGATTCGTTCGCGCATTTTCGACGGAGCCATCATGAAGCAGACTGGCGCTTTCAACCCCGCCTTCGGCCCGGCCGCTTTCGGGTTCACGAATCTCAAGAGCGTCGCCTTCAACCTCGAGCCGCCGCAGCTCTACGAGGAGTCGCTGCGCCGCGGCGAGGCGCGGGTGGCGGCCAACGGCCCGCTCGCCGCCGACACCGGCGTGCACACCGGCCGCTCGCCGAAGGACAAGTTCGTCGTGCGCGACGCCCTCACCGACAAGACGGTGTGGTGGGACAATAACGGCGCGATCACGCCGGCGCAGTTCGACCTGCTGCTCGCCGACTTCAAGAAACACGCCGAGGGCAAGGAGCTGTTCGCGCAGGACCTTTATGGCGGCGCGGACCCGGCCAACCGCGTCAAGACGCGCGTCTACACCGAATACGCCTGGCACTCGCTGTTCATCCGCACGATGCTGATCCGCCCGCCGCGCGAGGATCTGGCGAACTTCGTCGCCGACCTGACGATCGTCGACCTGCCCTCCTTCCGCGCCGATCCCAAGCGCCACGGCGTGCGCTCGGAGACGGTGATCGCGATCGACTTCTCCCGCAAGATCGTGCTGATCGGCGGCACCAGCTATGCCGGCGAGATCAAGAAGAGCGTCTTCACCTACCTCAACTTCGTGCTGCCCGACGCCAAGGTCATGCCGATGCACTGCTCGGCCAATGTCGGCCCGGCCGGCGACACGGCGGTGTTCTTCGGCCTGTCGGGCACCGGCAAGACCACGCTCTCGGCCGATCCGGCGCGCACGCTGATCGGCGACGACGAGCACGGCTGGGCCAAGGACGGCGTGTTCAACTTCGAGGGCGGCTGCTACGCCAAGGCGATCAAGCTGTCGCGCGAGGCCGAGCCCGAGATCTACGCGACCACCGAGCGCTTCGGCACGGTGTTCGAGAACATCGTGCTCGACGAGACGACGCGCGCGCCCGACTTCGACGACGGGTCGAAGACGGAAAACACCCGCATCGCCTATCCGATCCACTTCATCCCGAACGCCTCGCCCACGGGCCGCGCCGGGCATCCGAAGAACATCGTGATGCTGACCTGCGACGCCTTCGGCGTGCTGCCGCCGATCGCCAAGCTCGACGCCAGCCAGGCGATGTATCACTTCCTGTCCGGCTACACCGCCAAGGTCGCCGGCACGGAGAAGGGCGTGACCGAGCCGCAGGCGACCTTCTCGACCTGCTTCGGCGCGCCGTTCATGCCGCGTCATCCGTCCGAATACGGCAACCTGCTGCGCGAGCTGATCGCCAAGCATCACGTCGATTGCTGGCTGGTGAACACCGGCTGGACCGGCGGCAAATACGGCGTCGGCCGGCGCATGCCGATCCGCGTCACGCGCCGCCTGCTCACCGCCGCGCTCGACGGCTCGCTGAACAAGGCGAAGTTCCGCACCGACCCGTATTTCGGCGTCTCGGTGCCGACCTCGGTGCCCGGCGTCGAGCCGCACATCCTGCAGCCGTCCAAGACCTGGGAGTCGAAGACCGAGTTCGCCGAGACGGCCAAGAAGCTCGTCGGCATGTTCCGCGACAACTTCGTGAAGTTCGAGCCGCATGTCGACGCGGAGGTGAAAGCCGCCGCCCCGACGCTGAAGATCGCGGCGGAGTGAGGCCGACGCGGCGCATCGCCGGGGCGCTCGCCCCGGCCCTGCTCTGCCTTGCGCTTCTTGCGCCCTGCGCCGCCGCGGCGCAGGGCGTTTTCATTCCGCGCTTCTTCGATCCCGGCCGGCGCATCGAGAAGCCGGAGCTGGGCGCCGGCCGCAAGCTGCGCATCGTCACCGACGACGATTATCCCCCCTTCCACTTCCTCGCCCCCGACGGGACGCTGGCCGGCTTCAACGTCGATCTCGCCCGCGCGGTGTGCGAGGAGCTGGCGGTGACCTGCACGATCCAGGCGCGGCGCTGGGACACGGTGGCGGATGCGGTGACGCAGGGCGAGGCGGACGCCGCCTTCGCCTCGCTCGCCATCACTGAGGCGCTGAAACGGCGCGTCGAGTTCAGCCTGCCCTATTACCGCACGCCGGCGCGCTTCGTGATCAACGACGGCAAGCGCCACGCCGATCCGACGCCCGAGGCCTGGGCGGGCCTGAGCGTGGCGGTGGAGGCGCGCACCGCGCACGAGGCCTATCTGAAGACGTTCTTCCCAAGTCTCGACATCCGCCCCTACGCCACCGCCGCCTCGGCGCGGGCGGCGATCCGCTCGGGCGCGGTCGACGCGCTGTTCGGCGACGGCGTGTCGCTGGCGCTGTGGCTGAACGGGGCCGACTCGGGCGGCTGCTGCCGCTTTTCCGGCGGGCCGTTCACCGAGAGCCGCTGGTTCGGCGAGGGCGTCGGCGTCGCCCTGCCGAAGGGCGATCCGACGCTGAAGCGGGCGGTCGACTGGGCGCTGCACCAGCTCGCCCGCAAGGGCGTGACGGCGGAGCTGTACCTCAAATATTTCCCGGTCGGGTTCTACTGACGGCTCAGCCGCCTTTGGCCGCCATGATGATGCAGGTCTCCGAGCCGTGGGCGAGCAGCTTGCCGTGGGCGTCGAGGAGCTTGCCCTCGGAGGTGGCGATGGTGCGCCCGGCCGAGATCACCCGGCCCTCGCAGCGCACCCGGCCCGTCGCCTCGGTGATCGGGCGCACGCAATTCACCTTGAACTCGACGGTCGTGTAGGACTGGCCGGGCTTCAGCGTGGAGTGGACCGCGCAGGCCATCGCCGAATCGAGCAGCGTCGCCGTCCAGCCGCCATGGATCGTGCCCAGCGGATTGTCGAAGGCGTGGCGCGGCGTTCCTTCGAAAATCGCAACGCCTTCAGAGACTTCGGTCAAGAGAAAGTCGAGCGTCCGGCTGATCGGCGGCGGCGGCAGGCGGCCCGCCAGCATCTCGCGCAAGAGGTCGAGGCCGGAGAGTTTGTGGAACGCGTCCTTCGGAATGTGGCCTGCGTTGGTCAAGAGCGCCTCCCTGTGCCCGGCAGGCTCGCGGCGGCGGGGCCCCAAGTCAATCCGCCCGCGACCCGCACCCGCTCCGCACGGGCGCGGGACGGCGTGGTTAAGCCTTCGACTCCGAAAATGGTTAACCAAGCGCAATTTCGATCGCGCGCCGCGCCTTGACTCCGTTTCGGGGCGCCCCTATCTCCCTTGCACCCTGTTGGCACTCGCCCAAGGTGAGTGCTAGCAGCGAGGCCATTCCCCCGGCGGACCGCCGGGGCGACCAACCACACAGGGAAGTGACCCACATGAAATTCCGTCCCCTGCACGACCGTGTCGTCGTCAAGCGCATCGAGGGCGAAGAGAAGACCAAGGGCGGCATCATCATCCCGGACACCGCCAAGGAAAAGCCGCAGGAAGGCGAAGTCATCGCCGTCGGCTCCGGCGCGCGCGACGAGAACGGCAAGCTCGTTCCGCTCGACGTCAAGAAGGGCGACCGCGTCCTGTTCGGCAAGTGGTCCGGCACCGAGGTCAAGATCGACGGTCAGGAGCTCCTGATCATGAAGGAGTCCGACATCATGGGCGTGGTCGGCTGATCCGCCTTTCTTCCCCCTTCCCTTCCGCGACGGCCGCAACGGCCGCGTGAGACAGAATTCAGGAGTTCCACATGGCAGCCAAAGACGTTCGTTTTTCGGCCGACGCGCGCGAGCGCATGCTGCGCGGCGTCGACATTCTCGCCAACGCCGTCAAGGTGACGCTGGGCCCGAAGGGCCGCAACGTCGTGATCGACAAGTCGTTCGGCGCCCCGCGCATCACCAAGGACGGCGTCACCGTCGCCAAGGAGATCGAGCTC
The DNA here is from genome assembly GCA_016716745.1 of Hyphomicrobiales bacterium. Classification (GTDB taxonomy): domain Bacteria; phylum Pseudomonadota; class Alphaproteobacteria; order Rhizobiales; family Beijerinckiaceae. The sequence goes on from JADJVD010000015.1 coordinate 107,501, forward strand.
GAGGACAAGTTCGAGAACATGGGCGCGCAGATGGTGCGCGAAGTCGCCTCGAAGACCAATGACGCGGCCGGCGACGGCACCACCACCGCCACCGTTCTGGCCCAGGCGATCGTGCGCGAAGGCGCCAAGTACGTCGCGGCCGGCATCAACCCGATGGATCTCAAGCGCGGCGTCGACATGGCCGTGGCCGAGGCCGTCAAGGACATCCAGGCCCGCTCCAAGAAGATCAAGTCCTCCGACGAGGTGGCGCAGGTCGGCACCATTTCCTCCAACGGCGACAAGTCGATCGGCGAGATGATCGCCAAGGCGATGCAGAAGGTCGGCAACGAGGGCGTCATCACGGTCGAGGAGGCCAAGAGCCTCGAGACCGAGCTCGACGTCGTCGAGGGCATGCAGTTCGACCGCGGCTATCTCTCGCCCTACTTCATCACCAATGCCGAGAAGATGATCGCCGAGCTCGACGATCCCTACATCCTCATCCACGAGAAGAAGCTCTCCTCGCTGCAGCCGATGCTGCCGGTGCTCGAGGCGGTGGTGCAGACGGGCAAGCCGCTCGTCATCGTCGCCGAGGACGTCGAGGGCGAGGCGCTCGCCACGCTCGTCGTCAACAAGCTGCGCGGCGGCCTGAAGGTCGCGGCCGTGAAGGCTCCGGGCTTCGGCGACCGCCGCAAGGCGATGCTCGAGGACATCGCGATCCTCACCTCCGGCCAGATGATCTCCGAAGATCTCGGCATCAAGCTCGAGAACGTCACGCTCCAGATGCTCGGCCGCGCCAAGAAGGTGCGCATCGACAAGGAGAACACGACGATCATCGACGGCGCCGGCAAGAAGAAGGACATCGAGGCCCGCGTCTCGCAGATCAAGGCGCAGATCGAGGAGACCACCTCGGACTACGACCGCGAGAAGCTGCAGGAGCGTCTCGCCAAGCTCGCGGGCGGCGTCGCGGTGATCCGCGTCGGCGGCGCGACCGAGGTCGAGGTGAAGGAGAAGAAGGACCGCGTGGACGACGCGCTCAACGCCACCCGCGCCGCGGTGGAAGAGGGCATCGTTCCGGGCGGCGGCGTCGCGCTGCTGCGCGCCAAGGGCGCGGTGTCGAAGCTCAAGAGCGACGTCTCCGACGTCCAGTCGGGCATCAATCTGGTGCTGAAGGCGCTCGAGGCCCCGATCCGTCAGATCGTCGAGAACGCGGGCGTCGAGGGTTCCATCGTGGTCGGCAAGATCACCGAGAACAAGTCGGCGACCTTCGGCTTCAACGCCCAGACGGAAGAGTATGTCGACATGATCCAGGCCGGCATCATCGACCCGACCAAGGTCGTGCGCACGGCCCTGCAGGACGCGGCCTCGGTCGCCGGCCTGCTCATCACCACCGAGGCGATGATCGGCGACAAGCCGAAGAAGGACTCCGCGCCCGCCATGCCCGCCGGCGGCGGCATGGGCGGCATGGACTTCTGATCCACGCCACAGCAAGAGCCCGATCCGGCGATCCCGGATCGGGCGCTTCACGAGGCCGCCCCGCACGGGCGGCCTTTTTCGTTGGCCCGCGCGGCGACGGTCCCATCTGTCGCTGACGACACAGCGAATGCGCGCGGCGCCGTTCAGCGGTGGTTAACCATGCGGGCGGGCCCCGCGCGCGCCGTAACTTCGCATTCAGCGCGCGCCTCCCAATCTGAGCGACCGGGAGCCCGATCGTGCATCTTCTCTTTCATCTGCTCGGCGACAAGGCGCTGAAGGGCCTGTCGGCGCCGTATGTGTTTCTGGCTCTGGCGGGGCTTTCGTCCGTCATGGGCAAATCCGGCGCCTTTCTGTTCTGCACTTCGGCGATGGCCTTCGCTCTTGGATGGCGCGGCGCGCCGCGCAGCCAGGCCATCATCATGGCGCTTGGCGCGCTGACATTCGGCGCGGTCGTCTCGATCGTCGCGTTGGGCTCGGCCGCGCCGCTGTTCGCCGCGCCGGTCGCCGCCGTCGGCGCCGCCATTCTGGCGACCATCGGCCACGGCGTCGGCCACACCTTCGCCCTCGCGCGCGCCGGCGCGGCGGCGCGGCAGGCGGGGGCGAGCGCCGCGACGACGACGCCAAGGACGCCGCGCTCCGGCGCGTGGTCGCAACCGAAACCGCAACGGGAGACGAAGCCGCAGCCCAAGCCCAAACCGCGCCCGCCGCGCGGCGCGGGCGCCATCGAGCGGGCGCTGGCGCAGCGCACGCCGACCGTCTCGCCGCGACGGCCCTCGATCTTCTCCTGAGAGATCAGAACACCGACCAGCCGGTCTTGCGCACGAACAGCTCCATCGCCAGCGAGCCGACCAGCGAATTGCCCTTGGCGTTGAGCGCCGGCGACCACACCGCGAGGGCGCCGCGCCCCGGCGCGGCCGCCAGAATGCCGCCGCCGACGCCGCTCTTGCCCGGCAGGCCGACGCGGAAGGCGAAGTCGCCCGAGCCGTCGTAATGGCCGCAGGTCATCATCAGCGCCGCGATGCGCCGCGCCCGCTCGCGCGAGACGACGTTTCGGCCGGTCACCGGATCGCGCCCGCCATCGGCCAGAAACAGGCCGGCGCGGGCGAGCTGCACGCAGGACATGGCGATGGCGCATTGGTGGAAATAGACGCCGAGCGCGAGATCGGGCGCATGGACGAGATTGCCGAAGCCGCGCATGAAATTGGCCAGCGCGCGATTGCGGAAGCCGGTCTCGGTCTCGGACTTCGCAACGTCCCGGTCGATCACGATGTCCTCGTCGTCGGCCAGAAAGCGCATGAAGCGCAGGATCTCGCCGATCGCCTCGCGCGGCTGGCGGCCGGCGAGCAGCACGTCGGCGACGACGATGGCGCCGGCGTTGATCAGCGGATTGCGCGGCACGCCCTTCTCGTATTCGAGCTGGACGATGGAGTTGAAGGCCGATCCGGAAGGCTCTCGGCCGACGCGGCTCCACAGCCCGTCGCCGACGCGGCCGAGCGCGAGGGCGAGCGTGAACACCTTGGACACGCTCTGGATCGAGAACGGCTCCAACGCCTCGCCGGTCGCCGCCGTCTCGCCGTCGAGCGTGACCACCGCCATGCCGAACTTGCGCGGGTCGACCTTGGCGAGTTCGGGGATGTAATCGGCCACCTTGCCCTCGCCGAGGCGGGGCGCCAGTTCGGCGGCGATCTCGTCGAGCGTCGTCTGCAACGCCATTTCGCGGCCTCCTTTGCCCGTCTATTGTAGCGCGGCGCAGAGGCGGGCGCGCGGCCGGAGCGATTCGGGCCGCGCGCCCGTTTCGTGCGAACGCCTCGCCGCCCGGCGCGGCGCACACGGGACAGAGCATGAAACTCCTCGGTCTGGCGCTCGGCGCCTTCGCCATCGTGACCCTCGTCCTGTCGCAATGGCTCGGCGCCAACGGGCTGATCCTGCTCGGCGTCGCCGCCGCCGTCGCCGCCGTGACCACCTTCCGCTCGGAAGGCGTGTCGAGCTTCCTGAAGATTTTCATCGGCGTCTTCGGCGTCGAGACCATCGTCTTCGGCGCGGCGATCCTGCTCGCCAAGGCCAAGCTCTGGCCGGCGGGCTACGAGGACTTCATGCCGCCCGAGAGCCTGCCGGTGACGGTGGCGATCTTCTCGATCCTCGTGCATGCAATCTCGTTCATCCCCGTCGTGCGCGCGATGACGCGCATCGCCGACCGCTATTTCGACACCGGCGACAAGGGCGCGGCGCGCATCTTCCCGTTCGGCGCCTTCACCGCGCTGGAGCGGCGCATCGCCACGGCGATGGTCGTCACGCTGGTGCTGATCAATCAGGCGCAGGTCGCCATCTCGGTGCGCCTGTCCTTCTTCAGCCGCGACTGGTTCAACGCCATCCAGGAGAAGAACGAGACGGCGTTCTGGCAATTGCTGCTCTGGGTGTTCACGCCCTGGGCGTTCTTGTACGTCGCCAGCGCGATCATCGAATTCGTGATGCAATCGATGCTGATCATCCGCTGGCGGCGCTGGCTGACCGAGCGCTACGTCGCGCGCTGGCTCGCCGACGCCACGCATTATCGCATGACGCTGATCGGCGAGAACGCCGACAACCCGGACCAGCGCATCGCCGAGGACGTGAACCGCTTCATCGACGGCGGCAGCCAGGGCTACGGCATCTACTCCTATTCGATCCTGCTGATCGCGACGCTCTCCTCGCTCGTCTCCTTCTCCATCGTGCTGTGGGGTCTGTCGTCGAACTTCGCCATCCCCGGCACCAGCATCGTCGTGCCCGGCTTCCTGTTCTGGGTGGCGCTCGTCTATGCGGCGGTCGGCACGATCATCACGCATCTGATCGGCCGCGCGCTCGTGCCGCTCGCCTTCGCGCGGCAGCGTTACGAGGCCGACTTCCGCTTCTCGCTGGCGCGGCTGCGCGAATATGCCGAACAGGTGGCGCTGCTCGACGGCGAGGCGGCCGAGCGCGGCTCGCTGATGCGGCGCTTCGGCGCGGTGATCGCCAACTATCTGGCGATCGTCGACCGCCGCAAGAAGCTGATGGCCTTCACCGCCGCCTATGGGCAGCTCAGCCCGATCATCCCTTACATCTTCACCGCGCCATTCTATTTCGGCGGCAAGATCACGCTCGGCGTGATGACGCAGACGGCCGGCGCGTTCAGCCGCGTCGAAGGCGCGCTCACCTTCTTCGTCAACTACTATACGACGCTCGCCGAGTTCAAGGCGGTGCTCGACCGTCTCACCTCGTTCGACGCGGCGATCGACGCGGCCGAGGCGCGCGCGCCGGCGATCACGCGGCGCGAGGGCGCGGCGCCCGCGCTTGCGGGCGTCACACTCGGCCTGCCGGACGGGCGCACGATCGGGCGCATCGACTCGCTCGCGCTCGCGCCCGGCCAATCCGCGCTGCTGACGGGGCCGTCGGGCTCCGGCAAGTCGACGCTGTTCCGCGCGCTCGCGGGCGTGTGGCCCTACGCGCAGGGCGAGATCGTCGCGCCGACGGACATGATGCTGCTGCCGCAGCGGCCGTATCTGCCCATCGGCTCGCTGCGCGCGGCCGTCGCCTATCCCGGCGCGCCGGACGCCTATTCCGACGCGCAGCTCCGCGAGGCGCTCGAGGCCGCGAAACTCCCGGGCCTCGTCGAGCGGCTCGACGAAAGCGACAACTGGCAGCAACGCCTGTCGGGCGGCGAGCAGCAGCGCCTCGCGCTGGCGCGCGCCCTGCTCGCCAAGCCGCGCTGGCTCCTGCTCGACGAGGCGACCTCGGCGCTGGACGAGCCGACCGAGGCGGCCGTCTACGCGATGCTGAAAGAGAAGCTGCCCGACGCGACGCTGGTCTCGATCGGCCATCGCTCGACGCTGGGCGAGTTGCACCAGCGCCGCATCCATCTCGAGCCGAATGCGGACGGGACGTTCAGCCCGCGCGAGATCGCGGCGTAGGCGCGCTCAGAGCGCGCGGAAGAAGCGCAGCACGCCGGCCTGAGTCTTGACGACGAGGTCCGGCCCGTCGAGATCCCAAACGCCGCCGGAGTGCAGGGCGACGAGGAAAGCGTGCTCGAGCTGCATCTTGGCTGCGTCGCATTTGCGCTTGGTGCTGGCGATCGGCCCCGACACGAGCTTCTGCCCGTTCAGCGGGTAGATCGTCGCCGACCAGTTGTTGCAGCCGCCATAGCCGGTGCCGCGAAAATTCTCGTCGATCATCATGGTGATCTCGGCCGAGACGGGCACCGCCTTCTGGCCGAGCGCCTTCAACTGCCAGGTCACCTTGGTCGGGTAGGTCTTGTCCGGCTTGGCGCTGGTGTCGAGCGGCTTCTGCGGCTCGCTGGACTTGGGCGGCGGGTCGGCCTTGCGACGTCCCATCTGCGCCTCGGCCGCGCCGACGAGCGCGCCGGCCGCCGCCGCGATGCACAGCGCCGACAATCCGATGCGCCGGACTGCGCCGACGATGCCGCCCCGAATGCTCATTGCCGATCTCTCCATGTCCGCGCGCCGGATGTCCCCGCGCCGGACCATAGGCGCCGCGCCGCGCGCCCGCAACACCTCGCGACGCGATCCGGGCGGCGTTTGATGCGCGACAATCGCGACGGGATTGCGGCCGTCAGCGCAGGCGCGCGGTCAGCCGGTCGTGCAGCGCGTTGCGCGCCGAGAAGACGTAGGCCAGCGGCGTGACGACCACCTGCGCGGCGCCGCGCGCGATCAGCCAGTCGGCGAGCGCGGCGACGGATTTGGTCGGGCAATGCAGGGCGAGGCGCCCCTCCACCGGGGGGCCGAGCGGGCTCGTCGCGCCGAAGGCGGCGGCCGCCTCCTCGATGAGGCCGGCGGGGACGCGCGGCAGCAGCGCGCGCACCTCGCGCGAGAGGCGCGCGGTCTCCTCCGCCGCGATGCGCGACAGGATCACGCGGGCGGCCTCGCGCGCCGGCGCGCTCCACTCGGCCGTCGTCGAGGCGACGAGATTGGCCTCCGAGCGCAGCATCACGCCGTCGTCGAGCACCTTCAGCGCGTTGGCCTTCAGCGTCGCCCCCGTCGTCGTGATGTCGACGATCAGTTCGGCCGAGCCGGCGGCCGGCGCTCCCTCGGTCGCTCCCAGACTCTCGACGATGCGATAATCGGTGACGCCGTGCGCGGCGAACCAGGCGCGTGCGAGGTTCACATATTTGGTGGCGACGCGCATGCGCTCGCCGCGGCGGGCGCGGAAGGCGGCGGCGACGTCCTCGAGATCGGCCATGCTGCGCACGTCGATCCACGCCTCCGGCACGGCGACGACGACATTGGCGTGGCCGAAGCCGAGCGGCGTCAGCAGTTCGAGCTTCGCGTCGGCGTCCGGCAGGCTCTCGCGCACCAGGTCCTCGCCGGTGACGCCGAGATGCGCGGCGCCGGAGGCGAGCTGGGCGACGATCTCCGAGGCCGAGAGGAAGGCGACCTCGACGTCCGGCGCGCCGGCGAGCGCGCCGCGATAGTCGCGCGCGCCGCGCCCCTGCACCACGTCGAGACCGGCGCGGGCGAAGAAGGCGTTGGCGTTCTCCTGCAGGCGGCCCTTGGAGGGCACCGCCAGAACGAGCTTGCCGGTCATGCGGCGTCTCCCAGCCGGTCGACCCAGATCGAGGCGCCGACGGCGGGCATGTCCCGCGCCGCGCCGAGAGTCGACAGAAGACGGTCGTAACGGCCGCCGCCGATCACCGGCCTTGAGTCGGCGCGGCGCGGATCGCGCGCCTCGAACACGAAGCCGGTGTAATAATCGAGATTGCGATGGAAGGCGGCGGCGAAGGCGAGCCTCGCCACGTCCAGTCCGCGCGCGGCCAGAAAGCCGGTGCGCGCGTCGAAGGCGTCGAGCGCGGCGCCGAGATCGAGCCCGGCGGCGTCCGCCAGCGCGCGCATGTCGGCCGAGGCCTGATCGGGATCGCCGGCGACGGCGAAGAAGCGCTCGAGCAGGTCGCGCTGTTCGGCGGCGACCGGCGCGCCGGACCGCTCGGCCGACTGTTCGAGGAATCGCTCGGCGATCTCGCCGGCGCTGCGGCCGCCGACCGACTTGATGCCGGCGATCGACAGCAGATCCTCAACAAGCGCGCGCGCCCCCTTGCGGTCGACGCCCTCCAGCGCGGCCAGCACGCCGGAATGGTCGTGCTCGCGGCCGTTGGCGGCGGGCGCGAAAATCTCCGAAATGGCGCGGCCGCGCATCAGGCCGCGCCGGAGGCGGCGCAGCCAGGGCGGCGGCAGGTTGAGGGCGGCCAGCATCGCCTCGACGAGGCCGGCGTCGCCGATCTTCACCTGCGCGTCGGCAAGGCCGGCGGCCTCGGCCGCCTCCAGCGCGACGGCGAGAATCTCGGCGTCCGCGGCCGGCGCGTCCGTGCGGCCGAAGCTTTCGAGACCGGCCTGAACGAACTCGCCGTCCTGTCCCGGGCGCAGGCGGAACACCGGCCCGCAATAGGAGAAGGCGGCCTCCGCGCCCGCCTGCGGCGAGGCGAGATAGGCCCGGCAGACGGGGATCGTGTATTCGGGGCGCAGGCACAGTTCGGCGCCGGCGGCGTCGCTCGTCAGATAGATGCGGCCGCGAATGTCCTCGCCCGACTGGTCGAGGAAGACGGAGGCGGGCTGGAGGATCGCCGGCTCGATGCGCGGATAGCCGGCGGCCGCAAGGCTCGCGCGGATATTGTCCGCTGGGCCGCCCGGCGCGGCCCCGATCTCGTCAGCGACGTCCATAACCCGATCCTTCGCGCGGCGCGGGGCGCCGCCCGGCGCCTCTTTACCAAGCGCTGCCGGGGGAAGCCACGGTTTCGACCGGCGAGGGTGAACGCTTCCCGCTCACGTCCGGCAATGGGCGACGAGGCGCGCCAGGAAGGCGTCGCAGGCGGCAAGCTCGGACAGCGCGATCCACTCGTCCGGCTTGTGCGCCTGCTCGATCGAGCCGGGGCCGATGACGACGGAGGGAATGCCCGCGATGGTCGCGAAATGGCAGGCCTCGGTCCCGAAGGCGACCTTGGCCCAGTCGTTGCGGCCGGCGAGGCGACCGGCGAGCAGCGCGATTTCGCTGTCGGGCGCGGTCTCCAGCGTCGAGGCGTCGGAAATGATCTCGAACGAGATTCCCGCGCCGGGGGCGACGCGCCTCATCTCGGGCTCCAGCACGTCGGCGGCGTAGCGGCGCGCCTCGCCGACGATGGCGTCGCGGTCGTCGGCGGCGATCACGCGCGCCTCGAAATCGAACGCGCAGAGGTCGGGGATGATGTTCACCGCCTGGCCGCCGCGGATCACCGAGGTCTGGAAGGTGGAGAAGGGAATGTCGTAGGCCGGATCGCGCGGGCCGGAGGCGGCGAGGCGCGCGCCGACCGCGTGGATATGCGCGACGAGGCGGGCGGCGTATTCCACCGCGTTCACGCCTTCGGGCGCGCGCGAGGAATGGCAGGACAGGCCCGTCACCGTGGCGCGCACCGCCTGCTTGCCCTTGTGGCCGACGATGAGGCCCATCGAGGTCGGCTCGCCGACCAAACAGCCGGCGGCGCGCAAGCCCCGCGCGGCCAGCGCCTCGACCATCGGCACGACGCCGACGCAGCCGATCTCCTCGTCGTAGGAGAAGGCGAGATGGATCGGCCGGGCGAGCGGCGCGGCGACCATCTGCGGCACGGCGGCGAGGCAGCAGGCCAAAAATCCCTTCATGTCCGTCGCGCCGCGGCCGACGGCGCGGCCCCCGGCGACGCGCAGCGTGAAGGGGTCGGCGCTCCACGCCTGCCCCGTCACCGGCACGACGTCGGTGTGACCGGACAGGATGTAGCCCGCGCCCCGATCCGCCGGGCCGATGCTGGCGAACAGGCTCGCCTTGGCGCCCGTCGCGTCCGGGAAGCGCTCGCAGGCGACGCCGAAGCGCGCGAGATAGGCCTCGATCCAGTCGATGCAGGGCAGGTTCGACAGATGGCTCGTCGTGTCGAAGGCGACGAGACGGGCGAGAATGTCGAGCGAGGCGGCGGGCGAGTCGGTCATCGCCCGACCGTGCCGCGCCGCCGGGGCGCGGGCAAGACCGGCCGCGTCAGCGCGGCGGCGGCGGCAGCCGCTCGGCGCCGGGATCGGCCCCGGCGCGCCAGTCCTGCGGATCGAGGTCGATCACGTCGCGCGGGGTCCGGCGCGTCGCGACGATGGTCTCGGGCGCAAAGCGCCGGGCGATCCAGCCGCGCAGCGAGGGCGCGGCGAGGGCCAGACCCACGAGATCGGACACGAAGCCCGGCAGCACGAGCAGCACGCCGGCGAGCGCGGTCAGCGTGCCGTCCAGCAAGGCACCCTGCTGCGGCTCGGCCCCGGCGGCCGTGCGGCGCAGCCCCTCGACCGCTCCGCGCCCGACGTGGCGCAGCATGACGACGCCGGCCACCGAGGTCGCCGCGCCGATCAGCAATGCGCCAAGCACGCCGGCGCGGTCGATCACCAGCGCGAAGGCGGCGACCTCCAGCGCCAGCCAGACGAACAGCGCCAGCGCCAGCGGGCCGGGCCGCCGGACGGAGAACGCCCCGAAAAGGCCATGCGTGGGCACGATCATCCTCTCTTTCGCGGGCCGCGCAGGACGGTCTCGCTTGTCGGTGTCGGGGGTGGATGTTACGCACCTTGGACGCCACATACATATGGGAACGGCGCGCCGGCCGACAAACGCCGCGTTTGCGGACAGCCGGCCCGCCGGATGCAACAGCGGACGGGACGATGCGCGATTCCTTCGATCTGACGACGGTGATCTTCGCCATTCTGGCGGTCTTCGTCGTGTGGAAACTGCGCTCGGTGCTGGGCCAGCGCACGGGCGCGGAACGTCCGCCGGGCGAGATGGTGCGGCGCGACCGCGTGGCCGGGGCGAGCCGCACCGCCGAGCCCGCCAACGAGGACGGCAAGGTCGTGCGCATGCCGGGCGCGATCCGCGCCGAGACGGCGCGCGCCGCGCGCGACCAGCGACCCCGACCGCTGGAAGCCCTATGCGGAGGCGGGATCGGCCGTCGCGGCGGGGCTCGACGCGATCGCCGCGCGCGACCCCTCCTTCGATCTGCGCGCCTTCGTCGAGGGCGCCAAGGCCGCCTACGAGATGATCATCACCGCCTTCGCCGCCGGCGACCGAAAGGCGCTGAAGCCGCTCCTCGCCAACGACGTGTTCGAGTCCTTCTCCGCCGCCATCGCGCAGCGCGAGAGCGCCGGCCAGAAGGTGGAGACGACCTTCGTGTCGATCGACAAGGCGAGCGTCGAGGAAGCGGAGCTGCGCGGGGCGACCGCGCAGGTGACGATGCGCATGCACTCCAAGCTGATCACCGCGACGAAGGACAAGGCCGGCGAAGTCGTCGACGGCAATCCCGACAAGGTGATCGACACGAGCGACGTGTGGACCTTCGCGCGCGACGTGTCCTCGCGCGATCCGAACTGGAAGTTGATCGCCACCGAAGCGGGGGCATGACGCCGCGCCTGCGCGCGTTTTTCCTGCATATCGCGCTCTCCTTCGCATCGACCGCCGCCATGCATCACGCCGCCGCCGAGACGAGAGAGGGACCGGGCGGCGCGCGCCTTGCGCGGGTCGATCTCGCCGCGCTGCCGGCCTTCGCGAGCGACGAGGCGGCGGCGGCCTTCGCCGTCTATCGCGCGAGTTGCGCGCGCATCGTCGAGCAGGCGCCCGAGTTGCGGGCGGGCCTCGCGCCGACGCCGTCCATGGTTGCGCTGTGCCGCGCCGCGCTCGCGCTCGGGGATGCCGGCGAGGCGCAGGCGCGCGCCTTCTTCCTCGACAATTTTTCCGCCTGGCGGGTGACCCCCGCGACGGGGCGCGGATTCCTAACCGGCTATTACGAGCCGGAGGTCGCCGCCTCGCTGACGCCGAGCGCCGCCTTTCCGACGCCGGTTCTGGCGCGGCCGGCGGGGCTCGAAACCTTCGCGCCCGGACAGACGCCCGCGGGGCTCGACCCGGCGCTCGCCGCCGCGCTGCGCCGCGCGGACGGAACGCTCGAGGCGGCGCCGCCGCGCGCGGAGATCGAGCGCGGCGCGCTCGCCGGGCTGACGGCGCCGGTCGCCTTTCTGGCCGATCCGGTCGAGGCCTTCATGATCCATGTGCAGGGCTCGGCGCGGCTGAAGCTGGCGGACGGGCGCAGCGCGCGCCTCGTTTATGACGGGCGCAACGGGCGGCCCTACGCCTCCGTCGGCCGCGTGCTGGCGAGCGAGGCCGGCATTCCGCCCGAAGAGCTGACGCTCGAGAAGCTCAAGGCGCGCATCCGCGCGATGGGCCTCGGCGAGGGCGAGGCGGGGCTGGCGCTGCTGCGCCGCAACGAGAGCTTCATCTTCTTCCGCCTCGACATGGAGGCGCCGCCGCAGGCCGGGCCCATCGGCGCGCAGGGCCTGCGCATCCAGCCGCTGCGCTCCATCGCCGTGGACCGGCAGCTCTGGCCCTACGGCACGCCGTTCGCGCTCGACGCCGCGCTGCCTTGGGAGCGCGAGACGCCGACGCCCTTCCGCCGCCTCGCGATCGCGCAGGACACGGGCTCGGCCATCGTCGGCCCGGCGCGCGCCGACCTGTTCTTCGGCGCCGGCGAGGAGGCGGGGCGACGCGCCGGGGACATTCGCCATGCGGCCGATTTCGTCGTGCTGCTGCCGCGCGAGGACATGCCGTGACGCCGCGCCGGCGCCGGCGCGATCTGTCGCGCGAGGAAATCGAGCTGTGGCGGCATGTGACGCAGGACGTCGCGCCGCAGCCGGGCGCCGTGCGCCCCGCGGCGCCCGAAGCCGAAGCGCCCGCCGCGCCCGCCGCAGCCGCCGCCAAACCGGCCGCCCCCGCCCCGCGCGCCTATCCCGCCGCGGGCTATACGCCGCCGGCGCCAGCCGCGGCGAAGGCGGCGCCGCTCAACGCGCTCGGCCGGGCGCTGCGCCAGCGCATCGCGCGCGGGCGCGCGCCGATCGACGGGGCGATCGACCTGCACGGCATGCGGCAGGCGGAAGCCCATCACGCGCTGCACAGCTTCATCCTGCGCCATCACGCGCAGGGCTCGCGCGTCGTCCTCGTCGTCACCGGCAAGGGCTCGCGCCTCGGCGAAGCCGGCGAGGCGGGCGTGCTGCGCCGCTCGGCGCCGCACTGGCTCGCCTCGGCGGACTGGCGGGCGATGATCGTCGGCTTCGAGCAGGCGGGGCGCGGGCATGGCGGAGACGGGGCGCTCTACGTGCATCTGCGCCGCAGGCGCGGCGACTGAACGCGGCTTGACCGGGCCGGCGCGCCAATGCGACACGGCCTTTCCCGCCGCCGCGCCCGAAGGCTCCCATGACCGCCCCGACCACCGACATCCTCGCGATCGGCAACGCCATCGTCGACGTGATCGCCCATGCCGAGGACGACTTCCTGGTCGCCGAGAGCATCCACAAGGGCGCGATGAACCTGATCGACGAGCCGCGCGCCGACCATCTCTACGCGGCGATGGGGCCGGCGACGATCATCTCCGGCGGTTCGGCGGCCAACACCGCCGTCGGCGCGGCGATGCTGGGCGCGCGCACGCGCTTCATCGGCAAGGTGAAGACAGACGAGACGGGACGCATCTTCACGCACGACATCCGCGCCGTCGGCGTCGCCTTCGACACCGCGCCGGCGACGGACGGGCCGGCGACGGCGCGCAGCTTCATCTTCGTCACGCCGGACGGCGAGCGGACGATGAACACCTATCTGGGCGCCTGTCAGAACCTCACCTCCGCCGACATCGACGAGGCGACGGTGGCGGCCTGCGGCATCACCTATCTGGAAGGCTATCTGTGGGATCCGCCGGCGGCGAAGGAGGCCTTCGTCAAGGCGGCGACCGTCGCGCACGCGGCCGGACGGCGCGTCGCGCTGACGCTGTCGGACTCCTTCTGCGTCGATCGCTATCGCGCCGAGTTCCTCGGCCTGATGCGCCGTCGCCTCGTCGACATCGTGTTCGCCAACGAGAGCGAGTTGCACGCGCTCTACCAGACCGCCGATTTCGCCACCGCCGTCGCCGCCTTTCAGGCCGACGACGTGCTCGGCGTGTGCACGCGCTCGGAGAAGGGCTCGATCGTCGTCACGCGGGGCGGCGTGCTGGAGGCCAAGGCCTTCCCGATCGAGCGAATCGCCGACACGACGGGCGCGGGCGATCTGTTCGCGGCGGGCTTTCTGACCGGGCTGGCGCGCGGGGAATCGCACAAGGCCTGCGCGATGCTGGGCGCCATGGCGGCGGCCGAGATCATCCAGCATGTCGGCGCGCGGCCGGAGACCAACCTGAAAGATATGGCGACGCAGGCCGGGCTGTTCTGAACCTCACCAGACGCGCGTCACCCGATAGCCGCGCTTGCGGAAGAGCTCGACGAGCCCGTCCTCGCCGGACAGGTGCAACGCGCCGACCGCCAGAAACGCGCCACCCTTGTCGATCATCGGCGCGGCGCGCTCGGCCATGCGCAGATTGCGGTCGCCGAGCAGCTTCTTCGTGAAGACCTTGTTGAGCTCGAATTCCTCGTCGCTCATCTTGAAGGCGTGGCGCATCGCCGGCATGGCGTAGGCGACACGGCTCTCGGCGTAGAGGCGGATCATCGTCTCGAAGGCGTCGTCGATCATCTCCGGCCGGTCGGCGATGGAGGCGAGATAGCGGCCGACGAAATCGCCGTCGACGCTGGAAATCGCGTCGAGCTGCTCGTCCACCGTCTCCAGCGCCTCGACCGGAATCTTCCTTTCGTTGGCGATGGCGACGACGCGATCGTCCACCGTCTCCTTGTCCGCGCGCGTGAGCTGGCAGACGGGCAGCGCGAACATCGTCAGCAGCAACCAGGGCTGCATCTTGTCGGCGCTCGCCGCGTCGAGCATGCGGTCGGGCAGCATCGCCTCGATGCGCTTGCGCTTGGCCTCGTCCTTGACGAGCGCCAGCGTGTTCTCCGCGCCGCTCATCGCCTTCAGCGTGATGCGCGCGACCGTCAGCGCCTTGGCGAGCTTGGTCATGTCGCCGATTTCGGTGGCGGCCGATTTCGACTTGCGGATTTCGGGTGCCGCCTTCTCGACCATGCGCATCAGGCGCGGATCGTCGGCGTGGAAGGTGCCGAACAGATGGGAGGGTTGCGCGCCCGGCTTCTCGATGCGCCAGAGCAGGCCGTGACCATTCACCGCCTTGCCCGCCTCCTTCTCGTAGGCGTGGAACGCGGCCCTGTCGTCGCGCTTCATCCTGGCGACGAGGTCGACACCGCCGCATTGCGAGGAGGAGGCGAACGCCGGCTGCGTGGAACAGAAGGCGGCCAGCGCGATGCCGAGTGCGGCGCAGAACGAGCGCAGGCGCATATGGTCTCCCGATCGGTGACGCGGCCGCCAAATGTGCGCGAAACGCCTTACAGCTTTCTCAACGCGACGTTCTCGATGCGATGCGAGGCGCCCTTCGTCAAGACGAGGCTGGCGCGGGCGCGCGTGGGCCGCACATTCTCGCGCAGATTGAGAAGGTTGATCCGCCGCCAGATCGACAGCGCGGTCTCCACCGCCTGCTCGTCGGTCAGCGTCGAATATTTCTTGAAGAAGGAGCGCGGATCGCGGAACGCCGTCTCGCGCAGGCGCATGAAGCGCTGCACATACCACTTCTCCAGCAGATCCTCCTCGGCGTGCAGATAGACCGAGAAGTCGAAAAAATCCGACACCACCGGCGACTCGCGTTCGGGGCGCATCAGCCCCGGCAGCAGCACGTTCAGCCCTTCGACGATGAGGATGTCGGGACGGTCCACCGTGATCGTCTCGCCGGGCACGACGTCGTAGACGAGGTGGGAATAGACCGGCGCGGAGACGTTGCGCCGGCCCGCCTTCACGTCGGCGAGGAAGCGCAGCAGCGAGGCGCCGTCGTAGCTCTCCGGAAAGCCCTTCTTCTCCATCAGCCCCTCGCGCTCCAGCACGGCGTTGGGGTGGAGAAAGCCGTCGGTGGTGATGAGCTCCACCTTCGGCGTGTTGGGCCAGCGCGAGAGCAGCGCCTTCATGATGCGCGCGGTCGTGGACTTGCCGACGGCAACCGAGCCGGCGACGCCGATGATGTAGGGCATCTTGCCGTCGGCCGCGCCCAAAAATCGCTGCGTCGCCTTGTAGAGCCCCTGCGCGGCCGCGACGTAGAGCGACAGCAAGCGCGAAAGCGGCAGATAGATCTCGATCACCTCGTCGAGGGAGAGCGGATCGTTCAGCGATTGCAGGCGATGGATGTCGTCGGCGCCGAGCGTCAGCGGCGTGTCGGCGCGCAACATCGCCCATTCCTCACGCGTGAAGCGAAGGTAGGGCGACAGCTCCGTGTCGGAGACCTTCTGGTCCATGTCGCCCGGCGCTCCCTGATCAGCCGCCCGACGCGGGGGACGCCCGCGAGGCTTTTTCGGCGTGGCCGGATTGCGCCGTGCGGCGCTCCAGCTCCGCCATCACATCCTGCAACGGAACGCCGCCGGCCTGAAGCACGACCAACAGATGATACAGCACGTCGGCGGCCTCGGCCGTCAGCGCCGCGCGGTCGCCCTGGATCGCCGCGATCACCGCCTCCACCGCCTCCTCGCCAAGCTTCTTGGCGGCGCGGGCGGGCGCGTCGAGCAGGGACTTCGTGTAGGACGAGCCAGCGTCCGAGGCGGCGCGGGCCGCGATGACGGCGGCGAGCGCGTCGAGCGTGAAAGACGACATCGCGGATCCCGCGTCTTTGGTGCGACGCAGCATGACGCGCCGAGCGCCGTCTGTCGAGGCCGCCCGCCGATTTTTCAGGCGCCCCTGCCCTCGCCGGCGGCGACCGCCAGATACAGCATGCGTTTGTGCTCCACCCGCGAGCGGGCGAGGCTGTCGAGGATCAGGCCGCAGGCGCCGAGCAGTCCGGAGAGCAAGCCGAGCCCGGTGCACAGGATCGCCGTCGGGAAGCGCGGCACGAGGCCGGTCTCGACATAGGTGACGACGAGCGGGGCGGCGAGGACGACGGCGAGCGCGGCGAGCGCGGCCGCCTGCGCGCCGAAGAAGAACAGCGGCCGCGTCTCCTTCAACAGGTAGAGGAACGTCATCAGGATGCGCCAGCCGTCGCGCAGGCTGTTGAGCTTGGAGGCCGAGCCCTCGACGCGCTTGCCGTAGGGCGTCTGGATCTCCATCACCGGCAGCTTCATCTGGCCGGCGTGGACGGACAGCTCCGTCTCGATCTCGAAGCCGCTCGACATCGCCGGGAAGCTCTTCACGAAGCGGCGCGAGAAGGCGCGGTAGCCCGAGAAGATGTCGCCGAACTCCGAGCCGAAAAGCGACGCGTAGAGGCCGTTGAACAGGCGGTTGCCGAAAGCGTGGCCGCGCCGGTGCGCGTCCTGATGCACGTTGGCGCGGGCGCCGATCACCATGTCGACGCGTTGCTCCAGCACGCCGGCGACCAGCGCCGGGGCGGAGGCCGCGTCGTAAGTGCCGTCGCCGTCGGCCATCAGGTAAACGTCGGCGTCGACATCCGCGAACATGGCGCGCACGACATTGCCCTTGCCGCGGCGGCGCTCGAAGAACACCTCCGCGCCGGCCTCGCGCGCGACCTCGGCGGTGCCGTCGGTCGAATTGTTGTCGAAGACGCAGATGCGCGCCCCCGGCAGCACGGCGCGGAAGTCCTCGACCACGCGGGCGATGGACCCGGCCTCGTTGTAGCAGGGCAGCAGCACGGCGAGGCGCGGGGCGGGCTTCTCCATCGCCTCCCGCATGTGGCGGGCGGCGTCGCGCAAGGCGGCGACCAGCGTCGACTCGTCGATCGGCTGCGGCGCGCCGGCGGGGCGGCTCTCGGAGGGATCGAGCAGGACAGGCTGGACGTTCGACATCGGACGGGCTCGGGACAGGGCGGTTTCACCCGGCGTCAATCTTTCGCGGACAAAGGTTGAGCCCGGATGAACGCCGCGCGCCCCGCGCAGGAGAAGCCATGTCCCTCGCCGCCCGCCGCGCGGCCGATCCCCCGCTGACGCCGGCGCAGGCGCTCGCCTTTCTGAGGCGGCCGGGCGTGGCGCTGGCGCTCGGCCTCGCGCTGCTCGCCGCCTTCCACGCCGGCAAGGCGATGCTGGTCTGGCGCACGGGCCAGTTCTTCGACACCGACGACGCGATGCGCCTGCAACAGGTGCGCGACCTGATGGCCGGGCAGAGCTGGGGCGATCTGACCCAGCACCGGATGAGCCCGCCGGGCGGCGTCGCGATGCACTGGTCGCGCGTCGTCGACGCGCCCCTCGCCGCGCTGATCGGACTGCTGACGCCGCTGCTCGGCGCCGAGGCGGCGGAGCGGGCGACGCGCCTCGTCTTCCCCTTCGCACTCGCGGCGGCCTGGCTGGCGCTTCTGGCCGCGCTCGCCCGCCGGATGACGGATGCGCGCGGCGGCCTCGCCGCCATTCTGCTGGGGCTGACGCTGGTCGCGACGACCGCGCAATTCGCGCCGGGGCGCATCGACCATCACGGGCCGCAGATCGCGCTGCTCGTCGGCATGGCGCTCGCCTGCGTGAGCGCGCTTGATCCGGCGCGGGCGCGCATCGCCGCCTTCGCAGGCGCCGCCGCCGCCCTGTCGCTGGCGATCAGCGTCGAGAACGTGCCGTTCATCGCGGCGACGGGCGCGATTTTCGGATTGGCGCTGCTGCGCTCGCGCGAACAGGGGCGCGCGGCGATCTGGTTCGGCCTGTCGCTCGCCGGCTCGGCGGCCCTCGCCTACGCCGCCTTCGGCGTCGGCGGCAACGCGCAGGCCTGCGACGCCTTCTCGCGCTTCCATCTGACGGCGGCGATCGGCGGAGGGCTGACGCTCGCGGCCGCCGGCTACGCCGGGCTGCGCGTCGTCCATCCGCTCGCGCGGCTGGCGGTCGGCGCGGCCGGCGCGACGCTGCTCGTCGCCGCGCTCGTCACGCACTATCCGGCCTGCCTCGGCGATCCGCTGGCGAAGCTGCCGGACGAGTTGAAGACGATGTGGCTCGCCCATGTCTCGGAGGCGCGGCCGCTGGCCGTCGTCCTGTTCAAGCGCCCGGATCTGGCGCTGCCGCTGGCCGCGCCGATCCTGCTCGGGCTCACCGCCGCGCTGTGGGCTGCGCTTTCGGCCGACGGGGTCGCGCGCGGGCGCTGGCTGGCGCTGGCGCTACTGATCGCCGCCGGGCTCGCCGCGACGACGTGGCAGATCCGCGCCTCGGCCTCGACGCTGCCGCTCGCCATCGTCGGCGGCGTCGCCGCCTCGCTCGCCGTCGCCGACCGCCTGAAGCATGTCGAGCGGCCGCTGGCGCGGCTCGCGCCGGTCGCCGTCGCGCTGCCCTTCGCCAGCCTGTTCTGGCTCGCCGTCATCCCCGAGCCGGCGCGGGACGGCGCCCCGGCCGCCGGCGCGGCGTGCCTTGCGCCCGCCGCCTATGCGGGGCTCGCGCGCGAGCCGGCGCAGACGGTCGTGTCCTCGGTGGACGCCGGCTCCTTCATCCTCGTCCACACCGCGCATCGGCCGCTCGCCGGCGCCTATCACCGCAACCTGCGCGGCAACCTCGCGGCGATCGAGGCGTTGCTGGCGGAACCGGATCGCGCCCGCGACGTCATGACCGCGGCCGGCGCCACGCTGGTGGCGCTTTGTCCCGATCTCGTCGACGTGCAAATCTACGCCGAGACGGCCCCGATGGGCCTCGCCGCGCAACTGTTGCGCGGCGTCGTTCCGGTCTGGCTCGAGCGGGTTCCCGCCGAGGGGCCGACGTCGATCTACCGGATGCGCTGACCCGCGCCATCCGTCACAAGCCCGGAGCCGCCGGGCGACAGGGAGAGTGCCCATGCGATTCCCGATCGGTCTTTCGGCCCTCGCGCTGGCCAGCGTGCTCGGGGCGGCCGCCATCGCCCAGACCGGGCCGGCGACGCCGCCGCCAGGCGCGCCGCCCGCTCCGCCCTTTGCGCAAGGCGGCCCCGGCGGCCCGACGCCGCAGCAGGTCGACGAAATGCGAATCCGCCGCGAGGCGATGCGCGACGCGCGCCGCGCGATGATGGCCGAGGGGCGCATCGCCGCGCTGCGCGGCGGCCTCGCCCTGCGAGCCGACCAGCAGGCGCTGTGGAAGCCCGTCGAGGACGCGCTGCGCGCCATGACGACGATGCGCGGCGGGCAACAGCCGGCGGCCGGCGACGACCCGATCGCGCGGATGCGCGCCGGCGCCGAGCGGATGCGCGCCCGCGCCGACGCGCTGAGCCGCCTCGCCGACGCCTCGCAGGCGCTCTACGCCACTCTCTCCGACGAGCAGAAGGTTCGCCTCAAGGCGCTGACCGAGCGCGGCGGCATGAACCCCGGGATGCATCCGGGCATGGGTCCTGGACGGCATCCCGGGATGCGGCGGGGCATGGGGCCTGGACCGATGGAGCGCGGGCCGGGCATGGATCAGGGCCACAGGCCGATGCGCGGCATGCGCGGCGGCCCGCCGCCGGGCTGGGAGCCGGGCTGGGGGCGCGGCGGAGGGCCGATGCGCGGCGAGGGGCCGGGCTGGCAGGGCCCGCGCGACCGTCGCGCCGACGCCGGCGGCCCGCGCCGCGCCGATCCCTCGCGCGAGGCGGGCGGCTGGAGCGAGTCGGACTGGGACGAGGGCCTCTGAACCGCCGCGTCCGAGCCGGCGACGTCACGCGGAAAGGCGGCCCTCGGCCACCTTTTCCCTGTTGTGGGCCTCGCCGGCGCGGCATGTGCGTTTTGGCCCGGCGCGCCTCGCGAGCCGCGCCTAGGGTCGCAAGGATCGCCGCAGACCTCGCGGCGTCCGGAACGTCTGTGGCGGGGCGCTGCAGGAGTAGCGCCCGATGGCGTCGGCCCACCAGATTGTTCGCGCGCGGTTGCGCGACGCGCTCGACGGCGACGCCCGCGTCGCGCTTGCGCCATCCCTTCTCGCCGAATTCGAGCGGCGCTTCGAGGCGCGGCTCGGCGACATCCCGATTCACACTGGCGCGCGCGTCGACGCGCTCTGTCGCGACGTCGGCGCGCGCGCCTGCGCGGTCGACGGCGCGATTCTGATTGCGCGCGCGGAATGGCGCCCGGAGGCGCCGGCCTTCCGCGAACTGCTCGCCCACGAACTGTGTCACGCCTTGCAGCAGCGCGCGCGGCGCGTCGAGAAGACCGCGCTCGTCCCGGTCGGCGCGGCCGACGACGCGATGGAGCGCGAGGCCGAGCGGATCGCCGACGAGGCGATGGGCGGACGACGGCGCTCGGCCGTCACGCCCGATGCGTCCGGCGCGCTGCGGCGGGTGCTGATGGTCGAGGCGGCCAGCGCCAAGCTCACCGTCGACGTGAAGGGCTCGACGCCCGGCGTCGACCTGCATCCGGGCGGGCGCCTCTGCGTGTTGCATCTGACGCGCGGCGCGGCCGAAATTCTCAACCCCTCCGCCTCGGTCACGGCGCGGAGCGCGAGCGCCATCAACGTCGCGGGCCGCGTGCGCGCGACGCAAGACAACATCGACGATCTGCCCGGCGACCTGCTGGGCCGGCGCTTCCGCATGCGGCAACTGACCCGGCTGCGCACGCTCCGCGCGCTCTATGCCGGCGCGACGTCCGCCGACGGCGCGCTGGAATACGACATCGCGAAGCCGCCGCTCGCACCGGACGCCTTCTTCCTGTCCTGGTGTTCGGACGCGGTGAAATCGGCCGCGCCCTACATGAACACACGGGCCGAACTGGTGATGGTGGAGCCCGGCGGCGCCTTCACGATCGAAAACGACACGGACGATCACCCCAATGCGAGCTTCGGCCTCGCCTTCATCCAGCCCAACACGAAGACGGGCTCCCACAACATCCTGTTCGAGGCGAGCCGCGATCAGGAGTTCGTGACGGCGCTCGTCGAGGTCGACCGACGCAATGTCGCGACGACGCTCGCGCATGTGTTCTGGCGCGCAAGCTGGCTGGTGCGTTGCTCGTGGAAGGGGCCGGCTCCCGGTTCGGGCGGCCCGCCGGTATGCACGCCCAAATTGGTCAAAGGCACGCTCGAGGTCGACAAGTTCGAGCTCGGCGCGCCCGACGATCCAGAGGTCGCCAAACTGCTGACCGATCTCGATCCAGACTATGCGAAGACCGCCAACAGCTGGATGCGCGCGGCCTCCAAACAGGCCGAGACGAGCGGCGCCGGCGTGAACTTCATGACCGCCTGGCCGAAATCCGTGCCGGCGAAATTCTTCACGCCGTAACGGCCCGGCGAAACGAAAAAGGGCGGCCCGAAGGCCGCCTTTCCCTTATCCGGGTTTGCGCCCGGCGATCACTCGCCGGCGGCTTCCGCCTTCTTGCGCTCGGCCTTTTCCTTGGCCTCGAGGTCCTCGCCGGTCTCCTGATCGACGACCTTCATCGACAGGCGCACCTTGCCGCGATCGTCGAAGCCGAGCAGCTTGACCTTGACCTTCTGGCCTTCCTTGACGACGTCGCCCGTCTTCGCCACGCGCTCCTTGGCGAGCTGCGAGATGTGGACGAGGCCGTCCTTGGCGCCGAAGAAGTTCACGAAGGCGCCGAAGTCCACGACCTTCACGACCTTGCCCTCGTAGATCTGGCCGATTTCCGGCTCGGAGGCGATCGACTTGATCCAGTTGATCGCCGCCTTGATCTTGGCGCCGTCGGACGAGGCGACCTTCACGGTGCCGTCGTCCTCGATGTTGACCTTGGCGCCGGTCTTCTCGACGATCTCGCGGATCACCTTGCCGCCGGTGCCGATCACTTCGCGGATCTTGTCGGTCGGGATCTTGATGGTCTCGATGCGCGGCGCGAACTCGCCGACCTCGGCGCGGGCGCCGGTGAGCGCCTTCGACATCTCGCCGAGGATGTGCATGCGGCCGTCCTTGGCCTGGGCGAGCGCGACCTTCATGATCTCCTCGGTGATGCCGGCGATCTTGATGTCCATCTGCAGCGAGGTGACGCCGTGCTCGGTGCCGGCCACCTTGAAGTCCATGTCGCCGAGATGATCCTCGTCGCCGAGAATGTCGGACAGCACCGCGAAGCGGTCGCCTTCGAGGATGAGGCCCATGGCGATGCCGGCCGTCGGGCGCTTCAGCGGCACGCCGGCGTCCATCAGCGCCAGCGAACCGCCGCAGACCGTCGCCATCGACGACGAGCCGTTCGACTCGGTGATCTCCGAGACGACGCGGATCGTGTAGGGGAACTCGGCCTGCGTCGGCAGCATCGGACGGATGGCGCGCCAGGCGAGCTTGCCGTGGCCGATCTCGCGGCGCTTGGGCGAGCCGACGCGGCCCGTCTCGCCGACCGAGTAGGGCGGGAAGTTGTAGTGCAGCAGGAAGCGCTCCTTGTAGGTGCCTTCCAGCGAGTCGACATACTGCTCGTCCTCGCCGGTGCCGAGCGTGGCGACGACCAGCGCCTGCGTCTCGCCGCGGGTGAACAGCGCCGAGCCGTGCGTGCGCGGCAGGACGCCGACCTGCGACAGGATCGGGCGCACGGTGCGCACGTCGCGGCCGTCGATGCGCTTGCCGGTGTCGAGGATGTTCCAGCGAACGACCTTGGCCTGAAGGTCGTGGAACACCTCGCCGACGAGCTGCTTGTCGAACTTCGGCTCCTGCCCCTCGGGGAAGAGCGCGGCCATCGTCTTGGCCTTCACCGCGTCGACCGCCTTGTAGCGCTCCTGCTTGACGGTCTTCTTGTAGGCCTCGCGCAGCTCGGCCTCGGCGACGGCGGCGACGGCCTTCTCGACCTCGCTCTTGTCGATCGCGACGAGGTCGCGCGGCTCCTTGGCCGCCTTCTCGGCGAGACGGACGATGGCGTCGATCACCGGCTGGAAGCCGCGATGGCCGAGCATGACGGCCTCGAGCATCGTCTCCTCGGAGAGCTCCTTGGCCTCCGACTCGACCATCAGCACGGCGTCCTGCGTGCCGGCGACGACGAGATCGAGCGAGGACTCCTTCATCTCGTCGATCGTCGGGTTCAGCTTGAGCTCGCCGTTGACATAGCCGACGCGCGCCGCGCCGACCGGGCCCATGAAGGGCACGCCCGAGAGCGTCAGCGCCGCGGAGGTGGCGACGATGGCGAGGATGTCGGGATCGTTCTCGAGGTCATGGCTCAGAACGGTGACGATCACCTGCGTGTCGTTGCGGAACCCGTCCGGGAAGAGCGGGCGGATCGGCCGGTCGATCAGGCGGGAGACGAGCGTCTCGCGCTCGGAGGGACGGCCCTCGCGCTTGAAGTAGCCGCCCGGAATGCGGCCGGCGGCGAAAGCCTTCTCCTGATAGTCGACCGTCAGGGGGAAGAAGTCGACGCCCGGGCGCGGCGACTTCGACGCGACGATGGTGGCGAGCACGGTGGTCTCGCCCCAGGAGGCGAACACGGCGCCGTCCGCCTGGCGGGCGATGCGGCCGGTCTCGAGAACGAGCGGACGACCCGCCCATTCCAGCTTTTCACGATGAATTTCGAACATGCGATTGTCTTTCCAGCGTCCGGAAAGCAAGACGCCATGGACAAGACGGCGAGCGGCTCAGGCGATCCTGAAGGGGATGCGAGCCGCCGGCGATCCTGCCATGGCGTGGGGCTTTCCTTGGGCTTGTGGCGGGCGACCGGCCCCATTGCCGGCTCGCCCCTTGAGCGTCGGCGCCGCGACTGGCGGCGTCCGAAAAATGCCTGCGCGGCGCGCCGGCCCGTCGCGATCAGCGACGGATGCCGAGGCGCTCGATCAGGGTCTTGTAGCGCGCTTCGTCGCGCTTCTTGACGTAGTCGAGAAGCTGACGGCGCTGCGAAACCAGCTTGAGAAGGCCGCGGCGGGAGTGGTTGTCCTTGACGTGGCTCTTGAAGTGCTCGGTCAGATTGACGATGCGCTCGGTGAGGATCGCGACCTGCACTTCGGGGGAGCCGGTGTCGCCGGCCTTGGTGGCGTATTCTTTCACGAGCGCGTTCTTGCGCTCAGCGGTGATCGACATCGGTCAATCCTTGTCGTGAGGAGGAAGGCTCGAAAGAGCCGGAACAGGCGCCTCGGCGGGCCGGGCCGGGATGTCGTCCAGCGCGGTCGCGCAAAAGCGCGCCCCGGCGGGAGACCCGCCAAGGGATGCGCGCCTATACACGGATCGGACGGCGGGGGGAAGGGGCCGGATTCAGCGGCAGTCGAGATAGGGGCGGAACACCCAGCCGATCGCCCGACCGTCGCGGGCGTCGGCCACGAAGGACCATTGCTTGCCGTCGTCGCCGACGACCACCTGCAGCATTTCGACGCGCAGCCCGTTGGCGAGGTTGGCGATGACCCTCATATTCGGAGCGGTGCGGACGTTCAGCATCGTCCCCGTCGGGTCGGCGACGCGGCAGATTTGTCCGGCCGCGGCGGGCGCGGCGGCGGCGAAAAGGACGGCGGCGGCGAGAAAGACGCGATGCATGGACCCCTCCGCGGGCAGTCTTGCACGGCAGGCGCGGTCCCGCCAATTGTCGGCGTTAGGGTTGAAATCTGTGAGACGGCTTTCACATTCGCCAAAAATTTACCGTGCTGCTAGATTGCTGTTCGGAAGCCAATCGATCGGACGGGTGCCTTGAAGCGCGTTAGGTCTCAGCTTCTGTTCGGCGCGGCGGTCGCCGGCGCGGTGGTCGCCTCGACCGCCGGCGCCGCGATCTGGTATGCGCGGCCGCTGGAGCGCGCGCCGTGGGGGCGGCTGCACCCGGCCTCCTTCCAGCCCGCGCCCGAAATCGCACTCGCCACGCCGCCAGCGTTTCCGGCCGCGACGCCGCCGGCGGGCGTCGTCGCACAGCCGCGCCAATCCTTCGGCGGCCTGGCCGCGCCGCAGCTCGACGCGCGGCTGAGCCCGATCGAGGCGCCGGCCGACGCGGCGAAGACGCGCAGCCTCTCCCCGGTCGTCGCCTCGCTCGCGCCGCCGACGGCGCCGCTCGACGAGCCGGCGGGCGTGCCCGCCAACGTGCCGCTGCCGCCCTCCGCGCCGCCGCGCGATTCGTTCCTGACGCCGATCATCCCGCTGCCGCCGGCGCGCCCGCCCGAGTTCCGCACGGTGCTGCCGCCGGGCCCGCCGCCGGCCGCGACGAGCCCGATCCTGAAGACGGCGCCGACGCCGGTCGCCGTCGCGCCGTCCGACAATGCGCGCGATACGGCGCGCGACATCGCCCGCCTGCCCGACGCAGCGCGCGACATCTCGCGCCCGCCGGACACGACGATCCTGCCGCCGGGCCCGTCCGGCTCCTTCGCCAAGGGGCAGGCCGCCTTCGTGCGCATCTTCAAGAAGGAGGGCGAGCTCGAGCTGTGGCTGAAACGCGGCGCGCGCTACTCGCTCTACAAGACGTTCTCGATCTGCAAATGGTCGGGCAAGCTCGGGCCGAAGGTGAAGAACGGCGACTATCAGGCGCCGGAGGGATTCTACAGCGTCACCGCGCGGCAGTTGAATCCGAACTCGCAGTATCACCTCGCCTTCAATGTCGGCTATCCGAACGCCTACGACCGCCAGCACGGGCGCACCGGCTCGGCGCTGATGGTGCACGGGGAGTGCGCCTCGGTCGGCTGCTACGCCATGACCAACAAGGGCATCGAGGAGATCTACGGCCTCGTCGAGGCCGCCCTGCGCGGCGGCCAGCGCGAGGTGCCGGTGCACATCTTCCCCTTCCGCATGAGCGAGCGCGAGATCGTCGCCGAGACCGGCGGGGCGCTCGCCTCGCTGTTCGGCGGCGGCGGCGGCGGCTCGGCGCAGTGGGGCGATTTCTGGCGCAACCTCAAGGAAGGTTACGACATCTTCGAGCGCACGGGCGAGCCGCCGGCGGCCTACGCCTGCAACCGCCGCTACGTCTTCGGCGCGGCCGGCGGAAACTGCTCGCGCATCGCCGGCTGGTGAGCCGCGCCGCGCTCAGCCGCCGAGATTGAAGACGCGGCTCGGGCGCAACTCGCCTTCCTGAATGTCGCCGAAGGCGACAGGCTCGCCGGCGCAGCTCGCCCAGGCGACGCCTTCGCCCGGCGCGTCGCGGCCGCGCAGCAGCAGCCCCTGACCGCGCCGCAGACGCGCCGCGCCGTTGCGGTCGACGATCACGCAGGGCACCTCCGTCAGCCCCGCCTCGACCGGCTTCAGCGCGCGCCCGGCCTCCGCCAGATCGTCGAGCGCGGCGAGCGGCGTCGCGTCGGCGAGGGTGAACGGGCCGACGCGCGTGCGGCGCAACGCTGTCACATGGCCGTAGCAACCGAGCAGGCGGCCGAGATCGCGCGCCAGCGCGCGCACGTAAGTGCCCTTGCCGCAATCGGCCTCGAGCGTCGCCCTGTCGGGCGAAAAGTCGACGAGGCGCAGATCGTGAATCACGATGGGGCGCGCGGCGAGCGTCACCTCCTCGCCGTCGCGGGCGATGTCGTAGGCGCGCTCGCCATTGACCTTGATCGCCGAGAAGGCCGGCGGCGTCTGCATGATCTCACCGACGAAGCGCGGCAGCAGCGCCTCCAGCGCCTCGCGCGTCGGCCGCAGATCGGACCTGTGCGCGACCTCGCCCTCGGCGTCGTCGGTCGTCGTCTCGGCGCCCCAGGTGACCTCGAACAGGTAGGACTTCTCGCCGTCCTGCACGAAGGGCACGGTCTTGGTCGCCTCGCCGAAGGCGACCGGCAGGATGCCGGAGGCGAGCGGATCGAGCGTGCCGGCGTGGCCGGCCTTCTTGCCGTTGTAGATGCGCTTCAGCCGCGAGACGGCGTGCGTGGAGGTGAGCCCGACGGGCTTGTCGAGCACGACCCATCCGTCGACGACGACGCGGGTGGAGCGCGGCGCGCTCATTCCGCCGCCTCGTCGTCGCCGTCCGTGCTCTCGACGTCGCGCCGCACCTCGGGGCGCGCCAGCAGCGCGTCGATCTTCGCCGCGTTCTCGAAGCTCTCGTCGATGCGGAAGCGGATTTCCGGCGCGAACTTCATGTTGATCTTGTGGGCGATCTCGCCGCGCAGAAACTTCTTGTGCTTCTCCAGCGCCTCGACGACCGGCTTCACGTCCTTGCCGCCGAGCGGCATGACGTAGATCGTCGCCAGCTTGAGATCGGGCGACATCTTCACGCTCGGCACGGTGACGACGTGGGCGGCCAGAACGGAATCGTCGACCGCCCCGCGCGTCAGCAGTTCGGCGGCGGCGTGGCGGATCAGTTCGGCCACGCGCAGCATGCGCTGCGAGGGCTCGCCGCCCTTGTGATGGGATCTCGACATATCGGGTTCGTTCTCCGCGTCCGCGCGACGCCGCTGCGGGCGAGGCGCCTTGCGTTACAGCCTTGGCGATACAGCCTTGGCGAAATGGTTCGGCGACGCGGACTGCGACGCCGCGTCAGGCGCTCGCTATATCGCCATTCCGCCACATTTTTCAACCTGCCGGCGACGATCGGGAGCCGTCGGAACAATTCCGCGCCCGGCGCGTTGATTGATCGGCGCGCGTTCGTGCGCGCCGTCCAGTCAGGAGGAGACGATGGCAGAACCCGCACGCGGCATGGGCGTGATCCCCTGGATCATTGGCGCGCTCGTCGTGATCGCCGTCCTGTATTTCGCCGGTTGGCTGCCGGGCATGGGCCATTCCACCAAGCCCGCCGCCGTCACCGCGCCGCCGCCGGCCGCGACGACGCCGGCGCCGCCGCCGGCCGCAGCGCCAGCACCGCCGCCAGCCGCGAGTCCGGTCCCGCCGCCGCCGATCTCGCCACCGCCTGCGCCCGCGCAGCCTCCGAAGCCGTAAGGGAGTCGGAGGCTCGAAACGCTTCGGCGAGGACAGGCCGTCCTCGCCGGCTTTCGCGACGAGCCGGACGAGGGATCAGGCCGATGTCGTCGGGGCGGCGGATTTCGCGACGTCGCGCAGCGCGCGCGCCTTCGCGGCGAAGGCGGTCGCCGCCGCCGCGTCCGCGAAGCATCGCCTCGGCGCGCAATAGACTTCCTTCCAGGGGGTGACGAAGAGCAGGTGCTCCGGCGTCTCGCGGATCTCCGCGACGCCGCTCCAGCGGATGCGCGTCTCGAAGTCGGCGCCGCGCGTGAGCAGCCCCTCCGCGTCGATGGAAAGTTCGCGCGAGGCGCCGCGCGGATCGTCCGCCGGCCATGCCGTCGCCGCCGTTTCGAGCCGGCGCGCGCCGGCCCAGGCGAAGGCGACCGCGCCCGGCCAGCCGAAGGCGGCCCATGACCACCAGCTCATCTCGGGGCCGCCGAGTTTGGCGGCCAGCGCGGCGAGGCCGGCGGTCGCAACGCCGCCGATAATGGTCGCGCCCAGAGCCGCCTTCGACAGAGGGAGAACGTCGGCGTCCGCGAACGCGTCCTGCACGGCGCGCGCGTCGGCGGCTCGCAGCGATACGGTCACGCCGAGCGGCGTTGCGTCCATCTCACGACCTGTCGATTGCCGGGCCCGATCGCGGCGCCGCAGGGATCAATCGTCACGGCGAGCCGTGACGATTGTCGCGCGCTCAGAGCGAGCGCTTCACTTCCTCGACGCGATAGCACTCGATCACGTCGCCGGCGCGCATGTCCTGATAGCTCTCGAAGGCCATGCCGCATTCCTGGCCGGACTGCACTTCCTTCACTTCGTCCTTGAAGCGCTTCAGCGTCGACAGCTTGCCTTCGTGCACGACGACGTTGTCGCGGATCAGGCGGACATTGGCGCCGCGTTCCACGGTGCCGTCGGTGACGCGGCAGCCGGCGACCTTGCCGACCTTGGAGATGTTGAACACTTCGAGGATCAGGGCGTTGCCCAGCATGGTCTCGCGCAGCGTCGGCGCGAGCAGGCCGGACATCGCCTTCTTCACGTCGTCCACGAGGTCGTAGATGATGTTGTAGTAGCGGATCTCGATGCCGTTGCGCTTGGCCGCGGCCGCCGCTTCCTTGTGGGCGCGCACGTTGAAGCCGATGACGGCGGCGCCCGAGGCCTCGGCGAGCGTGATGTCGCTCTCGCTGATGCCGCCGACGCCGGAATGGATGACGCGGGCGATGACCTCGTCCGTGCCCATCTTCTCGAGCGCGGCGACGATCGCCTCGACCGAGCCCTGCACGTCGCCCTTGATGAGGAGCGGAAACTCCTTGCGGCCGGCGGTCTTGAGCTGCGACATCATCTGCTCGAGCGAGCCGCGCACGGCGCCGCGCGCGGCGAGCTTGTCGCGGCGCTGACGCTCGCGATAGTCGGCGATCTCGCGGGCGCGCGCCTCGGACTCGACGACCGCGACGCGATCGCCGGCCTCCGGCGCGCCGGCGAAGCCGAGCACCTCGACCGGGAAGGAGGGCGGCGCCTCGGCGACATTCTTGCCCTTGTCGTCGACGAGGGCGCGCACCTTGCCCCACTGCGAGCCGGCGACGACGATGTCGCCGGTGCGCAGCGTGCCGCGCTGCACGAGAACGGTCGCGACCGGGCCGCGGCCACGGTCGAGCCTGGCCTCGATGACGGTGCCCTCGGCCGGACGATCCGGGTTGGCCTTGAGATCGAGCACTTCGGCCTGCAGCGCGATCGTCTCGAGCAGCTTGTCGAGATTGGTCTTCTTGGTGGCCGACACCTCGATCTCGAGCGTGTCGCCGCCCATGCTTTCGACCTGCACCTCGTATTGCAGCAGCTCGGAGCGCACGCGCTCGGGCTTGGCGTCCGGCTTGTCGATCTTGTTGATCGCCACGATGATCGGCACGCCGGCCGCCTTGGCGTGGTTGATCGCCTCGATGGTCTGCGGCATGACGCCGTCGTCGGCGGCGACCACCAGGACGACGATGTCGGTCACCTTGGCGCCGCGCGCGCGCATCGCGGTGAAGGCCGCGTGGCCCGGCGTGTCGATGAAGGTGATCTTGCCGCCGAGCGGGCTTTCGACCTGATAGGCGCCGATGTGCTGGGTGATGCCGCCGGCCTCGCCCGAGACGACGTTGGCCTGGCGAAGCGCGTCGAGCAGCGAGGTCTTGCCGTGGTCGACATGGCCCATGATGGTGACGACCGGCGGACGCGGCTGGCCGGCGCCCTCCTCGTCGGGCGCGTCGAACAGGCCTTCCTCGACGTCCGACTCGGCGACGCGCTTGACCGTGTGCCCCATCTCGGTGGCGATGAGCTCGGCGGTGTCGGCGTCGATCGTGTCGGTGATCTTGACCATCTGGCCCTGCTTCATCAGCAGGCGGATGACGTCGACCGCGCGCTCCGACATGCGGTTGGCGAGTTCCTGGATGGTGATGGTCTCGGGCAGCGTGACCTCGCGCACGAGACGCTCCTTCTGCTCCGACTGGCCGCCCTTGAGGCGCTGGACGCGACGGCGGAACGAGGCGACGGAGCGCGTGCGATCCTCCTCTTCCGAGGTGGCGCTGGTGACGGTGAGGCGACCGCGATTCTTCGCCTCGCCGGTGCGGCTCGGCCGCGGCGTCGGCATCGCCACCTTGGTCGGCGCGAGCGGCCGGCGCACGCCGGGCGCGGCGCTGCGCGGATCGGCCGCGCCGGCGCCGGCGCCGGTCGTGGCTTGGCCCGCGCCGGCGGGGCGACGCACGCCGGTCGAGGGCGAGGGGGTCGGCGGGCCGCCGCCGGCGAGGCGGCGCTTGGCCTCCTCCTCGGAGCGGCGCTTGGTTTCGGCGTCGGCGGCGCGGCGGGCGTCCTCCTCGCGCTTGCGCGCTTCGGCCGCCTCGCGCTCGATCTTGTCGCGGGCCTCGCGCTCGGCGCGCAGCTTGGATTCGATCTCGGCGCGGCGGCGGTCGGCCTCCTCGCGCTCCTTGGCGCCCGCGAGGGCGCGCGCGCGGGCGTCGCGCTCCTCGTCCGTCAACGTGCGCAGGACGACGCCGGAGCCGGCGGCCGGGCGCTGCGGGGCGGCCGGGCGCGCGCCGGGGCGCCGGCGCGGCGGGGCGGCGGGCGGCCGCCGGGCGGCGGCGACGCCAGGCTTGGCCGCAACGCCGGGTTTGGCGGCGATGGTGGGCCTGGCGGCCGCGGCGGGCTTGTCGGCGACAGGCGCCGCCGGCTTGACGACGTCGGGGCTGGCCGCGACCGTCGGCGCGGCCGGGGCCGAAGCCTCGACGGGAACGTGCGCCTCGGCCGCAGGCGCCTCGGACGCGGCCGGCGCCGGTTTGGCCGGCTCGACGACCGTGCGCGGCGGCGCGGCCGGATACGGCGCGGCCGGCGGGATGACAGTCGGGGCCTTGGCGACGGGCGCGGCCGGCGCGGGCGCCGGCTTGGCCTGCGCCGGCGTCTCCGCGGCGGCCCGATCACACGGCGCTTCACCTTCTCGACCACGACCGCTTTGGTGCGGCCATGCGAGAAGCTCTGACGCACCATGCCCTGCTCGACCGGACGCTTCAGCGTCAGGGTCTTGGAGGGCGCGACATGGAGCGTCTTGTCGCCGGTGTTCTTGGTTTCAGTCATTCGTTCTCGATCCTCGGGCCGGGCCCGTCTGTCGCATCGCCGGCGTCGCAGGAGCCATTCTCCGGCGCGCCGTCATCCATCCGCGCCTGCACGGCGCCGTCCGTCCGATTGTCCGCACGGTAGAAGCTCAACCGCCGGCATCGCGCAAGGAAATTCTCAGCCGCTCCGCCCGCAGCGAGCGCGGCATGTATCACATTTGAACGCCCCAGCGCCAAATCCAGTTCGGCGGAGGCGAAGAGATCGACGACCGGCAGCGCCTCCGCGCCGGTTCGCCGCAGCGCCGCGGCGAGTTTCCGCGCCCCGTCGCCGCCTCCGTCATGGGCGCGCAGCAGCCCCGCGAGCCCTCCGGCGGCGATCGCCGCCTCGACCTTGGCGAAGCCCGCCGTCACCGCGCCCGCCTTGTTGGCGAGGGACAGCGCCTGCAGCGCGTCGCGGGCCAGCAGCGCGTCCACCTGCCCGGCCAGATCGGCCGGCGCCTTCGCCTGCGCCTTGAGGCCGCGCGCGAACACGTTCTTGCGGACCGCCGTCTCGATCGCGTCGCGCCGGCCGGTGATCGAGACGCCGCGCCCCGGCAGCCGGCGGCGCAGATCGGGCGTCGCCACGCCGTCCGGCGACAGCACGAAGCGGATCAACTCCTCGAGCGGCCGGCGCTCGCGCGTCACCGCGCAGCTGCGGACCGGGCCGCTCTCCTCCTCGTCCTCGCTGCGGCCGCGACGCGCCATCGCCCGCGCTCCGGTCGCGGCCTCAGGCCGAGGCCTCGGCCTCCTCGCCGGCGGCCTCCTCGCCCTCGGCCTGCGGCTCGGGCAGCGAATCGATCCAGCCTTCCTTCAGGCGGGCGCGCATGATCAGCATCTCGGCGTCGGCGCGGGACAGCTCGAAGCTGTCGAGGAAGCCGGCGTGCTTGGTCGTCTCGCCGTCCTTGCGCTCGGTCCAGCCGACGAGATCGTCGGTGGCGCAGCCGGCCAGATCCTCGACGCTCTTCACGTCGTTCTCGCCGAGCTTGACCATCATCGGCGTCGTCACGCCCTCCACCTCGCGCAGTTCGTCGGCGACGCCGAGCGCCTTGCGGCGTTCGTCGTGCGCGGCCTCGACGGCGGCGAGATAGCCGAGCGCGCGGTTCTGATCTCCTGCGCGGTGTCGTCGTCGAAGCCCTGGATCGAGGCGAGCTCGTTCGAGGTCGACATAGGCGAGCTCCTCGACGGTGCGGAAGCCTTCCGCCGCCAGCAGCTGGCCGACCGTCTCGTCGACGTCGAGCGCGTTCATGAATTCGTTCGTGCGCTCGACGAACTCCTTCTGCCGGCGCTCGGACTCCTCGGCCTCGGTGAGGATGTCGATGTCCCAGCCGGTGAGCTGCGAGGCGAGGCGCACGTTCTGGCCGCGACGGCCGATGGCGAGCGAGAGCTGCTCGTCCGGCACCACCACCTCGATGCGCTCGCTATCCTCGTCGAGCACCACCTTGACGACCTCGGCCGGCTGCAGCGCGTTGACGATGAAGGTCGCCGCGTCCGCCGACCACGGAATGATGTCGATCTTCTCGCCCTGCAACTCGCCGACCACCGCCTGCACGCGCGAGCCGCGCATGCCGACGCAGGCGCCGACCGGATCGATCGAGGAATCGCGGCTGATCACGGCGATCTTGGCGCGCGAGCCGGGATCGCGGGCGACCGCCTTGATCTCGATGATGCCGTCGTAGATCTCCGGCACTTCCTGCGCGAACAGCTTGGCCATGAACTGCGGATGGGTGCGCGACAGGAAGATCTGCGGGCCGCGCTGCTCGCGGCGCACGTCGTAGACATAGGCGCGGATGCGGTCGCCCGGGCGGAAGGTCTCGCGCGGGATCAGCTCGTCGCGGCGCACGACGGCCTCGCCGCGGCCAAGATCGATGATGACGTTGCCGTATTCGACGCGCTTGACGAGGCCGTTGACGATCTCGCCGATGCGATCCTTGTAATCGTCGTACTGGCGGTCGCGCTCGGCCTCGCGCACCTTCTGCACGATCACCTGCTTGGCCGACTGCGCGGCGATGCGGCCGAAATCGAACGGCGGCAGCGTCTCGGCGATCCAGTCGCCGACCTGCGCGGCGGGGTTCTTCTTGCGCGCGTCGACGACGGAGATCTGGGTGGCGTCGTTGTCGACCTCCTCGACCACGAGCAGCAGGCGCGAGAAGCGCGTCTCGCCGGTCTTCGGGTTGATCTCGGCGCGCACCTCGGTCTCCTGCCCGTAGCGCGAGCGCGCCGCCTTCTGCAGCGCCTCCTCCATCGAGGCGATGACGATCGACCGGTCGATCGACTTCTCGCGCGCGACGGCGTCGGCGATCTGCAGCAGTTCGAGCCGGTTGTGGCTGACGGCCATGGGTGTCTCCGCTTGTCCCTCTCCGGCGCCTCGCGCCGGGCGTGTTGAAACTCAGGTTCGGTCGTGTTTGGCGGCGTTCTTGGCGGCGAAGCGCCCCGGCCCGCGCGCGGGTTTCGCCTTGGGTTTGGCGCCCGATTTCGGCGCCTTGGTCGCGGTCTTGCGCTTCGGCGCGGGCGCCTCGGCCAGCGCGGCGTCGGCCTCGACGGCCTCCGTCCCCGCCTCGTCGGCGATATCGTCCTCGGGCAGGCCGGCGGCCTTGCGCGCCTTCTTGGCGGCGCGCAGCGCGTCGCGGATCAGCGCGTCGGTGAGGACGAGGCGGGCCTCGGCCATTTCCTCGAGCGCGAGCGCGGCGTGGGCGTCCTCGCCCTCCCTGGCGTCGCTGCGGGCGATGACGGCGACGGGATGCCCCTCGATCTCGCTCACCTCCTCGACGATCCCGCGGAAGCGCTTGCGGCCGCCGACAAGCACGCTCATCTCGATGCGCGCCTCGTGGCCGACGGCGCGCACGAAATCCGACACGCGCACCAGCGGCCGGTCGATGCCGGGCGAGGAAATCTCCAGCCGATAGGCCTCGGAGATCGGATCCTCGAGGTCGAGCACCGGCGAGAGCGCGTTGGAGGCGATCTCGCAATCGTCGACGCTCATCGTGCCGTCCGGCCGCTCGGCCATGATCTGCACGATGCGGCCCTGACCGGAGGAAATCTTCACGCGCACGAGCCGCAGGCCGACGTCGCCCAGCGCCGGCGCGACGATGCGCGCGACGCGGGCGGCGAGCCCCGTCTCCTCGATCAGCCGTTTCTCGTTCAGCGCGTTCGCGTCCGCCATGTGCTCCGTCAGGTCCCCTTGCCGGCCCTTGGGCCAACAAAAAAGAGCGGGTCCCGCAGGGCCCACTCTCCAGATTGATCGTTTTCACGATCCGGATGAGATGATTTTGCGCAGCTTATATAGGGAAAAGCGCGGCCCGCGCAAGGGCGGTCCGGCCTAAAGCTCCAGCTCCCAGTACTGCCCCACGAGGTCCACCCCGAACGAGTGGTGGCGCTCCTCGCCGACCAGGCGGAAACCCGCCGTCTCGTAGATGCGGCGGGCGGCGTGGAGAATGTCGTTGGTCCACAGCGTCAGCTTCGCGTAGCCCCTCTCCCGGGCGAAGGCGATGGCGGCGTCGACGAGGCGGCGGCCGAGGCCGAGGCCGCGCGCCTGCGGCTCGACATAAACGAGGCGCAGCTTCGCCGTCGCGTCGTCGTGACGCACCAGAAAGGCGGCGCCGAGGATCGCGCCGTCGCGCTCGGCGATGAAGGCGCGCTCGCGGGCGGGATCGAAGTCGCGGATGAATTTGGCGCCGATTTCGGCGACCAGCGCCTCGAACTCGCCGTTCCAGCCATATTCCTGCGCGTAGAGCACGGCATGGCGGGAGATCACCCAGCCGACGTCGCCGATGCGGTGGGGCCGAAGGACGACCGCCGCCTCCCCTGCCCCGGCCGCGGCCCCTGCGTTCATTTCGTCACCGTCACGTCGAAGGTGATGCGCGTTTTCGCCGCGCCGCCGCCTTTGGCGCGCTCGCCGGCGATCTCGACGACGAAGCCGTCGGGACCGACATAGCCCGGATTCGACTTGTAGGCGTAGGTCGAGCGACCCGAGACGCCGGCGATGCCGTGGCTGGCGGGCCGGACGATGCGCAGCCTGGAGACCGAGGCCGCGCCGTCGTTGAGGCCGACCGACTTGAGGCAGGGCTCGCCCGACCGCACCTCAATGCGGGCGTTGACGTCCTGTCCCAGATACCAGCGAAAGCCGCTGATCGCGCAATCGGCGCGCGCCGGGCCGGCGGCGGCGGCCGTCACAGCCAACCCCAGCAAAAAGCTCCCGCGCATGGCCACTCCTCCCGCGCCCCGGCGCACGATAGCCCGGCCGACCGGCGCGGCAAGCCGCCTCGCGGCGCCCGCGCCGGACTGGCCAAAGATGAGGCGCCTTGCTATGAGCCGCCCCACCCTGCCCGCCGCACGCCACCCCCAGAGCCAGCCCGGAAAGCCTGCCCATGCGCGCCGCCTCGCTGACCCGCCAGACCAAGGAGACGGCCGTCTCCGTCTCCGTCGACCTCGACGGAACGGGAACGTCGCGGATCTCGACCGGCGTCGGTTTCTTCGACCACATGCTCGAGCAGATCGCGCGGCACGCGCTGATCGACCTCACCGTCGAGGCCAAGGGCGATCTGCACATCGACCAGCACCACACGGTCGAGGATGTCGGCATCACGCTCGGCCAGGCGCTGCGCAAGGCGCTCGGCGAGATGCGCGGCATCGTGCGCTACGCCGACGTGCATCTGCCGATGGACGAGACGTTGACGCGCGTCGCGCTCGACATTTCGGGCCGGCCCTTCCTCGTCTTCCGCACGACGTTCGCGCGCGGCAAGATCGGCGAGTTCGACACCGAGCTCGTGCGCGAGTTCTTCCAGGCGCTCGCCGCGCATGGCGGGCTGACGCTGCATGTCGAGACGCTGTATGGCGACAATTGCCACCATATCGCGGAGAGCTGCTTCAAGGGCTTCGCCCGCGCGCTTGGCGCGGCGATTGCAATCGACCCCCGTCAGAAGGACCGCGTGCCCTCCACCAAGGGAACGCTCTGACACCGTCCGCCCGCGCAAGGGCGGCAGCGAGGAGAGGATGCCGATTTTCGCCGTGCATGCGCCGCCGACGCCGGGCGCGACGATCGAGGTCGCCGGGCAGGCGGCCGATCGCCTCGCCGACCGGGTCGCCCTGGTGCGCGAGGGCTTCAGCAAGCCCGCCCTGCTGTTCGGGCCGTTGTGGCTCGTCCGTCACGGGCTGTGGCGGGCGCTGATCGTGTGGCTTCTCGCGATGCTCGCCATCGGCGTCGGGGCGGCGCTTCTGCGCCTGCCGCCGGGCGCCGCGCTGGCGCTGCTGGCGCTGGTCAATCTGTGGCTCGGCGTCGAGGGCGCGGGGCTGCGCTCGGCGGCGCTGACGCGCGGCGGGCGGCCGCTCGTCGACGTGGTGGCGAGCGAGGACGAGGCGGCGGGCGAGCGCATCTTCTTCGCCCGCTGGCTCGCGGCCGGCGCCGCGCCTGCGGCGCGCGCGGCGGCGGGGAGGCGATATGAGCGTCGCCATCATCGACTACGGCTCGGGCAATCTGCACTCGGCGCAGAAAGCGTTCGAGCGGGCCGCGCGCGAGGCCGATCTCGATGTCGCCATTGAAGTGACGGCCGATCCGCAGCGCGTGCGCAAGGCCGCGCGGATCGTGCTGCCGGGCGTCGGCGCCTTCGCCGACTGCAAGCGCGGCCTTTCCGCGATCCCCGGCATGATCGACATGCTGAACGAGACGGTGATCGGCGGCGGCCGCCGTTTCTGGGCATCTGCGTCGGCATGCAGCTGATGGCCGAGCGCGGACTCGAGCACGAGGTGACGCAAGGTCTCGGCTGGATCGCCGGCGACGTGACGCTGATCGAGCCAGCCGACCGCGAGCTGAAGATTCCGCATATGGGCTGGAACACGCTGGAGGCGCGACGCGAACATGCGCTGCTCGAGGGCCTCGCGCTCGGCGCGGGCGGGCTGCACGCCTATTTCGTGCACTCCTATCATCTCGCCGCACGCGGCGAGGACGCCATCGCCACGACCGATTACGGCTGCCGCGTCACCGCCATGGTGGGCCGCGACAATTATGCGGGCGTGCAATTCCACCCCGAGAAAAGCCAGACGCTCGGCCTGAAGCTCATCGCCAATTTCCTGAGGTGGCGGCCATGATTCTCTATCCCGCCATCGACCTGAAGGAAGGGCGCTGCGTGCGCCTCGTGCATGGCGACATGGAGCGCGCGACGATCTTCAACGACGATCCCGCCGCGCAGGCCGCCGCCTTCGAGCGGCAGGGTTTTTCGTATCTGCATGTCGTCGATCTCGACGGCGCCTTCGCCGGCAAGCCGATGAACGCCAAGGCGGTCGACGCCATTCTCGAAGCCGTGACCATGCCGGTGCAGCTCGGCGGCGGCGTGCGCGACATGCGCACCGTCGAGGGCTGGCTCGGCAAGGGCGTGGCGCGCATCATCATCGGCACCGCCGCGCTCCGCGATCCCGATTTCGTGCGCGAGGCGGCGCGGCGCTTTCCCGGCCGCATCGCGGTGGGCGTCGACGCGCGCGAGGGCTTCGTCGCCATCGAGGGCTGGGCGAAGACCTCTGCCGTCTCGGCGGTGGAGCTCGGCCGGCGCTTCGAGGACGCGGGCGTCGCCGCCATCGTCTACACTGACATCATGCGCGACGGCGCGCTGAAAGGCCTCAACATCGAGGCGACCAACGCGCTGGCGGCGGCGATCTCGATCCCCGTCATCGCCTCGGGCGGCCTCGCCTCCCTCGCCGACGTGCGCCGCCTGCTGGAACCCGACTGCGCCAGACTCGCCGGCGCGATCACCGGCCGCGCCCTCTACGATGGCCGGCTCGACGCGAAAGAAGCGCTGGCGATGATCCGGGCGGCGGAAGCGGCGTAGGAATTTTCGCCTACTGCGCTTGACGCGCGACCCTCCGACCACTATATCGTCGTTAAATGGATTGGGGGATGTTCCCGATCGGCGACGGGCTCCGGATCACTTCGGGGCCCGTTTGCTTTCAGGGAAAGACCTTCATTCCAAAGCCTCGATAGCGCCCGGCGTCGTCTCGTCGAATCTTCGGTTCGATGACCTCGAACGCACGGTTCTGCTGATCGGGTCGAATGACGCTCAGTCCTATTGGTCGAGCGGTCAGATCCGCCAACTGCAATCCGGACGAGTTCGCCTTCTTGTCGGCAAAGACGATCTCAAGCGTCGGCATGCGGTCGCCGCGGAAGTTCTGTCCGTCGGCGATTCGTCGGAACGCCAGCTCGAGCTCTCGATCCTCCGCCTTTCCACGACATTCGAAAACGCAATGAACCGTCTTATCCGTCGCCTTCCTTGCCGACAGGAGCGCCCAAAGGCGTTCCATGCAGAACGTCAAGGCCAACTGATACGGATTCGATGGGACCGCGTAGCGCCGGTTCAGCGCCCGCTTGTCGATGACCGCGGCAATGATGGTCATGGGCGCTTGCGCCACAATCAGATTCAGTTCGGCCATAAATCGGTCGCGACGATCTCTGTTTTCCAGAAATTTGAATGGGGTCAGTTGCTTGCGCATCTCCCTCTCATGCAGAACGACCATGTCGTGCCCGAACCAGTTCAGTTTGAAGCGTTGGATCGCGGGAACGACGGTCTCGACATAGTCCGATTTTTCGAACACGCAAAAGGTCAGGACGAAAACGGGATACTCCCGTTCGATCACGCTCAGATTGTGCGTCCCACTCTCGTCAGCGTAAACGATGAGGGCTCCAAACGGCCGAGGCCCTGTACCGGGAGTCTGATTCGTCATGCTGAAATCCCGCATCATCCCCTGCCTCGACGTCAAGGACGGGCGCGTCGTCAAGGGCGTCAACTTCGTCGATCTGATCGACGCCGGCGATCCCGTGCAGGCGGCCATCGCCTACGACGCGGCGGGCGCGGACGAATTGTGCTTCCTCGACATCACGGCGAGCCACGAGGATCGCGGCATCCTGCTCGACGTCGTGCGGCGCACCGCGGAGGTGTGCTTCATGCCGCTCACCGTCGGCGGCGGCGTGCGCACGACGGATGACATCCGCAAGCTGCTGCTCGCCGGCGCGGACAAGGCCTCGATCAACACCGCCGCCGTCAACGACCGGCAGTTCGTGCGGCGCGCGGCGGAAAAATTCGGCTCGCAATGCATCGTCGTCGCCATCGACGCCAAATCGGTCGGCGAGGGGCGCTGGGAGATCTTCACGCATGGCGGGCGCAAGCCGACCGGCATCGACGCCGTCGAGTTCGCGCAGGAGGTCGCCGATCTCGGCGCCGGCGAAATCCTGCTCACCTCGATGGACCGCGACGGCGTGAAGGGCGGCTACGATCTCGCACTGACGCGCGCCGTGGCGGATGCGGTGACGATCCCCGTCATCGCCTCGGGCGGCGTCGGCACGCTCGACCATCTCGTCGAGGGCGTGCGCGAGGGACACGCCAGCGCGGTGCTGGCGGCCTCGATCTTCCATTTCGGAACCTACACGATAGGCCAGGCCAAGGCGCATATGGCGGCCGCCGGCGTGCCCGTGCGGCCGGTCGCGTGAGCGCGCTCCGCGTGAGACGGCGCTCCGCATCGGCGGACCGGCCATGAAGCTGTCGCTGCTGGCGTCGCGGCTGGTCGCCGCCGTGCGCCGCGCGCTGCGGGGCGAGCGCGACGCGCGGCCCGCGCCGTATGGCGGCGCGTTCGAGGCGCGCGTGTTTTCGGGCGATGCGGGGCGGCGCGACTACAAGCTGTTCATTCCCGCCCATCCCGCGCCGGCGGCGCAGGCGCGGCTGATCGTGATGCTGCACGGCTGCACGCAGACGGCCGACGATTTCGCGCTCGGCTCCGGCATGAACCTGATCGCGGCGACGCGCGGCTGGCACGTGCTCTATCCCCAGCAGGGCGCGAGCGCCAACCCGATGCGCTGCTGGAACTGGTTCCGCCCGGGCGACCAGACGCGCGAGCGCGGCGAGCCGGCGATCATCGCGGGCATGACGCGTGCCGTGATGTCGGAGCGCGACATTCCGCCCGGCCGCGTCGCGGTCGCCGGCCTGTCGGCGGGCGGGGCGATGGCGCTCGTCCTCGGCGCGGTCTACCCGGAGCTTTACGAGGCGGTCGGCGTCCATTCCGGCGTCGCCTTCGGCGCGGCGCGCGACGTCGCCTCCGCGATGGCGGCGATGAAGAACGGCGCGCCAGGGCGGGCCATCGCGTTTCAGCCGCGCCTCTTCGTCGTGCAGGGCGAGGCGGATGCGACGGTCAATCCCGCCAACGCCGACGCGATCGTGGCGGCCGCGCTGGCGGCGGACGCGCCGCGCCGGTTCGAGCGCGGGCGACAGGGCCGCGCCTTCACGCGCATGGTGGCGGCCGGCGCGGACGGGCGCCCGCGCGTCGAGGCGCTGCGCGTCGAAGGGCTCGGCCACGCCTGGTCGGGCGGCCGGCCGGGCGGAACCTTCGTCGATCCGCAAGGACCGGACGCAAGCGCCGAGATGGCGCGATTTTTCGAGGCGTGAGGCGGCGGCTCACGCCGCCTTTCGCTTGGCCTCGATGGCGTCCCACAGCGCGGCGGCGAGATCGGGGCCGCCGAGGCGCTTGATGGCGCGCAGGCCCGTCGGCGAGGTGACGTTGATCTCGGTCAGATGGCCGTCGATCACGTCGATGCCGACAAAGATCAGCCCGCGCGCCTTCAGATGCGGGCCGATCGTGGCGCAGATCTCCTTCTCGCGCGGCGTCAGGTCCGTCGCCGTCGCGGCGCCGCCGCGCACCATGTTGGAGCGGATGTCGTTCTCGGCCGGCACGCGATTGACCGCGCCCATCGCCACGCCGTCGACGAGGATGATGCGCTTGTCGCCTTCGCTCACCTTCGGCAAGAAGGCCTGACACACCCAGGGCTCGCGGAAGGTGGTGCGGAACAGATCGTAGAGCGAGCCGAAATTCGGATCCTTCCACGACACCTTGAACACGGCCGCGCCGCCATTGCCGTAGAGCGGCTTCATCACGATGTCGCCATGCGTCTTGCGGAAGGCCTCGATCTCGCCCTTGTCGCGCGTGATCAGCGTCGGCGGCATGAGCTGGGGAAACTGCATGACGAACAGTTTCTCCGGCGCGTCGCGCACGCTGCGCGGATCGTTGACGACGAGCGTCTTGGGATGAATGCGCTCGAGCAGATGCGTCGTCGTCACATAGGCCATGTCGAAGGGCGGGTCCTGGCGCAGGAGAACCACGTCCTGCGTCGCAAGGTCGATCTTCTGCGGATCGCCGAGCGTGACATGATCGCCCCTGGCGTCGCGCAGTTCGAGGATCGGCCGCGTCATCGCGGTCAGACGGTCGCCCGACAGCGAGAGCGAATCGGGCGTGTAGTAGACGAGCTTGTGCCCGCGCTCCTGCGCCTCGAGCATCAACGCGAAGGTGGAGTCGCCGGCAATGTTGATCGCCTCGATCGGATCCATCTGCACGGCGACGGACAGGGACATGACGGGCTCCTGAAAGGTGGGGAGCGGACACAACATCAGGCCGCGCCTGCCGTCAAATCCAGCGGCGCTAGAGATGGCCGAGATCGAGCGGGACGGCCGCGACGCAATGGCGCGGCCAACGGCCGGGCGCGACCGCGACGAGATCGCCGCGCAGGGTGCGCGAGGCGAAGGCGGGATGTTCGACGAGCCATTGCCGCGCCGCGCGCGACAGCCGCTCGCGCTTCTGCGGCGTCACCGCCGTCAGCGCCTCGTCGAGCGAGGGACGCGCCTTCACCTCGACGAAGACGAGCGCGTCGCCCTTGGCGGCGACGATGTCGATCTCGCCGCCGCGCGCGAGGTAGCCGCGCGCCAGAATGCGGTAGCCGGCGAGCCGCAGGCGCCAGGCCGCCAGCGTCTCGGCCCTGAGGCCGAAGCCGCGCGCGACGAGGCGGCGGGCGCGCGTCATTCCCCCTGCCCGTCCCGGTCGCGCGCCGCCGCCAGTTCGATGGCGCGGGCGTAGACCTGCCGGCGGGGGCGGCCGGTCTCTCCGGCGACGACGGAGGCGGCGTCCTTGACGGAATGGGTCGCCAGCGCGGCGAGGATGCGGCGGTCGAGATCGTCGGCGCTGGTCTCCTGCGCGCCCTCGCCGGGCGGGCCGACGAGCAGCACGATCTCGCCCTTCGGCGCGTCCTCGGCGGCGTAGGCGGCGGCGAGATCGGCGAGGCGACCGCGCCGCACCGTCTCGAACCGCTTGGTCAGTTCGCGCGCCACCGCCGCCGGGCGGTCGCCGAGCACGGCGGCGAGATCGGTCAGCGCCTCGGCGAGACGGCGCGGCGACTCGAAGAAGATGAGCGTGCCCGGAATCGCCGCGAGCTCGGCTGCGCGCTGGCGCCGGGCCGCGCTGCGGGCGGGCAGAAACCCCTCGAAGAAGAAGCGGTCGGTCGGCAGGCCGGCGACCACGAGCGCGGCGAGCACGGCGGACGGGCCGGGCACGGCGATCACGGGGACGCCCCGCTCGGCCGCCTCGGCGACGAGCTTGAAGCCGGGATCGGAGACCAGCGGCGTGCCTGCGTCCGAGACCAGCGCCAGCCGCTCGCCGGCGGCGAGCCGCGCCAGCAGGCGCGGGCGCATCTCGGCGGCGTTGTGCTCGTGATAGGCGAGGAGCGGCGTCGAGACGCCGTAATGGGCGAGCAGATGGCGCGTCACCCGCGTGTCCTCGGCGACCACCGCGTCGGCGGCCGCCAGCGTCGCCAGCGCGCGGAAGGAGATGTCGCGCAGATTGCCGATCGGCGTGGCGACGACATAGAGGCCGGGATCAAGCGGCTCGGCCTCGGCGCGCAGGCCGAAGGCCGTGTAGGCGCGGGCGGGCTCGCGAGCAGGATCGGAGGACATGCTGGACGGGTCCGCGGGGCCGCGCCGGAGCGGCGCGCTGGCCCTGCCCGTAGCAGCGGGCGCGGGCGCGGACAAGCGCGCGGGCCGGGCGCGCGGCGGCGCGATTTCGCCGGACCGGCCGCTCATGTTTAACTATGCGCGTTCGCCCGAATCTGCCCTTGCGGCGCCGGCGGACGTCTTACCCGGCGGGGCCGGGCCCATTTTCCCGGCCGGGGCCGGGCCAATGCATTGCCGACGACACGCCCGCGCGGGCGAGGCCGCGCCGAAGGAGTTTTGCCGATGACCAAGCGCCCGCCCTTCTCCGCCCTCCGCGCGCCGACGCGCCGGCAGGGCCTCGTCGCGCTCGGCGGGGCGGGATTGTCGGGGCTGCTGGCGGGCTGCGGCGGCAATATGGGCTTCGGCCAGCCCGAGCCCGAGACGCCGCTCGCCGCGCCGACGACGCCGGTGCAGTCGCAGCCGCTCGCCGGCGCGCCGACGGGGGCGACCATCGGGTCCGGCCCGGTGCGCGTCGGCCTGCTGCTGCCGTTGACCGGCCCGTCGGGGCCGAGCGTCGTCGGCGCCTCGCTGCGCAACGCGGTGGAGCTGGCGCTGGCCGAATCCGGCTCCAACGAGGTGACGTTTCTGGTCAAGGACGACCAGTCGACGCCGGACGGGGCGCGCGCGGCGGCGCAGCAGGCGCTGTCGGAGGGCGCCGAGCTGATCGTCGGGCCGCTGTTCGCGGGCGGCGTGAAGGAGGCCGGGCGCGTCGCCAAGGCCGCCAACAAGCCGCTGATCGGCTTTTCGACCGACGCCTCGGCGGCGACGCGCGGGGTCTACCTGCTGTCGTTCCTGATCGAGACCTATGTCGACCGGATCGTCGCCTTCGCCGCCTCGAAGGGCAAGAAGTCGATCGCCGCGCTCGCCCCGGAGAGCGACTACGGCAACGTCGCCCTCGCCGAATTCCAGAGCTACGCGGCGAGCAAGGGCGTGCGGGTGGCGATGATCGAGCGCTACAATTCCGGCACGCTGGCCGCCGCCGCCGGGCGCATCGCGGCCGGCTCGGCCTCGATCGACGCGCTGTTCGTGCCCGAGCAGCCGGACGGCATGCCGGCGGTGGCGCAGGCGCTCGGCGCGGCGCGGATCGACACGAAGCGCGTGCAGGTGCTTGGCACCGGCGTGTGGAACGACGTGCGGGTGCTGAAGCTGCCGGCCCTGCAAGGGGCGTGGTTCTCGACGCCGGAGGCCGGCGGCTTCGCCGCCTTCGCGCAGCGCTACCGGGCGAAATTCAACGCCGATCCGGCGCGCATCGCCACGCTCGGCTACGACGCGGCCTCGCTCGTCGCCGCGCTCGCCCGCACGCAGGGGTCGCAGCGTTTCGCCGAAAGCGTACTGACCAGCGCCTCCGGCTTCAACGGGGCGGACGGCATCTTCCGCTTCCGCGCCGACGGGCTGAACGACCGGGGGCTGGCCGTCATGCAGGTGTCGAACGGGGCGGCCGGCGTCGTCAGCCCGGCGCCGCGCAGCTTCGGGGCGGGCGGGGGGGCCTGAGCCTCAACCCTTTC
The DNA here is from genome assembly GCA_016716745.1 of Hyphomicrobiales bacterium. GTDB lineage: Bacteria > Pseudomonadota > Alphaproteobacteria > Rhizobiales > Beijerinckiaceae. The sequence continues at coordinate 152,384 of JADJVD010000015.1, forward strand.
TTATCGGCGGGGGCGGTATGACTGACGGCGGGGGCGCAGGCGCGCCCGGCCGGGTTCCATGTCTGTCGTCGTCACCTTCGCGCTCAACACGACCTTCAATTTCGCCATCGCCCTGCTGGTCGCGAAGTTTCTCGGCCCGGCGGAGTATGGCCGGTTCGCGCTCGCCACGGCGATCGCGGTGTTCATCAACACCGCCCTGTTCGACTGGATCCGGCTTTCGGCGACGCGCTTCTATTCGCAGCGCACGCGCGACGAGCAGCCGCAGGTGCGCGCCACGCTCGACCTCGTGTTCGGGCTGGTGGCGCTGGGGCTCGGCGTCGTCGCGCTGGTCGTCATCCTGTCCGGGATCGAGCTGCAACTGACCAGTTCGCTGCTGGCGCTGGCGGTCGCCGTCGGCGTCGCCAACGGGCTGTTCGACTATCACACCGCGCTGGTGCGCTCGCGCTTTCTCGACAAGGTGTATGGCCGGCTGATCCTCGCCAAGAACGTCGCGGCGCTGGTCTTCACGGCCGGCGGGGCGTGGTGGTTCCAATCCGCCAAGGTGGCGCTGCTCGGCATCTGCCTGTGCGTGGCGGCAGCGCTGGTCGCCTCGCGCGAGGCGCTGATCGACCCCGGCGCGACCCCGGCGAAGGCGGAGCGGCCGGAGGCGCGCGCCTTCATGGCCTACGGCTTGCCGATCGTCATCGCGGGGGTGATCTACCAGACCATCCCGCTGCTCAACCGCTCGATCGTCGCCGCGCAATGGGGGTTCGCCGAGACGGGCCAGTTCGCGCTCGCCTACGACATGGGCGTGCGGCTCGTCGCCGCCATCGGCTCGACGCTCGACGTGCTGCTGTTCCAGCTCGCGGTGAAGACCGACGAGTTGCACGGGCGGGAGCGGGCGAAGGAGCAGATTGGCCGCAACATGGGGCTGGTCTTCGCCATCGTCGCGCCGACCTGCGTCGGCTTCTGGCTGATCCTGCCGAGCTTCGAGGCGCTGTTCGTGCCGGCGCAGTATCGCGGGCCGTTCGGCGCCTATCTGACGCTGATGCTGCCGGGCCTCTTCGCCTACGCCTTCATGCAGTACGGCGTGAACCCGATCTTCCAGATCAACCGGCGCACCGGGCCGATCATTGTCGCCTCGGTCGTCGCCGCGCTCGCCAATCTCGGCTTCGTGGCGCTGACGCCGCGCGGCGAGGGCGCGGCCGCGCTCGCCGCCGGACAAGCCATCGCGGTGGTGGCGGGCCTCCTGGCGCTGGTGGCGCTGGCGGCGCTGGAGCGCCCGAAATGGCCGGCGGCGCGCGACATCCTCGCGACGCTGGCGGCGACGGCGGCGATGGCCGCGCTGCTCGCGCCGCTGCGCGGGGCGGCGCCGGGCGTTCTGGTCATGCTGGCGCAGATCGCCGGCGGCGTCGCGGTGTGCGGGGCGTTCTTCGCGGTGTTCGACGTCGGCGGCCTGCGCACGCTCGCCGCCGAGCGGCTGCGCCTGCGGGCGGCGCGCGCCTGAGGCTCAGCCGCCTTTGAGGAAGGCCTTGCCGAGGCCGAGGCTGCGATCGACCAGCACGACGACGAGCAAGGTGAAGCCGACGAGCAGCACCGAGACCGCCGCGACCAGCGGATCGGCGCGCGATTCGACGTGGTGGAACATCTCGACCGGCAGCGTCGATATGCGCGGGCCGGTCATGAACAACGACAGCACCGTCTCGTCGAAGGAGACGAGGAAACACAGCGCGCCGGTGGCCGCAACGCCCGGCAGCATCAGCGGCAGCGTGACGCGACGGAACACCGTCGCCGGCCGCGCGCCGAGCGTGGCGGCGGCCTGCTCCACGTCGGCCGGCAGGTTGGCGAGCGAGGTCGCCAGCACGCGCAGCGCGTAGGGCGTGCAGACGACGAGATGGGCGAGCAGCAGGCCGCGCCAGGTTCCGAGCAGCCCGAGCCCCGCGAAGACGATCAGGATCGCAAGGCCGAGCACGATGGTCGGCAACAGCAGCGGCGCGGTGAACAGGCTGAACATCGCCTCCGCGCCGGGCGGGCGCAGGCGCACCAGCGCGTAGGTCGCCGGCAGCGCGATCATGAGGCTCAGCGCCGTCACCGTGGCCGCAAGGCCAAGCGAGACGAAGAAGGCCTCGATCAGCCGGGCGTGCGAGAAGATCGCGGCATACCAGCGCGCGCTCCAGCTTTGTGGCGGAAAGGCCATGAAGGCGTCGCCGCTGAAAGACAGCGGCAGCACGATGACGACCGGCGCCAGCAGGAAGACGAAGGCGAGGCTCGCCAGGATCGTCAGCGTCGGAGAGGCGGGGCGCTCGTCCATCGCGCGCTCCTAGAGCCGGGCCGCGCGCGCATACAGCGCGAGGGCGAGGCCGAACACGATCAGCACGACCATCGAAAGAGTGGCCGCCAGCGGCCAGTTGAGGGTGACGATCGCCTGATCGTAGATCTCCGTCGCCAGCAGGAACACGCGCCCGCCGCCGAGCAGCTTCGGCGTGATGAAGGAGCTGACCGCGAGAACGAAGCACAGCAGGCAGCCGAGCATGACGCCCGGCAGGGACAGCGGCAGCACGACGCGCCAGAACGCCTGACGCGGCCGCGCGCCCAGCGTGGCGGCCGCTTCCTCCAGGCGCGCGTCGAGCCGGCCGAAGCCGGCGAGCAGCGCCAGAATCATGTAGGGCATCAGGATCTCGGCGAGGCCGAGGACGACGCCCTGCGTGTTGAAGATGAGCCTTTGCGCCGGCAGGCCGAGCGCCTTCAGCAACGAGTTGACGAGCCCGCCGTCCGACAGGATGGCGATCCAGCCATAGGTGCGCACCACCGCCGAGGTGAGCAGCGGCGAGATCACCAGCACGAGCAGGACGGTGCGCCGCAGGCCGCGCGCGCGATGCAGATAAAGCGCGATCGGATAGGACAGGACGAGGGTCAGCGCGGTGATCACGAGGCTGATCGTCACGCTCGACACGAGCAGTTCGGAATAGAAGGAATCGCGGAACAGCCCGGTCCAGTTGGCGAGCGTCGTCTCGTCGGTCAGCGCGCCTGTCGCCTCGCCGCGAATGAACGACATCTTGAACAGATTGAAAGTCGGCCAGAAGAACACCAGCGCATTGACCGCGAAAATCGGGATCAGCAGCGCCACGGCGAGCATCGGCCCGCGGGCGCCTGGCGCGCCGGCGCTCACGAGGCGCGCTCGAACATGAAGGTGTCGGCGACGCGCCAGCTCAGCGTCACCGCCTCGCCGGGCCGCAGCGGCGGCTCGTGGCTGACGGTGCTTCGCTCGACCGACAGGAGCCGCCCGGCGGCCTCCACCTCGTAATGCTGGAGATCGCCGGCGAAGACGCTGCGCGCCACGCGCCCACTAAGCATATTGCGCGGACCGTCCTGCGCCTGCGGCGGGGCGGCGGCGCCCGCGCTCATCTCGATGCGATGGGGCCGCACCATCAGCTCGACCGGCCCGTGCGCCGACCGCGCGGCGCGCAGCGCCTCGCCGCCGAGGCGAACGACGTCGCCCTCCGCCGTCGCCTCGATGCGGTTGATGCGGCCGACGAAGGTGGCGACGAAGGCCGAGGCGGGGCGCTCGTACAGATCCTCCGGCGTGCCCAGTTGTTCGAGCCGGCCGCGATTCATCACCGCGACGCGGTCGCACATCGTCAGCGCCTCCATCTGATCGTGCGTGACGAAGATCGTCGTCGCCTTGAGGCGGGTCTGGATGTCGCGGATCTCGGCGCGCATGTCGTCGCGCAGCTTGGCGTCGAGATTGGACAGCGGCTCGTCGAGCAGCAGGATCGAGGGACGGATGACCAGCGCGCGCGCCAGCGCCACGCGCTGTTGCTGGCCGCCGGAGAGCTGCGCGGGCTTGCGGTCGCCCAGCGCCTCCAGATGCACCAGCGCCAGCGCCTCGCGCACGCGCCGCTCGATCTCGGCGCGCGCCAGCTTGCGCATTTCGAGGCCGAAGGCGAGGTTGCCCGCCACGCTCATGTGGGGAAACAGCGCGTAGCTCTGGAACACCATGCCCATGTCCCGCTCATAGGTCGGGACATGGGTGAGGTCGCGCCCGTCGACGGCGATGCGGCCCGCGCTCGCCTCGATCAGGCCTGCGATCATGCGCAGCGAGGTCGTCTTGCCGCAGCCGGAGGGGCCGAGGAAGGCGACGAGCTCCCCCTTGCCGATGTCGAGCGACAGATCGTCCACGGCGGCGAATCCGCCGTAGCGCTTGGTCAGGCCGCGCAGCGAGAGAAACCCTTCCCCCGCCGCGTCGGCTGATGTAGCTCCCGCCATCGCTCAGCGGCTCAGCGGCAGCACCTTGCGGCGCCATTGTTCGCCGACGGCGTCGCGCACCTTGGCGACCGCGATCCAGTCGACCGGGATCATCCGATCGATCGAGCGCAGCGCGGTGCGGGCGGCCGCCGCCTCGCTGACAGGCGCCTTGGCGTTGGTCGGCCCGTAGAACATCGACTCGGTGAACGCCTTCTGCGCCTCGGGCCCGAGCGCGTAGTTGACGAACTTCGCCGCGGCCGCGGCCTGCGGCGCGCCCTTGACGAGATTGATGGTGTTGATCTGGAAGACGCTGCCCTCGCTGGGGATGACCGCCTTCAGCTTGCCGCCGGAGGCGTCGCTGTTGACCTGCGAGCGCGCGTTCCAGCCGATGCCGATGGTCGCCTGCCCGTTGATGATCGGCGTGTAGACGTCGGGCTTGGGATCCCACGTCTGCACGTTCGGCGCGATCGGCGCCATCGCGTCGACGCCCTTCTCGAACTTGCTGGCGACGCCGCCGCCGCCGTTCACCTTGTCGAGGATCATCACCAGCGACAGGCCCTGAATGTCGGGGAAGCCCGGGATCGCCACCTGCCCCTTGTTGGCCGGATCGGCGAGCGCGGCGAGCGAGGTCGGCGCCTTCTTGATCGCCTCGCTGTTGTAGATCATCACCAGATTGTCGAACGTCACGGCGACGCCGGCGATGTCGGGCGAGCGGGCGTTGGGATAGAGATCGGCGACGTTGGGAACGTTCTTCTCGTCGATCTTCTCGAACAGGCCTTCGTCCGTGGCCGCCTTCGAGACCGCGATGTCCATGATGACGACGTCGGCCTGCGGAGAGGCTTTCTGCGCGCGCGCCGCGCCGAGCATCTGCGCGGAGTTCGGCGCGCCGGCGTAGACGATCTTGATGTCGGGATTGGCCTTCATGAAAGGCTCGACGACGGCGGCCGTGTAGCGATCCTGAAAGATGCCGGAATAGGCGACGAGGGTCACCGTCGCCTGCTGGGCCATGGCCGACGCCGCCAGAAACGGCAGCGCGGCGACCCCGCACAAGAGGCTCCTGCGATTCATGCTCCACCCTCCCCTGAGCGCGCCGTCGATCTGCGCGACGCGTTGATCCGTTCCGAGCATCGGCGCTGTCCGCCCGCCGCGCAACCCGGCGGGCGCGCCTAGCCGGCGCGCTTGCCCTCGACGAGCGCCGTCGCGCCGCTGATGTCGGGCAGCTTCTCGCCCTTGCGCAGACGCTCGAGCAAAACGATCTCGCGCTCCTGCATCTCGATGGCGCGGGCGGCGACCGCCTCCGCCTCGTCGGGACGCAGGACGAGCACGCCGCTTTCGTCGCACAGCACTGCGTCGCCCGGATGCACGGTCTGGCCGCCGACCGAGACCGGCACGTTGAGCGCGCCCTCGAGGCCGAGAATCTTGGTGGTGATCGGCGAGGCGCCGCGGCACCACAGCGGCATGTCGACCTTGTGAACCTCGGAGATGTCGGTCGCCGGCCCGTCGATGACGCCCGCCTTCACCCCCGCATTCTTCATGCAATGGGTGATGACGCCGCCCCAGCAGGCGTGCTTGTCGTCATGACAGCGGTCGATCACCACGACGTCGCCGGGGCGCACATGCGCGGTGAGATAGTGCAGCAGCGTCGAGTCGGCGTGCGGGATGCGCAGCGTCACCGCCGTGCCGGCGACGCGCTTGGCCGGCAGCACGGCGCGGATGTGGCGATCGACGAAGCCCGAATGCTTGAAGTGGCCGACGGTCGCCGTCTCCACGCGCTCCAGCATCTCGATGGTCCGCGGCCCGATTTGCGCCGGCATCGGATTGACGATGAACATGGCGGGCCTTTCACAGAACGTGATGGTTTTCGACCGGGAGATTGACGCGGATCTTGTTCAGGTAGTCGAAGTCGAGCGAGGCGCCGGTGAGGCCGACGCCGTCCGACACCTGCGCGACGATGTGGCCCCACGGGTCGATCACCATGGAATGGCCCCAGCACCACTTCGCGCCGTCGGAATGCGAGCCGGTCTGCCCGACCGCCAGGAAATAGGTTTGCGTCTCGATGGCGCGGGCGCGCGCCAGCGTCTCCCAATGGTCCTTGCCCGTCATCAGCGTGAAGGCGGCCGGCAGCACGATCACCTGCGCGCCGCGGTCGCGCAGGGCGCGGAACAGTTCGGGAAAGCGGATGTCGTAGCAGATCGCGCAGCCGACCGTGACGTCGCCGACCTTGTAGGTGACGATGTCCTCCCCGCGCGCGACGCTGTCGGACTCGCGATAGACGACGCCGCCGGGAACCTCGACGTCGAATAGATGCATCTTGCGGTAGCGCGCGATCTCGTCGCCCTTCGGCCCGAACACGACGGTCGTGTTGTAGTGCGCATTGCCGACGCTCTCGACCATCGAGCCGGCGTGAAGCGTGATCTTCAGCTCCTTCGCCAGAGACGACATCAGACGGTAGGCGTCGCCGTCGGGAAAGTCCTCGCCGCTCTTGTGCATCTCGGGCGGGGTTCCATGCAGATAGGCGAAATATTCCGGCAGGACGACGAGGTCGGGACGTTCGCGGTCGGCGGCCGTGCGGATCAGCTCCTCGGCCTTGGCGAGATTGGCCTTCTTGTCGCCCTGCGAATTCATCTGCACGAGGCTCACCCGCATGCCCGATCCTCCCTGCCCTGGCTGCGCTCTGTCTCGGGCGCAGGACAGCAGATGTCGGCGGGGCGATCAAACGGGTTTATTCGATGGCGCGTGATCGAAAACTCTTGTGCGTGTCCCGCTCGAAGTCGCGCGCGGTCTCGACCGCGAGCTGCGCGACGGCCTGCGGCAGCGGATTGCCGGGCGCGACGCGATGGATCGCGTGGAACATCAGCGGCGGCATGCGCTGGCGCACGGCGAGGGCGCGCACCTCGCCTGTCTCGATGGCCTCGCGCATGATGATCGCGGGCATCGCGCACACGCCGATGCCGTCGCGCACGAGACGCGCGAGGGTGGCGATCGAGTTGGTGTCGTAGATGCGCACGTTTTCGGGCGGGATGCGCGCGTCGGCGAGCAATTGCATCAGCGCCTGATGCGGAATGGAATGGCGCGGATAGGCGAGCAGCGGATAGGCGACGAGATCGGCGACGTCCATCTCGCCGGCCGGCAGATCGAGCGTGCGCGCGGCGAGCCAGTCGCAGGGAAAGGCGCCGAGCTCCTCGTTGCGCAGACCGGGCGCCTGCACCGGCCCCATCATCATCGCAAGGTCGATGGCGCCTTCGCTGACAGGCCGCGTCAACGACAGGCTGGTGCCGACCGTCAGCTCCAGATTGACGAGCGGGTAGCGCTCCTTCAGCCGCTCGATGAAGCGCGGCAGCCATGTGTAGACGATGGAGTCGATGGTTCCGATCGAGACGACGCCGCGCAGCGCGGCGCCCTCCTCCGTTTCGCGCATGTCGCCGACGAGACGCAGGATCTCCTCGGCCTGCGGCACGATCTTGCGGCCCGCCGCGGTGAGGCGCGCGGCGCGGCCGTCGCGGTCGAACAGGGCGAAGCCGAGGTCGGATTCCAGCGTATGGATGCGATGGGAGACGGCCGCCTGCGTCGCGGCCATGCGTTCGGCGGCGGCGGAAAAGCTGCCGAGCCGCACCACCCAGAGGAAGGTTTCGAGGAAACGCAGATTCACCGCGAGCGCCCGGCCTTTGGAGACGCCGGCGCAGGCGCCGTCTCGACGGACGGTCGAGTCTCCCGCGATCCGTCGGCGCCGCCCTGCCCCGATCGCCGCCAGCCTAGCGCAACGCGCGCGCCGGTCCAGCGCGGCGGCGGCGCGAACGGCGACTGGCCGGAGCTGGAGCCGGCGCGTTAATCCTCAATCAACCATCGCGATTATGCTTGCGTAAACCATGGCGTCGATTGCTTGACGATGTAATAACCACGCCAAAAGGCAAACAAAGCCACTCGAAATTTATCCGTTATCTTGGCGCAATCGGCCCCGCGGCGGAGCATCCGCGACGGCCCGGGACGGATGGAGCGCCATGACGCTGGTTACGCCGATGTTGTCGCCGATCGCACGATCCGGGCCGCGCGCCGGCGCGTGGCTGATCTGGATCGCCGCCTCCGCCGGCGCCCTCGTCCTGCCGTTTCACGGCGCGCAGGCCGGCCCCGGCGAGCCGCAGGTCATTCCCGGCGTCGGACCGCAGGCCGTCGCCGCGCCGCAAGCCGTGCGCCCCGGCGCCTATGGCGGCGGCTTCATCGAGTTTCTCGTCACCTCGGGCGGCCGGCGGGCCGTTCGGCCCTCGAGCGGCGCGCTGACAGCCGCCAGCTTCGCCCCGCCGCCCGGCGCGACGCAGAGCTACGGGCCGCCGCCGACGCCGGCCTATGCGCGCGGCGCCGGCTATGGCCCGACGCCGACCGCGACCTACGCCGCTGGCGATCCGGGCTACGGCCCGCCGCCGACCGCCGCGCATGCGCAGCGCCGGGTCGACTACGGCCCGCGCCCGACGCCGGCCTATGGCGCGCAGACGGCCGTGCGCCTCGCCTACGGCGCCTCCGGGCTGACCCAGCCGCAAGGCGCCCCCGCCGTCGAGGTCGCGCCCCGTCTCGCGCCCGATCCGCGCTTCGCGCGCCAGGACGTGGCGTATGACGGCCCGCACAAGCCGGGCTCGGTCGTCGTCGACACGCCGAACAAGCATCTCTACCTCGTCCAGCCGGGCGGGCGGGCGATCCGCTACGGCATCGGCGTCGGGCGGCCGGGCTTCGAATGGTCGGGCGTGAAACACGTCTCGCGCAAGGCGGAGTGGCCGGACTGGCGGCCGCCGCCGGAGATGCTGAAGCGCCGGCCGGATCTGCCGACCTTCATGGCGGGCGGGCCGCAGAACCCGCTCGGCGCCCGCGCGCTCTATCTCGGCTCCTCGCTCTACCGCATCCACGGCACGAACGAGCCGCACACGATCGGCCAGAATGTCTCGTCCGGCTGCATCCGTATGATGAACGACGACGTGATCGACCTGTATGGCCGCGTGCCGGTGGGCGCGACGGTGGTGGTGATCTGACGATTTACGTCCCGCAGAGGACGGGAGGCCGCGCGAGCGGACAGGAGAAAGCCGCCCCCTGAGCCGAGGGGGCGGCTTTTTGCGTTTCAGGTCGGCAAGAACGCCCGCGTCAGACGTCGACGCCGCCGTCGCCGCCGTCGAAGCCGCCGTCGTCCCAGCCTGCGTCCTGCGTCCCGTCGCGGCTGAAGCCGGGGTCGTAGGCGTCCGCCGGCTCCCGCGACGAGCCGCCGCTCCACGAATTGTCCATCGCGCCGTCGCCATGCGGCCCGGCGAGCCCGGCGGCCTGACCGTGGCCATGACCCTGGCCGCCGAACATGCTCTGGATCGAGTTGGCGAGCAGCATGCCGCCGGCGACGCCCGCCGCCGCGCCGAGCGCGCCGGTGAGGAAGCTCGAGCCGCGCCCACCCTGCTGCGGCTGCGCGGGCGCCCATGGGCCGGGCTGACCCTGCCAGCCGCCGCGCGGCGCCATGCCTTCGGCGGGGGCGTCGTAGCCCGGCGCGGGTCCGGCGCGCCGCCACGGATCGGGCGCGCCGGCGCGCGGCGGTCCGGAGTCGCGCTCGCGCGATCCGAACAGCGACTTGCCGATGCCGCCCAGAAAACTCTCGGACTGCGGCTCGGGACGCGACTCCATCTCGCGCACGCGGTCCTCCAGCTCGCGAATGCGCTCGTCGGCGGCGGCGAGCGCCTGATCCTGCACGAGCACGGCCTGCGCCAGCGCATAGGCGGCGTGCGGCGCCTCGCGGGCGCGCTCGGCGATGAAGGCTTCGGCCTCGCGGTCGCGCGGATTGGCCTCCGCCTCGCGCAAACGGTCGAACAGTCCGGCCAGCATCTGGCGTTCGTCGGGCGTCATGAGCCTCCCTGTGCGGCGCCGCGCCGCCTGCCCCTCGATATGGGGAGGCGGCGGGCGCCCGCAAGACGGCGCAGGGAGAGGCGGCCCCGAACGAAAAGAGCCGGCGCGCGGCGCCGGCTCCGGTTCGTTCGCGACGCGCGTCGCGGCTTACTTCAGGTCCTTGCCCGTGATGTCGAAGGACAGGGTTGCGGCGATGCGGTGGCCGCACCAGTTGGACCGGCCATTTGCGACGACGCCGACCGGATTGCCGCGCGGATCGGACGAGTTGATCCAGCACTCGCTCTTGTTCAGGTCTGTGCCGGAGTAGCGCAGATCGAGCGTCGCCAGCTTGTAGGCATAGCCGACGCCGAGGTTCCAGGTGTTGTAGGAGATGTACTTGGTCGGGCCGAAGGCCGGACGCGAGGTGCCGAGGAACTGGCGGCCGAACTCGCCCGAGACGTAGAAATTGTTGGGCAGAGCGACCTTCAGCGTGCCGGAGAGGTAGGTGGCGTTGGCGCCGACGCTCGTCCAGTTCGGCGAATAATAGAGGTTCACGCCGGCGGTGACGGTGTCGTTCCAGGTGTAGGACGCCTTGCCGTAGATCTCGCCCCAGCTCGGATTGCGCGCCGTCGACGGCACGCCGCCGGGAACGGGATTGAGGAAGGTCACGCCCGCGCCATCGATGAAATAGCGGCGGCTGTTGCCCGGATAGGCGTACCAGATGTAGCCGAAGTCGAAGGCCACGGGACCGAAGGTCGGCCGCACGCCGGCGTAGATGTCGGCCTCGACGGCCGGATCGGTCGGCAGCTTGACGCTCCAGAGCTGCGCGCCGGCGTAAAGCTGGATCGCGTCGGTCGCGTTGTAGCGCAGCTCGCCATAGGCGGTGACGGCCGGCTTGTGATCGGACTGGGTGACGCCGCGGGCGATGTAGTCCGTCATCAGCTTGCCGCCGAAGGCCCAGTCGATCACCGGCGCGACGGGCGCCGGCGGCGCCGGATCCTTCTTGGCGACGAGATCGGCCGCCTGCGAGGACGCGCCGAGCGCGAGCGCGGCGGCGAGGGAAAGAGCGGAGAATTTCACGAGCGACATAGTTGCGGGCTCCGACCGGCCATGAATCGATGGCTCGACCGTGCTGCGGCGCCGCAAGAGGGACAAGGCGAAGTGTTGGGCGGGCGCCTACGCGCTCGGCAAGCGGAGGACGTTCTGCACGCCCGTTGTGCAGCGCAACGAAAACGCCGCAATGCGTTGCGGAATTGTCACAATCCGGCGACGCCATCGAGCCCCTGCGGGCGCGGGCCGCCGGTCGCCCAGTCGATCAGTTCGACGGTGTGGACGATCGGCGCGCCGAGGCCGGCCTCGAGTTGCGTCATGCAGCCGATGTTGCCGGCGGCGACGATCTGCGGCTTCGTGCGGGCGATGTTGGCCTGCTTGCGCGCCTTCAGCCGGCCCGCGATCTCGGGCTGCATGATGTTGTAGACGCCGGCCGAGCCGCAGCAGATGTGCCCTCCGGCACGTCCTTCACCTTGAAGCCGGCGGCGCGCAGCAATTGCTTGGGCGCGTCCGTGATCTTCTGGCCGTGCTGCATCGAGCAGGCGGAATGATAGGCGACGACCTGCCCCGTCGGCCGCGACGGCGCGATGTCGAGCGTCGCCAGATATTCGCTCACGTCGCGCGCCAGCTCGCAGACGCGCCTGGCCTTGGCCGCATAGCGCGGATCCTCGCGCAGCATGAAGCCATAGTCCTTGACCGTGGTGCCGCAGCCCGACGCGGTGATGAGGATCGCGTCGACGCCGCCGTCCTCGATCACCATCGTCCAGGCGTCGACGTTCTGGCGCGCCTGGGCGAGCGCGCGCTCCTCGCGCCCCATGTGATGGACGAGCGCGCCGCAGCAGCCCTCGTCGAGCGCGATCACGACCTCGACGCCGAGGCGGTTCAACAGGCGGATCGTCGCCTCGTTGATCTGCGGCCGCAGCACCGGCTGGGCGCATCCGTTCATCAGGATGACGCGCCGCGCCGGCCGTTCGCTCGCCGGCGCCTTCCACACGCCCGGCTTCTCGGCGGGCGAGCGCGGCGCGAAGCGCGCCGGGGCGAGCGACAGCATGGCGGCGACGCGCGCGCCGACGACCGGCACGCGCGCCCAGATCGGCGCGAAGGGTTTGGCCATCGCGGCGCCGAGCAGCGAGAGGCGGAACAGCGCGCGGTTCGGCAGCACCGTCGCCAGCAGCGCGCGCATCGCGCGGTCGGCCAGCGAGCGCGTATGCGTCGCCTCGATATGGGCGCGCGCATGGTCGACGAGATGCATGTAATGCACGCCGGAGGGGCACGTCGTCATGCAGGACAGGCAGGACAGGCAACGATCGACATGCTGCACGACCTCCGCGCTCGCGGGCCGGCCTTTCTCCAGCATGTCCTTGATCTGGTAGATGCGCCCGCGCGGCGAATCGAGCTCGTCGCCGAGCAGCAGATAGGTCGGGCAGGTGGCCGTGCAGAAGCCGCAATGCACGCAACTGCGCAGGATCTTCTCCGACTCGCGCATGTGCGGATCGGCGAGAGCGGCGAGCGAGAAATTGGTCTGCATGGCGTCGTCGTCTCAACTCGTCAGTGGCGCGCGACCATGCGGCCGGGATTGAACAGGCGATCGGGATCGAAGGCCTGTTTGAGGCTGGCGCCGAGCGCGGCGAGCGCGGCCGTCTGCGGCTGAAACACCTCCGTCGCCGCGCGCACGGCGTCAGGCGCGCGCATCAGCGTGGCGTGGCCGCCGCCGGCGAGCGCGCCGCGAATGATCGATGCGCCGGCGTCGCCCGCCGCATCGCAGGCGAGCCAGACGAGACCGCCGCCCCAATCGTAGAACGCCTCGACGGACATGCACGCGCCGATCGCCGCGACGAGCGCTGGGCTCCGCGAGGGCGCGGTCGAGACGCGCCACACCGCGCGCGCATCGGGCGCGGCGAAGGGGCGGGCGTCGCGGATGTCGCGCCACAGCGCGTCGGCCTCGGCGTCGTCGAGCCGCATCGCGCGGCCGAAGGGCGCCAGCAGCGTCGTCATCTGCGCAACGCGATAGCGGATCGACTCCTCGAAATTCTCCAGGCGCACCAGCGTGCGCGCCGGCGCGCCGCCGCGCGCGGGCAGATGCGCGCCGCCGCTCGCCTCGAAGGGCGAGCCGAGCGCGGCCGACAACGCCGCGACGGCGCGCGCGTCGTCGAGGCCATCGAGCGCGAGGGTCGCGCCGGCCTGCGGCCTCGGCAGCAGCTTGAAGGCGACTTCGACGATCAGGCCGAGCGCGCCCATCGCGCCGCATTGCAGCTTGACGAGATCGAGACCAGTGACGTTCTTCATCACGCGCCCGCCCGACTTCACGATGTCGCCGCGGCCGTTGACGAAGCGCACGCCGACGAGGCTGTCGCGCACGCCGCCGGCCTGAATGCGGCGCGGGCCGGCGAGCGCGCTCGCCGTCACGCCGCCGATGGTCGGCTCGCCCGCCCCGCCCCAGAGCGGGCGCGGATCGAGCGGCTCGAAGGGCAGCATCTGCCCCTGCTCCGCCAGCGCGGCCTCGATCTCGGAAACCGTCGTGCCGGCGCGCGCGACGATGGTCATCTCGGCCGGATTGTAGAGCGCGATGCCGGCGAGGTTGCGGGTCGAGAGCGTCGCGGCCGCCTGCGCGGGACGGCCGTATCCGGAGCGCGTTCCGCCGCCCTCGATGGCGAGCGGACCGCGCGCGGCGCGCACGATCTCCGCCGCCTCGGCCTCGCTGCGCGGGGCGTGAACCGTCACGGGCGTTGCGAGGGCGAGGCTCACGCGGCGTCCCTCCCCTCGAGCGGAAACACCTTTGCGGGATTGAGCAGCCATTGCGGATCGAAGGCGGCGCGCACGCGCAATTGCTGGGCAAGATCCTCGGCGTTGAACTGATGCGTCATCAGATCGCGCTTTTCGATGCCGACGCCATGCTCGCCGGTGAGGCACCCGCCGGCGTCCACGCACAGGCGCAGGATGTCGGCGCCCGCCGCCTCGGCCTTCGCCTGCTCGGCCGGATCGTTGACGTTGTAGAGAATCAGCGGATGCATGTTGCCGTCGCCGGCGTGGAACACGTTGGCGACGCGCAGCCCGTACGACGCGACGATCTCGCCGGTGCGCTTGAGCACATAGGGCAGTTGCCCCGTCGGCACCGTGCCGTCCATGCAGATGTAGTCGGCGACGCGCCCCGTCGCGCCGAAGGCGGATTTGCGGCCTTTCCAGATTGCCGCCGTCTCCATCGCCGATTTCGATTCCTTGATCACCTGCACGCCATGCGCGCGGGCGATCTCGACGATGCGCGCGAGCTGCGACTCGATCTCCTCGTCCGACCCTTCCACCTCGACGATCAGCAGGGCCTCTACGTCGAGCGGATAGCCCGCCTTGGCGAAGGCCTCGCAGATCTCGATGGCCGGCTTGTCCATGAACTCCATCGCCACCGGGATGAGGCCCGCGCCGATGATGGCGGCGACGCATTCCCCCGCCGCCTCGCTCGAGCCGAAGCCGAACAGGACGGGCCGCGCGCCCTCGGCCGCGCGCAGGATGCGCAGCGTCGCCTCGGTGACGACGCCAAGCTGCCCCTCCGAACCGACGACGAGGCCGAGCAGATCGAGCCCGCCGGCGTCGAGAAAGTCGCCGCCGATGTCGACGACGGTTCCGTCGATGAGGACCATCTTGACGCCGAGCACGTTGTTGGTGGTCACGCCGTATTTCAGGCAATGCGCGCCGCCGGAATTCATCGCGATGTTGCCGGCGATGGTGCAGGCGAGCTGCGAGGACGGATCGGGCGCGTAGAAGAAGCCCTTCTCGGCGACCGCGGCGGTGACGGCCAGATTGGTCACGCCCGCCTCGACCCGGATGACGCGATCCTCGAAGTTCACGTCGAGGATGCGCGCCATCTTCGTCACGCCGAGGACGATGGCGTCCTCCTGCGGAATGGCGCCGCCGGCGAGCGAGGTGCCGGCGCCGCGCGCCACCACCTTCACGCCCTCGGCGTGGCAGAAGCGCAGCACGGCGGCGACCTCCTCCGTCGAGCGCGGCAGGCAGACGGCGAGCGGCATGCGCCGATAGGCGGTGAGCGCGTCCGTCTCGTAGGCGCGCCGCTCGTCCTCGCTCGTGACGAGGCACTCGGCCGGCAGCAGCGCGGCGAGCCCGGCGAGAATGGCGTCGCGCCGGCCCATGATGCGCGGATCGGGCGCGGGAAAGGCGATCTCTGTCATCATGGTCCTCCCAAGGTCTGCGAGCGCAAGCCTAGCGCAGGGGCGCGGCCGTGGCGACGCTCATCCCGCCACCAGATCGACGCGGTTCAACCGTTGCAGCGACGTCGCAAGGCGATGCTCGTCGCGGCGCAGCGCCTCCACCGTCTCGAACACGAAGGCGATGTGCGCAGAGGCGGCGGCCGCGGCCCGGCGCGCGTCTCCAGCCAGGATCGCCTCGGCGATGGCGAGGTGCTGCTCCAGCAGCTTCTCGCGCGCGCCGGCGCGGCGGAAGAGCTGGTCGCGATTGTAGAAGATGTTGTTGCGCAGCAGCTCGCTCAAGACGCGCATGACGTGCAGCACGACGAGATTGTGCGCCGCCTCGTAGATCGCCAGATGCAGATCGACGTCGAGCGCGGCCTCGCGCGCGGCGTCGTCGGCGCGGTGGGCGTCCTTCATGCGCTTGACGACGTCGGCGATGGCGCGGCGGTCGAGATCGGTGGCGCGCTCGGCGGCCAGGCGCGCCGCCTCCGCCTCCAGCGCCCGGCGAAACTCGAAATAGTCGGCGGCGACGCGCGGCTTGTCGGCGAAGAGCTCGGCGAGAGGCTCGGAGAAGGGCGCGAGATACTGCGCCACGCGCGCGCCATCGCGGCCGAGCACGAGCAGACCGCGCTCGGCGAGGCGCGCCATCGCGTCGCGCAGGGTGGGGCGCGAGACGCCGAGCTTTTCGGCCAGATCGCGCTCGGCGGCGAGCTTCTCGCCGGGACGCAGCACGCCCTGCACCAGCATCTGCTCGAGATGGGCGGCGACGGCGTCCGCCGCGCGCTGGGTCTCGATGCGCGCCGGGGCGACGCGGCTTTGGCTCGGCGGCTTGAGGTTCGGCGGCTTGAGGTTCGGTGACTTTGCCATGTTGACATATTGGTAAAATAATCTAACCAGTCAAGCGCCGCGATGGCCCGCCGGGCCGCGGCGGTTGACCGCGCCACGGGCGGCGGCCAACCTGACGCGACGCGCCCGAAGCGGCGCCGGGAGGACGAAGCCGGGATGGAGACGACCGCCGCAGCCCCCAGACCGCGCCCGCGCGTCGGCCTGTTCGCCACCTGCCTCGTCGATCTGATGCGGCCGTCGATCGGCTTCGCGGCGGCGAAGCTGATCGAGGCGGCGGGCTGCGAGGTCGTCGTGCCGAGCCAGACCTGCTGCGGCCAGCCCGCCTTCAATTCGGGCGACCGGGCCACCGCGAAGGCGCTCGCCGAACAGGCGATGCGCGAATTCCGCGACTGCGATTATGTCGTCATCCCCTCCGGCTCGTGCGGCGGCATGATGGCGAAACACTATCCGGAACTGTTCGCCGACGACCCCAATATGGCGCCGCTCGCCAACGCCTTCGCGGCGAAGTGCCACGAACTCGTGAGTTTCCTGGTCGACGTGCGCGGCATGAAGCAGGTGACGGCGCGCTGCCCGCAGCGGGCGACCTATCACGATTCCTGCTCGGGCCTGCGCGAACTCGGCGTCAAGCGCCAGCCGCGCGACCTGCTCGCCAGCGTCGAGGGGCTGACGCTGGTCGAGATGCGCGACAGCGAGACCTGCTGCGGCTTCGGCGGCATGTTCGCGGTGAAGTATGGCGAGATTTCCGACCAGATCGTCACGCAGAAGGCGACGACCATCGAGGAGACGGGCGCGGACCTCCTGCTCGCCGGCGATCTCGGCTGCCTGATGAACATGGCGGGCAAGCTCTCGCGCATGGGCAAGAGCGTCGACGCGCGGCATGTGGCCGAAGTGCTGGCCGACATGCTGGAGGCGCCGCCGATCGGCGCGCCGCAGCCGAAGAACGGGGCCTGAGCCATGGGCGTCGTCATCACCTCTCCGCAGTTCAAGGACAATGCGCACGAGGCGCTGCGCGACGCTCCGTTGCAGCGCGCGCTCGGCCATGTGCGCAAGAACTTCATCGAGCGGCGCGCGGCGGCGGCGGCCAAGCTTCCCGAGTTCGAGGCGCTGCGCGATGCGGCGCGCGACATCAAGACCCACACACTCGCCCATCTCGATCTCTATCTCGAGGAATGGGAGCGCAACGCGACGGCGGCCGGCGCCGTCGTGCACTGGGCGCGCGACGCGGCCGAGGCCAACCGCATCATCGTCGACCTCTGCAAGGCGCGCGGGGCGAAGACCGTCACCAAAGGCAAGTCGATGATCTCGGAAGAGATCGGCCTCAACGACGCGCTCGCCGCGGCGGGCGTGACGGCGGTGGAGACCGACCTCGGCGAATACATCATCCAGCTGCGCGGCGAGCATCCCTCGCACATCATCGCGCCGGCCGTGCATCTCAACAAGGATCAGGTCGAGGCCGATTTCCGTCGCGTTCACACGCATCTGCCGGGCGACCGCGACCTCAGCGAGCCGACGACGCTGCTGGCCGAGGCGCGCGCCGTGCTGCGACAGAAGTTCATCGAGGCCGACATCGGAATCACGGGGGCGAACTTCCTGATCGCCGAGACGGGCAGCTCCGTCATCGTCACCAACGAGGGCAATGGCGATCTCACGCAGACGCTGCCGAAGGTCCACATCGTCGTCGCTTCGATCGAGAAGTTCACGCCGACGCTGGAGGATGTCGCGCAGTTGCTGCGCGTGCTGGCGCGCTCGGCCACGGGTCAGGAGATGTCGGTCTACACGACCTTCTCGACCGGCCCGCGCCGCGCGGGCGATCCGGACGGGCCGCAGGAATACCACGTCGTCGTGCTCGACAACGGGCGCTCGGCGATGCTCGGCGGCGAGTTCGAGGACATGCTGCGCTGCATCCGCTGCGGCGCCTGCATGAACCATTGTCCGGTCTATCACGCGGTCGGCGGCCATGCGTATGGCTGGGTCTATCCCGGCCCGATGGGCTCGGTGCTGACGCCGACGCTGATCGGCGTCGACAAGGCGGGGCATCTGCCCAACGCCTCGACCTTCTGCGGGCGCTGCGAGAGCGTGTGCCCGGTGCGCATTCCGCTGCCGAAGATGATGCGGCATTGGCGCGAGCGCGAGTTCGAGCGCAACCTCACGCCCGCCGCCATCCGGCAAGGCCTGAGCGTCTGGGCGTGGTTCGCGCGACGGCCCGCGCTCTACCGGCAGGCGACGCGCGCCTGGACGAAGGCGCTCGCCCTGCTCAGCCGCGGCGAAGGGCGCTTCGCCAAGCTGCCGCTGGCGAAGGGCTGGACCGATTATCGCGACCTGCCGGCCCCGGAGGGCGGCACCTTTCAGGCGATGTGGAAGAAGCGCGGAGGCGCGAAATGAACGCCCGCGACGACATTTTCGCCAACATCCGCCGCTCGCTCGGCGCGACGGGGGGCGAGGCGACGCGACGGGGCGTTGCGGGCGACCGCGTGGCGCGACCGCCGGTCGGCGTGATTCCGGAGATCGCGCGGCGCGAGGGCGCGGCGCGTCTCGCGCTGTTCCAGGAGAAGGCGGAGGCGGCGGCCGCCACCGTCTCCATCGTGCGCAACGATTGGGAGGTTCCCGGCGAGGTCGCCCGTTATCTCAGCGGCCACAACCTGCCCGCGACCCTCAGAATCGGCGCCGACGCGCGGCTCGCCGCCATGCCGTGGCGCGAGACCGCGCTCGAGCTGACGCGCGGCGCCTCCGACGGACATGACCTCAACGCCGCCTCCTTCGCGCTGGCGGGCGTCGCCGAGACAGGCACTGTCGCGCTGGCGGCCGGCGCGGAGAACCCGACGACGCTCAACTTTCTGCCCGACAACCACATCGTGGTGGTGGCGGCCGGCGACGTCGTCGGCGACATGGAGAGCGTCTGGGCGCGGTTGAGGGTGTTGTTCGGCAAGGGAAAAATGCCGCGCGCTCAACCTCGTCACGGGGGCCGTCGCGATCGGCCGACATCGAGCAGACGCTGCTGCTCGGCGCGCACGGGCCGCGCCGGCTGCACATCGTCGTGATCGCGAGTTGATCGCCGCGCCCGCGCCGCATTAAAGGTTTCTTACCGAGGTTATGGTTAAGGCTTTCGATCGGCCGGATTCGGCCCGGGGTTTCACGATGCCGCATTTTCGTACCGCGACCGGGCTCGCCCTCGTTCTCGGCCTGGCGTTCGGCGCCGGCGCCGCATTCGCCCAGGCGCAGACCATTCCTGGCGCCGTCGCGCCGGCGCCCACGCTCGCGCCTCCGCCCGTCGCCGCGCCTCCGGCCGTTCCGGCCGCGCCGAAGCCCGCCGCCCCGCGCCCGGCCGCGCAGGCCGCGCCAGCCGCCCCCGGCCCGGCGCCTGCGGCTGCAGCCCCCGCCGCGCCTGCGGCCGACGCCGCGGCGCCCGCAGCAGGCGAGCCGGCGCCCGCCCCGGCCGCCACGCCGCCGCCGCCGAAGGTCGCCAAGAAGAAGGCGCCTCCGCCGCCCCCGCGCGAGACCGAACTCGCCAACAATCCGCAGCCGAGCTACGGGCCGGAGACGTTCTTCACCACCGCCAAGGCCTCCGAACGCTACGCCGCCATCGCCGACGCCGGCGGCTGGCCGGTCGTCACGGCGCTGGCGCCGGGCGCCAAGGGGCAAGGCGGTCGAGACGCTGCGCCAGCGCCTCGCGCTCGAGGGCGACCTCGACGCCGGCAAGGCGACGGGCGAGGCCTACGACGCCGACGTGAAGGCGGCCGTGCAGCAGTTTCAGCTTCGCCACGGGCTGCGGCGCAACGGCGTCGTCTCGGGCGCGACGCTGAAGGCGATGAACGTGCCGGCGGCGCAACGCTTCCGCCAGCTCGCCTCCAGCGCGCAACGGCTCGCCGGCTACGCCTTCGGCTTCGGCGACCGCTACGTCGTCGTCAACATCCCCTCCGCCTCGGTGGAGGCCGTGTCGGGCGGGCAGGTCGCGCGCCGCTACGTCGCGGTCGTCGGCGACGTGAAGCACCCTCGCCGGAAGTCGAGGCGCGCATCGGCGCTGTGAACCTCAACCCGACCTGGACGGTGCCGACCTCGATCATCAAGAACGAGATCATTCCGAAGATGCGGAAGGATCCGGGCTATCTCTCGCGCGCCAAGATTCGCGTGCTGGACGGCTCGGGCAATGTCGTCGACGCGGCGCATGTGAACTGGTCGACGGAGCACGCGACCAATTTCACGCTGCGGCAGGATTCCGGCGCCGGCAACTCGCTCGGCTCGATCCGCATCGCGATGCCGAACAAGCACGCCGTCTACATGCACGACACGCCCTCGAAGCGATTCTTCGGCATGGACTATCGTTTCCACTCGCATGGCTGCGTGCGCGTCGAGGGCGTTTACGATTTCGCCCAGTGGGTGCTCGAGGGCACGCGCGGCGCGCCGAACGGGCAGTGGGACAAGGCGGCGATCACCGCGCGCATCGCCACCGGCGCGCGCGAGGACATTCGCGTGCCGCAGGCGATCCCGGTCGCGTGGGTGTATCTGACCGGCTGGTCGACGCCGGACGGGGCGGCGCATTTCCGCAACGACGTCTACGGGCTCGACAGCATCGGCTCGCCGCCGGCGCGCCCGCCGAGAAGGTGGCGACGCGCTGAGCGCGACAGGGAACGACGCAGCGCCCGCGATCGAGGTCGACGGCCCCGTCAAGCGATATGGCGAGACGGTCGCGGTGGCGGGCGTCTCCTTCCAGCGTCGCCGCGGGCTCGGTGACAGGGCTGCTCGGCGGCAACGGCGCCGGCAAGACGACCACCATCGGCATGATCATGGGGCTGGTGCTGCCGAGCGCGGGCGCGGCGCGCGTGCTCGGCGCCGACATGGCGCGCCACCGCCACCGCGCGCTCGGGCGCATGAACTTCCAGAGCCCTTACGTCGACATGCCGCACCGCCTCACCGTGCGGCAGAATCTCGACGTGTTCGCGCGGCTCTACGGCGTCGCCGACGCGAAGGGGCGCGTCGCGCGCCTCGCCGACGAGCTGGCGCTCGGCGAATTTCTCGACCGCCCCTCGGGCAAGCTCTCGGCCGGGCAGAAGACGCGCGTCGCGCTCGCCAGCGCTGATCAACGAGCCGGACGTGCTGCTGCTCGACGAGCCGACCGCCTCGCTCGATCCCGACAGCGCCGACTGGGCGCGCGGGCGGCTCGAGGCCTACCGGCGCGCGCGCGGCGCGACGATCCTGCTCGCCTCGCACAACATGAGCGAGGTGGAGCGGCTGTGCGACCGCGTCATCATGATGAAGCAGGGCCGCGTGGTGGACGACGCGCCGCCGCAGGCGCTGCTGGCGCGCTACGGCCGAGCCAATCTCGAGGACGTGTTTCTCGACATCGCGCGCGGACGCGGGAGCGCGGCGTGAGCGCGGACGGCTTTTCCCTTACGCGCGTCGCGGCGATGATGCGGCGCTATCTCTATCTGTTGCGTTCCTCCTGGCCGCGCCTGCTCGAACTCGTCTACTGGCCGACGGTGCAACTGCTGACCTGGGGCTTCCTGCAAAGTTTCATCACGCAATCGGCTGCGGCCGGCGGCGTCGCGGCGGGGCGCGTCGGCATGGCGGCGGGCACGTTCATCGGCGCGATGCTGCTGTGGGAGATCCTGTTTCGCGGCCAGCTCGGCTTCTCGGTGTCCTTTCTCGAGGAGATGTGGTCGCGCAACATCGGCAACCTGATGATGAGCCCGCTGCGGCCGAGCGAATTCGTCGTCGCGCTGATGGCGATGAGCGTGCTGCGGCTCCTCGTCGGGCTCGTGCCGGTGACGGGGCTGGCGGCGCTGTTCTTCGGCTACAATTTCTGGAGCCTCGGCGTCGCGATCCCGATCTTCTTCGCCAATCTCATCCTGACGAGCTGGGCGGTGGGGCTCGTCGTCTCGGGTCTGATCCTGCGCAATGGCATGGGGGCGGAGAGCATCGCCTGGACGCTGCTGTTCCTGATGATGCCGCTCGCCTGCGTCTACTATCCGGTCGCGACGCTGCCCGGCTTTCTGCAGCCGCTCGCCTGGGTCTTGCCGCCGACCTATGTGTTCGAGGGCATGCGCGCGGCGGCGCTGGAGGGCGTCCTGCGCGCCGATCTGATGGCGTGGGCGCTGGCTCTCAACGCCGTTTACCTTGTCGCCGCGGCGACCGGCCTTCGTCTGCTGCTCGACCCGGCGCGCGCCGCCGGCTCGCTGTTGCAGACCGGCGAATAGGCCCCTTGCAACCGCGCAACAGCCGCCGCGTATCGACTTTCGCGCGATTGAACTCGGTTTGCGGGGAGCCGCTAACGTCCGCCGCCGCGCTGATATTTTCGGCAGCCATGCCGCCAGAAGCGGCGCAGGAGCGAGCGAGATGAACAATCTGTCCTACGCCTTCTACGAAATGGCGCATCTGGCGCTTGCGCCGTATCGCGCGGTTTCGGACGCGGCGCTGCTCGCCTTCCGCAATCCGATCAACCCATGGACGCACACGCCGGTCGGCAAGAACATCGCGGCCGGCGCCGAGTTGTTCGAGCGCATGACCCGCCGCTACGGCAAGCCCGTGTTCGGGCTCGGCGCCACCGTCGTCGACGGCGAGGAGGTCGAGATCGTCGAGCGCGTGGTGTGGGAGCGGCCGTTCTGCAAGCTCATCCACTTCGAGCGCGCGCGTTCCAGCGCCACACGCGCCGCAGCCGCAGGTCGTCATCGTCGCGCCGATGTCGGGCCACTACGCGACGCTGCTGCGCGGCACGGTCGAGGCCATGCTGCCGCATGCCGAGGTCTATGTCACAGACTGGACCGACGCCCGCATGGTGCCGCTGTCGGACGGCCGCTTCGATCTCGACGACTATGTCGACTACCTGATGATGATCTACGAGGAGCTCGGCAAGGGCGTGCATACGCTCGCCGTCTGCCAGCCCTCCGTCCGGTGCTCGCCGCCGTCGCGCGCATGGAGGCGGAAGGCAATCCCTACGCGCCCGCCTCGATGACGCTGATGGGCGGGCCGATCGACACGCGAAAGAGCCCGACCGAGGTCAACAAGCTCGCCGAGAAGCGCGGGCCAGACTGGTTCCGCCGGCACTGCATCCATACCGTGCCGTTCCCCTATCCGGGCATGATGCGCAAGGTGTATCCGGGCTTTCTGCAACTGTCCGGCTTCATGGCGATGAATCTCGATCGCCAGTCTCGGCGCATCTGGACCTGTTCAACCACCTCGTCGAGGGCGACGGCGACTCGGCCGAGAAGCACCGCGACTTCTACGACGAATATCTGGCGGTGATGGATCTCACCGCGGAGTTCTACCTGCAGACAGTGGCGATCGTGTTCCAGAAGCACCTGCTGCCCAAGGGCCAGATGATGCATCGCGGCGCGCCGGTCGATCTGGCGGCGATCCGCCGCGTCGGCCTGATGACGGTCGAAGGCGAGAAGGACGACATCTCCGGCGTCGGCCAGACGAAGGCGGCGCAGGATCTCTGCGTCAACATTCCGGCCGAGATGAAAGTCCATCATCTGCAAAAGGATGTCGGCCATTACGGCGTGTTCAACGGCAAGCGCTTCCGCGCCGAGATCGCGCCGCGCATCCGCGACTTCATCGCGCGGATCGACGCGATGAGCGCGCCGGCGCCGCGCGCGCGCGCAAGCCGGCGCTGAAGCCGGTGTGACGCATCGCACGTCGCAGGGCTGGCGCCCGACGGGCGCCGCCCTGTAAATTGGCGATCTGATGCTGCGCCTCTTCCGCCGCGACGCCCGCGCGTCGCCGACACCAGCCATTTCGACATCGCCCTCGACGAGGGCGTCGCGCGCGTCGCGGTCAAGCGCTCCGCGACCGCGCGCCGCTTCACGTTGCGCGTGCGCGCGGCGACGCGCGACGTCGTGCTGACCATGCCCAAGCGCGGCTCGCTGGCGGCGGCGCGCGACTTCGTGGAGCGTCATGCAGCCTGGATCGGCGCGCGACTGAAGCGCCTGCCGCAGCCGGTGCCGTTCGCGCCGGGCGAGACGATCTCCGGCGCGCGGCGAGGATCACCTGATCGTGCATCGCCCGCCCCTGCGCGGCACGGTGTGGACGGTGACGCGCGAGGACGGGACGCGGCTGCTGTGCGTCGCCGGCGGCGGCGAACACGTCTCCGCGCCGCGTGGCGGATTTTCTGCGGCGCGAGGCGCGGCGCGGATCTGGAGGCGGCGGTCGCCCGTCATCTCGACGACACTGGGCCCCAAGGCGCGCAGCGTGTCGCTCCGCGACACGACGAGCCGATGGGGCTCGTGCTCGGCCACGGGCGCGCTCGAATTTCTCGTGGCGGCTGATCTTCGCGCCCTCGCTCGTGCTCGATTATCTGGCCGCGCACGGAAGTCGCCCATCTCGCCCATCTCGATCATTCCCGCGCTTCTGGGCGGTGACGCGGCGCCTCGCGCCGGAGACGGATCGCGCCGAAGCGTGGCTCGCCGCGCATGGGGCGAGCCTGCATCGCTACGGGCCGGGCGCGCGCGCGCTCGCGGCGGCGCCGCGCGTCGACGACGAGCCCGCGCCGGTCGACAAGGCGCGCCGAGTCGCCTAAACGAAGGGCGCGCGCCGCCGTTGCGGCGCCCTTGCGGGCCCTCGATTGTCCATTCGCTTTGAACCCGGCTCGCTCGCGGCCACGCTGATCCTCGGGACGATGACGGCGATGGTGCCGCTCGCCACCGACATCTACCTGCCCTCGATGCCGGAGATGCAGCGCGCCCTCGGCACGACGACCGCGAACACGCAGCTCCCGCTGTCGATCTTTCTGGCCGCCTACGCCTTCGGGCAGATTTTCTACGGCCCGATTTCCGACCGCATCGGCCGCCGGTCCGGCGATCATGTTCGGCTTCGCGCTGTTCGCCGTCGGCTCCGTGCTGTGCACGCTCGCGCCGACGATCGAGGTGCTGCTCGCCGCGCGCGTGTTGCAGGCGCTCGGCGGCGCGGGCCCGGTGATCCTGGCGCGCGCCATCGTGCGCGATCTCTATTCGGGCGCGCAGGCCGGCCGGGAACTGTCGCGCATGGCCGCGATCATGGGCTTCACGCCGGCGGTCGCGCCGGTGTTCGGGGCTGCGTTGCAGCAGGCGTTCGGATGGCGCTCGAATTTCGCGGCGGTGGCGATCGTCGCCGTCGCCTTCGGCTCTTTCGTGGCGAGCGTGCTGCCCGAAACGTTGCGCGAGCGCCGGCCGGAGCTGGTCTCGCCCGCGGCGATCTTCCGCTCCTTCGGCGTGCTGCTCGCCAATGCGCCGTTCCGCGTCTATGCGGCGATCAACGCGCTGGCCTTCAGCGGCCTGTTCGCTTTCATCTCGGTCGGCTCGTTCATCCTGCAGGGGATTTACGGCCTCAGCGAATTCGGCTTCGCCATCGCCTTCGGGGCGGGCTGCGTCGCCTTCGTGGCCGGCTCCGTTCGTCTCCTCGCGCGTCGTGCATCGCTACGGCCTGGCGCGGTCCATCGCCATCGGCGCGACGCTGCTTGCCGTCGGCGGGCTGAAGCCAGCTTGTCGGCGTGTGGAGCGCGCCGGCGCAGCCGCTGGCGCTGATCGTTCCGATGATGGTCTACATGTGCGGCATCGGCTTCACGCTGCCGGCCAGCACCGCCTCGGCGCTGACGCCGTTCCCCGACCGGGCGGGCGCGGCCTCGTCCTTCATCGGCTTCGCGCAGACGCTGGCGGGCGCCATCGTCGGCGCGATTCTCGGACATGCGCTCGGCGCCTCGCCGATGCCGCTGCCGATCGCCACCAGCGCGATGGGGATCTGCGCGCTGGCGCTCGTCGTTGCGACGCGCGGCCTGCGCGCCGGCGCCATGCCGCATTGATCGGCGCGGCGCGCGGCGTTGCGGCCCGGCGCGCCTGCTCAGGCGATGTCTTCGACGGCCTTGATCAACAGCGCGAGATCCTCCTCGCGCGAGAGGCGATGGTCGCCGTCCTTGACATAGGTGATCGTCGCCGGGTCGGCGGCCAGATGTTCGTAAACCGTCTGCGCGTGGCGCCACGGCACGTCGGCGTCCTGCATGCCTTGCAGGATGCGCACGGGCGCGTGGGCGCGCAGAGACTTGCCGAGCAAGAGGTGCTCGCGCCCCTCCTCGATCAGCGCGCGGGGGACGACATAGGGCTCGTCGGAATAGTCCGACGGGCGCAGCCAGCGCCGGCGGCATCAATCGGCGCGTGCGTCCTCCGGGCATCTCGGCCCACATCAGAGCCTGCGTGGAAATCGACCGCCGGGGCGATCAGGACAAGGCCGGCGAGGCGCGCGGCGTCGCCGCGGCCGGCGAGCGCGCGGGCGAGGAGCAGCGCGATCCACCCGCCCATCGAGGAGCCGACGAGAACGAGCCGGCCGGTCGGGGCGAGCGCATCGACCGCGGCCAGCGAATCGGCGAGCCAGCGGCCGATCGTCCCGTCTTCGAATTGCCCGCCCGATTCGCCGTGGCCGGAATAGTCGAAGCGCAGGAAGGCCCTGCCCGCGCCCGCCGCCCATGCGTCGAGCCGGCTCGCCTTGGTCGAGCGCATGTCCGACTTGAAGCCGCCGAGCCACACGACGATCGGCCGCGCCGGATCGCCGGCGCGCGCCAGAGCGGCGAGCCGCACGCCGCCGCTCTCGATGCGAACGAGGGCGGATCCGGCAAATTGCGGTCGAGTCACGGGGCGGACTATCCTTGCGGGGTGATTCGGAGACGCGCCTCGCGCGCCAGGCGGCCCGGCGGAGGGCGGCGCATGAAACGCCGGCGTCGCCCCCGACGCAAGCAAGATGACACACGCACCATGACGCAATCAGCACCGATTTCCCTCGACGCCGGCGCAGGCCCGCTCGCCGGCAAGACGATCCTGCAGATCGTCACCGATCTCGATCACGCCGACGCGGCGACGCTTGACGTCGCGGCGGCGCTGGCGGGCGCCGGCGCGCGCCCGCTGGTGGCGGGCGAAGGCGGGGCCCAGGTGAGCGATCTGCAGGCGCGCGGCGGGGTGTGGATTCCCTTTCCCGCGTCGAGCCGCAACCCGCTCGCGATGGCGGCCAACGCGCCGAAGCTCGCCCGCCTCATCCGCGAGGAGCGCGTCGACATCGTGCACGCCCGCACGCGCGCGGCGGCGGGTCGCCTATGCGGCGACGCGGCTGACGAGGACGCGCCGTTCGTGACGACCTATCTCGGCGCCTATTCCGGGCGCTCCTCGGTCAAGGTCTCCTGCAATTCGGTGATGGCGCGCGGCGACGTGGTGATCGCCAACTCCGATTACACGGCGAGCCTGATCGCGCGGCTGCATCCCTTCGCGCAGGATCGCGTGCGCGTCATCCATCGCGGCGCGGACTTCCGCACCTTCACCGCCGGCGCGGTGGCGCCCGAGCGCGTGCTGGCGCTGCGCGCGGCGTGGGGCGTGGAGCCGGACGACCGCGTCGTGCTGCTGCCCGGCCGGCTTGGCGGGGCGAAGGGGCACCTCGTGCTGATCGAGGCCGCCGCGCGCGCGGAGGGGCGCGCGAAATCGACGACGCCATCGCGCGCAAGAAGCTCGAGGGCGTGGCGCGGCGCGTCGGCGCCTGCGAGGACATGCCGGCGGCCTATCTCGCCTCGGCCGTCGTCGTCGCCCCCTCGACCGAGCCGGACTCCCTCGGCCGGATCGCCGTGGAGGCGCAGGCGATGGGCACGCCCGTGATCGTCTCCGACGTCGGCGCCTGCCCGAGACCCGTGCTCGCGGCCCCGCGCGCCGCGCCGAACGAGCGCACGGGCTGGACCGTCGCCCGGGCGACGCCGAGGCGCTGGCCGACGCGATCGGCGAGGCGCTGGCGCTCGGCGCCTCGGCGCGCGACGCGATGGCGATTCGCGCCCGCGTGCATGTGCTGCGGCGCTTCTCGCAGGAGCAGATGATCGCCGAGACGCTCGACGCCTATGTCGCGCTGTTGCAGCGGCGCTGAGGCTCAGGCCAGAAGCCGCGGCCAGAGCCAGTAGTCGAGCCGGCGCCAGAGCTGGCTCGCGGGATCGACGAGCGGCTCCAGAACCGTGAAATGATTGGTCGCGTCGACGGTCAGCCGCTCGGGCGGGAGCCCGTGCCAGCGCGAGGCGAGCGCGTCGCTCTGGCGGTGGAACGCCTCTGGCTCAAGCTCGCCGACGGCGAGGGCGAGCGGGGCGGCCAGGCGCGGCTCGCGCGCCAGCAGCGACAGGTCGCGGGCCGATTCGGGCGTCAGGCGGATGTCCGCGCGTTGATGCTGGTGGCGATCAAGGGGCGGGATCGAAACACCGCCGGAAATGGACAGGACGCCGGCCAGGAGGCGGGGGCGGGCTCAGTCGGCGGTCAGGAGGTCAGCGGCGAGATAGCCGCTGGCGGAATGGCCAGCGACAACGATGCGCCGCTTCGGCCGGCGTCAGCGCCTCGACGAGCAGGAGAGGCCGCGCCGCTTGACCCTGCGCGATCTGCGCCACCGAGACGGCCGGACACAGCGGATACTCCATCAGCGCCACCGTCACCCCGGCCTCGACCCAGGGCAGGGGAGCCAGAGAACTGCTCCTTGGCGAGGGCGCGCCAGTAACCGCCGTGGATGAACAGCAGCGTTCCGCGCGGGCGCGCCGGGCGGAAAACGTCGATCGTTCGCGCGCGCCGCGCCGCAGCGCAGGGTCTGCGGCGGCGAGAAGGGCGAGCGATGCTGGCGCGGGCGTCCCAGTCGGCGATGAGGGCGCCGCCTCGGGCGTCGCGACGCGCGGTTATGAAAATGGAACTCGAGATCGTCGAAATCGGCGAAAGGCCCGCCCAGGTCAGGAAACGAAATGGCCTCAGACGCTGCTCCGCCTCGAGGCGCTGCGCGCCGGCGAAAATGATCCGCGATGCGGGAGGATTTCTTGCCCGGCCCGCGGCATAACTCCGCACGTTGGCGCAAGGCGCAGGCCGCGTCTCGCCGGCCCTTGCCACCGTCCAGGCCTGCTCCGCGGGGCGCCGGCTCAGATTCTATTGTTTTCTGCGCACCTGAAAGCTCCGCATCCTCGGCATTAGAATCGAACCAGAAATAGCAGAATACCCTTTACCGAAAAAAGGCTTTGTCACGAAAATCGCGCATCGCAC
>JADJVD010000016.1 GCA_016716745.1 Hyphomicrobiales bacterium
GATAGCCCGCCTTGGCGAAGGCCTCGCAGATCTCGATGGCCGGCTTGTCCATGAACTCCATCGCCACGGGGATGAGGCCCGCGCCGATGATGGCGGCAGCGCCTTCCCCGCCGCCTCGCTCGACCCGAAGCCGAACAGGACGGGCCGCGCGCCCTCGGCCGCGCGCAGGATGTAGCGTCGCCTCGATGACGACGCCAAGCTGCCCCTCAGAGCGCGCGACGAGGCCGAGCAGATCAGGCCCGCCGGCGTCGAGAAAGTCGCCGCCGATGTCGACGACGTATTCCGTCGATGAGGACCATCTTGACGCCGAGCACGTTGTTCGTCGTCACGCCGTATTTCAGGCAATGCGCGCCGCCGGAATTCATCGCGCGATGTTGCCGGCGGCGATGGTGCAGGCGAGCTGCGAGGACGGATCGGGCGCGTTTGAGAAGCCCTTCTCGGCGACCGCGGCGGTGACGGCCAGATTGGTCACGCCCGCCTCGACCCGGATGACGCGATCCTCGAAGTTCACGTCGAGGATGCGCGCCATCTTCTTCGTCACGCCGAGGACGATGGCGTCCTCCTGCGGAATCGGCGCCGCCGGCTGAGCAAAGAATGCCGGCGCCGCGCGCCACCACCCTTCACGCCCTCGGCGTGGCAGAAGCGCAGCACCCCGGCGACCTCCTCCGTCGAGCGCGGCAGGCAGACGGCGAAGCGGCATGCGCCGATAGGCGGTGAGCGCGTCCGTCTCGTAGGCGCGCCGCTCGTCCCTCGCTCGTGACGAGGCACTCCGGCCGCAGCAGCGCGGCGAGCCCGGCGAGAATGGCGTCGCGCCGGCCCATGATGCGCGGATCGGGCGCGGGAAGGCGATCTCTGTCATCATGGTCCTCCCAAGGTCTGCGAGCGCAAGCCCCTCAGCGCAGGGGGCGCGGCCGTGGCGGCAGCTCATCCCGCCACCAGATCGGCCCGCGGTTCAACCGTTGCAGCGACGTCGCAAAGGCGATGCTCGTCGCGGCGCAGCGCCTCCACCGTCTCGAACACGAAGGCGATGTGCGCGCAGAGGCGGCAGCCGCGGCCCGGCGCCAGGATCGCCTCGGCGATGGCGAGTGACGGCCTCTCGCGCGCGCCGGCGCAGCGGAAGAGCTGGTCGCGATTGTGAAGATGTTGTTGCGCAGCAACTCGCTCAAGACGCGCGCATGACGTGCAGCACGACGAGATTGTGCGCCGCCTCGTAGATCGCCAGATGCAGATCGACGTCGAGCGCGGCCTCGCGCGCGGCGTCGTCGGCGCGGTGGGCGTCCTTCATGCGCTTGACGACGTCGGCGATGGCGCGGCGGTCGAGATCGGTGGCGCGCTCGGCGGCCAGGCGCCGCCTCCGCCTCCAGCGCCCGGCGAAACTCGAAATAGTCGGCGGCGCGCGGCTTATCGGCGAAGAGCTCGGCGAGGGGCTCCGGAGAAGGGCGCGAGATACTGCGCCACGCGCGCGCCATCGCGGCCGAGCACGAGCAGACCGCGCTCGGCGAGGCGCGCCATCGCGTCGCGCAGGGTCGGCGCGAGACGCCGGGTTTTCGGCCAGATCGCGCTCGGCGGCGAGCTTCTCGCCGGGGCGCAGCACGCCCTGCACCAGCATCTGCTCGAGATGGGCGGCGACGGCGTCCGCCGCGCGCTGGGTCTCGATGCGCGCGGGGGCGACGCGGCTTGGCCTCGGCGGCTTGAGGTTCGGCGGCTTGAGGTTCGGTGACTTTGCCATGTTGACATATTGGTAAAATAATCTAACCAGTCAAGCGCCGTGATGGCTCCCCGGGCCGCGGTGGTTGACCGCGCCACGGGCGGCGGCCAACCTGACGCGACGCGCCCGAAGCGGCGCGGGAGTGACGAAGCCGGGATGGAGACGACGGCCTGCATCCCCAGACCGCGGCCGCGCGTCGGCCTGTTCGCCACCTGCCTCGTCGATCTGATGCGGCCGTCGGTCGGCTTCGCGGCGGCGAAGCTGATCGAGCGGCGGCTGCGAGGTCGTCGTGCCGAAGCCAGACCTGCTGCGGCCAGCCCGCCTTCAACTCGGGACCGGGCCACCGCGAAGGCGCTCGCCGAACAGGCGAGCGCGGGTCCGCGACTGCGATTATGTCGTCGCACCCTCCGGCTCGTGCGGCGGCATGATGGCGAAACACTATCCGGAACTGTTCGCCGACGACCCCAATATGGCGCCGCTCGCCAAGGCCTTGGCGGCGAAGTGCCACGAACTCGTGAGTTTCCTGGTCGACGTGCGCGGCATGAAGGAGGTGACGGCGACGCTGCACGGCCGGGCGACCTATCACGATTCCTGCTCCGGGCCTGCGCGAACTCGGCGTCAAGCGCCAGCCGCGCGACCTGCTCGCCAGCGTCGAGGGGCTGACGCTGGTCGAGATGCGCGACAGCGAGACCTGCTGCGGCTTCGGCGGCATGTTCGCGGTGAAGTATGGCGAGATTTCCGACCAGATCGTCGACGCAGAAGGCGACGACCATCGAGAGACGGGCGCGGACCTCCTGCTCGCCGGCGATCTCGGCTGCCTGATGAACATGGCGGGCAAGCTCTCGCGCATGGGCAAGAGCGTCGACGCGCGGCATGTGGCCGAAGTGCTGGCCGACATGCTGGAGCGTCCGCCGATCGGCGCGCCGCAGCCGAGAACGGGGCCTGAGCCATGGGCGTCGTCATCACCTCTCCGCAGTTCACGACAATGCGCACGAGGCGCTGCGCGGCGCCAGTTGCAGCGCGCTCGGCCATGTGCGCAAGAACTTCATCGGGGCGGCGCACGGCGGCGGCGCCAGCAGCTTCCCGAGTTCGAGGCGCTGCGCGATGCGGCGCGCGACATCAAGACCACACACTCCGCCCATCTCGATCTCTATCTCGAGGAATGGGAGCGCAACGCGACGGCGAGGCCGGCGCGGTCGTGCACTGGGCGCGCGACGCGGCCGGGCCAACCGCATCATCGTCGACCTCTGCAAGGCGCGCGGGCGAAGACCGTCACCAAAGGCAAGTCGATGATCTCGGAAGAGATCGGCCTCAACGACGCGCTCGCAGGCAGGGCATGACGCCGGTGGAGACCGACCTCAGCGAATACATCATCCAGCTGCGCGGCGAGCATCCCCACGCACATCATCGCGCCGGCCATGCATCTCAGCAAGGATCAGGTCGAGGCCGATTTCCGTCGCGTCCACACGCATCTGCCGGGCGACCGCGACCTCAGCGAGCCGACGACGCTGCTGGCCGAGGCGCGCGCCATGCTGCGACAGAAGTTCATCGAGGCCGACATCGGAATCACGGGGGCGAACTTCCTGATCGCCGAGACGGGCAGCTCCGTCATCGTCACCAACGAAGGCAATGGCGATCTGACGCAGACGCTGCCGAAGCCTCACGTCGTCGTCGCCTCGATCGAGAAGTCGTGCCGACGATGGAGGACGCCGCGCAATTCCTGCGCCGTGCTGGCGCGCTCGGCCACGGGTCAGGAAATGTCGGTCTACACCACCTTCTCCACCGGCCCGCGCCGCGCGGGCGATCTGGACGGGCCGCAGGAATACCACGTCGTCGTGCTCGACAACGGTCGCTCGTCGATGCTCGGTACTGAGTTCCAGGAGATGCTGCGCTGCATCCGCTGCGGCGCCTGCATGAACCATTGCCCGGTCTATCACGCGGTCGGCGGCCACGCCTACGGCTGGGTCTATCCCGGCCCGATCGGCTCGGTGCTCACGCCTTCGCTGATCGGCGTCGACAAAGGCGGGCATCTGCCCAACGCCTCGACCTTCTGCGGGCGCTGCGAGAGCGTGCCCGGTGCGCATTCCGCTGCCGAAGATGATGCGGCATTGGCGCGAGCGCGAGTTCGAGCGCAACCTCACGCCCGCCGCCATCCGGCAAGGCCTGAGCGTCTGGGCGTGGTTCGCGCGACGGCCCGCGCTCTACCGGCACGCGACGCGCGCCTGGACGAAGGCGCTAGCTCTGCTCAGCCGCGGCGAAGGGCGCTTCGCCAAGCTGCCGCTGGCGAAGGGCTGGACCGATTATCGCGACCTGCCGGCCCCGGAGGGCGGCACCTTTCAGGCGATGTGGAAGAAGCGCGGAGGCGCGAAATGAACGCCCGCGACGACATTTTCCACCATCCGCCGCTCGCTCGGCGCGACGGGGGCGAGGCGACGCGACGAGGCGTTGCGGGCGACCTGAGCGGCGCGACCGCCGGTCGGCGTGATCCCGGAGATCGCGCGGCGCGAGGGCGCGGCGCGTCGCGCTGTTCCAGGAGAAGGCGGAGGCGGCGGGCCGCCACCGTCTCCATCGTGCGCAACGATTGGGAGGTTCCCGGCGAGGTCGCCCGTTATCTCAGCGGCCACAACCTGCCCGCGACCCTCAGAATCGGCGCCGACGCGCGGCTCGCCGCCATGCCGTGGCGCGAGACCGCGCTCGAGCTGACGCGCAGCGCCCGACGGACATGACCTCAACGCCGCCTCCTTCGCGCTGGCGGGCGTCGCCGAGACAGGCACTGTCGCGCTGGCGGCCGGCGCGGGAGAACCCGACGACGCTCAACTTTCTGCCCGACAACCACATCGTGGTGGTGGCGGCCGGCGACGTCGTCGGCGACATGGAGAGCGTCTGGGCGCGGTTGAGGGTGTTGTTCGGCAAGGGAAAAATGCCGCGCGCGCTCAACCTCGTCACGGGGCCGTCGCGATCGGCCGACATCGAGCAGACGCTGCTGCTCGGCGCGCACGGGCCGCGCCGGCTGCACATCGTCGTGATCGCGAGTTGATCGCCGCGCCCGCGCCGCATTAAAGGTTTCTTACCGAGGTTATGGTTAAGGCTTTCGATCGGCCGGATTCGGCCCGGGGTTTCACGATGCCGCATTTTCGTACCGCGACCGGGCTCGCCCTCGTTCTCGGCCTGGCGTTCGGCGCCGGCGCCGCATTCGCCCAGGCGCAGACCATTCCTGGCGCCGTCGCGCCGGCGCCCACGCTCGCGCCTCCGCCCGTCGCCGCGCCTCCGGCCGTTCCGGCCGCGCCGAAGCCCCGCCGCCCGCGCCCGGCCGCGCAGGCCGTGCCAGCCGCCCCGGCCCGGCGCCTGCGGCTGCAGCCCCCGCCGCGCCTGCGGCCGACGCCGCGGCGCCCGCAGCAGGCGAGCCGGCGCCCGCCCCGGCCGCCACGCCGCCGCCGCCCAAGGTCGCCAAGAAGAAGGCGCCTCCGCCGCCCCCGCGCGAGACCGAACTCGCCAACAATCCGCAGCCGAGCTACGGGCCGGAGACGTTCTTCACCACCGCCAAGGCCTCCGAACGCTACGCCGCCATCGCCGACGCCGGCGGCTGGCCGGTCGTCACGGCGCTGGCGCCGGGCGCCAAGGGCAAGGCGGTCGAGACGCTGCGCCAGCGCCTCGCGCTCGAGGGCGACCTCGACGCCGGCAAGGCGACGGGCGAGGCCTACGACGCCGACCTGAAAGCGGCCGTGCAGCAGTTTCAGCTGCGCCATGGGCTGCGCCGCAACGGCGTCGTCGCCGGGCGCGACGCTGAAGGCGATGAACGTGCCGGCGGCGCAACGCTTCCGCCAGCTCGCCTCCAGCGCAACGGCTCGCCGGCTACGCCTTCGGCTTCGGCGACCGCTACGTCGTCGTCAACATCCCCTCCGCCTCGGTGGAGGCCGTGTCGGGCGGGCAGGTCGCGCGCCGCTACGTCGCGGTCGTCGGCGACGTGAAGCACCCCTCGCCGGAAGTCGAGGCGCGCATCGGCGCTGTGAACCTCAACCCGACCTGGACGGTGCCGACCTCGATCATCAAGAACGAGATCGTTCCGAAGATGCGGAAGGATCCGGGCTATCTCTCGCGCGCCAAGATCTGCGTGCTGGACGGTCTCGGGCAATGTAGTCGTCGACGCGGCGCATGTGAACTGGTCGACGGAGCACGCGACCAATCTCACGCTGCGGCAGGATTCCGGCGCCGGCAACTCGCTCGGCTCGATCCGCATCGCGATGCCGAACAAGCACGCCGTCTACATGCACGACACGCCCTCGAAGCGATTCTTCGGCATGGACTATCGTTTCCACTCGCATGGCTGCGTGCGCGTCGAGGGCGTTTACGATTTCGCCCAGTGGGTGCTCGGGGGCGCGCGGCGCGCCGAACGGGCAGTGGGACAAGGCGGCGATCACCGCGCGCATCGCCACCGGCGCGCGCGAGGACATTCGCGTGCCGCAGGCGATCCCGGTCGCGTGGGTGTATCTGACCGGCTGGTCGACGCCGGACGGGGCGGCGCATTTCCGCAACGACGTCTACGGGCTCGACAGCATCGGCTCGGCCGCCGGCGCGCCCGCCGAGAAGGTGGCGACGCGCTGAGCGCGACAGGGAACGACGCAGCGCCCGCGATCGAGGTCGACGGCCTCGTCAAGCGATATGGCGAGACGGTCGCGGTGGCGGGCGTCTCCTTCCGCGTCGCCGCGGGCTCGGTGACAGGGCTGCTCGGCGGCAACGGCGCCGGCAAGACGACCACCATCGGCATGATCATGGGGCTGGTGCTGCCGAGCGCGGGCGCGGCGCGCGTGCTCGGAGCGGACATGGCGCGCCACCGCCATCGCGCGCTCGGGCGCATGAACTTCCAGAGCCCTTACGTCGACATGCCGCACCGCCTCACCGTGCGGCAGAATCTCGATGTCTTCGCGCGGCTCTACGGCGTCGCCGACGCGAAGGGGCGCGTCGCGCGCCTCGCCGACGAGCTGGCGCTCGGCGAATTTCTCGACCGCCCCTCGGGCAAGCTCTCGGCCGGGCAGAAGACGCGCGTCGCGCTCGCCAAAGCGCTGATCAACGAGCCGGACGTGCTGCTGCTCGACGAGCCGACCGCCTCGCTCGATCCCGACAGCGCCGACTGGGCGCGCGGGCGGCTCGAGGCCTACCGGCGCGCGCGCGGCGCGACGATCCTGCTCGCCTCGCACAATATGAGCGAGGTGGAGCGGCTGTGCGACCGCGTCATCATGATGAAGCAGGGCCGCGTGGTGGACGACGCGCCGCCGCAGGCTGCTGGCGCGCTACGGCCGCGCCAATCTCGAGGACGTGTTTCTCGACATCGCGCGCGCGGCGCGGGAGCGCGGCGTGAGCGCGGACGGCTTTTCCTTCACGGCGCGTCGCGGCGATGATGCGGCGCTATCTCTATCTGTTGCGTTCCTCCTGGCCGCGCCTGCTCGAACTCGTCTACTGGCCGACGGTGCAACTGCTGACCTGGGGCTTCCTGCAAAGTTTCATCACGCAATCGGCTGCGGCCGGCGGCGTCGCGGCGGGGCGCGTCGGCATGGCGGCGGGCACGTTCATCGGCGCGATGCTGTTGTGGGAGATCCTGTTTCGCGGCCAGCTCGGCTTCTCGATGTCGTTTCTCGAGGAGATGTGGTCGCGCAACATGGGCAATCTGCTGATGAGCCCGTTGCGGCCGGCCGAATTCGTGGCGGCGCTGATGGCGATGAGCGTGCTGCGGCTCCTCGTCGGGCCTCGTGCCGGTGACGGGGCTGGCGGCGCTGTTCTTCGGCTACAATTTCTGGAGCCTCGGCGTCGCGATCCCGATCTTCTTCGCCAATCTCATCCTGACGAGCTGGTCGGTGGGGCTCGTCGTCTCCGGGCTGATCCTGCGCAACGGCATGGGAGCGGAGAGCATCGCCTGGACGCTGCTGTTCCTGATGATGCCGATCGCCTGCGTTTACTATCCCGTCGCGACGCTGCCCGGCTTTCTGCAGCCGCTCGCCTGGGCCTTGCCGCCGACCTATGTGTTCGAGGGCATGCGCGCGGCGGCGCTGGAGGGCGTCCTGCGCGCCGATCTGATGGCGTGGG
This sequence comes from Hyphomicrobiales bacterium, assembly GCA_016716745.1. Lineage (GTDB taxonomy): Bacteria > Pseudomonadota > Alphaproteobacteria > Rhizobiales > Beijerinckiaceae. Next base: position 7,787 of record JADJVD010000016.1, read on the forward strand.
CGCTGGCGCTCAACGCCGTCTACCTTGTCGCCGCGGCGACCGCCTTTCGTCTGCTGCTCGACTCGGCGCGCGCCGCCGGCTCGCTGTTGCAGACCGGCGAATAGGCCCCTTGCAACCGCGCAACAGCCGCCGCGTATCGACTTTCGCGCGATTGAACTCGGTTCGGGGAGCCGCTAACGTCCGCCGCCGCGCTGATATTTCGGGCGCCATGCCGCCAGAAGCGGCGCAGGAGCGAGCGAGATGAACAATCTGTCCTACGCCTTCTACGAAATGGCGCATCTGGCGCTTGCGCCGTATCGCGCGGTTTCGGACGCGGCGCTGCTCGCCTTCCGCAATCCGATCAACCCATGGACACACACGCCGGTCGGCAAGAACATCGCGGCCGGGCGCCGAGCTGTTCGAGCGCATGACCCGCCGCTACGGCAAGCCCGTGTTCGGGCTCGGCGCCACCGTCGTCGACGGCGAGGAGGTCGAGATCGTCGAGCGCGTGGTGTGGGAGCGGCCGTTCTGCAAGCTCATCCACTTCGAGCGCGCGTTCCAGCGCCATCACGCGCCGCAGCCCAAGCTCGTCATCGTCGCGCCGATGTCGGGCCATTACGCGACGCTGCTGCGCGGCACGGTGGAGACCTTCCTGCCGACGCACGAGGTCTACATCACCGACTGGACGGACGCGCGGCTCGTGCCGGTGTCGGTCGGCACGTTCGATCTCGACGACTACATCGACTATCTGATGATGATCTACGAGGAGCTCGGCAAGGGCGTGCATACGCTCGCCGTCTGCCAGCCCTCCGTCCCGGTGATCGCCGCCGTGGCGCGCATGGAGGCGGAGAACAATCCGTATGCGCCGGCCTCGATGACGCTGATGGGCGGGCCGATCGACACGCGCAGGAGCCCGACCGAAGTCAACAAGGTCGCCGAGAAGCGCGGGCCAGACTGGTTCCGCCGCCACTGCATCCATACCGTGCCGTTCCCCTATCCGGGCATGATGCGCAAGGTGTATCCGGGCTTTCTGCAACTGTCCGGCTTCATGGCGATGAATCTCGATCGCCACGTCTCGGCCCATCTCGACATGTTCAACCACCTCGTCGAGGGCGACGGCGACTCGGCCGAGAAGCACCGCGACTTCTACGACGAGTACATGGCGGTGATGGATCTGACCGCCGAGTTCTATCTGCAGACAGTGGCGATCGTGTTCCAGAAGCACTCGCTGCCGAAGGGCGAGATGACGCATCGCGGCGCGCCGGTCGATCTGGCGGCGATCCGCCGCTGCGGCCTGATGACGGTGGAAGGCGAGAAGGACGACATCTCCGGCGTCGGCCAGACCTACGCGGCGCAGGAATTGTGCGTGAACATTCCGGCCGAGATGAAAGTCCATCATCTGCAAAAGGACGTCGGCCATTACGGCGTCTTCAACGGCAAGCGCTTCGCGCCGAGATCGCGCCGCGCATCCGCGACTTCATCGCGCGGATCGACGCGATGAGCGCGCCGGCGCCGCGCGCGCGCAAGCCGGCGCTGAAGTCGGTGTGACGCATCGCACGTCGCAGGGCTGGCGCCCGACGGGCGCCGCCCTGTAAATTGCGATTCGATGCTGCGCCTCTTCCGCCGCGACGCTCCGCGCGTCGCCGACACCAGATATTTCGACATCGCCCTCGACGAGGGCGTCGCGCGCGTCGCGGTCAAGCGCTCCGCGACCGCGCGCCGCTTCACGTTGCGCGTGCGCGCGGCGACGCGCGACGTCGTGCTGACCATACCCAAGCGCGGCTCGCTGGCGGCGGCGCGCGACTTCGTGGAGCGCCATGCAGCCTGGATCGGCGCGCGACTGAAGCGCCTGCCGCAGCCGGTGCCGTTCGCGCCGGGCGAGACGATTCCGGTGCGCGGCGAGGATCACCTGATCGTGCATCGCCCGCTCCTGCGCGGCACGGTGTGGACGGTGACGCGCGAGGACGGGACGCGGCTTCTGTGCGTCGCCGGCGGCGGCGAACACGTCTCGCGCCGCGTGGCGGATTTTCTGCGGCGCGAGGCGCGGCGCGATCTGGAGGCGGCGGTCGCCCGTCACACGACGACACTGGGCCTCAAGGCGCGCAGCGTGTCGCTCCGCGACACGACGAGCCGATGGGGCTCGTGCTCGGCCACGGGCGCGCTGAATTTCTCGTGGCGGCTGATCTTCGCGCCCTCGCTCGTGCTCGATTATCTGGCCGCGCACGAAGTCGCCCATCTCGCCCATCTCGATCATTCCCCGCGCTTCTGGGCGGTGACGCGGCGCCTCGCGCCGGAGACGGATCGCGCCGAAGCGTGGCTCGCCGCGCATGGGGCGAGCCTGCATCGCTACGGGCCGGGCGCGCGCGCGCTCGCGGCGGCGCCGCGCGTCGACGACGAGCCCGCGCCGGTCGACAAGGCGCGCCGAGTCGCCTAAACGAAGGGCGCGCGCCGCCGTTGCGGCGCCCTTGCGGGCCCTCGATTGTCCATTCGCTTTGAACCCGGCTCGCTCGCGGCCACGCTGATCCTCGGGACGATGACGGCGATGGTGCCGCTCGCCACCGACATCTACCTGCCCTCGATGCCGGAGATGCAGCGCGCCCTCGGCACGACGACCGCGAACACGCAGCTCACGCTGTCGATCTTTCTGGCCGCCTACGCCTTCGGGCAGATTTTCTACGGCCCGATTTCCGACCGCATCGGCCGCCGGCCGGCGATCATGTTCGGCTTCGCGCTGTTCGCCGTCGGCTCCGTGCTGTGCACGCTCGCGCCGACGATCGAGGTGCTGCTCGCCGCGCGCGTGTTGCAGGCGCTCGGCGGCGCGGGCCCGGTGATCCTGGCGCGCGCCATCGTGCGCGATCTCTATTCGGGCGCGCAGGCCGGCCGGGAACTGTCGCGCATGGCCGCGATCATGGGCTTCACGCCGGCGGTCGCGCCGGTGTTCGGGGCTGCGTTGCAGCAGGCGTTCGGATGGCGCTCGAATTTCGCGGCGGTGGCGATCGTCGCCGTCGCCTTCGGCTCTTTCGTGGCGAGCGTGCTGCCCGAAACGTTGCGCGAGCGCCGGCCGGAGCTGGTCTCGCCCGCGGCGATCTTCCGCTCCTTCGGCGTGCTGCTCGCCAATGCGCCGTTCCGCGTCTATGCGGCGATCAACGCGCTGGCCTTCAGCGGCCTGTTCGCTTTCATCTCGGTCGGCTCGTTCATCCTGCAGGGGATTTACGGCCTCAGCGAATTCGGCTTCGCCATCGCCTTCGGGGCGGGCTGCGTCGCCTTCGTGGCCGGCTCGTTCGTCTCCTCGCGCGTCGTGCATCGCTACGGCCTGGCGCGGTCCATCGCCATCGGCGCGACGCTGCTTGCCGTCGGCGGGCTGAGCCAGCTTGTCGGCGTGTGGAGCGCGCCGGCGCAGCCGCTGGCGCTGATCGTTCCGATGATGGTCTACATGTGCGGCATCGGCTTCACGCTGCCGGCCAGCACCGCCTCGGCGCTGACGCCGTTCCCCGACCGGGCGGGCGCGGCCTCGTCCTTCATCGGCTTTCGCGCAGACGCTGGCGGGGCGCCATCGTCGGCGCGATTCTCGGACATGCGCTCGGCGCCTCGCCGATGCCGCTGCCGATCGCCACCAGCGCGATGGGGATCTGCGCGCTGGCGCTCGTCGTTGCGACGCGCGGCCTGCGCGCCGGCGCCATGCCGCATTGATCGGCGCGGCGCGCGGCGTTGCGGCCCGGCGCGCCTGCTCAGGCGATGTCTTCGACGGCCTTTGATCAACAGCGCGAGATCCTCCTCGCGCGACAGGCGATGGTCGCCGTCCTTGACATAGGTGATCGTCGCCGGGTCGGCGGCCAGATGTTCGTAAACCGTCTGCGCGTGGCGCCACGGCACGTCGGCGTCCTGCATGCCTTGCAGGATGCGCACGGGCGCGTGGGCGCGCAGCGACTTGCCGAGCAAGAGGTGCTCGCGCCCCTCCTCGATCAGCGCGCGGGTGACGACATAGGGCTCGTCGGAATAATCCGACGGGCGCAGCCAGCGGCCGGCGCGCATCAATTCGGCGCGCGCGTCCTCGGGCATCCCGGCCCACATCAGCGCCTGCGTGAAATCGACCGCCGGGGCGATCAGGACAAGGCCGGCGAGGCGCGCGGCGTCGCCGCGGCCGGCGAGCGCGCGGGCGAGGAGCAGCGCGATCCATCCGCCCATCGAGGAGCCGACGAGAACGAGCCGGCCGGTCGGGGCGAGCGCATCTCCGCCGGATTCGCCGTGGCCGGAATAGTCGAAGCGCAGGAAGGCCCTGCCCGCGCCCGCCGCCCATGCGTCGAGCCGGCTCGCCTTGGTCGAGCGCATGTCCGACTTGAAGCCGCCGAGCCACACGACGATCGGCCGCGCCGGATCGCCGGCGCGCGCCAGAGCGGCGAGCCGCACGCCGCCGCTCTCGATGCGAACGAGGGGCGGATCGGCAAATTGCGGTCGAGTCACGGGGCGGACTATCCTTGCGGGGTGATTCGAGACGCGCCTGGCGCGCCGGGGCGGGCCCGGCGGAGGGCGGCGCATGAAACGCCGGCGTCGCCCCCGACGCAAGCAAGATGACACACGCACCATGACGCAATCAGCACCGATTTCCTCGACGCCGGCGCAGGCCCGCTCGCCGGCAAGACGATCCTGCAGATCGTCACCGATCTCGATCACGCCGACGCGGCGACGCTCGACGTCGCGGGCGGCGCCGGCGGGCCGGCGCGCGCCCGCTGGTGGCGGGCGAAGGCGGGGCCCAGGTAGAGCGATCTGCAGGCGCGCGGCGGGGTGTGGCTTCCCTTTCCCGCGTCCAGCCGCAACCCGCTCGCGATGGCGGCCAACACGCCGAAGCTCGCGCGCCTCATCCGCGAGGAGCGCGTCGACATCGTGCACGCCCGCACGCGCGCGGCGGGCTGGGTCGCCTATGCGGCGACGCGGCTGACGAGGACGCCGTTCGTGACGACCTATCTCGGCGCCTATTCCGGGCGCTCCTCGGTCAAGGTCTCCTACAATTCGGTGATGGCGCGCGGCGACGTGGTGATCGCCAACTCCGATTACACGGCGAGCCTGATCGCGCGGCTGCATCCCTTCGCGCAGGATCGCGTGCGCGTCATCCATCGCGGCGCGGACTTCCCGCACCTTCACCGCCGGCGCGGTGGCGCCCGACGCGTGCTGGCGCTGCGCGCGGCGTGGGGGCGTGGAGCCGGACGACCGCGTCGTGCTGCTGCCCGGCCGGCTTGGCGGGGCGAAGGGGCACCTCGTGCTGATCGAGGCCGCCAAGCGCCTCGTCGAGCGCGGCGTCGCCGACGCGCGATTCATTCTGGCCGGCGAGTCGGGCGCGCGCGGAGGGGCGCGCGAAATCGACGACGCCATCGCGCGCAAGAAGCTCGAGGGCGTGGCGCGGCGCGTCGGCGCCTGCGAGGACATGCCGGCGGCCTATCGCCTCGGCCGTCGTCGTCGCCCCCTCGACCGAGCCGGACTCCCTCGGCCGGATCGCCGTGGAGGCGCAGGCGATGGGCACGCCCGTGATCGTCTCCGACGTCGGCGCCCTGCCCGAGACCGTGCTCGCGGCCCCGCGCGCCGCGCCGAACGAGCGCACGGGCTGGACCGTCGCCTCGGGCGACGCCGAGGCGCTGGCCGACGCGATCGGCGAGGCGCTGGCGCTCGGCGCCTCGGCGCGCGACGCGATGGCGATTCGCGCCCGCGTGCATGTGCTGCAGCGCTTTCGCAGGAGCAGATGATCGCCGAGACGCTCGACGCCTATGTCGCGCTGTTGCAGCGGCGCTGAGGCTCAGGCCAGAAGCCGCGGCCAGAGCCAGTAGTCGAGCCGGCGCCAGAGCTGGCTCGCGGGATCGACGAGCGGCTCCAGAACCGTGAAATGATTGGTCGCGTCGACGGTCAGCCGCTCGGGCGTGAGCCCGTGCCAGCGCGAGGCGAGCGCGTCGCTCTGGCGGTGGAACGCCTCTGGCTCAAGCTCGCCGACGGCGAGGGCGAGCGGGGCGGCCAGGCGCGGCTCGCGCGCCAGCAGCGACAGGTCGCGGGCCGATTCGGGCGTCAGGCGGATGTCCGCGTTGATGCTGGTGGCGATCAAGGGGGCGGGATCGAACACGCCGGAAATGGACAGGACGCCGGCCAGAGGCGGGGGCGAGGCCCAGTCGGCGGTCAGGAGGTCGGCGGCCAGATAGCCGCCGGCGGAATGGCCGGCGACAGCGATGCGCCGTTCGGCCGGCGTCAGCGCCTCGACGAGGCGGGAGAGGCCGCGCCGGCAGCCCTGCGCGATCTGCGCCACCGAGACGGCCGGACACAGCGGATACTCCATCAGCGCCACCGTCACCCCGGCCTCGACCCAGGGCGGGGCGAGCCAGGAGAACTGCTCCTTGGCGAGGGCGCGCCAGTAACCGCCGTGGATGAACAGCAGCGTTCCGCGCGGGCGCGCCGGGCGGAAAACGTCGATCGTCTCGCGCGCGCCGCGCCCGTAGCGCAGGGTCTGCGGCGGCGAGAGGGCGCGGGCGATGCTGGCGCGGGCGTCCCAGTCGGCGATGAGGGCGGCCGCCTCGGGCGTCGCGACGCGCGGATTGTAGTGGAACTCGAGATCGTCGAAATCGGCGAGCCCGCCCGGGTCGGGAGCGGAAATGGCCTCGGACATGGCTCGCCTCCAGGCGCGCGCCGGCGAAAAAATGATGCGCGATGCGGAGAATCGCGGCCCGCGGCGCGCTCCCACGTTGACGCAAGGCGCAGGCCGCGTCTATAAGCGCGCCACCGTCCGGGCCTGTCGCAGGCGCCGGCTCAGTTCTGTTGTTTTCGCGCGCCTGTGGCCCGCGTCTCCGTTAGGATCGAACCGAAATGGCGAATACCGCTTCCGCGAAAAAGGCTGTCCGCAAGATCGCGCGTCGCACCGCGGTCAACAAGAACCGTCGCAGCCGGATGCGCACGTTCGTGAAGAAGGTCGAGGAGGCGCTGGCCTCCGGCAATGGCGAGGCGGCCGCCGCCGCGCTGACCGCCGCCGAGCCGGTGATGATGCGCGCCGCCCAGAAGGGCATCCTGCACAAGAACACCGCCTCGCGGAAAGTCTCGCGCCTCGCCTCGCGCGTGCGCACGCTGCTCGGCCAGAAGAAGTCGGCCTGAGACCTCGCCGGCGCGCCCCGCAGGGTCGCGCAGTCGGACTCGGCGCCAGAATTGAAAAAGCCCGGCCTCGCGGCCGGGCTTTTCGTTTGGGCGGCCCGCGCCCTCAGCGGTTCTTGAACTGCGCCGGGCGCTTTTCGACGAAGGCGGTCATGCCCTCGGTCTGGTCGTCGAGCGCGAACATGGAGTGGAACACGCGCCGCTCGAAGCGCACGCCCTCGGCGAGCGTCGTCTCGTAGGCGCGGTTCACCGACTCCTTCGTCATCATGACGACGGGCAGCGACATGCCGGCGATGGCGGCGGCGACCTTCAGCGCCTCGGCGACGAGGTCGGCCGCCGGGATCACGCGCGAGACGAGGCCGGCGCGCTCGGCCTCGGCGGAGTCCATCATGCGGCCGGTCAGGCACATCTCCATCGCCTTCGACTTGCCGACGAAACGGGTGAGGCGCTGCGTGCCGCCCGCCCCCGGCATGACGCCGAGCTTGATCTCGGGCTGGCCGAACTTCGCCGTGTCCGCCGCCAGAATGAAATCGCACATCATGGCGAGCTCGCAGCCGCCGCCGAGCGCGAAGCCGGCGACCGCCGCGACGATGGGTTTGCGGGCGCGCGAGACGCGATCCCACGCCGTGATGAAATCGTCGAGATAGGCGCCGACATAGGTCTTGGACTGCATCTCCTTGATGTCGGCGCCGGCGGCGAAAGCCTTCTCCGAGCCGGTAATGACGATGCAACCGATGTTGTCGTCGCGCTCCCAGGCGTCGAGCTGCTGGTTCAGCTCGGCGATCAGCGCCGAATTGAGCGCATTCAGCGCCTGCGGGCGATTGAGGCGGACAAGGCCGACCTTGCCATGCGTCTCGACGAGGATGTTCTGATAGGTCATGCGCGCCTCCCTTGAGCCCGTTCGATTGCGAACGGCTAGCCGAGACGAGGCGAAATGAAAAGGGGCGCGACTCTCGCGCTCTTGACCCGCATCGGCGCGGCGCAGGATAACCCGCGCGGCCGTCCGCCCGGACGGCGCCAGCCGCGCGGCGAGGATCGCATCGATCGTCGCGCCGGACGCCAGCATGTCGAGCACGCGTCAGACACCCGCACGCGCGTATCGCGATCGCAGGCCGCCCCCGCGCAGACGTCGGGACGGGAAACGATCTGGTTGATCTGGGCGCGCGCGTCGGGCGCGGACGGCGGCCCACTCCCCACGCGCCACCGCCACGCCACACCAGTCGCAGCGCGGGCGCGCTTGACCCTGCGCGCGGCTCGCCCAACGCGGCGTCCCTTTTCCGCGCCCCCGCGCGACGACCTCCATGCCCGATCTTCTGCTCGAATTGTTCTCCGAAGAGATTCCGGCGCGGATGCAGCGTCAGGCGGCGGGCGATCTGAAGAAGCTCGTCGCCGACGCGCTGGTCGAGCGCGGGCTGACCTACGAGGGCGCGGAGAGTTTTGCGACGCCGCGGCGCCTCGCGCTCGCCATCGTCGGCCTGCCCGCCCGCCAGCCCGATCTGCGCGAAGAGCGCAAGGGGCCGCGCGTCGGCGCGCCGCAGGCCGCCATCGACGGGTTTCTCAAGGCCGCGGGGCTCGCCTCGCTCGATCAGGCGACGATCGAGAAAGACCCCAAGAAGGGTGAGTTCTACGTCGCCTCGACGCTGAAGCCCGGCAAGGCGACGGCGGAGGTGCTGGCGAGATCCTGCCCGCCATCGTGAAGGGCTTCCCGTGGCCGAAGTCGATGCGCTGGGGCGCGGCCTCGGCCCGGCCCGGCGCGCTCACCTGGGTCAGGCCGCTGCATTCGGTGATCTGCACCTTCGGCCCCGAGACGGAGGAGCCGGAGGTCGTGCGCTTCGAGCTGGAGGGCGTCAGCGTCGGCAACGAGACGCGGGGCCATCGCTTCATGGCGCCCGGCGCCTTCAAGGTGCGCCGGCTCGACGATTACGAGGCCTCGCTGCGGCAGGCCAAGGTCGTGCTCGACGCCGACCGGCGCAAGGAGATCATCCGCCACGACGCGCGCAATCTGGCGATGGCGCAGGGGCTCGAGGTGGTGGAGGACGAGGCGCTGCTCGAGGAGGTCGCCGGCCTCGTGGAGTGGCCCGTCACGCTGATGGGCGAGTTCGAGGCGCGCTTCCTCGACATCCCGGCCGAGGTGATCCGCGCCACGATCCGCGCCAACCAGAAATGCTTCGTGCTGAAGAAGGCGGATGGCGGGCTCGCCAATCGCTTCATCCTCGTCTCCAACATCGAGGCGAGCGACGGCGGCAAGGCCATCGCGGCGGGCAACGGCCGCGTCGTGCGGGCGCGCCTGTCGGACGCGCTCTACTTCTGGGAGACCGACCGCAAGCCGCTGCCGGACGCGAAGGACTATGCGCAGGCCGCCGCCCCGCTCGGGCTCGATCTGGCCAAGCCCCTCGACCAGCGCATGGGCAAGCTCGCCCATCTCGGCGTGATCTTCCACGAGAAGCTCGGCACGCAGGGCGCGCGCGTGCAGCGCATCATGACGCTGGCGCAGGCGCTGGCGCCGAAGGTCGGGG